>NZ_CANNFF010000046.1 GCF_947503855.1 uncultured Polaribacter sp. | reverse complement strand
TCAGGTCAAACAAAAGTATATGGCGCAACAGATCCAGCACTAAACTATACAATTACAGGATTCGTAAATAGTGATACAGAATCTAGTTTAGATACAGTAGTTAGCATCGCAAGAGCAACAGGAGAAGATGTAGGAACCTATACCATTACACCTTCCGGTGCTGTTGATAGTAATTATAACATAAGCTTTGTAACAGCCGACTTTAGCATCAC
>NZ_CANNFF010000045.1 GCF_947503855.1 uncultured Polaribacter sp. | reverse complement strand
TGACCAGAATAAATGAAATCATCAATAGGGGCTATGCTAATAGTTGTATCCGTAATCGACTTACTAGTAATCGTAAAATCTGCGGTTACAAAGCTTATGTCATAATTACTATCAACAGCACCGGAAGGTGTAATGGTATAGGTATTTACATCTTCTCCTATTGCTCTTGCGATGCTAACTCCTGTATCTAAACTAGATTCGGTATCACCATTTACGAATCCTG
>NZ_CANNFF010000044.1 GCF_947503855.1 uncultured Polaribacter sp. | reverse complement strand
AATTGAACATTCTAGACATAGAAGCTTTACTAATTTCTTGTCTAATATTGTTGCAGGGCTTATTGCCTATAGCTTTTCACCTAAAAAGCCGTCCATAAAATACCAGACAGTCAAAACAAATCAACTTGCATTTTATTAATCGAACTCAGGTTGGTAAGATAACTGATGAAATGGTTCAGGAATATCTTGAACATCATAAGGATAAGCCCAATTCAGAAAAAGGCAACT
>NZ_CANNFF010000043.1 GCF_947503855.1 uncultured Polaribacter sp. | reverse complement strand
ATTTGGTTATTAGTTATTGGTTGATAGTCGTTAGTAAAAAACTAACGTCTAAAGACTAAAAGCTAACAACTGCAAGCTAGGCTTGCAATAAGTTAACATATGGTAAAATAATATTGTAAGTTTCATTAGATACTAAAACAAGTTTAGTACAAGAAAAAAAAGAGTGTCTCCCGAGCCGAAGCTCGGGAAGCGTACATAAGTCTATGGGTTATTAGTACTACTCGGCTATGA
>NZ_CANNFF010000042.1 GCF_947503855.1 uncultured Polaribacter sp. | reverse complement strand
GGGGGATTAGCTCAGTTGGCTAGAGCGCTTGCCTTGCACGCAAGAGGTCATCGGTTCGACTCCGATATTCTCCACAAGGCGATGTTTAGAGATAATTAATTATCAATAGCATCAAAAGTCAACACTGATAAATAATAGTCAGTGGCGACTCGCCACAGTTCATTGACATATTGGTAAAATGATATCGTAAGAATCAAATAAGATAGAGAGTTTAAAATAGAGATATTTTAGAC
>NZ_CANNFF010000041.1 GCF_947503855.1 uncultured Polaribacter sp. | reverse complement strand
AAGGCGGTAAGCATCTTTTCCAAGAGCGACAAGTAATATACCAGTTTATTAAACTTAACACTGGTTTATTTCCTGTTGAAAAGATGTGTAAATGTATGAGAGTTAGTAAAAACAGTTATTATACCTGGTTGTGGTCTGGTCAACATAAGCGAGAGAAAAGCTCTATATCTCTCTTAAAATCAAGAATTACTACTATTTTTAATCAAAGTAAACAAATATATGGTAGTTTACGTATTCAAAA
>NZ_CANNFF010000040.1 GCF_947503855.1 uncultured Polaribacter sp. | reverse complement strand
CTGTATTGTTTGAAGTCGCTGTAAAAACAGAATTTCCACCCACAGGAGATAGTGCCGTGATGGTACGCCTAGATTCTTTTTGACTAGTGCTAAACGCGTTATTAGGTGTCACAATAACAGGAAGCACCGCCTGGGTACCTGCAACTTGGTAATTAAAATAAGGATACCCTAAGTTAAAGCCGGTAGTAGTACCTCCATTGTCTATATCCCACACATCTTGAGTTCCATTGGTTGTTTCTAGAAC
>NZ_CANNFF010000039.1 GCF_947503855.1 uncultured Polaribacter sp. | reverse complement strand
AATCAGCTGTTACTGTTAAAGCGGCTTTGGTGATGCTAAAGTCGGCTGTTACAAAGCTTACGGTATAATTACTATCAACAGCACCGGAAGGTGTAATGGTATAGCTATTTACATCTTCTCCTGTTGCTCTTGCGATGCTAACTCCTGTATCTAAACTAGATTCTGTATCACCATTTACGAATCCTGTAATTGTATAGTTTAGTGCTGGATCTGTTGCGCCATATACTTTTGTTTGACCTGAATCAGCTG
>NZ_CANNFF010000038.1 GCF_947503855.1 uncultured Polaribacter sp. | reverse complement strand
CCTGAAATAGGTTGACTAAAAATTCATCAATTAATGATAGTCACTTATGAAAAATCAAAATGAACACTGGCAGAAAAGAAAGTACCAAAAAGTAACTTTAGAAACCAAATTATTCGTCGTTGACCAAATTCAAAATGGTCAAATATCAACAAACTTCGCTTCCAAAAAATATGATGTTCCTAAAACTACTATTGGGTATTGGATTAAAAAATATAGTACCTTAGTACAACAAAATAATGGTATGAGTAAAAACGATGAAATCAAAAAATT
>NZ_CANNFF010000037.1 GCF_947503855.1 uncultured Polaribacter sp. | reverse complement strand
TGTAAGTGTAGCTGTGGAAAATACCGTTACACAAGGCAATACAACCACTGCCGAATTGGTATTTACCTACAATGGAGTTACAGGAGCTACTGCCTCTGCATTGATATCTGTTTTGGCAGAAAACCCAAATGCAGAAAGTGGAAGTGTAGAATTTAAATACAACCAGGACAATACAGAACCAATCGTTGAAAGGGTTCAGTTTATGGAAGGTACAAAAAGAAGACTGGGAGCAGAACCTGGAGAAGTTGTAAAAATTACAGCAAGCTTAACAGAACCTGCAGGGCCGTCTACAATAAATATT
>NZ_CANNFF010000036.1 GCF_947503855.1 uncultured Polaribacter sp. | reverse complement strand
GAAGTTATCAAATACGTTCCAACTGCCTCGCCAGATTCTCGGGTTAAAGTTCCTGTAAATGCATCTGCTCCAAAAAGGTTTGGATCTGCTGTAAATACTAAAACAGGATCTTGGGCGCCATAGTCTTTCTCTTGATCTGCTATTAAAATATTGATGCTTTTTGGTAGAATCGTAAAGTTAATTTCTTTATCTGCTGCATAATTCCCAATTCCGCTAAGCGTTACAGTGGCTGTACCAACATTGATATTATTACTATAATCTAATCCATAATCAGTTCCTTGTACCAAAATAACTGATCCATCTTT
>NZ_CANNFF010000035.1 GCF_947503855.1 uncultured Polaribacter sp. | reverse complement strand
TTTAGCATCACCAAAGCCGCTTTAACAGTAACAGCTGATTCAGGTCAAACAAAAGTATATGGCGCAACAGATCCAGCGCTAACCTACACAATTACAGGATTCGTAAATAGTGATACCGAATCTAGTTTAGATACAGGAGTTAGTATCGCAAGAGCAACAGGAGAAGATGTAAATACCTATACCATTACACCTTCAGGAGCAGCAGACAGTAATTATGACATAAGCTTTGTAACTGCAGACTTTAGCATCACCAAAGCCGCTTTAACAGTAACAGCTGATTCAGGTCAAACGAAAGTATATGGCGCAACAGA
>NZ_CANNFF010000034.1 GCF_947503855.1 uncultured Polaribacter sp. | reverse complement strand
TATTCAGAGCCTTAATTTACTAAAAATCTATCTTCTTTACTAATAAAATCTATCTAAATATTAATCGAACTCAGGTTAATAAAATAAATGACTCTTTTAGCGCAGTTAAAAACTATTAAAAAAACCTTTTAGAATTTTCTAAAAGGTTTTTTTATGTATTTAAAACTATAAAATATATCAATCTAGCAGCCATATTTGCAGTGTGGACTACCTAATAAATTTGGTACTAATTTTTAAGCTACATTTTTATTGTTTTTCGTTATTAATTCCATTTCCATTTCTAGAGGTGACTTATAACCTAAAGAAGAATGAAGTCTTTTATAATTGTA
>NZ_CANNFF010000033.1 GCF_947503855.1 uncultured Polaribacter sp. | reverse complement strand
AGTGTACTTAGGATTGCAGTATTGGAATCCCCTGTCAGAATGATGAATGAGTTTTTTATTAGGGTATTTTCTATTTTTAATTGCCATATCCAAGGCGTCTTTACAAAGCGATGTTTTCATATGATTATCAATTTTATAGCCCATAATTTGTTTAGAAAAAGCGTCTGTTACAATAGCTAAATAGTTGTGGCCATTTTCTGTTTTGATATAAGTAATATCACTTACCCAAAGCTGTTCTGGACGAGTTGGGATTTTATCTTTTACAATGTTCTTATATTTTCTAAATATATGATTAGAATTGGTAGTTGTGACGTAGTTTTTTCTTTTCGGGATTAATAAATTATTGAGTCTTAAAAAGCGATAGAACTTATCTCTTCCTATGTTTATGTTTTGTTCAATCATTTGAGATTTGAGTTCATTATAGAGTTTAATTCCACCCGTTTTAGAGCCTACTTTTTTACG
>NZ_CANNFF010000032.1 GCF_947503855.1 uncultured Polaribacter sp. | reverse complement strand
AAAATAGAAAATACCCTAATAAAAAACTCATTCATCATTCTGACAGGGGATTCCAATACTGCAATCCTAAGTACACTCAATTCGCTGAAAACAATGGAATTATGATGAGTATGACTGAACAATATGACCCCTATGAAAATGCTATTGCTGAAAGAATTAATAGAACCCTAAAATATGAATATGGGCTTAAGAACTGTATTAAAAACACAGATGTAGCTCAAAAAATAGCTACACAAGCTGTCAATATTTATAATAATTTAAGAACGCATTTTAGCCTAGATTTAAGAAAACCTGCTGAAGTACATCTTAATCCCAATATAAAATACAAATCGTATAGAAAAAATAATGTAAATTTGACTGAACTCGAAATTTAAACAATAAGCAGTTCAAGCTATTTTTTGCCTTCTAAACGGCTTAAAAAAATAGTTTGAACGTATAAATTAAACCTAAAAAAAGGTCAACCTATTTCAGTATAATACA
>NZ_CANNFF010000031.1 GCF_947503855.1 uncultured Polaribacter sp. | reverse complement strand
AGTAGTCGATGGATAACAGGTTAATATTCCTGTACTTCTTATAATTGCGATGGGGTGACGGAGTATTGAAAGCACCGTGTACTGACGGAATAGTACGTTGAAGACTGTATCTATAGAATTTGTAGGCAAATCCGCAGATTTTGGAGAAAGTTGATAGTACCATAAGGCTTCGGCTGCGTGGATAGTGTGCCTAAAGGCTTCCAAGAAAAACCTCTAAGCTTCAGATTATAAGAACCCGTACCGTAAACCGACACAGGTAGTTGGGATGAGAATTCTAAGGTGCTCGAGAGATTCATGGCTAAGGAACTAGGCAAAATAGACCCGTAACTTCGGGAGAAGGGTCGCCACGCTTTACGGCGTGGCCGCAGTGAAAAGGTCCAGGCGACTGTTTATCAAAAACACAGGGCTTTGCTAAATTGAAAGATGATGTATAAGGCCTGACACCTGCCCGGTGCTGGAAGGTTAAGTGGAGTTGTTAGCTTCGGCGAAGCGATAAAATGAAGCCCCAGTAAACGGCGGCCGTAACTATAACGGTCCTAAGGTAGCGAAATTCCTTGTCGGGTAAGTTCCGA
>NZ_CANNFF010000030.1 GCF_947503855.1 uncultured Polaribacter sp. | reverse complement strand
TTTATTAATCTAAAAATCTATCTATGATAATCTACTCTAAAATTACTGAAATATTCTGTATTGTTGATGAATTTTGCAAAGAATTTGACCAATTAGTCGATAAACACCTTTTAGGGAATCCATCAAAGCGTCCATCCACTATGTCAAAAAGTGAGGTAATTACTATTACCATTTTGTTTCAGTTAAGTGGATTTAGAACCTTCAAGCATTTTTACATTTATTACCTGCAAAAGCATATGCGAAATGATTTCCCTAACACAGTTTCATACAACAGATTTACAGAGCTTATGCAGCAAAGCTTAATGCCAATGACTTTGTTTTTAAAGACCTGTTGTTTGGGCGATTCTACAGGCATCTCTTTTGTAGACTCTACACCTATTAGAGTTTGTAAACCCAAACGAATTAAAAACAATAAAGTTTTTAAAGGCATTGCTACCACTGGTAAATCTACTATGGGGTGGTTTCATGGTTTTAAACTACATATTGTTATAAACGATAAAGGTGAGATCTTAAACTTTACCATAACACAGGCTAATGTTGATGATAGAACACCTTTAAAAAAGAAGTCTTTTCTAAATAAAATCTATGGAAAACTATACGCCGATAAAGGCTATATAGGTAAAGATTTACTGCAGATTCTTTTTACT
>NZ_CANNFF010000029.1 GCF_947503855.1 uncultured Polaribacter sp. | reverse complement strand
TTCTGATTATCCGTTTATGCACCTGTTATATTCGCAATTACTAGTCTGTCAAAGAGTTTGTCTCCAAAATACCGTCTGTTTAATTTGTAAATAAACTCGTTGAGATACAACTGTAAGTATTTCCTTTTGATTTTATGGTAGTTGCCCAGCAATGTCCGTTTTGCATTACTGATTGCGATATGCACCCATTTGAGTGTTTCCTTGGTGGTTTTGGCGTCTGATTTCTCGGTGACGTGCAATTCCACCAGATCGGAGATGTCAACGTAAGAAGTGCTTTTGTCCGAAAATACGATGGCATCATCCTCCATGCAGTCCCTGACCACGCCGTTGATTCCTTCACTTTGATGGCTATCCAGTACCCTGGCCTTGAAATAACGCACATGCTTCTCCTTTTTGCCCGTTTCGATATCTTCCAACGGGGTGCTTTCGGCCATCACCGCAACGTTCTGCTTTCCCTCGGCTCCCCGGCCACGTGTACCCTTGCCTCGCTCGATTTCCTTACTGGCCACCGAAAAGTAACCCTCATCCAGTTCTATCATCCCTTCCAGTGTATACCTTGCATCCCGGTTGCCCATCGCCCTGCGGAGTTTGTGTACCATCGCCCATACCGGTTCGTAACGCTTCAATCCTAATTGCTTCTGGAGTTCGTTGGTGGAGAATCCCTTTTTTGTGCAACTCATCAGGAACATCGTTTTGTACCACACCAGAAACGGCAGCTTGGAGCTCTCCATG
>NZ_CANNFF010000028.1 GCF_947503855.1 uncultured Polaribacter sp. | reverse complement strand
GTTGCTTCAGTTGCTAATTTAAGTTGGGTGTTTGACACTGGTACTCCTGAAAATGAAATTTTCTTTAAGCAAATCCAAGACATTGATTTGTTAGGCTATACCTGGGAGAGTAAAGTGAATTTTAATAAAGCAAACTTTAATAGAAATGAGTACAATTTAAACAACTTTAATTATGATGGAGGTGGGTTTTCTATCAACAATCTTCTATTGGTGGAAAGTGTGGTGTTCCAAGATCCCCATACTAATGGTTTTGGGCTCTTTGGCGGAATGAATTATGGTTCTATTACCAATTTAACGATTGACAATGCCCAGTTAAAAATTCGAAATAACGGAACCACCGCACTCAGTAATATTGGTATCTTATCTGGATTTATGAGTCGTTCTTTTTTAAACAATGTTTCTGTAAAAAATTCTTCTATAGATATTTATTCTGGTCCTAACATTAACTTGGTGGGAGGAATCTCTGGAACTGTTAATTATATGGGGCTTGTAAAAGAGATCTCCTCTGAGAATAATAGCATTACAATTAGAGGAGTAGATGCAAACAGCAATCATGAATCTAACCAAGTTGGGGGTGTTTTTGGAAATATGGCTTGGAATGATAAGCGTGCAGACATCTCTAAAATACACTCAACGAATGTCTCTATAGATCTAGCCCGAAGAGCAGTTCATGTAGGAGGATTGATAGGACGTGCTGAATACTTATTCCATTATGAAGGAAATAACGGTGAAAATTATTCTATGAATGAGGTGTATGCAGAGAATTTTGAAATCCGTATTACTCAAGACACCAAAACAAATTGGAATTGGTCTCAAAATATTGGAGGACTTATAGGATCTACTTATGAATCAGATAATGGGCCTATAAAAACACCTGAATTACAAAATGCTTTTGCAACTGGTAAAATATACATCACTTCTCCA
>NZ_CANNFF010000026.1 GCF_947503855.1 uncultured Polaribacter sp. | reverse complement strand
ATAGAACCGGAGGACTTATTGGAGAATCCCAAAATTTAGGAATTAAGAATGTATATGCTAAAGTTGACATCATTGCAGATTTAGGAAACTTCTCAGATTGGACAAACTTCAATTACGATCAGCTTAGAGAGATTAGAGCAGGTGGCTTATTTGGGTACTATTCTTACGACGGAATGCCTTTATCTACCAGTTATTCCGCTTCTAATTTTGTGATACAAAAAACAGGATTTGATGAAACTCAATTTGAAAATAGATTTAACGGAACAAATGGTAACGGACGTATTGGAGCCATAGCTAGTGAAATGGGTGGATTTGCCGCAGAAGGAATTACAAACACCGTATTCTATGACTCTGAAGTATACACATTTAATCAAGAATCTGTAGGGAAGCAACATCAAATTGAAAACCCTAACCTAACCGCTAGTGCTATTGGTAAACAAACTGCTGATATGAAGTTGATCTCTCAATTTATGAAAAGCAACTGGGATTTTGTTCTAGAAACAACCAATGGAACTCAAGATGTGTGGGATATAGACAATGGAGGTACTACTACCGGCTTTAACTTAGGATATCCTTATTTTAATTACCAAGTTGCAGGTACCCAGGCGGTACTTTCTGTTATTGTGACACCTAATAACGCGTTTAGCACTGGCCAAATAGAATCTAGGCGTACCATCACGGCACTATCTCCTGTGGGTGGAAATTCTGTTTTTACAGCGACTTCAAACAATACAGACATTGTAAGTGTAGCTGTGGAAAATACCGTTACACAAGGCAATACAACCACTGCCGAATTGGTATTTACCTACAATGGAGCACCTGGAGATCCAACCACAGCTTTAATTTCTGTTTTGGCGGAAAACCCAAATGCAGAAAATGGAAGTGTAGAATTTAGATATATATATGACCTTATTTTACCTGAGTTGGATAAAATTGGTTTTTACTCATCCTCAAAAAGAAGATTGGGAGCAGAACCTGGAGAAGTTGTAAAAATTACAGCAAGCTTAACAGAACCTGCAGGGCCGTCTACAATAAATATTTCTGGTTGGGGATCTCCTTTAGTAGGGGCTTCTATGGAAATAGATTCAGAGAATGACCATCTGATTTATTACAATTATGTGGTCCCTACCGATGCCTCTAAATCAGAAGCTAAAATAACGGTAGAAATAAAAGCAAATGATTTTTCTGGAAACGAATCTTCCTTTACTACCTCATTTGTAATTGCAGACCAAAGAAAACCACAAGGTGGTGGTTCATCTTTTAACCCTTATGAGGTTGCTTCAGTTGCTAATTTAA
>NZ_CANNFF010000025.1 GCF_947503855.1 uncultured Polaribacter sp. | reverse complement strand
GAATCTTATTACAATTTTTTAATTCCGTACTTCTGTTCATTAGTAAACAGCATTCTTTTCCTCCAAATTCTTGCATAATAAATTCAACAGAATCCGACTCTGGAAAATCAAGTGGAAATTTATCAACCCTAAAGCCAAATTGATAATCATTATCAGGATACAATGCCGCAGTTTCTCCACGTAGATTAGTTATTGCAAATGCTTTATATTTTTCTCCAAAAGTCATCGAAAGTCTTTGCCCCATTGGATAACAACTAATAAATCCATCAAAATCTACCGGAGTTTTTTGAATGTGAGCATTGTGGGCAACCAAAATAATCTTTTTACCAAGTGAATTTTTCAAAAACCAATCAATGCTTTCTGCCATATACTGGTCTTTTGCTCCCATATCTCCTTCAATTCCCCTTTCAGTAATGAAACTTTCCATAGCATCAGCATTATAATTCATATAAATCAAGCCTTTAACTTGATGAACTATCGATTGAAATTCTAAACTTTCTAATTTTGGTTGAAGAGTAATCAAACGAATGTAAACTTTTAATAGCAATGCTTTTAATTCATTATGTTCAGCTTCATCAAAAAGCGATAAATTTAACGCAAGCTGAGAAGTCGAATAGAAATCAAATTTCTCAGCAAGATTTAAAATCTTCTGTAAGACATCAGAAGAAACGATTGAAAGTCTTTGCAAATAATCAGATACAATACGAAAGTTTGGAAAATAAGAACCTCCATTTTTAGGAATATCCACACCTAAAAAGGTAATTTGATTATTATTGTCTTGATTATACCGACGAAGCCATAGCAAAGTATCTTTAAACTCATTTGGATAATAAAAGTGTGACAGTAACTTATCCAAATCGTCGAATGGAATTTGTGATTTTATCCACTTATCAACTTCTAATCCTTCAGAAAAACCAAACTCAAATGCCAAGGTGTCAAAATCACATTCAGTTACTAAAAACTCAATAACTTGATGCCTGAATGTAAAAAACTCTTTTATGAAATGTGCGTTTTCGCCTAAACCAACAATTGTAGAAGAATCAAAATATTCTCGAAATCGAAAAAGACTTTGTTTTATGGATGTATTATTTTCCGAATTAAACGGAAAAGTTAAGGGTTTTATATTTTTCATTATTACCTTATTTTAAATTAAAAATTAACGTACCAAATAGCAACCGTCTCAAAAAGACGATTTAATAATTTACTTTAATTTTTAATTACCAAGGCTTGCTGAAATACATAAAATGTGAATTATTTGAATACAAAGATACTAAAAATTCCTTCACATAACATCGCATTGGCAAAATGGCAGGTTAAGTGCTAAATTGAAAGTTTCTGCATTTTATTCCGCCGAATGTGTTCCACATTCGCTTTTTATTTGTAAGTTAGCTCTGTGGAAACACATCGGCTACGTTCTCGCTAAATTGAACTTTTTGTCCAATTTATCCGCCACTTCGCCAATGCGTTTCCCGTTATGTGCCATTTTTGAATGACAATGCGAATAGATACAGACAAACAAATGAATTTACTTAGTGATAAGAACGTTGCAATAATTGGTGGTGG
>NZ_CANNFF010000024.1 GCF_947503855.1 uncultured Polaribacter sp. | reverse complement strand
AGTTCATTGACATATTGGTAAAATGATATCGTAAGAATCAAATAAGATAGAGAGTTTAAAATAGAGATATTTTAGACAATTTTTATAAAAATATAAAAGAGCTCGTTGTGATATTTATATCACAGCAAAAAGTACAATAAGTTAAGTAAGGGCGTATGGCGGATGCCTAGGCTCTCAGAGGCGAAGAAGGACGTGATAAGCTGCGAAAAGTTACGGTGAGGGGCACATACCTTATGAACCGTAAATATCCGAATGGGGCAACCCACTATGTTGAAGACATAGTATCCGAAAGGAGGCAAACCCGGTGAACTGAAACATCTAAGTAACCGGAGGAAGAGAAAACAATAGTGATTCCGTTAGTAGTGGCGAGCGAACGCGGATTAGCCCAAACCAATATTGTTACGGCAATATTGGGGTTGTAGGACCACGATATTCGATGCTAAGTGAATTAGAACTGTTTGGAAATACAGACCAAAGAAGGTGATAGTCCTGTAAAAGTAAGCGAAGTTATTGATAGTGGTATCCTGAGTAGTGCGGGACACGAGTAATCCTGTATGAATCCACCGGGACCATCCGGTAAGGCTAAATACTCCTGAGAGACCGATAGTGAACTAGTACCGTGAGGGAAAGGTGAAAAGAACCCTAAGTAAGGGAGTGAAAGAGAACCTGAAACCGTACGCCTACAAGCGGTCGGAGCACATTTATGTGTGACGGCGTGCCTTTTGCATAATGAGCCTACGAGTTACTGTTTCTAGCAAGGTTAAATATTTAAGATATGGAGCCGTAGCGAAAGCGAGTCTGAATAGGGCGCTTTAGTTAGTAGTAGTAGACGCGAAACCGAGTGATCTACCCATGGGCAGGTTGAAGCTGTGGTAACACATAGTGGAGGACCGAACCAGTTGACGTTGAAAAGTCTTTGGATGACCTGTGGGTAGGGGTGAAAGGCCAATCAAACTCGGAAATAGCTCGTACTCCCCGAAATGCATTTAGGTGCAGCGTTGAGTAAAAGTTTTATAGAGGTAGAGCTACTGATTGGATGCGGGGGCTTCACCGCCTACCAATTCCTGACAAACTCCGAATGCTATAAAATGTTTCTCAGCAGTGAGGGCATGGGTGCTAAGGTCCATGTCCGAGAGGGAAAGAACCCAGACCATCAGCTAAGGTCCCCAAATATATGTTAAGTTGAAAAAACGAGGTTTGACTGCCCAGACAGCTAGGATGTTGGCTTGGAAGCAGCCATTCATTTAAAGAGTGCGTAACAGCTCACTAGTCGAGCGGTCGAGCATGGATAATAATCGGGCATAAACATATTACCGAAGCTATGGACTTTTAAAGTGGTAGGGGAGCATTGTAACCTGCGTAGAAGGTGTGCTGTGAGGCATGCTGGAGTGGTTACAAAAGAAAATGTAGGCATAAGTAACGATAATGCGGGCGAGAAACCCGCACACCGAAAGACTAAGGTTTCCTCAGCGATGCTAATCAGCTGAGGGTTAGTCGGGTCCTAAGGCGAATCCGAAGGGAGTAGTCGATGGATAACAGGTTAATATTCCTGTACTTCTTATAATTGCGATGGGGTGACGGAGTATTGAAAGCACCG
>NZ_CANNFF010000023.1 GCF_947503855.1 uncultured Polaribacter sp. | reverse complement strand
TAAACGGCTTAAAAAAATAGTTTGAACGTATAAATTAAACCTAAAAAAAGGTCAACCTATTTCAGTATAATACAAAAAAACGATAGTAATTCTCCTTTTAATTTCATCATATTTAGGATTTTCTCAAGAGAAATCTTTTTATGACTTCATTGTATTAAATAATAATGATACAATTTATGGAAAATACCAAACAAATATTTTTTTAGATTTAAAAGGGAAAAAGTATAAAATCAAAAAAAACAAAATTAAGAATATCAAAAAAAATGAAAAAATATATAATTTAACTTTAATTACAAAAGAACAATTTTACTCTAAAGAAAATGACAGTTTAATATCATTGGAAAATGAAAATATTTCTGCTTTCAAAAAAGAGGAGAAATTATACTTACATAATTTAAAAAGAAGTTTGAGAAAAGACTATATTATAAATATAGAAAAAGATACTACTTATGGAGAAATTAAAAATCGAAATAGTATTAATAAATATGAACAAATTATTAATGAAAAAGGTCTGAAAATAGATCCAAAAAATATCTTGGAATTCAGAATGGAGGGTTTTAATTATTATTACAAAGAAAAGAGAAAAATAAACCCATCAGATAAAAAACAAGCTTACTTAAAATTAATATACAAAGGAAAAGTGAACTTGTATGAATATAAAACTTTGGTAACTATTTCTGGTTTTAGTTCTCAAGTTGAGACTCATTATTATCTTGAGAAAGATAAAACTTTAACATTATTAAATCCGAGAAGATTTTATCAAATTATTAAAAGAATACTACCTGAAAATATTGAACTTCACAATATGATAAAAAAGAGAAAATTTAATTATAAAGACATTTATTTAGTAATTAAATACCATAATGAATATTAACTATTGCCAACACCATATATAATTTATTGCTGGCTTTTTGCTTACTTGCGAAAATCCTCGCGGATTTTCTTTGTCAGTAATTATTTACTAAATTAGTTGCTTAAACCACGCAACAAACCATATATAAACACGTTGCCAACAAGCTAAAAAAACCAAACTAATTACCAAATTGGTAACTATTTTATTATATTTGCGTCAAACAATTATAATGTGAGAGTAATCGCAAAACGAACTTTACGAGATTTTTGGGAAAAACACGCTGATTGTGAAGAACAATTAAAATCGTGGTATAGAGAAACTGAAAAGTCCGAATGGAAAAATATTAACGAATTAAAAAGTGAATATCCGAGTGCTAGTATTTTGAAAGACAATCGAATTGTTTATGATATAAAAGGTAATAATTATCGTTTGATTGTAAAATTTAATTTTGAATACGGAATATGCTGGATAAGGTTTATCGGAACTCACGCTGAATATGATAAAATTGACGCAAATAATATCTAATTATGAAAATATTACCAATTAGAAACGAAAAAGACTATCAAAACGCACTCAACAGACTTGAGGAAATTTTTGATGCAAAAAAAGGAACACAAGATGGAGACGAGTTGGAAATCCTGTCAATTTTGATTGATAGATATGAAAATGAACAATTCCCAATCGGAATGCCTGACCCAATCGAAGCAATTAAATTCCGAATGGAACAAATGGGAATGAAACAAAAGGATTTAGCAGAAGTTGTTGGATTTAAAAGTAGAGTTAGCGAAATTTTGAATAAAAAAAGAAAACTGACTCTAGATATGATTAGAAAACTCAACACTACTCTACATATTCCTACTGAAGTTTTAATTCAAGATTATTAATTGAAAAAAGCCAGTTGGCAACACCGTATATAATTTATTGCTAGTTCTAGTCTACTTACGAAAATTCTCGCGGATTTTCTATTCAGTTTATATTTGCTAAATTAGGTGCTTAAACACGCCACTAATCTTATACAAACACGTTGTAAGTAATTTAAGAACTGTACTTTCCTGAAATAGGTTGACTAAAAATTCATCAATTAATGATAGTCACTTATGAAAAATCAAAATGAACA
>NZ_CANNFF010000022.1 GCF_947503855.1 uncultured Polaribacter sp. | reverse complement strand
TGAATGACAATGCGAATAGATACAGACAAACAAATGAATTTACTTAGTGATAAGAACGTTGCAATAATTGGTGGTGGACCCGTTGGACTGACTATGGCAAAATTATTACAGCAAAACGGCATAGACGTTTCAGTTTACGAAAGAGACAACGACCGAGAGGCAAGAATTTTTGGTGGAACCCTTGACCTACACAAAGGTTCAGGTCAGGAAGCAATGAAAAAAGCGGGATTGTTACAAACTTATTATGACTTAGCCTTACCAATGGGTGTAAATATTGCTGATGAAAAAGGCAATATTTTATCCACAAAAAATGTAAAGCCCGAAAATCGATTTGACAATCCTGAAATAAACAGAAATGACTTAAGGGCTATCTTGTTGAATAGTTTAGAAAACGACACGGTTATTTGGGATAGAAAACTTGTTATGCTTGAACCTGGTAAGAAGAAGTGGACACTAACTTTTGAGAATAAACCGAGTGAAACAGCAGATTTGGTTATTCTTGCCAATGGCGGGATGTCCAAGGTAAGAAAATTTGTTACCGACACGGAAGTTGAAGAAACAGGTACTTTCAATATACAAGCCGATATTCATCAACCAGAGATAAACTGTCCTGGATTTTTTCAGCTATGCAATGGAAACCGGCTAATGGCATCTCACCAAGGTAATTTATTATTTGCTAACCCCAATAATAATGGTGCATTGCATTTTGGAATAAGTTTTAAAACACCTGATGAATGGAAAAACCAAACGCAGGTAGATTTTCAAAACAGAAATAGTGTCGTTGATTTTCTTCTGAAAGAATTTTCCGATTGGGACGAACGCTACAAAGAATTGATTCATACGACGTTGTCATTTGTAGGATTGGCTACACGGATATTTCCTTTAGAAAAGCCTTGGAAAAGCAAGCGCCCATTACCCATAACAATGATTGGGGATGCCGCACATTTGATGCCGCCTTTTGCAGGGCAGGGAGTAAATAGTGGGTTGGTGGATGCCTTGATATTGTCTGATAATCTAGCCGATGGAAAATTTAATAGCATTGAAGAGGCTGTTAAAAATTATGAACAGCAAATGTTTATCTATGGCAAAGAAGCACAAGAAGAATCAACTCAAAACGAAATTGAAATGTTTAAACCCGACTTTACGTTTCAGCAATTGTTAAATGTATAAAATGGAATAAAACGGCACATAACAAACAAATTGGCAATAGAGCCGGTGAAGTACTTCTATTGAACTTTTGTGCAATGTTGAAGATTAGTAATTCTATTCAACATTTGTGCTAAAAGTCGGCTCCATCGCCAATTTGCCAAACGTTATATGCCATATTACACCAAAACTCGTCTGAATTATACAAAATGAACTATGTTTAACTTTTTTAAACCTAAACCAAAAAATCAAATTGAAATGGAAGTTTCGGGAATAAATCCTGAAACAAACAATGAATTTCTATTCTATAATTTTATCGAAAATACACCAAACTATATTCTTGAACCTTGGCTAAAAAAAGCAAAACAAGTTGGTTATAAAGTAAAACCTCAATACGAACAAGCGATTTTGCAAAAATTGAAATTCAATCAATTTAAAAATCCTCATACATTCCCTGAGTACTTTGAAAATAAATTTGATTTTATTGCTATTGACTTTGAGACAGCAAATAACAGTAGATTAAGTGCTTGTGCAATCGGATTATGCTTCGTGAAAAATGACACAATAGTTTATTCGACAAAACACTATATAAATCCACCAAAATCAGAAAAGTTTTTAAAAACTCATACTTCAATACACGGAATTTCATATGAAGATGTAGAATTTTCCCTTAATTTTCAAGAATTATGGGAAGACGAACTTTCTAAATATCTTTCATCTAATTTATTAATTTTTCATAATGCGAGTATGGACTTGAGTGTTTTGAAAAATCTATCTGATTCTCCGCAAACACACCTAATATTTTTAGTATATTAGCGCTCAAAAAGCAGGGATTATGAACATATTCAGTT
>NZ_CANNFF010000021.1 GCF_947503855.1 uncultured Polaribacter sp. | reverse complement strand
CTAAACGGCTTAAAAAAATAGTTTGAACGTATAAATTAAACCTAAAAAAAGGTCAACCTATTTCAGTATAATACAAAAGCGCTATTACCAAGAAAAACCAAAGTGTACAGCATTCCTTTTAAACTTAAAGTCTTGAATGCTATTGACAAAGATTCATTATCTTTCAGTCAAGCTTGTTTAGAGTTTAATATTCCTACTAAATCTGTAATTATGAAGTGGCAACGTAATTATAAAAAAGAGGGTATTGTAGGCTTAAACATTAAACCTAGAGGTAAACCAAAATCTATGCAATTTAAGAGGGCTAAAAAAAAGTCTAATAAACCTTTAACAAGAGAAGAGGAACTTTTATTAGAAAATGAATCATTAGGTGCAGAACTGGACTTGCTAAAAAAGTTACAGGCCTTAATTCAACAAGAGCAAAACAAAAAGCAAAAGCCATAACAGAATTAAGGCATAAGTATGATTTAGACATTTTACTATATCATACGAACATGGCAAGAAGTAGTTATTATTATTATCATAAAAGAAGTCTTTTAGTTGATAAATATAAAGAGATAAAACTATTGATCAATCAAATATATCATCGCCACAAAGGAAGATTTGGTTATAGAAGAATCACTTTAGAAATCAACAAAAGAGGCACTCTAATAAATCATAAAACAGTACTCAAGTTAATGCGTGAATTTGGTTTGAAAAGTTTAGTCAGAGCTAAAAGATACAAGTCTTATAAAGGACAAATAGGTGAAACAGCTCCTAATATATTACAACGTAATTTTAATGCTATTAGGCCAAATAAAAAATGGGCTACTGATATTACAGAATTTAAAGTTTTAGGAAAAAAACTATATCTATCTCCGATAATAGATCTCTTTAACAGAGAAATAATAAGTTATCAATTATCTGAAAAACCTGATTTTAAACAAGTAGCTATTATGCTCAAAAAATCTTTTAAGAAAATACCAGATAAGGCAAATTTAATATTACATTCTGATCAAGGATGGCAGTATCAAATGAAACAATATCGAAGATTATTAACAGAAAAAGGAATTACTCAGAGTATGTCTCGTAAAGGAAATTGTTTAGATAACGCTGTGATAGAAAATTTCTTCGGTATTCTAAAATCTGAATTGTTTTATCTAAATAAATATAAGTCGATATCTCAGTTAAAAAAAGAGATTAAAGTGTATATAAAATATTATAATAATGAGAGAATTAAACAAAATTTAAATGGAATGAGCCCGATTGAATATCGAGCTCATTATTATCAAAATTAATTATAAATTTGTCTAAACTTTTGGGTGCACTTCACTTTCTATCTGTGATTTATTTGCTAACTTTAGTGCTTAAAATACGCAACTAATCTTATACATCAACGTTGTGCCTAATTAAAAATCCCGTTTCATAACATAATTCAGATTAAATGATTGTATCTTTGATAGTATCAAATGATAGTATCAAGAAAATGAAACCACCTTACGAAATAACATCTTCTATTTTAAAATTAATAACCTCTATTTCAGAGAAAATAGGAGAAGTAAATGCTAATTTATTAAACAGATCTTCACCTAAATTGAGAAAACAGAATAGAATTAAAACTATTCATTCTTCATTAAAAATAGAAGGAAACACACTTACAGAAGAACAAATAACAGCACTTCTTGAAAACAAAAGAGTTATTGGTCCTAAAAAAGATGTTCTTGAAGTTCTAAATGCAATCAAAATCTATGAAAATTTAGAAAATTTCAATCCTTCTAATGAAAAATCCTTTTTAGAAGCACATCAAAAACTAATGGAAGGTTTAATTGAAAATTCTGGAAAATATAGGACTCAAAGTGTCGGAATTGTAAAAGGCTCTAAAGTTGAGCATTTAGCACCACCATTTGAAAATGTGCCATACTTAATGAAAGACCTTTTTGAATATTTGAAAAAGTCTGATGAAATTGAATTAATTAAAAGTTGTGTTTTCCATTACGAAATGGAATTTATACATCCATTCTTGGATGGAAATGGCAGAATGGGAAGATTATGGCAAACTTTAATTTTAATGGAAAAATATCCAATATTTGAGTTTTTACCTTTTGAAACCTTAATCAGTAATGACCAAGAAAAATATTACAAAGCTTTGGCTGAAAGTGATAAATCTGGAAAATCAACTAAGTTTATTGAATATATGCTAAACGTTATTGACATTTCAATAAGTCAACTATTAGATTTTAATAATCGAACATTAAATGAAAAAGATAGATTAGAATACTATATTTCATTAAATAAAACTGAATTTACAAGAAAAGATTATATGGATATTTTTAAAGATATTTCTTCAGCAACTGCAAGTAGAGATTTAAAGAATGGAGCAGAATTGAATTTATTTGAAAAAATAGGAGAAAAAAATAAAACAATCTATCGTTTGAAATAACTGGGCACAACACCGTATAAAATTAATGGCTAGTTATTGTCTACTTACGGAAATTCTCGCGGATTTTCTATTCAGTTTATATTTGCTAAATTAGGTGCTTAAACACGCCACTAATCTTATACAAACA
>NZ_CANNFF010000020.1 GCF_947503855.1 uncultured Polaribacter sp. | reverse complement strand
CCACGCCAAAAGGTTGTGGTCGGGCTTTCTGCACTCGCTTTTTAGGTACCATAAAGGGTACCAAAAAGAGCTCAAACAGACGCTTCAATCCCTAACCCGTGCCAATTCATTAGAGTTGTAGCACTAAAAAAAGAGAATATTACAACTTCAAATAAGTAAGAGATAAGCATCTTATTCACAATTTTGAAGATTTACACCAATAAAAAACGGATGATTCATGCTACAATTTTAATTCACGATGTACTTAAAACACCTCAAACATGACATTTCAATACCCTAATAAATAAGGAATTTTAAAAACAATAACCTACATACACTATCACCAACCTTAAAAAAAAAAACAAAAAAATCAAAAAAAAACCCTCTATAACTAATGCATTTACAAGGTATTAAAAGAAGTTCAAAAAATAAATCAAAAAAGAGTTTAAAAAATAGTTGCGGGAGTGAGAATGAGTTGTATATTTGCACCCGCTAACGAGAAAACGAAAGTTTGTTTAGCAAAGTTCATTGAGTATTTGTTGTTTGTAATAGGGGTGAAAAAAGTTTAAATTTTTAGAGATAAAAACTTTAAATTTTTTTTCAATTTTTATTAGGATGTAATAAAAAAAACCTTGTATCTTTGCAGTCCGAATTTTCGGGGGTTAAAAAGTTCAAGTTTTAGGGTTTTAAAAAAAGTTTAAAAAAAATAAATTTTTTACTTGTCAGATAAAAAATAAGTTTTAGATTTGCACCCGCTAACAGAAATAGCAAAAACGATCAGAGAGATTTTGGAATAGTAATTCAATCAATTATTAGTTAGTTCGATTCTAACATTTCTACAAGAGCGAAGAGATAAAAAGTAAGTAGATCTTATTTTTAGGGAATCGCCAAGTTCATTGAAAATATTGAAATTGACAGCGTAATTAAAGAGTAGAATAACCACATTAATTTAGATTAATGTAATTCTTTTGAAACTTATTCATTTATAATATTAAAAATATACAATGAAGAGTTTGATCCTGGCTCAGGATGAACGCTAGCGGCAGGCTTAACACATGCAAGTCGAGGGGTAACATTGGTGCTTGCATCAGATGACGACCGGCGCACGGGTGCGTAACGCGTATAGAACTTACCTTTTACAGAGGGATAGCCTTTAGAAATGAAGATTAATACCTCATAGTATTATAACTTGGCATCGAGTTTTAATTAAAGATTTATCGGTAAAAGATGGCTATGCGTCCTATTAGTTAGATGGTAAGGTAACGGCTTACCATGGCGATGATAGGTAGGGGTCCTGAGAGGGAGATCCCCCACACTGGTACTGAGACACGGACCAGACTCCTACGGGAGGCAGCAGTGAGGAATATTGGACAATGGGCGAGAGCCTGATCCAGCCATGCCGCGTGCAGGAAGACTGCCCTATGGGTTGTAAACTGCTTTTATACAGGAAGAAACACTCGTACGTGTACGAGCTTGACGGTACTGTAAGAATAAGGACCGGCTAACTCCGTGCCAGCAGCCGCGGTAATACGGAGGGTCCAAGCGTTATCCGGAATCATTGGGTTTAAAGGGTCCGCAGGCGGTCAATTAAGTCAGAGGTGAAATCCCATAGCTTAACTATGGAACTGCCTTTGATACTGGTTGACTTGAGTCATATGGAAGTAGATAGAATGTGTAGTGTAGCGGTGAAATGCATAGATATTACACAGAATACCGATTGCGAAGGCAGTCTACTACGTATGTACTGACGCTCATGGACGAAAGCGTGGGGAGCGAACAGGATTAGATACCCTGGTAGTCCACGCCGTAAACGATGGACACTAGTTGTTGGGATTTATCTCAGTGACTAAGCGAAAGTGATAAGTGTCCCACCTGGGGAGTACGATCGCAAGATTGAAACTCAAAGGAATTGACGGGGGCCCGCACAAGCGGTGGAGCATGTGGTTTAATTCGATGATACGCGAGGAACCTTACCAGGGCTTAAATGTAGATTGACAGGTTTAGAGATAGACTTTTCTTCGGACAATTTACAAGGTGCTGCATGGTTGTCGTCAGCTCGTGCCGTGAGGTGTCAGGTTAAGTCCTATAACGAGCGCAACCCTTGTCGTTAGTTGCCAGCATGTAAAGATGGGGACTCTAACGAGACTGCCGGTGCAAACCGAGAGGAAGGTGGGGATGACGTCAAATCATCACGGCCCTTACGTCCTGGGCCACACACGTGCTACAATGGTATGGACAATGAGCAGCCATCTGGCAACAGAGAGCAAATCTATAAACCATATCACAGTTCGGATCGGAGTCTGCAACTCGACTCCGTGAAGCTGGAATCGCTAGTAATCGGATATCAGCCATGATCCGGTGAATACGTTCCCGGGCCTTGTACACACCGCCCGTCAAGCCATGGAAGCTGGGAGTGCCTGAAGTCGGTCACCGCAAGGAGCCGCCTAGGGTAAAACTGGTAACTAGGGCTAAGTCGTAACAAGGTAGCCGTACCGGAAGGTGCGGCTGGAACACCTCCTTTCTAGAGAAAGATGGTGAGTTACAAAAGGTATATTTTACTCTTTGCTGTTAATTTTAAAAAACAAGAATATCAAAGCTATTATAGTCTCGTAGCTCAGCTGGTTAGAGCGCTACACTGATAATGTAGAGGTCGGCAGTTCGAGTCTGCCCGGGACTACAAATTTTGATATTTAAAGGAAATTCTGGAAACTAGAGAATTCTAAATTCGTAATTCTGAATTCGTAATTCTGAATTTCAAATGGGGGATTAGCTCAGTTGGCTAGAGCGCTTGCCTTGCACGCAAGAGGTCATCGGTTCGACTCCGATATTCTCCACAA
>NZ_CANNFF010000019.1 GCF_947503855.1 uncultured Polaribacter sp. | reverse complement strand
TGAATGACAATGCGAATAGATACAGACAAACAAATGAATTTACTTAGTGATAAGAACGTTGCAATAATTGGTGGTGGCTCCGGATGGAACCTATCATTGGGTAATTGGTTATTTTCTCACGGAAGAAGAGGCCAGGGGAACACAGGTTCACGATGCAGTAATTCCAAATCCCCGCATGGTGTTCATTTCACCTACAATTTACAAAGTACTTCCATGAAAGTAGCATTGATTGTTGCTGTTGATCAGCAATTCGGTATTGGAAAGAACAATGATTTGATGTGGCATTTGCCTGCAGATATGAAATTTTTCAAAGAAACAACCACGGGACATATTGTGGTTACAGGTAGAAAAAACTACGATTCCATTCCGGAACGTTTTCGGCCGTTGCCCAACCGCGAGAATGCGGTCTTAACACGCAATACCGAATATCATGCTCCTGGAGCAGTTGTTTTTTCTTCCTTGGAATCCTGTTTGGATCATTATAAAAATGAAGTGGAACGAACCGTTTTCATAATTGGAGGCGGACAAATTTACCGAGAAGCTTTAGCGCTTGATTGTGTTCAAGAGATGTTTATTACCCATGTGCAGGGCGAATTTGGTGCAGATACCTTCTTCCCGAAATTCGAAGCTGTCGCTTGGAATGTTGAAACGGTAGCAACCCAAGCAGTGGATGAGAAAAATGCCTATGCGTTTGAAGTGAAAAGGTATTGGAGGTAACGTGATTACTTGATGAGAAATAAGAAATCATTGTCTACCTACTTTCGTTATATTTGATCAAATAAAGAAACAAACCTGCACAAAAACATCAAGTATTATGCTGTTTTGTACAGAAAAGCCGTATCAATAAATAAGTTATGTGTAATTTTAGCCGCAAACGCAGTTAAAACAAAAAGGCTCCGAATTTCGGAACCTTCTTTTTATCATTTCATTTTTCTAAAAAACTTGTACAACAAATCGATTTTATTTGAACAAAGAATTGGCATTGCTTCAAAAAGGGTTTCTTCATCCCATTCCCACCATTTCATTTCCTGCAATTTTTGGATGTCATCATCACTAAATCTCTTTTTTATCAATTTGGCTGGATTTCCCCCTACAATTGAATAAGGTTCAACATCTTTTGTAACCAAAGCACGACTGCCAATAACAGCTCCATCTCCTATCTGAACTCCTGGCATTATCATAGCTTCACTACCAATCCAAACATCATTCCCAACAACTGTATCTCCTGCTTTTTGAAATCCATCTTGGCTTTTACTGAAAACATCAAATTCAGACATATAAAAAAATGGAAAACTGGAAATCCAATCATATTTATGACCTTGATTACCTGCCATTATGAAACTTGCACCGCTCCCTATTGAACAATAAGAACCGATAATTAGTTTATCGACATCATTCCTGTCCGGAAACAGATAACGAGCACAATCGTCAAATGAATGACCGTGATAATAACCAGAATAATAAGAATATTTACCCGAAATTATATTGGGATTAGTTATGTGGTCTTTGATTATTTTTCCTTTAAAAGGACTTTCGAAGTAATTTTTCATTATTTAACATATTTAATTTACAATAAGAGACAATAAGGAAACGAAGAATAATACTAAACTATTCTCTTCCTATACGTTGCGTAAAGTAAATTTGCTAATCTGATAATTTCATCTGACAAAGATACTAAAAAACTACACATAACATCGCATTGGCAAAATGGCGGGTTAAGTTCAAAATTCAACTTTTGTGCTTTTTATTCCGCCGAATGTGTCCCACATTCAGCTTTTTTTTAATAATTTAGCTTCTGTGGAAACACATCGGCTACGTCACTGCTAAATTGAACTTTCGGTTCAATTTATCCGCCACTTCGCCAATGCGTTTCCCGTTGTTGTACGACATAGTAAAACCGAACCAAACAAAATGAAAGTCAGAGAAGAAAAGTTAAGAACAATTATAGAATGGTCGGAGAAAAACGAAGATGTAAGAGTTCTTCTTCTGACAAGTTCACTTGTAAATCCTTTAGCACTTGTTGACGAATTTAGTGATTTAGACATTGAATTTGTTTTTGAGGATAATACAAATTACATTTCAGACAAAAGCTGGACGCTTAAATTCGGAAATCCAATTGCTATGATTGAAGAAGACGAAAGTTGTTTTAACCATAAACACGCAATGAAAATGCTACTTTATGAAGACGGTGTGAAAGTAGATTTTAAACTTTACAGCAAATCAAAATTTATAAAGGAAACGCAAGAGAAAGAATTACCAGAAGATTGGGATATTGGTTATAAAATTTTAATTGATAAAGATGGTATTACAAAGCAAATGCTGAAACCAACTTATCAAATTTCCATTATCAAAAAACCGTCTGAAAAAGAGTTTCAAAATCTAATAAACGATTTTTGGTGGGACACAACTTACGTGGCAAAGTGTCTTGTGAGAGATGAAATATTCTATGCGAAATTTATGTCGGAAACCGTTATTCGCACAGAATATTTAATTCCTTTAATTGAATGGCACATTGCAAGTGAACACAATTGGAACATAACGACCAATAAATATGGACGGCTTTTCAAAAAGTATCTTAACCAGGAAATGTGGGCTAAAACAGAACAAACATTTTCAGGGAGCGATATAAAGGAAAATTGGACTGCTCTATTTTCAATGACTGATTTAGTTTCAGAAATAGGAACTGAATTGTCAAAAAAATTAGAGTACAAATACCCGGATAAATTAGAAAATGACATACGAAAATATTTAGCTGGACTAAAACCCAAAACATAACTACGTCGTACAACATCGTATTGGCAATAGGCGGGCTGAACGGCTTCGTATCAACGGAAGTGCAAAATTCAACTTCTGTTCTTCGATTAAAGTTCAGTGCTAAAAATCCCGCCCATCGCCAATACGCGGCACGTTATGTGAAAGAATAAAACGGCACCTCCAAAAAGAAAGTGCCGTTTCGAAATTAAATTTATAAATTCTCAATCCA
>NZ_CANNFF010000018.1 GCF_947503855.1 uncultured Polaribacter sp. | reverse complement strand
AGACGGTATTTTGGAGACAAACTCTTTGACAGACTAGTAATTGCGAATATAACAGGTGCATAAACGGATAATCAGAAAAATCTATATGAACATTATAATTTAAAACCATATGTCATAAGTTATATTGACACAATGTTATTTGCAGATAAACTTGGGATGCCTAAAAAAATAAAAGATTTAGCAGAGAGTTTGGACTTAGAAGTAACAAATCATCACGACCCAGAATTCGATGCAAAACTTTGTGCTTTAATATTTGGCGAATTGACTGACAAGTATCCAAGTTATCAAGAACTAATAAGAAAAATTGATGACCAGCCTAAAACAAATAATAATTATTTCAATCAACCAAGTGAAGATGTTTTAGAAGAAAATGAAGAGCATTTATCAAATTATCAAATAACTCAAAACGAACTTGAAAACATTGATTTAATAGGAAAAGGAATAGTTATTACGGGCAACTTTTCAATAGAAAGAGAAGAAATAAAAACTTTTCTAATGAAAATTGGTGGACAAATAAAATCAGGAATAACAGGTAAAGTAGATTTTGTTTTTGCAGGTGAAGATTGTGGTTGGTCAAAAATCCAAAAAATAAACGACTTAAACCAATCAAAAAAAGCAAACATTAGAATTTTAAACGAAGCTGACTTAAATTATCTTATCAAAAAATACGGCATATAACATCGCATTGGCAAAATGGCGGGTTAAGTGCCAAACTCAACTTTTGTGCATTTTATTCCGCCGAATGTGTTCCACATTCAGCTTTTTTTAATAATTTAGCTTCTGTGGAAACACATCGGCTACGTCACTGCTAAATTGAACTTTTTGTCCAATTTATCCGCCACTTCGCCAATGCGTTTCCCGTTAGTGGCAACAAAAACAAACGATAATTAGACAATAAATGAAAAATATTTTATTTGTAGTTTTTATTTCAATGATATTTTTATTTGTTTGCTGTAACACAACAACGAATAAAAACATAATTGAAACAGAAATTTCTGATTTTGACAAAATTTTAGATAGTTTTCAAGTAAATGGTTCAATTCTAATTTATGATAACGACAAGAATACTTTTTACTCAAATGACTTTGATTGGGCTAAAAACGGAAAATTACCTGCATCAACATTCAAAATTCCAAATTCTATAATTGCTGTTGAATTAGGCATTATTGAAAATGATACAACTATTTTAAAATGGAATGGCGAGCAGAGAAAAATGGATATTTGGGAAAAAGATTTATCATTTAAAGATGCTTTTAGAATTTCCTGTGTTCCTTGCTATCAGGAAATTGCAAGGAAAATCGGAACAATTAAAATGAAAGAATATTTAGAAAAATTTGAGTATAAAAATATGATTTTTGACAGTTTAACGATTGACAATTTTTGGCTTGAAGGAAATTCAAAAATATCTCAAAAACAACAAATCGACTTTTTAAGGAAATTCTATTTTTCAAAATTTCCAATTTCTGATAGGACAATAAAGATTGTCAAAAATATTATGGAAATTGAGCGAACTGAAAATTACATTTTAAGCGGTAAGACTGGATTAAGTTCGATAGAAGAAAAATATAATGGTTGGTTTGTTGGTTATGTTGAAACAAAATCTAATGTTTATTTTTTTGCAACAAATGTAATTCCGACAGACGGATTGAATGTTGATGATTTTATTTCATCGAGAATTAATGTAACAAAAAATGCGTTAAAGCAAATGAATATAATGAAATGATAAATGCCACTAACATATGGTAGCCGATAATTGCCGGCTTTCGTGCCAACTTGATACTTTGGTGCTTTTAACGAACCGAAGTGCTAAATTGATACGAAAGTGCTGTAAATCCGGCAACTACGGCTACCATTTTTCGTTAGCGGGCATTGTGAAAGATACCAGCATAACAGTTAAACATTGATAAATGAAAAAAAAACTACTTTGGATATTAATTTTAGGACTGATAATAATCAGTTGCAAACAAAGGAAAACAGAAATGAAAGAGAAAATAATTAAAACAAACGGCATTGAACTCTGTACGGAAAGTTTTGGAAATAAGAAAAATCCAGCAATCCTTTTGGTAGCAGGTGCAACCGTATCAATGCTGTATTGGGACACTGAATTTTGCCAACAATTATCTGAAAAAGGATTTTTTGTTATTCGTTACGACAACAGAGATGTAGGAAAATCCACTAATTATGAACCAGGTTCTACTCCATACGATATTGTTGACTTAACTAATGACGCTATTTCAATATTGGATGGCTACAAGATTGACAAAGCACATTTTGTGGGGATTTCTTTGGGCGGACTAATTTCTCAAATAGCATCAATAAAGTTTGCCGACAGAGTTAACTCCTTAACTCTTATGTCATCAGGCCCTTGGGGAGACTCAGACCCAACTATACCTGAAATGGACACGAGTATTTTAGATTTCCATAGTAAAGCAGGTACAGTCAATTGGACAAATGAAGACAGTGTGGTAAACTATTTAATTCAGGGTGCAGAATTAATGAGTGGCAAGAAACAATTTGACAAACAAAGAAGTGAAAAACTGATAAGAGCTGAGTTCAATAGAGCCAACAATTATATAAGTATGTTCAATCACGCTGCATCGCAAGGTGGTGGTGGTGAAGAATATTGGAACAGATTAAACGAAATCAAACAACCCACCTTAATTATCCACGGAACAGACGACAAAATTTGGCATTATAAGAATGCAGGTTTTTTACTAGAAAAAATAAAAGGTTCAAATCTAATCACCCTTGAAGGTACAGGACACGAATTACACGTTGATGATTGGAAATCAATTATTGATGGAATAGAAAAACACATAAATGACTGATAAACAAAAACAACGCCCCGCGTGGGCCTATACGCTGCCGGCAGCACTGCTGCTGATGGCTCCTTTCGACATCCTCGCTTCACTGGCGATGGATATTTATCTCCCTGTCGTTCCAGCGATGCCCGGCATCCTGAACACGACGCCCGCTATGATCCAACTCACGTTGAGCCTCTATATGGTGATGCTCGGCGTGGGCCAGGTGATTTTTGGTCCGCTCTCAGACAGAATCGGGCGACGGCCAATTCTACTTGCGGGCGCAACGGCTTTCGTCATTGCGTCTCTGGGAGCAGCTTGGTCTTCAACTGCACCGGCCTTTGTCGCTTTCCGTCTACTTCAAGCAGTGGGCGCGTCGGCCATGCTGGTGGCGACGTTCGCGACGGTTCGCGACGTTTATGCCAACCGTCCTGAGGGTGTCGTCATCTACGGCCTTTTCAGTTCGATGCTGGCGTTCGTGCCTGCGCTCGGCCCTATCGCCGGAGTATTGATCGGCGAGTTCTTGGGATGGCAGGCGATATTCATTACTTTGGCTATACTGGCGATGCTCGCACTCCTAAATGCGGGTTTCAGGTGGCACGAAACCCGCCCTCTGGATCAAGTCAAGACGCGCCGATCTGTCTTGCCGATCTTCGCGAGTCCGGCTTTTTGGGTTTACACTGTCGGCTTTAGCGCCGGTATGGGCACCTACTTCGTCTTCTTCTCGACGGCTCCCCGTGTGCTCATAGGCCAAGCGGAATATTCCGAGATCGGATTCAGCTTTGCCTTCGCCACTGTCGCGCTTGTAATGATCGTGACAACCCGTTTCGCGAAGTCCTTTGTCGCCAGATGGGGCATCGCAGGATGCGTGGCGCGTGGGATGGCGTTGCTTGTTTGCGGAGCGGTCCTGTTGGGGATCGGCGAACTTTACGGCTCGCCGTCATTCCTCACCTTCATCCTACCGATGTGGGTTGTCGCGGTCGGTATTGTCTTCACGGTGTCCGTTACCGCGAACGGCGCTTTGGCAGAGTTCGACGACATCGCGGGATCAGCGGTCGCGTTCTACTTCTGCGTTCAAAGCCTGATAGTCAGCATTGTCGGGACATTGGCGGTGGCACTTTTAAACGGTGACACAGCGTGGCCCGTGATCTGTTACGCCACGGCGATGGCGGTACTGGTTTCGTTGGGGCTGGTGCTCCTTCGGCTCCGTGGGGCTGCCACCGAGAAGTCGCCAGTCGTCTAACCGACGACTGGTAGCAGGCCCGCTCCGATGCGGCGCACTAACCATCGAAACCTCGTGAATGTCGGTATCCTGTCTGGCAGGATACCGCTCATTTCCCTTGTTCAGTTCAACATCGCATTGGCAAAATGGCGGGTTAAGTTCAAAATTCAACTTTTGTGCTTTTTATTCCGCCGAATGTGTCCCACATTCAGCTTTTTTTTAATAATTTAGCTTCTGTGGAAACACATCGGCTACGTCACTGCTAAATTGAACTTTCGGTTCAATTTATCCGCCACTTCGCCAATGCGTTTCCCGTTATGCGGCAGCTTAAAAGACGACACCAAACCAAAAAAATCATCTTGACAACCACCCGACTTTGAACTACGAAGGATGAAATTTTTCAGGGACAACTTCCAGCATTTCCAAAAAACAGTTTACCCATTGACTTGGAGACAAACAAACAATTTGAGCATTAAGGTTTAAACCGAATTTTTCCGAAATTGACCTGACCTGACTTTTCCTGAAAATCGACTTTAAAGCTGTTTTTACAGATAAATCAGGTTTCTCTAACAGACAGGAAATAAATGCTAAGTATTTGGCTTTAAACTTAAAATCAAAAAATAAGTGTTTTCTTTTAATGTTTAACAGGGCTGATTTGACAGTTGGCGGTGGCAAGAAACTTTCAGGACCTACCTCATAGACAAGTTTCAAATCAAAAAAAGTATGATAGAAAACGGTATATGGATTGTAAAGCTTCCTCGAAAATAACTTTTGTGTAGGTTCTAACTGAAGGATAATGGAACCTCCCAGAAAATTTCCAAGACTCTCAAACATCAGGATTTTGAAAATATCGGAAGTAATGCCATAAGGAATATTTGACACCACTTTGAAAGGAAATTTCGGAACTGCAAAATTCCTAAAATCACAACCGACAACTTGAACATTTCGGGCATCAGAAAATAATTTTCGTAAATGTTCAACCAAAGCTGTGTCGTTTTCAATAGCAACAACATTGTTGGCGATTTTTAATAAATGAACAGTAAAAAACCCCTTGCCTGCCCCAATATCTAAAACCGTATCCTGATTACTTATATTTGCTTGTCTTATTGCATCTTTTATTAGCACTTTATCAATAGTAAAGTGCTGACCCGTAAAACGAACGGGCAATTTCTTTTTTGTCATTAGTAACTTCTTACAGGTGAATACTTGAATTCAAATCGTGGAGAAGTGAATAGACAGTATTACCCGACAGAGCAACTATGACAACGTAACGCCTTTACAAAAAAGTCGGTACACGAAACCCATAGACTAATTGTCTTGACCTAAAAGAGATTGGAATTTTCAGGACTGCCTATCACTTAGATAGAAGTCCAAGGTCTGCTGAAATACATAATTCAAAAATTGAAATTGCTTGACTGCAAATTTAGTAACTTTGCTTGATAAATTAACGAGAAAGAAGAGAAAATGAAAGCCGACCGCATAACATCACCTATACGCAAGCAGGGGGTTCGTGCTTCGTAAGACAGGAAAGTGGTAAATTTGAAGTTCAGTTCTTCGTAGGAAGTTCAGTGGTTAAAATCCCTGCCTGCGTATAGCTGAGAACCGTTATGTGAAAGAATAAAACGGCACCTCCAAAAAGAAAGTGCCGTTTCGAAATTAAATTTATAAATTCTCAATCCACTACTTCTGAAACAGTTGATTTTTCTATTAGAAAAATTCCGTCAAAAGCTTCTTCTATTTCAGTTTTTAGGCACATCGAATCAAATCGAATCTTATTACAATTTTTTAATTCCGTACTTCTGTTCATTAGTAAACAGCATTCTTTTCCTCCAAATTCTTGCATA
>NZ_CANNFF010000017.1 GCF_947503855.1 uncultured Polaribacter sp. | reverse complement strand
GCAAAATTCATCAACAATACAGAATATTTCAGTAATTTTAGAGTAGATTATCATAGATAGATTTTTAGATTAATAAATTGATATTCAGAGCCTTAATTTACTAAAAATCTATCTAAATATTAATCGAACTCAGGTGTTTAGTACCAAAAAAGGCAGTGATATAAAATCACTACCTTTAGATTATTAATTCTGTAACGCTATTTCAGGACGTCACAAAGAAATAGAATGTTACTTCTCTTGTTGAATTTCAACTTTTACCATTTTACTTTTCTCACCTTTAGATGCATCCAATTTAAAGTGATGTTCTCCATGAATACCCTTACCTTTTAAAGCATTTACTTTAGCTTCTACTTCTTCTAAAGTACCAGTGATTACTTCATCTTTTGTTTTTTCTACACCATTTTCTATATACGTAGTTGTTACTGTAGCTTCAGCCTCATCAGCTTCATTAACAGTTAACTTTACTTTTATTTCTTCTTTGATTTCGTTTGATGTATGAGTATCGTTAGTGTGCCCCCCTAATATAGGAGCAATAACTAATCCTATTAAACAAGTTAATTTGATTAAAATATTCATAGATGGCCCAGAGGTGTCTTTAAAAGGATCTCCAACTGTATCTCCGGTAACTGCAGCTTTATGAGCATCAGAACCTTTGTATGTCATTTCTCCATTAATTTCTACACCTGCTTCAAAAGATTTTTTTGCATTATCCCATGCACCACCTGCATTATTTTGAAAAATAGCCCAAAGCACACCAGACACAGTAACACCAGCCATATAACCTCCTAGCATTTCTGCAATGGCAAGTTTATCCATTCCAAAAGCTAAGGGAGCAAAAGCAATGATAAGTGGAAACCCAATAGTTAGTAACCCAGGTAGCATCATTTCTTTTAAAGATGCCTGTGTAGAAATTGCCACACATTTATCATATTCAGGTTTTCCTGTTCCTTCCATAATTCCAGGAATAGCTTTAAATTGTCTTCTAACTTCTTGAACCATTTCCATAGCAGCTTTACCAACAGCATTCATTGCTAATGCAGAAAATACAACAGGTACCATACCACCCACAAATAACATGGCTAAAACTGGCGCTTTAAAAATATTAATTCCATCTATTCCAGTAAAAGTTACATAAGCAGCAAAAAGTGCTAATGAGGTTAATGCTGCAGAAGCAATTGCAAATCCTTTACCGGTTGCAGCAGTTGTATTTCCTACAGAGTCTAAAATATCTGTTCTTTCTCTTACTATTGGTTCTTGTTCACTCATTTCTGCAATACCACCAGCGTTGTCAGATATAGGACCAAATGCATCAATTGCTAATTGCATAGCCGTTGTAGCCATCATTGCAGAGGCAGCCAATGCTACTCCATAAAAACCAGCAAAGGCATAAGAAGCCCAAATTGCACCGGCAAATAATAAGACAGAAGGAAAGGTAGAAATCATTCCAGTTGCTAAACCAGCAATAATATTAGTACCAGCTCCTGTAGATGACTGCTGAACTATTTTTAAAATTGGAGATTTTCCTAAACCTGTATAATATTCTGTTACAGATGAAATTACAGCACCTACAACTAAGCCAACCAAAGTTGCATAAAATACTCTCATTGATGAAATTTCTTGTAAACCTTCACCAAAAAATTCCATTTGCATAGTATCTGGTAACATCCAAGTAACTAGTCCAAAACAAGACAAACCTACTAAAACAATAGAAGTCCAGTTACCTTTGTTTAAAGCACCCATTACTTGGTCTTCTTTAGCGTCATTAGAGCTAATCTTAACCAATAATGTTCCAATTATAGAAATAATAATACCTGCACCTGCAATTGCCATTGGTAATAAAATTGGGCCTATACCGCCAAAATTATCAGTAATAGAACCTCCCATGTCTTTTATAACATAGTTCCCTAAAACCATGGCTGCTAATACTGTTGCAACATAAGAACCAAATAAATCTGCACCCATACCTGCTACATCACCAACATTGTCACCAACATTATCTGCAATAGTTGCCGGATTTCTTGGATCATCTTCTGGAATACCAGCCTCTACTTTACCCACTAGGTCAGCTCCAACATCTGCAGCTTTGGTATAGATTCCTCCACCAACTCTTGCAAATAAAGCAATAGATTCTGCACCTAGAGAAAATCCTGCTAAAGTTTCTAAAACTACAGTCATATCCATGGTATTTGTCCATGTGCTATCCATAAAGAAATAGAAAAAGAATATAAAGAAAGCGGTTAACCCTAATACGGCTAAACCTGCAACACCTAAGCCCATAACTGTACCACCCCCAAAAGATATTTTTAAAGCATTTGGTAAGCTAGTTCTTGCTGCTTGTGTAGTTCTAACGTTAGTTTTTGTTGCAATTTTCATTCCGATGTTTCCTGCAAACGCAGAAAAAATAGCTCCAAAAATAAAAGCAACTACGATTAAAATATGTGTTGTTGGTACAATAAATGAAACTGTTACTAAGGCCAAACTTACTACAAATACAAATATAGCTAGAAGCTTATATTCAGCACTTAAGAAAGCCAGTGCGCCTTCGTAGATATAATCTGAAATTTCTTTCATTTTACCATCTCCTGCATCTTGTTTCATTACCCAAGATTGTTTAACCCACATGTAGATTAAACCTAAAATAGCCATTACAATTGGCATCCAAATCATTAATGATTCCATATACTATTTATTATTTTGATTAGTTTAAAACGGCAGTAAATGTAATAAAATGAAAGTGATAAAAAAAACCACCCTTAATTAAAGGTGGTTCTTTTTTTTAACTTTTTATTGATGATTTGACAATTATATTGTAAAAGTTCTTTTTTTCTTGTGCTCACTGTTATCATAACGTTTTACACATTCGTGATAAATTTTTATAGCATCTTCTGCATTACCCCATCCACCAGTGTCAACTTTTTTCTTTTCTAGGTCTTTATATACTTGAAAAAAGTGTTCTATTTCTTTAAGTCTATGTGGGTTTAAATCAGAGATATCTGATTTTTTACTCCAAATAGGGTCAGAAACAGGTACACAAATAATTTTTTCATCGGGTCCTTTTTCATCTGTCATGTAAAATACACCAATAGGTCTAACTTCCATAACAACCATAGGATAGGTTGGTTGGTGACCTAATACTAAAACATCTAAAGGATCTGAATCTAATGCTAATGTTTCTGGAATAAAACCATAATCTCCAGGATACATCATAGATGAAAACAGCATTCTATCAAAACGAATTTTGTGTAACGCAAAATCGTATTCATATTTATTTCTGCTTCCTTTTGGTATTTCAATTAAAACGTCAAAAGTTAATTTGCTTTTTGGTTCTTTACTCATAATTTTCTTTTCTTTCTATGGTTTATAATCAATTTACAAAAGTAGTAAATCTATTGTTTTGTTTGTTGCTTTTAATTTGTATTTACGCAATGCTTTTCGAACAAATTATATTTTTTTCGAAATATAAATCCCTTTTTCAATAATGAAAAAGGGATTTTTTTATTTTTTAAGAAATGTATTTATTTAATGTACATCACTTCCTTTACAGCTTTAACTACATCATTAGAATTTGGTATCCATTTTTCTAATAATACTGGAGAATAAGGTGCAGGTGTATCTGCAGTTGTTATTCTTTTTATAGGTGCATCTAAATAATCGAATGCTTCATCTTGGATTCTGTAAGTAATTTCTGAAGCAACACTAGCAAATGGCCATGCTTCTTCTAAAACTACCAATCTATTTGTCTTTTTAACAGATGCTAAAATTGCATCATGATCCATGGGTCTTACCGTTCTTAAATCTATAATTTCTACAGAAATACCTTCTTTTTCTAACTCTTCTGCAGCTTTGTAAGCTTCTTTTATAATTTTTCCGAAAGAGACTATTGTTACATCTGTACCTTCTCTTTTGGTTTCTGCAACACCAATAGGTATAATGTATTCTCCTTCTGGAATTTCCATTTTATCGCCATACATTTGTTCAGATTCCATAAAAATAACTGGGTCATCATCTCTAATAGCAGCTTTTAGTAGGCCTTTTGCATCATAAGGATTAGAAGGCACTATTACTTTTAAACCAGGTGTATTTGCAAACCAGTTTTCAAACGCTTGCGAGTGTGTTGCACCTAACTGACCTGCAGAAGCTGTTGGACCCCTAAAAACAATTGGGCAATTAAACTGGCCACCAGACATTTGTCTAATTTTTGCTGCGTTGTTTATAATTTGATCAATTCCAACTAAAGAGAAGTTAAACGTCATGTATTCTACAATAGGTCTATTACCATTCATAGCAGAACCTATAGCAATACCTGCAAAACCAAGTTCAGCAATTGGGGTATCAATCACTCTTTTTGCACCAAACTCATCTAACATGCCTTTACTTGCTTTGTAAGCTCCATTATATTCGGCAACTTCTTCACCCATTAAGTAAATGCTTTCATCTCTGCGCATTTCTTCGCTCATTGCTTCGCAAATGGCTTCTCTGAATTGAACTGTTTTCATCTAAATTTAATTGTTGTTTGTTTTGAGTAGCAAAAGTAAGGAATTTAAAAATAAAAAAAATGTACTTTTATCTCAAAATAAACAAAGTTTTTATTTTGACCTATTTCTAATTTACTACAAATACCAAAAAGCTGCTTTTTACTTTTTATTTAATTATAAATAGCTTGTTTGTCTAAAAATATTCTTAAAAATTAACAATTGTACCAAATTATATAGCACTTATAATATATATGTTTTGTAATTTTGTTTATTTATTTTCTTAATTTTTTAAAGAACTACTCTGACACATTTAAAAAGTTCAACTTAAACTTTCTTTTGTTGAGTTTGTTTTTTAGTTTAATTCTTATTTTTATCAATTTAAAAATTGATGGAAATATATTAAACGTAGACAGGTGATCTGCAATGGAAATTTTGATTGAAAGTATTTTAAATCAAAATACCCATATTCAGTTTTAGACCATTTAGGAAATACGCCTTCTAATTTGCCTGGTTTATTTTATAAAAACCTATAAAAAAGAAGCATTGCCTCCTACTAAAACTGTTAAATAAAATAAAAATTTACTATGCATGCATAGTAAATTTAAAAAAAAGCTGTAAATTCGTAAGTAATAAAACAGTAAAAAAATAAAATTTATGAAAATATTGGTTTGTATTAGTCATGTTCCTGATACCACTTCAAAAATTAATTTTACAAATAACGATGCTGAATTTGATAAAAACGGAGTACAGTTTGTAATTAATCCTTATGACGAGTTTTGTTTAACAAGAGCCATGTGGTTTAAAGAAAAACAAGGCGCTACAGTTACAGTTGTAAATGTAGGTGGTACAGAAACAGAACCCACACTTAGAAAAGCTTTAGCAATTGGTGCAGACGATGCTATTAGAGTAAATACAAATCCAGCAGATGGTTTTTTAGTAGCCAAAGAGTTAGCAGCAGTTGTAAAAAATGGTGGTTACGATTTAGTTTTAGCAGGTAAAGAATCTGCAGATTATAATGGACAAATGGTACCAGGTATGTTAGCATCTTTAACAGATTTTAATTTTATAAACGGTTGTGTAGCAATGGAAGTAGAAGGTACAAGCGTAACTGCAAAAAGAGAAATAGATGGCGGTAACCAAACTGTTACAACCAATTTGCCATTAGTTGTTGGAGGTCAAAAAGGAATTGTAGAAGAAAAAGATTTACGCATACCAAATATGAGAGGAATTATGATGGCTCGTAAAAAACCACTACAAGTTTTGGAGCCAACAGGTGCAGCTGCAAGTACATCTATTAGCTCTTTTGAGAAACCAGTACCAAAAGGCGCTGTTAAATTAGTAGATGCAGATAATTTAGACGAGTTAATCAACTTGTTGCACAACGAAGCTAAGGTAATTTAAGTATTGAAAGAAAATCAAATCATTCCGAAAGTAATTCGGAACCTTACTCAGAAAAATCAAAATAATAATATCCTGATACATTCAGGTTTAAAAAATAAAATATGTCAGTTTTAGTTTTCGCAGACTCCACAGAAGGGAAATTTAAAAAAACTGCTTTCGAAGTAGTTTCTTACGGAAAAAAAGTAGCAGAACAATTAGAAAGCAACTTAGTTGTTTTAACTATAAACGCCACAGACGCATCAGAATTACATAAATATGGTGCAACAAAAATTTTAACAGTTGCTAATGATAGTTTATCGCCGTTTAATGCAAAACAATACGCAGCAGTTTTAACACAAGTGGCAAACAAAGAAAATGCAACTGTAGTTGTTGTAGATTCTAGTATAGATAGTCTATATTTAGCACCCATAGTTGCTGTAAATTTAGAAGCAGGTTATGCCTCTAACACTGTAGCTTTACCAACAAGTACAAGTCCGTTTACCGTAAAAAGAAAAGCATTTTCTAACAAAGCATTTTCTAATACAGTAATTACAACAGATAAGAAAATAATAGGTTTGGCAAAAAATTCTTTTGGTATTCATGAGAATCCAGCAGAAGGCACAACAGAAAATTTCGATGCAGAAATAGCAACATCAGGTATAAAATCAGAAAGTATAGAAAGAGTAACAGGCAAAGTAACCATTGCAGATGCAGACACTGTAGTTTCTGCAGGTAGAGGTCTAAAAGGTCCAGAAAACTGGCCAATGATAGAAGAATTAGCAGAGGTTTTAAATGCAGCAACAGCCTGTTCTAAACCAGTATCAGACTTAGGTTGGCGTCCACATTCAGAACACGTAGGGCAAACAGGTAAACCAGTTGCCTCTAACTTATACATTGCCATTGGTATTTCTGGAGCCATACAACATTTAGCAGGTATTAACGCCTCTAAAGTAAAAGTAGTAATTAATACAGACCCAGAAGCACCCTTTTTTAAGGCAGCAGATTATGGAGTTGTAGGAGATGCTTTTGAAGTAATACCACAATTAATAGAAAAATTAAAAGCATTTAAAGCAGCATAATTTTTAGGGCGTGCCCAAATTATTTTACTTTTTTAATTTTAAATCAAAACCTATCAAATTTTTTTGGTAGGTTTTTTTTAATACCATAGGTTATTTACCAAAAATAATTTCGTCAGGCTTTCATCACTCGCTTTACGCCCAAAAGCGTAAGAGCTCAAACAAAGGCTCAATCCTTCACGCAGGCGTAAGTTTGTTTAAAAAACCAAATTCAGTAAAAATAACTACTAGTACTATATATTTTTTGTAAATTGTGCCCTTAAAATAAGCTAAAAAAAATACATAAAAAGCTGTATTTTAAAGGCAATAAAATATATGAGTTTAATAAAATTAACCATAAAAGGAATTTCTTACAGTCAAACCCAAAGTGGTGCGTATGCCTTGGTTTTAAGCGAAATGGAAGGCAATAGAACCCTGCCAATAATTATAGGCGCCTTTGAAGCACAATCTATCGCTATTGCATTAGAAAAAGAAATTAGACCACCAAGACCACTAACACACGATTTATTTAAAACCTTTTCAGATCGTTTTTCAATACAAGTTAAAGAGGTAATTATACACAAATTAGTTGATGGTGTGTTTTTTTCTAGCCTAATTTGCGAAAAAGATGGTAAAGAAGAAACCATAGATACAAGAACTTCTGATGCTATTGCAATAGCAGTTCGTTTTCAAGCACCTATTTATACCTATGAAAATATTTTAGACAAAGCAGGTGTTTTTCTAAAAGTAGAAGAAGAACTAGGCTTAAATGATCCAGCAGAAACATATGAGGTCTCTTTAGATACAGACGATTTATTAGACACAGATAAAGGTTCATCTTTTTCAAAACTTTCATTAACAGAATTAAACAAACAATTAGATCAAGCAGTTTCTGATGAAAATTACGAACTTGCAGCCAAAATTAGAGACGAAATTAGCAAGCGCTCTTAAAATTACTCAGCTCATGAAAAACTTATTTTTAATTTTATTTTGTGCTATGTCTGCCACTTTTTTTGGGCAAGATTTAGAACAAGATTGGCAATTATCATCAGCACAAACAGCAACAGCATCTAAGTTTTTAGAAGCTTCAAAAGGAGATGTATTTTCTTTCAAAGAGGGTCGTTTTTCATATTCAATTACCTCAAAAAACATCTCGGCTTCAGGGCAATACATTCGTCAAAATAATTTATTAATATTTAACTATAAAACACCAAAAGATACGGTTAGATATTTTAATATTATTTCTTTTAACAATGCTAGTTTACAACTTTCAGAGGGCGATGTAACTTACAAATTATCATCAGCAGAATATACTGGAATTGCAAAACCATTAACAGAAACTAAAGAAGATACGATCGCAGAAGAAATAAAAAAAGATACAGTTATAGCAGATAAAAAACAAGATATTATACCTAGTCAAGATTTTACGTTTACAAGTTTTTGGCGAGGAGTTTTAGGAATGTTTTCTTTGTTAGTAATTGCATTTTTATTTAGTGCAAACAGAAAAGCCATAGATTGGAAAAAAGTTGGCGTAGGTTTAGCATTGCAATTAATTATAGCAATAGGTGTTTTAAAAGTATCTTTTGTTCAAAAAACTTTTGAATTAGTAGGTAAATTATTCATACAAATATTAGAATACACAAAAGCAGGTAGTAAATTTTTGTTTGATGGTTTAATAGCAGATATGGATACTTTTGGGTATATTTTTGCATTTCAAGTTTTACCAACTATTATTTTCTTTTCTGCTTTAACATCTTTATTGTTTTATTTAGGTATTATACAATGGGTTGTTAAAATATTAGCCATTGCTTTATCTAAATTTTTAGGAATCTCGGGTATGGAAAGCTTGTCTGTAGCAGGTAATATTTTTCTAGGACAAACAGAAGCACCCTTGTTGATAAAAGCATATTTAGAAAAAATGAATAAATCTGAAATGCTTTTAGTAATGGTTGGAGGTATGGCTACAGTTGCAGGTGCAGTATTAGCAGCCTACATCGGATTTTTAGGAGGTGGAGATAAACAATTAGAATTGGTTTTTGCAAAACATTTATTAGCAGCCTCTGTTATGGCAGCTCCAGGTGCTATTGTAATTTCAAAAATTTTATACCCTCAAACAGAAAAAGTAAATACAGATGTTAGTGTTTCGCAAGAAAAAATTGGTTCTAATATTTTAGATGCTATTGCAAACGGAACAACAGAAGGTTTGCGTTTAGCTGTAAATGTGGGTGCTATGTTACTAGTTTTTGTAGCAATTATTGCTATGATAAATGGTGGATTGGAACTATTAGGTGATCTTACAAGTGTAAATGATATTATTGCGGCAAACACAGCGTATGAAAGCCTGTCTTTAGAATTTGTTTTAGGATATATTTTTGCGCCTTTAATGTGGTTAATTGGTGTGCCAACTGCAGATATGACTTTAATGGGACAGTTATTAGGTATTAAATTGGCAGCAAGTGAGTTTGTGGGGTATATACAGTTAGCTGAGTTAAAAAATGTAGCAAACGTTACACATTTAGCATATAACAAATCTGTAATTATGGCTACTTATATGTTGTGTGGCTTTGCAAATTTTGCTTCTATTGGTATCCAAATAGGAGGTATAGGTTCTTTAGCACCTGGACAAAGAAAAACATTATCAGAATTTGGTATAAAAGCCTTAATTGGTGGTACTATTGCTTCTTTAATGTCTGCAACCATTGCAGGAATGATTATTGGATAAATACATTTTTAATTTAAAAATTATTAAAACGTTATCTTCAAAAAGTTGATAACTTTAACATATTAAATAAAGAGCTTTGGTAAATAATACTAAAGCTTTTTTTATTTTTACAATCGTTTTTTGTAAATCAATTAACAATTTAACGCTTACATATTATATGAAACAATATCACGATTTAGTAAAACACGTTTTAGAAAACGGTAATGAAAAAGGAGATAGAACAGGCACAGGAACTAAAAGTGTTTTTGGGTATCAAATGCGTTTCGATTTAAGTGAAGGTTTTCCAATGGTAACTACTAAAAAGTTGCATTTAAAATCTATTATTTATGAACTACTTTGGTTTATTAAAGGAGATACAAATATAAAATATTTGCAAGAAAATGGGGTTAGAATTTGGAACGAGTGGGCAGATGAAAATGGAGATTTAGGACCTGTTTACGGACATCAATGGCGTAATTGGAATAGTGATGATATAGATCAATTACAAGATGTAATTACGACATTAAAAAAGAATCCAAACTCTAGAAGAATGATGGTTTCTGCTTGGAATCCATCTGTTTTGCCAGACACGTCTGTAAGTTTTTCAGAAAATGTTGCCAAGGGTAAAGCAGCCCTACCTCCTTGTCATGCATTTTTTCAATTTTACGTTGCAGATGGTAAATTATCTTGCCAACTATATCAAAGAAGTGCAGATATCTTTTTAGGCGTACCTTTTAATATTGCAAGTTATGCATTATTTACAATGATGATGGCCCAAGTATGTGGCTATGAAGCAGGAGAATTTATCCATACTTTTGGAGATGCACATATTTATAGCAATCATATAGAACAGTTAGAACTACAATTATCTAGAGATATTAGACCTTTACCAAAAATGAAGCTAAATGCATCTATTAAAAATATAGAAGATTTTACTTTTGATGATTTTGAATTGTTGGATTATAACCCTCATCCTCATATAAAAGGTAAGGTTGCTATCTAGTAAAAAAAAAGAGCTTTCTAATTTTAGAAAGCTCTTTTTTTATAAGTTAATTACACTGTTATCAGAATTTGCATAATCATTCCAAGCGAAAGCATCTGCAGCTTCTTCATTAACATAATTGCCATCAATGATATATTTAAATTCGTAAGAGTTGTTAGGTTCTAAATCTACAGTACCTTTAAAAGAACCATTTTTCAACTTTTTTAATAGAGTACTTTCTGCATTCCACTTATTAAAAGTTCCAACAACTGCAACATTATTTGCTTTTTTAGCAGGTACTGTAAAAGTTACTTTACAAACTGGTTTACTTTTTAAAAATTGTTTTTTAATAGCCATAATATTTTATTTGAATTTTAATGTAAAAATAATTAAGATAAAAAACATAACAAACATAATTTAAGTGTATTCGTAAAGAATTACCACTTTAATAATTACATCTTATTTAATATTACTATTTCTAAATTTCACAATAGTTTAATTGTATTATATTAAAAAAAGGTTTTTCTTTTTTGTTGGTTTTCAGGCCTTTTACTTCGAAATCTATTTTGTTTTTTAGGTTTTTTAATGAATTGTTATTAAAAACGTCAAATCTGTAATCATTTCTCTTATTTTTGCTAAAAATAGATTTAGTTTTATGATTACAGTTATTGCAGCAATCGCTAAAAACAATGCTTTAGGAAAAAATAACGATTTAATTTGGCATTTGCCAGCAGATTTAAAACGTTTTAAAAAAGTTACTTCTGGGCATTACATATTAATGGGAAGAAATACGTTTGAATCTATTGGAAAACCATTACCAAACAGAACAACAATTATCATCACCAGAAATAAAAATTATTTTAAAGAAGGTTGTTTAATAGCCAATAGTTTAGAAAAAGCTATAGAATTAGCAAAAGACGAAGAGCAAATATTTATTATTGGTGGTGCTCAAATATATAAAGAAACTATTGCAAAAGATTTGGCAGATCAATTAGATATTACTTTAGTACATAAAGAGTTTGATGCAGATGTTTATTTTCCAGAAATTGATTTACAAAAATGGAAAATAGTTGCTAGAGAGGATTTTAAAGCAGACGAAAAAAACGAATATGAATACAGTTTTCTATCGTACCAAAAAATCTAATTAATTCTATTTGTCCGAAATCCACCACCTAAACTCATGCTATATTTTCTTTGAGCAAATAAAAAATAATTAAAAAGCTTGTAATTTACTTCGTACCCATAATCTATGTTGGGTTGGTAATCTATAATATTTTCATAAATACTATTCTTATATCTAGATGGATTTTGAGCTCTTTGGTTCCAAGTTATTACCCAAACTCTATTTCTGGCTTCTAAGTAACTTTGGCTGTAAAAACCTTCTGGCTGAGCAATGCCATTTAAAAAAGCACTAAAACCTGGGTCTATAATTATAATTTCGTATGCTAAACGATCGTTTGCAATCACAACGGGTTCTTCATTTTCTGTATTAGAAGTATTTATTGGAGCTGAACCACAAGCCCAAATTAATAAACTAATAGTAATTAGTATACCCGTTGTGCATTTTAAATAATGCTAATTTTAATATTATTAATATTCCTATCGAATATAAATTTATTGATGTACT
>NZ_CANNFF010000016.1 GCF_947503855.1 uncultured Polaribacter sp. | reverse complement strand
TGGATTTGCTTAAAGAAAATTTCATTTTCAGGAGTACCAGTGTCAAACACCCAACTTAAATTAGCAACTGAAGCAACCTCATAAGGGTTAAAAGATGAACCACCACCTTGTGGTTTTCTTTGGTCTGCAATTGGGAAAAGAGTTGTTTTTGAATAAGAATCTATAGTAAATGTAATTTCTATGTATCCATCCGTTTTAGAGGTGTCTTCAGGAACTGTATAAGTATATGATAATAATTTCGAGGAATCTAAGGTCATCGCTTCCGCTCCAATGCTTGTTCCCCAACCATCTATGGTAATTAAAGCGCCAGAAACATCTTCTGATGTTTCTATACTAATTTTAATAAGTTCACCTGGTTTAGCTCCTAATCTTTTTTTTTCCCCACTTGAATAGGAAATTTTAGAGATTGAAATCTGTGAAAAGATAAAAAACGGAAATGTTAATAATAAGATTAATAAGTAATTTTTTTTCATAAAAGTAAATGTCTAGTAAGTTCACCACAAAAATACTCTTTACACTATTTTTCCATTCATGGCTTCTTTCATTTTTCCCGATTTTCGAATATATTTCCTGTTTTACATACAACAATTAATTTATTTAAAATACATATATTTGGAAAAACAAATAAATTTATGCTCGGAGTATTAATTTCATTAGTAGTATTTTCTTTCTGTTTTATTGTGATTCTCATAAACTTAAAATATTTTTTAATTAATAAGTTTATTAATGTTTATTTTATAATACTCATTTTTTTTGTTGGGGTTCAAAGACTACTATATGCAATTTTTGAATTGGGAATCCTTAAAGTTAAATTTATAGATTTTAATTATAAATTTTATTTGATTTTTATATCGCCTATTTATTTTTTGTTTTTAAAAAACTTATTAGAATTTAAAAAATACAACTCCACTAATTTCAAATTTTTTGTTCCATTTTTAGTCATTTTATTGATGTCTTTTTTTAATATTCCCTGGTTTGACAGATATTTTCTTGTTATAACTTTAATTAGTATGGTTTTTTATATTTCTTATAGTTATATCTTATTAAATAAATTTTATAAAACGAAACGTTTACAATCTAAATTAAATATTAGAATATATAGATTTGGTTTATTTTCCTTCTTTTTTTTATTTTTAATTACTCTATCTATTTTTGGATATGTTTTTATTCATAATCTTGGTTTAATGGATAAATTAACAATTTTTACAAATGTTTTTATATTTTCAACAGTAATTTGGTTTTTTTGGTTATTATATTTACTAATGAATCCGATATTACTATATGGAGAGTACTGTTTAATTTCTCAAATAAATTATAGTAAAAATAAAGAAATTAAAATATGGTTATCTAAAACCAACTATAATTTAATAGAGAAAAATATAGCTGAAACAATAATTGAAAATCAGTTAGAGGGAAAAATTGATAACATTATTTTAGAAATTAAAAAGTTAGAGTTGAATTATATTTTCATCTCTCAAAAAGAGATGAATTTAGAAAATATTTCACAAAAAATAAAAATACCTAAATATCATTTAAAATATATTTTTAAATACCATTGTAACTTAACTCAATTGGAGTATCAAAATTTCATTAAAGTAAAGTTGGCTATAAATTTGATAGAAAATAACTATTTAAAAGATAAAACTGTTGATTCGCTCTCCCTAGAAAGTTTATTTACTTCAAGAGTTACGATGTACAAATATTTTAAAAAATTTCATAATCAAACACCCTTAGAATATCATAACTTATTTTTTAGCAATTAAAAAAAAAGTTACTTGTTATTAAAGACTTTATTACATTCGTTTTAAAAAAAATATTGGATATACAGATGATATCAGTAGAAAAGAGGCCATACAAAAAATGGGAAAGTAAGCTGCACTCATGGCGATGGGCACATTTATGATTTTAAATCCTAAAAAGGCACAAGCTACATTGCACCTCCTAGTCCTGTATTAAATTAACTACTGTATGTCTTCAAACTAAAGTGGACTTTTGTTAAGAGAGTGTTTAGTTACAAATTCAAAGATAAAAATTTTTTTGTATATCCGCAAACACTAATAATTAATGTATTTTTAGTATATTTAATAAAAATAAAGATATGAATATTTTTAGTTTTACAGCAGAATTTGACAGTGAAGAAAGTTGTCGTAAGCATTTTAAATCAGAAAGAGATAAAATAGGTGTTTCTTGTAAAAGGTGTTCTCATAAGGAGCATTATTGGATAAAGAGTCAATGGAGTTATGAGTGTAAAAAGTGCAGAAGTAGAACTTCATTAAGAAGTGGTATAATTATGCAAAGTTCTAATTTATCTTTTTTAATTTGGTATAAAACGATGTTTTTACTAACTGCAACAAAGAAAGGATTTTCGTCAAAAGAAATTCAACGTCAGTTAGGTTTAAAACGTTACGAACCAGTCTGGTCTATGGTTCACAAATTGCGAAAAGCTATGGGTAACAGAGATGATAGATATACTTTAGAAGGCATGATAGAAATGGATGAAGGGTATTTTACAATAGAAGCCTCAGGGCAAGAGCATAAAACCCAGAAAGCAGGACGTGGAAGTAAAACAAAATCTAATGTGATGGTAATGGCAGAAAGTACCGTTCTTGAAAATATTGAAACTGGAAAGGTAGAGAGACAATCTCGTTTTTTTAAAGCTAAAGTTCTAGAGAATCATAATGCAGAAAATATAGACCAAGCTTTAAAAGAAGCCATAGAAAATGAAAAAACAATCGTTTTTACAGATAAAAGTACTTCTTATGTAAATATTGCTGACTATGTAGAATTGCACATAAGTGAGAAGTCAGATGAAACTACAACTAAAGAAACTTTAAAGTGGGTACATATTACAATTAGTAATGCAAAACGAAATTTTGTAGGAACTTATCATAAAATCAAGAAAAAATATCTTCAGTTATATCTAAATGAGTTTGTCTATAAACTCAATAGAAGATATTTTGGAGAGAAAATATTTGATAGGCTCATAATTGCTAATATTACAGGTTATGAATAATTACGGATATACAGTAAAATAATCTTCAATATAGAATATTTAGAGGTGAAAAAAAAACTTTTAAAAAAATGAACCACTATTTTATTTACTCCAATCATGAGAACACCATTATAAATCTTTTGGCTGAAGAAGTTTATGAAAAAACAATTACGCTCACAATCAATGTCTAGTAGTATTTCTTTTATTGTAAGCTTCTCAGATTGTTGATTCACATTACATCAATTGAAAAACACAATGTTTAAATGATAAAAAAAAGATGTAAAGAGGTGTAAAACACCGTTCGTATTTATTCTACATTGTTTTACATTTAATAACATGTTTTTTTTGGTGTTGTTCAATTCTTTCATCCCAAAAAACAAAATTATTTTATAAAATAATTATTATTTTCAAGAATAAAATAAAGCAAAAAAAAACAAGTATCTATCACTAAAAGTTTAGCAATATATATTGTTTAAAGTAGTGTTATAAAATATTGTAAGAATTAGTTTTAAAGAAAATAAAGAGTTATTTTCGGTATTACCCTTTATTTTCTTCTAAAGACTTTTCGTTTTGATAATTCACTATCAAAACAGCAGCTAGTGAAGTAATTAAAATTGCTGCAACAGCAATTACAATATAATTGGATTCTTGTGAAAAATCTTTCCTTGGGTAATCTTTATTAAGCGCTTTCCAACTTGGTAACGTCTCTATTGCCATTGTTTTTATCATATTAATTTGTTTTAGAATTATTCTTTATGGATTTCAATAATCAACTCATTATTGGTATTTTTAAACAAGTGGTACTTATAGTCATACAAACAGTAAAATGTTTTGGCTCCCTTCTCTACAATACCAACATGATGTTTCGTTGTGAAATTATCTGCTTTTAAAATAGTTAAGTAGCATTGCACAAATCCTTTTTTTTGATTGGTGATGTTAGCTTTATAGTATTTATCTAAAGTTCTATTATTTAACCTGAGCTGCTTTTCAGCTGCTATTATATGTTGGTTTTTAATTTTCCGATTGTTTCTATTATAATAAGCATCATAATGGCGTTTATTAATGTAAAGTTGGTCTTTCCGACCTGGTTGAAAATCATGATCCCAACCACACTTACAAACTCTCCTGTTTATAGGACTTGGATAATACTCCTCTTGATTTAATTGATTCTTATTTCTCATTGATTCATTTTTTTAAATAATAATAATAAAATACACCATGTATCATATTTAGCACAAATATAGTTGTTTTTGTTTTATTTTTTAAATTTTACCTATATTTGTAAAAACAAGTATAACCATGACGATTGAAGAAATTAAAAAATTGGGGAATATTATTCATGATGAACGTGATATAAGTCCAACGCAACTAGGAATTACTTCTAGAAAAATAAATTATTGGCTAGATAACAATTTAGTGCCTTTTGTAGAAAAACAACAAAATATTGATACAAAAGAGGAAACTACTGTTCTGCATAAGACAAAAACTAAAACCAAATGGATACGAATGAATCTTTCTCAAGCCACATGGGTTTGTATTATAAATACATTATCCTCTTTTGGGGTATCAGTAGAGAGAATCAGTGTTTTAGCAAATGAAATTTGGCAAAAACCTAGAGAGGATAAATATGCAGACAAAGTATTTACTAAATATATAGAGAATAACAAAGCAAAGTTACCAAAGGATGCCATTCAGTCTTTAGAGAGGCATCTTGAGGATGAAGTTCTTATGGAGAAGTATTTTAGAACTCTTATCAATCCTTTTACAGATATGCTAAAATCAGCTATTTTAAGAGAATCTATGCCACATACACTATTGTACGTCCCAGAGACTAATGATTTTGAATTTTTATATGGAGATACCAACTTATCACTAAAATTAAGTAGTGTCTATTTACAACATCCAATGGTTTCCATTCCTATGGCACCAATATTAGCTAAAGTATTGACTGTTGATTTCGGGAATAAGAAAAAGGAACTTTCTTATCTCACAGAAATTGAAAAACAAATTCGAGATATCTTAGTGTTTAAAAAGCCAAAAGTAGTTGAAATTGCTTTTGAAGATGAAAATATAAAGCCTATTGTAATCACAGAACAACATAAAACTAGAGAACAGTTAGCAAGATATATTTTAGAGCATAAAATAGCAAAAGGGGCAAAACTTCTCATTGAGATTAGAGCCCAAGGAAACTATAAATTAACATTACTAAAAAAATAAAAAAAATGAATGTAGCACAGATTCGGTCCCTGCAGATTCAGCCCGATTTAATTCATATCCGATATGGACCAAGACTTAAATCAAGAGGCCTTCGAATCCAAACAAAATTCCTTTAATGCTGATTTTGTATATGACAAAAAGGATACTCAAACCCTTGAGAAAAGACAAAAAGTAAGAGAAAAATTAATAAAAAGTATGAAAACAACTCAAGATGTAGATGAGCTACTCTCTTCCATTGAACACTATTGTTTTATCATACTTGAATCTTTAAAATAATTTTAATGATGCATAGCCTCGAGAGATTTCAAAAATTTAGTCCAAAACAAAAAGTAAATGGCGCTAATAAAAAAGCAATTATTTATACCAGAGTTTCTACAAAAGAACAAGCAGACACAAATACTAGCTTAGGAACTCAAAAGAAATATTGTGAAAATTATGCAAAATCAAATGGTTATGAAGTTGTAGCATATTTTGGAGGCACACATGAATCTGCGAAAAGCGACGATCGTAAAGAGTTTAAAAGAATGTTGAAATATGTTCGACAAAGTGGAAATATTGGATATATCATTGTGTATTCTTATGATCGTTTTTCTAGAACAGGTTCAAATGCTGCTCAAATATCTCAAGACCTCTTCAAACAGGGGATTCAGTTAAAAGCGGTAACTCAAGAAGTTGATGCAACATCTGCTGCTGGTAAGTTTCAACAAAATCTTTTTTTTATGTTCAGTCAGTTTGATAATGAGCTCAGAAAAGATAAAACGATTACTGCAATGAGCGATTTACTGCGAAAAGGTTATTGGCTTTGGTCACCTCCTTTAGGCTATGTAAATAATAAAAAATATCATAAAGCGGTAGAATGGGATATCACAATTGATAAAACAGGAAAACAGCTTAAAAAAGCATTTCAATGGAAAGTACAAAAAAAATATTCAAATGTAGAAATTGTAAATAAGTTGAGTTTGTTAGGAGTGAGAATTAATGAAAGACGTTTAGGTGAAGTTTTTAAAAACCCTTTTTACTGTGGTGTATTAGTAACTAAAATGCTACCGGGTGAAATTATTCAAGGAAAACATACTCCAATTGTTTCTAAAGAAGATTTTTTAAAAATAAACTCGGAAGAGTCTGTTCACCCTAAAACTCATAAAACAGATAATATTAATCTGCCTTTAAAACAATTTGCTTATTGTGAAACTTGTAAAAAACCTTTAACGGGTTATTTGGTTAAACGTAAAAACTTATACTATTACAAATGCAGAACAAAAGGATGTCATTGTAACAAGTCTGCTAATAAAATCCACAAAAACTTTACAAAAATACTTGATAGCTTTCAAGTAGACCCTAAATATAATGAAACAATTAAAGAGGTAATGTTGTATACCTATGACAACCTCACAAAAGAATTAAGAACAGAACATGCACAGCTAAAAAAACAATTAAAAGGAATTGAAGAAAAAATAGAGTCGATTGAAGAGCGTTTTGCTGTTGGGGAAATTGATATAGAAATTTACAATAAATTTAAATCAAAATATACAATAATAAAAAAGGAAATAGATACATCACTAAGCCAATCGAACATTTCGAGTTCGAACCTTAAAAAAGCGATTAATACAGCTTTAAATTTAGGTGCAAACATCAGTAAAATATGGACTTCCGGAGATTTACAACAAAAAAAGAGAATACAAAGCTTGGTGTTTCCGTCCGGAATAGGTTATGACAAGCAAAATGATGCAGTTCGAACTTTAAAAATAAATTCGTTATTCTCTCTAATGTCAATAGCACAAAGGGAATTATTAAAAACAAAAAACGGAAAATCAATTCAAATGAATCAATTCTCCGTTAGAGTGAGCCCTGAAGGATTCGAACCTTCGACCGCCTCCTTAGAAGGGAGGTGCTCTATCCAGCTGAGCTAAGAGCCCGTAATTTTTTAGTTGTTACGTCCAACTTTGTCGGGGTGGCAGGATTCGAACCTGCGACCTCCTCGTCCCAAACGAGGCGCGATGACCGGGCTACGCTACACCCCGAGTGCAATTTTATAGCGGAGAGACAGGGACTCGAACCCTGGCGACAGTTTCCCGTCGACAGATTAGCAATCTGCTGCATTACCACTCTGCCACCTCTCCCGAAAGTTCATTTAAAATTAACGAACTTAAAATTGCGAGTGCAAATGTAATATTAGAAAAACAATTTACCAAGATGTTTTTCAGTTTTTTTTATTTTTTTTTCGTTTTTCTATTCTGGGTATTCTACCCTTAAATGATAGATGTTCATTAGCTTTTTCTTAATTACTTTTTTTATTATTTCTATCTCTTTAAAAGTAACGTCTGAATTTAAAAATTGATTTTCTGACATTTGTTTATCTATAATCTTGTCTATAAGATCATTAATAGATTGGGCAGTTGGTTTTGTTAAACTTTTAGAAGCTGCTTCAGCAGCATCACACATCATTAAAATTGCTGTTTCTTTAGAAAAAGGATTTGGTCCTTTGTACTGAAACTTTTTTATATTGATATCTACACCTGGGTTTTGCTCCTTTTCTTTCATATAAAAATAGTAGGCTGTACTAGTTCCATGATGCGTTCTAATAAAATCTATAATTCTGTCTGGCAATTTATATTTTTTCGCAATTTCTACACCTTTTATTACATGGTCTGTAATAATTTTTGCGCTATCTTCTGGAGATAAATCGTTATGAGGATTTACACCTGTTGTTTGGTTTTCTATAAAGTACATTGGATTTACCATTTTTCCAATATCGTGGTACAAGGCACCAGTTCTTACTAACATAGAATTTGCTCCTATTTCATTGGCTGCAGTTTCTGCTAAATTTGCAACTTGCATAGAGTGCTGAAAAGTACCGGGTGCTTTTTCATTTAGCTCTCTTAAAAGTTTTGTGTTGGTATTTGAAAGTTCTAAAAGTGTTACATCAGATACCAAACCGAATACTTTTTCATAAATATAAATTAATATAATGGCTAAAAATGAAAGCAATCCATTTATGGCAAAAAGAATAAAATAATCTAAATTAATTTGTGATGCATTACCTTCTTTAATAATAGAAAAAGCAAAGTAAGTTATCATATAAATTAACGTAATCTGAGCTACAGAAATAAATAAATTTGCTCTTTTATACAGCTCTGATACTGTTAAAATAGTAACAATACCAGCAATAATGTGCAGATAAATAAACTCGAAACTATTAGGCACAACATATCCTAATAACAATACTGTTAAAACGTGTGTAAACAAGCCTAATCTTGCATCAAAAAAAGCCTTTAACACAATTGGTAAAACACTTAATGGTACTACATATAAGTAATCTGAATTGTATTTTATAACCAATGTCTGTATAAAAATCATGATAAAAACATTGAAAAATATAAAAGTTACTTTGTTGTTATTGTTATAAATTTCTAACCTATTTATTTGAAGAAAAAGTAAGAGCATTAATAATGCTAATGCTACTAATATGGTATATCCAAAAATAATCCAGTTGTAATTAGAGTCTGTCCAAACTTTAGATTCAGACTCACTTTTTAAGGAGTTTAAAATAGCTAATTTTTTACCTTCTACAATATCACCTTTTAATATTATAAGTTCTCCAGAAGACACTTTTCCTTTCGTGTAAGAGATGTTTCCTATTTCATTATCTATAATTTTATCAGTAAAAGAAGCATTATAGCTTATGTTAGGTGTAATTATTTCTGATAAGATATTAAAAACTTCACTTTTGAAATAAAAATTGGTTTTAATTTTGATACCTTTTGTTATTGCTAATAAAACATCATTAGAATTATTTAGATTCTTAAATAAAACATCCTCTATAACATTCTCTTTTTTTACTACAACTAACTCATTTGGGTTTGATACTCTATCTTGACTAATAACTTCTAAAAAGCCATTTTCATATACATTATTTATTATTTTAATACCAATATCTTCAAATTCTTGAATTTGCTCTTGAGAAATTGTATCATTTTGTTTTAAAGCGCTTAATTTTCTTTTGTAAACATTAATTACTTCATTGGGTATAGAAGAGTCATAATCAAAATAAAGCTTTGCATTTGCAATTATTTGTTTTTTTTCTATGGTAATTTCTTCTTCTGTTTTTTGAATTGCAAAATCAAAAGGTGCATATAAATTATCATATTTCCATAATTGACCATTGCTAAAATCATACTTAAACTGGCCTCCTTTTGGAAAAAGATATACAATAGCAACTGTTGTAATTAAAAATAAAATTACTTTGTAAATAATTGCATTATTTTGATAGAGTTTGTAAACGATGTTACTCATAATTAATTTCTTATAATAACAAACTTACAGTAAAATAATTTAGGTTGAAAATACTAATTACACAATCCTTAAAAAATTGATTAAATTTAGTTAATTTAGCAAAAAGTCAGAAATTTAAAGTATGATAACGATATGAAAGAAGTAGTAATAGTATCTGTTGCAAGAACCCCAATTGGTAGTTTTATGGGTAGTTTATCTTCTATATCTGCCACAAAACTAGGTTCAATAGCTATAAAAGGAGCCTTAGAAAAAATTAATTTATCGCCAGATATGATTCAAGAAGTATATATGGGGAATGTAGTTTCTGCTGGCTTAGGTCAAGCTCCTGCAAGACAAGCTGCAATTTATGCTGGTATACCAGATACTGTACCTTGTACAACTGTAAATAAAGTATGTGCTTCTGGAATGAAATCTATTATGTTAGCAGCACAAACCATTGCTTTAGGCGATGCTGAAATAGTGGTTGCTGGAGGTATGGAAAACATGAGTGCTATTCCACATTACCAACATGCTAGAACTGGCTCTAAATTTGGCCCAATTATTATAGAAGATGGCATGCAGAAAGATGGTTTAGTAGATGCTTATGACAAAGTAGCCATGGGAGTTTGTGCAGACGAATGCGCGAGTACTTATGAGTTTACAAGAGAAGAACAAGATAATTACGCTATTCAATCTTACAAGAGGTCTGCTGAGGCTTGGAACAATGGAAAATTTTCTGATGAAGTTGTTCCTGTAAAAATACCTCAAAAACGTGGAGAACCTATTATTTTTTCTGAAGATGAGGAGTACAAAAATGTGAAAATGGAAAAAATAGCAGCTTTACGACCTGCTTTTACAAAAGAGGGTACAGTTACTGCAGCAAATGCCTCTACAATAAATGACGGTGGTGCTGCACTTGTTTTAATGTCTTTAGAAAAAGCAACAGCATTAAACTTACAACCTTTAGCAAAAATTAAAAGTTATGCAGATGCAGCTCATGAGCCCAAATGGTTTACAACTGCACCTGCAAAAGCATTACCAAAAGCCTTAGCTAAAGTAAACTTATCAATTAAAGATGTAGACTATTTTGAGTTAAACGAAGCATTTTCTGTAGTTGGCTTAGCCAATATGAAATTATTAAATATTACAGACAACATAGTTAATGTAAATGGAGGAGCTGTATCTTTAGGACATCCTTTAGGAGTCTCTGGGGCTAGAATAATTATTGCTTTAACATCAATTTTAAAACAAAATAATGCAAAAATTGGTGCCGCAGCAATTTGTAATGGTGGTGGTGGTGCAAGTGCAATGATATTAGAAAGAATTTAATTTTATTAATAAATCTATGCTGTTTGGCATTTGTAATATAAGTATTGTTCCTTTAAGAGCAGATAAAACCGAAAAGTCAGAAATGACTAGTCAAGTCCTTTTTGGTGAAATTTTTGAGATTTTAGAAACCGAAAAACTATGGAGTAAAGTTAGATTAAACTTTGATAGTTTTGAAGGATATATTGATAACAAACAATTTATTGAAATTTCTGAGGCTGACTATGTACGTTTAAAAAACAATGAAAATGTTTATGTTGCTGAAATTTTAGATTTTATAACCTCTGCAAAAAACGACCTTATAACCTTACCTATTGGTGCTCATTTACCATTTTTCAACAATGGCCAATTAAGAATAAATAATCAACAATACACTTATGAAAACGCAGTTTTTAATGGGAAGTCTAATAAAAAAGATATTTTAAAAACTGCTTTTACTTTTTTAAATACCCCTTATTTATGGGGCGGAAAAACACCTTTTGGTATCGATTGTTCTGGTTTTACGCAAATGGTTTATAAACTTTGTGGTTACCAATTATTTAGAAATGCAAAAGACCAAGCAACACAAGGTATTGTTTTAAGTTTTATTGAAGAAAGTGAAGCTGGAGATTTGGCTTTTTTTGATAATGAAGAGGGAGAAATTACGCATGTTGGTATTATTTTAAATGATTATCACATAATACATGCGTATGGCAAAGTTAGAATTGACACCTTAGACCATAGTGGAATTTTTAATGCAGATTTGCAAAAACACACCCATAAACTTAGGGTAATAAAAAAAATGATATAAAAAAACCGAAACTTTTAAGTTTCGGTTTTTTTATATAAGTAAAAATTAAGATTAATTTCCAGATCTCATTTTCTTATAGATGGGTCTAAGAGCATCTGCTTCTTTTTCCATTCTAAGAGTATCATAAATATTCAATAAAGATCTTACAGTGCCTTCTGTTCTGTTTAAACTATCTGCTTTTATAATAAAAGGTAAAGCTTTATTATATAATGCTCTTTGCTTTTCTTGTAACTCATCATACTTTTTAAAGTTAGATAGGTTTTTATTCATTTCATCTACAATTTCTTTCTCTTCAGCAAGCATAGCAACAGCTAAATTCATGTAAGCATCTCCATAATCTGGCTTTAACTCAATAGCTTTTTTGTAATAATTAATTGCTTCTTCTGTTTTACCTTCATTAGCATTTACAACTCCTAAATTAAAAAATAAAACTGGGTTTGTAGGATCTAATTTTACAGCTTCTTCCATTAAAGCACCGAATTTATCCATTTTCTCTAGTTTGATGTATAACTGCGCTTCATTTAAAATTAAGTTAACATCTTTTGGATTTGCTTTTCTAGCTTCTTGTAATGCAACAATTGCTTCTTCTGTTTTCCCTTGGTTTACTAAAATATAACCAATATTTTTAACAATATCTGCCTGCTTAGAAGTTGTTGTTTTGTTTTCTGGTTTAATATAAGTACCTGTTTTCATCATTAAATCTCTTTGCTGTTTACTTCCAAGATTTACGACTTTTCCAGTAGCTTTCTCAGTGGCAAGGTATTGTGTTTGAATACCTGTATAACCTACCTCTTTTAAAGTTCTATAATATTTTAAAGAAGTATCGTATTCTTTTGCTAAAGAAGCACTTACTGCTGCGTTATACAGATAAGCTGTATCCTTTGGGCTTAACTTATATGTTAATGCAAAGTTTTTTGCTGCTTCACTATAATTTTTATCATTATTGTAGAAGTTTGCTCCTAAAGTAGAAACTTCTTGTACTAGTTTGTTTAGTAAAGGTTGTGCTTCTTTTGTATATTTTTGTTTTTTAATTTCTTTCTCGTAAGAAAAAAGTGTATTGTAAGATTCTGCGGCTCCTTCAAAGTCTTTTTTACCTGCTAAAGCCTGTCCTTTTAGAAAGTAATATTTAGCCTTGTATTTTTCATCCATACCTGCTAACAAACCATCTAAAGAACTTATTGCAGATAAAGCTTCTGAATATTGTTGCATTTTAATTGCCTTTTCTGCAGTTTTTAATTGTTTCTTTTGTCCAAATGCTAAAACCGTCATTAGACCTAAAGAAAGCGTTATTATTTGTTTTTTCATTTTAATGATTATTTAATTTATTATTGTTCTTAATTGTTATTGTTTTCATTATTTTCAATTTCTGTACCATTTTCTATTTCGTCTTCAGTATCTTCTTCATGAACTACTTTGGCAACAGCAGCAATACTATCATCATCTTTAATTTTTATCAATCTAACACCTTGTGTTGCACGTCCCATTACACGTAAATCTTCTACAGCCATTCTAATGGTTAAACCAGATTTGTTTATAATCATTAAATCGTTAGAATCGTCTACATTTTTAATAGCTACTAAGTTTCCTGTTTTATCAGAAATATTTAATGTTTTTACACCTTTACCTCCTCTATTGGTAATTCTGTAATCTTCTAGGTTAGATCTTTTACCATAGCCTTTCTCAGAAACAACTAAAATATTACTTTCCATATCGTTTACGGCAACCATACCAATAACTTCGTCATTTTCGTGCTGTAAAGTAATACCTCTTACTCCAGATGCGGTTCTACCCATTGGCCTAGTTTTCGCTTCTTCAAAACGAATGGCTTTACCAGATTTTAATGCTAGCATTACTTGGCTATCTCCAGTGGTTAATTTTGCTTCTAATAACTCATCTCCTTCTTTAATGGTAATAGCATTAATACCATTAGTTCTTGGTCTAGAATATTGCTCTAAAGAGGTTTTTTTAACTTGACCTTTTTTGGTTGCCATAATTACATAATGGCTATTAATGTAGTCTTCGTCTTTTAAATCTTGTGTTACTAAAAAGGCTTTTACAGAATCGTCTTGTTCTATGTTGATTAAGTTTTGCATTGCTCTACCTTTGGTATTTTTTCCACCCTCAGGAATTTCATAAACACGCATCCAAAATACTTTCCCTTTTTGGGTAAAAAACATCATATATTGATGGTTTGTACCAACAAATAAATGTTCTAAGAAATCTTCGTTTCTTGTGGTTGCTCCTTTTTGACCTCGTCCTCCTCTATTTTGAACCTTATACTCATCTAAATTTGTACGTTTTAAATACCCTGCGTTAGATATGGTAACTACAACTTTAGTATCAGGAATCATATCTTCTATTCGCATATCTCCACCAGCATATTCTATGGTAGATCTACGCTCATCTCCATATTTATCTTTGATATGAAGTAATTCGTCTTTGATGATTTGATAACGTCTTGGTTCATTTGCAAGAATATCTTTTAAATCAGCAATTGTTAACATGATTTCTTCGTATTCAGAACGTAATTTATCTTGTTCTAAACCTGTTAACTGACGCAAGCGCATTTCTACAATTGCTTTTGCTTGAATTTCTGATAACTCAAAACGTTCAATTAATTTTTCTCTAGCTTCATCAGCATTAGAAGACCCTCTAATAATTGCAATAACTTCATCGATATTATCTGATGCAATTATTAATCCTTCTAAAATATGAGCTCTTGCTTCTGCTTTTTTAAGTTCATACTCTGTTCTTCTAACAATTACTTCGTGTCTGTGTTCAACAAAATAATGGATTAATTGTTTTAGATTTAATTGCTCTGGTCTTCCATTTACCAGGGCAATATTATTTACACTAAAAGAAGTTTGTAACTGCGTATACTTGAAAAGTTTATTTAATACAATATTTGGTATTGCATCTCGCTTTAAAATATATACGATTCGCATTCCATTTCTATCAGATTCATCACGTATATTGGCAATACCTTCTAATTTCTTTTCGTTCACCAAGTCTGCAGTTTTCTTAATCATATCTGCTTTATTAACTTGGTAAGGTATTTCTGTAACAATAATACACTCGCGCCCTTTTACCTCTTCTATATTAGCTTTCGCGCGCATTACAATACGACCACGACCTGTATGAAAAGCATCTCTTACACCATCATAGCCATAAATAATACCACCTGTTGGAAAATCTGGAGCAGTTACATGCTGCATTAACTCGTCTATTTCAATATCTCTATTATCAATATAGGCAACCGTACCATTTATAACTTCTGTTAAGTTATGTGGTGCCATATTTGTTGCCATACCCACTGCAATACCAGATGCACCATTTACTAATAAGTTTGGTATTCTTGTTGGTAATACTGTAGGTTCTTGTAAGGTATCATCAAAATTTAAACGATGATCTACAGTATCTTTATCAATATCAGCTAACATTTCTTCTGATATTTTTTGCATTCTAACCTCTGTATAACGCATTGCTGCAGGAGAATCACCATCAACAGAACCAAAGTTACCTTGACCATCTACCATCATATAACGCACACTCCAATCTTGTGCCATACGCACCATAGAATCATACACAGAAGTATCTCCATGTGGGTGATATTTACCTAATACTTCTCCAACAATTCTTGCAGATTTTTTATAAGCACCTGTAGCTTTAATCCCCAACTCATGCATACCATACAAAACCCTTCTATGCACTGGTTTTAAACCGTCTCTTACATCTGGTAAAGCTCTAGATACAATTACCGACATTGAGTAATCTATGTATGCAGATTTCATCTGCTCTTCAATATTAATTGGAATTAATTTTTCTCCGTCTGCCATATATATTTTCTATTAATATTATTCATTTTTTTAAAACAAGGCAAGATACTATTTCTACTACTACTTTCAAAGATTTATAAGCGATGAATTAAAGAGAGTTATCAACATTTTTTGATAATTTTTAACACTGTTTTATTTGGTTGATTTTCAATCGTTTTATAATTTAGTTGTATGGTCAAACTGTCAGTTTTTTAGAGTTGGCATCTTTTTTGTCATTATTCAAAAAAAAAAGGATTAAATTTACATCAATAGATAATAAAATATGGACGATAATTTTTCACCAAAAGTAAGAGATGTGATAACGTTTAGTAAAGAAGAGGCTCTAAGATTAGGTCACGAATTTATTGGAACTGAACATCTTTTATTAGGTTTGATAAGAAAAGGAGAAGGAAAAGCAATGGAGATTTTAACTGCATTTGATGTAGACACCACGCTTTTACGTAAAAAACTAGAATTATTAAACCCCGTAAACCCTGCATTTGCAGAAGAAACAGAAAAGAGAAATTTGCATTTAACAAGACAAGCAGAAAAGGCGCTAAAAACAACTTTTTTAGAAGCTAAACTATACCAAAGTGACTCTATAGACACTGCTCATTTATTATTATGCATTCTGAGAAACGAAAACGACCCAACCACTAAGTTGATTCAAAAATATCATGTAAATTATGATGAAGCGAAAGCTTTATACAAACAGTTGCATGCAGAAAATACAGATTTACCAGAAAACCCTATTGCAGAAACATCTTCTGATGATGAGTTTGCTTCAGAAAAATCAAATCCTTTTGAACAACCTCAAAAAAGTAAAACTGTAAAAAAATCTAAAACACCTGTTTTAGATAATTTTGGAAGAGATTTGACTGCATTAGCAGAAAATGGTAAGTTAGACCCAGTTGTTGGTAGACAAAAAGAAATAGAGCGTGTTTCTCAAATTCTAAGTCGTAGAAAAAAGAACAACCCCATGTTAATAGGTGAGCCTGGTGTTGGTAAATCTGCCATTGCAGAAGGTTTGGCTATAAGAATTGTAGAACGTAAAGTTTCTAGAATCCTTTTTGACAAAAGATTAGTTTCTTTAGATTTAGCTAGTTTGGTTGCTGGCACAAAATATCGCGGGCAATTTGAAGAACGTATGAAAGCGTTAATGAACGAACTAGAAAAGAATGAAGATATTATACTTTTTATCGATGAAATACACACAATTGTTGGTGCTGGTGGTGCTACAGGCTCTTTAGACGCCTCTAACATGTTAAAACCTGCCTTAGCAAGAGGAGAAATACAATGTATTGGAGCTACCACTTTAGATGAATACAGAACAAATATAGAAAAAGATGGAGCCCTAGAACGTCGTTTTCAAAAGGTAATCGTAGACCCAACTACTGTTGAAGAAACAATTCAGATTCTATATAATATAAAATCGAAATACGAAGAACATCACCATGTAGATTTTACAGACGATGCTATAGAGGCTTGTGTAAAATTAACAAATAGATATATGACTGACAGATACCTACCAGACAAAGCTATAGACGCTTTAGATGAAGCGGGCTCTAGAATACATATCACTAATATTGTTGTTCCTAAACAAGTTGTAGAGTTAGAAACTCAATTAGAAATTATTAGAAATAAAAAAACCAAAGCTGTAAATGGGCAAAAGTATGAAGAAGCTGCCAAGTTACGTGATGACGAAAAAAATATGGAAGCTGCTTTAGATTCTGCTCAAAAACAATGGGAAGATGATTCTAAATTGAATAGAGAAATTGTAACAGAAGACAATGTTGCAGAAGTTGTTTCTATGATGACAGGAATTCCTGTAAATAGAGTTGCAGAAGCAGAAAGCCATAAGTTACATGAGTTACCTCAATTAATTAAAGGTAAAGTAATTGGGCAAGATGTAGCTGTAACTAAAGTGGTAAAAGCTATTCAAAGGAATAGGGTTGGGTTAAAAGATCCAAACAAACCTATTGGTTCTTTTATTTTCTTAGGACAAACTGGGGTTGGTAAAACGCAATTAGCTAAAGTTTTAGCAAGAGAGTTATTTGATTCTGACGATTCTTTAATAAGAATTGACATGAGTGAATACATGGAAAAATTTGCTATCTCTCGTTTAATTGGTGCACCTCCAGGATATGTTGGTTACGAAGAAGGTGGTCAATTAACAGAAAAAGTTAGAAGGAAACCATATTCTGTAATTCTATTAGATGAAATTGAAAAAGCCCATCCAGATGTATTTAACATGTTGTTACAAATTTTAGATGATGGACATATTACTGATAGTTTAGGTAGAAAAATCGATTTTAGAAATACCATAATTATTATGACTTCTAATATTGGTGCAAGACAACTAAAAGATTTTGGTGGTGGTGTTGGTTTTGGCACTTCTTCTAAAAAAGAACAAGCAGATGCACACGCTAAATCTGTAATAGAAGGCGCTTTAAAGAAGTCTTTTGCACCAGAATTTTTAAATAGAATAGATGATGTAATCGTATTTAATGCACTAGAAAGAGAAGACATACATTCTATTATAGATATCGAATTAGATAAGTTATTGCATAGAATTGCTGATTTAGGCTACACATTAAACTTAAGCGAAAAAGCAAAAGATTACATAGCAGATAAAGGTTTTGACAAAAAGTATGGTGCTAGACCTTTAAAAAGAGCTATTCAAAAGTACATAGAAGATGCTTTAGCAGAAGAAATTGTTAATTCTAAACTATCTGAAGGTGATACTATTGCTATGGATTTAGATGAAAAAAACAATAAACTTACCATTAAAATCAAAAAAAGTAAAAAGAAAGAAGAAAAACGAACAGAGTATGAATCTGATTCTTAAATAATCAAAAATCCCAGACCAATGTTTGGGATTTTTTTTATGAGTTGATCGTAAATTTAAATATTATCTTTGTAAAATTAAATTATAAAAAATGAAGAAAATAAACCTAATATTATTGGCAATTATAGCAATGGCTTCTTGTAAAAAAGAAAACGAATTTGTTAAATTATCAGGAAAAATTAATAGCCCAAAAGACTCTATTTTAGTAGTTACTGGAGAAAATATTTTAAAAGAAATCAAAATAAATAAAGACGGTACTTTTAAAGACACTCTAAAAATACATAAAAAAGGACATTACAGATTAACTTTAGGAAGTAATAAAAGAGCCATTATCTATCTTAAGAATGGATATGATTTGATATTAAACGCAGAAGACGATCCTTTTTTTGAAAGCTTTACATATAAAGGTAAAGGCTCTGACACTAATAATTTTATATTATCTCAATTTGAACTATCTAGAAATTATGGTGATCCATCTAGTTTATATTTATTAGAAAAAAATGCTTTTGATAATAAAGTAAGATTTATAAAAAAATATATTGATAGTGTTAATACTCTATATGGATCAAAAAATATTGATACCGCTGTTTACAATAGCTCTAACAGGATGAGTAAACAGTATTTAGAAAATATTACTAAGGACTATGAAAGAAATCATGATTTTGCTTTGAAACAGAAAGAGATTATGGAAAAAACTGCAATTGGCAGACCATCTCCAAAGTTTGAAGATTATGTAGATTTTAAAGGTGGTAAAAAATCTTTAGACGCTTTTAGAGGAAAATATGTGTATTTAGATATTTGGGCAACTTGGTGTGGCCCTTGTATACAGCAAATACCATATTTAAAAGATTTAGAAAAAGAATATCATAATAAAAACATAGAGTTTGTTAGTATTTCTACTGATGAAGCGCGAAAAAATGGTGGTTCTTGGGAAGCTGCAGAAAAAAAATGGAGAAACTTTGTAAAAGAAAGACAATTAACAGGCACGCAGTTATGGTCTGGAAAAGATTATTCCTTTCAGCAAGCATATCAAATTACTGGAATACCAAGGTTTATTTTAATTGACCCGCAAGGAAATATTGTGGATGCAAATGCACCAAGACCTTCAGATCCAAGAATAAAACAATTATTTACTTCTTTAGGGATGTAGTAGGCAGTAGGCATTAGGGGCAGTAGGCAAAAATAAAAGAGCGAAATTCTAAATTTTAGAATTTCGCTCTTTTTTATCTTGTTTTTTATTTTAAAAAAAAAACTACTCTTTGTAAACTCCCATATTTGCATATTTATCCATCCTTTGTGCTACTAGATCTGTTTCAGATAAATCTTTTAAATCTTCAAAGGCTGCTATAATTTGACTTTCTACAGCTTTGAAAGCGCCTTCTCTATCAGAATGAGCCCCACCTACTGGTTCTTTAATAATACCGTCAATTAACTTTAACTTTTTCATATCGGTTCCTGTTAATTTTAAGGCTTCTGCTGCTTGTTCTTTGTACTCCCAGCTTCTCCATAAAATAGAAGAACAAGATTCTGGAGAAATTACAGTATACCAAGTATTTTCCATCATGTACACCTTATCTCCTACTCCAATACCTAATGCACCACCAGAAGCTCCTTCCCCAATAACAATAGTTATAATAGGTGTTTTTAAACGTGTCATTTCTAAAATATTTCTAGCAATAGCTTCTCCTTGTCCACGTTCTTCTGCTTCTAAACCTGGGTAAGCACCTGGTGTATCTAATAAAGTTACTACAGGAATTCCAAACTTTTCTGCCATCTTCATCAAACGTAAGGCTTTTCTATACCCTTCAGGGTTTGCCATACCAAAATTTCTATATTGACGCGTTTTTGTATTAAATCCTTTTTGTTGACCAATAAACATGTAAGATTGATCGCCAATTTTACCCAAACCACCAATCATTGCTTTATCATCTTTTACACTTCTATCTCCATGAAGCTCCATAAAAGTATCTCCACAAATTGCATTAATATAATCTAAAGTATAAGGTCTATTGGGGTGTCTAGATAATTGTACACGTTGCCAAGGTGTTAAATTTTTATAAATATCTTTTCTAGCTTTTTCTAATTTTTTTTCAATCTTTCTACAAGTTGCTGTTACATCAACTTCACTTTCTTCACCAATATTTTTACATTTTTGCAATTGATCTTGCAGGTCTTTTATTGGCAATTCAAAATCTAAATATTCCATTTGTAGTTATTTGATTTTAATAATTTGTAAGAACAAACATACTATAAAATTTACTTTTTAAAGTAAAATAATCTTACTTTTTTCTGTTTAAGCTTTGTGTAAATTTATGCTTTAAGTTTACTCCTTTTTTTATAACTTCGTTTAACAAAACTACAAATAATACGATAAACGCACCTAAATAAAATGTGTTACTCATTTGTTCTTTTTCTCCAAAAATTAATACTGCTAAAACTATAGCATAAATAGGTTCTAAATTTACGGTAAGCATTACTGTATAGGGAGATATATGCTTCATCACTTTTACAGAAGCAATAAATGCATAAGCTGTACAAACTGAACTTAATATAAAAAGATATAGCCAATCTAAATTAGAAAGTTTAAAAAATGCCATAGTAAAACTACTTGTACATAAAAGGTACATAGCTACAAATAAAGTTCCGAAAAAAAGTTGGTATAAAGTTATTTTTTCTGCTTGATATGTTTTAATAAACAAGCCATTTAAGACTGCAAAAAGAGATCCTAAAAAGGAGGCAATTAATGCATAAATAACTCCTAATTTATATTCGTTTTCAAAATTGAATATGATATACAAACCAACGATAACAAAGAGCCCTAAAAGTATTTCTATTGTTTTTATTTTCCTTTTAAAAAAAATGGGTTCTAACAGTGATGTAAAAAAAGCGCCAGTACTCATAGTTACCAATGCCACTGAGACATTTGATAATTTTATGGCTTTAAAAAAAAAGATCCAATGAAGCGCAATAATAATACCTGTTATTAGAAATTTAGCTACTCCTTTTGCATCTAAAGAAAACTTCTTTTTTTTAATTAAAAAATACAAGACGATAAAAAAAACAGCCAACGCCATTCTAAAAAAGACTAAGGGTATAGCATCAATAGAAATTAAAGCTCCTAAAATAGCTGTAAAGCCCCATAAAAATACAATAAAATGTAATAGCAGGTAATTATTTAGCTTACTTTCTTGCATCTATATACAAGTAGATTGATAAAATACCAAATATAATATTGGGTATCCAAACGTACAATAGAGAGTTTACTCCGGCTACAGAACCTAATACCTCTCCAATTTTCATAAAAAATACATAGAGAAACATAATACCTACACCTATAGCTAAATTTACACCTGTGCCTCCTCTTCTTTTTCTAAAAGCCAATGCTACTGCAATAATGGTTAAAATGTAACTTGCAATTGGCAGACTTGTTCTTTTGTATAATTCTACTAAATATGCGTTTAAGTTTTTAACGCCTCTTTTTTTAGATAAATCTATAAAGTTAATTAATTCTCCAGAAGGCATTTCTTGTGCAAAGGCAGATTTGTAAATTAAATCTCTAGGTGTAAAATTAAATACCGTATCTAATTTAGTCCCTCTAAAAATACTGTCTTTGTTTTTATAAACTTTTCTTAAACGCCAGGTTCCTAATGCATATGTAGAATCTTTAGGATTGAATTTTATATTATCTGCAAAAAGCTTTGTTTTTAATTCTAAACCATTGTAAGTTTCTGAAGCAAAATTATAACCTGCATTTGTTTCTGTATTAAAACTTTTAATAAACACATACGTACTATCTGTTAGTTGCAAACTAAAATTGTTTACGTATTTAAATTCGTTTTTTTGTTTGGCATTGCTAATGTATTTTTTTTCGAAACTTTTTCTGATCTTACTACTATTTGGCACCACATAATGATTCATGCCTAAAGAAATAATAGTTACCAAAGTAGCTCCTACAAAATAAGGATATAACAACCTTGTAAATGAAACTTTTGCATTGGTTATAGCGATAATTTCTGTATTATTAGATAGTTTAGATGTAAATAATATAACTGCAATAAATAATGCCAAAGGCATAAATGTATTGGCATAATAAATGGTAAAGTTTAGGTAATAATCATTTAAAATTTCTGCAATTCCTAAATTGGGATGCTCTAAAAAATTGTCTACTTTTTCAGATACATCGATAGCTATTGCAATAGGTATCAATATGAGTAAAGTAAACAAAAATGTTACCAAATAACGTTTTAATATGTACCAATCTATTATTTTCAAAAGCGTAGCTTTTTTTTTATTTTATATACCAACTTAAATTCTGAATTTTAAACTTAGAACCTAGAAATCTAAAGTCGTTTATCCATTTGTTTTACCATTTTATCTTTCCACTCTCTAAAATCTCCAGCTAAAATATGTTTTCTTGCTTCTCTTGTTAACCAAACATAAAAACCTAAATTATGAATAGAAGCTATTTGTTTACCCAACATTTCTTTGGCAGCAAATAAATGACGTAAATAGGCTTTAGAATAAATTAAATCTACATGAGTAATTCCCATTTCATCTATTGGAGAGAAATCGTCTTCCCACTTTTTATTTTTAATATTAATAGTGCCATGTGCTGTAAATAACATTCCATTTCTTGCGTTTCTAGTTGGCATAACACAGTCGAACATATCTATACCCAAAGCAATATTTTCTAATATATTAATAGGTGTACCTACACCCATTAAATAACGTGGTTTGTCTTCTGGTAATATTTCTGTGACAACCTCGGTCATTGCATACATTTCTTCTGCTGGCTCACCTACAGAAAGACCACCAATAGCATTTGCTTGCTGATTGGAGTTTGCTATATATTCTGCAGATTGTCTTCTTAAATCTTTATACGTACTTCCTTGTACAATTGGAAAAAAAGTTTGCTCATAACCATATTTATAAGGCACTTTTTCAAGATGATTAATACATCTATCTAACCACCTATGTGTCATGTGCATAGAACGTTTTGCATAATTATATTCACATGGGTAAGGGGTACATTCATCAAAAGCCATAATAATATCTGCACCAATTGTACGTTGTGTTTCCATAACGTTTTCTGGTGTAAAAAAGTGCATAGAACCATCTATATGACTTTTAAATTTTACGCCTTCTTCGTTTATTTTTCTTCTTCCAGAAAGTGAATATACTTGGTAACCACCAGAATCTGTTAAGATATTTCTATCCCAATTCATAAATTGGTGCAAACCACCTGCTTTTTCTAAAATATCTAAACCTGGTCTTAAATATAAATGATAAGTATTTCCTAAAATAATATCTGGATTTACTTGTTCTTTTAACTCTGTTTGATGTACGCCTTTTACAGTACCTACTGTGCCTACTGGCATAAAAATAGGTGTTTCTATTGCTCCATGATCTGTAGTAATTACACCTGCTCTGGCTTTACTTTTTGGATCTATTATTTTTAAGTCGAATTTCATTGTCGGCAAAGATAAGACTATTTAAGAATTGTAAAATTAAAACGTTCTTAAAGATTAGATGTTAAAATCTTCTTTTCTTTTTTGAAGAAAAACCAGACTTTTTCTTTTTATTTTTTAGCGATGATTTTCTAAAAGCAGCACTTTTTTTATTAAAATTGTTTTTTGCAGGAGCCGATTTTCTTTTCGGTTTTGTAGCTTTTGGCTTTTCTTTAAGCAAAGAAGCTTCTTCGGTTTTAGAAGACAAGGAAATCATGGTGTTGATTTCTTTCATTTCATCTTCTGTTAATTCGCGCCAATCACCAGTTTGTAAATACCCCAATTCTACATTCATAATTCGGGTTCTTTTTAGCTTGGTAACTTCGTAATCTAAATACTCGCACATTCTACGAATTTGCCTATTTAAACCTTGGGTTAAAATAATTTTGAAAATTTTATCGCTTACTTTTTCGACTTTACATTTTTGAGTGATAGTTCCTAAAATGGGAATTCCATTACTCATTTTATCAATAAATTCTTGGGTAATGGATTTATTTACAGAAACAAAATATTCTTTTTCGTGATGATTACCTGCTCGTAAAATTTTATTTACAATATCGCCATCATTGGTAAGAAAAATAAGCCCCTCTGATGGTTTATCTAAACGCCCAATTGGGAATAATCTTTCTGGATGATTGATGTATTTTACAATGTTATTGGGTTCTCTACCATCTGTAGTAGAAACGATTCCTATAGGCTTATTCAATGCAATATAGAGGGTTTTGTTTTTTGGTTTTACCAACCTACCATCTAATTTTACCACGTCTTTTTTACCAACTCTATTACCTAATTGCGTTGGTTTGCTATTAATGGTAACTCTACCTTCGTTAATAAATTTTTCGGCCTCTCTTCTAGAACAAATTCCTGAGGAACTAATGTATTTATTTAAGTTTATGGTTTGCTGATTGTTAGTATCCAATGAATAAAATTTTACTACAAAAATATGGAAAGTTTTGTAAGAAATTTATGAATTTAAGTTCGAATATCTAACCTTTAGTTACACATAATTAAGATCTAATTAAAAAATTCTAGATTACCCTCAAGTAGACTAACAAAATTTGAAGCTATATCACTATGGTTCTAAATGTTAAATTTACTCTTGGTGCTTGCACTCTTTTTGTTGGAGGCAATCTGTGTAACCAGTTGGTTTGGGTACCTTCTTTCATTACTAACAAACTACCATTTTCTAAAATTACATCTATTCTTTGTTTGTTTTCTTTATGTTTAAATGAAAATTTACGTGTTGCTCCTAATGAAAGTGATGCAATTGCGCCGTTTTTTTTTAGCATTTTTTCTCCATCTGAATGGTAAGCCATTCCTTCTTCTCCCGAATGATACAAGTTTAGCAAGCAAGAATTATAAGTTTCTCCACTTTGTTTTTCTACTATTTTTTTAAGTTGTAACAACTCTTTTGTAAAAATGTTTGCCGTTTTTATTATTCCTGAATATTTGTATGAAAAAGCTGATTCTCCATACCAAGCTACTTTTCTTTTAGTGATAATTTTCTTACCAAAAATAATGGCTTCGTCGTTTTTCCAATCGATGGTTTCTAATAGTTTTCTGTAATAAAATTCGCACTGCTTTTTATTGAAAACAACACCATGATAATTGGTTATGCCATCAAAAGGAAGTATGTTTTTTACAGTTTCTGAAGAGAATAAGTCCATTGTATAAATTTAGTAAATGTAAGCCTATTTAAGCTCTTTTACATAAGTATATGTATCAATACTTAAACACCAATTTATAGTGTAATAATGATTGATTTAAAGTATTATGTAACCCGTTGTGCATTATGATTTAAGATAAAAAAGTTGCTCATATTACTGAAAATCAGTAAATTGATTTAACCACAA
>NZ_CANNFF010000015.1 GCF_947503855.1 uncultured Polaribacter sp. | reverse complement strand
TTCTAAACGGCTTAAAAAAATAGTTTGAACGTATAAATTAAACCTAAAAAAAGGTCAACCTATTTCAGTATAATACAGTGAGGTACCCAATTTCCGTTTTCACTAGCATTTCCTAAAACACCAATTTCCGTTCCTTTTTTTAGGAAATTACCTACTTTATGATGTGCAATACTTACTAGAGATAAATGCCCATACAAAGTATAAAAAACATTGTTTTCGGTTTTATGTTTTAAAATTAGTAAACCACCATATCCTTTTTCAAAATTATCGTCTGTAATACAGACTATTTCACCATCTAAAACTGTATTTACTGGTGTTTTAGCAGGTAACCAAAAATCGATACCTAAATGCGTGTCTCTTTTTTCAATACCTGTTTTTGTGCTTCTTTTGTAATTGTCAGATGTGTATAAAGCTCTTTTTTCTAAATAGCCACCAGCTATAATTTTAGTTGGGTTTTTATCTTGAATTTCCTCTAATTTTTCTTCAAAATAAGGAAGGTTGTTAAACTCGTTAATCGTTTTTACAAGTGTATTATGGATGCTTAAATCTACGTGGATAGCCTTTTTTTTAACTACTGTTGGAAATAAATCTTGCAAAGAAAATTCCTTATTTTTTGCCCAATTTTTAAACGCCTCTAACATCTTTTTTTTTATGCATCATCAAAAATAGAATAAAAGGTTTAGATTTTAAAAATTACTTTTTATTATTTGTAGTTTTGTGTAAAACAGTTTTAAAATGATTGTACAAGGAAACATTGTAGATATTGCTAACAAAAAGATTTTTAAAGGCGAAGTTGAGATTGAAAATGACCGAATTTTAGAAATTAGAGCAACCAATCACGACTGTGAAAATTACATTTTACCCGGTTTTATAGATGCACATATACACATAGAAAGTTCTATGTTAGTCCCTTCTGAATTTGCAAAAATAGCGGTAAAACATGGTACAGTTGCTACAGTTTCAGATCCGCATGAAATTGCCAATGTTTTAGGTGTACATGGAGTTAACTTTATGATTGAAAACGGAAAAAAAGTTCCGTTGAAATTTAATTTTGGAGCCCCCAGTTGTGTACCAGCAACTTCATTTGAAAGTGCAGGAGCTGTTATAAATTCCAACGATATTAAAGTGATGATGGAAAATCCTAATATTAAATATTTGGCAGAAATGATGAATTATCCAGGTGTATTATTTGATGATGCTGAGGTTTTAGCTAAGATTCAGCATGCTAAAAACAATAACAAACCCATTGATGGACATGCACCAGGATTAAGAGGAGATGATGCAAGCAAATATATTGCAGCAGGCATTTCTACAGACCACGAATGTTTTACTTACGAGGAAGCTTTAGAGAAACTGCAAAAAGGTATGAAAGTAATTATTAGAGAAGGTTCTGCAGCCAAAAACTTTAATGCTTTAATAGATTTATTGCCAGAACATTTCGAAAATATGATGTTTTGTTCAGATGATAAACATCCAGATGATTTGTTGTTGGGACACATTAATCAATTATGTGAAAGAGCTGTTGCTAAAAATATTGACGTTTTTAAAGTACTACAAGCAGTTTGTATAAACCCTGTAAAACACTATAATTTAGATGTAGGCTTGTTACAAAAAGGAGATTTTGCAGATTTTATTGTTGTTGAAGATTTACAAAAATTCAAGGTTTTAGAAACCTATATTAATGGTGAGTTGGTAGCTAAAAACGGAGAGAGTTTTGTAAAATCTGTTGATTTTGAAGTTTTAAATAACTTTAAAACAGATAAAAAGAAAGTAGAAGATTTTAACTTTACATCTTCTGCCCAAAAAATAAGAGTAATAGAAGTTTTAGATGGCGAGTTGGTAACCAACCAAATTGAAACAGAAAGCTTTATTAAAAATGGAAATTTAGTTTCTAATATTAAAAAAGATATTTTAAAAATGACGGTTGTAAATCGTTATCAGAATTCTGAGCCATCCATAGCATTTATTAAAAATTTTGGACTAAAAGAAGGTGCTATTGCAAGTTCTGTTGGCCACGATTCTCATAATATAATTGCTGTGGGGGTTTCTGACGAAGCAATTTGTAAAGCTGTTAATTTAATCATTAAAAATAGAGGAGGCGTTTGTACTGTAAATAACACAGAAGAAAAAATAGTTTCTTTACCAGTAGCAGGAATTATGAGCGATAAATCTGCTGAAGAAATTGGAAAAGCGTATGCAGAACTAGATAAAATAGCAAAACAAATGGGCAGCCAATTAAAAGCACCTTATATGAGTTTATCTTTTATGGCTTTGTTGGTTATTCCGTCTTTAAAATTGTCTGATAAAGGATTGTTTGATGGTACTTCTTTTACATTTACTTCTTTAGAAATTGAGTAGTTTCAAAGTTTCAAAGTTGTATAATTTTGATTTTGTGTGTTATTTAGACCTTATAAAGAAAATTCATTTAGAAATTACAATTTGTAAATTCAATAAAACCAAAGTTAGCAAACAAGTTTAGCCACGATTGAAATGGCATCCTTTTTTTGTTTTTCACAAAAAAAGATATAATGGAAAGCGTGAAATAGCTTCTAATAATAGTCTGAATTAAATTGTTACTTTTGCCAAATATCAATCAACATAAAAAATGAGTTTACAACAAGATTTAGAAAACAGAAGTGGTCATAAATGCGAATTGTGTGCAGCTACCAATAATTTAAGTATTTACGAGTTAAAACCAACTTCTACAGGTGGTGTAGATGGCAGTTTGTTAGCTTGCGAAACTTGTGTAGATCAAATAGAAAATCCAGAAAATACAGATGCAAATCATTGGCGTTGTTTAAACGATTCTATGTGGAGCGAGTTTAGAGCTGTAAAAGTAGTGGCTTGGAGAATGTTGCACAGATTGAAAAAAGAAGGTTGGCCACAAGATTTGTTAGACATGATGTATTTAGAAGACGAGGATATTCGTTTTGCAAAAGAATCTGGAGACCATTTAGATGAAAGCGAAAAAATAATTCATAGAGATGCCAATGGTGCCATTTTACAGGCAGGAGATTCTGTGGTTTTAATAAAAGATTTAAAAGTAAAAGGCTCTAGTATGGTTGCCAAACAAGGTACAGCAGTTCGTAGAATTTCTTTAGATCATGAAAATGAAAAATACATTGAGGGTAAAGTTGGGCCTACACAAATAGTTATTATTACAGATTATGTGAAAAAAATGGCAGAAAAAGAGTAGAATGTCATTTCGATTGCAGTCCATACGTTGGGCGTTCCCTTTCAGGTCGCGCTTTCCATTATATCTTTTTAGTCTTGTTCTCGATAGAAATTTATTCGTTCCTCATAAATTTACTCGAACTTACAACTAAAAAGGATGCCATTTCAATCGCTAACGCACCTACTTACCAGCTTTTTGCTTTAGAGCACTTTTTGCTGCTTTTAATAACTTTTTTTATGGTCTATTTCCTGTTTTGTTCAAGTTTTTACAGGAGTTTCTTGATCTTTTAATTTAAAATCATACTCGCCTTTTGGGGCAACTAGTTTTGCAAAAATTGGCGATATTTCTATAGCTAAAAACAACAAGAAAATAAAGAAAGAAGGTAAGTGTAGCGTTAAAATTTACTCCTCTTTTTAAGTATATTTGTATTAAATCGTCAGTAATATCACCAAATAATGAAAAGAATACTTTTTTTATTAGCATCTATAATTTTATTATCATCTTGTGCAACTAAGAAGTTTAAAACAAAGTGGTTAGAAAAAAAAGCACCAGAAACCTTTAAAGCACGCTTTGAAACTACACAAGGTAATTTTGATATTGAAGCTGTTAGAGAATGGTCTCCAAATGGTGTAGATAGGTTGTATCAATTGATAAAATACAACTATTATCAAGATGTTTCTATTTTTAGAGTGGTACCCAATTTTGTAGCGCAATTTGGTATTCATAACGATTCTTTAATCAATAAAAGTTGGCAAAAAGGTATTGAAGACGAACCTGTAATGAGAAAAAACGATGCTATGACTTTGGCTTTTGCCAGAGGAGGCGTAAAAACAAGATCCAATCAAATATTTATCAATTTAAAAGACAATCCACGGTTAGATAAGTTGGCGTATTCTGGTGTTACAGGTTTTCCTGTTATTGCAAAAGTAATTGCAGGTCAAGAAAATGTATTAAAATTTTACGATGGTTATGGAGATCGATTGGGTAGGCAACAAGGTAAAATTAACAAGCTTGGAAACAAGTTTCTGAAAGAAAATTACCCAAAAGTAGATTATATTTTAAAAGCTTATTTTATTAAATAAACTTTTGATTTTTTTTTTCTCTTGTAAAAAATCATCAAAGAATTATTTAATTATCGAAAATAATATCAACCCAAAAGAAGCTTGTTCCATTTTAACCTAGATTTTATTTACTTTTCTCTAACATCAATTTTTACATTTACTCCATAATTATTATTAGAGATATTTATTTTTGGTGATGCAATTCTGTAAAATAATTATAAAAATAGGGAATTGTTTCTATACCTTTTAAGTAGTTCCAAACACCAAAATGTTCGTTTGGTGAATGAATCGCATCTGAATTTAACCCAAATCCCATTAAAATAGTTTTGCTTTTTAATTCTTGTTCAAAAAGTGCAACAATAGGTATGCTTCCTCCGCTTCTTTGCGGAATTGGAGTTTTACCAAAAGTAGTTTCATACGCTTTACTTGCTGCCTGATATCCAATATTGTCAATAGGGGTAACATAACCCTGTCCTCCATGATGAGGTTTTACTTCTACTTTTACTGCTTTTGGAGCAATGCTTTCAAAGTGGTTTTTAAAAAGTTCTGTTATTTCTCTCCAATCTTGATTGGGAATCAAGCGCATGGAAATTTTTGCGTATGCTTTGCTGGCAATTACGGTTTTAGCCCCTTCACCAGTATAACCTCCCCAAATACCATTTACATCTAATGTAGGTCTAATAGAGTTTCTTTCATTGGTAGTATATCCTTTTTCGCCATAAATCTCACCAATATTTATTGATTTTTTATAGTCTTCTTTAGAAAAGGGTGCTTTTGCCATTTCAGCTCTTTCCTCTAAAGATAACTCTTCTACATTATCATAAAAACCAGGAATCGTAATATGATTATTTTCGTCATGTAAAGAAGCAATCATTTTGGTTAAAATGTTGATTGGGTTTGCTACAGCACCACCATACAAACCAGAATGTAAATCTCTATTTGGACCTGTAATTGCTACTTCAACATAACTCAAACCACGTAAACCGGTTGTTATTGAAGGTATGTTATTGGCAATCATCCCTGTATCAGAAATAAGTATTACATCATTGGCTAATTTTTCTTTATTTCTAGGAACAAACCAAGACAAGCTTTCAGAACCTACTTCTTCTTCACCTTCAATCATAAATTTTACGTTGCAAGGTAAGTTGCCAGTAGATGTCATGTACTCTAAGGCTTTTACATGCATGTACATTTGGCCTTTATCATCACAAGAACCCCGTGCAAAAATTGCGCCTTCTGGGTGTATTTCTGTTTTTTTTATTACGGGGTCAAATGGTGGTGAGTGCCATAAATCTATAGGATCTGCAGGTTGTACATCATAATGCCCATAAACTAAAACTGTAGGTAAATTTGTGTCAATAATTTTCTCTCCATAAATGATCGGATAACCTGGTGTTTTACAAAGTTCAACCTTATCACAGCCTGCTTTTTTTAAACTTTTTAAAACAAAATCTGCCGTGTTTAAAACATCTTTTTTAAAGGCTTTATCTGCACTTACTGATGGGATTTTTAAAAGTTCAATGAGTTCGTTTAAAAAGCGTTCTTTATTGTTTTCTATATAAGATTTTATTGTATTCATGTAAAGATTTTAATTTCTTTCTCAAAAATAGAAAAATTTATTGCAACAAGTTTGTAGTTTCTAAGTATTGTTTATATTTGCAACCCGAATTCTTCGGGAAAGTTGCAGGCGTGGTGGAATTGGTAGACACGCTAGACTTAGGATCTAGTGCCGCGAGGTGTGAGAGTTCGAGTCTCTCCGCCTGTACAAAACTAATAGTCGAAGTGTTTAACTTCGACTATTTTCATTTTAAATCTTATTTTATGAAATTATATCCTATAAAATTTTTACCAGTGTTTAGTTATAGATTATGGGGTGGTGAAAAACTTAAAACGGTTTTAAACAAAGATTATTCTGAAACGAATATTGGAGAGTCTTGGGAAATTTCTGATATAAAAGATAGTGAAACGCTAGTTAAAGATGGTTTTTTAAAAGGAAAAACATTAAATTATTTAATAGAAGAATTTAAAGGTGAATTTTTAGGGACTAAAGTTTTTAATCAATTTGGAGTAAAATTTCCGTTATTAATAAAGTTTATTGATGCAAAAAAGCCTCTTTCTGTTCAGGTACATCCTAGTAACGAAATCGCTAAAGAGCGCTACGATTCATTTGGAAAGAATGAGATGTGGTACGTAATGGAAGCTGACAAAGATGCTGAGTTAATTGTTGGTTTTGATGAGAAATTTGATAAAGAAAACTTTGATACTTTAGTGTCTGACGGATCTATTTTAGAAAAAATGCATCATGAAAAAGTTGCAGAAGGAGATACTTTTTACATTCCAACAGGAAGAGTACATGCAATTGGTGCTGGTGTGTTGTTGGCAGAAATTCAGCAAACCTCAGATATTACTTATAGGATTTTTGATTACAATAGGGTAGATGCCAGAACTGGTAAATTGAGAGATTTGCACAACGATTTAGCCAAAGATGTTATCAATTTTGAACCTCAAAAAGAATACAAAACTTCGTATAATAGAAAAACGAATTTTTCTAACAAGTTAGTGCATTCTCCATATTTTACCTCTAATATCTTGTTTATAGAAGGTAGTATAAAAAAAGATTATACTGATTTAGATTCTTTTGTAATTTTTATTTGTGTTGATGGAGATTTAGCATTGATTTCTAACCACAAAACGTATCCACTTAAAAAAGGTGAAACGATTTTATTACCAGCAGCTGTAAATACTGTGGAGTTAATTTCGAAAACTAAAAAAAGTAAGCTAATAGAGGTTTATATCTAACTTTTTAATTCGATTATTTTAAAATTTTCAGCTCTTTCAGCAGAGGCAAACATTTCTTTAGTTTCTTCTGGAGGTGTTGTTAATTTTCTTTGGGTTAAATCTATCCAAGCACCATAAACTTTTATGATGGCAGATAGTTTTCCTGCTTCATTAAAAACTTCATGAACAATTTTCCAACGTTCGTTGCTTTTAGACAAACCTTCTAATTTTAAATTAACGGTTATATTTTCTCCTAGATGGATTTCTTTTCTGAAAGAAGTTTCTTCTGTAAATAAAATAGGGCCTAAGTTATATTTGGTAAATTTTTGAATTGAGAAATTATATTTTGCAAAATAACGCACTCTAACTTCAGCAGCATAATCATTATAGGCTGTATGACGCATGTGTCTGTTTGGATCAAAATCAGACCATTTTGTAGCAAAAGTAACTTGAAAGCTCATATTTTATTAGGGTTTAAAAAAATCCGATAAATTTTTAATTTATCAGATTTATATTTTTGTTAATTTTTATTTTTTAACAACTTCTAATTTAGTTTTTAACTTTAAATCTTTTAAAACATTTAAAGCCTCTGCAACATAAATATCTTTAGATAAATTTTTGTGCCAAATATTTCTTTTATCAGCTAAAACACTGTCTTTTTTTAATAATGGTAACTCGTATTTTGGCGAGTTAAAAGTAAGATTAGATTTGTGTTTAAACGCATCTGAATATTTTTTTGCAACTTGTTCTTGCTCTTTACTTTCTTTAGCAAAATCTTTATAATTTAAAGAGTAAGAAGTATCTTCTTGATTTTGTTTTAACCATTTTGCATACTCGTTTATAAGCTTGAATTTTGTATTGCTAGCAATTCTAGTTTTACTTTTGTCAACTACTTCAGAGAAGTTTTCATAAGAGTTGGTTTGTGTATATTTTGCTTGTGGAACTTTGTCCCAAACTAAAGCACCGTCTAGATCTCTTTCTCCAAACTTCATGTAACTATACCTGTCTGGCATTGCAATATCAGAGTACACACCTTCAATTTGTGTAGAACCACCGTTAACTCTATAAAATTTCTGAATTGTCATTTTTATAGCACCTAAATCTTTTTCGTATTTAGGATAAAAATTATTTATTGGGATAACACTTTGTACAGTTCCTTTTCCATAGGTTTGATTGCCTCCTATTATTACAGCACGACCATAATCTTGCATGGCTGCAGCAAAAATTTCTGATGCAGATGCAGATAGTTCATTTACCAATACAACAACAGAACCATCCCATTGCATTTTTGGATCTACATCACTTTTAACAATTGGATCTTGACCTCTATATTTTACCTGTACAACTGGACCTTGCTTAATAAATAAACCAGCAATTTGTATTGCTGTCTGTAAAGAACCACCACCATTATTTCTTAAATCGATTAATAAACCAGCTATGTTTTCACTTTTTAAACGTGCAATTTCTTTTTCCATGTCTTTTGCAGAGTCTCTTGCATCTCTATCGGAAAAATCTATATAAAATCTAGGTAAATCTATTAAACCATATTTTTTGCCATCTTTTTCTACAATACTAGATTTTACAAATGTTTCTTCTAACTCTACAACATCTCTTATAATAGAAATTATTTTTGTAGAACCATCTAATTTTTTCTTTACAGTTAGTCTAACTTCTGTACCTTTTTTACCTTTAATAAATTTAATGGCATCATCTAAACGCATGCCTACAATATCTAATGGGTCTTTATCACCTTGCGCCACTTCTAAAATAATATCTCCAGCTTCAAGTTCACCTTGTTTCCAAGCTGGTCCACCAGAAACTAATTCTACTATTTCTGTATAAATACCTTGTCTAGATAAACGTGCTCCAATACCTTCTAATTTACCAGACATATCTTGGTCAAAGCGTTCTTTAATTCTTGGTGCCATATACGTTGTATGAGGATCAAAAGCGCTTACTACACTGTTTAAAAAAACAGAAAACCAATCTTCGTGTTCTAGTTCGTCTATTCTTAAATACAATTCATTCATGTTTTTTAAAACTTCTTTTCTAGCTTCTTTTTCTAAAGTTTTAAAAGATTTTTTCTTGTATTTTTTGTCTTTTTTAAGTTTTTCTTCTTGTTTTTCTAATTCACTTTGAATTCTGCTTAACGTATTTAATTTTAGTTGTTTACGCCAGTAGTCTACTAGTTTATTTTCGTTCTTAGCAAAAGGGATCTTATCATAATCTATATCAATAGTTTCTTTTTTATTAAAATTAAAAGGTTGTTTTAAGATTTCACCATAATAGGATTTTGCGTTTGCAGTTTTTTCTAAAAAACGATTGTAAACTAAATTGTAAAAAGAAACATCATCTTTTAATAGTTGGTTGTCTATTTCATATTTATATTTAGAGAATTCTTTTAAATCATCTTGCGTAAAGTAACGTTTACTTGGGTCTAAACCCTCTATAAAGCTTTTATACACTTTTTCAGAAAAATCATCATTCATATCCTTTACAACAAAATGTCCTCTTGTTAATATATTTTTTAAAACATACACTAAAATTTTATCCTTTTCAGGATCTGATTTTAGGGTGGTTTCTGCTTGTAAAGTTAGATTGTTAAATAACAACAAAAAAGCTATTAATAGTAGGCTGTTTTTTTGTAGATTGTTCATATAGATTATAGTGATTTAGATGCCTTTTAATTTTTATGTTACTAAAATAATGCCAAAATATTTAAAAAAAAAGAATCTAGTTATTTTTATATTTTTTTTGGATTAATTTATTATAACTCTAACAATAATACGTAAAAAAGCATAAGTTTATTCTTTACAAATTGTTAAAAAGAAAATGAATTAAATAAATTACTTTTGTGTATTATAAATAGGTGTCAATTTTCTAGGCTAGTTAAATATTAAATAAATTTTTATGCAAGAAAAACCTTTAATTTTAGTAACCAATGATGATGGAATTACAGCTCCAGGAATAAGGGCTTTAATTAAAATTATGAATAAAATTGGTGATGTTGTTGTGGTAGCGCCTGATAGTCCACAAAGTGGCATGGGACATGCTATTACAGTAGATAATGTGTTAACTTGTAACCCTATAAAAATAGATAATGGCCCACAATTAGAGTATACCTGTTCTGGTACTCCTGCAGATTGTGTTAAAATGGCGGTTAGCGAAATTTTAAACAGAAGGCCAGATTTATGTGTTTCAGGTATAAATCATGGTGCAAACTCATCTATTAATGTTATTTATTCTGGAACCATGAGTGCAGCTATAGAAGCTGGTATAGAAGGGATTCCTGCAATTGGTTTTTCATTATTAGATTTTAAATGGCATGCAGATTTTAAACCTTCAGAAGAATATGTGAAAAATATTACTTTAAATGCGCTGTTAAATGGTATTCCAGAAGGGGTAGTTTTAAATGTAAATATACCTAATTTAAAGAAAGAAGAAATTAAAGGTGTAAAAGTTTGCAGACAAGCAAATGGCTATTGGAAAGAAGATTTTGATAAACGTAAAAATCCTTTTGGAAAAGAATATTATTGGCTTTCTGGAGCTTTTGTAAGTAAAGATAAAGGACAAGATACAGATATATATGCTTTAGAAAATGGCTTTGTTTCTTTGGTGCCAGTACAGTTTGATATGACGGCTCATCACATGATACAAAAATTAAATTCTTGGGAACTGTAAAAAAAGATATCTTAATCGGTTTTTTAGTAGCCATTTTGGCCACTTTTGGTGGTGTTTTCTTGTATTTAGAGTATTTTTCTAAATTTAGTTTTCAAGATACATTAATAATGATTGAAGAAAGAAACTTGTATGGGAAAGTATTATCATTAGCAGCTATACCTAACTTATTTGTGTTTTTTATTTTTATTAAAAAGAAACAAGACGCAAGAGCAAAAGGAGTACTTTTAGCAACTATAGCGATTGCTCTATTAACCTTAATTTTAAAGTTTTTTTAAAATGAAATATTACATAATTGCTGGTGAAGCTTCTGGAGATTTGCATGGTTCTAATTTAATGAAAGAATTGTATAAAAATGACAAAGATGCAAACATCCACTTTTGGGGTGGAGATCTTATGCAGTCAGTTGGAGGTACTTTAGTTAGTCATTATAAAGAAAGAGCTTTTATGGGTTTTTTTGAGGTGATTACCAACCTCTTAAAAATTGTAGGATTCATAAAACTTTGTAAAAAAGACATATTAAAATTTAATCCTGATGTAATTATTTTTATAGACAATTCTGGTTTTAATTTGCGTATTGCTAAATGGGCAAAAGAAAACAGATTTAAAACAAATTATTACATTTCTCCTCAAGTTTGGGCAAGTAGAGCAAGCAGGGTTAAAGACATTAAAAGAGATATAGACCAATTATTTGTAATATTACCTTTCGAAAAAGATTTTTATAACAAATACGATTATGAGGTTTCTTTTGTTGGGCATCCTTTAATTGATGCAATTGCAGGTAGAAAACAAGTTTCTTTAACCAAGTTTAGAGAAGAACATCAATTAGGAGATAAGCCAATAATTGCACTTTTACCTGGTAGTAGAAAACAAGAAATTACCAAAATGCTTTCTGTAATGGTTTCTTTAGTAGATGATTTTTCGGATTATCAATTTGTAATTGCTGGTGCTCCAAGTCAAGATTTTTCTTTTTATAAACATATTATTGGTTTAAAAGAAATAGCTTTTATCAATAATAAAACTTATGATTTATTGAGCGTTTCTTATGCAGCATTAGTAGCCTCTGGAACAGCTACATTAGAAACAGCCTTGTTTAAAGTGCCTCAAGTTGTTTGTTATAAAGGTGGCTATATATCTTACCAAATTGCAAAAAGAATTATTACGTTAAAATTTATTTCTTTGGTAAACTTAATAATGGATAAAGAGGTGGTAAAAGAATTAATTCAGAATGATTTTAACAAGCACAATCTAAAAAAGGAATTATCTAAAATTTTAAAGCCAGAAAATAGAGAACAATTATTTTTAAACTATTTTGAATTAGAGAAAAAACTAGGAGGTAAAGGTGCTTCTAAAAAAGTGGCTACAAAAATTGTAAATGCTTTAAAAGAAATCTCTTAAAATAAAAAGAGTTCGCTATCGATTTGGTGGTAAAAAAAAATGGTGTTTTAAGTTTTATCCATACAATGCGTTTTAGAGCAGATATCGTTTATTCATTTTTAGAAAAATACCTGAATAAAGCCTTTGTAAAAGCCAAAAAAAATATTGTAATTTTTTAGTAACTTTCGGTTGCTATGAAAAACTTACTACAATATACTCCTTTTCATCTTCTATTGTTTTTTATTCTCGGAATTTTAATTGAGTTTTACAACCATTTTTGGGAATTAAATTTTAGTTGTAAATGGCTAATTTTATTAGTTTTAACTGCTATCTTCATCATACTTAACAATAGAAAAACCATAACAATTGTTGCTTTTATATTGTTTTTCTTTTTAGGTATTTCATCTGTATTTTTAAGTAATTCATCGAATTATAAAAGCTATTTTAAAAAACACATTACATCTAATAATTTTGCGATTTTTAAAATTAAAAAAGTTTTAAAACCAGGGTTATATTATCAAAAATATATTGCAGAGGTTCAGCAAGTTGCCAATACTAAAACCAAAGGAGAAGTACTTTTAAATTTAGAAAAAGATTCGCTAAAACACAGACTTTATATAGATGATGAGTTTTTAGTAAAACCCATTTTTAAAGAATTAATTCTGCCTTTAAATCCCTATCAATTTAATTACAAAGCTTATTTAGCAAAACAAGGTGTCGAGCATCAGGTTTTTATAAATTCTAGCGATATTTTTATAGTAAGCAAAAGCACTGTTACATTAGTAGGTTTGGCAGCGCAATTTAGAGAACACATCCAAAAATATTTACTAAAGTATCATTTTAAAGATGATGAGTTTGCAGTAATTAGTGCTTTGTTATTAGGGCAAAGGCAAGATGTTTCTAAAGAATTACTTACAGATTATGCAAATGCAGGTGCTATTCATATTTTGGCTGTTTCTGGTTTGCATGTAGGTATTTTGTTATTGATCTTATCATTTTTATTAAAACCGATAGAAAATATTAAAAATGGCGTTTATATAAAATCAGCTATAATTGTCTTGTTTCTATGGATGTTTGCCTTTATTGCAGGTCTTTCTGCATCTGTAGTTAGAGCAGTTACCATGTTTACTTTTTTGGTAGTTGGCCAATTATTTAAAAGAAAAAATGTAGTTGCTTTCTCCCTAATAAGTTCTATGTTTTTTCTATTAATTGTAAAACCTATGTTTTTGTTTGATGTAGGTTTTCAGTTAAGTTATTTGGCGGTTTTTGGTATTATTTGGGTGCAACCAAAATTATATGCTGTTTATAAACCTAAGTTTTTTGTGATGGATAAAATTTGGCAATTATTTACAGTCTCTATTGCTGCACAAGTAGGAATTTTACCTTTAAGTATTTATTATTTTAATCAGTTTCCAGGTTTGTTTATGTTATCAAACTTACTAATAATCCCTTTTTTAGGCGCTATTTTAATTGGAGGTATTCTTATAATTTTATTAGCACTGTTAAACATTTTGCCTCAATTTATAGCAACTATTTATAGCAATATTATTCAACTTATGAATGGTTTTGTTAGTTGGATTTCTCATCAAGAACAGTTTTTATTTAAAGATATTTCTATTTCTTTCTTAATGATGTTGTTTTGGTATTTTGCTATTTTTTCTTTGGTTATATTTCTTATCAAGAAAACACCAAAAAGGTTAATGTATTTTTTGTTTTCTCTAATTATTTTACAAAGTGTTTATTTTTTCGAGAAGAAAAATCTTGCCAATAAAAACGAACTTATAGTGTTTTATAAAAGTAGATCTGGAATTATCGGAAATAGGGCAGGAGCTCAACTGATTCTTCAGTACAATCTAGATAGCTTAAAATCAAAAGATATTAAAGCAATTAAACCTTATGTGATACATGAAAAGTTAAAAAAAGTGACCAAAGTACATTTTAAAAATTTCATCAATTATAACAATCAAGCTATATTAATAGTAGATAGTTTGGGTATTTATGCTTTAAAAAATGTTGTAAAACCAATTGTGGTGCTGCAATATTCACCTAAAATAAATTTGGAAAGACTAATAATAAAACTAAAACCTTTAGCAATTGTTGCAGATGGTTCTAATTACAAAAGTGATGTTAGAAGATGGAGTAAAACTGCAGCTTTTTACAAAATAAAATTCCATTATACAGGGCAAAAAGGAGCTTTTGTTTTAAAATAGTTATTTATAATTTGCTTTTAAAATTTTTTTCAAAATCTTCCCATTTTGTCTTTTTATAATTTTTAGAAGAAAAATAAGCTATAATCTTTTCAAGCTTTATTTTGTCTAAATAACCAGGTATGCTTTGTAAAACCTCTGCATTATCTGTTAAAAATATGGTTGTAGGAAAACTTAGTTTACCATTCATTAAGGCAGCTGCCAGTTCATGATAACCACGTCTACCATTCTCTTTAAACTTAAATGTATAATCTTTAAAAGTAATGTCTTCTTTTTCTTCCCCATTTAATTTAATAGCGTAAAAATTATCATTTATAGCTTGTATAATTGTTTGATTTGAATAGGTTGTTACATCCATTTTTTTACACCAACCACACCAATCTGTATACACATCTATCAATAATGGTTTTGGCTCTTTTTTAAGTTGTGCTATACCTTCTTCAAAAGAAAGCCAATTTATTTTATTTTGTGCTTTACTAAATGTAATTGTAAAAATGAATAGTAGTAACGGAAAAATATTTTTCATAAATAAATTTAAACAAATGATACGTCAAATTTAAGACTTTTTTACAAAGTTTAGAAAACTGAATTGTTAAATGAGTTACTCTTTACAGTAAATGAATAAATTATATACTTAGATTGAATGTGTTTTTGATTTGAAAATAAAAAAAGATAACCGTAAAATTTATAGGGTTCATAAGCGTTTTAAAAAAAAAACTAAAATGGTTATTATTCGTATAAAAATTACCTTGATAGTAATCGTTAATAGCAGTTTTAAAATAATAAGGAAAAACAAAAAAATAACTCTAAAAGTATTTGCTTTCAGAAAAAATGATGAAAAGAATATTTTTAAGTAATTAGAATATTTATGAATTAAACTTATAATGATAAGCGACTATGTTTAGGGTAAAACATAGCCGCTTTTTTTTTGAAAGATAATTTTTATTCTGCAATTAAATGTAGTTCTGTAAACTCTTTATTTATAGAGATAGACTGTGTTTTTGTGAAACTTTTATCTATAGGAACCTCTACATTGTCTATTTGTAAAGATTTTACAACAAAAGGTAAGTTATGAAATACAATGTTAAAGTTCTTATATTCTGCATCAAAATCTCCACGTTTGTGTTGTTGTAAAATAAATTCATCTTTTTTACCTGTTACTTTAAAAGAACGCAAGCTAAATCTTCCTTTTCTATAATCATAACCATCATGAGCATCATCATATAATTTAGAAGTTTCTTTACCTTCTTTATAGTAAACATCTAAGGTAATTTCATTAAATTTTTTCTCGCCAACATATTGTTGTACTGGATATTTAGGTATTACTGCACCTTCTTTTATAAAAATTGGCATGCTGTCTATATCTGCATTTACCCATATTTCTTTGCCACCAATAACCGCTTCATTTGTCCAGAAATTATACCATTTACCTCTTGGTATATACATTCTTCTTCCTTTGGCATTTGGTTCTTGTATTGGGCAAACTAAAATTTGTTCTCCGTAAATAAACTCATCACTTCTGTAATGTGTTTGTTGATCTTCTTGATCATATAAAACCAAAGATTTAAGTATTGGAGAGCCATCTGTTATATAATTCCAAAAAGCAGTATATAAATAAGGTAAAAGTTGATATCTTAACTCGACAAACTTTCTAACAATATCTGTTATTTCATCACCAAAAACCCAAGGTTCTTGGTCTCCATGATCACCAGAAGAATGTACTCTACAAAAAGCATGAAACACACCTAATTGAATCCATCTTGCAAATAATTCTCCTTGAGGTTGTTCTGCAAAACCACCAATATCACTACCTGCAAAAGAAAAACCAGACATTGCCATTCTTTGTGCTTGGTTGTTAGCAATAGCTAAATGTTCCCAAGTTGCTACATTATCTCCCATCCAAGTAGACGTATATCTTTGTGCACCAGCATATGCAGATCTTGTAATTACGAAAGGTCTTTTTGGATATGCATATTTTTTTAAACCATGATAGGTTGCGCGTGCCATTTGTGTACCATAGATATTATGTGCTTTTCTATGAGAACATGGATTTCCATCAAAATCATGACGCACATCATCTGGAAAAGATTTATTTGGCACATCCATTACAGCAGGTTCGTTCATATCGTTCCAAACACCTTTTACACCAATATCTTCTATTAGTTCTTTAAACAAACCAGACCACCAGTCTCTAACTTCTGGTCTTGTATAATCTGGAAAATAACATTCTCCAGGCCAAACTTTACCTTTCATGTATGGGCCGTCTGCACGTTTACAGAAATAATCTTTATCTAATGCTTCTTTAAAAACATCGTATTCTAAATCTATTTTAATACCTGGATCTATAATTACAACCGTTTTAAAGCCATCATCTTCTAACTCTTTTACCATTCTTTTTGGGTCTGGAAAATAATTTTTATCCCAAGTAAAACATCTAAAACCATCCATATAATCAATGTCTAAATAAATAGCATCACAAGGTATTTTAAGGTCTCTAAATGTTTTGGTAACTTCTTTAACATTACTTTCTGGATAATAACTCCATTTACATTGATGAAATCCTAAAGCCCATAATGGAGGCAATGCATGAGGTTTACCGGTTAAGTCTGTGTAGTTTTTTACGACATCATCCATTTTTGGGCCATAAATAAAGTAGTAATTCATTTCTCCACCTTGGGCCCAAAAACTTGTTACATTTCTTCTTTCATGAGAAAAATCGAAATGTGTTTTAAAAGTATTATCAAAGAAAATACCATACGATTTATTGTTTTGTATAGCTGTATAAAATGGAATTGCTTTATAAATAGGGTCTGTGTTTTTACCAAAAGCGTAAGAGTCTGTTGCCCAGTTTTCGAAACGTTTTCCTTTCATGTTTACATCTACAGGCTTGTCTCCTAAACCATAAAAACTTTCTGCTTTTTGGCAAACTTTACTCATTTTTACAATATCTCCACCGAACTCATAACTTTCTTCCCAATGAAAACCAATTTCATCTTCATTTATTAATTTGTTATCAATAGCATCGTATAAACTAATTTGTAAGCTTACTTTTTCTATCAAACAAATTAGCTTAGAAGTAGTAACTTTATAATGCGTTTTATCTTCAGTTACTTTAAGTTTGTTGTACCCTCTACTTGCGTGTATGGTAACCCCGTATGAAAAATCTTTTTCAAACTTACCAGTTGTACTATATCTAAAGCGAATTACACTATCTCTAACCACTGTAACTTCTAAAATAACATTGTTTTTTGTAGTAAAATATAGTTTATCTACATCTTTATGGTAATTTATTATTTCTGATGGAAAAAGGTTTCCTTTTTGTTCTAGTTCCGTATTAACAATCATAATATTTGCTTGTTTTTAATGTGGTAAAAATCGTAATAGTTTCTAATAGAATTAACTGTAAATATTGTTTTTACGACAATATTCTTTTTGTAAACTATTTTTTTAAAGTTACTAAAGTAACCTAAAAAAAAGAATAATTTACAGATGAAAATATTATTTAGAATCTAATAAAAATAGCAATGTTTTTTTTGGAAGTTATAAAAATACAGTGCTATAAATTACCAATGTAGCAGTAATTTATAGCGCTAAATTTTCATCTTTTTTTTATTGATATTTTAAAGCAATCATGGCTAAAGGAGGTAAATTTAATTCGACAGAATTTTCTCTATTATTCCAAGTGGTTTTGTCTGCTTTTATTTTAGTGTTTTTGTAATTTCCGCTACCAGAAAAATCTCTAGTATCACTATTAAAAATCTCTTTTAAAGTGCCTTGTTTGGGTACACCAACTCTATAGTTTTCTCTTGGTATTGGAGTTAAATTACAAATAATAATAATGGTATCTTTTTCGTTTTCTCCTTTTCTTATATAAGATAATACAGAGTTTTCATGGTCTCCATGATCAATCCATTCAAAACCTTCTGCTGTAAATTGTTTTTGATGAAATGCTTTTTCTTTTCTATAAAGTTTGTTTAATTCTTTTACGCATTTCTGTGCCCCTTCATGTACTTTATACTCAAGTAAATGCCAATCTAAACTTTGTTGGAAATTCCATTCTTTGGTTTGACCAAATTCACCTCCCTGAAAAATTAATTTCGTACCAGGGTGTGTGTACATAAAACTATACAATAAACGTAGATTTGCAAATTTTTGCCATTCATCACCAGGCATTTTATCTACAATGGCTTTTTTACCATACACAACTTCATCATGAGACAGAGGCAACATAAAGTTTTCTGTAAACGCATAATTTAAACTAAATGTTAAATCGTTTTGATGATGTTTTCTATAAATAGGTTCTTTGGCAAAATATTCTAAAGTGTCATGCATCCAACCCATCATCCATTTCATACCAAAACCTAAACCACCTAAATATATGGGTCTAGAAACCATTGGGAATGATGTTGATTCTTCAGCTATGGTTTGTACGTCGGGAAAATTCTCATAGACAGCCGTATTCATCTCTTTCATAAAATTAATGGCGTCTAAGTTTTCTCTTCCTCCAAATTCATTTGGTTCCCATTCGCCATCTTCTCTAGAATAATCTAAAAACAACATAGAAGCTACAGCATCTACCCTTAAACCATCTGCATGATATTGGTCTAACCAATAAATTGCATTACTAATTAAAAAAGATTTAACTTCGTTTCTACCGTAATTAAAAATAAGACTTTTCCAATCTGGGTGATATCCTTTTCTTCTATCTGGATGTTCGTATAAATGAGAGCCATCAAAAAAGCCTAAACCATGATCGTCTGATGGAAAATGTGAAGGAACCCAATCTAAAATTACACCAATTCCTTTTTTATGAAACGCATCCACTAAAAACTTAAAACCATCTGGATTTCCAAAGCGAGAAGTTGGCGCAAAATATCCTGTTAATTGGTATCCCCAACTTGGATCATATGGGTACTCCATAACAGGCATTAATTCTACATGTGTAAAATTCATATCTGCTACATAGTTTACCAAATCTTCTGCAAATTCCTCATAAGTTAAAAAGTCGTTTCCATTTTTTTGTTTCCAAGAACCTAAATGAACTTCGTATACAGAATAAGGAGCGTCTAAGGCATTATTTTTTTTACGATTGTTCATCCATTTGTTGTCTTTCCAGCTGTAATTATCTTCCCAAACTACAGAGGCAGTTTTTGGGGGATGTTCGCACTTTTTTGCAAATGGATCTGCTTTTTCTGTTTTTACATCATCATGACTGCTTTGTATTTTATATTTATAAATACTACCAATACCAACATTAGGGATAAAGCCTTCCCAAATACCACTATCATCCCATCTTACATTTAAAGGATGTTCTCCTTCTATCCAAAAATTGAAATCGCCAATTACCGTTACAGATTTTGCACTTGGTACCCAAACTGCAAAATAGGTTCCTGTTACCCCATCTACTGTAACGATGTGCGAACCAAATTTTTCGTAAAGTTTATAATGTTTTCCTGCTTTAAATAAATTTATATCAAAGTCTGTAAAAAGACTGTAAGCTATTGTATTTGCCATATTTTAATGATTGATGATGTTTGCAATTCCTTTTAAAGAAATTACTGCCCATTGAGGACGAGAGTTTTAATTCATAACCCAATAAGAAATTTTTATTAAATATTATTTTTTTATTTTAAACATATGAAAGGGTAATGTTGGGTGTAATTCTATATAATTCCATTCATTTTGCCAGTTATAGCTATTGCTAGTCACTAAATCTTTTACTTGAACCGTATGTCCATGATGTATGCCTAATTCTGCTAGAGGTAATTGTATGGTACCTGTTTGTTTGTAGTATGGGTCTAAACTAACAACAGTTAATGTTTCGTTAGTTTTGTCATCATTCCATTTATAAAAAGCAATTAAATTATCATTTTCTATAAAACAAAACTTTATATTATTTGTTTGTTGATAAGATTCGTTCTCTTTTCGGATAGTATTAATGGTTTTAATAAATATTGTTAACTTGTTTTCTAACTGCCAGTTATAATGACATATCTGAAACTTTTCTGACATGTGATATTCTTCTTTTCCAGGAACAGCTTCGCTAATCATTTGCTCAAAAACAGGACCGTAAATACCAATATTAGAGCTTAAAGTAGCCGCTAAAACATAACGTTGTAAATATTTAGATTCGTTTGCGCCTTGTAAATGATAAGGATTAATATCTGGCGTATTTGGCCAAAAATTAGGTCGCATGTATTCTTTTTGATTTGTTTGCGTTAACTCATTTACATATTCTGTAAGTTCGTGTTTAGACTCTCTCCAAGTAAAATACGTGTAAGATTGTGTAAAACCCTGTTTTGCAAGTTGTTGCATTATTTTAGGGCGTGTAAAGGCTTCTGCTAAAAACAACACGTCTGGATGTTTTTTCTTCACTTCAGCAATTACCCAATTCCAAAAATAATAGGGTTTTGTATGTGGATTGTCTACTCTAAAAATAGTAATTCCACAATCTATCCAATATAATAGAATGTCTAAACATTCTTTCCATAAATTTTTATAACTGTCATTTTCCCAATAAATTGGAAGAATGTCTTGATATTTTTTTGGAGGATTCTCTGCATATTGTACTGTGCCATCTGGTCTCCATTTAAACCACTCTGGATGTTCTTTTACCCAAGGATGATCTGGAGCAGCTTGTAAAGCATAATCCATTGCAACTTCTATTCCTTGATTTTTAGCATCAGTAATCAAAGCTTTAAAATCATCTATACTACCTAACTCTGGGTGAATATCTTTGTGGCCACCGTGTTTAGAGCCAATTCCCCAAGCAGATCCTACATCATCATTTTTTGCTTTTGTAGTATTGTTTTTTCCTTTTCTATTTATTTGACCAATTGGATGAATAGGCGGAAAGTATAGGGTGTCAAAACCCATATCTGCAATTCTTGGCAGTAATTTATGGCAGTCTTTAAATGTACCATGTTCGTTAGCTTCTTCAGACGCTGAACGCGGAAAAAACTCATACCAAGTACTAAATTGGGCTTTTTTTCTATCTACATAAACCTTAAATTCTTGTGTTTCATTTTTTAGGAATTTTGTAGGGTTTTCTATAAAAATTATTTGTAGTCTTTTACTGGTAACCTCGCTTATAGCTTCTTTATAACTATCATTATTTTTAAAAATAGTTATTAAATGTTTTAAGTATTTAGCAGTGTTTTTATTTGTTTTTTTTAGTAGCGTTTTTAATATTTCTGCTCCTTCTAAAAGTTCAGATTTTACAAGCTGATTGTCTTCTATTTTTTTGACAATACCATGTTGCCAGTTTAAAGCATAATCTACCCAACCTTCTAATTTATATGAATAAAAACCTTGTTTTGCTGTTTTAAAACTTGCAATATAGACATCATTTGAAGTGGCAGACATTCTGGTTTCGCTCCACTTTCTTTCTTTTTCGTGTTTAAAAAGTAAGCTAGCTTCTATAATATCATGTCCATCTACTAAAACATCTGCTGATACATTTACAATTTCGTTGACAACCCTTTTTATAAATATGTTACCACAATTAATCTGTGGAGTAACATTTTCTATAACAATTCTACTCTGATTTTGCATGAATTTAATTCTTTAAAAAAATAAGATTTAGATTATCCAATAATAGTTCCTTTGGCAATAATGGCATCTTTTTTAATAACAACAATACCGTCTTTAACCATGTATGTATCTGTTTCTATATCCTCAATATGTCGTCCTCCATTTATTCTAACATCGTCACCAATTCTACAGTTTTTATCTACAATACAATTGTGTATGTAGCACCTGTTTCCAATTCCCATTAGTATTTCTATATTATTATTTTCAACTTCTTCTAAAGTTTCATAGTAATCATTACCCATCATATAGGTGTTAGAAATTAGTGAATTTTTTCCAATTCTAGAACGAATTCCAATTACAGAGCGTTCAATTTTTTCTGCTTGTATAATACAACCATCACCAATAACAGCTTTGTTTAAAATAGAACCCGATATTTTAGAAGTGGGTAAAATACGTGCTCTGGTATATACCCCTTTTTCATTGTATAAATCAAATTGAGGTACATCATCTGTTAAACCAATATTTGCTTCAAAAAAGGAATCAATGTTACCTATATCTTCCCAATAACCTTCATATTGGTAACTTAAAGTTTTGTGGTTTTCTATAGCTTGTGGTATAATTTCTTTACCAAAATCATTGGTGTCAGGATTTTCCATTAATTTTTTTAGTAGGTCTCTATTAAAAATATAGATTCCCATAGATGCTAAATAATCTCTACCCTGTGCTTTCATGTCATCACCAACATCAGAGGTCCAATTTGACAATAATTCTTTACCAGGTTTTTCTATAAATGATGTAATAATATTCTCATTATTGGTTTTTAGTAACCCAAAAGAAGTAGCATCTTTTGCAGTAACAGGGTAGGTTGCAATAGATATTTCTGCGCCACTTTTTTCGTGCTTATCAATCATATCATTAAAATCCATTTGATACAATTGGTCTCCAGAAAGTATAAGCGCATATTCAAAATCGTTCTGTAAAAAGTGATGCATACTTTGTCTTACTGCATCTGCTGTTCCTTGAAACCATTTGTCACTATGAATGGTTTGTTCTGCAGCTAATACATCAACAAAAGCAGAGCTAAAAAAACTAAAGTGGTAAGTATTTTTTATGTGAGCGTTTAAAGAAGCCGAGTTAAATTGGGTTAACACATACATTCTTTTAATATCTGAATTGATGCAATTAGAAATAGGAATATCTACCAATCTATATTTACCAGCAATTGGTACAGCGGGTTTAGATCTGTCTTTGGTTAGTGGGTATAATCTAGATCCTTGGCCACCACCTAAAATAATTCCTAATACTTTGTCATTAATCATAACTTATTTTTTTAGAGATTTATATAGTTCTTCAACTTGTTTTGCAATAGAAGCCCAGTCAAAATGATTTTCTACACGCTGTCTTCCTTTTTTTGCCATAGTTTCTTTTAAGCTAGGGTTGTTTATTACTTTGTTAATACCATTTGCTAAATCTTGAGCAAATTTATCTGGGTATACAGGCTCAAAAGGAGCTTCTTTTTGTTGTTCTAAATCAATTAAAATACCTGTTTCATTTTGCACAACCACTTCTTTAATACCACCAACAGCACTTGCAACTACAGCAGTTTCGCAAGCCATAGCCTCAATATTAATAATGCCAAAAGGTTCGTAAATAGAGGGGCAACAAAATACATCTGCATGAGAATATAATTGAATAACCTCTTGCTTACTAAGCATCTTGTCTATCCAAATAATAGTATCTCTATCTTTTTTAGCTTCGTTTACGGCGTCTTCCATTTCTTTACCAATTTCTTTGGTGTCTGGTGCACCTGCACAAAGCACTATTTGTGTATCTTTATCTATATATTTTATAGCATTTACTAAATGAATAATTCCTTTTTGTCTGGTTATTCTTCCTACAAAAAGTACATAAGGTTTGTTTTTGTCTATGTTGTATGCTTCTAAAGTAGAGGTATCTTTTGTAACCACATATTCTTTCAGGTTAATTCCATTATAGATAACCTTTACTTTGTTTTTATCAACATTAAAATGTTTTAAAACATCTACTTTAGTTTCCTTAGAAACAGCAATAATGGCATCTGCCATTTCTATAGCAGTTTTTTCTACCCAAGAAGACGCATCGTAACCACGTCCTAGTTGCTCTCTTTTCCAAGGTCTTAAGGGTTCTAAAGAATGGGTTGTAATTACTAAAGGAATACCATAGCAAAGTTTTGCAATAATACCTGCAAATTGTGCATACCAGGTGTGGCAATGTACAACATCTGCATCTGTAGGTTCTGCATTCATATGAATACAAGTGCTCAAGGTTTTTAGTACCGCTTTTAGTTTATCATGTGTATTATCAAAAATAGCATTTTCAAAAGGAAACCCTTTTACGCTTAAATTATCTGATGTAGATTCTTGATCTCCAAAACTTCGAACGTCAACGTTCATTAATTTTGATAATTCATCTGCAAGGTATTCTACATGAACACCTGCGCCTCCATAAACATAAGGTGGAAATTCTCTTGTATAGAAAAGAGCTTTCATAAAACAGTTTGTAATTTTAGGTTAGTGTTTCTAATGGTTTTATTCCTAAAAGATATAAAACATACTGCTAACTTACAAAATATTAAGAAAGATTTTTTGGGTATTAAAAATTATTATTGTTTTAATAAAAAAAAACTAATTATTGCTATTTTTATGCTGATTTATTGTGTTTTTTTAAAGTAATTAAGGAATATGATAATCTTTATAAATTATATGTTTCTTTGTTTATTAATTTCATCTTGCAATTGTCTTCTCAATTTTTGTTCTCTTTCTAAAAACTTTTTTCTGTGTTTGTCAAACTCATGCTCTACATCTAATAAACTACTTTGTGCTTTTTTAGTTAGTATATTACTTCTGTTAAATCTAAAAATATAATATAATAAAGCCAATAAAAGACCGAGTATTATAGACCATAAGATTAAATTATAAGTAAGTTTATTGAGTTGTAAACCAAATAGAGAAATGGAGTTTTCTTTTTCTTTGGCTTTGTGTAAAGCAATTTGTATTGAAGTTAAATTTTCTTGAGTGGTTTTTATAGTATTTCCCTTCTCTGAAAGTTGTTTGTTTTTTTCTACTATACTATTTTTTAATTCTTTTAAAGAGTCTAAAACATTTTGGTTTAACTCTAAAAACTTGTTTTTACTAATAACTTTATAGGTTTGATAGCTGTTAGAAGTTTTGTAAATCTCATTAAATTGTCTATTTAATGTGTTCTTTTGTGTGTTGTTTTCTTGCGCAAAAGAAAATACACTTATAAAAAATATGGATGCAATTAGAGCTTCTATTTTCATTAGAGATAGGGTGTTTGTTTTAAAGAATAAAAGTACTAAAAAAACCCAAACAAATTTGTTTGGGTTTTTATTATAAGCAAGTAATTTATAATTATTTAATTTTTTCTACAACTGCCTTAAAAGCGTCTGGGTTGTTTACAGCTAAATCTGCTAAAACCTTACGGTTTAATTCGATATTGTTAGCTTTAACTTTCCCCATAAACTGAGAGTAAGACATTCCGTGCAAACGAGCTGCAGCGTTAATACGCACAATCCATAAAGAACGGAAGTTTCTCTTATTGTTTTTACGGTCTCTATATGCATAAAGCATACCTTTTTCAACCGCGTTTTTTGCTACTGTATAAACGTTTTTTCTACGTCCAAAGTAACCTTTTGCTGCCTTCAAGATTTTTTTTCTTCTATTTCTTGAGGCTACTGAATTTACTGATCTTGGCATAATTTCAATGTGTTTTGTAAAGAGCGACGCTACAAACGTACTTTTAATTAAAAATGACTTTAATTGCTACATTACATGGTTAATAATAAAATTCCCTGTTAAACTTATTTTAAGTTTAATTGTTGTTTAATGTTAGCCTCATCAGACTTGTGTACTAAAGTATCATGAGTTAACTTTAATTTACGTTTTTTAGACTTCTTTGTTAAGATGTGACTTTTAAACGCGTGCTTTCTTTTAATTTTTCCAGTACCAGTAACTTTAAATCGTTTTTTGGCGCTAGATTTGGTTTTCATTTTAGGCATCTCTCCTTCGTTTTTATCTTGCTTATTATTTTTAGTTAAAAAAGTAAGAAAGCTCATAAAAAGTAAAGTTAAGTGCAATCTCAACTTTTTAATTTTAAAAACTTTTAACTTTAAAAACGCTTATTTTCCTTTTTTGGGAGCAATAAACATAATCATACGTTTACCTTCTAATTTTGGTAATTGCTCAACTTTACCATACTCTTCTAATTCTTGTGCTAACTTTAATAAAAGTATTTGCCCTTGTTCTTTAAAAATAATAGAACGTCCTTTAAAGAATACAAATGCTTTTAATTTAGCACCATCTTGTAAAAACTTTATGGCATGTTTCTTTTTAAATTCATAATCATGCTCATCTGTTTGCGGTCCAAAACGTATTTCTTTAATGGTAACCTTAGTAGCTTTAGTTTTTAAGGCTTTTTCACGTTTCTTTTGCTCATACAAGAATTTCTTGTAATCAATTATTTTACAAACAGGAGGTTTAGCTTTTGGCGAAATTTCTACCAAATCTAATTCTTGTTCTTTGGCTAACTCTTTAGCTTTTTCTAAAGGATATACACCAATTTCTACATTGTCGCCCACAAGGCGAACTTCGTCAACATATTTTATTTTTTCATTAATTCTATGTTGATCTTCTTTGATTACTCTTAATGGCCTTCTTGACCTGCTTCTACGTATTGCTATGACTTATAAATTTTAAATTTAACTTGTGGTTGCTTTTTCAACCTTTTGTTTTATTTCGAATTTCAAAATTAATTAAAATTTCTTTAATGTTTTATCTTCTTCTTCTTTAATTAAAGAAATAAATTCTTCAATTGTAAATGTTCCAATGTCACCCTCTCCATGTTTTCTTACAGAAACGGTTCCGTTTTCGGCTTCTTTTTCACCTACAATAACCATAAATGGTATTTTGCTAACTTCTGCGTCTCGTATTTTACGTCCCGTTTTTTCACTTCGGTTATCTACGAGGGCGCGAATTTCGGAATTTTCTAACGATTCTAAAACTTTTTCTGAATATTTTTGATATTTATCACTGATTGGCAGTAAGATAACTTGATCTGGAGTTAGCCAAAGTGGAAAATTACCACCTGTATGTTCTAACAATACCGCTATAAATCGTTCCATAGAACCAAATGGTGCTCTGTGTATCATAACAGGTCTGTGAGACTGGTTGTCTGATCCTGTATAGGTTAAATCAAAACGTTTTGGTAAATTATAGTCTACTTGAATCGTTCCTAATTGCCAACTTCTGCCTAAAGCATCTTTTACCATAAAGTCTAACTTTGGCCCATAAAAGGCTGCTTCGCCTTCTTCAATCACAAAATCTAAATCTTTGTCTTTTGCAGCATTTATAATTGCTTGTTCTGCAATTTCCCAAGTATCAGCATCACCTATATATTTATCTAGGTTTTTCATATCACGTATAGAAACCTGTGCTGTAAAGTCTTCAAAACCTAAAGAGCCAAAAACATACAATACCAAATCGATTACCTCTTTAAACTCTTGGTCTAATTGTGCTGGTGTACAAAAAATATGAGCATCATCTTGCGTAAAACCTCGTACACGAGTTAAGCCATGTAGCTCTCCACTTTGTTCATACCTATATACTGTACCAAATTCAGCAAAACGCTTTGGCAAGTCTTTATATGAATAAGGTTTAAAGTTGTATACTTCACAGTGGTGTGGACAGTTCATTGGCTTTAGCAAAAACTCTTCATCCATTTTTGGAGTTTTTATCGCCTGGAAACTGTCTTCTCCATATTTTTCATAATGTCCAGAAGTTACATATAAATCTTTCTGACCTATATGTGGTGTCATTACCATTTCGTAACCAGCTTTTTTCTGTGCAGCTTTTAAAAAGTTTTCTAAACGAGATCGCAAAGCAGCACCTTTTGGTAACCATAATGGTAAACCAGCACCAACTTTTTGCGAAAATGTAAACAACTCTAATTCTTTACCTAGTTTTCTGTGATCACGTTTTTTAGCTTCTTCTAAAAGTTCTAAATACTCAGTTAGCATTTTTTGTTTCGGAAAACTAACGCCATAAACACGTGTTAGTTGATTGTTCTTTTCGTCACCTCGCCAATAAGCACCAGCTACATTCATTATTTTTACCGCTTTTATAATACCAGTGTTTGGTATGTGGCCTCCTCTACATAAATCTGTAAAATTACTATGATCACAAAAAGTAATGTCTCCATCCGTTAAGTTTTCAATCAACTCAACTTTGTATTCGTTGTTTTCTTTTTTATATAAAGACAAAGCATTTGCTTTAGAAACCGATCGCATAGAAAATTCGTGTTTACCTCTAGCAATTTCTAAAAATTTCTTTTCTAGTTTGTCAAAATCCTTTTCAGATAAAACTTCTTCACCCAAATCAACATCATAATAAAAACCATTCTCAATTGCAGGTCCAATAGTTAACTTCGCATTCGGGTAAAAAGATAATATAGCTTCTGCCAAAACGTGTGCAGACGAGTGCCAAAAAGCTTTCTTTCCGTCAGCATCATTAAAAGTATATAATATTAAAGAACCGTTAGTTGTAAGTGGAGTAGAGGTTTCAATAGTTTTTCCGTTAAAACTTGCAGATACAACATTTCTTGCAAACCCTTCACTTATGTTTTTTGCAACATCCATAGGGGTGCTATTTTCAAGAAACTCCTTTATACTTCCGTCAGGTAAAGTAATTTTAATCATTTAAAATATTTTATTTGGTTTGCAAAGATATTAGAAAACAATTTTTCACACAATATATATGTGTACTTATTATATATGTGTTTTTTTTTTTTTGGGGTTCCCACGCCAAAAGGTTGTGGTCGGGCTTTCTGCACTCGCTTTTTAGGTACCATAAAGGGTACCAAAAAGAGCTCAAAC
>NZ_CANNFF010000014.1 GCF_947503855.1 uncultured Polaribacter sp. | reverse complement strand
TTGTGGTTAAATCAATTTACTGATTTTCAGTAATATGAACAACTTTTTTTTCTTAAATCATAATGCACAACGGGTTAATATTAAATATAAATAAGGTAAAATATTATACATTTCAGTATTGTACAGGATACTAAAAGCATGATTAGTTTGTAGTATTGTATTTTATATGTTAAAGCATTGTTAACAAACAATTTTTAAAAACAATAATTTATTTTAAATTCATTTCAAATATGAAAAAAACTCTAAAAAAACGAAATTCGTCATTAGGAATAAAGTTGTTACTTTTTCTACTTTTTTCGGTTTTTACAGCTTTTAGTACCCAGGCACAAGATGTAATTACTGGTGTTGTAAAAGATGCTGAAGGATTTACTTTACCTGGTGTTAGTGTACTGCAAAAAGGAACTACCAGAGGAACATCTACAGATTTTGATGGAAAGTATTCAATTAAATTAACAGTTGGCCAAAGAACTTTGGTTTTCTCTTACTTAGGATTCAAAAAGGTTGAAGTTCCCATTAATGGTAAGAAAACAATTAATGTAACTTTAAAACAAGCTTCAGAAAGCTTAGATGAAATAGTTATTGTAGGTTATGGAACGCAAAAAAAAGAAAGTGTTGTAGGTGCTATTTCACAAGTAAAAGGTGAGGATTTAATGAGTGTGACAGCTGGTGTAGCCAATATGGAGGAGGCATTACAGGGTAATATACCTGGTGTTACTGCTATTCAAGGTAGTGGGGTTCCTGGGCAAAACAATATGAGAATTTTTGTTCGAGGTAGAAGCTCATGGAATGGAGAAGGTGGTCCACTTATACTGGTAGATGGAGTGCCGAGATCTATGACTGATATAGATATGAACGATGTAGAAAATATATCAGTACTTAAAGACGGTTCTGCTACAGCAGTATATGGTGTTCAAGGTGCTAATGGGGTAATAATAATTACTACAAAAAGAGGTAAAGTAGGTAAAGCGGAAATGTCATTAAGTGTTAATTCAACTATTAAAATGGTTTCTCAATTACCAGAAAAATTAGATTCTTATAATGCTTTATTGGAGGCAAATAGTGCTATTTTAAGAGGGATTGCTCAAGCTCCTAATACATGGAATAATTATACACCATTGGATATTGTAGAAAGATACCGTAATCCATCTAGTTTAGAGCAAAGTTATGTTTATCCTAATGTGAATTGGGAAGATGAACTGTTAAAAGATTTTGCGCAAGATTATAGAGTTAATTTGTCTGTGCGTGGTGGTAATAAAAAGGCTAAATATTTTGGTAGTTTAGCTTACCAAACTGTAAGTGACATTTTCGATGGAGGGAAATACGATAATCAAAGAGGTTATTTAGGTGAGTATCGTTATGATAGATTTAACTTTAGATCTAATATAGATTTTAGTATAACAAACACTACTGAGTTATCTGTAAGTATAGCAGGATTTTATGGTATTAGAGAGAGCCCTGGTAGTTTAGGTAATGTAACTAATGGACTATATTTAATTGCACCAACTTTATATCCTCCAGTATATCCAGATGGGATATATGGAAACCCTTTTAGTTATTTTAATGTGTATGTAAACCCTGTGCAGACTTTACAAGGTACGGGTTATGATACGTTTAGAACCTTTCAAGTCAATTCAGATTTTGTTCTGAAACAAAAATTAGATTTTATTACTAAAGGTTTGTCGTTTAAAGGAAGATTTACCTTAGATAATACGCAGAGAAGTAGACAAGATTTGAATGATGGAGGTGTAATCTTTAGAGTCTATGATGGTGATCAACCAGATTTACTTATTCCAGATGTGGATAGTCGATTTGGTTATGTGCAGCCACCATGGAATTTACAAACATTAGAAGTAGAAGAGGGACAGCGATCTCGTAGATTGTTGTATGACCTCTCATTAAATTACAATACAACTTTTGCTGATAAACATAATGTAACAGCGCTGTTCTTATTAAGAAGGCAAGAGTCTGCAAGAGGTAGTGGTGGTCTAAATGCCTTTCCAAGATACCGTGAAGACTGGGTAGGAAGAGTTACTTATAACTATGATTCTAGGTACTTTATAGATTTTAACGGTGCCTACAATGGATCTGAGCAATATGGACCAGGTTTTAAATTCGGATTTTTTCCTTCTGTAGCTGCAGGTTGGACATTGTCTAACGAATCTTTTATGGAAAAAACAAACGATTGGCTAAATAAATTTAAAATTAGAGGTTCTTATGCTACTTTAGGTGATGATAATTTTCCTACATCAGGTGGTAGATGGAGATGGCTTTCACAATGGGAATCTTCCAACAATTCAGCATTCTTAGTTCCTAGTACTTATCAAGGTAACAATGGAAGATCACCTTATAACTTTTTTAGAGAGGCAGTAGTAGGTAATCCAAACCTACAGTGGGAAGAAGCTGTTAAATATAATATAGGTGTAGAATTTTCTTTATTTGACGGTTTATTAACAGGAGAAGTAGATTATTTTGCAGAAGATCGTGATAAAGTTGTAGTTCTTGGAAATAGATTACAATCAGATTTAGCAGGAGCAACTGCTCCACCTGCTAACATAGGTGCAACTGAAGTAAGAGGTTATGAAGTTGTTCTTGGGGCTAATTATACTTTTGATAATGGTTTAGATTTATATGCAGATTTCAATTTTAATCAAGCAATAGATAGAATAATAATATCAGACGATCCTTCTGGTTTACCCAGTAATCAAATAGAAGCTGGTTTTGCTATTGGTCAAGGTAGATCAGCTATTCCTGCAGGTATTTTAACAAATTGGGATGATATTTATAGTTCAACACCACAAACCCAAAACCAAAGTTTAGTACGTCCTGGGTACTACAATGTTGTAGATTTTGATGGAGATGGTATTTATAATAACAATTTTGATAATGCACCATTCGGTTATCCAAGTCAACCTCAAAGAACTTGGAGTGCTACTTTAGGAGCACGATACAAAGGGTTTAGCATTTCAGCGCAGTTGTATGGTACCCAAAATGCTTCGAGATTGTTCAGTAATCAAACGTTTAGTAATTCAACACCTTTAATCTTTACTCAAGATTTAGATTATTGGACTGTAGATAATCCAAATAATACAGATACTCAACCGTCATTTGGTGTTCCAGGTGCAGCTAACCCAAGAGATAATTGGTTAGATGGATCTTTAACAAGACTTAGGTCAGTTTCTTTATCGTATGATATTCCTAAAAAGACTTGCGAAAAACTGGGATTAAAGAAGCTTCAACTTTTTGCAAACGGAAATAATTTATTCTTGTGGTCTGATTTTCCAGATGATAGAGAATTTAATACATCAGGAGAAGCAAGATCAAGAGGAGATTATCCTACCTTAAAAAGATTTAACTTTGGTTTTAATATGAATTTTTAAAAAAAGATAAAAATGAAAAACTATATAAATAAAATACTATTAATTTTAGGACTCGTATTCTTCTTTTCATGCGAGGACTATTTAGATGTTGCTCCAGACGCAATTGTAACCGAAGAAGATGTTTTTTCTACTTTTATTAATACACAAGGTTTTGTAGAAGAAATGTATGCATTAGTAGTCTCTTATGAACAGCAAGCGCACACCTTTCAAGATTTTCTTTTGGGTGATGATGGTTTTGTTGATAGACCCACAAAAGCAAGTGGAGATATTGATGCTGGAAGATTTTATGATGTAATTAGAGATAATTTTGTTTACTTAAATAACCATAGAAACGCTCAGTATGGCTCTACAGGTGCAAATTCTGCCAATGTTGAAAACCAAAATAATTTTAATAGACAAAGACCTGGAGTATATGATGGTAGCTTAAGAGGAATTCGTAAAGCTAATATTATAATTCAGAATGTAGAAAGTGAAGAAAATGGAGGGAAAGATTTAATGGTAAATGCATCTCAGGCAGAAAAAAATGTTATCCTTGGACAAGCTTACTTTTTTAGAGCCTTTTTCCATAATGAAATCATGAAATTTTGGGGTCGTTATCCATATGTAGATAAGGTATTAGTTGATGATTTTGAATTATTACGACCAGAGACCTACAAAGAAGTAGCTTTACTTGCTAATGAAGATTACAAAAAAGCTATAGAATTATTACCTGTAGATTGGGATAATGAACCTTATGGGCAAAGAACACGTGGCGAAAATAAAGGAAGACTTACGAAAGGAACAGCATATGCTTTTCAAGGAAAAAATTTACTTTTAGCAGCTAGTCCTTTAATGAAAGGAAACAATGAAAGTATAAACACCTATGACTATGACACTGAGTTATGTGAGATGGCAGTAGAAGCTTTTTCAGGTATTCTAAAGTTAGCAGACCAAGGACGTTATCGATTAGCTTCTACATTGGATGAATTAGATGAAGTATTTTGGAAATCTCCTACACCTGGTGCGTGGCCAGGAGCAACTGAATTTATTTTTGCTGCAACCGGTGGTAGTCAAGGGCAAGCCACAAGGTTTATGGCATCTGGTGTATCTAGAGCTATTCATACTAATTCTGGTGGATATGAGGTGATTAGTCCTACACACAACTTTATTCATAATAATTTTGGTATGGCTAATGGACTATCTATTGAAGAGGATCAAAAACTTCCAGCAAGTCAAAGATTATTCGATGAAACGAAACCTTTTGAAAATAGAGATCCACGTTTTTATAAATGGCATATTATTGATGGCGATGTTATTGATCCAGGAGCTGATGATCCGCATAAAACCGCACAACTTTGGTTTGAATCACCTGTAAATAAAGGTGTTCACAGAAGTAATAATGCTGAAAATATTAAAATATTGAATAATACAGGGTACATGTGGACCAAATTCTTCCCTAAGGTTGATGGTAAATATCATACAAGATGGAATCCTATCATAAATCAATATGTAGGAGTACGAATGCATATGAGACTTACAGATGTTTATTTAATGTATGCAGAAGCATTACACGCATCAAAAGGAGCAAGAGTGGCACCAGTTTCTTACAACTTAACTGCAGAAGGGGCTATTAATTTATTCCGTACTCGAGCAGGTGTCCCAAATGTAGCTCCTAGTATAGTTGCAGATAACAACAGGTTTATGGATGAATTAAGAAGAGAAAGAGCTGTTGAGTTAAGTTATGAAGCACATAGATGGTTAGATATTAGACGATGGGGCTTGGCTCATTTAGATAAATACAAAAGAAAATTAGCATTAAATTTCCCACAGGATAGAAGTAGTTTCACAGAATCACTTTTAATTGAAAGAATTTGCGAGTTTCCTAAGCATTATTGGTTGCCTTTCCCTGTTGAACAAACACAAATTTACCCTGGTTTTACTCAAAACCCAGGATGGTAATCTTGTATAAATCCGCTTAAATTATTAAGAAAAAAATGAAGATAAATAAAATAAATAGGTTGTTTGCTCTACTTAGCTTAACGTTGTTTTGCTTTAGTAATTTTACAATAGCTCAAACAGATGGAACAGAAGTAACAGCAACTGTTGTCGATGAACAAGGTAGTCCAATAAGTAATGTTTATGTTTTTAACGCTAATGGAGATAAAGTTTCTTCTGATGTTAATGGACAGTTTAAAATTATATTAGAGGATGAAGAAGAATCCATATCACTTGAAAAAGTAGGGTATGAAACATTAATTCTAACTTTAACTGATATAAATGGTAATATTACCATGAAGAAATCCCTTTTTTTAGCATCGGAAGAAGATGAATTGAAGTTGGGAGTTGTCACCAAAAATAAACGTAATATTGTAGGAGCAGTTACATCAATCAATCCTAAAGATCGATTAACTTTTGATAATACACAACGTCTAAGAAATTATATAAATGGATTGATGTTAGGTGTCAGAGGTTCTGGTAATATTAGAGGTATTGGTGGTGCAAATGATGCCGTGTTTGTAATTGATGGTGTTATTGGGCGAGATCCTAATATACTAAATATGGAAGAAGTTGAGCAGATAACAGTATTAAGAGATGCTAATTCCGTTGCTCTTTATGGTAGTCAAGCAAGAAATGGTGTAATTGTTATTAATACCAAGCGTGGTAAAGCCAATAAAAAAGAAGTTAATGTTAATGTGCTATCTAGTTTTAGTACTCCTATTTCTTTACCTAATTATTTAGGTTCAGCAGATTATATGACACTTTTTAATGAAGCACTTACTAACGATGGTGTACCAGCTGATGATGGACGAAGATTTACAAGTGAAAGAATTCAAAATACCAGAAGTGGCTTAAATCCTTTTGAATATCCTGACCTAGATTTATATTCAAGTGAATTTGTACAACCTTTTGTGCATTCTACAAATGTTATTACAGAATTTTCAGGAGGAAATGAAAACAATCAATATTATGTAAATGTTGGTTGGAATCGAAATAGTGCATGGGTAGATATTAATGATGATATTAATGCAGGTACTAACCGTTTTAACATAAGAGGTAATATAGATTTTAAAGTAAATGATTGGATTACTAGTAGTTTAGATGGGATAGCAATAATAAGTACAAACAAATCCTCTAGAGGTAATTTGTTGAATACTTCAACTACTTTAAGGCCAAATATTTATACACCATTTTTGCCCATAAATTTACTAAATACTAGTGACCCTGTCATTAGAGGACAACTTGATGCTGCAAACACATTTAATGGCATGCTTTTAGGAACTTCACAACAATTTGGTGCAAATGCTCCTGTAGCTTTAGCTATAGCAGGAGGAAATCAAAACACAGTTTTTCGTTCTACACAATTTAACAATACAATTAATTTTGATTTAGATAGAATTGCCAAAGGTTTATCTGCCAAAACTTATTTAAGTTTTGATTTTTATGATTCACATAATAGATCAATAGAGAATGATTTCAAAACCTATGAACCAACTTGGCAGGATAATAGAATAATAGCACTTAATGAATTTGGTGTAGATTTAAAAGACCAAAGAGAAAACCTTAGTACTAATGATTTTATATCTCGTTTTGGTTTTTATGGATTAATTAATTACGATACTACTTTTGGAAAAGATCATTCTTTAAGTACCACCTTTTTAGGTTTTTTTAACTCTCAAAGACAAAATGATGTTAGGCAAACAGATATTGATTCTCATGTTGGGTTTCAAACATCTTATGATTTTAGAAAGAAATTATTTGTCGATTTTACTGGAACTTATACTACTTCTATAAAATTACCAGAAGGAAATAGAGGAGCTTTATCGCCTACAGGAGGTATAGCTTATGTTTTAAGTGAAGAGCCTTTTTTAAAAAACAACAAGGTTATCAATTATCTTAAAATAAAGGCTTCAGGTGGTATTATTAGATCAGATCGTGGTATTAATGGTTATTTCTTATATGATGAAAATTATTCAAATGGAAGCAATGTTAATTGGGGAGATGGACAATCTAACAATAGACAAAATATTACACAAGGACAAAATCTAGATTTAACTTTTGAAGAACGTATTGATTTTAATTTAGGTTTAGAAACTTATTTAATGAATTCACTTTGGATAGAAGCGAATTACTTTAGAACAGAATTGGACAAACAAATTACATTTTTACAAGATCAATATCCTTCTTTTTACAATACTTTTAGACCTTATGAGAATTTTGATAACAATTTATACACCGGTTTTGAACTAGGTATAAATTACAACAAAAGTTATGAAGATCTTTCAGTTAGTATTGGCGCTAATATATTATATAGTCAAACAGAAAGAATTAAAAGATCAGAGGTGTTTGCTGAAGATTATTTACAAACCCAAGGAAGAGAAATTTCTACAATATTTGGGTTACAAGACCAAGGTTTTTATTCTGAAGCAGATTTTACTACAGATGTAAACGGAGATAGAGTTTTAAATACTGGTTTACCTACTCCTCAATTTGGTAATGTACAACCAGGAGATATAAAATACCAAGATCAAAATGGCGATAATATTATTGATAACGATGATAGAATAGCATTAGGACAATCTAGTAGTCCTTGGACTTATGCGTTAAATCTTAATTTAAGCTATAAAAGATTCAACCTATTTGTTTTGGGTACAGGTCAATCTGGTGCAATGGGTAATAAGTTAAATAATAATTTTAACGAATATTATTCAGTTGATGGTAATGATAAATACTCAGAAGTTGTTTTAGGACGATGGACGCCAGCAACTGCAAATACGGCAACTTTTCCTAGATTATCTTCAGTTACTAATCAAAACAATTTTAGAAATTCATCATTTTGGTTGTACAAAAATAATTTCTTCAATATTAGCCGAGCTCAGTTAACGTATCAATTTACTGAAACTTTAGTTGATGATTTAGGAATAGAAGATCTTAGTATGAATATATCTGGAACAAATTTAATCGAGATATCTGAAAATAGAGATATACGTCAATTAAGAATTGGTAGCAATCCCCTTGCTAGAACTTTTACTCTAGGATTAAGAGCATCATTTTAATTCAAACTATAAATTAGATTAACAAATGAAAAATTTAATAAAAAATATATTAATTGTATTGGTTTTTGCCGGAGTAATTGGTTGTGAATTTGAGCCAGTTGAGGAAAACCGATTAGGTTTCGACGATATCAGTACCTTTCCTGAAAGAGCAGAAGGGTTATTGTTAAATGGATATACAGGCCTTGTAAACCAATATTCATTTTCAGAAGCAGCTACCGATGATGCTGTTAATAACAATTTAAATAATAATTACAAACGAATTGCTTTAGGAGAGTTAAATGCACAATTTAATCCTGCAGCTCGTTGGAATAATTATGAGCAAGTATTTTGGGTAAATCAATTCTTAAATGTTGTGGATGCAGGAGAAACGCAATGGAGTAGAGATGAATTAACGAATACAATGTTTGAAATGCGTTTAAAAGGAGAAGCACTGGCATTAAGAGGATTACATCATTTTTACGTGCTTCAAGCACATGCTGGTAAAAATTCATCTGGAGAATTATTAGGTATTCCATATTTTACAGAGTTTATTGAATCAGATGGTAACTTTAATGTACCTCGTTTATCATTTGAAGCTTCTGTTCAAGCTATTATGGCAGATTTTGATGCGGCACTTGATTTATTACCTACAGATTATGGTTTAAGCGAAGTAAACGTAGATCCATGGTATTCCAATTTAGATGATTTTGATTATGCTAAATATGGATTAGTAAATGATAACTTTTTTGAACTACGTATTTCTGGAAGAATAGTTAAAGCTTTAAAAGCACGTTTGGCACTTTTTGCAGCAAGCCCTTCTTTTTTAGATAGCCAAAGTTACTATGAAATTGCAGCAAATAATGCTGCACAAATTATTAATACAATTGGTGGTGTTAGTGGTTTAGATCCAGTAGGTAATGAATTTTATGCATCTGATGCTAATATTAAAAGTAGAGAATCCCTTTGGCGTGGATCTTTAGGAAGTATTAATGCTACTATCGAAAGAAGAATGTTTCCTCCATCAGTAAATGGAAATGGGGAGATTAATCCAACTCAAAACTTTGTAGATGCATTTCCTATGCTAGACGGAACACCTATCTCTGAATCTACTTCTTATAATCCTCAAGACCCATATGAAGGTAGAGACCCAAGGTTAAAAAAATATGTTGTTGTTAATGGTGCTGAGTTTGGTGGAGGCATAATTAATACTGGTGTTGGAGGTGGCAATGATAGGTTAGACTCTATTCCAGGACAATCTACAACAACTGGATACTACCTTAAAAAATTATTACAACCAGAAGTTAGAATTAACAATGACGGAACTGCTCAAGGTAAGATACATGCTAATGTCTATTTTAGGTATACTGAACTATTTTTAATATTTGCAGAAGCAGCTAATGAGACTGTAGGTCCAGATCAACCAATTGAAGGAATTTCTGCTTATGATGTTATTAAAGCAATTAGAAATAGAGCAGGAATTACTGGAGGAGATGCTTACTTGGAATCAATTAAATCTGACCAAGTAGCTATGAGAGAGCTTATTAGAAATGAACGTCGTATAGAATTAAGCTTTGAAGGCCATAGATTTTGGGACCTTAGGAGATGGGGATTACCGCTAAATGAATCAGCTAGAGGTTACTTTTTTGACGGAAATGATTATATTGAGCTTCCGTCTGTAGAAATTAGAAATTATCAATCATTTGCAACTTATATGCCTCTCCCTAATGCAGAGATATTAAAATTCTCAGCATTAGAGCAAAATAATGGATGGTAAAATAATTTTGTAATATTAAAAGAATAAAAAATAGTAAACATGAAAAAATATTTATTAATATGCGTAATAGCCTTTAGTATATTGGCCTGCGAAAATGAGGTAAATGAATTTCCTGATTTTGGATCAACCTCAGTGTATTTTCCATTTCAAACACCAATTAGAACATTAATTCAAGGTAAATATGATTTAGGATTTAATGATAATGATAATAATGGAAGATTTGAAATAGGTGTTACTATGACAGGAGTTTATAATAACAATATAGATAGAAAAGTACATTTTGAGTTAGCTCCTGATTTAATAGATGCTGCAGCTTTAGGTCTTGATACTGTAAATGTTGAGGTGTTACCTTCTTCTTATTACACAATAGAACAAGAAAGTCCGGTAACAATTCCATCTGGTTCTATAAGCGGACGTATTCCAGTACAACTATCAGATGCATTTTTTGATGATCCAAAGTCATTTGCAGAATTTGGAGAAGTTCATTATGTTATTCCATTAAAAATTACAAAATACGAAAAATTAGATTCGCTTTTAGTAGGTGTACCAGCAGAGGGTGTTACAAACCCTATTAGAATTAAGGCAGATGATTGGCAAACAGAACCTAAAGACTATACTCTTTTTGGTATTAAGTATATGAATAAATACCAAGGTATCTATTTAAGACGAGGAGAGGATACAGCTTTAGGGTCTAATGAATCAGTTACAGTTTTTGCAAACGGAGATCCAACAGAAACCCAAACAGAAATCATTGATGGTTCTACAGTGTACAGATCTGAATTTGTTGTTGATGATGAGTTACTCCCATTAGCAACTTCAGGAAGAAAAGACGTAACAACGACTATCGGTGTTAGAAGACCTGGTAGCGCTACGAATAGTACATTGTCTTTAAATTTAGCATTTAATGACAATGAAGAAATTACTGTAACCAATGCAGACCCCAATAGCGACGTTACTGTAACAGGTACTGGACGTTTTGCAGAAGATGGAGATGAATGGGGTGGTAAAAGTAGAGATGTAATTTACTTAGATTTCCAATATAGAGAATTGGTGGTAGAAGTATCTAAAAAAGAATTTTTTGGTAACTTAATTTCTACAACAACAACTACATTTGATTTGTTACACACTGTTAAAGATACTCTAGTTATAAGAGATAGAGACGTTAAATTTGAAGAGTTTACTATTAATTTAGAGAAATAAAACTAGAATTTAATAGTAAAAAAACACTTTTTAATTCTTTTCTCAATTACAAAAAGCCCTTCATTATTTTTATAATGAAGGGCTTTTTAGGTTAAAAAAACATCATAACATCAAAAAATAAATTAAGTAATAATGAAACACACTAAATCAATTATTAAAATCTTAGTAATATTTTTAATACTAGCATCTTGTCAAAAATCAAATGAACAAATACCATGGAATAGTTTAATAATTAACGATAATCTAGAGGGTTGGAATATTAAAGGTGGAAATGCCACTTATAAAAATGATAATGGAACCATTATAGGCACAACAGCAGCAAATACACCTAATACATTTTTGTGTACAAATAAGAATTATACAGATTTTATTTTAGAACTAGATTTTAAAGTAGATCCTGTAATGAATTCAGGTATTCAAATCCGTAGTAATTCGCTTCCTTATTATAGAGACGGAATGGTACATGGTTATCAGGTAGAAATAGACCCATCTAAACGTGCTTGGAGTGGTGGAATCTATGACGAAAAAAGAAGATTATGGTTAAATCCGTTAAAAGATAATACAGAAGCTCAAAAAGCGTTTAAACAAAACGAATGGAATCATTATAGAATAGAGGCTATTGGAGATACTATTAAAACTTGGATTAATGGAGTTCCAGCAGCTCATTTAATAGATGACAAAACTTCGGAAGGTTTTATTGGATTACAAGTACACGGAATTGGGAAGCATAAAGATAGATTAGGAAAACAAACCATGTGGAAAAATATAAAAATTTTAACTACAGATTTTGAGAAATATTCTAAAAAGTCTCCCTTAAAACCAATCATCACTAAAAATAAGCTAACTTATCAAGAAAAAAGATCGGGTTGGAAAATGCTTTGGGATGGAAAAACAACAAATGGTTGGAGAGGAGCAAAACTAGATAAGTTCCCAGAAAAAGGATGGTCTATTGAAAATGGAGAATTAATAGTCGCAGATACTGGAGGAGCTGAATCAACTGCAGGTGGAGATATTGTAACCACAAAAGAGTATCCCAATTTTGAACTGTCAGTAGATTTTAAATTAACTGCTGGCGCAAATAGTGGAATTAAATATTATGTAGACACAGAGCTTAATAAAGGTCCAGGATCTTCTATAGGTTTAGAATATCAAATTTTAGATGATGCTTTGCATGAAGATGCGAAAAGAGGTTCTCATGAAGGAAGTAGAACTGTTTGTTCTTTGTATGATTTAATTAAGGCAAATCCTATAAAACCATTAAAACCAATTGGAGAATGGAATACAGCGTATATTAAATCTATAAACAATCACGTAGAACACTGGGTGAATGATGTTAAAGTTTTAGAATATGAAAGAGGAAGTGACGAGTTTTTAAAACTAGTTTCTGAAAGTAAATATGCCAAATGGCCAAACTTTGGATTATTAGAAAAAGGTCAAATTTTATTACAAGATCATGGAGATAAAGTATCATTCAGAAATATTAAAGTAAAAGTTCCTAAACCTAAAAAGAAAAAATAATGGATACAAGTAGAAGAAACTTTATAAAAAAAACAGCTACTGCAGCTGCAGGAATTGGTTTGGTAGGTTCAGCAAATGCCATGTCAGCAAAAAGTTATAACAATATAATCGGCTCTAATGATAGAATAAATTTAGCCATACAAGGTTTAGGACGTCGTTATGGTGGTTTTATAGATGGCATTGCAGCCAAAGAAAATAACGTCCGCTTAAAATATTTGTGCGATGTCATGCCAAGTCAATTAGATAAAGCTCAAATAAAAGTTGGAAAAAAGATAGATTATAAAATTAAATCTGAAGAAGACATTAGAAAAATTATTGATGATAAAAAAATAGATGCCATTTTTATGGCAACTCCAGATCATTGGCATACTCCAGGAGCAATCATGGCAATGCAAGCAGGCAAACATGTATATCTAGAAAAACCCTGTAGCCATAATCCACATGAAAATGAATTGGTGGTTGCTGCCCAAAAAAAATACAACAAAATTGTACAAATGGGGAATCAGCAAAGATCATCCGTAGAAAGTCAAGAGATTATTGCAGATATTCATAAAGGTATTATTGGTGATGTGTATAAAGCTGTTGCCTTCTATACAAATAGAAGAGGTCAAGTGCCATTGCCGGTTAAAGCTGCACCTCCAAAAGGATTAAATTGGGATTTGTTTCAAGGCCCAGCACCACGAAAAGACTATATGCATGATACTTGGAACTACAATTGGCATTGGTATGGTTGGGATTTTGGAACTGCAGAAATGGGTAACAATGCAACCCATGAATTAGATATTGCAAGATGGGCTTTAGATGTAAAATATCCTGAATATGTTGATGTAATTGCTGGTAAAAGACAATTTAAAAATGATGGTTGGGAAATGTACGACCAAATGGAAGCTACTTTTACTTTTGCAAATAATAGAGTGATTCAATGGGATGGAGATAGTAGAAACGCCTATAAAAAATACGGTCGAGGAAGAGGAACCATCATTTATGGTTCTAAAGGTTTGGTAATGGTAGATAGAAGTGGTTATGAATTGTATGATTTAAAAGGCAAGCTAATTAGAGAAAAAAAATCTGGTGGTAAAGAAGGTGGTCTTGCTTTAGGTGGTGGTGGAAATTTAACCACAAGACACGTAACTAATTTTTTCGAAGCAATTAGAGGAAAACAAAAACTAACATCGTCTATAGAAGTAGGTGCTATTTCTCAAATGTTAACACATTATGCCAATATTTCTTATAGAATTAACAAAGGTTTTAATGTGGATGAAAATTCTGGTAAAATTTTTGATAGAGATGCTATGAAACTTTGGTCTAGAACTTATGAACCAGGTTGGGAGCCAAAAATCTAAAATTTGAAAAGACGTAACTTCATAAAAAAAGTAGGAATTGCTTCAGCAGGAATTTTAAGTGCTAACGCGGTATTTGGTAATATGTCAAAGCTAAATTTTAGTCCTAATGATGCTATTAATATTGGAGTTGTTGGAACGGGATCTAGAGGTGCCGGTTTAACTTCAATGATTAACAATGTAGAAGGTCTTAATGTTATTGCGGCATCTGATATTATTCCATTTCGTCTAGAAAATGGTCTAAGAAAAGCAAAAACTAAAGTTAAAGGTTATAAAAATTACAAAGCCTTATTAGACAATAAGGATGTAGATGCCGTTATTGTTGCAACTCCTTTTAGTACACATTCTAAAATTGCAATTGACGCTTTGGATGCTGGGAAACATGTATATTGCGAAAAAACATTGGCTAAAGGATATGAAGGTATTCAGCAATTAATAAATAAAACAAAGGTATCTGATACAATTTTCCAAACTGGTCATCAATACCATAGTTCTAGATTGTATACACACGTTGTAGATTTAATTCACCAAGGAAAAGTAGGCAATATTATTGCTTTTGAATGCCAATGGAACAGACATGGAAATTGGCGAAGAAAAGTGCCAAATCCAAGTCTTGAAAAAGCGATTAACTGGAGAATGTATAGAGAGTTTTCTGGTGGTTTAACTGCAGAACTATGCTCTCATCAAATAGATTTTACAAACTGGGTTTTAGGTGAAACACCAGAACAAGTTATGGGTGTTGGTGGTATTGATTACTGGAAAGATGGAAGAGAAACGTATGATAATGTGCACCTTACCTATTCTTATGCTAGTGGAGTAAAAGCAAAATTTTCTTGTTTAACGAGCAATGCAAAAGATGGTTATCAAATAAAAGTTTTAGGTGATAAAGGCACTTTAATTATTGACCCTAAAGATGCTTGGTTTTATCCTGAAGGAAAGAAAAATAAAGTTATGGGCGAAGTTGATGGGGTTAGTGGAGCCACTGCTCAGTGGGATAAAGCAAAAGGTTATAATATTAACATAGAACATTTAGATCCAAGTAATCAAGCTTTATTAGATTTTAAAAAAGCAATTATAAATAACAAAGAACCTTTGTCTAATATTACATCAGGAGCTAAAACCGCAGTTTGTGTTCAAATGGCATTAGATGCGATGTATAATAATAAAATAGTAAAGTGGAATAAGAATATAATATACTAATTTTATGAAATGGCTAAACAAATATCTTTTTAGTTTTTTTTTAGTAACAATTTCGCTACAAGCTCAAACAAAATTACCTGCTTTCTTTGCAGATAATATGGTGTTACAGCAAAAAGATAAAGTTGCTATTTGGGGTAATGATGCACCAAATACAACTATTACGATTGCTACAACTTGGGGAAGTAAGGCTAAAGCTATAACTGATAAAAACGGTATTTGGAAAACTACAATTAAAACAAAAAAAGCTTCTTTTACTTCAGAAACGATTTCAATAAAAGGAACTTCGTCAATTACATTAAATAATATTTTAATTGGCGAGGTTTGGTTTTGTTCAGGGCAATCTAATATGGAAATGCCTTTAAATGGTTTACGAAAATCTAAAGTTTTAAATGCTCAGAAATATATCAATATTGCGAATAATAAAAATATTAGATTATTTAATGTACCAAGAACCGCAAGTGTTTTACCTAATAATGATGTAAACGCTAAATGGCAAGAGTCTACTATGAAATCTGCAAGAAAATTTAGTGCAATTGGGTATATTTTTGCGATAGAATTATATCAGAAATTAAATGTACCAATTGGTATTATTGAGTCTTCTTGGGGAGGTACAAGAATAGAAAGTTGGATTCCAAAAGAAGTTTTATCAAAATACAAAAACATTAGGTTTTTTAATAAACTACCTAAAGAAGAAAATAAGCAGAAAAAGCCTGCTTTTTTATACAATGGAATGATACATCCTTTTCAAAATTTTACGGTAAAAGGATTTCTTTGGTATCAAGGCGAATCTAATAGAACTCAGCCAAAACCATATAAAAGCTATATGAAAGATTTAATTGGTTCTTGGAGAACACAGTGGAAAGATAGCAATCTTCCATTCTATTTTGTGCAAATAGCACCATTTAATTATACGAAGTACAAAAAAGGAACAGCAATTAGATCTAATTTAATAAGAGAAGCGCAATTGCAAACTGCGCAAGAAATTAAAAATACTGGAGTCGTAATTACAACAGATGCTGGAGATTGTAACGATATACATCCTTCAAAAAAAGAAATTATTGCAAAACGACTTGCAAATTGGGCACTAGCAAACCAATACAATAAGAATTTAATTTTTAAAAGTGCTGAGTTTAAATCTTTAAAATTTAATGAAGATAAAGCGATTGTAAACTTTAAATTCTCAAAAAAAGATTATTTTTTGAGTTCAGAAAATATAAAAGGTTTTGAAATAGCAGGAGAAGATAAAATCTTTTATCCTGCAAAAGCAATCATCAACAAAAACCTAAAAAGCATTACTTTACATCATGAAAACGTTAAAAATCCTGTGGCAATTAGATATGGTTTTAAAGCATGTTTCGAAAGTAATCTTAAAACACAATCAGGTTTACCAATTTCTGTATTTAGAACAGATCATTGGTAATAGTTTTTTTTCAGGATAGGACAGGATACAATTCAGTAACTTTAGATTTAATTTTATGAGCTTATAAGGCTTTATAAAAACGAAGCTTAAAAACAAATAATACTTTAACAATTAAAATATGTTTAAAAACAGTTTTTTATTAGCACTACTTTGTGCTTTTAATGGTTTACTCTCAGTAAATGCCCAACAAAAAACAGATTCAGATAAACCAAATATCATTTTTATTTTAACAGATGATCAACGTTTTGATGCTATTGGTTATGCAGGTAATAAATTTGTACAAACTCCAGAAATGGATAAATTGGCAGAATCAGGTACCTATTTTAATTCTGCTATTGTAACCACACCAATTTGTGCAGCAAGTAGAACAAGTATTTTAACAGGTTTGTATGAAAGAGCACATAATTTTAACTTTCAAACAGGGAATGTTAGAGACGAATATATGGATGAATCTTATCCAAGATTGTTAAAAGATAACGGATATTATACTGGTTTTTATGGTAAATATGGAACAAGGTACAATCATTTAGACAAACAATTTGATGAGTACGAATCTTATGATAGAAATAATCGTTTTAAAGATAGAAGAGGATATTATTATAAAACTTTAGGTAAAGATACTGTACATTTAACAAGATATACAGGTCAAAAAGCATTAGACTTTTTAGATAAAAATGCTAATGGAGATAAACCTTTTTGTTTGTCTTTAAGTTTTAGCGCTCCTCACGCACATGATGGTGCTCCAAAACAATATTTCTGGCAAGAACCTTTAGATGCTATGTTAGAAGGTACTACAATTCCTGATCCAGAATTAGCAGACGATAAGTATTTCTTTGCACAACCAAAAATTGTAAGAGACGGTTTTAATAGATTGCGTTGGACTTGGAGATATGATACTCCAGAGAAATATCAACACAGTTTAAAAGGTTATTATAGAATGATTTCTGGAATCGATTTAGAAATCAAAAAAATACGCACCAAACTAAAAGAAACAGGTCAAGATAAAAATACAGTAATCATTTTAATGGGTGATAATGGTTACTTTTTAGGAGAGCGTCAGTTTGCAGGAAAATGGTTAATGTATGATAACTCTATAAGAGTACCTTTAATTGTTTTTGACCCTAGAGAAAACAATCATCAAGATATTGATGATATGGTATTAAATATTGATGTAACTAAAACTATTGCAGATTTAGCGGGTGTAAAAGCACCAGAATCTTGGCAAGGTAAAAGTTTAATGCCAATTGTTAGAAAAGAGAAAAAATCTATTGAAAGAGATACTATTTTAATCGAACATATTTGGGATTTTGACAACATTCCTCCAAGTGAAGGTGTTCGTACAAAAAAATGGAAATATTTTAGATATGTAAATGATAAAACAATTGAAGAACTTTACAATTTAGAAAAAGATCCACAAGAAATTAAAAACTTGGTTGGTAAAAGAAAATATAGAAAAGTTTTAGCAAATTTAAGAGCTAAAACAGATGAATTAATCAAAAAGAATGGAAATCACTTTAGAGCAGCTCCAACAGATTTAACAGTTGAGTTAATAAGAGCACCAGAAACTGAGGTAGAAATTTTCGATTTAAAACCAGAATTTGGTTGGACAGTTCCACTAGGTGCAAAATACCAAGGAGCTTATCAAATTTTAGTGGCTTCTAGCAAAGAAATTATCGACGCCAATAATGGCGATATTTGGGATAGCAAAAGAGTAGCTTCATCAAAATCTACAGATGTAGAATTTGAAGGAAATGCGCTAGAAATTGGTAAAACCTATTTTTGGAAAGTTAGAATTTGGGACGAAGCCAACAGATTAGTAGATTATTCTGAAGTTCAAAAATTTACAACCGGTAAAAGTGATAGTTATATCATATCCACAGAAAATAAATACATTACTACAAAAGTAAAACCTAAAAAGTTTGAAAAAAGGGGTGATTTTTATTTTATAGACTTTGGTAAAGCTGCTTTTGCAACCATGAATTTTAATTATGTAGCAAAATCACCACACACAATAACTGTTAGAGTGGGTGAAATGTTAAATGATAAAGGTAATGTAAACAGAGTTGTACCAAAAAGAAGTAACATTCGTTACCAAGAATTAAAGGTTGATGTAAAACCTGGTAAAACTCAATATCAGATAAAAGTACAATCAGATGAAAGAAATACAAGAGCCAACAAAGCAGTTCCTTTGCCAGATGGTTTTCCTACTTTAGTTCCTTTTAGATATGCAGAAATAGAAGGATTTGAAGGAGAATTAAAAGCTGAAGATTTTACACAATTGGCTTTCCATAGCTATTGGGATGAACAAGCAAGTAGTTTTAAGAGCAATAATGATGTTTTAAATCAAGTTTGGGATTTATCAAAATACTCTATAAAAGCTACTACGTTTAATGGATTATATGTAGATGGAGATAGAGAACGTATTCCTTATGAAGCAGATGCGTACTTAAATCAATTAAGTCATTATACAACAGACAGAGAATATGCAATGGCAAGAAGAACCATTGAGTATTTTATGAAAAATCCAACATGGCCTACAGAATGGCAACAACATGTTCCTTTATTAATCTATGCAGATTATATGTATACAGGAAATACAGAGTTGATAGAACGTTATTATGAGCCTTTAAAGCACAAATCTTTATTCGAATTATCTAATGAAGATGGATTAATTACATCAACTAAAGTTGATGTAGAATTTATGAGAAAGTTAGGTTTTCCTGACGGATACAAAAAACCATTAACAGATATTGTTGACTGGCCTTCTAAGAACTTTGCAGGTAGCAAAACAAAAGGAGAACGTGATGGTTTTGTATTTAAGCCATACAGTACCGTAATTAACTCTTTCTTTTACGAGAATATGAAAATCATGGCTGAGTTTGCTAAGTTACTAGGCAAAACACAAGAAGCTTTAGATTTTGAGTATAGAGCTGCAAAAGCTAAAAAAGCAGTTAACGAACAAATGTTTAATAAAGAAAAAGGTATTTATGTAGATGGTATTGGTACAGATCATTCATCTTTACACGCAAACATGATGCCTTTAGCATTTGGTTTGGTTCCTGAGGAGCATTACCAATCTGTAGTAGATTTTGTAAAATCTAGAGGAATGGCTTGTAGTGTTTACGGAGCACAATTTTTAATGGACGGTTTATACAATGCAGGTGAGGCAGATTATGCATTAAAATTGTTAGCAAGTAAAGCTAAAAGAAGCTGGTATAATATGATTCGTGTAGGTTCTACAATTACTTTAGAAGCTTGGGATTACGACTATAAGATAAACTTAGACTGGAATCACGCTTGGGGTGCAGCTCCTGCAAATGTAATTCCTAGAGGTTTATGGGGTATTAAACCTAAAACACCAGGTTTTGGTATTGCTACTATTAAACCTCAAATGAGTAACTTAAAAAATAGTGAGATAGAAGTACCAACTGTTAGAGGAACTATCAAAGCAAAATATACCTATAATGGAAGAAGATTACAGACGTATGAAATTGAAATTCCAGGAAATATGGTTGCAGAATTCTCTTTAAATGGTTCAGAAGGAAAAGAGTTTATCCATAATGGAAAAAGCGTTCCATCTGCATTTAAAATTGTAAGATTAACACCAGGTAAACATACCATTCAATTAAAAATTAATTCTTTTTAAATTTTATGAGTACTGTAATTTTTTAAAATATAATTGATATAAATAAAAGGCAGCTAGAAACTGCCTTTTATTGGTCAATAAACACATCTAAAAGCGAATTCAACAAACCATAATTCCACCCATATGAAAAAAATATTATTATATCTGTTGATGATTGGTTTTTTGAATACAATTTCAGCACAAAAGAAATTATCTGCAACATTAAAAAGTGCTACTAGAGTTTCAGAAGAAGGAGAAGGAGGATTATTTTTTGCTGGAGAAAGAGATGTAAATTATAGGTTCGGAAAAAGAATTACGCCTCATGGAGATTGCGTAGATGTTATCAACGGATATGCATTTGTTACCTGGTATAAGGGTGGTATGGACAAACGAAACTTAATGTTGTCCAGAAAAAATTTAACCGTAGAAAACTCACCTTGGGTAACCATTCAGTTTCCTCATCAACATGTAGGTCAAAGTGGTGAGCTTTTTAAAGGAACAGGAATTAGAGGAGATTCTCACAATACAGCTGCAATAGGAATAAGTACTATAGACAACACCATACATATCATTTACGACATGCATGCATACTCTAAAAGTGCCTTACCAACTGTATTTTTTAACTACTCTGTGTCTAAGAAAGACATGGCTTTTGTGCCTGATAACGAGTTTACTTTAGAAATTTTTAATGCAAAAAGAACATATCTTAAAAATGGGCAGAACTATGAACGTTTAACATATCCAATGATTCATAGGGCTGATGATGGTAGTTTAATTGCAAGATACAGAAAAGGCGGTTCTGGTAATGGAGATATTTTACTAGCACATTATGATGGTACTTCTTGGTCTAATAATTGGATATATCATGAAGGTACTTTAGCACTACCTAATAGAAATAATATGTATGGAGGCGAACGTTTTTTAAACGGTAAATTTTATGCTGGATTCTCTATAAGATATTCTACAAATAACAATACAAGTACAAGTAATGGGTATATGTTAAATAGTGGATTGTATTATGCTTATACAAATGGTATTCCTAAAAATCAAGCTACCCAATGGTTTGATGTAAACGATAACCCAATAGAATTACCCATAAAAAATAATATAAACCCAAACTCAGATCCAGTACAAATTGCGCAACCTGGAGATGATTTTGGAACAGCTACATTCCCTAGATCATCTTCAGATCCAGCTTGGACAGTTACCGAAAACGGAGCCATTCATTTTGTGCAAAGAGTAGATAATAGAAATGTACATTATTATAAAAAAGCTACTGACGATAATTTTTCTAAAAATGCAGGTGGTTTAATTCCTAATCCAGATACAAGAGGCGAAATATATAGCTACAAAAACCATGTGTTTATGGTAGAATTGATCAATGGAAAAGTAAATATTAAAACTACTTTAGAAGGCGAGAATAACTGGCAAGTAATCTATACAGATCAAGAAAACATTCGTTTTAATCATTTTGATGCCTTTGTAAATGATGATAAATTGTACGTGTATTTGATGGAAGATACAGGAAATAATACTGTTGGTGTAGGTGATAAGCGCCCATTATATTTTCAAGAATTTAATTTATCTGAAATAGAAGATGCAAGTGGAAGTTTAATAAAAGTTTTAGAAGCAGAAGATTTTACCACAGCTTCCAATGATATTACTGTTGGAACAAACAGTGCAGCTTCAGGAGGAAAATACATAGATTCATTTACAAGCAATCAATTTTTAGAATATAAATTTGATATTACTGATGCCGGTAATTACGATGTTGTATTACATGTTGCTGTTAGAAATAGAGACGATTCTATGATGGACGTCGAAATAAATGATCAGTTATTTAACAACTTCTTAGTGGCAAAAACGGGTGATTGGAATATTTATGGTGAAAATAGAATCGAAAATATCAACTTAAATCAAGGAGAAAATACCATAAAATTAACTCAAAAAAGGTCTCTTTCTAGCGAGCCAGATAAAATTGAAATTTTCTCAAAATCAGCTTTAAGTACAAATAGTTTTAATAAAAACAATATTCGCATTTATCCAAATCCAAGTAATGGTGTTTTTACATTAAATACGTCTATAAAAAATATAGAATATCAATTGATAAATGTACAAGGTAGAACTTTACAACAAGGCATTATTAATAAAAACCAACTTGACTTTTCTAGGTACGCAAAAGGTATGTACTTATTGCGTTTAAAATCAACTGATAATAGTACTCTTATAAAACGCATCATTCTAAAATAAAAATAAATAAATAAATAAAAAAGAACACTATGAATAAAAATGTAACGCACTTATTTTTTATACTATTCATGGTGGTACTTTATGCCTGTACTCCACGAAAAGAAGTAAAAATTGACGGAGAATTAAAAAAATGGCACAGAATTGTTTTAAATTTTGAAGGACCAGAAACTGATGAAATGGATGAGAATAATCCATTTTTAAACTATCATTTAGAGGTTACCTTTATAAACGGTTCAGAAAAGTTTGTAATTCCTGGTTTTTTTGCAGCAGATGGCAATGCAGCTGAAACAAGCAGTGCAAAAGGAAATATTTGGCAAGTACGTTTTACACCTAATAAAACTGGTAAATGGGCGTATACTACATCCTTTAAAAAAGGAAAACATATTGCTGTTGCAGATAACATAAATGATGCTGAAAGTGCTGGTTTTATGGACAATCAAACAGGAACATTTACAATAAGTAAGTCTGATAAAACAGGGAAAGACAATAGAGCTAAAGGAAAACTAGAATATGTTGGAGAATCCTATTTAAAATTTGCAGAAACTCAAAAATATTTTATAAAATTAGGAGTAGATGCACCCGAAAATTTATTGGCGTATTCAGACATAGATGTATCAACCAATGCATTAGGATTTCAAAAAAAGTGGCAACCACATGCCAAAGATTTTGAAGATAGTGCAACACCTTATTTATGGCAAAATACAAAAGGTAAAAATTTATTAGGAGCCATTAACTATTTAGCTGAAGAAGGTTTAAATGTGTTTTCTTTTTTAACCTTTAATGTGGATGGTGATGATAGAAATGTGTTTCCTCACTTATTAAAAGTATCTATTCCAGAATATGAAAAATATGCAAGTAAAAAGAAAAATAAAGAAGCTTGGGAAACTATGTTTCATAAAACCAGGTTCGATATTTCTAAACTAGCACAATGGGAGTGTATTTTTGAATACGCAGAAACCAAAGGAATGTTTTTGCACTTTAAAACGCATGAAACAGAAACCGATCATTTAATGGATAAAGGTGCTTTTGGTGTGGAAGGAAAACTGTATTACAGAGAATTAATTGCGAGATTTGGGCATCATTTATCAATGAACTGGAATTTAGGTGAAGAAAACAATCAACCCATTCCAGAAGTACTCAAAGCAGCCAATTACGTTGCTAATTTAGATACTTATAAGAGTCATTTGGTGATACATACTTTTCCGAATAAAGATGATAGATATGCAGATTTGATAGGAAATCAATCTCCATTAACAGGTGCATCATTACAGTTAAGTCACCCTGAATTTATAGATGTAAACCCTAGAGTGTTAAAATGGCGAAAAAAATCAAATGCAACTGGAAAAAAATGGGCAATTGCTGTTGATGAACCTGGAAAAGCAAAAATAGCCTTATTACCAGATGATGAAGATCCAGAACACAATTTTGCAAGAGGGAGAGCCATGTATGGAACTTTATTTGCAGGTGGTTTTGGGGTGGAATGGTATTTTGGCTATGCAAGTCCAAATTCCGATTTAACCTGTCAAGATTTTAGAAGTCGAGATTTATTCTGGAAGCAAAACAAATATGCACTACAGTTTTTTGAGAAAATTCCTTTTTGGGAAATGGAACCCAAAAACGACTTGATAATTTCTAAAGATGTTGCCTATTGTTTCGCTAAAGAAAACAACGTATATGCAATCTATGTTGAAGCCAATGCCAATAACATAAAACTGAATCTTGCAAATACGAGTAATACCTTTTCAGTAAAATGGTACAATCCAAGAACTGGAGGAACACTACAAAATGGCTCTGTAACTTCTATTAAAGGAAATGGAGAAGTATATTTGGGGAATCCACCATCAGATATTGAAAAAGATTGGTTAATACTGATCACCAAAAAGTAAACTTCAAAACAAAAAACAGCAACTATTTTACCTTATTTATATGCTATTTTATCAAAAAATAGTAAGGTACAGGATAGTCATTCTTAAATAAACTATTAAATTTATCATAATTTATTAAAAATAACCTAGGTTTATAATGAATTCATCCTAGAATTATTAATTAAAAATCAAATAACAATTATGAAGAAAATTTTACACAAATTATTATTTATAGCGCTGCTTGTAAGTTGTTCTGCAATTTATAGTCAAATTACAGTTGAGGCAGAGAATGGAATAGTAGCAGGTGGAACTCCTGGAACGACGGCTGTACTAGGTTCTGAAAATGGTGGTACTGACAATGTGTTAATAAATGTTCGTAAAAGTTCAAGTACAGATAATACGATTACGAATAGTGTAACGATTCCTACTACTACTAACTATGATTTTAAGTTAACATATTATAAGAGTGGTTCTTCAGGGTCTGAACACGATAATACTTTAGAATTTCGTGCTAATGGAGTTCTTAAATTTACACATGAATTAAAAAAGAATGCATCACCTGATGGTACTGCTACTACTGCAGCTTATGGAACTGTAACAATTTCAAATATCGCTTTGGATGCAGGAACGTATGATATAGAATTAAGAGCAAAAGACCCTAAAGGTTTTAATATAGATAATTATATAATATCAGAAACACCTCCAAGTCCTACTATGACATCAACTGGTAATGGGGACTGGAATAATCCTGATACATGGACTGTGTCTGGTGCAGTAGCAACTGTTCCTAGTATAACTCCTACAGCAGAGTATGAAGTTGTACTCAATGGACATGTTGTAACAATACCTTCGAATATGGGAGCAGCGGCTGCAAAATCAATCGAGGCTACTGGCTCAGGACAATTGATTTTACGCCAAAACAATACGCTAACAGTAGAAGAAGATATCACTTTATCTAGATCTAATGATGGGATGATTTTGTATGCTCAAAATGGAAATTTTTCTACCGTTACCTTTGGAGGTACCTATACTACTGGTAAGAAAACGACCATTGTCAAAAGACTGTCACAAGACAAGTGGACTTTAGTTTCATCAGGTTTAAGTAATTCAAAACAATTTAAAACTCTTGATGATTCAAGAAACTTTACAGTTAAGGTAGGTACAAAACATGCTTTTGGTTCTTATGACAATACTGCTGCATCTGGATCTAAATATACATATGTTGTTGATGGTTATGGCACGGGACCTACTTGGGGTAGTGGAATCGGATGGGCTACGAAGTCAGATGAAAATACAGCGATTACAACAGACACAAAGCACGATGTAGTTTTTCAAGGAGATTTACACTCAGCAGATGTTCCTGTTTCTTTAGCCAATGCAGGATTTAACTTGGTAGGGAACCCTTACCCAGCCTATTTATATGGAAATAGCGCTACAGCAGACGCTACCAATAATGTATTAACTGAAAACAGTAGCATACTATCAGAAGCTACCTTGTGGCTTTGGGATTCAGACAATGAAGCATGGATTACCAAGAATCAATCTAGTGGTGCATATCATATTAGCCCTCTTCAAGGATTCTTTGTAAAAACAAATGCAGGGTCAACAACATTTAGTTTTACAGAAGCAATGCAGACCCATATTTCTAATAGTGACTCGTTCTTAAAAACTTCTAATAATAGATTTTCTATAGATTTATCTATTGAAAGTCAAGGAAGAAGAACAAGTACTTCGATCAACTATTTAGAGAACACAACGAGCTCTTTTGATAATGGTTACGACAGTTCCGTATTCGGAGGATATAGCAGTGCGTTTGAAGTATACACCAAGCAATTATCAGGAGATGTAAATAAGAAATTGGCCATTCAGTCTATACCCAATTTAGATTATGACAGTATGGTAATACCTGTTGGGTTAAGCGTATCAGCAAATTCAGAAATTACATTTTCTGCAAAAACTTTAAATGTACCAACAGGTTATAAAGTATATTTAGAAGATAGATTAAACAATACGTTTACAAGGTTAGATGAAGCAAATGCAGAATACACTACTCCAGTTTCAGAAACTTCTACAGAAGGTCGTTTTTACTTGCATACTTCAGCTAAATCTGTTTTAAGTACAGATAAAGAACTGTTAAATAGTGTGAGTATTTATAAATCGAATGCTTCAACGTTAAAAATTGTTGGTTTATCTCAAGGAAAAACGAGTGTAAAAATCTATAATGTTTTAGGAAAAAAAGTAATGAGTTCTAATTTCAATGCCAATGGTGTTAAAGAAATTTCTTTACCAAAATTATCTTCAGGGGTTTATGTTGTTCAATTAGAAACTGAAGCTGGTAAATTAAACAAAAAAATTGTTTTAGAATAATCATCAACCTTATAAATATAGCACATTATGAATAAAAATATAAAAAATACACAAGAAAACATAGAAGACATTACACGTAAAGAAGCTATTAAAAAGATAGGTAATTACGGTAAATATGCAGCATTAACTGCATTAGGTACGTATATGATTTTAAATCCACAAAAAGCACAAGCTTCAAGTCCAGAAGCACCTGGAACAGGGTTTTAATAATAAGTCTTAAAATTTTTTAAAAAAAACACCAACTTTTCAAAGTTGGTGTTTTTTGTTTTAACATAACACTACAGGATATATTTTTAGTTTTCTGTCTTTAGATTTGTTAGTTATAAGTTTAGCTACAAACAAAAAAAGAAAATAAAATCAAATAGGTCAAAACAATATACCGGAGACTGTATCATTCTATATAACGTTAATAAATTCAATGCTAAAAAAGCAAAAGAACTTTTTAAAATTCAATAATAAAAATGATTAAAAAATTAACAATTGTAGTTGCATTTATATGTTTTATGTTGCAACTAAATGCGCAACAAAGTAGAACAAAATACAACTTTAATCCAGATTGGAAATTTATCAAAGCAAATCCAACTGACGCACAATTGGTAAATTATGATGATTCAAGTTGGTTTACAATAAGCACGCCTCATACGTTTAACGATACAGATACGTTTGATGATTTAAGTATTGGAAAACATATTGGAGAAAAAAATCAGTTTAGAGGAACAGTTTGGTATAGAAAACATTTTAAACTGCCAAAGTCAGATGCAGGTAAAAAGATTTATATCGAATTTGAGTCGGTTCGTCAAATTGCAGATGTGTATATCAATGGTACATATTTAGGAACCAATAAAACTGGTTTTATTCCTTTTGGATATGATATTTCTAAACATTTAAAGTTCGATGGTCAAGAAAATATTATCGCAGTAAAAGTAAACAACGATAGAGGAGAACATTTTAGAGAAAACTTCCCTCTAGTTTGGCATCATGAGCATTGGCACCCAAACCATGGTGGAATTTATAGAAATGTTTTTTTACATGTAATGAACCCTGTTCATATTACATTGCCTTTATACGATAATTTAAAAACTGTGGGTACTTATGTTCATGCAGAAAACATATCAAAAAAGAGAGCAGATGTACACATTTCAGCAGAAACTGTAAATGAATCATCAGAAGAGAAAAAAATTACTTTCGAAGCTAAAATTATTGATACAGAAGGTAAAGAGGTAAGTTGTACTAAAAAAACGCAAACTTTAAAAGCAGGAGAAACTTTTACGTTTTCAACAAAAAATAAAGTCAAAAAACCGAACTTATGGTACACACGTAAACCATATATGTATCAAGTGGTAACCACTTTAAAAGAAGGTAAAAAAGAGTTAGATAGCTATACCACTCCTTTAGGAATAAGAACTTTTAAGTTTGATAAAGACACAGGTTTTCATAACAATGGAGAATATGCAAAACTTCATGGTTGGGGGCAAAAACCTACTGCAGGTTGGGCAGGTTTAGGAGCAGCACAACCAGATTGGTTAAAAGAATTTACGTATCGTTTAATGGACGAAGCTGGTGGTAATTTTATACGATGGGGGCATTGTGCAGGTTCTCCAGCAGAAATTGCGATGGGAGATAAATATGGTTTTGTAACCTTAATGCCTGGGGTTAGTGGAGAGTCTCAAGATGAAGGAGAAACTTGGGATATTAGAATTGCTGCTTTTAGAGATATGATTGTGTATTACAGAAATCATCCATCTATTTTTATTTGGGAAGGTGGTAACTGGGCAGAAACTGAGGCACATTATAAAGAAATTTTAGACATCATAAAAACTTATGATCCTCATGGAAAACGATTGATGGGGAACAGAAGAGCAGATGTAAAAGAAGACTCAGAACCCTATATTTCTATCGAAATTGGTACAGAAGGTTGGCAAAGAGAATATGCTCATTTGCCGTTAATTGAAAGTGAATATTTAAGAGACGAAGGTTCAAGACGTGTTTGGGATAAATTTACACCAGATGATAATTTTTGGACTCACCCAAATATCTCTAGAAATGTGTATAAAATTGGTTCAGAAGTGTTTGCAGTGCGTCAAGTAGAAGATTGGTGGGACAAGATGGGTAAAAAATCCTATCATAGTGGTGGTGCCAATTGGGTTTTTTCTGATGGACCTCATGGAGGAAGAAATCCAACAGAAGTTACCAGAGCAAGTGGCGAGGTAGATGCTGTCAGATTAAAAAAAGAAGCTTTTTACGCTACAAAAGCAATGTGGAGACCAGAAGCTCAAATTCACGTAATTGGACATTGGAATTACGAAAAAGGAACTAAAAAAACCATGTATGTAGTTTCTAACTGTACAAAAGTAAAACTATATATTAATAACAAATTAATTGGAACAGATGAAAAAGCAGACAATGGGTATTTATATAAATTCCCTAATGTTGTATTCCAAGAAGGAGAAATTAAAGTTGAAGGGTATTTAAATGACAAATTGTTGGTAACTCAAACTAAAAAAACCGTTGGAGAGCCAGTTGCCATAAAATTAACGTCTACTGTTGGTCCAAAAGGTTGGTTGGCTAATGGTTCAGATATTGCTTTAGTTGATTTTGAAATTGTAGATAAAGATGGAAACAGACATCCTTTAGGAAGAAATAAAGTAGATTTTACAATATCAGGACCAGGAATTTGGAGAGGTGGTTACAATAGTGGAAAAGCAAATACCACAAACAATTTATTTTTAGATGCAGAAGCAGGTATCAATCGTGTAGCTATTAAATCTATGTTACAAGCTGGTGATGTAACCATTACAGCTACCACTGATGATGGTTTAAAGTCGGATACAATTACCATAACCTCACAACCTGTAGCCATAGAAAACGGAATGTCTACATTACTTCCTCAAGTGTATAACATAGCTTCAAATATAGAAGAACCCTTACCAATTCATTCACCAAAAACGGAACCTTATAATCCTGCAAGAGTAAACAAAAGTGACTTGTTTACCAAGTTCAGTTATACAGGAAATGGAAAAGCTGCACTAAGAAAAAATGTACATTGGGGTAAAAAAGCCTATACAGATATGGAGCATAACTATACTGTAATTCCTAGATATTTGGTAGGTTCAGAATATATTAGAGTTCCAAATTCTGATGGAAAATATTGGGCAAGAGACCAGTTGCAATTTATTGCAGGTAAAGACATGATTATTTATGTTGGGCATGATGATAGAGTAGAAAGACCCGTATTTTTAACTAAAGATTATATAGATACAGGAGATGATGTTAATTTAGGTGGCGTTAAAATGTCGCTCTTTAAAAGAGTAGCTAAAAAAGGAGAAAGTATCATTATGGCAGGAAATAGCGATGGTGATGTACCTGAAGAAAGTAGAATGTATTTTGTTATTGGAAAAACATTGAAAAAATAGAGATATAGTAAAGTTTTTTGAAAAAGAAAAAGTAAAGGTTTCTTGTAGTATAAATACCATTATAGTACAGGATACCTTTTTTCATTTTAAAATTTAATTTTATTAATTCAATTTATACAATATAAAATATCTTTAGATAGCCTGTTTATGAGTAATGAAATACATTTTAAAGTGTTGATTTTTATGTCATTATTCTGTTTTTTGAATTCTTTTGCTCAAAACCCAATTGTGCCAAATAAAGGATTAAATGATCCTCATATTCATATTTTTAACGATACTGCTTATGTGTATGCTTCTCATGATAAATCTATTAAGAACAAAAAGTTTATTATGGAAGATTGGTGGGTTTGGTCTTCACCAGATTTAGTAAATTGGACAAAAAGAAGCGTTTTAAATCCAAAAGACACATATATAGGTAAAGATTTTACCAGATGTTGGGCAACAGATGTAGCTTATAAAAACGGAAAATATTACTGGTATTTTTCTGAAGGAAATCAACAAACAGGTGTTGTGGTTGGAGATACGCCTGTTGGTCCATGGAAAGATCCTTTAGGAAAACCACTATTAACTTCAGAATTAACACCAACAGATGAATATGATATGGCTATTTTCGAAGAGAATGGTGAACACTATATTATTTTCGGAGTTTGGGACTATTATATTGCAAAACTGAATTATGACATGATTAGTTTATCAGAAAAGCCAAGAAAAGTTATCATAAATAACCCAAGAGGTCCTTACAATCAAGATGGTAAAAATTTAGAAAAACCCACAGACGACAAACCTTTTGTGCACAAATACAAGGATACATATTATTTGTCTTGGGGATGTTTTTATGCAATTTCCGATAATTTGTACGGACCTTATGATTATAAAGATACTGTTATAAAACAAGAAAGTTTTGCAAAAGGGTATGATGCTCCTACGTGGCCAAATGGTTTTTTACAAGGTAGACATGGTTCTTTTTTTGAATGGAACAACCAATGGTATTATACGTATTGTGATATTAGCCAAACAGGAAACCGCTACTTTAGAGATACCTTTATTAGTTATATTCATTACAAAGAAAATGGTGAAATGGCTACGATAAGAGTTGATGGTGTTGGTGTAGGAAATTACAATGCAAATAAAAAGATAGAAGCAGAAGAGTATTTTAAAGCAGAAGGTTTTCAAAAAAAAGAGGGTAAAAATAATTTTTTTGTAGAAACAATAGCCAATAAAAGTTTTCTCTATTTTCCAAATATCAAAAACTTAACAGACAAATCTAAACTTAAGATTAACGTTGCCTCAAAAAACGGGGGTAAATTTGCTATTGAAATTGTTAAAAATTCGCTAAAAGGACAAACTATAGCGAATAAGGTGTTTGATTTGCCACCAAATTCAATAAAAACACAAGAAATTACCATAAATTTGGAAACTCTAAAATATAAAGAAAACATATTTTTTTTAATAAATCAATTCACAAATAATCAATTACAAATCGATTCATTTTCATTTTCTAAATAATAAAAAACCAATGAGAAAATTACTAGTTTTATTTATTACAGCTATTCTTTTGCAAGCTTGTGGAGAATCTTCAACTTCAAAAAAAGACTACAAAGACAAATCTTTATCTATAGATGAAAGAGTAGAAGCATTACTTCCGCTAATGTCTACAGAAGAAAAAGTAGCACAAATGAGAATTTTTCATGCTAATATTGGAGCAAAACCAGATAAAGATGGAAATTTAGTTTTGTCAAAAAGAGTTATTAAAAAATTAAAATTAGGTATTGCAGGTATTAAAAACCCAGGAGAACATATAGATCCTGTAGCTGCTGCTAAAATGAATAATGAATTGCAGAAATACATCATCGAAAACAACAGATGGGGCATTCCTGCTTTGTTTGTAACTGAATCTTACAATGGTGTAGATGCAGAAGGTTGTACATTATTTGGTCGTCCAATGACCTCTGCAGCATCATTTAATCCTGAATTAGTACAAAGACAATGGGATGTTGTAGGAAGAGAAGCGCGTTTAAGAGGTATGCACATGTGCCATTCTCCAGAAGCAGATGTAGTTAGAGATCCTCGTTTTGGTAGAATGAGTGAAGCCTTTGGAGAAGATACCTATTTAACAACTCAAATGGTTAAAAATGCCATTATTGGTGTACAAGGAGATTACAAAGGTTTAGGTGCAGGAACACATATTGGAGCTGTTGCAAAGCACTTTGCTGGTTATGGTCAGGTTTTAGGTGGTTCTAACTTTGCAGCCATAGAAATTTCTGAAAGAACATTAATAGATGAAATTTATCCACCTTTTGAAGCGGCTGTAAAAGAAGCAAAAACTTTAGGGATTATGGCTTCTCATGGAGATTTAAACGGAGTTGCTTCTCATGGTAACAAAGAATTATTAACAGGTGTTTTAAGAGACGATTGGGGTTTTGAAGGCTATGTAGTTTCAGATTCTAATGACATTGCACGTTTATTTTACTTTATGGGTGTTGCAGAAACACCAGAAGCTGCTGCTCAAATGGGCTTAGAGGCAGGTATAGATATCGATTTATATGCAGAAGATTCGTATGCTTATTTACCAAAAATGGTAGAAAAAAATCCTGAATTAATGAAGTTAATTGACAGGTCTGTAAGACGTGTTTTAAGAACAAAATTTATCTTAGGTTTGTTTGACAATCCTTACATAGATTTAGAAGAAACTAAAAAAGGAGTGCGTGCAGCATCTTCTTTAGAATTGGCAAAAGAGTCTGATTTAGAGTCTATTATTTTGTTAAAGAACGAAGAAAACACGTTACCTTTAAATAAAAATAAATCAACAAGAGTTGCATTGTTAGGGCCTTTATTAAAAGAGAATACTAAAGAAATGTTTGAGTCTGCTGTTGGGAATAGCAATGTAAAATTCACCGCAGAAAAAGGATTCAACTTAACCAATGAAAAAGGAGGAGCTCCAAAATTGTTAGATAGAGATTCAAAAGCGATAACTAAATTGGTAAACATAGCTAAACGTTCTGATGTAGTTGTATTGTTTTTAGGAGGTGATGAATTTACGGCGAAAGAAGCGTATTTTAGCAATAGTACTTTAGGAGATAGAGCAACTATAGAACCTGTTGGGGCACAAGATGAATTGGTAGAAAAAATTACAGCTTTAGGTAAAAAAGTAATTGTAGTGTTAAAACACAGAAGAACATTATCTATAAACACTATTGCAAAAGAAGCAGATGCAGTTTTAGATACTTGGGATTTAAGTGAATTTGGAGATCATTCTACCGCTAAAATTATTTTTGGTGATGTGTCTCCTTCAGGTAAATCTCCAGTTACCATTCCAAGATCAATTGGTCAGTTACCTTATCATTATAGTATGAAAGAAATCAACTACAAAAAAGAATACTTATTCTTAGACAAGGGACCAATTTATCCTTTTGGACATGGATTAAGTTATGGGAAATTTGAATATTCAGATATTAAATTATCAAGTACAGAAATTACACCAGATACAGAAATTACTGCAAGTGTAACAGTTACTAACAATAGTAAAGTAAAAGCTAAAGAAGTAATACAAATGTATCTTAAAGATGAAATAGGTTCAGTAACAAGACCAGATAAAGAATTAAAAGGTTTTCAAAAAATTGAATTTGCTGCAGGAGAAAGTAAAACAATATCTTTTACAATTACACCTAAAATGTTAGAATTTACAGGTATAACTATGAAAAAAGTATTAGAAGCTGGAGATTATACCGTAAAAATAGGAACTTCATCAAAAGAATATTTAGAAGCAAAATTTAAATTAAAAAAATAGATTTAAAATGAACAAATCAATCTTATCATTATTAGTTGTTGTACTAACACTTTTTAGTTGTTCAGTATCACAAAATACGGTAGCTCAAAAATCAATTGATTTAGATAACGAAGCAATTCAAAAATCAATGATTAAAGCTTTAGAGTGGCAAGAGGCACATCCTATTTTTGCAATTGCACCTACAGATTGGACAGCAGGAGCGTATTATACAGGTGTGGCAAGAGCACATAAAACTACAAAGAACATGATGTATATGGCTGCACTAAAAAACCAAGCATATTGGAATAAGTGGCAGACTTATAAAAGATTGCATCATGCAGATGATGTTGCAATTTCTTACAGTTATTTATATGTGGCTAGAAATGAAAAAAGAAGAAATTTTGCAGATTTAGAACCAACAAAGAAGTTCTTAGACACGCATTTATTTGAAGACAATAATTGGAAATCTGGTAAGGATAAAAGTAAGGAAGCAAAAACCATTTTATGGTGGTGGTGTGATGCTTTATTTATGGCACCTCCAGTAGTTAATTTATATGCAAAACATACCAAACAGCCAAAGTATTTAGAAGCGATGCATAAATATTATATGGAAGCGTACAATAGATTGTATGACAAAGAAGAAAACTTATTTGCTAGAGATATGCGTTTTGTTTGGCAAGGAAAAGATTCAGACAGAAAAGAGCTAAATGGTAAAAAAGTATTTTGGTCTAGAGGAAATGGTTGGGTACTTGGTGGTTTAGCATTACTTTTAGATGATATGCCTAAAGACTATGAACACAGAGATTTCTATGTAAATCTTTACAAAGAAATGGCATCTAAAATTTTAAAGATTCAGCCAGAAGATGGTTTATGGAGAACAAGTTTATTAAGTCCAGAGTCTTACAATCATGGAGAAGTTAGTGGAAGTGGTTTTTACACTTTTGCTTTAGCATGGGGAATTAACAATGGTTTGTTAGATAAAAAACACACTCCAGCAGTTAAAAAAGCATGGAAAGGTTTAGCGGCTTGCCAACATGAAGATGGTAGAGTTGGTTGGGTACAAAATATTGGTGCTTTTCCAGAACCAGCATCTGCAGATAGCTGGCAAAACTTTGGTACAGGAGCTTATTTATTAGCGGGTAGTGAAGTTTTAAAATTGAAATAATAGATTTACATATTTAATGTAAACAAAAAAATCGAGGAATTTTTCCTCGATTTTTTTTGATCTAAACAATACGTTTTATTTGATTACTAATAGTTTATTTTTTCAAATACCTGGAAGTATATTTCCTATATTTTGCTGGAATTTTAGTAATCGATTTTATTTTAACATCTTTATAAAACGCTTCTGCAGCCTCTGATTGTAGTTGAATTCTGCCTTTTGTAAGTGGAAGAATTTTACCATCTAAATTTTTATATTTAGAGTTGAATAAAGCCATAACAACCTTCCCATTTACAATATGCAAACTAGTACCTTCGTAAGAAATTAGTTCTAGGGTATTCCATTCTCCATGAGGTTTTTCATTGTCGAAACCTTTGTTAACGTGCGCAGGAAATTTTCTTTCAATACTAGAAAATGTATTTAATTTAGCTTTGTGGGTGTAATCAAATTCTTTTTCGCCGTCTTTTTTTATGGATGGAATCTCAATTTGAGTTCCTGCTAAACTGTAATAATCGCCCATATCAGTTTCTTGAACTTGAAATTCTTGAGACTGCATCCAAACGTTCCAAAATTTAGTGTAAGGTCCAATACAATGGTATAAAATTCCATTATCACGCTTTCTTTTTAATCTTGGTTCCCAAACTTTTTCTCCCCATTTAAATTGAAGCTTTAAATGATAATTTTCGTATTCTTTTTTAGTGGTTAAAGCACCATATATTTCTCCAGAAATATGTAATACTTTTTCATCATTGATTGTTTTAAAAGTAAATACATTTTTAGGATCGTTATTTAAGCCTAATGGTTTTGCATTTTTGCCATCACTTTTTGGATCAACATTTTCTAATCCTTTTACAGTTTTATGAGGTGCACCAATAAAAGTGTCCCAATATTTAGAAGGGTTTTTACCAAATAACTTCGTCCATTTTTTTGAGATAACTGCTTCTTTTTTTAGTTGAGCAGCCCAAAGAATACCACCTTCAATATGCTTGTAAAAACGTACATCATCATAAATGGAAATAGTGTGTCCTAAAACTGTATAAAATACACGTCCACCATCATAAATATGACTCCAACTTATAGGATGATTGTCGGTATTCATTTGTTTTCCTTTGTACGATTTTTCATCAACAGTAGCTAAAACAGAAACATGTTTGCCTACGGGTTTTTTAAAATTATACCATTCGTCTTTAAAAACTTCTGTTTCTTTAAAACCAGTTACAGCTGGGTGATTGGTATCTTTATTAACATAAACTGTTGCAGGTTGTACTTTTGGGTGGTTTTTAAAAGTAGCACCAATCATTTCTGTAAACCAATTCCATTCCATTTCTGTGTCAGAAGCTGCATGAATGCCTACAAAACCTTTTCCTCTAGCAAAATAGTTTTTTAAAGCATTTTTTTGAGCATCAGAAAACAAATCTCCAGTTGTGTTTAAAAATACTAGCACATCATAATTAGCAAGATTTTTGGTTGTAAAATCCTCAGAGTTTTCAGAAAAAGTAATTTTCCAATTATTAGTTGAAGCCATTTTAGCTAAAAAATCTTTTCCTTTTGGGATAGATTTATGTCTAAAAGATCCTGTTTTAGAAAATACTAAAACATCTAAAAGATTCTCTTGAGCAATAAAAACTGTTGAAAATAGGAAAAGAAATACTGTAAAAATGTGTTTTAAAAATTTCATAGATGTGTTTTATTGTGTTTAATTTCCTGCTGTATAAGATGATGGTGCATTTTGAATACTTTTTCCTTTACCAACGGATGTAAAGACAATGCCAGCCCATCTAGCTCTTGTATATTCATTACCATCTGTACCAACTTTTGCGGTTACCGTTATTTTGTCTCCCTTTTTTAGGGTAATGTTTTCCCAGGTTTTATTGTAAGGTTTACCTTCCACAAAAAGTCTTTTGGTAATTTCAGGTTGATAAGAACCAATTTTTGTATCGTTAATAAATAAAGTAAAAGTTGAGTGTCCATCGTTTTCTCCTACGCCTACAAATACAATATCATAGTTGCCAGACTCAAAATTAAAAGAAGTACGGGTAGTTGCTTCTTTGTGTTTTTCAGGATGCACAGCCAACCAATTTTTACCATGCTTGTAAAAGTTGGTATTTTTAATTGAGAAGTCTTGAGCAGCAATTGACTTATTTTCTTTTGAAGACTTTGCTATGGTTTTAAAATAAGAATATTTTACTTCAGGAAAAGCTTTAGGTAATTTACCTTTGGCTAAAACTACTTTTTGATCCTTTCCAATAGGTGTATAATTAATATCTTTTGTCAGTAGAAATTTATCAAATTCAAAGCCATCTTCTCGCATACTAAATGTAATCCTATGTACACCAGCTTTATTAATATCTAAATATATTTGATGAGGTATACCACAATGTATTTCTTTAGTTCGTTGGCTGTTAGACCATGTCCATTCGTTTTTTCCTTTGCACCATTGTATTCTTCTTCCGTTTTCTGGCCATTCATTATTTAAACCAACATGCAAACCATTATCTTCAGAACCAGTGCTAAAAGCTCTAACCCAAACATAATACCTACCAGCAGTATTAAATTTTATTTGGTAATTTAAAACACCTACTTCACCAGGTTTATTAGAAAAGTTTGTGCCACGAACCAATTTATCTGAATGTGTAACTCTTTCGTCAGGTAATATTTCTAAGTAAGCATTATTACTAGCGTCATAAATATGTTTACCATCTTCATCTCTACCAACATTTACTTGTTCGTTTTTAGAAGTCCTATACCACTGTCTAATATTTGATGCTGTTTGTTGGTAGTAATATTCAGCTTCTACAGCAACCATTCCGTCTTTTTCTTGAAAAACAACATTGCTATCTATTAAAGCTTTAATAGGTTTTTTATTTTGGGCATTTAGGTTTAAACTAAAAAGAATAGCACAAGCAACAAGTTTCACTAGAGAATGTTTCATTTTATAAAAAAATTAATTCTTATAAAAGTACAAGCTTTGTTTTAATGTAGTGCCCTGTGCTATCCTGAAATTATTCCTAAAAAACTTTAAAAAAAAGGTGAGTACAGGATGCTTTTAAGAATCAATGTAAATAAATTTATCAACCTTTAAAACCAAAACATAGTTTTATGAAAAAAATACTATTTGTATCAATCTTAACATTATTTATCTCGATTAGTTGTCAGCAAAAAGAAGACAACATATCTAAAAAAGATGCAGAAATTGAAGCTAAAGTTCAAGACTTATTAAGTCAAATGACTTTAGAAGAAAAAATTGCAGAAATGACGCAGGATGCTCCTGCAAATAAAAGATTAGGAATTCCATATATGAAGTATGCAGAAGCGCTTCATGGAGTTTGGCTAGTACTAGATTATTATGGTAATACAACTGTGTATCCTCAAGCCATTGCTGCAGCTTCTACTTGGCAACCTGAATTAGTTAAAAAAATGGCATCCCAAACTGCTTTAGAAGCAAGAGCTTTAGGGGTAACACATACGTATTCGCCTAATTTAGATGTTATTTCTGGTGATCCAAGATATGGTAGAGTAGAAGAATCTTATGGAGAAGACCCTTATTTGGTGTCTAGAATGGGAGTTGCATTTATACAAGGTTTACAAGGAATGGGTGATGAACGATTTGATGAAAACCATGTGATTGCTACTGCAAAGCATTTTATTGGTTATCCTGAAAACAGAAGAGGTATCAATGGAGGTTTTAGTGATATGTCAGAACGTCGTTTACGAGAAGTTTATTTACCACCTTTTGAGGCTGCTATTAAAGAAGCAAAAGTAGGTGCTGTTATGCCAGGGCATCAAGATTATAATGGAGTTCCAAACCACATGAACACTTGGTTATTAAAAGATATTTTAAGAGATGAGCTAGGTTTTGATGGTTTTATTGTTTCTGATAATAATGATATTGCTCGATTAGGAACCATGCACTTTATTGCTGAAACCAGAACTGAGTCAGCTATTTTAGGCTTAAAAGCAGGTGTAGATATGGACTTAGTAATTGGAAAGAATGAGAAGCTTGCAGCATATAATACCAAAGTATTAAAAGATACCATAACTAAGAATCCTAAATTAGAGAAATACATTGACAAAGCAACATCTCGTATTTTAAAAGCAAAATACCAATTGGGTTTATTTGATGCAGAACCAAAAAAGATTGACAAGAAAACTGTAAATGCCGGAAGAAAAGAACATCAAGATTTTTCTTATGAAATGGCAAAAAAAGCAATCATTTTGTTAAAAAATGATAATAATGTATTGCCTTTAGATTTATCAAAAATTAAATCGTTAGCTGTAATTGGGCCAAATGCACATGAAAACAGACCTAAAAAAGGAACCTATTCTTTATTAGGTGGTTATTCTGGTTTGCCTCCATTTTATGTTTCTGCTTTAGATGGAATAAAAGCTAAAGTTGGCGATAAAGTAAAAATCAATTATGCAAAAGGTTGCGATTTATTAAGCAATTCTAAAGCAGGTTTTCCAAAAGCAATTGCAGCTGCCAAAAAATCTGATGCAGTTATTTTGGTAATTGGAGGTTCTAGAAGAACTGGTGGTGAAGGTGCAGATAGAGCTGATTTAGATTTATATGGTGTGCAGAAACAATTGGTAAAAGCAATACATAAAACAGGCAAACCTGTTGTTGCGGTTTTAATTAATGGTAGACCATTGTCAATAAATTACGTTGCAGAAAATATTCCATCAATTTTAGAAACGTGGTATTTAGGTATGCGTTCTGGAGATGCTATTGCAGATGCTATTTTTGGAGATGTAAATCCAGGAGGAAAATTAACAGTTTCTTTCCCAAGATCTGTAGGCCAAGTTCCTGTAACCTATTTACAACGTCCAGATTTTATTGGATCTGGAAAAGGACAATTTAGAGATGCAGATAAATCTCCATTATTTCCTTTCGGATATGGATTAAGTTACACAACATTTACATACAGTAAACCAACTTTTAAAGATGCAATAATTAATACTGATGAAAGTACAACAGTTTCTGTAGATGTTACCAATACAGGAAAAAGAGCTGGTGATGAAGTTGTGCAAATGTATGTAAGAGATGATTATGCTTCAGTTGGACGTTACAATAAAATGTTGAAAGGTTTTGAACGTATTTCGCTAAAACCAGGAGAAACTAAAACCGTAACGTTTACTTTAGGTTTTGATGAACTTAATGTGTTGAATCAAGATATGAAAAAAGTTGTAGAACCAGGAACGTTTACAATTTCTGTTGGGGCTTCATCACAAGAAAGTGATTTGCAAAAAGCAACCTTAACTGTTAAATAATTAACTTTTTAAAAAGATTTTATAAACCTCATATTCATGTAATATGAGGTTTTTTTGTCAGGATACCTCAGGATACAAATTAATAAATAAAACCCGTTGTGCATTATGATTTAAGAAAAAAAAGTTGTTCATATTACTGAAAATCAGTAAATTGATTTAACCACAAA
>NZ_CANNFF010000013.1 GCF_947503855.1 uncultured Polaribacter sp. | reverse complement strand
TTCTAAACGGCTTAAAAAAATAGTTTGAACGTATAAATTAAACCTAAAAAAAGGTCAACCTATTTCAGTATAATACACAAGGAAAGAGTAATTCAATAACCACTCAATTTACAGAATCTCAAAAAAAGGAAATAAAATATACAGTTTAAAAAACAGGTTTTTTCTTTTTTTCTGGCACAACCACAAAGTCTTTTAAATAAAAGGGTTCAAAATAAGCGACATCTTCAAAGTCGCTTTTATTGTACTTAAAAAAAGACAACTGTGCCATTTCTTTGGCAGATGGAAATTTATCGTCTATAAAAACAGCATTTTTATGAGTAATTATAGGTTTGCATTTTGGAGCGCCATCACCTAAAAAATAAACTTTGTGATCTTTTAAATATTCTAAAAATGAAGTATCTTCTATGATTTCTGCTTTTGTATCTCTAACTTTCTGGTTTTGGTGATTAAAAACAGCTGCATATACCTCCATTCTTCTTGCATCTAAAAGAGGTACCATAAAACCACGCTCTATAGTTATTGCATGAGATAAAGAAGTTAATGTATCAATAGAAATTAACGGCTTGTTTAAGGCAAAACAAAGCCCTTTTGCAGCAGAAACTCCAATTCTTAAGCCTGTATAAGAACCGGGGCCTTTACTTACGGCTATGGCGTCTATTGAAGTTGAATCTATATTGGCTTCATTTAAAATATTATTTATAAAAGGATGTAAAACTTCTGCATGAGAGTAATTGCCATTATTCAATTCCTGAATTGCGATAATAGCTCCGTTTTCTGAGATACTTACAGAACAGTTTTTTGTAGCGGTTTCTATGTTTAAAATAATTGCCAAAATATAATTTTTTACAAAGATACTATTTCCCAAAAAAGAAAGAGGCTGTCTAAACTTCATTAAAACAGCCTCTTTATTTATAAATGCTTTTTTTAGTCGAATACCAACTCACCAGAATAAAACTGTAATACTTTTGTTTTAAATACATAATCGTACTTAGAACGTATCATTGCAGCCTCTGCATTTACTAAGCGTGTTCTTACCAAGTCAAAATCAAACAACGTCATGGCTCCATAATTGTAACGTTCTTGTGCATTTTTAAAAGCCTCATTTTGTGCTTCTAAAGATATTTTTGCAGCTTCATAGGTTTTTAAAGCGGTTTTAACATCTAAAAAAGCTTGTTCTATAGTTTGTTTTAATTGTAACTTTTGGTTTTCTAATCTAGTTTCTGAAACCTCTTTATTAATGTAAGACTGTGCAACTCTGTTTTTTGTTTGAAAACGATTAAAGATGGGGATGCTAAGATTAAAACCAAAACCATAACCAAAATTATCTTCTAACTGAGAACCAAAATCTGGATTACTAGCGCCATTTGGTAAGTTTAAATTAAAACCATAATTGGTAGATAAACCTGCAGATGCTGTTAAAGTTGGGTAAAAACTACTTTTTGCAATTTCTATATTAAAATCTGAATTTTCTATATCTAACTTTGCTCTCGCAATTTGTGGCATAGAGGTTAAAGATTTTTGATAAACCACAGAAGAGTTTGTATACAATAAGTTTGCAGAAGGCTTAGCAACTTCAATAGGAGCTACATCAAAATTTTCTGCGGGTTCTTGTAATAATTGTGCTAAATTTAACAAAGCTAATTCTAATGCATTTTCTTGCGCTACCACATTTTGCAAGTCGTTTGCTGCTGTAGATTGGAAATTTAATAAATCTCCTTTTGCAATGGCACCTGCTTTAAACCTGGCATCTGCTGCTTCTATTTGCTTTTTACTAATTTCTGCTTGTATTTTGGCTACTTCTAGGTTTTCTTTTGCAAATAATACGTTTAAATAGGTATTTAAAACTCTTAAAGAAATATCGTTTTCTATTTGTTTTAAATCGTACAAACTTGTTTCTACACCCAACTGTGCTTGTTTGTATGTGTTTGTATTTCTAAAACCGTTAAAAAGGGTAATACCAGAACTCAAATTCATAGATCCTCCGAAAAAACTAGTGTTTACCCTATCTTGAGATACAGGGTCAAAACCAGTACCAAAGTTAAAGTTACCACCTGTGTTACCATTTAAATTTGGTAAGAAATTCCCTTTTGTAATGGCTACATTTTTTTTTGCTAATTCTAAACTTAACTTGTTCTGCTGTATAGTAATGTTCTTTTTTAAAGCTTCATCTACACATTCTTTAAGCGTCCATTGTTTTTGAGAATAAGTAGCAATTGATGTAATAAATGCTACAAATAAAAGAAGTTTGGTTTTCAAAATATTTAATTTTTATATTGTTTTGGTTGATGTTTTTTACTGTTATATCAACAAAAGAAAATTACTTAGCACTATAAAAACAGCTCATTTTTAATCAAAAAAATGAAGACTTTTACCTTTGTTCGTTTTTATAAGACGACCAAAACTAAAATTTGTTACAGTCTTTTTGAGCTTATTGGAATGTTAATTTTTAACTTTCTTATTATATCTGTAAATTGAATAGAACAAAACGCCAATTAATAAATAAGGAAATACCATTAAATACGTAATACCATTATTAACTCCTTCTGCCATAGAAACATCTCCATTTTCTAATACTGCCTTGCACATGGCACATTGAGAAAAAGTAGTCTTTGAAGAAAATACTATAAAAAATAAACCTAAAATTAGTTTCTTTTTAAGCATAATAAGGAGAAATCATTATATAAACTACAACACCTGTTACAGCTACATACAACCATATTGGAAAAGTTTTTTTAGCTATTTTTTTATGTGCTGGAAACTTACCCAGTTTTGCTCTCATATAGGTTATTAAAACAAAAGGTATAACTATTACAGATAATATAATATGAGTAATCAATATAAAATAATACACATATTTAACAATCCCTTGCCCACCAAAGGTTGTTGAGTCTGAAGTCATATGGTAAGCTATGTACATTACTAAGAACAATAAAGAACAAGCAATAGCTGTTGTATTTAATTGTTCGTGTAATTTTCTATTTCCCTTTTTTATAGCCACAACTGCAGCAATTAATAAAACTGCTGTAAGACCATTTATTGTTGCATAAATAGGCGGTAAAAAAGTTAGTGGTTCTACATTAAAACCTAACTTTCTTAAATTTATACCAAACAAACCTGCAACTGCTAGTGGAATTACTATAGAAAGTGCTGTAATTATTTTTTTATATTTTTTTTCTTGCGCTAAAATTTGTTCTGAATTTTTCTCGGTTTTACTCATCTAATAAAATTTTTATGTCTTCTTTTAATTCTTTTATTTGATCTGGAAAACCTTGTTCTTCTAAGGCTCTGTAGTACATTATTGGATTGCCAAACTGGTCTCTTCTAGATCTTATGTAACCCTTTTTATCTACCAAAGCAAATAGGCCAGAATGCTCAAAACCACCATGTGCTTTATCACCTTTACCTGCGTACAATTTAAAACCTTTGTTAGACAATTCATAAACTACATCATCACTTTTACCTGTTAGTAAATGCCAGTTTTTATGGGTAATTGCGTTGTTTTTTGCATACTCTTTTAAGGCTTTTGGTGTGTCTATTTCTGGTGTTATAGAAACAGAAGCGATTCCAAAATTTGGATTGCCAAAAAAATCATCTTGAATGGTTAACATTTTCTGATTCATTATTGGACAAATAGTTGGACAGGTTGCAAAAAAAAACTCAACAACATATACTTTACCAAAATAAGTTTTGTTGCTTATTGTTTTACCTTCTTGATTTACAAATTCAAAATCTGGTACTTTATTAAATGTTACCAAATCATTAGAATTTTTAAAACGATCTACAACTTTTGGTATTGTGTAAATACCAAACAAAAGAATAATAAACGCAATACCTACGTAAGAATATTTTTTTTTCATTTAACGTTATATTTGTCTATCTGCATCATTCTTTTTTAATGCCAATCTATACTCTGCTAAGAGTACTTTAACATCATCTTTCATTTTATCTTTTAAAATAGCTACAGAATTCATATCATACCCAAAAAGCAAACCGTCTTTTTGGTCTTTATCATCTGTTCTACCTCTTAAATTTACTTCTTTGTCTACTATAAATGCTTTAGTTGCTTGTAAATTATGTAAGCTTTCATTAATATTAAAACTTTCGTATAATGCGATAATTTCTTCCTCTGAACTTGCTACAAACTTCCATTTTACCATGTTTGTAAATGCACCAACTTCTTTTTTGAGTTGTTGTACCTCTGCTTCTTTATCTTTAGGATAAATAGCAATTACTTGAAAGTTCTTAAACCCGTAAAAAGGTTTATATATTTTTTGATTTAAATTAAATACACCCCCTTTTATATTGCTGATATCATCACCTAAAAAACAAACTACAGAGATATTATTTTTAAATTGCACTTTTTTACTACTGTCTATTAAAGCGATATCTGTAATATTTTTGGTTACAATAGGTAATTTTGCAAAGTTATTAATACCTGAAGATAATACTAGGTAAAACAACAACGGAAAAATAAATAACAAGAATAGTACTATTCTTTTTTTACTAATAAATTTCATATTTATAAATGTATTTTAACCTATTTTTAACAAATTAAATCCAAAAAAAAAGGTGGTTAAAACCACCTTTTTAAATATATCTTACCAGTTTACAAGTGGTGATAATGTGTCGTATAAATAACCTCCTTCTATTAATAATAAGGTTACAAGGTAGATGATTAGAAAAACGGCTGACCAAACAATTGAGCGTCTAAACCATTTTTTTTCTCCTTCTAAATGCATAAACACCCATGCAATACCATATGCTTTTGCTAAAGTTAATATGATAAAAATCCAATTTAACCAGCTTGTACCTGGACCATGTAAGTGTAATGCTTCTGGTTTAATAATACCTAAGTAAACCTCTACTAAAGTTATTATAGAAAGAATACCGAAGACTATCCAGATTCTTTTTGTATTTGATTCTTGTGCGTGTGCCATTTTTACTGTTTTTTATTGATTCCTGGTTTTACAGGAAAGTCATTTTATAGGAAACCATGAAATTTCATGGGAATTTTTTTTATACTAAGTAGAAGAAGGTAAATACAAATACCCAAACTAAATCTACAAAGTGCCAATATAAACCAACCTTTTCTACCATTTCGTAATGGCCTCTTCTTTCGTAAGTACCTAAAATTACATTAAAAAATATAATAATATTAATTACAATACCAGAAAGTACGTGAAAACCGTGAAAACCTGTGATAAAGAAAAAGAAATCTGCAAAAATGGTATTACCATATTCGTTTACTTCTAAATTAGCACCTTCTACAACTAATTTTGCTTTGGCTAATTCTGCTGCTCCTTTTTCTCTAGAAAGAATTGTTTTTTGCTTTTTATCTAAATCGATTAACTCTGTTCTAACTTGTATTGCAGGATTTGCTTTGTAGGCATTAACCACTTGGTCTACAGAATATGTAGAAACAGTTTCTCCACTTTCCCACCAAAGTCCGTTTGTTCGATTATGTGTTTCTAAAGCATCTGTTCTATCTCCTGTAACAAAATCTGCTAGTGCTATTTGCTTACCGTCTTTTACAAATTGCAACACTTTACCATCTGTAGTCTTAACTGCCCCATAAGTTCCGTTGATAAAAGTATTCCATTCCCACGCTTGTGAGCCTACGAAAATAATACCACCAATAATGGTTGCAAACATATACCATGCTACTTTATTTTTTTTCATTTGATGACCAGCATCTACCGCCAATACCATTGTTACAGATGAAAAGATTAGGATAAAAGTCATAATTGCAACGTAAATCATTGGGTAATCTCCATGTACAAAAGGTACGTGTGTAAAAACCTCATCTGCAATAGGCCAAGAGTCTATAAACTTAAAACGTGTTAAACCGTAAGCCGCTAAAAAACCAGAAAAGGTTAATGCATCAGATAGAATAAAAAACCACATCATCATTTTACCATAGCTAGCGCCAAATGGTCTTGCACCACCTCCACCCCAGGTTTCTTTTTTGTCAGTTGGTACAGCAATATTTGCTTCCATAAAAATTTTCTATTAATTGAATATTAAAAATAGTTGTGCAAAATTAATCATTTTTCATCACCTAATAAAATAGAAAAAGAAAAATAGATAAATCCATAGTACATCTACAAAATGCCAAAAGATTGCACCAAGTTCAAACCCTAGTAAATCATTTGGTTTATACTTATATTTAAAATGATTATAAATAACAATAAAAAGTACAATTACCCCAGCAATAAGGTGTAAAACGTGCATTAACGTTATACCAATTATAAATGATGTTGATACTGTACTGCCTGGGCCTGTAAAATACAAGCCTGCATTTTTAAGTTCGTTAAAGCCTACATATTGTTGCCAAATAAAAGCAATTCCTAAAATTAAGGTTACAATTACCAATACTAAAGAAATTTGTCTTTTATCTTGTTTTAAAAATCTTTGCGATAAAATAAGTGTTATACTACTTAATACAATAAGTATAGTACTCATATAAAATGCATCTGGTAAATCAAAAGTTACCCAGTCATCTCTTTTCATACTAATTACATAGGCACTAGTTAAGCCTGCAAAAAACATTACCATACTTATCATAGAAACCCATAACATAGGTTTTGCAGATTTTTTTCTAGCAACTGTTAATTCTTGTTGTAATGTTTGTTCTTCCATCTTAATTTTTTTAATGTAAAAATTTATCTATTACATAAATAACTTGTACAACAGTTATGTATAATACACTAGACAGCATTAATTTTCTTGCGTCTATATTTTGTTCACTTTTATATAATTTTACCCCATAATACAACATTACTAGTCCTAAAAAAGCAACTATTATCGCTGTTGCTGGATAAATGTAAAAATCTCCAGACACTTTTAATGCTGGTGCTATTGAGACCAATATCATTATAATGGTATAAAATATAATTTGTTTGATAGCGCCTTTGTCTTTTTTGCCCATTGGCAACATGTTAAAGCCTGCTTTTTTATACTCTTCATATTGTAACCACCCAATAGCCCAAAAATGCGGAAATTGCCAAAAAAATTGAATCATAAATAAAAAACCTGCCTCAATACCAAAATTGTTGGTAGCTGCAACCCAACCTAACATAAAAGGGATTGCGCCTGGTATTGCACCAACAAAAACAGTTAATGGGGTTATTGCCTTTAATGGTGTATATACACTTGTGTATAAAAATATAGATATGGCACCAAACAATGCAGATTTTGGGTTGATACTATATAAAATTGAAATGCCTAAAATTGTAAATGTAATGGCAACAAAAAGGGCAGTATTTACAGACATTCTGCCTGTTGGTAGCGGTCTATTTTTTGTACGCTGCATTATAGCATCTGTATCTTTTTCTATAATTTGATTGAATGCGTTAGAAGCACCCACCATAAAAAAACCACCTAAGGCTAATAAAAAAAGAATAAAATAATTTATGGTTTCTACTGCCAAAAGATATCCTGCAATAGAAGAAAATACAACGCTTAAAGACAGACCAACTTTGGTAAGTTGTTTAAAATCTGAAATAATAGTTTGCATAGATGTTTTCTTGTCTGAAATAACTGTTGTATTCATTTTACCACAATTAGCTTGCAAAGATATTTGATAATTATGAATTTACCATAGCTTTAATGTGCTTTTGTTAGCATACTTTTTATAAAAACATTTAGATAGAACCAATTTTAACATTTTCTAAGTAGAAAGTGTATATAAATAAAAAACCCACTCAATTAATTGAGTGGGAAAATTGCTATGAAAAAGAAAAAGTGTGACACTTTAAAAGTATCACACTACAAATATAATCATATATTATGATATTTTATCTTAAAATCATTAAAATTTTAAATATATAAGTGTATTTTTAACAAATATGCCGATATAGTAACAAAAAACAACATGTTTTTTCCTTTTCAAAAAGTGATTTTAAATACTTCTGGCAAAAATATTCTATAAATAAAACCTGCAAAAAAGTTTTTTTGTTTTAAAATTAAACTTCTATGGCTATAATGTTTAAGCCATTACACACATCATAAACAGAGAGTGTCTTTTTTTTGCAAAAAAGAGTGATGGAAGTAATAAAATTGGAAACATATACTTTTAGTCTCCTATAGTTTTATAACTGTATTATTTTTTAGTTGATATTTTTGTTGGCTTTCTTTACAAGTTGCAATACCATTTTCGTTAAAATGTAATCTATGCCCATATTGGCTCACCCAACCAATTTGTTTCGATGGATTGCCGACCACCAAAGCATAAGGCAATACTTCTTTAGTAACAACTGCTCCAGCACCTACAAATGCATATTTTCCAATATTATTACCACAAACAATGGTTGCATTGGCACCAATACTTGCTCCTTTTTCGACAATAGTTTCTAAATATTGGTCTTGTCTTTTTATAGCACTACGTGGATTAATTACGTTCGTAAATACCATAGAAGGGCCTAAAAAAACATTGTCTTTACAAATAACGCCTGTATAAATAGAAACATTGTTTTGCACTTTTACATTTTTGCCCAAAGTTACTTTTGGAGATACCACCACGTTTTGCCCAATATTACAGCTTTCGCCAATTATGGCATGAGACATTATGTGACTAAAATGCCATATTTTAGTGTCTTTACCAATGGTGCAATCTGCGTCTATAACAGCAGTTTTGTGTGCAAAAAAGTCTTTCAAAATTAGTAATATATTGGGTTTGTATTGGGTTGTTTGCTAATTATTTTTTTTGATGATGATGTGCCAATTCTATCTACACCTAAGGCAATCATTTTTAAAGCAGTTTCGTAGTCTTTAACACCACCAGCAGCTTTTACTTGTAATGGTTTTACGTTTTTAGAAATTAGTTTAATGCGCTCTAAAGTAGCTCCATTTGGTAAATTATTAGCCGTTTTAAAAAAACCTGTAGACGATTTTACAAATACATTTTTTGCATTTTCTTCTCCAAAATTTTGTAAAACTATTCTTTTTATCAATTGTGAAATTACAATTATTTCTTTGTTTGTAAGTGCTGCAACTTCAATAATCCATTTTACAACTTTATTGTTTTTTAGACATAGTTTTGTGCCTTGGATCACTTCTTCTGTAATAAGCTTTACATTTCCTTTTTTAAAGGCTTGGTAATTTATTACAAAATCTAACTCGTCTGCCCCTAAATCTATTGCTTTTTGTGCTTCTTCTAATTTTTCTGATAATCTATAGGTGCCTTCATAAAAACCAATAACGGTACCAATTAATACATCGGATTTTGCATCTAATAACAGTTTTTTTACTGTTGGTATGTATTTAGCACGAATCATAACCAACTTATAATTATAAGTTATAGCTTCTTCTACAAGTGTTATTACGTTTTGTAAATTTTCTTGTTCAGAAATATGGGCTTGTACAGCTGTTTTTAAATAAGTTGCGTCTAAAAATTGACAAATTCTCATTTTACAAAAGTAACAAAATCTACTATGCAAGTAAAAAAAAGCCCAACCAAATGGTTGCGCTTTATAATTTATTGTGTTCTTTATTGAACACTAAATGCAATAGGGAGTGTATATCTAACTTTTACAGGCTGATTTCTTTGTTTACCAGGTGTAAATTGGGGTAACTTTTTTATTAATCTATTCGTTTCTTTTTCTAAACGTTGGTGGGGTGCTCTAATTTGAATGTCTATTACGTTTCCTTTGTCATCTATAATAAACTGCGTTTGTATTTTGTATTTGCCTGCATTTAAACCTATTTCATTGGCTAATTCTACATCAAAATTTCTTTGGACAAATTGTTTCATCTTTTTATCAAAACAACGTTTGTTTTCTTCTTTTGACAAACCTTCACATCCTTTAAAAACAGGTGCATCTTCTATCATCATAAAAGGCACATCACCATCTGTAGGCACATCATCTTCTGGAATCTCTACAGTTACCAATTCATCTGGAGTTAGAATTACTGGCTCATCATCTTTAGTATTTATAAGGGTTTCTGGTAAATGGTTTTCTGCCTTTACCACTTCTTCTGGTATAAATACTTTTGGTTGTAGTACTTCTGGAGTGGTAACCACTTTTTTCTCTTTCTGAAACAAAATAGTTTCATCGGGTATCATGTAAATTGTAGTGCTATTTTTTGTATTTAAAACAGCAATCGTTTTTTGAGGAGTCTCGTGCTCTAAAGTTATGTACACTATAAAGAGCACTAATACAAGACCTAACTGGGTAAAAATGTTAGAGAACTTTTCTAATTGTTTGGTTGGTAGTTTTTTTAGGTTTTTCATAATTAGAAAGTTTTAATGTTAAGACTTTACTAAAACAAAGTTTGTGCCATAAAAAAAACATCACTAAAAAGTGATGCTTTTTTTAATTAAGACATTAATCTTAACTAATTTTTCTAATTCATTTCGTAATTTCCCCCGAAATTGTAATCAAATTTACAAACTTTATCTCTAATTAAAATTTAAAAATGTATAAATGGTACTAAATAAGGTATAAGTGGTATTATGATTTAAAAAACAGTTCTCATAAAAGTTTAGGACCTAAAATAATATTGAAATTTTATTTATTTTAAATGCTTTTCTGCAACTTTTTCTAATTCAGCATACCAATTTTCTCCAAACTTTCTAATTAAAGCTTGTTTTACAAATTTATAAACAGGTACTTGTAGCTCTTTCCCTAAAGAACAAGCGTCATCACAAATTTCCCACTTATGGTAATTTACAGCAGCAAACTCGGTATAATCTTTAACTCTTACAGGGTATAAATGGCAAGAAACTGGTTTTTTCCAATCAATCTCACCTTGGTTATAGGCTTCTTCAATAGCACAAAGCGCTGTGTTTTTGTCATCAAAAATAACATAAGCACAATCTGCGCCTTTTATTAGAGGGGTTTCTAACTCTCCCCATTCACTGGTTACCCAAGTACCTTCTTTTTCTATAACAGCAATTCCTTCTTTTCTTAAAAAAGGTTTTACCTTCGGATATATTTTTTCTAGAATTTTAGTTTCCTCTTTATCTAAAGGTGCACCAGCTTCACCATCTATGCAGCAAGCCCCTTTGCACGCAGATAAATTGCAGACAAAATCTTTTTCTATAATATCTTCTGAAACTATTGTTTTTCCTAACTGAAACATGTAGCAAAAATAGTATATTTTTTTTCTTTAACTTTACAGAAAGCTAAAGTTAGTTGGCTAATTTTGCAAAAAAATAGAAACATATATGGAATTTAATCTAAAACAAATTTTAACTGCATTTATGGTCTTGTTTGCAGTAATAGATATTATAGGGAACATACCTATTATTATAGATTTACGAAAAAAAGTAGGTCATATTCAATCTGAAAAGGCTTCTATAATTGCTGGTATTATTATGGTATTTTTTCTATTTTTAGGAAAAAGCTTGTTAAGTTTTATAGGGATAGATGTAAACTCTTTTGCTGTTGCAGGTTCGTTTATCTTATTTTTTATTGCTTTAGAAATGATTTTAGGTATTACACTTTATAAAGACGATGCAGATTCTGGAACTATAACCGCTACTGTTTTTCCATTAGCATTTCCTTTAATAGCGGGTCCTGGTAGTTTAACAACTTTGCTATCTTTAAGAGCAGAATTTGCCATAGAAAATATTATTGTAGCTGTTTTTTTAAATGTACTCGTTATTTACATGGTATTAAAAACATCGTCTAAAATAGAGCGTTTGATTGGTGCTACAGGTATACAAATAATTAGAAAAGTTTTTGGTGTCATTTTACTAGCTATAGCTGTAAAATTATTTGCAGCCAATATAAAAATGTTGTTTTAATATGAGTTTTGATGTGTTAATTATTGGTGGTGGAGTTTCTGGAATGCAGTGTGCCTTGGTTTTAGGTTCTGCAAAAGAAAAAGCCTTTGCAACCGATAAAAAAATTGGAATATTTATGCACCAAAAAGCATCTCATTTACAAAATGCGTTGTTTAATAACGTGTTAGGGTTAAGCCCTGGTAAATTGGGGAGTACTATTCTTAAAGAAGGTAAAAAACAATTAACAGACCTGTATCCTCATATTAATCAAATGAATACAGAAAAAGTACTGTCTATAGAAAGTACTGACAATGGCTATAAAGTTACTTCAAACAAAAACACCTATTTCTCTAAAAATATTGTTGTTGCATTAAACTACTCTAAGCCTTTTACTATTAAAGGTTTAGAAGAATATGTGATTCCACATAAAAAAGCCAACATATCAAAAAATAGAATTCAGTTACAAAACAAAAATCACGTTATAAAAAGTGGTTTATATTGTTGTGGTACTATTGCTGGCTGGCGTAGTCAATTTGCAATTGCAGCTGGAAGTGGTGCTAGTGTTGCTACAGATATTTTAACTTTATGGAACAATAATATACATACCAAAGTGCATGATAAAGTATGATGAAAGTCATATTTTAAACCTACACTTAGTTTTACTTTTATAGTGTCTTAAAAACTTTATTGACGTATCAGATAAAGATATTGACAAGACTATTTTTAAATAGTTTATTTTTTTAGAACCTATAAAACGTATATCATGCAAATTAAAAAAAACCCAAAGTTTCAAATAGAAAACTTTAGCAAGATTTTTTTCGAGTTAGGGTTAGTACTTACGCTATTTATAATTTACAGTTTGGTAGAGCATAAAACTTACGAGAATAACGAGGTGCAAAGTTTAGGCGAATTTTCGATGACAGAAGATATCAAGGAAGACATACCAATTGTACAAATTAAAACAGCACCACCACCAAAACAAACACCATCAATAGTAGAAAAAATAAAGGTTGTAGAAGACGAATTAAAAGTAGAAGAAACCGTTATCGAATCTACAGAAACTGATGAAACTGATGCTGTAGTTGTTGATGTAAGAGAGATTGTAGAAATAGAAGAAGAGGAAGAGATAGAAGAAGATATTCCTTTTTTAATGATAGAAAGTGTACCTGTTTATCCTGGATGTAAAGGAAATAATAAACAGTTAAGAGATTGTTTTACAAAAAAAATAACTCAATTTTTTGGTAAAAAATTTGATGTAAACTTATCTCAAGAATTAGGGTTAAGCAATGGTAAAAAACGTTTGTATGTTGTTTTTAGAATAGATAAAAAGGGACATGTTGTTGATGTAAAAGCAAGAGCACCACATCCTGTTTTAGAAAAAGAAGTAAAACAAATTATAAGTTCTTTACCAAAAATGACTCCTGGTAAACAAAGAGACAAACCGGTAGCAGTTAGTTACAGTTTACCTATTACTTTTTTAGTAAAAGAGTAATTAAAAAAACCAGCTTTTTAAGCTGGTTTTTTTTTAGTTATTCCACTGTAACAGATTTGGCTAAATTTCTAGGTTGATCTACATTTTTACCTAACATTACAGCTATGTGATAAGATAACAACTGCAAAGGTATGGTTGTTAAGAGTGGTGTTAAAGCTTCCTCTGTTTCTGGTATTTCTATAACATGATCTGCTATTTCTTTAACTTGTGTGTCTCCTTCTGTAACAATAGCAATAATTTTACCTGCTCTAGACTTAATTTCTTGTATGTTACTAACCACTTTTTCGTAATGACCTTTGTTAGTTGCAATTACAAATATTGGCATGTTTTCATCTATCAATGCAATAGGCCCATGTTTCATCTCTGCAGCTGGGTAACCTTCTGCATGTATATAAGAAATCTCTTTTAACTTTAAAGCGCCTTCTAAAGCTACAGGAAAGTTAAAACCTCTACCTAAATACAAACAGTTTTTTGCATTTTTATAAACGGATGCAATTTCTTTCACTTTATCATCTATCGTTAAAAGTGCTTCTATTTTTTTAGGAACTAACTGCATTTTCTGCAGGTACATTCTAAAAGCAGAATTTGATAAAGTGCCTTTTGTTTTTGCTAATTTTAAAGAAATTAGAGATAAAACAGTTATTTGGGTTGTAAAAGCTTTGGTAGAAGCAACACCAATTTCTGGTCCTGCATGTGTGTAAGCTCCTGCATGCGTTTCTCTTGCAATAGAAGATCCAACAACATTACAAATACCAAAAACAAAAGCGCCTTTAGACTTTGCTAGTTTTATGGCAGCTAAAGTATCTGCAGTTTCTCCAGATTGTGAAATAGCAATTACAACATCTTTAGATGTAATAATTGGGTTTCTATATCTAAATTCAGAAGCATATTCTACTTCTACAGGTATACGTGCCATATCTTCTATAAGATACTCGCCTACCAACCCTGCATGCCAAGAAGTACCACAGGCAACAACTATTATTCTATCTGCATTTAAAAACTTCTGAATATGATCATCTATACCAGACATTTTAATAATGCCTTCACCTGGTAACATTCTTCCTCTATAAGTATCTATTATCGCTTTTGGTTGCTCATAAATTTCTTTTAACATGAAGTGATCGTAACCCCCTTTTTCTATTTGATCTAAACTAATTTGTAGTTCTTGTATTTTTGCGTCAACTAAAGAGTCGTCTTTTATTTTTCTAACCTTAATACCTTTGTCTAGTTTGATAATAGCCATTTCTTCATCTTCTAGATAAATAGCTTCTTTGGTATATTCTATAAATGGTGATGCATCTGAAGCTACAAAAAACTCTGCATTATTTTCTCCAACACCAATTGCAATTGGGCTTCCTAATCTTGCAACAACCAATTCGTTTGGTTTTGTTTTATCAAAAACAGCAATTGCATAAGCGCCAATAACATTATTTAATGCTACTTGAACTGCTTTACCTAACTTGCATTGTTCCTGTTTTTTTAATTCTTCTATTAAGTTTACAAGTACTTCGGTATCTGTATCGCTTTTAAAAGTATAACCTCTAGATATTAATTCTTTTTTTAAGGTATCGTAATTTTCTATTATACCATTGTGTACAATAACCAAATTACTAGATTCAGAAAAGTGAGGGTGAGAGTTTACATCATTTGGTACACCATGTGTTGCCCAGCGTGTATGACCCATACCTATTTTACCTACTTTTCTTTCCTTTTCTTTATTTGTAATAACCTCTAAATCAGAAACTTTTCCTTTGGTTTTAGACAAGTGGATGTTATTGCCATCATACATCATGATTCCTGCACTATCATACCCTCTATATTCTAGTCTCTTTAAGCCATTTATTACTATTGGATATGCATCTCTAAAACCTATGTATCCTGTAATTCCACACATAAAAATTAATATTTATAATTTTGGTTGATTAATTTGATGGTTTTTCTGTGTAAGAAATTTTTAATTTAGCTCTTCTTGTTTCTCCGTTTGCAGCTTTATCGCCATTTAAAAGAGAGACTGCTTTTGGGTTCCAACTAAAATTTCTAAAAATAGTGTCGTTTATTTGTGTATCTGAAGTATTAAAAACTTTTAATCTTAAAGGAGGGTTGTAAGTAGTTTCCCCACTTAGCAAGTCTGACACATAATCTGTTATTCTAAAATTGTAACGATCTACTTTACCACTTTCTCTAATTAAATTGCCTCCAAAAAAAGCCGTTTCTGTATAAACATCTTTTACAAAGCTTTGTATTGAGTTTCCATTAGCATCGATACCTTTTTTGTATAAAAATAATTTGTTTGGTACGTCTGTAGTATCTATGTCTTTATTTATGTAAAAAGTTAATGAAGCGTCGTTTATTAACCAATTTTTAGCTTTTAAATCTGCCAATTCATTTCCATTTAAAACCTCTACCTTAGCTTCAGAGCCAGCTGCACCTTGCAAACGAACTTCGTTTGTAATAGGATAGGTTCTATTGGTCATTTCAAATTTATTGTTTGCTATACCACCTAACTGAAAGGTATGATTTACTTTTATAACAGTATCTATTTCAGTACTATTTGCTTTAAAATAAGTATTTGTATAATAGACCTCTATGGATGATGTAGATGCCTGTGTATTAGAGTTTCTTAAATTAAAAGAAATTAAAGCGCCTCCTTTTTCTCCAGAAGCATGGTTTATTTCTTTTGCCTCTATTTTAATACCTCTAAAATAATCGTTAAATGCTTGTTGAGATTCAAAATTTGATGACCCATAATTATCTACAAATACTTGTTTTGCAAAACTCTTTTTTAAAGGAATAATTGCCATTGGTCTTGAAATTTCAGAAGTTACACCAGAAGTATATTTTATGGTATCTGTTTCAAACAAGTCTCCTAAACTATTTCTTCTTTTAATGATAACTAAAGTATCATTAGCGGTTGGAGTAAAATCAATATCAGCAAACTCATTTAAAGGGTTGGGTTTTACATCATAATCTGTATCTGAAAGAAAAACGTTGGTTTTTGAAGGGTCTGCAGGGTTTAATCTATTTAAATAAGTGTCTAACTCATAAATATTTAATGTAAATGGCAAGTCTTTATTGCCAACAATAGAATCTAAAGTATAAACTGGTCTGTCTGTATTTGATTCTAAAGTTGCGTAATATGGCAATCTTAAATAAGCTGTATCTATTGTGGTTTCAAAAGCTAAATTATCAGGATTGCTATATGGTGAAACTTCTAAGCTGGTATTTATAAGAACTTGTGAAATAATAGAAGCTTCTATATTCTCAAAATCATCATTTATATAAGTACCAAGCAAATATTGCCCTTGAAAACCAAAAAATGGTGTTGCTGTTAATGTTAAACCATCTGCTCTAACATTATCTACTGGTGCATTAGAAACTACAATATCTAAAATTGTGTCTTTGGTTATAAATTTTGTATTACTTACTACCCCACTTTTAATATCTGTAAAGTCTTCTTCGCAAGAAATAACAGCAGATAAAACGAATATTAATACACCTAAAAAGGCGCTTTTTCTAAGAATTTTTTTCACCATAAACCAATTAATTTTCCGACACTAAGTCAGCATAAAAATTTAAATAATTTTCTTTTAGATTTTCTTCTTGAAATCCTAAAAAAGGAATTTCTTTTTCTTCTACAAAAGAAGTTAATTCTTCAGAAACATCTTCACTACCATAAATAATTGCATCAGAATTTTCTATGGCACTTTTTAATATATTAGTATGGTTAGGTATTTGTATTGTTGCTGCTTTTTTTGCTTCATTTAAATCGAAAGTAACTTTATCTGCCAAAGCTTTATTTAAACAACCTTCAAAACCATTATTATAAATAGAAGTTACAATTTTACTCTCTGTAAAAAGTGGTTCTTCATTATAAAACTCTTTTAAATAAAGAGGTAATAAAGACGCCATCCAACCATGAACATGAATAATATCTGGTGCCCAATTTAATTTTTTTACCGTTTCTATAACGCCTTTTGCAAAGAAAATAGCACGCTCATCATTATCTTCAAAAAGAGTATCATCTTCATCTGTAAAAACGGCTTTTCTTTTAAAGTATTCTTCGTTATCTATAAAATAAACTTGCATTCTTTCTTTTGGTATCGAAGCCACTTTTATAATTAACGGCATATCCATATCATTTACAACAAGGTTCATTCCAGAAAGACGAATTACTTCATGTAATTGATGTCTTCTTTCATTAATAACGCCAAATCTTGGCATAAAAATTCTGGTTTGTACTCCTTTAGAATGCGCGTTTTTTGCAGCATTAAATGCGGTTGACGATAATTCTGTTTCTGGTAAGTAAGGTACTACTTCAGACGAAACAAATAATATTCTCTTGTCCTTCATTAAATCAAACTCTTTTGTGAGATTGGCAAAAATACAAATTAATATGCAAATATCGTGTTAAAATGGTAAGTTTGCACGCAATATCAATTTTTCAAACATGAATATTTTTTCTACAAAGAAAGATTTAACAGGTTGTATTTTAAGTTATAAGGCAAAAAATAAATCTATTGGTTTTGTTCCAACAATGGGGGCTTTGCATCAAGGGCATTTATCTTTAATATCTACTGCAAAAAAGAAAAATGATGTTGTTGTGGTAAGTATTTTTGTAAATCCAACCCAATTTGATAATGTAGAAGATTTAAAAAAATATCCTAAAACACTAGAAAATGATATTAAATTACTAGATACAATTTCTTGTGATATCGTTTTTACGCCTTCTGTAGAAGAAATTTATGCAGAAAACATTGTTTCCAACAAATTTAATTTTGATGGTTTAGAAAACCAAATGGAAGGAAAATTTAGGACTGGACATTTTGATGGTGTAGCCACAATTGTAAAAACGCTCTTCGAAATTGTACAACCAAACCGGGCATATTTTGGGCAAAAAGATTTTCAGCAATTGCAAATCATTAAAAAAATGGTCAAAAAAAATAGACTTCCTGTAAAAATAAAAGGATGTTCTATTTTTAGAGAAGAAGACGGTTTGGCAATGAGTTCTAGAAATATTCGTCTATCTAAAAAACAAAGAGAAGCAGCTCCTTTTATTTACAAAACTTTAAAAAAGGTACAAAGAAAAATTGGTGCAAAAAATATTACTGAAATTAACGAATGGGTAGAAAATGAGTTTAAAAAACAACCTTTATTAGAATTAGAATATTTTACCATTGCTGAAGAAAAAACATTAGAAACAGTAGAAAAGATAGAATCTGACAAAAAATATCGTGCTTTTATGGCAGTATTTGCAGGAAAAATTAGATTGATTGACAACATTCGCTTAAAATAATAATAATAAAAAAAGAGTATTTTTGCAACATGTTAGTACAAGTAGTAAAATCTAAAATCCACCGTGTAAAAGTTACAGGTGCAGATTTAAATTATATAGGAAGCATTACCATAGATGAAGATTTAATGGATGCAGCCAACATTATAGAAGGAGAACGCGTTCAAATTGTAAACAACAATAATGGCGAGCGTTTAGAAACATACGCCATTCCAGGACCAAGAGGTAGTGGAGAAATTACCCTAAATGGTGCTGCAGCAAGAAGAGTTGCTGTTGGCGATGTGTTGATTTTAATAGTGTATGGGTTTATGGATTTTGAAGAGGCTAAAACATTTAAACCATCATTGGTATTTCCGAACGAAAAAGACAATACCCTTACCTAATTTTGAACATTAAAAAAACTTTAAAAACAATTTTACCTCTCTTATTGGGAGGTTTTTTAGTTTGGTATTCTTTGTCTAAAATCTCTTTAGAAACTTTAGGAAATTATTTTAAGGAAGCCAATTATGGTTGGATTTTATTAGGCCTTTTCTTTGGAATTTTAAGTCATTTATCTAGAGCTTACAGGTGGAAATTTATACTAGAACCTTTAGGTTTTAAGCCCAAATTTACCAATAGTGTTTTGGCTGTTTTAGTTGGGTATTTAGTTAATTTAGCATTGCCAAGAGCTGGAGAAATCTCTAGAGCCACAGTAATGACACAATATGAAGAAATTCCTTTTGAAAAAGGATTTGGAACCATTGTAGCAGAACGTATTGCAGATTTAATTATGATGCTTTCCATTATTGCCATTACGCTTTTTGTGCAATTTGATTTTATTTACGAACTCCTAACCAAAAATTTCGATCCCACAAAAATGATTATTGGATCAATAATTCTAGTAATTGGTTTTTTTATTTTTACCTCTTTTGTAAAAAAAGCAAAATCTGGTTTTTTATTAAAAATTAAAACCTTTATAACAGGTTTAATCGAAGGTGTGACAAGCATTTTTAAAATGAAAAACAAGTGGGCTTTTATTTTTCACACCGTTTTTATTTGGATAATGTATGTCGCCATGTTTTGGGCAACAATCCCTGCAATTAAAGGTTTAGAGGTTCCTTTTGGTGGTATTTTAATAGGTTTTATTGCTGGCGGCTTTTCTATTGCTGCTACAAATGGCGGAATTGGTTTATACCCAATTGCAGTAGCAGGTGCATTGGCTTTATTTAACATCCCTACAGAACCTGCAACCGCCTTTGGTTGGATTATGTGGACAGCACAAACAGCAATGATTGTCGTTTTTGGTGGTTTGGCATTTTTATTATTACCAATTTACAATAAGGAAAAATAATTTTTGGGCGTTTCTTTATCCTGAAAGCGTTCAGGATCAAGTCGCGCTTTCACTACTCGCTTTTTTATTTTATCAAATAAAAAGAGCTCAAACAAGTCGTTCAATCGCTAACGCAACTATTTGCCAGCTTATAAAAATTCCGAATTACTTTTTTTTATTTAAGAGCTAAAACCTTTTCAATTTACAAGACCCTTAAGATTTTTAAAACCTGAAGGATCAATTATTTTTTTATAAATAAATTATTACAATATCAAGTTATAAAAAATAGCTATTTATAATCTAACTTTACTTTGTAACTTTACAGCTTTCAAACTTTGCAACTAAATAAAATGGCTAAAACCAAAACAACTTTTTTCTGTCAAAACTGTGGTACCCAACACGCAAAATGGATTGGGCAATGTGGTGCCTGTAAAGAGTGGAATACTATTGTAGAAGAAGTGATTCAGACAGCAGAAAAACGCGTTTGGAAACAAGCTAAAACAGCAAAGCAAACTATAAACAAACCGTTAAAAATTGCAGACATTGTTCTAAATCCAGAAGAACGGGTTGTTACCAATAACAACGAATTAGACACAGTTTTAGGTGGTGGTTTGGTAAAAGGCTCTGTAACACTTTTAGGTGGTGAACCTGGTATAGGAAAATCTACCTTACTACTACAAGTTGCTTTAAATATCAGTCAAAAAGTGCTGTATGTTTCTGGTGAAGAAAGTCAGTCTCAAATTAAAATGCGTGCAGAACGTTTGGCTGCCCAAAATTCTAATTGTTTAATTTTAACAGAAACCAATACCCAACAAATATTTAAAAACATAGAAGAAACCGAACCCGAAGTTTTGGTTATAGATTCTATACAAACCTTACATACCAATTCTATTGAAGCTTCTCCTGGAAGCATTTCTCAAATTAGAGAAACCTCTGCAGAATTGATTAAATTTGCCAAAGAAACTGCAACACCTGTCTTGTTAATTGGTCATATTAATAAAGAAGGAAACATTGCTGGTCCTAAAATTTTAGAACACATGGTAGACGTGGTTTTACAATTTGAAGGCGATAGAAATCACACCTATAGAATTTTAAGAAGCCAGAAAAACAGATTTGGTTCTACTTCAGAATTAGGAATTTACGAAATGCTTTCTAATGGTTTGAGAGAAATTACAAATCCATCAGAAATACTAATTTCTAAAAAAGATGCAGATTTAAGCGGAACAGCAATTGCATCAACCTTAGAGGGAGTTAGACCTTTAATGATAGAAATTCAAGCCTTGGTTTCTACAGCAGTTTATGGCACACCACAACGTTCTACCACAGGTTACAATCTAAAAAGATTAAATATGTTATTGGCTGTTTTAGAAAAACGAGCTGGTTTTAAATTAGGTGCAAAAGATGTATTTTTAAACATTACTGGAGGGATTAACGTAGATGATCCTGCCATAGATTTAGCTGTTGTTGCAGCTATTTTATCATCCAACCAAGACATTGCAATTAACCCCAATGTATGTTTTGCTGCAGAGGTTGGTTTGGCAGGAGAAATTAGACCTGTTTCTAAAATAGACCAACGTATTACAGAAGCAGAAAAGTTGGGTTATAAAAGTTTTGTAGCCTCTAAATACAATAAGATTTCTTCTAAAAATCATGGAATTAAATTGATTTTAGTTGGTAAGATTGAAGAAGCATTTGCTACTTTATTTGCTTAAATTTAAATTTATCTAAAAATTAATCAACTTTAAAAAGCTTTTTTTAAGACAAAAAAACCGAACATTACTGTTCGGTTTTGATTTAAAATATTGTAAAAGAGTTGTTATTTCTTATTTGCTTCTTTAATATATTTTTCTAATGCCATTGTCATAGAAGGCGTTTCTGGCGCTGGCGCTTTTATATCACATTTAAACCCAGCTGCTGTAACCGCACTTACTGTAGAGTTACCAAAAGCGGCAATTCTAGTATTGTTCTGTTTAAAGTCTGGAAAATTTTGTAATAAAGATTCGATACCAGAAGGGCTAAAAAACACTAAAATATCGTAAAAAACATCTTCTAAATCCGATAAATCGCTTACTACAGTTCTATACAAATCTAAACGAGTCCATTTTACACCTAATGCATTTAACTCATCTGGAATTAATGGTTTTAATTTGTTAGAAGATGGTAATAAAAAGTTTTCTGTTTTATGTTTTTTAATCAACTTTGTTAACTCAGGAAACGTTCTGTTACCAACATAAATCTTACGCTTTCTGTACACTACGTATTTTTGTAGGTAATAAGCAACAGCTTCTGACTGGCAAAAATATTTCATATCATCTGGCACTTTAAAACGCATTTCTTCTGCAATTTTAAAGAAATAATCTACAGCATTTCTACTTGTTAAAATAATAGCAGTAAAGTTTTTAAGATCCACTTTTTGAGATCTTACCTCTTTTACAGGAATCCCTTCTACATGAATAAAAGATCTAAAGTCTATTTTTACTTTCTGTTTGCTAGACAATTCAAAATAAGGGGAAGTTTCTGTTTTAGGCTCAGGTTGCGATACTAAAATAGTTTTCACTTTCATACGCTTTTGTTTTTTAATTTAAAGTATCAATTTAAATAATAAAAATAGCGGTGCTATTTCGAGGGCGCAAATATACAAAATAAAATAAAACAACTTGCTAAAAATCAGCTTTTTGTTAATTACAATATGAGCTATAAAACGAATTACTAACAAAAAAAGCGTGCTATAAAGTAAGACACTCGCTTTTAAAGCACTATAGACAGTTAAAATATATACAATAAACAATACAAAACTGATGGTATAAAGGTAACTAGTTTTAGAAATTGTATAAAACAGTAGCTGTTTTTGGATTAGAAAAAGCCTAACCAATAAAAATTCTAGAAACTTTTTAAGCAGAAAATAACTTAAAACAATTGTAAAAACGATTAAAAAAGAAGAGAAAGTAGTATCAAAAAGGTAACTTTTTGTATCTAACAAAAAGCTAATTGTTAAAGATACGGTTATTGTAGAAAATAAAAATAACAAAAGGTTAAAACCATTAAAAAAAGAAGGGTTATCGTCTGCTTCGGTAGTTATAAAATTCTTATTAAATAAAACAAAAACAAAACCTTTTAAACGTTCTTTATTTAAGGATTTTAATAACACAATTAAAATCAATAATAAAAGTATTATTAATATAATCCAATTTCTATTAATTACTATTTTTTCTAATGCTTGCACTTCTGTTTTCTTGGTAAGATTAACACAAAATTAGTAATTAAAAAATGTATATTTGTACTATATCACATGAAATTTAATTTATGTCAGACGCGTTAGTCATCATTCCTACTTACAACGAAAAAGAAAACATAGAAGCCATCGTTAGAGCTGTTTTTAGTGAAGAAAAAGAATTCCATATTTTAGTTGTAGACGATAATTCTCCTGATGGAACTGGCACTATTGTAGAAAACTTAACAAAAGAATTTCCAAACCAACTTTTTTTAGAAAAAAGAAAAGAAAAAAATGGTTTAGGTACTGCTTACATTCATGGTTTTAAATGGGCTTTGTCAAAAAAATATGACTACATGATCGAGATGGATGCTGATTTTTCTCACAATCCAAAAGATTTGGTAAGATTGTATAATGCCTGTGCAAAAGAGGGTGGAGATGTTTCTGTAGGTTCTAGATATGTAAACAACCAAGTAAACGTAGTAAATTGGGATATTAAAAGGTTGTTACTTTCATATTTTGCATCAAAATACGTACGTATTATAACTAGAATACCCATTTTTGACACTACTGCTGGTTTTGTTTGCTGGAAACGTAAAGTTTTAGAAACCATTAACTTAGATAAAATAAAGTTTATTGGTTATGCATTTCAAATAGAAATGAAATTTAAAGCTTGGAAACATAAATTTAATATAAAAGAAGTCTCTGTAATTTTTACAGATAGAGACTTAGGAGCCTCTAAAATGAATGGAAATATTGTTTCTGAGGCGCTTTTTGGAGTGATAAAAATGAGATTAAAAGGATTACCAAAAGATTAAAAATGATGACTTATCTTATAAAAAACGCTAAAATAGTTAACGAAAATAAAACCTTTACAGGAGATGTTTTAATAGAAAACGAAATTATCAAGCAAGTTTCTAAAGAAATTCAGCTAGATAAAAATGTGACAACAATAAACGCAAATGGTAAGTATTTAATACCTGGTTTTATAGACGATCAAGTTCATTTTAGGGAGCCTGGTTTAACGCATAAAGCAAACATTGCTACAGAAAGTAGAGCGGCTGTAGCTGGTGGTATTACCACTTTTATAGAACAACCCAATACAGTACCACAAGCAACCACACAAGAGTTGTTAGAAAATAAATTTAGTATTGCTAGTAAAGATTCTTATACCAATTACTCTTTTATGTTTGGTGGCACCAATAATAATTTAGAGGAGTTATTAAAAACAGACCCGCAAAAAGTGGCTGGAATTAAGTTGTTTTTAGGTTCTTCTACAGGAAATATGTTGGTAGATGATGTAGAAGTTTTAGAAAAGATTTTCTCATCAACCAAAATGATTATTTCTGTACATTGTGAAGACGAAGCAACCATCAGAAAAAATACAGCAGAATTTAAAAAGAAATATGGAGATGATATTCCTATTAAATATCACCCAATTATTAGAAGCGAAGAAGCTTGCTATATATCTTCCTCTAAAGCCATAGAATTAGCCAAAAAAACAGGCGCTCGTTTGCATATTTTCCATATTTCTACAGAAAAGGAAACACACCTTTTTAGAAACGATATTCCACTAGAAGAAAAACAAATTACAGCAGAAGTTTGTGTACATCACCTTTGGTTTAACGACCAAGATTATGATGAAAAAGGAACTTTTATAAAATGGAATCCTGCTGTTAAAACAGAAAAAGACAGGCAAGGTTTATGGAAAGCTTTATTAGATGATAGAATTGATGTTTTAGCTACAGACCATGCACCACATACTTTAGAGGAAAAAAACAATGTGTATACAAAAGCACCAAGTGGTGGCCCATTAGTACAGCATGTTGTTCCAGCTATTTTAGAAAAAGTAAAAGAGGGCGTTATTACGATTGAAAAAGCAGTAGAAAAAATGAGTCATAATCCTGCAAAATTATTTCAAATTAAAAAACGTGGTTTTATTAAAGAAGGTTATTATGCAGATTTGGTTTTAATAGACCCTAACAAACCACAAACTGTAACTAAAGAAAATGTTTTGTATAAATGTGGTTGGTCTCCTTTTGAAGGTACTACTTTTTCTGCAAGCATTACACATACTTTTGTAAATGGTAATTTAATATATGATAATGGGGTTTTTAATGATGATATTAAAGGTAAAAGGCTAACATTTAATAGATAAAATGAAACATATTTTCATTATTTTTTGTGCTGTTTTAATTTTTTCTTGCACAAGTAATACCATTTTAGAAAAACCAAAAGATCTTATACCAAAAGATAGTATGCAATTGTTACTGCAAGAAATGGTGATTGCTGGTAGTGCAAAATTTATTAAAAATAAAAATCTTGAAAAAAATATTAATTACATGCCTCTTGTATATCAAAAATTTAAAATTGATAGCGCTAGGTTTCAAAACAGTAATTTGTATTATATGTCTAAAATAGATATGTATCAAAAAATATTAGAAAGCGCCAAAGAAAGCATAGAAAAGCAAGGAAAACTATACAAACAAAAACAAACCAGATTAGATTCTATAAAAAAAGACTCTATTGACAAAGTTAGAATACTTGAAAGAAGGTTAGATAGTATTAAAATTATCAACGATTCTTTAAAACAACAAAGTGTTAAATTATTAGATACCATTAACATCAATATTTTAGACAAAAAAGAAGTCTTACAAAGACAGTAATTATTTTGAATAATTTTTACAAACGTCTTTAATCACAGTATCTACTTTTTCAAATTGATAGTTTAATGCCTCTTTTATTTTTTGAGAAGAATATTTAGAAACCGAATGTGCACTTCTTGCAGAATACTTGCTTAACAAAGGTTGTACTCCCGAAATTTTAGCTACTAAAGAAGAAGACCTCCACAAAATAGTAGTTTGCCAAGGTTTAATTTTTTTAAAAGGTCTTTTTTTACCAAAACCATCTGCAATGGCAAACAACACGTCTTTATATGTTTTGTTTTCTGAAACTAGAATAAAACGTTGGTTTTTTATGGTAGAGTCCGTTAATAAAATCATGGTTTTTACTACATCTTTTACACCCACAAAACCTGTAATACCTTCTGTAAAATATTTAAAACCATTATAAACCTGACTAAATAATTTACCAGAACCAGATTGCCAAAAACCACTTCCTAAAATAACCCCTGGATTTACAATAACCACCTCAACACCTTCTTGACTTGCTCGCCAAACCTCCATTTCTGCGCCAAATTTTGTAATGGAATACCCACTGTTATCTAATTCCTTATTCCACTCATTTTCTTCGGTAATCAATTGGCCGTTTATAGATTCTCCCACAGAAGCAATAGAACCTACAAAACACAATTTATCTATTTTAGCATCAATAGAAAGGTTTACAATTATTGCTGTACCATGTATATTTATTTTACGCATTTCTATATAATCTTTCGGATTAAAAGAAATAAACGCTGCACAGTGGTACACTTTTTTTACACCTACAAAAGCAGGTATCATTGCAGGTACTTCTGTAATATCTGCTTTAAACCAGTCTATTTTATCTATTAAAGTAACATCGTCTGTATAATAAGAAAATACCTTTTTTACACTTTCTATTTTATCTTTAGAACGATAAATAGCGCGGACTTTTTCATCATTTTTTAATAAATGATACAATAAATGTGCACCCACTAAACCTGTTCCACCAGTTACTAAAATCATACTGCTAAGTTATGGTTTTTTGATTGATAAGTTTATCTTTGTACTGTTAAAACAAGTTATGTTCTAACTTGAATAACAATGTCAGATTGAGCTTGTCGAAATCGATTATTAAAATTCGACAAGATCAATTTGACATTCGTATTTTAAATTCAATTAATTAAAATTTATAATGAATAATTTTATAGAAGAATTACAATGGAGAGGAATGTTGCATGACAGTATGCCAACTACAGAACAGCACTTGTTAGAAAAAATAAGAAGTGCGTATGTAGGTTTTGATCCAACTTCAGACTCTTTACATATAGGAAATTTAGTGCCTATTATGTTGTTGGCACATTTTCAAAGATGTGGGCATAAACCTATTGCTTTGGTAGGTGGTGCAACAGGTATGATTGGAGATCCTTCTGGTAAATCTGCAGAACGTAACTTATTAGACGAAAAAACGTTAAGACACAACCAAGAAGCTATAAAAGGGCAATTAAGTCATTTTTTAGATTTTACTTCCGATGCAAAAAATGCAGCTGTTTTGGTAAATAATTACGATTGGATGAAAGATTTCTCTTTCCTTGAATTTATTCGTGATGTTGGTAAACACATTACTGTAAATTACATGATGGCAAAAGATTCTGTAAAAAACAGAATTGGTTCAGAGTCTAAAGAAGGGATGTCTTTTACAGAGTTTACCTATCAATTAGTACAAGGTTATGATTTTTTACATTTGTACCAAAATAATGGCGCTACTTTACAAATGGGTGGGTCAGATCAATGGGGAAATATTACAACAGGTACAGAATTAATTAGAAGAATTGGTGGTGGAAAAGGGTATGCAATTACCTGCCCATTAATTACAAAGTCTGATGGTTCTAAATTTGGAAAATCTGAAGGAGGAAATGTTTGGTTAGATGCCAACAGAACATCACCTTACAAATTTTACCAATATTGGTTAAATACTTCTGATGAAGACGCAGAAAAATATATTAAAATATTTACTTTTTTAAAGAAAGAAACCATACAAACTTTAATTGCAGAACATAAAGAAGCACCACATGCGCGTATTTTACAAAAACGTTTAGGAGAAGAAGTTACTTTATTAGTACATGGCAAAGAGGCTTATGAAAATGCAATTAAAGCATCTGCAATTTTATTCGGAAAAAGTACGGCAAGCGATTTAAAATCTCTAGACGAACAAACATTTTTAGATGTTTTTGATGGTGTGCCACAAGCCACTGTTTCTTTAGGTGATATTGCACAAGGGTTGGATATGATTGGAGCTTTGGCTGCAAAAACTAACTTTTTAAAGTCGAATGGAGAAGCTAGAAGGGCCTTAAAAGAAAATGCAATTTCTGTTAACAAAGAAAAGGTAAAAGAAGATTTTACAATCACAAAAGAAGATTTAATAGCTAATAAATATGTGTTGTTACAACGTGGTAAAAAAACGTATTATTTATTAGTGGTAGAATAAGATAATTTTTAAATATTCCAAAAGACCTTTCAGGTTTTAAAAACCTGAAAGGTCTTTTGGGTAAAGAAAAACAACTTACTCTTTAATAATATTCAACCAGTTGGCATCTGCCTTTTTTAGTTGTAATTTTGTGCTTTTAAACTTGCAGTTATTACAAATAATAAATGATTGCTAATTTTTTCATCTAGTTGGTTTTTAATTTTGTCGATGAAGATTTTTAAAGTTAACAACTTTTCTCCTTTTTATTTTACAGTACCATTAAGTTACAGCCTCTAATATCTGAGTTGTCAAAACGCCCAACAATTTCAAATTTGCCGTTTGTATAGGTTTTACCTAAATCTTGGGTAGCAATAAAACTGCAAGAGTTGTAATTTGCTAAATCAATCACATTAATTCCGCCGTTTTTTTCTGTAGTATTTATGGTTAAGGCGTCTTCTGTATCTCTGATTAAAATTTGCATCCAAGGCGGGGTTTCAAAAACGCCATTTCCTTTAGAATAAGCCTGACTTAATAATTCTGTCATGCCATATTCTGAGTGAATTTTATCAACAGAAAAACCATTTTTTAAAATTGTATGCAACTCTTCTCTTATGATTTCTTTTCTTCTTCCTTTCATACCGCCAGTTTCCATAATTATGGTGTTTTTTAGATTGAATTGTTGCTTCTCAATTAAATCTAACAAGGCAAAAGAAACTCCAATTAAGAGTACTTTTTGTTCTTTTTTGTCTAATTCTATTAGTTTTTTAGCTAATTCATCTAAATTGTTCAAATAAAAACCGCTTTCTATATTTTTAGATTTTCTTATCAAATCATCTACCATAAAAACCAAAGAAGACCCTTTACGCTCTAAATAATTGGGCAATAAAGCTAATACCGCATAGTCTTCTATATTGCCATAAAAATGTTCAAAGCCCTTAAAATAACTTTGTTTATAAATATTAATATCTGTTACAAAATGTTTGCTAGTAACACTACCTGTTGTGCCAGAACTTGTAAAAACTTCATCAATTTCATCTAAAGAAGAAAGTACTTTTCTGCTTTTAAAAAATTGAATGGGTAAAAAAGGAATATCTTTTACTTGGTTGATCTCTGAAGGATGTTTGTATAACAAATCGCAAAAAGACCTGTAAACCTTGTTGTTTTTAAATTGATGCTTAAAAATGGCTAAGGCAGTTTTGTTAAAGTCTTCTTGAGATTGTATGTTAAATATTTTTGCTTGCATAAACTTTTACAAAAATAACATTATTGCACGCAACCTTTCACTAATTTTTTATCTAATAAAAAAGAACTAAAATATAAAAACTGTTTTTACCCATAAAAAAAATGAATAAATACATCTTTTTAACAGTGTTTTTTTTTCTTGTGGTTGTAATAGCCAAAATCTAGTTCAAAAAAACTATAAATAATTGCATCAAAATTTACTAAAGTGAAATTACAATCTATTCCAGCAAAATGGTTAGATTATTCCTTATAGATCTTTACAACCAATTCGCCCTTATCATTCATAGAAGATCTGTACATTCCTGCAGTATTAAATTCAAAAGACATATTTCCGTTTTTGTCTAATGCTACAACACCACCTGTACCCCCTAATTTTGTCAATTTATTTTGCATTACATCTGTGGTAGCTTCTTTTAAAGTTTTTTGTTGGTATTCCATCTGCGCAGAAATATCATAAGCAACTTGACTTCTAATAAAATATTCTCCCCAACCAGTAGACGAAACACCACAAGTTAAATTATTTGCATAGGTACCAGAACCAATAATAGGTGCATCTCCAATTCTTCCCCAACGTTTATTGGTCATTCCTCCTGTTGATGTTCCTGCAGCAATATTTCCGTATTTATCTAGGGCTACACAACCTACTGTTCCAAATTTCGAGTTTTTAATATCGGCATCATAAAAGGCGGCTTTTTTATCATCATGATCTATCAGCTTTTTAGCTCTATTTTTTATTCTTTGTAAAGATTTATAACGGTTTTCTGTATAAAAATAACTAGGGTCTACAATTTCTAAGCCTTTTTCTTTAGCAAAAATAGAAGCTCCTTTGCCAGATAACATTACGTGATCTGAATCTGTCATCACTTTTATGGCTAATTCAATAGGACTTTTTACATTGGTAACTCCAGCAACAGCCCCTGCATTTAAAGTTTTACCATCCATAAAAGAAGCATCTAACTCATTGGTTTCTTCGTGTGTAAAAACAGCCCCTTTACCTGCGTTAAATAATGGAGAATTCTCCATAACCTGAATCGTTTTCATCACTGCTTCTTGACTGGTACCTCCATTTTTTAAAATGGTATGCCCTGTTTTTATAGCTTCTTCTAATTTTGCTACATAAGCAGTTTCTTTGTCATCTGACATGTTTTTCTTTAAAATAGTGCCAGCACCACCATGAATTATAATGGCAAAATCATTCACTTTTTTAGTTATTTTTATTTCTTTAGCGTCTTTTGTCTTTTCTATTTTACATCCGAAAGAAATTAATAAAATTGAAGCAATGTAGAGTAGTTTTTTCATATCTTTTGTTTAATATTAAACAGATGTTAATCTTTTTGTTTAATTTATAAGTATGTAAAATTATTCGTAAATTCGAACTTCTAAATTAAACAACAAAAACCACTCAGCAAAATGAATAATTTTGGAATACAAGAAACCTTGCAACAATTAGGTATAAAAGACATAAATAATGGAACATCTACGGGTTCTAATAATTTTTCTAACGGAGAAATTATAGAAAGTTTTTCGCCTGTAGATGGTAAATTGATAGCAAAGGTAAAAACAACCACCAAAGAAGATTATGAACAAGTGATGGAGGCTGCTGGTAAAGCATTTTTATCTTTTAGGGATATGCCTGCTCCACAAAGAGGCGAGATTGTGCGTCAATTTGGTAATAAGTTGAGAGATTTAAAAGAGCCTTTAGGCAAATTAGTTTCTTACGAAATGGGGAAATCTTTGCAAGAAGGCTATGGTGAGGTTCAAGAAATGATTGATATCTGCGACTTTGCAGTAGGTTTGTCTCGTCAGCTAAATGGACAAACAATTCCGTCTGAAAGACCAGGTCATGTTATGAGAGAACAATGGCATCCAATAGGAGTTGTTGGTATTATTTCTGCCTTTAATTTTCCAGTGGCAGTTTGGGCTTGGAACACAGCTTTAGCATGGATTTGTGGTGATGTTTGTGTTTGGAAAGCCTCTGAAAAAACCCCTTTGTGTGCAGTAGCTTGCCAAAATATTATTGCAACAATTTTAAAAGAAAACAACTTGCCAGAAGGAATTTCTTGCATTATAAATGGCGATTATAAAGTAGGTGAAATGATGACGAGTGATACTAGAGTTCCATTAATTTCTGCTACAGGGTCTTCTAGAATGGGACGAATTGTGGGCGCAAAAGTAGCCCAACGTTTTGGAAAATCTCTATTAGAATTGGGTGGTAATAATGCCATTATAATTACACCAACAGCCGATTTAAAAGTGGTGGTTCCTGGTGCTGTTTTTGGTGCTGTGGGTACTTGTGGCCAAAGATGTACCTCTACAAGAAGGTTAATTATACACGAATCTGTATATGATAAAGTACGTGACGCTATTGTTGGTGCTTACAAACAAATAAAAATTGGGAATCCTTTAGATGAAAATAATCATGTAGGTCCGTTAATTGATAAAGATGCTGTAAACACCTATTTAAAAGCCATAGAAAAGGCAAAAGAAGAAGGTGGAACTGTTTTAGTTGATGGTGGTGTTTTAAATGGAGATGGATACAATTCTGGCTGTTATGTAAAACCAGCAATTATAGAAGCCGAAAATCATTTTGAAATTGTACAACACGAAACGTTTGCTCCTATTTTATATGTGATGAAATATTCTGGGAACATAGAAAATGCCATTGCAAAACAAAATGGTGTTGCCCAAGGTTTATCGTCTGCAATTATGACCAATGAATTAAAAGAAGCCGAAAAATTCTTGTCTTATGCAGGTTCAGATTGTGGAATTGCCAATGTAAATATTGGTACTTCTGGAGCAGAAATTGGTGGTGCTTTTGGGGGCGAAAAAGAAACTGGTGGTGGACGAGAGTCTGGCTCTGATGCTTGGAAGGTTTATATGAGAAGGCAAACAAATACAATAAATTATTCTGATGAACTGCCTTTAGCACAAGGTATTAAGTTCGATTTGTAAGAAAAAAAAGAGGCTGAAAATTCAGTCTCTTTTTTTATATTATAGCTTAATTTTAATTTTTTTAATTATTCAAAGCTTCTGCTCCACCAACAATCTCTAAGATTTCGTTAGTAATTGCAGCTTGTCTTGCTTTGTTATACGTTAATAACAATTCGTCTCTTAATTCTGTTGCATTGTCTGTTGCTTTGTGCATTGCAGTCATACGAGCACCATGTTCTGAGGCAAAACTGTCTCTTAACGCTTTGTATAATTGTGTTTTTAAAGACTTTGGTATTAAAGCTTCTACGATTTCTACTTTAGAAGGCTCAAAGATATAATCAGAATTTACTGCTGTTGCATCACCACCTTCAATTGGTTTAATGGGTAGGAATTGTTCTACTTGAGGAATCTGAGTCGCAGCATTTTTAAATTGGTTGTATATAATTTCAATTCTATCATACGTGCCATCTACATACATTCCCATCAACTTTTCTGCTACAGCTGCTGTATTATCAAAAGTTAAATCATCGTATAAATCGTTTCTTGTAGCTACAAGGTTATGTCCTTTAGATAAAACGTCTGCTCCTTTTTTACCAATAGAGAATATTTCTACAGAAGTATTTACATATTTTTCTTTAATTGTTTTTACAACTTCTTTGGTAATTGAAGAGTTAAAACCACCACATAGACCTCTGTTAGATGTAACAACTACTAATAATACTTTAGAAACCTCTCTTTGCTCAGAATATGCACCACCAGCATCACTATCTAAAGTTGCACTTAAATTTTGCAACAATTCTGTTAATTTAGATGAATAAGGCCTCATTGCTACAATTGCATCTTGTGCTTTTTTTAATTTTGCAGCAGACACCATTTTCATAGCAGATGTAATCTGCATTGTAGATTTGATAGAGGTAATTCTATTACGTATTTCTTTTAAGTTTGCCATTCTTCAGTTGTTAGTTATTAGTCTTTAGTTTTTAGTACTAGTGTCTAAAAGCTATAAGCTAACGTCTATTATGCAAAATGCTTCGTTATTTCTGCAGCTGCTGCCTCTAATGTTGCAGTAGCTTCGTCTGTTAATTTACCAGATTTTAAAACATCTAACGTATCTCTATGTTTTGTGTTTAAGTAATCAATATATTCTTTTTCGAACTTTTTAACTTTGTCTACAGGTACATCTTTTAACAAGTTTTTAGAACCTGCATAGATAATTGCAACTTGGTCTTCTACAGCAAAAGGATCGTTTTGTGCTTGTTTTAAAATTTCAACATTACGTTGTCCTTTAGAAATTACACTCATGGTTGCAGCATCTAAATCTGAACCAAACTTAGCAAATGCTTCTAATTCTCTAAATTGTGCCTGGTCTAATTTTAAAGTACCAGATACTTTTTTCATTGATTTAATTTGAGCGTTACCACCAACACGTGATACAGAAATCCCTACATTAATTGCTGGACGTACACCAGAGTTAAATAAATCTCCATCTAAGAAAATTTGACCATCTGTAATAGAAATTACGTTTGTTGGTATATAGGCAGATACGTCACCTGCTTGTGTTTCGATAATTGGTAGTGCAGTTAAAGAACCTCCACCTTTTACAATTCCTTTAATAGAATCTGGTAAATCGTTCATTTCGCTTGCAATTTTATCGTCATTAATAACTTTTGCAGCTCTTTCTAATAATCTAGAGTGTAAGTAAAATACATCTCCTGGATATGCCTCACGTCCTGGAGGTCTTCTTAATAATAAAGAAATTTCACGGTATGCGACTGCTTGTTTAGATAAATCATCATAAATAATTAAAGCTGGTCTACCTGTATCTCTAAAATATTCTCCAATTGCAGCTCCAGCAAATGGTGCATATACTTGCATTGCTGCAGGATCTGATGCATTGGCAGCTACAATAGTTGTGTAAGCTAAAGCGCCTTTTTCTTCTAACATGTTTGCAATAGCAGCAACTGTAGATGCTTTTTGCCCAACTGCAACATAGATACAATATACTGGCTCTCCAGCATCAAAAAATTCTTTTTGATTTAAAATTGTATCAATAGCTACTGTTGATTTACCTGTTTGACGATCTCCAATAATCAACTCACGCTGACCTCTACCTACAGGAATCATTGCATCAATAGATTTAATACCTGTTTGTAATGGTTCTGTTACAGGCTCTCTGTAGATTACACCAGGGGCTCTTCTTTCTAATGGCATCTCGTATGTAGTACCAGTAATTGGTCCTTTACCATCTATAGGACTACCTAATGTATCTACAACTCTACCTACAATACCTTCACCTGCTCTTAAAGAAGCAATACGTTCTGTACGTTTTACTGTAGAACCTTCTTTTATAGAAGTAGAAGCACCTAATAATACAACACCTGCATTGTCTTCTTCTAAGTTTAATACAATACCTTCTAAGCCGTTTTCGAATTCTACTAATTCTCCATACTGTACATTAGAAAGACCATAAACACGAGCAATACCATCACCTACTTGTAAAACGGTTCCTACTTCGTTTAAAGTAGCTTTTGCTTCGAAATTTGTTAACTGTTGCTTTAAAATTGCTGATACTTCAGCTGGTTTAATACTTGCCATTTTTAATTGCTTTAAGCTTTTTGCCATATGCTTTAGGCTAAAGCTTACTGCTTAGAGCCTAATGCGTATTGCTTAATTATATTTTTGGAACGTAATGACTGTTGTCAAATTCCTTTTTCAATTCGTTTAAATAATTAGAGATACTTGCATCATACTGCACATCTCCAACACGTAAAATAAAACCTCCTAAAATTGCTGGGTTTATTTTGTTTTCTAAGTTTGCTTTGTCTCCTGTTAAAGAAACAATTTTATCTAAAACTTGTTGCTCTACTTCTTTTGTTAAAGGTACTGCTGTTGTTACAGTGGCTACTTGTGTATGCTTTAAATGATCGTATACAATAGCGTATTGTTTTGCAACACTATCTAGCATCGTTATTCTTTTATTATCTTCTAATAAATGAAATAAACCCAATGTGATGTTATTTACTTTACCATCAAACAATGCGTTTAAAACATTCATTTTATCTGAAGACTTTACAATAGGGCTTTTTAACATTACTTCTAACTCACTATTTTCTGCAATAATAGAAGTAATTAAAGACATATCTGTATTTACTGCAGCTTCTGATTTAGAATCTGTTGCAAGATTTAAAATTGCTTTTGCGTAACGTAATGCTGCTCTTGCGTCTTTCATTTCTTTTTAGTTTAAAGTAACATCTTTTAAGATTCCTTCTACCAACTCTAATTGGTCTTTCTTATTAGATAATTCTTTTTTAATTACAGATTCTGCAATACCTATAGATAATTCTGCTACGTTTTTCTTTAACGCTGCTAACGCTGCTTGTTTTTCTTGTTGGATTGAAGCTTGTGCTGTTTCTATTAACTTGGTAGTTACTTCTTTTGCATCTTGTTTTGCATCTGCAATAATTTTATCGCTAATTTCTCTAGCTTCTTTCATCATTGCTTCTCTTTCAGCTCTAGCTTCTTTTGCTAATCTTTCGTTATCTGCAGTTAAATTTTGCATTTCTTTACGTGCATTATCTGCGGCGGCTAAAGCGTTTTCAATACCAGATTCTCTTTCTTCTAAAGAGTTTAATATTGGTTTCCAAGCAAATTTCTTTAACAGCACTAATAAAACAATAAGAATAACCAATTGTAGTGCAAATAAACCTACTGAAAAATCATTAAAAATATCCATAATATTATTTTTTGTTGTCTAATTTTAAAAAACACATCTATAACCAACCGTTATAGATGCATTTTTGTTTCTGTATCAGATTATTTACCTAAAAGTAAAGCACCAAACGCTAAACCTTCTAATAATGCTCCAATAATGATCATCGCTGTTTGGATCTTACCTGCTGCTTCTGGTTGACGCGCAATACCTTCCATTGCTTTACCACCAATTTGACCAAGTCCGATTCCTCCTCCGATTACGATTAATCCTGCTCCAATTAAATTGTACATACTAATTGATTTTAAATATATTAATTAAACAAACTCTAATTCTAATTTATTATTATCTAGATTACTCTAGTTTAATGGTGCTCATGTTCTTCTACAGCCATTCCAATAAACAATGCGGATAGCATTGTGAAAATAAATGCCTGTAAAAAAGCTACTAATACCTCTATAACCGTTAAAAATAAGGTTAAGAAAAATGAGATTCCTGTCGCACCAACAGTTCCAAATTCAGCTTTTAATAATAACATCAAAGCGGCAATACCCATCACAACAGAGTGACCCGCTGTAATATTGGCAAATAAACGTACCAATAAAGAAAATGGCTTTATTAATAAATATCCTGCTAATTCTAATACAGCAAGTATTGGTCTTAACAATTTTGGTACTCCTGGCATCCATAAAGTATGCATCCAAAAATCTTTACTACCATTGCTTATGTATATTATTAAAGTGAAAATTGCTAAACAAACTGTGATTGCGATTTGACCTGTAACATTAAAACCTATAGGAGTTAATCCCATTAAATTTAGTATCCATATGAAAAAAAACACCGTTAATAAATAAGGCATAAACTTTTTATATTTTTTTTCACCAATATTTGGTCTCGCTATTTCGTCTCTAACGTATAAAACAAGGGGTTCTAAAGCACGCCCCAAACCTGTGGGTATTGCTTTAGATTTATATTGTTTTGCTAATTTAGAAAACCCAAAGAAAATTAAAAAGGCCGCTATTAAAATTCCAACAACACTTTTAGTAATAGAAAAATCTAAAATTTTGTGAGCGTTTTTTGCATGGTGTGTTTCATCAAAAGATACTTGAGTAGCCCCATTATCTAGTTCGTATATCTTAGAGTGGATTTTAGCTAGTTTTAAACCATCTTTCTCTACGATTACATGACCATCATCATTATGATGAAATTCAGAAGACATAAAAGTTACTAAACCTTTACTAGTCCATACAATTACTGGTAATGAAAAACCAACATGTTTTCTTTCTCCAGCATCTGAAGTGTAGGAAAACAAAGAAAAATCATGAGAATCTGCTAAATGATGTTTAATGTAGTCATTAATTTCTTGCTTCGTATTTACACGACCACCATCGTTTTGGTTGTCTGTTTTGTTAGATTCTGAAGCAAAACTAAGCGTTGTAAAAAGGCTTATTGCTACTATTGTAAGAAACTTGATAGATTTTTGTGCAATCTTCATTATAAAAATACGCTTTCTAAATTCGGCGCAAAGGTATGCAATAATTCAAAAATACAAACCTTTTTTTTTTAATTATTTACTATTCTTTTAACTTGAGTATTTTTAAAACAAAAATTATTTCTGTTAATAAAAAAATAAATAGTGGTATAATTAGGGCTCCTTTTTCTGGTAGATTAAAGGTTTCTCTTGTAAATATAGGGTTATAAAAAAATATAGAAAACAAAACTAACTTTATAAGTAGGATGCCTAAATAGATAAAACCTAGTTGAGGAAAAAGTTTATCAACAGTAGAAACTACTCTTAAATTTATACAAACGATACCCGAAAATAAGGCATGAAAAAGATATATTTTTTCTAGGGAAAAGGAAAGGTTTGCACTTAAATTCTCTAAAAGAAACTGGTGTGTATAAAAACCTGTTAAAAATAAAACACCAAAAACTATAATATAGGTAAAAATATCTTTATTCATTAATTTTATTGGCTTGTTTAACTAACAAATACATGGTTAAAAAGATAGCCAAAAGTGTCATTGTTTCTGTTAAAAAAGTTAATTTAAAAACACCATCTAACCATTTGCCTAATAAAAAACCTAAATAAATGGTTACCCCCATTTGTAAACCAGCACCAGATAGTGCAATGGCTTTGTTAAGCGGTTTTTTCTGAGGCTTTTTTTGTTTCATTATCTTTATTTAATTCTTTTAATGCACCTTTCATTGCACAAGTTGCATTAAACGTTGCGCCTGGTTCTATAGATAATTTACCAATGGTTACATCTCCAGAAATATTTGCAGTGGATTTAATAGTTAAAGTATTTGCTACAGATAATTGTCCAGAAAATTTACCTTCTATATCTGCATTTGTAGATTCTACATTCCCTTTAATAATACCTTCTGAACCAATAATTACACGTCCTTTGGTTTTTAAAGTACCTTCTAGAGTGCCGTCTATTCTAAAATCTCCTTCAGAATTTATATCTCCAACAAATGTGGTGGTTTTTGCAATTACATTTCTTTCCATGGTTCTTGGTTTATTTTTTTGCATTTCTTCTTTTTTTTCTTTTTTACTAAACATAACTATTTACTTAATTGTTTAAGAATTTCTGTTGCCATTTTTCCTTCTTCTGTATTTCCATAGTTAACTGCAACAAATTCTAAGGCTTTTGAATAGGTTTTTTTATCTAGGTATTTTCCTATTGCGTAGGCTTTTAAAAGTTCAAATTTAGGTTTTAATTTTGAACTTGCAAGTGTGGGTAGTAAATCATTCACTTTTACAAGTACCTCTTTGTAATTTTTTTCTTTCTTATAAATGTAATATAATTCTTTATAGGTTTTTTCTACTTCTGTAACCCCTTGATCTTCTTCTATCTTTTTATTTGGATTTTTAATGATTTGCGCAAAAACAGTTTTTGGATAATCGGTAAGAATGGTGTTTTTATAACTGTTTGCTTTATTTGTTTCTCTTAGACTTTTATGTATTTGATACAAATGCCAATTTATAGGCAATACTAATTCTTTTCTAGGGTTTAAACTGGCTACTCTTTCTAAACGATTTACAGCTAAGTTAAGGTCTTTAAATTGTTCTTTGTATATTAAACCTAATTCGTATAAAGCCTGATTTCTATCTATTTTTAAAGTGTCTATATTTTCTTTATTTGTAGGAATTTTATCTAAATAACTTGCTAAGTCGTATCTTAAATCTTTGGTTTGTACCACTGCAGAATCTTTTTCTGTACTACCAAAGTTAACCGTAGAAGACCAACGCCATTTGTCTGCTAATTTTCTATCTCCCCAAATTTTTCTAAATTCGGTTTTACCAAAACCTATAGATTGATTGTTATAAAAATACCACTTCCCTTTGTTTGTTGCTTGCAAAGAACTTGTGTTATTGGCACCAAAAGCAATTTGATTCAACCTTAATTGTGCATCTTCTTTATCTTTCTTTTTAATACGATCTATATAGTTTTGAAAAAATTCTTCTTGTCCTTTTTTGGGCAAAGAGACTATCTTTAAAATACTATCGTTTTTAGCTACTAAATTTTCGAATTTAATCAAAGAAGCTAAATTTCTATGTTTTCTTTTTACTCTTCGTATTCTTAAATCTAAGGTATCTGTAGTTACTTTTAAAACACTATCATAGTAAGAACTAGCAACTAGATAATTAGAATTTTTAAAGTAGAGATTCCCTAAGTTTTCGTAGGTAAAACTTTTTTGTTTGTCTGAACCGTTTTTTGCTCTTAAAGATTTGTTGTAAAACTCTTTTGCCTGTCTAATACTATCGTACTTTTGATGGGTTAAACCTACTTGGTAATATAGCTGATCTAAGTAAGGTCTGTTTTCTCTTTTTTCTATCAGCTTTCTTAATCTTTTTAAAACCGAAGAAGATACAGAATCATTTGAAGCATTTTTTGCCAATTCTATAACCGAATGTATTTTGTATTTGTAAGGTGCCTTTTTAAAATTGCTGAGCTTGTTAAAAACAATAGTTGCTGAATCTTTTTTGTTTTCTTTCGCATAAATTTGCCCTAAAACAAACATATTTCTTGCAGCCTGAGCTTTATTTTCTTGTGTTCTTGTGGCTAATTGTAAATGTTTTTTTACTTTTTGAAGACTGTCTGCTTTCATGTAAGCCATAGCCAAAGCTGTGTGCCCATTTTCTTTTAACTCGTTAGATAAATCAGATTCTAAAGTATCTTTTACATCTAAAAGTAACTTCATAGATTCTATAGCAAACTCTTCATTATCCATTCTAATGTTTGCTTTAGCACGCCAAATTTTGGTTTCTGCTATTAAGTTTGCATTTGGATAATTGGCAATTACATAATTAAAGGCTTCTATTGCCGGTATAAAACGTTGCGAATAATAACGAGATTTTCCCAACAATAAATAAGCATCATCTATTTGACGGTTTCTCTCTAATCCATTGATATTCATGCCGTGCTTTTGAATCGATTTAACGGCTTTTTCTTCGGCAATATCAAAAGGTGTAGATGCTTTTTTGGTTTCTTCTTGTTCTGCCGGCCTACCAAAACCTGCACCTGGGCCATTACTTTTAAAAACGGGTACTGCAATTTTACGGTCATCAAACTCTATAGGTTCTATAACCAATTGTTGAAACCAATCGTCTTTATAACTATCTCTAATACCTTGTAACCCTTTTTCAAAGGCCTCTTCTCCATTAAAAAGAATGTTGAATTTGGTGGTTAAAACATGATAGTTTCTATTAATAACAGTATCTTTTCTTGTGCTACAAGCGTGTAATACTCCTAAAAGAAGAGTAAAAACTAGTATTTTTTTAATGTGCTTCATAAAACTAAAAACTCTTACTTACAACTAATTTCTTTTGAAAATAGTATAAATAAGAGTGTAAAAATAGTAATAAATTAAGAATAACGACTTTATAGCGCAAAATAGCTTTCTAATTCTTTTAAAGTTTCTGTTGATGTTTGGATGTCTTTTACTACTTGACCTTTGTCTAAAACCACAATACGCTCACAAACCTCGGTTACATGAGTTAAATCATGACTAGAAATTAGTACCGTAATTTCTCTGTTTTCAGTTAATTTTTTTATAATTTCCTTTAAACGGATTTGTGTTGTTGGATCTAAGTTTGCAAAAGGTTCATCTAAAATTACTACCTGCGGATTTCCCATCATTGCAGCAGCAATACCTGCTTTTTTCTGATTTCCTTTACTTAAATCTCTTAAATATTTTTTCTTTCCTATAATTTCCCCATTAAAAAACTCATCAAACTGTGCTAAAAAACTGGTTACGTCTGCTTTGTTCATACCACGTAAATCGCCTATAAAATCGAAATATTCTTCTGGTGTTAAGTAACCAATTAAAAAAGATTCGTCTATAAAAGAACCTGTAAAGTTTTTCCATTCTTCACTTTTACTTACCACAATATCATGATTGGTAATTGCGCCAGATGTTGGTCTAATTAAATCTAATAAAATATTAAAATAAGTGGTTTTTCCTGCGCCGTTATTTCCAACTAATCCAAAACTTTGCCCTGTAGGAATCTCTAATGCAGCTATATTTAAAACTTCTGCTTTTCCGTATTTTTTTGAAATTTCTGTAGTTTGTATCATAGTTTTGTGTTTTAATTTTCTTGTTTAAAAGCGTGAATCATTATGTACTTAGAAGCATGATATTTTTTGGTTATTACCAACATTAATTTTTTATGCAATGCAATGCCAATAAAACCTAAAACCGCCAAAGTAATTGTAGCTGTCTCAAAACCTATTTGCCAATTTAATAAGGCAAAAAGACCCATTGGAATAACCATTAAAGGGATACCAATTAACCATTGTACAGCGCCTGTGCCTTGATAATTAAAAGCAGCTTTTTCATCTAAATTTATTCTTTTTCTATTAAAAGAACCTCCATACATAATTACATGTGTATTTACACCCACATTGTAAATTGCAGCAGCAAAATGTACCAGTAGAATTTTCCAGCCAAAGTAAACATAAGGTATCCCTAAAACGAATAAAATAATTACACTTGCACACATTAAAGTAAATTTAGAGGTTAAATAACGTTCGTACTTAAAATTCTGACTCATTAGCATGTTGTAATAAACACTATCCCAAGCAGGTATAAATTGACCAAAATTTATTAAAAAAGCACCTGTTGAAAAAATACCTACAAAAGCAAATAAAAATTCTTTGTCTGCATACAGGGGTTGTGGATAAAAGAATAAACCATATAATAAACCTATAATAAGAATAAATAAAGAGGATTTTGTTCTCTTATTTCTTGTGATTAATCGCAGATCGTTTTTCATAAACGGAGCCAAATCTCCAAACCTGTTTAACCAAGATAAATCTGATGAATTTGCTTCTTTTACTTTAATTGCAATGGCCTCATCTAAGTATACTTGACTTCTTAATTGTTTGTAGTTTAACTGATATAAAACCACAAGTAAAATAATACTAACTAAACTGTAAATAGGATTCTGATAAATAAAGTCGAAACCTTGCCCAACATAACCTGCTAGATTGAAAATTTCGTAACGCTGAACCAAAAATCCACCTAATAAAATGGCTATCATAAACCCAAAAGCAATATTATTTTTATTGACTAAGAAATTTAAAAAGTTGATACTTTGTACAAGTAAAATCATTAAAAATAACCATCCTAAAACACCATTTGTATCATAACCTTCTTTTATCAATACCACTGAAAAAGGAATGTAAAAAAACAAACTCATAATATTAAAAAATGAAAATGATGATTTTACCAATACGTAATTGACAATGGTTTTCTTTTTAATAGGTAAAAGTAACAATGGTTTAATATTCATTACTGGAAGTTTCTGCATGAGGTACCGAAAAATCAAATCGCCAGTAATGGCAAATAATAAAAATGAATTGACCACAACTAAAGGGTCTTTTTCTGGATACATTTCTTTTATCGCAAAAAAGCCACCAAATCCCATCCCTAAAAATATGAGTATAAAATACACAGCAAAAAACCCAATTAAAATTTTAGCACCCATACTTTTACCAAAAGCAGCAGATCTAAAAAATTGTTTCCATTCTAACTTTAAAAAATGTGAAATCATACGTTGGTTATTTTGTTCTAGTAATGTGTAGTTTAAATGTAAAATTTGTTACAAATTTTTTACTAATTTATATTCTGGGTATGTTTCTTGTAACAATTCTTGGGCTTTTTGAGGTAAAACATAATTTGAAACGTAAAAAATAATACATAAAAATGTTATTACTGATGAAATTAGTAAGTGCCAATAGACATTCAAGTTAGAAAATTCAAACCTAGTTAAATTGATGAAATTGAATAAATTGATAAATGTAAAACCTGTAAAACCGTTTTTAGTAGTTCCAAGCATTGCTTCTAAAAGAAATATTTTTTCATCTTTTTTTTCTTTTTGTTTGTGCTCTTTTCTTATCCTGTTAACTGCAATCATCTCAAATGTTATTAATATTAAAAGTGTTGCTAAAAAAAGATACTCTGAATATGGAATCTGAAAAGCAAAAAAGAAACCAAGAAAAATAAGCATTGTTGTTACTACTTTAGGTAGTGTAAACCATTCTTTTGTAAAGCGCCAAATAATTTTCCAATAACGCTTGTTCATTTGTTTTTGTTTGGCTTCAATAACATCCATAAAACCAAAAATGCCAAATTTTTTAAACGATTTATCTCTGGCTTGTTCAAAGGTAATTTTTGGGTATTCTTCACAAATTTGCTCAATATCGTTGGCCAAATGATCTACCAATTCTGTTTGTACATCATAATGATATACATAATGTTGTCTTGTAAATTTGTATAGGTTTTCTATTTGTATTTCTGATAATTTCATCAATAAAAAATTAAACGAATTTATATTCTGGGTATGTTTCTTCTAGTAACTGTTCTGCTTTTTTGGGAATTATCACTAAAGTTACATATCCAAAAATAACCAAAATAGTTAGTAAAATAGCTGAAAAAACACGCCTAAAATCGCCCATTGCTAAAAAGTCTTTTGTATTGTTGGGTAAGAAAAAATCAAACATATAAAAAAATATAATTACAGAATTACCAATTCCATTCATATGAATTACATCTTTAAACATCCACTTTTTTTGCGTTATTTTAAATTGTTGTTTTGCTTTTCTTTTATTGTCGATTAAAACAATTAATTCTAAAACAATTACAACACCATAAATGGTTGCGTATATATAATACCCATTTTGCAATTCTTGAATTTTATAAAAGGCAAAAAGTAGAAAAAAAGTCAATATTATTTTTGGCAAACGAAACCACTCTTTGGCAAACTTAAAAATAACCTTAAAGTACTTTTTTGTCATTTGCCTTTGCTTCTTTTCTACAACATCCATAAAACCAAAAATGCCAAATTTTTTAAACGATTTATCTCTAGCTTGTTCAAAGGTAATTCTTGGATGTTCCTCCCAAATTTGCTCTATATCATTAGCCAAGTGATCTACCAATTCTGTTTGCACATCATAATGTTCTACATAATGTTGTCTTGTAAATTTGTATAGGTTTTCTATTTGTATTTCTGATAATTTCATGTCTTTGAAATTTGATATTTTGTAACTACTTCTTTGTGTTTTTTGAAGAAGTGATGACAAATGTACACTACTGTAAAACCAGCACAAACAAAGCCTGTAAACACAGGGTTCATTTCACCATTTTCTTTAAAAACACTTCCAACAAAAACGGCTAACACTAAAAATATTGTTCCAAAAAATTGGGTTTTTAAAATAAAACTATAGGTTGTTTTTTGTTTAAGTTGAATTATTTTAAAAATAATAAAGCCTATATAAATTAGCATAGAAAATGTAAAACCCAATAAAAATCCATTTATAGAATTTGCAAAGCCTTTAGAAACTTGTATTGGTATTACTTTTAAAAATGCAACTGGTAAAATATATGCAGCTAAATATAAAAAGTAGAAGTATTTAAACTGCTTTACTGCTTTGTTTACAACAATTTTAGAATTGGAATACAACATACCAAAAAAGAAACTAGAGGTTTCTCTAAAATGTTTTTCCCAACGTATTTTAACTCTTGCAAAAGCCTCTTCAAATGTATTGCCTTTTTGCATAAAATTTTCAACATCAGAAATTATATGATCTAAAATTTCATCTTTTAAATCTATAAAATCGAAGTTTTTAGATGCTAAATAGTCTTGTACATTTTCTATTTCTTTTGTTGTTAATTCCATACTAATCGAAGCTAAATTTAGGGTTTACCAAATGCTGCATGGTTTTTAAAAACTCCTGCATTTCTTCTAACTTGTTGGCAGTTTCTTTAGTGCCACTTTCGGTTAATTTGTAATATTTTCTTAGTCGATTTCCCACTTTTGCAACCTCTACATCTAACAAACCATCTGCTTCTAACTTGTGTAAAGCTGGGTACAAAGCACCTTCTGTAATTTTTAGTTCGCCTTTTGTGAGTTCTTTTACTTTTTGGGTAATTTCGTATCCATACATTTTATCGTTGGTTGCTAACAACTTTAAAATAATGGTTTGTAAAGAACCTTTGTATAATTTCTGATTTCCCATTTTGTTGATGTGTAATCGATTAATTGTTGAAATGTGTAATTGTTTTCCTGTAACTTCGAGTAATTTCGATTTTTTTTTAATCGAAATTGTATCGAGAAGTCTTATGTGTTCTCGATACAAATTTGTTAAGCTACGCTTACTATCTTCAATAAAAATGTATTTTTATTTCAATAATTTTTCAAAATCACTCAAGGTGACATTTTAAATTTGTCTATGCAACTCGCATCAAATATACATAATTTTTTGATGCATAGAAATCTTATGTATTAATATTTAACAAAAAAATCCTGAAAAGTTAACTCTTCAGGATTTTTTATAAATAAGATTCCTGCCTACGCAAGAATGACAATCTTGAGTATTTTCCCCTTTGGAGGATTAAAGGTTTTTTTTTACTTCTTCACTTTTAAAACATCAGCAATTACCCTTTCTAACTCCGCTTTTGGTAAGGCTCCATTTGCCATTTGTGGCTGCTCATCTACTGGGCAAAACAACATAGAAGGTATACTTCTAATACCAAATGCTGCAGATAATTCTTGTTCTGCTTCAGTATCAATTTTATAGATATTTATTTTACCATCATATTTTTCTGAAAGTTGCTCTAAAATGGGTGCTAACATTTTACATGGCCCACACCAATCTGCATAAAAATCTATTAATGCTGGTTTGTCTCCTTCAAATTTCCATTCCTTATTTTCTTCAAAGTTAAATACCTTTTTTAAAAAGCTATCTTTTGTTAAATTTTCTGTCATAATAAATAATTTTCACAAAAATAGTCGTTTTTATTTGCTTCAAATTGCAAATCAACATCAATATGAAATTACAAACGTTAAAAAATGTTAAATAACTGACAATATGTTAAATAACATCTAATTTTGATATAAATCAAATTTTATTACTCATGAAAATAAAAATCATTTTACCTGTTCTTACAGCAAGTGTTATTTTAGCATCTTGTTCTAAAGAAATGAAACAAAGAAATATAGACGTGAATTATCCTGAAACTATAAAAAAACCAGTTGTAGACACCTTATTTGGAACTGCTGTAACAGACAATTACAGATGGTTAGAAGACGACAGAAGTACAGAAACAGAAGCTTGGGTAAAAGCAGAAAACGAAGTTACTTTTAATTACTTAAGCAAAATTCCTTACAGAGAACAATTAAAATCTCGTTTGTCTGAATTATGGAATTATGAGAAGGTTGGTAGCCCTTTTAAAGAAGGTGATTACACGTATTTTTATAAAAATGACGGTTTACAAAACCAATATGTGGTTTATCGTAAAAAAGAGGATGGTGATGCAGAAGTTTTCTTAGATCCAAATACATTTTCTGATGACGGTACAACCTCTTTAGGTTCGTTAAGTTTCTCTGAAGATGGAAAAACAGCTGCATACGCTATTTCTGAAGGTGGTTCTGATTGGAGAAAAATAATTGTAATGGATGTCCGTTCCAAAACCATTAAAGAAGATACTTTGGTTGATGTAAAATTCTCAGGAATTTCTTGGTACAAAAACGAAGGTTTTTACTATTCTAGTTACGACAAACCGAAAGGAAGTGAATTGTCTGCCAAAACAGATCAACACAAATTGTATTATCACAAATTAGGTACATCTCAAAAAAATGATGCAGTTATTTTTGGCGGAATTCCATCAGAAAAACACAGGTATGTTAGAGGTTATGTAACAGAAGATAACCGGTACTTAGTTATTACCGCCTCTGTTTCTACTTCTGGAAACAAGTTATTCATCAAAGATCTATCAAAATCAAATAGCAAATTAGTTACAATTTTAAGTGATGTTAAAAGTGATACCTATATCATTGCCAATAGAGAAAGTAAACTCTATTTAGTTACCAATTTAGATGCACCCAATCAAAAAGTAGTTACAGTTGATGCTACTAATCCTACCCCAAAAAACTGGCAAGATTTTATACCGGAAACAGAAAATGTATTAAGTCCTTCAACTGGTGCAGGTTATTTCTTTGCAGAATATATGGTAGATGCAGTTTCTAAAGTATTACAATATGATTTTGATGGAAAATTAATTAGAGAAGTAAAATTACCAGGAGTAGGCTCTGCTGGAGGTTTTGGAGGAAAAACAAAGGCAACTGAATTGTACTTTTCGTTTACCAATTACAACACCCCAAGTTCTTTGTATAAATTTAACCCAAAAAAAGGTACATACAAATCATACTGGAAACCTTCAGTTGATTTTAAAGCTGACGCTTACACAAGTAAACAAGTGTTTTATACCTCTAAAGACGGCACAAAAGTTCCGATGATTATCACCCATAAAAAAGGGGTAAAATTAAATGGTAAAAATCCAACGATTTTATATGGTTATGGAGGTTTTAATATCAGTCTAACACCAAGTTTTAGTATTGCCAATGCTGTTTGGATGGAACAAGGGGGTATATACGCAGTTCCTAATTTACGTGGTGGTGGAGAATATGGTAAAAAATGGCATGATGCAGGTACACAACTTAAAAAGCAAAATGTTTTTGACGATTTTATTGCAGCTGCAGAATATCTAATTCAAGAAAAATACACATCCTCAGAATATTTAGCTATTAGAGGTGGCTCAAATGGAGGCTTATTAGTTGGTGCAACAATGACGCAAAGACCAAAGTTAATGAAAGTAGCATTACCAGCTGTGGGTGTTTTAGACATGTTGCGTTATCACACATTTACAGCAGGTGCAGGTTGGGCTTACGATTATGGCACAGCAAATGATAGCAAAGAAATGTTTAATTATTTAAAAGGATATTCACCTGTACACAACGTAAAAAAAGGTACAAAATACCCAGCAACTTTAGTAACCACAGGAGATCATGATGATAGAGTTGTGCCAGCACACAGTTTTAAGTTTGCAGCAGAGCTTCAAGAAAAACAAGCTGGCAAAAATCCTGTTTTAATTAGAATAGAAACCAATGCGGGCCACGGAGCAGGTACACCCGTTGCTAAAAGCATAGAACAATATGCCGATATTTTTGGTTTTACTTTATACAATATGGGTTTTAAAAAATTACCAAATCCGCCAAAAAATAAAATAAAAGGTTAAAATTTGTAACAAATACAAATAAAGTTAACCAATTATAAGGCATTTAAAATGCTAGAAAAAGAGTGAAATAAATATTCAAATCAAAAACAGTCAAATGAAAACAATTAAAAAAGTTTTTTTTACAACTGCAATTGCCACATTAACTTTTGTTGGATGTAAAGAAGAAAAATCAGCAGAAACTGCAGGCATCGTTTTAGAAAACATGGATACTTCAGTAAAACCAACAGACGATTTTTTTAAACACGTAAACGGAAACTGGTTAAAAAACACAAAAATTCCAGACGATAGAACTTCTTGGGGTGGTTTTGGCGAGTTGCGTAAAAAAACAGATGCAGATGTTTTAAATATCCTAAACCAAGCCATTGCAGAAAGAGATTTTCCAAAAGTTAAAGATGCCAAAGGAAACGAAATAGATTCTGACCAAGAAAAAGCAGTAAACTATTACCAAACTATTATGGATACTGTTGCCAGAAACAAACAAGGCAAAGCACCAGTATTGCCTTTTTTAACAAAAGTAGACGAAATTAAAACCAAAAAAGATGTAGAAAATTACATAACGAACATGGCCCCTTATGGCGGAGGTGGTTTTTACGGTTTTGGTGTTTTTAACGATTTAAAAAACAGTAGCCAATATGCAGGTTATTTAGGCGCTGGTTCTTTAGGGATGACTAGAGATTATTATGTAGATGCTAAAGTAGCAGATAAGCTAGCAAAATACGAAGAGTTTGTAGCTAAAATGTTACAAGAGTTTGGTGATGATGCAGCTACAGCCAAAAAGAACGCAGCAACCATTGTTGCTTTCGAAAAAAGTTTGGCAGAACCAATGATGACCAAAGAAGAAAGAAGAGATACCCGTAAAATGTACAACCCAATGACGGTTGCACAACTTACAAAATTGGCTCCAGCAATCAATTGGAAAGCACATTTAACAGGTATTGGTGTAGCAGATTTAGACAATGTTATTGTTACAGACCCTGGTTATTTTAAAGCCATGAGTTCTATTTTTAACAATCGTTCTGTGGCAGACATTAAATTATTATTACGTTGGAACACCATTAACAGTGCTTTAAGTAGTTTATCTACAGATTTAGAAAAAGCAAATTGGGAGTTTTACAGCAAAGAAATGAGTGGTGCTAAAAAACAACGCCCAAGAGACGAACGTGCTTTAGGTAATTTAAATGGTGCTATTGGCGAAGCTTTAGGAAAATTATATGTAGAAAAAATGTTTCCGCCAGAAGCCAAAGCCAAAGCCAAAGAAATGATAGACAATGTAATGCTAGGTTTCGAAAAACGAATTGCTCAATTACCTTGGATGAGTGAAGAAACAAAAACAAAAGCCTTAGAAAAATTACACAAATTAACCGTTAAAATTGCCTACCCAGATGTTTGGAAGGACTATTCAGAATTACAAGTAAAAGGTTTAGAAGAAGGTGGTTCTTATTTTGAAAACGCTATAAATGTTACCAAATGGAACTACAATAAGAATATGGCAAAATTAGGAAAAGAAGTAGACAGAACAGAATGGGGTATGTCTCCACAAACTGTAAATGCTTACTTTAATCCTGTAAATAACGAAATTGTTTTTCCAGCAGCAATTTTACAACCTCCTTTTTACAACTATAAAGCAGACGAAGCTGTAAATTATGGTGGAATTGGAGCAGTTATTGGTCATGAAATTTCTCATAGTTTTGATGATTCTGGAGCACGTTTTGATGGTGACGGAAATCTAAAAAACTGGTGGACAGACAAAGATGCAGAAGAATTTAAAAAAGCAGGTAAAAAACTAATCGATCAATTTAGTACAATTGTTGCTATAGACAGTATGAAATTGAATGGAGAATTTACACTGGGAGAAAATATTGGAGATTTAGGGGGTGTACAAGCAGCTTACGAAGGTTTACAAATCTTTTTAGATAAAAACGGTAGACCTGGTAAAATAGATAATTACACACCAGAACAACGTTTTTTCCTATCTTGGGGTACCATTTGGAGAACCAAAATGCGTGATGAAGCACTAAAAAACAGAATTATGACAGACTCACACGCTCCTGGAATGTACAGAGCTTACATGCCTCTTAAAAATGTAGACGCATTTTACCAAGCATTTAACGTACAACCTGGAGATAAAATGTACTTAAAACCAGAAGACAGAGTAAGAATCTGGTAAAAACACATTGTCTTTAAGTATTTATCAATATACTTTAGAAATTAGCAAAAACCGATGCGAAAGTGTCGGTTTTTCTTGTCTTAGCTTTTATACATTTGGGCGTTCCCTTTCAGGTCGCGCTTTACGCTGTATCTTTTTGTAAAAACAAAAAGGATGCCGCTACAATCGCTAACGCAGGCTTACTTGGCAACGTCCTGTCATTCCTGCGAAGGCAGGAATCCATACAAACGCAATTTATAGATTCCTGCCTTCGCAGGAATGACAAAGAAACCTTACTTTTGCTACATGCTAAAAGTCGAAAACATCTCTTTCAATTACACCAAAAACAAACCTGTTTTACAAAACTTTACATTCTCTGTAAAGCAAGGAGAACACTTATGTATTATGGGCGAAAGTGGTTGTGGAAAATCGACACTTTTAAAAACAATTTATGGTTTACTAGACTTGCAAAAAGGAACTATTTTTTGGCATGATGAACAAGTTTTAGGTCCAGAATTTAATTTGGTACCCGGTTTTGAAAAATTTAAATATGTAGCACAAGATTTCGATTTGATGCCCTACATTTCTGTATCCGAAAACATCAAAAAACACCTTTCAAGATTTTATCCAGAAGAAAGCGAAAAACGTACGCAAGAACTCCTAGAAGTTATAGAAATGACTGCCTTTAAAAACACCAAAGTAAAAAACTTAAGTGGTGGCCAAAAACAACGCGTTGCTATAGCTAGAGCTTTGGCAAAAGAACCCCAATTATTGCTGCTAGACGAACCTTTTGGACAAATAGACAACTTTAAAAAAAATGGTTTAAGGCGTAAGTTATTTAGTTATTTAAAAGAAGAAAATATTGCTTGTATTGTGGCTACTCACGATAAAAATGATGCGCTTTCCTTTGCAGACAAATTACTTGTTATTAAAAAAAGTAACATTTTGGTACACAATGCTCCAAAAGAAGTTTACAACCATCCAAACTCAACATATGTGGCGGCTTTGTTTGATGATGTTAATGAAATAACCATAAACGGAAAAACGGTTTTGTTATATCCGCACCAAATTAAAATTGCAGAAACATCAGACTTAAAAGCAACAGTAAAAAACACTTATTTTAAAGGTTCTTATTGGTTAATAGAAGCTGATTTTGATGGGCAAATAGTCTTTTTTAATCATTTTTCAGACATCAAAAAAGGAGAAGAAGTTTTACTGTCTTTATAACTTATTAGAATGTGCTGCTATACATTTTGTTTGAGTATAAATTTATTTAAACAACGTCATATTTAAGTAAACATTACTTCTTCACCAATATTCGCTTAATTTCATTCAATTTCATAAGCGCTTCAATAAATGTTAAGATATCTATATTTGGAGCTAAAATTTCTTTTGCTAGCTTTTTCATTTTTTAAACCTTCTTTTTTTGTGTAAAAAACACCAAAATATAAAACCTTGATTATCATTTATTTAAAAACTTTGTATCCCTGAATTCAGGGATAAATATCCCTGGATTCAGGGATGCCAAAATATCCCTGAATTCAGGGATTGACAACATCGTTTTTAGGGTTTATTTTTACAAGAGAAAAGATAACCCACTTTATAAACGGGATATAACAACTTTTTATTTGTTTATAAAGAGTTGTGCAACATAAAACCAAAATTACGGTCGAAAAAGGGTTGACCTCCCAAAATCGGAAAATGTGAAAGTTGAAACCGAAGTAAAATAAAAAGTAAAACGAGCTACGAAAATCGAAAGAGTAGAAAATTATTATAAATCTGAAAAAGTCTTTCAATAAAAAATAAAAAGCTTTTTCCAAAAAAAATTAAAATGAAACATTTATTAAAAATAACATTCGTTATATTTACATTAATTTTCTTGTCTTGCAGTCAAGAAAATGAGCACGAATTAATAACGGAAAGTACTCTTATTGATAGTGAGTTAAAAAAGGATTTCAAAGATTTTGCTTTAATTATATCTGAATCTTTAAAAGATGAAAATGTAATAAATTATATACTTACAGAATCATCTAAAAGGTTTGATGGAGATTATGATATCTTATTAGCAAAAGATTTTTCTAAAAATAATTTTGCTAAATCAGAAAAAGAAAATGTTAATTTAAAAACATTACTTGAAAACAATTTAAATAAAGGGAAACTTAAAAGTAAAAATGCTAAATCTAAAAATTTAGATACTTATTTTAGTGAACTATTGGAAAAATACCCTACTATACAAATTTCTGTTCCAAATTATAGTTCTTCAAATACTTTAAGAAAAGGTTCATCAGTAATAAAACCATTAGTAGCTTATGCTAATGATAATGAAGAGTCTATAACTGCATTTGATGAATTTGGTAATTCTCAAAAATTAACAAATGATAATATTCCAACAAGACCAGTTATTGTAATTTCAAAAAGTGAAAGAGTTGTAGCATTAAATGATAGTGAACAATCTGAATTGTCTTATTACCACAGAAATTTTCCTTGCTTTCAAGAAATGTCAATAGAAAGTAGAGAAACTAACAATGATTTAAGGTATTATAGATTATATAGAGATGATTGTGGAATATATGCAGGTGGTGGTTCTGGAAGTGGTTCTGGCGGAACTACTAACACAATTGACAGAGATAATAATAGCAATGAAGACAATTTGTTTAGAGTTAGATTTAATAGTATGAAAGATAAAAGAAAGTATGAATCTTGGTGGTATGGAGATGCTGAAGTAATGGTTAAAGTTGTCTTTGCTAAAAATAGTTCTGGAGTGTCATTATTTGAAACTACTACAAAAATGATTAATCACGGTTTTATTAAAACTAAATGGTGGGGTGAATCATTTACTAAAGATAATAACGTAAATATTCCTATTGTATATTGGGAAACAAGTATTTACGGTGATAGAATGAAGTATATGTTTTACGAAATAGATGATAGAGGAAAAACTGGTAAAGTTGAAACTTCAATTACTACAAAATTAGATGACAATACAAGTACAACAGTAAAAGGTAGTTTCGACAAAAAAGAAAAAGATTTATTTATGGGGGATGTAATTGTGAATTATAAATCAAAAACTAAAGGAGAAGGAACTAAATTCAATACAGGGTCATTTTCTTGTTGGATTAATCAAAAATAAAAATATGAAAAAATTAATATTTATATGTTATCTATTTTTAGCTACATTAAATTCATTTGGGCAATTTAAAATTAGTGCTTATACTGAAAACTATTTTGGTTTAGAATTAAATTTATCAAAAAAGATAAGTACAGAATTAAGATTTAAAGCAAATAATATTGGAGAGGAATTTAGAAATGAAACAATTGTTTTTTATGACCTTTTTAATAAAAGCTATTATCAATTTAAACTAGGATTAGGAGTTGATTATAGATTATTTGAACCTGATGGTTTAGACAGTTTTATTTTTCCTTTTCAATTTGAAATAAAACCTTTTGAAAAATATAAATTTATATCTTTTGTATTTGAACCCTCAATTGTTTCAGAGCTGGAATCTAACACCTACTTTAGAAGCCTAATTGGAATAAAAATAGAGTTATAAAAATTACGTTGCACAACACCGTATAAAAAAAATTGCTATTAAAAGCCAACTTATGAAAGTTCTCGCAAACTTTCTAGTTGGCTTTTATTTGTTAACTTAACTGCTTAAACCACGCAACTTTCCTTATACAAACACGTTAGTAAAAACTAAAAAACTGTACTTTCCTGAAATAGGTTGACTAAAAATTCATCAATTAATGATAGTCACTTATGAAAAATCAAAATGAACACTG
>NZ_CANNFF010000012.1 GCF_947503855.1 uncultured Polaribacter sp. | reverse complement strand
CAGTGTTCATTTTGATTTTTCATAAGTGACTATCATTAATTGATGAATTTTTAGTCAACCTATTTCAGGAAAGTACACACTTGCATTTTCAAATAATGCTAACCTTGTTAGATTTTAAAAATGATTTTCCTGGTGTGGCTTACGAAAGTGAAATTGACTATTGGAAAAGTATTTGTCCAAACCCTAATTTATTATTTAAACTAAAGGCTTTGGATAAATAATGTGATCTAAAGGAATATCAAAATTATCTACATCTTTTATTTTGGCAATAGGCGCAAAAAAATTAAGCCCTATTTTTTTACAATCTTTTCTACAATTTGCTAAAAATCGATCGTAAAAACCCTTGCCATAACCTACTCTAAAGTTTTGATTGTCAGAAATTAAAAGTGGTACAAATACCAAATCTAAATCTTTTTCTAAAGCTGGTTTTGCATCTTCGGGTTCTGGAACCTCAAATTTATTGAGTACTAATTTTGTGTTTTCATCTAAATAAAAATGAGCTAAAGTATTGTCTTTAAAATTGCATTTGCTAACTACAATCTCTTTATTCTGCTCTCTAAAATAGTTGATAATAGGTTGTGTATCTATCTCTTTAAATTTTACTAAAGACAAAAATAGATGTACAGTTTTAATGTTAGAAATATCTAAACTATAAATTTGTTGATAGATGTTTTGTTGTAACTTTTTTATTTCTAAAAGAGATAAATCGGCTCGTTTTTGTTTGTAAATATTTCTTAAAGTTTGCTTTTTCATTTACAAATTTTCTAATTCGGCTTGCATTTTTTTAGTTAAACCTTTTACGACTAAATCGTAAGAATGATTTATTAGTTCTCTAACCAAATCATCAGAAACATCGCTAGAATTAATGGTTACTGTATTCCATAATCTTTTGTTCATGTGCCAACCAGGATTAATTCCTTCATATTCTCCTCTTAACTCTTGTGCCCTATCTGGATTGCACTTTACATTTATTTTTTCTTCGCCCTTTTCCCATTTATCTAATCCAGAAAGTGCAAACATTTTTCCCATCACTTTAAAAACTAGAGTAACATCATCAAAAGGAAAATGTTCTGTAACTCCTTTTTTAGCAATACAATAATCTCTTAATTGCTCTATATGCATTAATTATGCGTTTGTTTATAATTTAAAAAGTATCTTTATCTATCAAATTTACAATTATTATTTAAATGGAAAACGAGTTTTTACAAAACACTTCTCTAATTAGTTATTCTAAAAAAAGCTATCAAAACACGAAGTACGAAGCTATTTCTGACATTGAACTTACCCATACAACAACTTCTAAAGAGTGGTTAAATATCTATAGAATAAACTAATGAGAAATTTTTAAAGAAATAATGTATTTAAATAAATTAGAAGATTTTTAGACAAAACTTACTTTATAATCTCGTACAAAACAGGTTTGCTTGGAGTGGCATCATTTTCAAAAGGTGCAATCATTAAATTCAGTAAATACTCACCATCCTCTACTGTATTTGGCACATAAATAAACTCTGTAATAGTTGCATCCATTCTTACTTTGCCTGCTGTATTCCAAAAAGCATTATGAGATAAAAGCTTACCCTCATCTTTCTCTTTATCTACTGAAGGTAAATCAATTAACAAATGTTTAATCCCTTTTTCTCTTAAATAAATTGCTGCTTTTTCTGATAAATAAGTTGGATTTGTATTAGAGTATTGCATACTCTTTTTATCCTCTAAATTAGGTAAAGTTCTAATTACTATGGCATCTCTTTTTTTATTTCTTAAGGCTCTTGTTAGCTGTTTAACTCCAATTATAAAATCTCCATTATGAAACAAAGGAGCAATAGTAACCACTTCTGCTAAAAAAATAAAATATTTTAAATTTTTATTTACTGAGTGTACTTTATCTGTAATAAACCCAACACATTCTGTATGTGTAATATGAGAATGTGGATTAAAATGTATGTTATTAAAATTAACTACGGCACCTTCAGAAACTTTTACAACCTCACCATCAAACTCTTGTGGAAAAATCTTTGGCCCCTCTATATATAAAGCATTTACATTCTTTTTTTTAGGATCGATAGGTATAGAAATATCAATAGGATTAGAGATATCTACCGTAATTTTTCTTGAATTGTATTCTATTATTGCTTTCATTTAATGTTAAGCTTGTTCTTGTTGATTGTTTTGTGCCTGTAATCTCAAATATAAGTTTTTAATTGTTATTTAAAAACTATACATCAAAGCATTTTTATAAATAATTATGAAATCATAAATAAATCTGATGCTATACCATCTACTAAAAATTTTCCTTTTTTTGTAGCCTTTAAAACTCCATTTTCAATGCTTAATAATTGATCTTGTATGTATTTTTTTGATTGATTTTCTATATACTCTAAAAAAATACTGCCAAAATCGGCTGATATTTTTTGTAAAGAAACTCCCCAAATTGTTCTTAAACCTGTCATAACATATTCGTTATAAATATCTATTTTAGACAATATTTCTCTTTCTATGGGCAACGTGTTTTTTTGTATAGATTTTATATATTTTGTATTATTTCTTACGTTCCAACTACGTTGTTTCCCATCAAAAGAATGCGCAGAAGGACCAATACCTAAATAAGTTTTGCCTAACCAATAAGCTGAATTGTTTTTACTAAAAAAACCGTCTTTACCAAAGTTAGACAATTCGTAATGTATAAAATTTGCTTTTTCTAGTTCTGCTATTAAAATATAAAATTGTTCTGCTGCTTTTTCTTCATCAACATTTTTAATTTTCCCTTTATTAATTAAACTCTCTAAAGTGGTTTTAGGTTCTACTGTTAAAGCGTAGCTTGATATATGTGGCACCCCAAAACTTAAAGCTATTTGTATGTTTTTACGCCACTGATCATGAGTACAATCTGGAATTCCATAAATTAAATCTACAGAAATATTTTTAAAATATTCTGTAGCAACCTCCAAACATTTTTTTGCTTCTACCGTATTGTGAGCACGATTCATTAAACGTAAATCTCTCTCAAAAAAAGATTGAATCCCGATACTTAATCTATTTATGGGCGATTTGGAAAGTGCTATAATTTTCTCTTCAGATAAATCATCTGGATTTGCTTCTAAAGTAATTTCAGGGTTTTCTACTACTTCAAAACTAGTATAAATAGCTTCAATTAAAAGCTTAATTTCGTCAGTTGTTAAAACAGATGGTGTTCCACCTCCAAAATAGATTGTTTCAACTATTTCATTTTGCAATTCGTCTTTTCTTAATTTTATTTCTTTAATTAAACTACCAATCATTTCTTCTTTCTTTTTTAAAGAAGTAGAAAAGTGAAAATCGCAATAAAAACATGCCTGTTTACAAAAAGGGATATGAATGTAGATTCCTGACATTATTTCTTAACTCTCTTCTCATTTTGCTTTACAAAACTAGCCCAACCTGTATAATTTTTACCACCCACAACTCTACCTGAATTATAAAAATGACAAACTGCAGCAGCCAAACCATCTGTAGCATCTAAATTTTTTGGTAAAGTTTTTAAATTTAAAAGCGATTTTAACATCAAAGCAACTTGCTCTTTACTAGCACTTCCATTTCCTGTAATTGCCATTTTAATTTTTTTAGGTAAATATTCTGTAATCGGAATTTCTCTGGACAAACCAGCAGCCATAGCAACTCCTTGTGCTCTACCTAACTTTAACATCGATTGTACATTTTTACCAAAAAATGGTGCTTCAATGGCAATTTCATCTGGGTTGTAGGTATCTATTAACTCAATTGTGCGTTCAAAAATTAGTTTTAATTTTAAATAATGATCATCGTATTTTTTTAGAATCAATTCGTTCATTTGAATAAATTCTATCTTTTTACCAACTACTTTTATCAAACCAAAACCCATAATGGTTGTTCCTGGGTCGATCCCTAAAATTATTTTTTCTGTGGGCAAAATCGCAGAGTTGTTTTACTTTATTACGCCTTTTTTACTGACGATTATTTGTTACTTTAAACGAGATGTTCAGCTCGCTTTTCTACAAATCTAAACAATTCTTTTGGTTGATAATAGAACTAACGGCTGTATTTGTTTGTGGGTATTTTATTTTTTGATGAATAAATTTCCAAAAAGAACTTAGATTTTTTTATTCAAAGATCTACTTTCTTAATCTTTTTATTTTTTTTTAACTGGTTTCTAGAAATAAAAAAAGCAATTATTAGTTCAAATAATTAGCAAACAAGCATAGCCCTGCTTGAAGTGGCATCCTTTTTAGGGTTGGTTCTAGTGATTACGTTTTTTTGCATAATTGTATAAAGAACATCAGATAAAAGAGGTTACATAAAGCAGAAAAACACTTTAGAAAAAACCCTAAAATAGAGCTTCCATAATGGCATCTGCCTTAAACCAAAGTATTAACGCAATGGCCAACAAAATAACCAAAAAGAGGCCTTTTTTAGGTTTTGCTTGTTTTTTTCTACCGAATTTTCTTTTGAATTCCATGTAAACGAATTTAAAATTATGGATTTTGAGTTGTTATTTTTCTAGCTCTTAACATTTCTCTTTTTCCTGGAGGCCCCGGCAAACGCTCTACTGTAAAACCTACTGCTTGCATAGCTCTTCTAACGCTTCCTTTTGCAGAATACGTTACTAAAATACCGTTTTCTTTTAAAGCATTAAACATTTTTAAGAAAATTTCTTCAGTCCATAATTGGGGTTGTACACGTGCACCAAATGCATCAAAATAAATTAAATCAAACACATTTTCATCTTCTATATCTTCAAAAAATTGTTTTCTTTTTGTGAGTGAAAAATGAGGTGAAATTTGCTGTTTTTCTTCCCAAGAAACTTCGTGAATTTTATAAAAAGCATCTTGCTCTTTTTCTGCTTTTAAAACTTTAATAAAGTTCATTTTTTCTACTTCCTCTGCAGTAACTGGGTAAGCTTCTACACCCACATAATCGATTTCTTTTTGAGCTTCTAAATAAGTGATAAAACAGTTTAAACCTGTGCCAAAACCAATTTCTAAAATAGCAACTTTATCTGCAGCAACTTGCTGTAAACCACTCTTTATAAAAACATGATAAGTTTCGTTAATTGAACCGTTTTTTGAGTGATACTGCTCATTCCAGTCTGGTAAATGTATGGTAGAAGAACCATCTGAGGTTATTAAAATTTCTCTTTTCAATATAATAGAATTAGTGATTTTTTAATTATTGGTATTGACCCTATACAAATTGTTTTATGACAAAAAATACAACTATTTACAGCAACATTATATTTTATACCAAAGGGTCTTTTCTTTCTAAGGTTAATATTTTGTTTTCTAAAATTACATCAAACATTTTAAGCGTTAAAGCTGCTGTTTTTTTTGATGTTTTACAAACTTTACCTTTTGTAATGACACCCTTTTTGATAGACTTACTTTTAGATCTAAATAAAAAAATAATACTAAAAAAACTTTATTATTTCTTTATTAAAACACCATTTGCTTCAAAAGCAAACTCTTTTCTTGGCACTGTAATTTTGGCTATTTCTTCTTTACTTTTTCCTGCATCTTCGGCATAATGTTCTAGCTGATCTACAGGTGTAATTTTTACAAATGCCTTACCTTCTACAATTACCTGTTTACCTTGAGAATCTAGAGGCATAAAAAAACCATAATCTTTAAAACGCACCATAGTTTCTGTTTCATCTACCAAAGGCAACTTCATCCAACAACCTTTTTTAGAACACACTTCTTTAATATTAGAAGCAAATTTTACGTTTACAGTATCACCAACATTCATGGTTTCAAATTTTGTAAGCATTTGCTCTTTTGTTAAAGCATTGTTTTCAGAAATTTTATCTCCATAAGATGTATAAGCAATCTCTATATTTGGAGTTTCTACTTTATTATTTTTCTTTTTTGCTTCTTTACAAGATGTAAAAACTAAAAGTATCGTAGCACAAAAATTAACGGCTAATTTCATCTTATTTTTATTTAACTATTTCATACAAATGTAAGAAATTTATAAAGAAAACTAGATTTTTTATATGACATCAGATAAATAAATTATGTACATTTGTATAGAAATATAATCGACAAAAATATGAGTTCTACTATACAAATAAAGCGTATTGAAAAATCTAAAATAGAGAGTGTAGATTTTAATAATTTGCCTTTTGGAAGTGTTTTTTCTGACCATATGTTAACTTGTACATTTAAAGACGGTAAATGGCAAGATTTAGTTATAGAGCCTTTTGCACCAATTTCTTTAAGTCCTGCAGCAAAAATTTTTCATTATGGACAGTCTATTTTTGAGGGTATGAAAGCCTATAAAGACACAGATGGAAATACACTTTTATTTAGACCTCTAGACAATTGTAAACGTTTAAATAAATCTGCAGAGCGTTTGGTAATTCCGCAAATTCCTGAAGAAATTTTCATGAGTGGACTAAAAGCATTATTAAAGATTGATGAAGCTTGGATACCAACAAATGAAGGTAGTTCTTTATACATAAGACCTTTTATGTTTGCATCTGGAAATGGTTTTCATGCATCGCCTGCAGACGCATATAAGTTATGTATTTGCACAGCACCTTCTGGAGCTTACTTTGCTGGAAAAGTAAAAGTTTTAATTGAAGAAAAATATGCACGTGCTGCAAATGGTGGTGTTGGCTTTGCAAAGGCTGGGGGTAATTATGCTGCTCAGTTTTATCCAACTCAATTAGCCATTGATAAAGGATACAACCAAGTAATTTGGACAGATGACAATACACATGAGTATATTGAAGAAGCTGGTGCTATGAATATTTTTGTTAGAATTAACGATACTTTAATTACGAGTCCAACAAGTGACAGAATTTTAGATGGTATTACAAGAAAAAGTATCATTCAAATTGCAAAAGACAAAAACATTGATGTAGAAGTTCGTAAAATTTCTGTTTCTGAAGTCATTGCAGCTGCTCAAGCAGGAAGTTTAAAAGAGATGTTTGGTGCAGGAACTGCTGCAGTAATTTCGCCAATTGCTGGTTTTGGTTTTAAAGGTGTAGATTATGATTTACCGGAATTAGAAAAACCTTTTGCAACTACTTTAAAGAAAGCTATTACAGATATACAAACAAACAAAGCAGAAGACCCTTATGGTTGGAGAGTTTTAGTAAAATAATAAAGTATATTATTATGTTACTAAATTTATTTTTTTAGCTATAATCCACTCTTTTAATTTCTTGTGGAAGTATAAAATGGTTTCAACATTTTTAAAACCTTTAAATGCACAAATACTTACTTTTTATTTCGCTGTTTTTAATGCTGTCCTGTAACTCTGGAGACAAAAGAGCTTTGGTTGGCGAAACTGAATATCAAAAAAAAGAAAATGCGTACTTTAAAGACGCCTCAAAATCGCCATTAAAAAAGAAGGATTTAAAAAAATTTAAAGGTTTAGATTTTTTCCCTGTAGATTCAACTTATATAATAACTGCCAAATTAAAGAGAGCTAAAAATACGCCTGTTTTTGAGATGCCAACTACTACAGACAGAAAAGCACTTTACAAAGAATTTGGCGTTGTAACCTTTACGTTAAAAGGAAAAAATTGCACATTAACTATTTATCAAAATCAAGATAATCTAGAAGATGAAGTCTATAAAGATTACCTTTTTCTGCCTTTTACAGACAATACTTCCGGAAACGAATCTTATGGAGGTGGACGTTACATGGATATAAAAACCACAGATATTTCAAACAACACAATAACGCTAAACTTTAACAACACCTACAATCCTTATTGTGCTTATAACAATAAATATTCTTGCCCATTAACACCCAGAAAAAATCATTTAGATTTAGAGATAAAAGCTGGAATTAAAGTTTTTGATAAACATTAAACTTTTTTTGAGGCTATTTTCTGCTTTCCGCTATAACTTTTTTCTTTTGTTCTGGATACAATTACACTAAAAAACGTAATCACTCGAACTGACAGAAAAAGGATGCCACTTCAAGCAGAGATAAACTTGTACCAACTTTATACTCTCTTTCAACTTTATCTAAACTAGTATTTAACACCTCAATCACTTCATGAGAAATTGCATTAACTTTTCCGTTTTTAACGGTAATGATTGCATAATTTCCTTCTGATTGAAGAGTTACAAATTAGTTAATAAGCTTCTTATTTAAAATGAGATCTCGAAAGCGATTCAACCAACAGATGTAAGATTACATAAATTTTATCAAATACATGCCAGCAAAAACAGCTAAAAAACCAATTACAAAACTTGCAATAGAGTATATGGCAAAACTGGTAAAATCTCCAGATTTTAAAAATACATGATTTTCATAGGCAAAAGTTGAAAATGTAGTAAAACCTCCACAAAAACCTGTTGCCAACAACAAGGTTTGATTTTGAGAAATCGCATCATTTTTTGCAGCATACCCTAAAATAAGCCCAATTAATAAACTGCCTAAAATATTGGCAATAAAGGTACCATAAGGTATTCCGTTTTCTGTATTATTTAACCATTTACCAATTAAAAAACGTAAAACGCTACCAAAACCTCCACCAATAAAAACGAATAGTAATTGTTTCATTATAGTTCTAAATCTTCTACATCTACCCAATTTTTCTTTTGGGTAACTGTACCTTTGTTTAAAATTATTACACCTGGATTTGCTCTAATCATTGTTTTTAAAGTAGTTTCATCGCAAAACAAAAACTCAAATGGCAAATTGTATTCTTTTTTCGCCAACTCTAAATCATCAGAAAAAGAAGCAGAAACACCATACACATTGTATCCTTTTTGAGTCGCTTTTTCAGCAATTTGTTTTATAGCTGGAAATCCGTTTTTATCTGCTTTGTCTAAATTATACACAATAACTAGCATTACTTTTTCTTTTTCTAAAAGAATGGGAGCTAAATCTTGTTGGGTATCTTCTAAAACAAAATCGTGTACAGGTGGTATAGAACCATCTTCTGGGTATTGCATTCCTTCTTGTAAGTTTTTACCAACTGCATACGCTCTAAAATCTATAATTGGCAAATGAGTTAACACATGTTGTACTATATACAAGAAAACTGCTAAAGATAAAAAGGCAATTAATTTTGGAATTTTCCCTTTAAAAATAGGTTCAATCAAATCAACTTTAATAACTAAAAGAATAATTAAAATAATTAAAATTACGTTTTTATAAAAGGTTTCCCAAGGTGTTAATTTAATAGCATCACCAAAACAACCACAGTCTGTAACTTTATTGTAAAAGGCAGAATACCAGGTTAAAAACAAGAATACTAAAGTTAAAATGAGCAAACTCCAAACTGTAAATTTGGGTTTGTAGCCAATTAAAATCATAACTCCTAATAAGATTTCTGCAACAATTAATAGTACTGCAAATGGCAATGCATAAGGAGCTAAAAATTCCATATTTAAAACCGATTCAGAAAAATATTCTTGAAACTTGTATTGAGAACCAATTGGATCTACCAATTTAACAAAGCCCGAAAATATAAATAAGGCACCTACTATTATTCTTGATATTTGGACTAGTATTTTCATAATTTTAACTTATAGACTTCTCGCTACAATTTTCTTCATACTTCAGAAAATCACTCGAAGTGACAGTAACACTTTAATATGTTCTGATATTTTGCTACTTTATAACGCTACTGCTTCAAAAACCCTGAAACTTTGAAACGCTATTTTACCCTAAATGAATCATCGCAAAAACGGCATAATTAATCATATCTTGATAATTGGCGTCAATTCCTTCAGAAACTATCGTTTTTCCTTTGTTATCTTCAATTTGTTTTACCCGTAATAATTTCTGCAAAATTAAGTCTGTTAGGCTAGATACACGCATATCTCTCCAAGCCTCACCATAATCATGATTTTTATTTAGCATTAATTCTTTGGTAATTTTTGCATGTTTATCATACAACTCAGTGGCTTGTTCTGTAGTTAAATCAGGATTTTCTACAACCCCATTTTCTAACTGAATTAAAGCCATAATTGAATAGTTTATAATTCCAATAAATTCAGATTTTTCACCTTCATCAACCTTACGAACTTCATTTTCTTGGAGTTGACGAATTCTTTGTGCCTTGATAAAAATTTGATCTGTTAAAGAAGGCAAACGTAAAATTCTCCACGCACTTCCATAATCAGACATTTTTTTTATAAATAAGCTTCTACATTCTTCGATAACTGCATCATATTGTTTTGAGGTGTCTTGCATCTTCAATTTTTAAAGTAATTGGGTAAAAATAGTAAATCTTACAACCATTTCTTTTATTTTTACCATGAATTTATCAACCTATTTATAAACTCTTAAAGGGAGTTTTAAAATAATTGAATATGACTAAAATGAAAAAAATTGTTGTTTTTTGTGGTTCAAGTTTAGGTTATAATCCTATTTATAAAGAAGCTGCTATTGCATTGGGAAATTATTTTACCGAAAATAACATTGGTTTGGTATATGGTGGAGGAAAAATAGGAATGATGGGGGTTTTAGCAGATACCATTTTAGCTAAAAATGGCGAAGTTACTGGAGTAATTCCAGAACTTTTACAAAAAGAAGAAGTAATACATGTTGATGTAAAAAATATGAATATTTGCAAAAATATGAGCGAACGCAAAGTATTTATGAGCAAATTAGTAGATGGTTATATTACTTTACCAGGAGGTTTTGGTACTTTAGATGAACTTTTTGAAGTACTAACTTTAGGACAATTACACATAGAACAAAAACCCATTGGTTTGCTAAATGTAAATGGCTTTTTTGACGCTACTTTACAACAGCTAGACAAAATGGTAGAAGAAGGTTATTTAAAAAAAGCAAACAAAGAACTTTTATTAATTGGTCAAAATGTAACCGAATTAATGGAGAAAATGCACAATTACAAAGCACCTAAAATTACACATATAATTAAAAAAGTAGTAAGTTAAAATGACCATAAATTGCAGAGGTACCTTAGTAGATTTGACGAACCCAAAAGTAATGGGTATTTTAAATATTACCCCAGATTCTTTTTTTGATGGTGGCAAATACAAAAACGAAAGCGATATTTTACAGCAGACAGAAAAAATGCTAAAAGAAGGTGCCACTTTTATAGATGTTGGCGCGTATTCTTCTAGACCAGGGGCAACCCATATTTCTGAACAAGAAGAGTTGCAAAGAATTATACCCGTAATAAATTTATTAATTAAAAACTTTCCAGAAATTATAATTTCTGTAGATACTTTTAGAAGCAACATTGCCAAAGAAACCATTGATGCTGGTGCAGCTATTGTAAACGATATTTCTGGTGGTAAAATGGATACCCAAATGTTTGAAACCGTGGCTAGACTTCAAGTACCATATATTTTAATGCACATGATGGGCACACCACAAAACATGCAAAAAAACCCAGTTTACAACAATGTAACGCAAGAAATTATCTCGTTTTTTGCAGCAGAAATTAATAAACTACATCAACTAAAATTAAATGATGTAATTATAGATGTGGGTTTTGGTTTTGGTAAAACCGTAGCTCATAATTTTGAAATTCTTAAAAACTTAAACCTATTTAATAGTTTAGACGCACCTATTTTAGCAGGTATTTCTCGAAAATCTATGCTATACAAAACCCTAGATATTACTGCACAAGAAGCCTTAAACGCCACTACATCTGCAAACACCATTGCACTTTTAAATGGCGCAACTATTTTACGTGTGCACGATGTTAAAGAAGCTGTTGAAGCTGTAAAGATTGTAAATCAAGTTTTATTTTAAACTTTGTAAAAGGTTAGAAGCCATTTCCAGCTTTCGCTACTCGCTTTTTTCGTTCCTCAAAAGAGCTCAAACAAACCGCTCAATCTGGGCTAAACTTGTTTGCCAACTTTCTGTAACTTAAAAATCTTGGCATCTTTTTAATAATTGTTAATACTTTAGATATTTTAAATATAGCTACTCTATTTAAGAAATAAATTGGCAGTAAAATTAAAGAGGAAAAATTACGAGAGCTTGCTAGAAATTTTAAAAAATTCCAATAATAGCAATATTGCAATTCAAGAAAAATTAAAATTGATTCGAGAAAAATACCCACTTCTAGTATCGGATGCAGAAATAAATAATTGATATTGTAATCCATAATTTATTAGTACTTTAGCCTAAAATCAGTTTATTTTTTATGTTCGATTTTATTGAATTTTCTTTATTAGATGTTTTAGATATTTTGTTAGTAGCAACACTACTCTACTATATTTACAAATTATTAAAAGGTACTGTAGCCATAAACATCGTAATAGGGATTGGTTTTATTTTTCTCATCTGGAAAATTACACAAGCACTAAAAATGGAAATGTTAAGTGGTATTTTAGGCTATTTACTTTCTGGTGGTGTTATAGCATTAATTATAGTTTTTCAGCAAGAAATTCGTAAATTTTTATTAATGATTGGTACCACAAACTTTACTAATAAACGTAGTTTTTTAAAACAGCTAAAGTTTTTACAAACAGAAATTAACTCAGAAATTGATACAGATATAATTTTAGACGCTTGTAAAAAAATGGCTAAAACAAAAACAGGTGCTTTAATTGTTATTGAAAGAACTAATAATTTAGACTTTTTAATTAATAGTGGAGATACTATGAATGCCCAAGTAAATGAGGTTCTTTTAGAGAGCATTTTCTATAAAAATAGTCCTTTACATGATGGTGCAATAATTATTAGAGATAATTATATTGTGGCTACAAGAGTCGTTTTACCAATTTCCGATAGTGCTAAAATACCTGCTAGGTTTGGTTTAAGGCATAGAGCTGGAATTGGTATCTCAGAAAAAACAGATGCTGTTTGTATTTTAGTATCAGAGGAAACTGGCGAAATTTCTTACATTAAAGACGGTAGTTTTGTACTCTATGAAAATTTTACAGAATTAAACGATAAATTGAAAAAAGATTTAATGTAGCTAAGAAGCAACATCTAAACTAAATTGTTTGTCGTATAAATTTTTATAATAGCCATCTACTTTTTCTAGCAGCTCTAAGTGAGTACCTTCTTCTACAATGAACCCTTTGTCCATTACAATAATCTTATCAGCCTTTTTTATAGTAGCTAACCTATGTGCTATTACAATGGATGTTCTGTCCTTAGTAATAGTTTCTGTGGCGTATTGTATCATTTGTTCTGCGTGAGCATCTACAGAAGATGTAGCTTCATCTAAAATTAAAATACTTGGTTTGCTTACATACGCTCTTAAAAAAGCTATTAATTGTCTTTGTCCAGAAGAAAGCATTGCACCACGTTCTTTCACGTTATAATCATATCCTCCAGGGAGTGTTAAAATAAAATCGTGAATACCAATTTGTTTTGCAGCCTTAATTACTTCTTCTTTAGAAATACTATCATCTTTTAAAGTAATATTATGCAAAATAGAATCTGAAAACAAGAAAACATCTTGTAAAACAATTGCCACTTGATCTCTTAGACTTTGTAAATTATAGTTATCAATAGAAACATCATCAACAGAAATGGTACCAGCATCTATTTCATAAAAACGATTTATTAAATTGATAATGGTAGATTTACCCGCGCCAGTTGCACCAACAATAGCTATGGTTTGTCCACTTTTTACTTTTAAATTGATTCCTTTTAAAACCTCTTCATCTTCTATATAACTAAACCTAACATCTTTAAAGTTGATGTTTCCTTTTAAGTTATTGGCAATAATTGTGCCTTCTTTAGAAATGGCACTATCTGTATCTATAATTTTAAAAACACGTTCTCCAGAAACAATTCCCATTTGTAACTGGTTAAATTTATCTGCAATTTGCCTTAAAGGTCTAAATAACATTTGCGCCATTTGCACAAAAGCCATTACGGTACCTGGACCTGGTACAGCAGCATCAATTACTTGTTTACTACCAAACCAAACTATTAAACCAATACCAATAGATGATAAAATTTCTGCAACTGGGAAGAAAATAGAAAAGTACCAAATGGTTTTTATATGGGCTTCTTTGTGTTTGTTATTAATTTGCTTAAAATTATTGTATTCAATATTTTCTCGGTTAAAAAGCTGCACAATTTTCATACCTGTTACGCGCTCTTGCACAAAACCATTTAAGTTAGCAACTTGATTTCTAACTTCTTGAAATGTAGCTTTTATGGCTTTTTGAAAAACTTTAGTAGCATAAATTAAAATTGGTAAAACTGCTATGGCTATAAATGCCAACTTCCAGCTAATTACAAACATTACAATAATTACTGCAAACATTTGCAACACATCACTTACAATAGTAAAAACACCAGAACTAAAAAATGCAGCAATGGTTTCTATATCAGAAACTACTCTTGTAACTAGTTTACCAACTGAGTTTTTATCAAAATAAGACATTTTAAATTGTAAAATATGTCTAAATATTTTGGCTCTAATATCTCTAATAATATGTTGCCCAACCCAATTTGCAAAATAGATAAAGGTAAACCTTAACACTACTTCTAACATTAAAACACTTAACATTAAAAGGATGTTTTTTACCAAACCTTCTATATCTTTATTGGTGATGTATAAATCTACTGTTTCTTTTAAAATGATAGGCGTTAACAAAGCTACACCCGCTAATAAAATGGTAGATATAGATGCTATAAAAAAATTAAGTTTGTATCTTTTTGCAAAACTCATGAGTCTTAAAAAGATATCCATATCAAAAGCATTTCCTGTTTTATTTGCCAAACCTTAATATTTTATGTTTGTTAAAAATAAGCCTTTTGCAGGTACAGATAAGCCTGCATTACTCCTGTTTTTACTTTCTATTATTTGTCTAAAATCTTCTACAGATACTTTGTGCAAACCAACATCGACTAGAGTACCTACAATGGCCCTAACCATATTTCTTAAAAATCTATTTGCAGAAATGTAAAAAGTTAACAAGTCGTCTGTTTGTTTCCAATAAGCTTCTGTTACATTGCAATTAAATGTATATACTTCTGTTTTTACTTTAGAAAATGTTTGAAAATTCTCATATTCTAAAAGTAATTTAGCAGCTTCATTCATTTTTGCAATATCTAACTTTTGCGAGTGTATTTGCCAAGAAAAATCTAATAAAAAAGGATTTCTGCCTGACCAAATTCTATACTCATAACTTCTACTTTCGGCACTAAACCGTGCGTGTTTTTCAGCATCAACTAAAAAAACATCATAGACTACAATATCATTAGGTAAAATAGAATTTAGTTTGTGTGGTACATCTCCTTCTAATTTTTCATCTATGTCAAAGTGCGCAAACATTTGCGATGCATGCACACCTGTATCTGTTCTACCTGCCCCAACAACTTCTATTTTTTGTTGCAAAATAGTAGTTACAGCAAAATTGAGTTTTTCTTGTACAGAAATTGCATCTGGTTGTATTTGCCAACCATGATAGTTTTTTCCATTATAAGAAAATTCTATAAAATACCTCAAGTAAATTGTTTTTTTGAAGGTACCAAAATTACGGAAATTATTTTGTTATTTGTATTTTTGATCTCCTAACAGCCATTAAAATTTTCTCATCTTTTTTTCATGAAAAAAATATTACTTTTATCTGACACCCATAGTTTTATAGACGCGCAAATTTTAAAATTTGTAAAACAAGCAGACGAAGTATGGCATGCAGGAGATATTGGTAACTTGTCTGTTACAGACGCAATTAAAGATTTAAAACCTTTAAGAGCGGTTTACGGTAATATAGATGATAAAGATGCGAGAGCAGAATTTCCTTTAGACAATAAATTTGAACTAGAAAATGTTACTGTTTGGATGACTCATATTGGTGGTTACCCCAATAAATACAATCAAAGAATTAGAGAAGAAATTCAACAAAAACCACCTAAAATATTTATTGCAGGTCATTCTCATATTTTAAAAGTTCAATTTGATAAAAAACTAAATCTTTTACATTTAAATCCTGGTGCAGCTGGCAATCATGGATTTCATAAAATTAGAACCATGTTGCGTTTTTGCCTTGAAAATGGTGAAATAAATAATTTAGAAATTATAGAATTGGCTAAACGTGGTTAACAGTAGTTCTTTCTAAAACTGGAACTTTTATAATAATTGAAGTACCCTCGTCTATTTTAGAATCAATAGAAAAATTACCTTTTAAAACATGAATTCTTGCTTCTATTTGATTTAAACCCAAACCATCTTTATTGGTTATTTTAGAAGTATCAAAGCCAACCCCATCATCTGATATTTGCAAAACAATTGCCCCCTCTTTTTCTTGCAATTTTATTACTGTGTTTTTTGCTTTGCTATGTTTTAAAATATTATTTAAAAATTCCTGAATAATATTATAAATTTTTATTTCGAAATTTTGCTCATACCTTCTAATGTTATGTGTTTCTGTTTCTATATTTAAATTAGAATTCGAGTATTTAGCTGCCAAGTCTTTAACTGCAAAGTTTAAACCAAATTTTAATAATACAGAGGATACTAAAGTATGGGATAAATCTCTAATTTTTTGTGAAGCTTCTTTAATAATTTCTTGAGTTTTTGAAATTTCTAAAGGTGTATTCCCATTAAAATACTGATTTGTAGCCATTAAATGTAGATTAGCAGAAGACAATAACGCACTTACACTATCATGTAAGGTTTCTGCTATTTCTTTACGTTCTGTTTCTTTACCATCGATGGTTGCATTTAAAATTCTAATTTGCGACTCAGATTTTATTTTTTCTATATTCTGATTTTGCAACAATTGCGTTTGAGAAAGTTCTAAACTTAAGTTCTTTTGCTTTAGTTTATAAAAATTTAAAAAGTACAATAAGGATATAATGATAACAAAACTACCTATACCATAAATTGTAAAGGTTCTTTGTGCTATTAAGCGTTTGTTTTCTTCAATTCTTTTTACGTCTTCTACATTATTTTTTGTGGTAATTTCCTCTACCATTCGCTTTATTTCTTTATCTCTAATACCATCTTCTATTTCATAAGAAATTTCCTGAAAATCATAAGCTTTGTAATCTTTTAAATTTCGCATTGCCCAAGCTAAGTTATAGTATAGTTTGGCTTTATACCTGATTGCATTTGGGCTTTTATCATTTTTTATAAGATTGATTCCTTCATTATAAATTTCTTTAGCTTTTTCAAAATCTCCCATAGACAAGTAAATATTCCCTAAATTATTCTTTGCACTTGCTTGATTTAATTTAAAATTTATTTTCCTATTAATTTCTATGGCTTTTTCTGCATAATTTATTGCTTTATCAAAAATAGAATCTTGTTCATATATGCCTGAAAGATTAATATAAGATAATGCTTTTGTCTCTTGGTTTTCATTATTTAAATCTGTAAAACCGTCTACTTTTAGATAATAAAACTTTGCACTATCTCTATTGGAGTTTCTATAAAAAGAACTACCAATACTTAGGTAAGTCTTTGCAATTTCTTTATTAAATTTTATTGTTTGATTGTTCTCGATTTTAGAATTCTTTAAAATTAACAAGTTTTTCAAAGCTTTCTTAAAATTTTCTAAAGCTCTAGAATGATTATTAGTTTTATTATAAATATTAGCTTTTAAAGAATAAAGTAGGTACAAATTCTTATAATCTAATTTACTTTGGTAACTATCTTCTAACTCTAAAATTTCTGAAAGTGCTTCTGTATAATTACTCCTAGAATACGTATTTAAAATAACTTCATACCTCCGTTGAAAAGTAGAATCTCTTTTAATTATAAATACTAAAGAAGCTTCAGTAATTGAAACTTCTTTAGATAAATTTATTTTGGGGGATGCATTACTAAAATGAAGACATAATGCAAAATAAATTAAAGGAAAAAATAATAACTTTTTCTTTTTCAACGTTTTATTTTTATAAATCAGAACCATCTACAATAATTACTCTAGGCTTTCTTTTTGGTTTTAATTCTCTTGCATAAGTTCCTTTGGAACTTGTAGTTGATAAGTGATTTACAAAATCAATTTTAAGTGTTTGTCCATCTACTTTTTCTAAATTTCTAGTAAAATTTACTCCAGAAGATTTCCCTTCTTCTAAATGTACTTCGTAAATGTTATTTTCTTCATTATACACAAAATCTACATGTACTTGACTATTTACTTTAAAATCTAAATCAAAAGTACCATCATCATTACTAGAAACACTGTACTCTTTTAACATACTAATGGACTTTGCGCTTGTTTTTATAGATGATACATTTTCATCTTCTATTGTAATTGTAGATCTATGATCTAAATTAGTGTCTATAAAACCAATACTTAGTTTATTACCGTCTATCAATAATTCTTCAGACACTTTACTGCTTATAGCATAATCAGACTCAAATAAATGAAACTCATTTGTGTTTGTTAGGTGATTTATAACTTTTTCTGTTCTTACATTATTTTCTAAATCGAAATCTAAAAAATATGCACCAGTAGCATCTCTTTTTACTTTAAACGTTTTTAAAAGATTTTTTTTTGCATGTTCTTCTGATAATGTTTCGTTGCTAGAACAAGAACTTAAAATTAATGTAGCTGCAACAAATAACGGTAGTAATTTAATAATTTTCATAATAATGGGGTTAAAAAGGGTTAATATAAATTGGTTATTTTTTTATAAAAAAAGCAATGCATACTAGTAAAACTACTATTAATTGGGGGAATATTTAAGTTTTTTAAAGGGGTTAGAGTTCTTAAATCTAAAACTTAAATTTTAAGGTATAATTATACCAGTTTATATTTTACTGCATACATTGCTAGTCCTATTGAATTTTTTACATCTAATTTTTTTAATAATTGTTTTCTATGTGATTCTACAGTATGATGACTTATTTTCATTTTTTCTGCAATCTCACCTGTACTTAATTCTTTTGCTACTAAAGACATCACTTGTTTTTCTGTTGTTGTTAATGAATCAAACAAATACTTTTCTGGCAAATTACCACTTGTACCTTTGTTTCCTAAGAGTGCCGTCATCATTATTTGTTTTATATCATCACTAAAGTATTGATCTCCATTTGCTACTGCTAAAATTGCTTTCACAATATGCTCTCCTGCGTTATTTTTAGAAATATAGCCACTTGCTCCAAGGTCCATAACCTCTTGTACTATTTTAGCATCATCATAACTAGATAAAATAATTATATTTGGTTTTGTTCTTTTCTTTTGAAAGTGTTTTAAAACATCAAAACCATCTAAAACTGGCATTGTAATATCTAAAATTAAAACATCTGCTTTATTTTCATTATTACTAAACCAGTCTATTACTTTTTGCCCAGTTAAAGAATATCCGCTAATTTCTATATTCTTATTCGTATTTATTACAGCTATAATGCCTTCTATTAAAATTTTATGGTCATCAGCTACGTGAACGTATATTTTCTGTTTCATTTTTATATTACAAATTTAAAGTACATTTTTAGATCCTACAATCCCTGAATTCAGGGATATTTTCGTATCCCTGAATTCAGGGATAAATATCCCTGAATTCAGGGATGTGGAGTTCATAAAAACCTGTTTATCAGGGTTTTAAAAATAGGTGTTTTTTTGGTGTTTTTTTAGTTTGATATAAAAGTAAAAAACTAAAAAAGAAAAATTCTGCTTATTTATGTTTTTTTCTTTAAAAGTGATGCAAAATAAAAAACCGAGAATATCTATTCTCGGTTTTTTTCGCACTAAATATACTAAGATGTTAGTTTTATCGCAATCTATCAACAGATTTTACAAGATCTTCATCCTTTTTAATAGCTTTATTTGCCAAAACAATAAGCAAAATAGCTATAATTGGTATAAACATCCCAATACCTTTCTCAGAAATAGAAACTTCTCCAGGTAGAGTTAGAGATACATAAATCAATAATCCTAATAAAATAAGGTTTACCAAAATTGCTAAACGACCTATAACAAATTGTAATTTTCTATTTTTATATAAAAAAATTGCTACAAATGCTAAAATTGCCGATACTAAAAATAAAACTGGAATCGATTTTAATAAATAAGATTCTCTATTTAATAAGTCTATTGCAAAAATATCTTTTGAAATAGATGTCCACAAATTAAAAACAAAAATTAAAACTCCTGAGATTACAGAAGCAAGTAATAAATATACACTTTGTATTCTTTGTATCATTTGTTATTTCTAGTAATACAAAAATAGAACATTCTTTTTTAAAAAGAAAACTAAGAACTAAAAAAAAATGTATATCTTTGTTATATAATAAAACCGCACAAAAATTATTTTGTAGTACTATACAAAATAATATCTATCAAAAAACACATAAATCTTAACATAACATAAGATTACTTATAACTTAATAAATATATAATGTTCGAAATCTCAGAACTAAAAGCAAAAACGCTTGCTGAACTTCAAGGTATTGCTAAAAATATTGGTCTTACAAAAACTAGCCAATTAAAAAAATTAGATTTGGTATATCAAATTTTAGATACACAAGCTGCAGATCCTGCCAAAGCAAAAATGGCTGTTGCACCTGCAAAAAATGAAGCTAAAAAAGAGGAAAAACCAAAAAGAAAACGCGTTGTTAAAAAGGCTCTAACAAACGAGGATACTAATGAAAAAAGCAGCGAAAAACCAGCTATGGAATCTAAAAACCCTGTTGCTAAACCTCAAAGAAAAGCACCTGTAAAAAGAGAGCCTAAAAAAGAGGTAAAAACAGAATTAACCACCAGTGTTAAAGAAGATAAGCCAGCTCAAAAACCTGCTAATCAACAAAACAAACAACAGAACAGCAAAAACAACAACAATCAACAGCACAATAAGCACAAAAACAATAACCAAAATAGAGATAAAAATAACTCTAACAAAGGAAATAAATCTAACAATAGATATAAAGACCCAGATTTTGAGTTTGACGGAATTATAGAAAGTGAAGGTGTATTAGAAATGATGCCAGATGGTTATGGTTTTTTACGTTCTTCTGATTATAATTATTTGTCATCTCCAGATGATATCTATGTTTCTCAATCTCAAATAAAATTATTTGGTTTAAAAACAGGAGATACTGTTAGAGGAAATGTTAGACCTCCAAAAGAGGGCGAAAAATATTTTCCTTTAATAAGAGTTTCTAAAATTAATGGGCTAAATCCTAATATTGTTAGAGATAGAGTTTCTTTTGAGCATTTAACACCTTTATTTCCTCAAGAAAAATTTAATCTTGCAGAAAAAGGAAGCTCTTTATCTACTAGAATTATCGATTTGTTTTCTCCTTTAGGAAAAGGACAACGTGGTATGATTGTAGCACAGCCTAAAACTGGTAAAACAATGTTATTAAAGGATGTTGCAAAAGCAATTGCACATAATCATCCAGAAGTATACCAAATTGTTTTATTAATAGATGAAAGACCTGAAGAAGTTACCGATATGCAGAGAAGTGTTCGTGGAGAAGTTGTAGCTTCTACTTTTGATGAACCTGCAGACAAACATGTACGCGTTGCAAACATTGTTTTAGAAAAAGCAAAACGTTTGGTAGAATGTGGACATGACGTAGTAATTCTTTTAGACTCTATTACACGTTTGGCAAGAGCTTACAATACAGTTGCACCTGCATCTGGTAAAATTCTTTCTGGTGGTATAGATGCAAATGCGCTACACAAACCAAAACGCTTCTTTGGTGCAGCAAGAAATATAGAAGGTGGTGGTTCTTTAACCATTATTGCAACTGCACTTACAGAAACAGGTTCTAAAATGGACGAAGTTATTTTTGAAGAATTTAAAGGTACTGGTAATATGGAATTACAGTTAGATAGAAATATTTCTAACAGACGTATTTACCCAGCTATCGACTTGATAAAATCTTCTACAAGACGTGATGATTTATTATTAGATGAAAAAACGGTGCAAAGAATGTGGGTGTTGCGTAAATACCTAGCAGATATGAATCCAATTGAAGCTATGGAGTTTATTAATGAAAGAATTAAATTCTCTAAAAATAATGATGAGTTTTTAATTTCTATGAACGGATAAAAACTTTCTAATAAAAAATAGGAAACCTTTTTGACTTGTTCAAAAAGGTTTTTTTTGTGATTACTTAATGTAGGTGTTTTTTAAAAAGCATCATTTTACAGGCAAAAGAGAAAAAATTTTATCCATAAAATAAATGATATTATTTTCTTATTCTTTTTTTAAATTCCTGCATTATTGGTTCTTTTCTATTTAATTTATAGTGAAACACTAAGTAATATTTTGAATATAAATTAAGTATTTCTTACTCTTTATTTTATTGTTATTTCTAATTTGATTACTTAAAATTAGATGATAAAAGTATTTAAAAAAAAATCCGCTCAACAGAATTGAACGGATTTTATTAAGATTGTATAGTTGCTACAAATTAGTTAGATACATACATATTTGCTCTGTTATCTTCTATATCTGCAGCTTTTTTTATTGCTTCATAGATTTTAAATGTTTGTCTTTTTCTAGTTTCTGCAATTTTATTTCTGTTTGTTTCGTAATTTGGTAAAGCAGTTGGCAATTCTCTTTTAGTTACTTTAAAAGCAAAAACACCTTTACTACCTTCTACATGATTAAATACTTTATTTAACTCTGCATTGTACATTGCACCTACTACTTTAGGTTCTGAACCAACGCCAGATAAAGCAGGACTTTTTAACTTGACACCAACAGCAGATCTAACAGTTGTATTATTAGCATTTGCAATGTCTTGTAAAGTGCTACCATTTAATTTATCTTTTAATAAAGCAGCCTTCTTTTGATTTACTAAAATTGGTCTTACTTTATTAATTGCTTTATCGGCAGGCAACAAACCTTTTGCTGTTTTATTAGTAACAATTGCAACAACATGGCTACCTTCTAAATCAAAACGTTTAAAATCAGATAGTTCTGTATTTTTACCAAAAGCCCAAGAAACAATTTGTCTTTGGTTACCAATACCTGGTACATTTTCATCTAAAACTTTTAACCCTACAGCAGGTTTTAACACATAATTATTTTCTTTTGCTACTGTATTATAGTCATCGCTTTTAGAAACTGCTAAAGCAAATTGTTCTGCTTTTTGAAACACTGTATTTTCTGTAGCTTCTGATGGTACAATTTTTCTCCCAAAAATGGCTAATTTTAAAACTTTTTGTCTGTTTTTCTGATCGTCTATTTTTACAACATGAAAACCAAAAGGTGTTTTAACAACATCAATGGTTCCTTTTTTGTTTGTAAAAGTAAAGTCTCTAAAGGCAGGTGTCATTCTTTTGTAGTTAAACCAATCTAAATTCCCACCTTTTTCTGAATTTGATTTATCTGAAGAAAATTCTTTTGCTAAACCTGCAAATTTACTTCTTCTTCTTTTAACAACAGTTAAAATACTGTCTGCTAATTTTTTTGCTTCCTCTTCTGTTCTAGTAACATCTGGTGCCACTCTTTGAGCTCCAACAAACGGAATTAATATATGACTCGCTTTTACAGAGTCTGGCATTTTAGAAACTTCTGTAATTTTAGAAATTTTAAAGAATCCTTGATCTTTATAAGGACCAAAAACATCACCTTTATTACCGTTAAAAATTTCTTTAGCTACGGTTTGGTTTATATCTGCATTGAACTTAAAGCTTTCATCTAAATTAAGATCAGAACCATTCATATTAAAAAACTCTTTGTAGTCTGTTGTGCTTTTTAAACCTTTTACAGTTTGTTTGTTTCTATCTAAACTGTCATCTATAAAAGTAGTAACTTCTTGTTTTATGGCTTGCTCGTCTGCAGGAGTTGCAATAATATCAAATTTTACATAAGAAATATCTCTTGTTGCTTCAGTTTTAAACTGAGCTGGATTATCAGTTATATAAGCCTCCACTTCAGATTTTTTTATTTTAACCAAGCTGTCTGCAATGGTGGTATAGGGTACATATACAAATTGAGCATTCAATTTTGTATTTTCTATCATATATTCTGTTTCTCCTTCTTTTAAAGAAGCTCCTAAACCCGCAGCAACTAATTTGTTGTATACATTTGTTTCTGTATTTTCTTTAATTTGATTCATGTAGTTAGACCAAGCTGTCCACATGTCTGGATTGTCTTGTTTTGTTGTTGCCAAGAATCTTTTAAATTCTGCTTCATCAAACAAGCCGGCTTCGTTTAAAAACTGAGGGTTATTTTTTACTGATGGAGCATTTAATACTTCTTGCCAAACATCTTTTTCGCCCACAGAGATACCAGCTTCTTCTAACTGATTTTTATATAACTTTTTTCTTAGTAAGTTGTCCCAAACTGTCTTTGCAGCTTGCATTTCTGTTACTTTACCATTTGTTTGTTGCTTGTATTGCTCTAAAGCATTTGCAAATTCTTGTCTAGAAATTGCCTCTCCATTAATTTCTCCTACTTCATTTACTTTACTAGAGTTAAAAAAATCTCCAAGTGTAGATGGGTCTAATACAAATGCAAAAAGTGCTAAACCTATTATTATAATCAAGAACATAGAACGTTCTCTAATTTTCGATAAAATTGCCATACGTCATTTATTTAATTACAGTGGGCGAATATACGATTTGGGTTTTAATATTGCAACCCATTTTTAACTAAATAGCAAGAAGTTGAAAGCAATGTAAAGTAGTTGTTTTTTTAGACCAGTAGATTAGTCTTCTGAATCTAGTTTTTTCAATGTAACATCGTCTATTTTTGCGCTACTGGTTTTAAGTATTTTAATTTCATAACCTTCTATTTCTACCACATCATTTTCTTCTGGTATATTTTCTGTGTGGTCTATAATAAACCCTCCTAAGGTTTCGTATGCTTCAGATTTTGGTATGTTTAAATCGTATTGTTCGTTTAAATAATCTACTTCTAATCTTGCAGAAAAATTAAAGGTAACTTCGTTAATTTTTTCTTCTAAAAATTCTTGAGAATCATGTTCATCTTCAATTTCGCCAAACAATTCTTCTACAATATCTTCTACAGTAATCATTCCAGAGGTTCCTCCATATTCATCTACAACAACAGCAACACTTTTGCGCTTTTTCATTAACATGTTTAAAATATCGTTAATCATCATAGATTCTGGTACAATTTCTACGGGTAATAATATTGATTTTATTGTTTTTGGTTTTTTAAAAAGCTCAAAAGCATTTACATATCCCAAAACATCATCCATAGAATTTTTATATACAATAACTTTAGATAAGCCTGTTTCTATAAAAAGTTTTTTTAAAACACTTACTTTTTCATGTATTTCTACAGCATAAATTTCTGTTCTAGGAACCATAACTTCTCTAGCTTTTACATTATGAAACTCAAGTGCATTTTGAAAAATTTGTATTTCAGAATCCATTTCATCATCATCATTACCAGTTTCTAATTGCTCTGAGATGTAGTTCCCTAATTCTTCTTTACTAAATTCTGTTTGTAATTCATCTGAATTTGTTTTAAAAAAAACACGCAGAAAAAAATCGGAAATGAGGGTAATAAATTCTGAAAAAAAGTGAAAAAGCATATAAAATATATATGCGGGTAGGGCAAATATTTTTAAAACTTCATTGGCATAAATTCTAAATATTGCTTTTGGTAAAAACTCTGCAGTAATTAAAATAATGACGGTTGAAATTATGGTTTGAAGTAATAATATAGAAAACTCGTTATAGCCGTCTAGAGGCAAAATTCTTATTAAAAAACTACCCATGTAGTAACTATAAATTACTAATGAAATATTATTACCCACCAACATTGTGGTAATAAATTTTGATGATTTTTGAGTAATTTTGTTTAAAATTTTTGGGATAAACCCTTCTCTCTTTTTTTCTAACTCTATGTGAAGTTTGTTAGCAGAAACAAAAGCTATTTCCATTCCCGAAAAAAATGCGGAAAGTAAAATAGATAAAAATATAATTATGAGTTCAATTTCCATTTAGAAAATGATAAACTATTTGTTTTGGTTTTGTTCGTTTCTTTTTTGCACTTTTTTTCTAAAACGCCTCTTAAAGAAAAATACTAAAGTAATAAAAATTGCAAAACCTAAAAAAAGATACGCCCTACTTCTTTCTGTGTTCCAACGCATTATACCTTCTACCACACAAATAAAAGCTACCATTAAATATCCATACTGAAAAAATTTCCAAACTCTATTCATTATACTTACTCTTTAGTTTCTAATATACCGGTTGTTTGCTTAGCAAGATGCTTGCTTAAATCTTCTTTACACTCAAAACCAACGCCTGTAATGGTGTCATTTTCTTTGTAAAGTGTAAATGGTTTTTCTGATACAAAATACCTTGTTTTTTGATCCCAAAACATTTGCGATGTTTCTAACCTAGATTTATCTTTGTGATTCACTACCACAACATTTCCTTTTATTTCTGAAACCTCTGTTTTAGAATAAGTTAATGCATAGTTACCTGTTATGGTTACAGAATCTTGCTGATTATTTGTAAAGTTAATAATTTTTACGCCTTTAGGAAACTCATTATAGGGGTGTTTTTTTCTATTGCTAAAATCTAACAGTAAAGGGGTTATTAACTTTGATGTGATTGCACCTGAATCTTTGTATACATGGTAGGCTTTTTTTGCTTTGCCAATGGGTAAATTTTGCTCTTTTAAAAGGTCACTAACTTCCTCAGAATTATTAACACAAGAAAAAAGCATTACTGTACAAAAAATTACAGTAATGCTTTTTATATATATTTGAAAATACCTTTTCAAAAAACTATTTATTTGGTATTCTTACTGTTTCACCAATCCAACATTTGATAGTAAACTTACCACCTGGAGTTGCTGTTGCATTAAAAATATCTTTTTTACTTGGTACATTTTGTTTGTAGATATTGATGTATTTCCTAGCTTTAGAAGAGATACTTGGATCTACAGCTGCAGCTTTTCTTGCCATATTTAAAGCAGCTACATATACCATTCTTTTTTCGAACAAATTACCACCACAATTGTTGACACTTGCTTGGTAAAGTGTTGCAATAAATAAATAAGCTCTACCTGAGTTAGGATTAAAACTTAAAGCTTCTCTTGCCAAGCTTCTTGCTTTGCTAAATTGACCTCTATCTTTTGCTGATTGTGCAAATTTTAATTTATACTTTGCCTTTTTTAAAGGATCTGTTTCTAAATTAAATGATTTTTCTCTCATTGCTCTTGCTCCAGCAGAATCTCCATTACCCTCTAAAACATTTGCTAAAAACGCATATGCTTCTGGAGATGGTGATGCTTCTGCAAAGGCTCTAACTAATTTCTCAAACAATGGGTCTTCTTGACAACCTTTATTAAACATTCTAGAAACTGCTCTTTTTAACCAAACCGCATCTAATTTATTTGCTTCAAAATCTCTCTGATATAAAGGTATTAAACGCTCACAAGTTGCAATTTCTGTAATAATTCTATCAAACTGAACCTCTATAGAACCTAATGCTTTAGAGTTAATTTTATAGGCTCTTAATCTTCTTAACCCTTTTTTATCTAGATTTACAGAATCTGCTCTATATTTTTTAATATTTGCTGCATATCCGTCTAGCTTTTTTCCTACAGACTCTATTACATCATCATAGGTATCAAAAACTTTTTGTGGGTTGGTATCTTTGTTTCTATCGGTAACTCCCTGAAAGTAAATGTATAAGTTTTTTACTCCCATTTTTGTAGGGTCTATAGCATATCCTTTTTCTAAGATAGCAAAAATCTCATCATCTGATGCCAATTTATTTTTATATAAGTAACTAGCATAATCACTATGTACTTTTGCAGGGTCTACATTAGGGAAGTTTTGTAATCTTTGCTCGTAAACTCTTTTTGCTAAAGCGGGCTCTTTTCTTACATCTTCTGCAATTTTAGAACCATATTTATAGATATTTACAGATAAATCTTGGCAATTATCCATTAGAAAAATCCAATTCTTGTATGCATCGTCATACTTTTTAGACTTGTAATCACCACTAAAAAGATTGTATTTTATTTCACAATCTTGTTTTGTAACCTGTGCATTTGTTTTTACTGTTGTTATAAATAACATTGCAGCTAATAAAAACGTAATTTTCTTCATTTTAATAGTTTTAATAATTTTATATGTTAATCTATTTTTCTTTTTCTGAACCAAGTATCGCTTAAAGATAAACTAAGCCTTACGTTAAAGTATTGCTCTTGTATTAAATTATTTGATGTTGTACCTCTCTTACCGTATTCTAATCCTAAATTAACGGTAGATAATTGCTTTAGTGGTAAACCTAAACCAAAAGACATGCCATAGTCGTTTATTGATGTAAAATTTGTTGTATTTCCAACTCCATCAATAGCTAAACCTACTTTTTCGAAACGCAAACCTGCTCTATAAGTAACTCTATCCCAGTAACTTGAAATCGAATTTATTTTAGGCAAATAAAATCCTCCTAAAGAAAATCTATTTGATTTTTCGTATTTATAAGCGTCGTTTGTAATGTTTAAAGTTCCTTCTGTTTGGAATGCCTCTTGATTTTCGTATTCTAAACCTACATACCATTTATCGTATTTACCCAAACCAATACCAAAAGTAGATTTTAAGGGTAGTACATATTTACCCGAAATTGCAGTTGTAGAAATTGTATCTCTTGGAGACTCTCCCCCATTTGAACCGATAGAAACTGTATAGAGATAATCGTTCCCCTCTACATTTAAATTATTGCCAAGCTTTAATGTGGCACCTGCATCTAAGCGTAAATTATTTTTTAACGGTTTTATGTATTGAGCCCCAATAGTTACAGAACCTCCTCTAATGGTATTTATTTCTTTATATTTAGTGCCCAAACTTACATCTGCTCTTTGGTTTGTAATTGAGTTTTCTAAGTTACCAAAGCTAAAATCTGCTTCTATCCCGACTGCAAATTGTTTAGCAACCATGATACCAAAACTACCGTAAATTCTACTTACACCACCATTACCATTATATAAGGTTATAGATTGGAGATCTCCATTAGTATCGAAACCGTTGTCAGATAAAGAATACCCTACAGAAGAAATTGGTTGTAAACCAAAAGAGAAACCTGCCTTTTGACCAACAGGAAAACCCAATGCCAAATAATTTAGACTGGTTCCGTTAGAAGTTTGTTGGGTATCAAGCGTTTTAACCGTTAAATCATTATTTAAAACCCCAATTGCATAAGTAGTTTGCCTTAAAAAAGCGTTTGCAGCTGGGTTTGAAAAATTTAAATATTTATAATGGTTAAAAGCAACTCCTATACCTCCCATACTATTTTGCTCTACGGTTCTTGGACTGAATTCTTCACCAATACCAAAAAAAGAATAAGGTGAAGAATTTGTTCTTTGTGCTAATAAAGTTGTAGAAGTAATCAGTAATAAGGTTACTAAAATATTTCTTATCATTTGCTTGTGTTAAGTTTCAATATTTCATTTAATCCTTGAAGGAGAAAATTTTGATTGGCAAATATGCTACTTTTTAATTGTTTTGACAAGAAATTTGTGTCTCCTCCTGTTAAAACTATTGTTAAATCAGAAAATTTTTCTTCATATTGAGAGATTACTCCCTCAATCTCGTTAGTTACCCCATTTAAAACTCCAGAAATTATACTTTCATGAGTGTTTTTACCTATAAAACTATCTAGTTTTTCACTATGTAACAATGGCAAGTTTGCCGTAAACTTTTGTAAAGCTTTGTAGCGCATCTTAATACCAGGAGAAATTGCGCCACCTAAATACTCTAAATTGCTATTTACAAAATCAAAAGTAATGCAAGTACCTGCATCTATTACCAAAACGTTTTTATTGGCAAATTGTTTTACAGCTGCTGCAACTAATGCAATTCTATCTACACCCAACGTTTTTGGTGTTTGATATAAATTGATAAAAGGTATTTTTAAGTTAGAAGAAACGACCATTACTGTAGCCATTTTTTGTAGTTGCTCTATCTTTTGTAATGAAATTGAAGCTACATTAGATAAAATTACATGAGAAATTGACTTTATTTTTATATTTTTTTTAATTTCTGAAATAATTTTTTCCTTATCAAAAACAAGTAACTCCAACAAGTTATCTCCTTTAAAAACAGCAGCTTTAACTCTTGTATTACCAATATCCACAATTAGTTTCATATTTCAAATTTAGATAAAAATTAAAAATAGATGACATTTTTTTTAAATTTTATTTAGCAGATGTAAAAAAACATATTATATTTGCATCCGCTAAGGCAATGGTACCTTAGCTCAGTTGGTAGAGCAAAGGACTGAAAATCCTTGTGTCCCTGGTTCGATTCCTGGAGGTACCACAAAATTATCCCGTAACTCATTTATAAACAATGATTTACGGGTTTTTTGGTTTTTGGGGTTGCTTGAGAGGTTGCTCGGGAGGTAAAAAAAGATAATTCTGAACTGGTTATATTTTTAAGTAAAGTTACTGGTTACTTAAGTGAAAGCACATTACCTTGAAAAAGAAAATTTCTTTTAAATCAAATAACTATTAAAATAATTTAAACAATATTTTTTATCAAAAATAGGATAGTTAAGTTTCTGAGCTAAGCTTTGATATTCTTTTAATTTACTTTTATCTTTTCCTAAATTATGATATTCTAAAATTAAAATTATTATTTCAATGAATTCTTTATGACTATTTCTAAAAAATGAATTCTTTTTAAAATCTTCAATACTTTCTAATACATCATCACCATTAGACGAAGCAACAATTAGATTTCTTAGCTTGAATATACTGTAATGATATTCTTGATAATAAGGTTTTGAAATTTTAAAGTTAACCGTTTCAAAAATTATAAGTTTGAGTATATCTATATCTCTGTTTATTATACAGGCAAAAGTAAATTCATAAAGATAATCTACTAAATTATTCTGATATTTAATTTGATCCATGAAATTAATAACATGTTGTATTTTTTCTTTTTTATTTTTATTTTTATTAAAGAGCAATATACTCATATAACGACCAAAAAGAATTGGATGTATTTCTTTAAATTTTAGACTTGTAATAACAATTTTACAATCTTTTTTGTTGAGTAAATTCTTAAATTCTAAAATACAGTTTATAAAAAGTTTTTGTTGTTTGTCTGAAGTATAATTATAAAGTTTTAATGCATACAAACCATATAAACCATTTAGACTGTTAATATCAATATATGTATTAAAAAATAATATTGAAAAATATTTAGTTTTAATAAGCTTTAAATAATCTACTTCAGATTTTTTTAATAACGGACCTATACAATTTCCAAAGTAGAGCATTTGAGAGTAAGAAAAATTTTTAGGATTGAGTAGTTCTGAGTTAAAAATAAATTTTAAACTCTTATATTTTTTCTGAATTGAAACACCATAAACTAATGTTATTAATAATTCAATATAATTATTAGAATTATTGTAATTATCTTCAATAATTTTTAAAACAGAAATTGGATCTTCATAAATAATATTAAAAATTCTTTGTTGAGAATCCCATGATTTTTTTAACGGATATTTTGCACAGAATTGAGAATAACTTTCATAACCTAAATATATACAAAGTATATTTAATGTTGATACAGAAGCTTCCGTTCCTCTAACTATTCCAAAAAATCTTCTTAAAGTATTATAATTTAAAATCAAAGAAGTTTCATAGTAAACAAGATCAGATAAAACGATACAATCTCTCTTAGTTTTGACCACAAAACCACACTTTTGTTCAATTTGAAATTTAATGTCGTAAATCATTTTTATGTAAATGTACCTAAAATGTACCTAAATTAAAATTTAAAAATTTAAATTTGTGACTTAACTTAAAATTTTTATTATGAAAAAATTATTATTATTATTAACCTTTATTTTAGCATCATTTTCTATGAATGCTCAAGATTCAAAATTTTATGTAGGAGTAGGTGTTGGTTATGCAACAGCTGGAGGGGAAGTAACTGATGATTTAGACCTAGCTGGTGGACTAAACGTAAACTTCCTTAATCTTGGGTACAGATTTAGTGAAACTTTGGGTATCACTGCTAATTTATCTTCAAGTGGGCATATAATTGGAGAATCAGATAATGCCGTTGGTGTTGGAGCTTTCAGTATTGGACCAATGATCTCATTTTCAATAAGTGACAATATTTCTTGGGACTTAAAACCCCAGTATGCTTTTTCTATGAAAGGTGTTATTAGAGGAGATGATGCTGCACTAATTGGACTTGAAGATGTAGAATATTCTGGGAATGCTTTTATATTTGGTAACTCTATAGTGTTTGGAGATGGTAGTTCGGGATTTGCTTTTTCTGTTGATTTAGACTATTTAGCAGGAAAATTTACTGAAGTAACCCTTCCTGGGGGTACTTTAGACATAGATTCTGACAATAAAATCAATAACTTAAAAATTGGAGCTGGTTTAAGATATAACTTCTAATTTTTCTTTAATAAAACACCTTAAATTTTATATTTATTTTTAAGGTGTTTTTTATTTCTAACTATGAAAAAAACACTACTACTTACGCTATCACTATTATTTACTTTTGTAAGCTTTTCTCAGAGAAAAAAGAAACAAGTTTCAGATAGAAAACAAAATATTATTGAAACTGTAAACGAAATAAACGAGCCAACTGATGAAACCCATACTTTAAAAAGGAAAGTAGCTATTGCAAGATTTTCTAACGAAACCAGCTATGCTAAAGGTCTTTTTTATGATAAAAATAATGATCCAATGGGCAAACAAGCAGTTGATATTCTCTCAACTAAACTTGCATCTTCAGGAAAATTTATATTACTAGAAAGACAAGATTATCAGCTAATTAAAGACGAATTAAAAATTGCTAATAACGAAGGATTTCAAGAAATTGGTGCAGATTACTTAATAATAGGCTCAATTACAGAATTTGGAAGAAAAAACGTTGGGGAATCAAAAGTGTTTTCTCGAAGTAAAACACAGATTGTTGAAGCTGGTATTAGCATCAGACTTATTGACGTTTCCACTGGGCAAATAATTTATTCTGAGGAATCAAAAGGACAAGCTGAGACAAGTAATAAGACAACTCTAGGCCTTGGTAAAAGGACAGATTATGACTCATCTCTCTCAGACAAGGCTATTTCTGCTGCAATTTCTCAATTAGTTGAGAATATTATAAACAATTGTTTAAATAGACCTTGGAAATCTTACTTTTTATCATATGATCAAGATGGTATTATAATTTCAGGCGGTAAAAGTCAAGGAATAAAATTAGGAGATCTTTTTGATGTTTTCACCAAAGGTAGAAAAGTTAAAAATCCACAAACAGGTATGTTCATTCAATTACCAGGTAAAAGAGTAGGTCAAATTACTATTGATTATTCTGGTGGAGAATCTTCTGAAAATGAATTTTCTATAGTTTCTTTTACTGAAGGAAATATTGATAAAAACAGCCTCAGTAAATATTTTATAAAACAAGTAGATAAATGAAAAAAATACTATTTATTACAATATTAACCACACTTTTAGTCGGTTGTGGAGTAACTAAGACCATAAGTCGAGGTATAGAAAATCAAGCTTTTCTTTTAATTTTAGGAACACCTTCTAATTACCCTAATGGAGTTGAGGTTGTTATCGATGAAAAAACTAAATTTAATGCTGAAGTGCAAAAAAACAGAGACAAAGTTAAACATCTTAAACTCTATGGAATTTCTTCAGGAAAGCATAAAGTTTCTATCTCAAAAAATAATAAACGTATTTATGAGAAAATAATTTTTCTTTCATCACAACAAACTAAAAAGATCATACTTCCATGAAAATATATATATTCCTAGCCTCACTTGCTTTATACTCATGTAGTTCAACAAAAGGATTGTATTCATTTGATAAATATCAACAATCAAGTTATAATTATTTAAAAAAAGCTGATGAAAAATCAATAAATGAAATAATGGAACAGTACCAAAAGATAATAACAAAACAAAAAGGTACAAGAAAAGTAATACCTCCAGGAATGTTAGCTGATTATGGTTTTTTCTTAATACAAAGAGGTGATTTAAAGAAGGGTAAAGAAAATCTAAATAAAGAAATTTCACTTTATCCTGAATCAAAAATTTTTATAGATCGAATTTTAAATTTAATTGAAAAATGAAGCACTCAATATACTTATTATTATCAATAACACTTTTAATTGTTGGTTGTGGTACTACCTCAAAATTAAATAAGGCTCAAGCATACAAAGGAATGTATGAAGAAAAACCTTTGTCTGTTTTAATAATGCCTCCAATAAATAGAAGTACAAACGTAGATGCAAAAGAATATTTTCATACAACATTAAATGTACCTATCCTAAATGCAGGGTATTATGTTATTCCTCCATTTTTGTCAATGGAAATATTAAAGAGAGAAAGTGCTTATGATTCTGAACTTTTTATTGAAAACTCTTCATTAAAAATATTTAATAAAATATTTGGTGCTGATATTATATTATTTACCAAAATTAATAAATGGGATAAGTCTAGCTTAGCTTCTCGAGTAATTGTTGAAGTGGAATATATACTTAAATCAACCCATACAGCTGAAATCTTGTATTCTAGAAAAGGAACAATCTCTTACAATACATCAGTCTCAACAGGTGGTAGCTTCTTACTAGATTTAGCGGCTTCAGCTTTAAATACCGCTGTAACAAAATATGTAGATGTTGCGAAAGCAGCTAATAACTATATTTTTACTGATTTACCAAAAGGAAAATATAGTCCAATGTTTGGGTTAGATAAAGAAGAGACAGCTGGACTTAAGGTTATAAAAGTAAGATTACCAAAATAATTATTAGTAGAGTTTTAAAATAAAAATTATATTAATTAAAATGATCAATACTTTTATGAGGATGATTTAATTTTACTTTACAAAGTGATAAAATTATTAATCTAATGGGAAAGTTCTGTAAAAAGAAAATGAAAAAAACAAATATTTACTACAATTAGTTCATATTTGTTTTTTTTTACCAATAACTCAAGCCACCACTCGTGAGTTGTTATAAACATCTTCTTTTCGATACAGTACCCTACTCCCAATTTTTAAGGGAATTAGAATCCCTTCTCGTCTCCAATTATTTAGTGTTTGGACTGTAACACTCAAAACTTTTGAAACTTCGTCTCGGGTCATGTATTGGGTATCCTCACCACTAATTGATAACCGGTTTAATGGGTTTCCCATAGATCGTTGTCGGTTTAATTCTAACTTCACTCCTTCCTTAACTATTTGAATAAGTTCTTCTTTTGTTAGACTCAATATTTGTATCATTTGTTCTTTCATGATTTTCATTTTTTAGTTGTTCTTCAAAAATTCATTTGTTGTCTCAATATGTTTGTCCAATATTGACCAACTCATTTTTTTAAATCTACTCTTGGTTGATTTCTTATAGATATCATCTCTTATTTCCTTTATAAAATTATCATCAAGTGGATCTGAGGGATCTAACTTTTCAACTGATAAACCGGGTTTTATAGGGTACAGTTTTCTGTTCTCTTTTTATCGTTTTAATCACATTATCTGTTTTTTGATATTGATCATTTAACTTGAAAACAAAGGTGTCAACTCACACCTTTATATTTAGGCTTGACATTCCCTAAATATTTCGTTATATTCTATTAAGACTTAATTCGATTTATATCTTTTAAGATAGTGTGATTATCGTTGGTGGATGATAATTATATTACACATAAAGCATGTTTATCCTCCTTAAAGTAGATGCCACCACATCGAAATTTGGGGGATTATTATTTTAATGTTCAGCTACTTTGAAAAAGGAATTACCAATCTAATCCCAACTAAAACAATTGATTTATCACAATTGGTTAAATTCATTAAAAACAACCCTAAAAAATCTCTGATAAATGAAATTAGAGAACTAAGATTAAAGGGAGACCAGACCTACAAGAAAAAGAAAACATTTCTAAACTACATTACTCCCAACTGTAGTGTTAAAAAACGGAATATAAAACGAAAGGAGGATTATACAAAAAATTTTATTGCACCATCTTCTTATATCTATTTTGATTTCGATGATGTGGTTAACGCAAAAGAATATAAAGAATACTTTATTGAAAAATATGGTCATCTTGTCTCTTTAGTATGTCTGTCAAGTGGTGCTGGTGGCATATCTGTTTTGTTCAAAATAACAAATATTATTGATAACAATAACTTCTATGAGATATGGGAGATTATAAAAACTACATATCTTAAAGAAGAGCAGGTTGATATAAAATGTAAGAATCTTGGCAGGGCAATGTATCTAACATACGACACTGAACCATTCGTTAATTATGAGAATGAAATTACAGTTGAGATTCCTTTTAATAGTGAGAAAAGACACCTGAAAAAACAGCTCAATCAATCTATATTGAATAAAAAATATATTAATACATTGATTGAGCCACTTTCCAATATTGATTTTGAAGAATTTATGGATAAAATTGTAACAAAAACACCTGTAGTGGTTAATAACCCAATTGTTGAATTATTTGCATCAGAAAAAATGGATATTACATTTCCTAGAGAGATAAGAGATACCAAAAAACATAACATTTATACAATTATAATACATAAACTTGTTTTCTTAAATCCAATGTTACCAGCAAGTTATTTGTTTTCTTACCTTAATTTCATTAATAATTATTTTGGAAAACCACCAATGGAATTTAAGAAACTCGTAGAACTGTTTACTTTCGTTTACTCCAGTATTAAAAATGATGAAAACTATGAATTTAAGAATAAAAAGTACAAGTACGTGCATTTCAATAGTAACTCCAAATTAACCGGTGGAGAAAAAAGAAATTTAGCAAGTAAAATAAATGGAAAAAGAAGAAGTAATTCATCAATTGAAAAAATAATTACTACAAAAAAAGAGATGAAATCTCAAGGGTTAAAAATCACTCAGAAAGCACTTGCAGAAAAAACAGGGTTATCTATTAGCACAATTAAAAGACATATAAATTCTGAACCTGTAGATTTAGAAAAATTAGTGATAGATGTTAATGAACTTTATACAGATGAAGATCTTATAGTAGATGTTGATGCTGTTTTTCTATCAAATGAACATAATGTGTCAACTGACAATGTTTTCCGCCCTGAGTGTCCCAAATGGATTGGTAACTTTTTGTCGTGAAAATTTTGATAGTTCAAACGAAGAAAACAGAAATTAGTATTGAAATAAATTCTCGATTGCAGTTGTTAGATCTTTGTTTTTGATCACTGTATTACATTAAATTCTATTCGGCATGATGGGTAGGGATATTGACCTTCCTGTGAAATAAAACGAAGTTTTAATTATTTATTCTGATATACTTTACTTAGTGTTTTAGAGAGTGAATTGCAAAGTATTTCCTGCGGATGATTCTCATATCCATAGACTTCTAACTGTCTTTTATACAAGTTGTTTTTAGTTTGAGAGGTGATCAAATAATAGTGAAAATACTCGTGAATAGTTGTTTTTACAATATCCCGAAGTAATACATTGTTTGACCGGTATATAATGATCGTATTAGTATCAAAACAATATTCTCCCCCAAAATCAGATGTACCTTCAACTAAATTTATGAATGGTTTTTGTTTGCGAACCGGATACATCTCCAAACACCAATCTAATACCTCATGTGCCAATTGAAATTGCCAGTCTTCAGATCTAATTCTTAAAAAAACAAATAGTCTATAAATTAAATTTACAATGAGGATTACTCCCAAAACAGAAAAGTAAATAGTAAAAAAGGTATCCATAATTGGAATTTACCGCGAGAATTCTATTCTGCCTACAATATGTTTAAAAACTTATCTGCTTAGACTTCTGACATTAGTGTAAGTTTACTAAAATAGTTCTATCTCAACCCGGGTTGGACTTCCCAGTGAATCCAGTACTTCCCAAAGATCAACCCACTTATACTTTTATTAAATAATGCTGCAAAATCGAAGTTTTGCGCTTATGTTAGCCGGGTTAATTTCTAAAAATATAAAAATGTCACTACAGGGTCAACGAACAACAACCGGTGCAATTCCATGGGAAGATTTTAAATCATTAATTGCTAAATTGGAAAGAGATGAAAATTTTAAGTACTGCCTCTTAATTTCAATTGGGGTATTCACGGGTTTACGTATAGGGGATATACTCAAATTAAGGTACACCGACTTTTCGGGGGGAGATATATTAGTAATAGTAGAACAAAAGACAAAAAAGACTCGAAGAATTAAATTAAATAAGGATTTACTTGAGATTATATCTCGTATCAAACGAAAACAACTGATAGATGACGAGAGTCAATTCATTTTCATAAATAGATATGGCACCAAACCCATTGACAAATCGTGGGTGAACGTTTCCCTAAAAAAAATATTTAGGAAATATAAAGTACATGTAGATGGAAATGTATCTACCCACATGTTTCGAAAAACACTTGGAAATAGGGTTCTTAAATTAAATAACTACTCCAACCAGTCTATAGTTCTGTTAATGGAACTCTTCGGACATTCATCAATGGGGATTACAAAAAGGTATCTTGGTATCAGAGAAAAAGAGGTAATGGGTGTCTATGAGAGCTTGAGTTTGTAACCCTTATGTATTTTTAAAATTAGAAGACGGTGAGATCCTTTCTATTTTAATTGGCAACCGGTCAAACATTTTATCGAATTTATTTTTGCCAATTAAAATCTTAGATGGATCACCATAGTTTATCTTTAGGTTATCATTGATAATAGAGGTGCCGATTAGAATTAGTGAAGGAACCTGATGGTAAATCTCCAAGATTATTGGAATTTCAGTTTGCCGATTAGTATTATCGGTAGATCAGGTCCCCCGGGGGTACTTCCTGCCGGACTCCCTGCCGTACCCGTCCTTAATATATAAATATATATGAATCAAAACACCCTCTCAGAGTCGTCTGAAAATTTTGCCAAAAATTGATATAAAATTGAGGAAAGTCTAAAAGTTGGATTTAAAAAATTTTTCAGATTTTTTAGAGAAAATCAGTTTTATACCTGTAGTAGTTTCTCAAGGATTTTGACCATAGCATAGGTATCCAACTCACAATATTCTAATAGTTGTCTCCTTGTTTTTTGCACATCACCTTCAAAGGTTTCATTAACCATTGATAGAAATGTGTTGGATGCTTTACCTCCTTCTTTTATATCAAGATCGTTATATGAAAGTTCAGGAACAAGTGCGGGTAGAATATACTTTATTGAGTAACTCCCCTTCATTTCGGGGGTATAGTACCATTTCTGTTGGAACGGAATCATTAGATCTTTCAGACGATTTACAATCCCTCTCAACTCATTAGAATATTGAGGGAATACATCAATTAGATCATTGAGTTTTCCGCTCTAAAAACCAATATTATAAACTAAAATGTCTCCACTGCTACCACAGTCCTCTATGGGTTGTTCTATGAATCTAATTCTTGGATCTTGAGATGGATCTGTAAGATACTCTCTGTGTTCTATTTCAGATATGGGATCTTTTGAATGTGAAGTGAAATTGCAAATACCTGTTGTTGGCATAGTCTACTTCCATTATATTTTGGAACCACAGAACCGATAATCTTAAAATCTAAATTTAAAATAAGCGGTTTTTAGAATTATGGATTTAAAAGCAATGACCTTTGAACATCTTTTTTAGTAATACGAATGATTTTATAAACTCAAACAAAAAAAGACCCAAACAATCCATTTGAGTCTTTTCTGAAGTTTTATAAAATGTTGTCTGTTATTGTTTGATTAAAAACTCTGTTCTACGGTTTTGATTGTGTTGTTCTTTTGTACATTTATTTCTTTCGCAATCATTGATAGGCTGTTTCTCCCCATAACCGAAGGTGGTTATTCGATCTGCTGAGATCCCTCTATCTACCAACCATTGTTTTGTTGACGCTGCTCTTCTAGCAGACAACCTCTCATTGTATGCAGCAGGTCCAAAACTATCTGTGTGTCCAATGATCTCTAAGTTTATTACTGGATATCTGTTTAATATCTCTACAATCTTAGCTAACTCAATTGCAGCATCGCTTCTAATTGCATGCTTGTCAAAATCAAAGTAAATATTCTCTAACTTTAAAAGCTCCAGCAAGTCTACTGGTGCCGGTGGTGGCGCTTTCTCTGTAAGGTAAATCGTAGTTGTATTGGTGCCTTTAAATTTTAGTGAGGAAGCATATGGTTGATAATTCTCATTATTCACCTGTAAATTATACCCCTTCGAAGGATCTACATCTAAAAGAGATACTTGGTTATTGATTGCTGTTATAGTCCCTAAAACACTCTTATTTTCATTTAACAAGGTTACTGATGTATTTCCTATTACATCATTCCCTTTCTTCGATTTGATCATTACTGTCAAATCTTCTAATTTCGGTATCGATAATCCTGATAACGCATAAATATCATCTGAACCTACATTGTCTTCTTTACGGTTTGAAGACATAAAACCTGTACCTTCTGAGACTTTATAAACCAAACCAAAATCATCAAAAGAAGAATTGATAGGAGCACTAAAAGTATAGACTCTTTTATTCGTACTTTTTAAATCTGTATAATACAAATCTAATCCTCCCTGACCTTTTCTATAATCCGAAGAAAAAATCAAAACATTGTCTGAGGTGATAAATGGAAAAGTATCTCTACCTAACGTATTTATTTGAGCTCCTAAATTCTCTGGCGTACCATAAGTGTTATCAATTATAGATACTCTATACAAATCAGATTCTCCTTTCGTTCCAGGCATGTCTGATGAAAAATATAAATAATCCTCATCAGGACTCAAGGCCGGATGTGCACAGTTGTATTGGTTGCTATTAAATGGTAACTCTTCTATATCTACCCAACGCTTCCCATTATACTTTGCTTTGTATATTTTTAGCAATACATTTTCTAAAGAATCTGTCTTTACTTGATTTGCTAAATGATTGTTTCTAGTAAAATACATCGTTTTACCATCTTTTGTGAAAACGGCTGAAGATTCATTGTAAAATCTATTGATGCGACCTTTTAATTTGGAAACTTCACCTATTAGGCTATCTCCATCAAAACGACTTTCGTATAGGTTCGTATAAGCCTCATTATTCCAAATAGATTTGGTAGATAAAAAACTCTTTGTCTCCTTGCTACTTGAATAAGCAATCTTATCTTCTCCTAGATATGAAACCTTGTAATCTGAATATGGAGAATTAATCTTTGAGTTTTTTAGAGTAACCGAAGAAACACCAAGTACTTCTGGACTTAAAAAAATACGATTCTTAAGCTTATCTTCTATCTTCTCCTTTGGGTATTTCTTTAATAATGTAGCGTACAACTTATCTGCCTTCTTATCTTCTTTCTCACTTCGCAACACATTGATATATCTATAGTACGTGCTCTTAGAAACATCCTTCGTTCTTTTAAATAATGAATCGTAACTTACTCTAGCTAACGAATAATTAGATTGTAAGTAATATGAATTCCCTAAATTCTCAAATAACTCCGGAGAACCATAACCATCTGCAACCAAACCTTTATAAAGAGATATGGCCTCAGTATAAGACATACTATTGTACTTTGAATTAGCTCTTACTTCTCTTTCTTGTTGACCATATATAAATCCACTTACTAATAGTAAGCAAAGTGTAATATAATTAAAATGTAATTTCATCTCTATTTTGTGGTTTTTGTTTTTTTTTTTTAAAAGAATCGCGGTGCTTTTATATTGCTATTCCTAAATACTTCATAACGTAGGAAAACCTCGTGTGAACCTGAATTAAACGTAGATAGATTATTTGTGTCAAAATCATAACCATAACCTAAAAACCAATTCCTGCTTAACTGAAAGCCAGCTAATAAACTCACAGCTGCATCTATACGATATGACCCTCCTATAGTAAACTTATCATATATCTGAAAATTTCCCGATACATCCAATTGTAATGGAGAACCCGAAACAAACTTTGTCAACAATGCAGGCTTAAATAATACATCTTGACTTAAATCAAATACATAACCCGCTGTAAAATGATAATGCAAACGCTCCTTAGATATCGAACTTACAGATGCTCCTAAGTTTTTATTAATATGTTTGGTCTGTAATAAATTAGGAATTGAAAATCCTAAATAACTCTTATCTGAATACCAAAACACTCCAAAACCAAAGTTCGGAGAAATACGATTATTAATGTTATTCTGCGCCAATACATCCCCTGGGTTAAATATATTTAACTGGTTGAAATCTACATTCAGCATATGAGCACTCGCTCGTAATCCAAAGGCTAATTTATAATCATATGACGTTTGGATCGTATAACTCATATCTAAAGAAACTAAATTCTCTTCAACAGGCCCTATCGCGTCATTTAAAAAACTCAACCCAATACCTAAATTAGAAGAACCTAAAGGGGAATGATACGAAAGAGCATTCGTTGTCGGTGCTCCATCCAAACCAATCCACTGAGAACGTTGTGATAAATAAATACTTGTCGTACCACGGGAACCAGCATACGCCGGATTAAAACTCAGCGTGTTATACATATAGTTACTAAACTGAGCATCTTGCTGAGAGTAACTCAATCCGCTTATAAGTATAATAACAAGTGTGACTATTTTTTTCATTTATTTTTAATTTTTACAATTTATCTTATATCTTAAAACAATCTATCTAGTTAAATATAAATAACCCTTGCGCTCTTTAAAATCTCCTGAACTTGATTTATATTTTAAAATATAAAAGTATGTCCCTGTTGGTAATAATGATGATGGTGAAATTACTCCTCTTCCATTGGAAACACCTGTGAAATAATTTCCATTTTGCCCATATCCCGATACATTATAAACCTTAGATCCCCAACGATTGTAAATCTCTAAAATATTCTCCGGATACAACTCAATATTACGGATCACAAATACATCATTCTGGCCATCTCCATTTGGTGTCAATAAATTAAAAATCTCTAAATTATCCTCTGCCGAAGGTCTATAATTATTGAACTCTAAATAATCAAAAACACCATTACCATTTGAGTCAATTGGATTTTTTGGATCTAATCCAATCTCATCTCCATTACTCAAACCATCACCGTCACAGTCACTAAACAAAAATTCATCAGATAATGACTCTGTAATTCTAGATGGTACTGATGAACAAAAATCTAATGGATCTGTACCATCTGTTTTCTCATAACCATCTACAACTCCATCTCCATCACTATCTGAATTCAATGGATCAGTACCATCTATCAATTCTTCGGCATTGGTTACTCCATCAATATCACAGTCTGCTGTGTCCCAAGCTATACTCGGTGGAAATGTTTGACTTGCCAATACAAAATCACAAGTATCTAACGGGTCTGTTCCATCTGTCTCTTCTATATCATCCGCAACACCGTCTCCGTCACTATCAATTCTAATAATCCTAAAAATAGCATCTGACTGAATATTTAAAGTATAATTATCTCCTGCACTTAAAGTCCCAGAGGATATTAAATACTCTCCTACAGCCTCACCTGATTCTCGTGATAACACCCCTGTAAATTCGTCCGAACCAAAAAGTACAGGATCTGCTGTAAATACCAATACAGGATCTTGAGCACCATAATCTTTCTCTTGATCTGGTATTAAAATTTCTATAACCTTTGGTAAAATCATAAACCTTACGGTTCTACTACCATTATAATTACCAATTCCTGTAATGGTTACTCTCGCTTGCCCTACATTGGTATTATCACTATAACTTAATCTATAATCGATTCCTTCATCTAATAGGTTTGAATCATCTTCTACCATAGGCTTTGGTCTTTGTAATGATCCGTTGTATACCAAATCTGTTATCGGAGATACTGTAATGTCAGTATCCGTAATTGACTTACTAGTGATCGTAAAATCTCCTTCTGTATAAGTAAGCGCATAATTCGTTGACGTTAAACCTGAAGCTGTAATCGCATAAGTGCCTGCTGACTCGCCAGTAGCTCTGCTGATTGCTAAGCTACCTGTAAGGTCTTCAGCATCCTCGCCATTCACAAAACCAGTATAACTTACCGTTAACTCAGGATCATCCTCTCCAAACTCCTTTGTCTTATCTTCTGCCGTAATAGTCAGTGGAGCTCGGGTAATGTTAAAGGTTACTACCTTGTTACCAGTGTAATTGCCATAGCTAACAATCGTAACTGTAGCTATACCAACATTGATATTATTACTGTAATCTAATCCATAATCAGTTCCCTGTACCAAAGTAGTTGCTCCATCCTTCACCGTTAACGGAGGAGTAATCCCTTGACCCGTGTAAACAAAGTCCTCAATAGGTGCTACACTGATGTCTGCATCCGTAATTGACTTAGCAGTGATCGTAAACTCTCCTTCAGTAAACACAAGCTCGTAGTTACCCTTCAAGAAAACTCCATTGTCTTGTGATACAAGACTTCCTTGTGTGATCTGATAAGATCCAACAGCCTCTCCTTGATCTCTGCCAAGTGTACCACTAAAGAGTGGTATCTCTCCATTTATCAATCCACTATAACTATAAGTCAAACTAGGATCTGACTCTCCAAAAGTCTTACCTTGGTTTGCATCAGGAGTCACTGTAAGCACACGCTTAGTAATCTCTCCATCCGTACCCGTGATACTTGCATTTACACCTCCCTGGATAAAGTAGTTCCCTGCATCTGCTCCGCTTAAAGTTATCCCTGATACCGTATAATTTCTTACTCCAACATCCTTACTCTCATAAACACCAGCCCCACTTGCCAATACAATATCTGTATCAATAGGTGTAGTTAAAGATAACTCTAAATTCAACAGATTATCATTACCATCATACTCCTTAATCACACTACTAATCAAGGAGACTGTTAACTCTTTTGGTGTTACATTAAGGTTACCCTGAAGTATTATCGTATCACTAAAGTTCGGACTCGTCTTACTAATATTACCCGACTCCAATACATAGCTTCCTGATTGTAAAGTACCTGAACTACTCAACTGTGGTGATACTACTACTATATCAAAGACTGCCGTGCCAGAAGTACCATCAGTTACCGTTACCTCTGTTCCAATAACCTGTACACTTGATGTTAAGTCTTCTATCAATTCATTACTTGAATTATAATATCCCGCTTCTAAAACCTCAAAGACTGGAACATCTGCATAAACAACCTCACTGTCTTTTAGCTTAACTAACAACTGATCTGCTCCTATTATTGTATAATCTCCTTTCTGATAAACAATATCATAGTTCTGAGATATCACTCCTGAGGCTTCCAAAACAGATGGATAAATCCCTACAGCTTCTACTCCTAAATTACTTCGGGTAATACTCAGGTTTGTAGTATCTATAGCTGTTTGGTCTTCTCCAAACTTAAAGCCACTATAGCTCACTCCTGCATAACCCGCTACATCAGCCTGTGTTACAAACTTAGAATCATTATTTACAGTAATTGTAAGTGAAGCCTTACTAATCGTAAAGTCTATATTGGCTGTAAAGTCAATCTCATAATTAGAGGCCTTGAACAATCCATTGTCTGCAAGGGTTAAACTACCCTGTGTAATCTGGTAGCTGTCTACATCCTCTCCAAGCTCCCTGCTTAGTGTGTTGTCAAAGTCTGGGGTCTCTCCACTCACTTCGCCACTAAAGGTATAAGTCAGTAACGGATCCGATTCACCATACTCCTTACTCTGATCTGAATCTGGCGTCACAGTAATTACTCTTGGTAGAATGTTAAAAGTAACCGTTCTGACTCCTCCATAATTACCTAAGCCTGTAATGGTAATAGTTGCCTTGCCTACATCGGTATTATTATCATAAGATAACTCATAATCAACCCCCTCTGTTAGTGTAACTCCGCCATCTTTTACCACTGGAGTAGGCTCCTGTGCCTGCCCGTTGTAAATTACCTCTGATATCGGTAATATATTAATATCCTGATCTGATAGTAACTTATTTGTAATTGTAAAGTCAATCCCGCTTGTAAAGGCTAATTCATAATTAGAGGCTATGAAACTATCTTTATCTGTCAATAAAAGAGACCCTTGGCTAATAGCATACAGCCCTCGAGATTCTCCTACTTCACGCTCTAAAGAACCATTAAATACAGGTGTCTCACCATTAACCTCTCCGTTGTAATCATAAGTCAAAATTGGATCCGATGTACCAAATATCTTTGATTGTCCAACTCTTGGAACAACGCTAATTGTTCGTTTGCTAATTTGACCATCTGTCCCTGTAATCTGAGTATTCGCTCCTCCTTGAATGTAATAATTGTTCGCATCAGAGCCACTTAGTGATAAGCCTGATACCCTATAATCTGTCTCTCCTGCATTTGCACTTTCATAAATACCTGTACCTAATGCTGATACCTTATCTCCCGTAAAAGGTGTACTCAAATCAAATATCATCGATGGTAATAGCGCGTTGCCATCATAAACCTTTGACTTTGTACTTGATAAACTGACAACTAATTCCTTAGGATTTACCCTTAAAACTCCTTGCTCAATTAACGTGTTGTTAAAGTTTGAACTAGTAAATACCGCTTGGTCTGAAACTAAATTATAAGCACCTACAGAAAGATGATTTGATGTACTATACAATGGCGTCTCTGGAACTATCAAAAACTCTGCGCTTCCTGATACTCCATCTACTACCGTTACTTTATTGCCTGTTACACTCGTACTAGAAGTTAAATCAACTACTTGTGTATTGTCTGAACTGTAATATCCTGACAACTCTACACGGTAGACTGGATCCTCTCCATATACAACCTCTGTATCTGCTAACTTCACATATAACTGATCTGCCGCTACAATCTGATAATCTGCTGGCTCATAACTAATCGAATAGTTCTGTGATGTTATACCTGAAGCTTCTAGTACATCGGTATATATACCTGCTGCTTCAACTCCCGAATTGCTTCGAGTGATAGTCAGGTTTGTGGTATTCAGTGATGTGAGATCCTCACCAAACTTAAAGCCACTGTAGCTTACCCCTGCATAACCTTGTCTATCAGCCTGAGTCACAAACTTAGCATCATTGTTTACCGTGACTATTAATGGTGCTTTTGTAATCTCAAAATCAATATTTGTTGTCAGAGTAATCGTATAATTCGACGCTTTGAAGTTGCCGTTGTCTATTAGGCTTAAGCTGCCCTGAGTTATCTGGTAGCTATCTACATCTTCTCCTTGCTCTCTGCTTAAGCTACCTCTAAAAGCTGCCATCTGCCCACTTATCGATCCACTGAAGGTGTAAGTAAACTCAGGATCTACTTCCCCGTATTGCTTTGTTAAACCATTTGTAGGGATAACACTTATCACACGGTAAGTGATATCTGCACTAAGCCCCGTTGGCTGACTCAAACTGTAATTGTCTTTTGCCGCTCCTGTTAGCTCATAGCCAACTACTGTTACCGTAATCGCTGTGGATACATTAGGTGATGTAAAAGTACTCTCTGGGGTACCCGATAATACCACATCGTCACCATCTACTAAACCTACCAAACTTGCTGTTCCAGATAAAGTAGCTTCGGTTGTACCATCGTATTCCTTATCATCGGCACTAAGACCACTAATGGTTAACGTCTTCTTCAGAATGTTAAAGGTTACTGTTCTTGTTCCATTGTAATTACCCTTACCTGTAACAGTAACTGTAGCTTGTCCTACATTGAGGTTGTCCTGGTAAGACAGCGTGTAATCCGTGTCTTGTACCAAAGTAATTGCTCCATCCTTCACCTCTGGGCTTGGAGTTTGACCTAAGCCCGTATACACTAAGTCCGTTATCGAAGATACCGTGATAGCAGACTGACTAATTAGCCTACTTGTAATGGCAAATGTTCCTGGAGTATACGTTATATCGTAGTTTGTCGATGTTAATCCTGAAGCTGTAATAGCATACGTTGATACCGCCTCTCCAGATACTCTACTTATTGATAAGGCACCTGTTAGGTCTTCTTGATCTTCTGCGTTTACAAAACCTGTGTAGCTTACCGTTAACGATGGATCTACTTCTCCAAATACCTTACTCTTATCTTCTGCTGTAATAGTCAGTGGTGCTGGAGTGATTGCAAATGTTACATCTTTTGTTCCATTGTAATTACCCGTACCTGTAACAGTAACTGTTGCTGTACCTACATTGATATTATCTTGATATGATAGCGTGTAATCCGTGTCTTCTACAAGAACCGTAGCTCCATCCTTCACCTCTGGGCTTGGAATTTGAACTGAGCCCGTATACACTAAGTCCGTTATCGGTAATACCGTAATAGCAGACTGAGTAATAAGCCTACTTGTAATGGCAAATGTTCCTGGAGTATACGTTATATCGTAGTTTGTCGATGTTAATCCTGAAGCTGTAATAGCATACGTTGATACCGCCTCTCCAGATACTCTACTGATAGATAAAGTTCCTGTTAGGTCGTCCTTATCCTCGCCGTTCACAAATCCTGCATAACTTACCGTTAACTCAGGATCTACCTCTCCAAATACCTTACTCTTATCTTCTGCTACAATAGTCAGTGGTGCTGGGGTAATATTAAAGGTTACTGTTCTACTGCCCTCGTAGGCATTGATCCCTGTAATGGTAACCGTTGCTTCTCCTACATTGATATTATCTTGATATGATAGCGTGTAATCCGTGTCTTGTACAAGAGCCGTAGTGCCATCCTTAACCTCTGGGCTTGGAGTTTGACCTGAGCCCGTATACACTAAGTCGGATATAGAAGCAACTGTAATTGTCTCACTTGTTAATAGGATAGTCAATTTAACCTCTAGCTCTTCTGCAGTGCTGTCTGTCTTACTAGATCCATCTGATGCCCTGCTCGCTGTAGCTGTTACATCATAAATACCTTCTGCTAATGGTGTACTTACCTCTACTGACCATGACGAACCATCTGTTGTTAAACCGTTTCCTACCGTATAGGTGACTCCGTCAATAGTTACTGTTAGTGTATCATCACCTTCATTTGAACCTCCCCAACTACCAGTTACTGTAGGTGTTGTTGTTCTTGATAATTGGCTCGCTACAGTCGGGGTAAACAATGAATATGTCGTCACATCATCCAGATTAGACTCTATAAAGTTACCTAACTCCTGCCAAGTCAAACTAAGGTCTGCCGTCTTATCATTGATTCCTCCAATGTCTCCATTGGCCGTCTGTGAAGTCGATGTAAAAGCTACTAAACCGTTTACATCTGAACCAGTTAATTCATTGCCTAAATAATCATTAGTCCATGACTTAAAGCTTGACTCAGTAAAGGCAAATTCCAACCACGTATCATCTCCATTGTTCTGACCACCTACGGGTCCATCAATATCTACATTGGTCGTTGACTCTCCCTGTGTAACATAACTCACAATGCGTGCATCACGTGCACCTAACTGACGCTCTATATTATTGTCTTTCTTGCTGTTTAACCAGGCCGTCTGTGATGGACCACTACCATCCTTACTAGGATCATGAGCGTGGTAAGCCACATATGGAGTCTTGTCCTTCAAGTTCGCCTCTATCACAAAGTCTATCTTGTAATCAGAGTCCACATCCATACCATAGTAAAAACTCGTATTAGGCGCATTCTCATTACCCAATCGAACACGGAAGTAATAAACCTTATCCTGACCATCTGAAAAACTATACGTCTCTTGCTGTGCTTGCATCATCGCATCGGTCGAATTACCAACCAAATCCGTATCAGCAGTTGCCTGCTGATCATCGTTCGGATCAAAATTCTCCCCAGCAAATAAATTACGCCATACACCCGTAGGTGATGGGACAGTAGCTTGGGTAACCAATACCGCTAGCTTATAGGTCTTCTTCGCTACACCATCACTTGCTGTTACCTCTATCTCATAGAGCTGATAAGCCTTCAAATTACTAGCAGTATATGCAACCCCGCTAGTATGAGCTGTTTCATTGATCTTTAGCGTCGCTGACCCATCGTCGGTTGTCGGGGTGAAGTTTACACTTGTTGTCCCCTGCGGAAGAACCACCGTATAATCCGTAGTCGCTGAAGCAAACACCGGACTTAACGCGCCTGAAGATGTCGTTAAACTCACAAGATTAGCATTGTCATTCACATTTTTCATGCGGAACAAACCATACTTGCCTGTCGCTGACAATACCGGGTCAACTGTACTTAAATCTGTAGTTGCATCAACACTTGTACGTGTGTTGCTCTCTCCACCTACCTCTGTCTGAACTCCCGTACTCTCTGATTCCTTACCCGAATACAATAAGGCTCTTGCGCCTGATTCAACGGTTATTGAACCATTATCGGTTATTTTGATATTGCCGTCGCCTGCATTACCTGCAGTGGCATCCTTGTCCGCATACAACTTTACCGCATCACCCGTAGATTTTGTAGAAACTATCGGCTCAGTGATCGTTAGATCTCCCGTAAGCGTAGCCAGCTCAATCGTTCCTGAGGAAGTAATCCCCGTAGGATTTACACTGCCTACCGTTAAGCTTACTGAATTTATATAGTTAAGGCTACCTAGTTTGGTGGCGTTATCGCCTCCGGCTATCGAAGATACATTGTTGGAAGTATTGTCTAAAGTTACATTACCGTCTAAAAGCGCTAAACTTTCAGCAATTATATATCCATTTACTCCATCTGTTACATTGCCTGAACCCGATAGTTTAACTGTATTATTTCCGACGTTTACCGCACCGCTTACTGCAATATTTTTCCCATATACTGTTAACGGACCATCAATAACAACCGCACCAATTGTAACATCTTGATTATTTGTAGCTTTACCTATTATTAAACCAGTAACATCAGAAGAATAATCTAAAGTACTTGTATCGAATGCAGAGGTAAATGAATTGCCTAAAGATTCGATAGTTATAGCTCCCGATGTACTAAAATGTAATATTCCATTTGAACTGATTTTATCCGATGTAAATGTGATGTCGCTTGATGAACTACTTACCCCTTTATCAGCATTTTTACCTAAATAAATATCGGTGAATTGATTTTGTAAGGTAATCCCACCAAGCCCTGTATTTAAATTAATATCACCAACATCTGCTAATAAATACAGATAACCAGAACTCGTTGTACTATAACCTAAATTAAGTCCAACATTAGAAACATTCGATAAAGCATTATAAGTTATGCCTCCACCATTGGCGGCCAAAACAATTACATCACCCTCTACCCAAGCACCATAATTTTGTGTTCCCGTGCCAGAGCCTAGATTAAAAGTAATGGCGTCAGCATCACTATTTGTTGATGTGATATTTGTTATTGATGGAGTAACACTATTATGAACCCCAAAAAGTGATGCGTAATTATCATTTGCGTCAGCATTTATTGAAATTTTTCCAGTACCTGAATTAATAGTATTGATGCCATATGTTACAAGCCCATCATAATTTCCAACTGATTTTCCATACATAGCAATATGCCCTCCTGAAGTATTAATTGTAGTTCCATCTAAGAAAATACCAGCACCTCTCCAAGATGCATCCGTATTAGTATTTGGTCTATCTAAATCATTCAAACTAGTTCCGGCAACAGCATAACCATCCCCTACTGTTAGACCATTCCAAAGAGAACCTGATTCAGCACCTCCTCCAATCCATAAATGTCCACTATTTGTCGTAATTGATGAGCCTTTTCTTGTTATTAATGACCCTGATGTAGTTTCATTATCACTATTTGACCAAAGAATTACATCACCTCCATCAGTAGTAATTGTTTTAGATTCAGCAAGTACTATATCTGCCGATACTTTTAGTAATACATCTCCATTTGTGGCACCTCCTTGGGTGTCAATGTTTTCATTTACATAGATATTTCCACCATAAATACTTACCGGGCCATTGATATCTATATCAGAAGCTACCGTTACGTTTGAGGTATTTGTTGATTTACCAATGGTAAGACCTGTCAAATCTGAAGAATAGGTCAATTGAGAGGTGTTAAATGCATTTGTAAATGAGTTCCCAAATGATTCTACCTTTAAAGTTCCTGCGGTATTGAAGTTAAATCCAGAACTTAAATCAAAGTCATCTCCAGTAACTGTTATGTCGCTAGTAGAACTTAAAACATCACTACCTAATTTGTAACCAATGGTTGAAGCAAATGAAGTATTAAAAATCTTTCCTGTACTGCCTCCAACTAAATCTATATCACCACTACTGGCTAGAATGTTTGCGCCAATCAGTAAAATATTATACTGAACTCCCGTGCCTCCAGGCGTACCTGAAAGACTGATACTACCTGTACCTGTACTTTGAATAAACAATCCTGCACCTCCTCCTGCTAAGGTTAACCCTCTGCTATGAACTGATGCATCTGATGCGCTTCCCATTAAAGCGATGTCTCCATCTACTGTTTTTATGTGTGAAGCTGCACCACCAGCAGTAGTAGCATAATTCCCAAGATTCATACCGTCTGAATATGAAGCGTTAGAATCACTAACATCACCCTCTAAAGTTATATTTCCGGTTTTACCTGCATCAAGAACAAAACCTTCATAGGCATTAATACCTGCAGCATCTCCATTAAGTAAGGATGTCTGTTTCCCTTTAAGGGAAATATCTCCTCCTCCTGAAATCAATGTAATATTACTATCATGTCTTTGGCCACCACTCTCAGTTCCTAAGCTAATACCCCCTCTTAGCGTATTCGCATTATTTAAGGCATATCCTGCAGGTACTGTAGTTCCAGTTCCTCCACCTAAGATTATAGCTCCACCATTTTCATCATCATTAGAACCATTAGCTGATGTTCTATCACTTGAAGTTCTTGTATCGATTGTTGTATTATCTTGAAGATAGATATATCCACCATTAATAGTCTCATCATCATTATTAGACCAAAGTATGATATCACCACCATTGGTTTGAATGGTATGGTCTTCGTTGACGGTAATATTACCTGTAGCCTTTAAGGTTAGATCATTACTGTATGAAGAAAGTACATCAGCATTGATCGTAATAGTACTCGCTTCAATGGTCAGGTGGTTTAGATTCAATTTTGCCAACACATCCGAAGCATTCACATTCACTGCATTGGATGAGGTTGGACGAATTACACCATTGCTGTAAGTCCAGCCGTTGCCAGCAGCAGTTCCGCCAGAAGTCACAACGGTCAATCCTCCTAAGTTATTCGGATCAACCACATCAATTGTTTTAGAGCTGGTGTTGCCTCCTTGGGTATAGGTTACTACGACCTGACCGCTAGTAACTCCGGTGAGGAGACCACCAGAGGTAATAGTACCAATCGAGGGATTATCAACAGACCAAGTACCCCCAGAAGCAAAATGAATTAACTGGCTCGTCTCACCTTTGTACACAAAACCCTCCCCTGAGATCTTAGGGAAGAATCCGCTGACCCAGTTACTGCTCGAACCACTTAAGGCCGCATTATTCAAAATTCCATCATTCACACCTATGGTTCTATCCTCTAGCGTTGTCAATCCGGCATTGGTGCCACCAGGTACTCCATGATTGAAGTCATAATAAGCTACCAAGCCTGTCTCCGTTCCAGTAGCCTCCACATTCATCAAGTCCAAGATTTCAGCTTCTGTTCGGGCGTCATTCCAGAATCGAACCTCGTCAAGTTGACCTGAAAAATAATTGTTAACCCGGCCGATATAATAACTATCACCTTCAATGTTGACCTGATCAGGAGCCACAGTGGTAATCGCCAATTCCCCATCCAAATAGACTCGGAATATCTCTGCGTCTTTGACAAAGGCCACATGAGTCCATTCATCCTGAGTAATCAGTGCACGATCGGTTAGAAAATCAAATCTCTGTTTATCTGAGTTTCGATACGAATCCAGATGGACTTTACCTTCCTTCAGCCATAAGGAAGGGCTTCGAGTATTAGTAATACCGGTATAATAGCCAATGAAGCCATGGTATTCGGTATCATCGAAATTACTGGCATCTGGCTTAATCCAGAGCTCAATGGTAAAATCTGTCGCTCCATCTGCAATCGGACTACTCGCCAGCTGGACAAAATCATTTGAACCATCGGTGTAGAGTGAGTTGTTTCCAGCTTCTCGATAAAGTGCATAGTTGTTACCTCCTGTCGCATTGAGTACAGGAGAGAAGGTTGTCGTGGTCTCATCGACAGAATTTCTGTTGTTGGCAGTACCGCCGGCCAAAGTAGTCAAGCCTGTGCTAGTGGATTCTTTTCCGCTGTATAGTTTGGTGATACCATTTGGTGCACTCACCGCACCATCATCCGAAACGATGATATCACCTCCTGTGGTCGTCCCGATCGCACTGTTCTTTCCTGCATTAAGGACAATGGCACCTGTGTAGCCTGCAGCGGTGGTCGTGCTCGAAGTGGTAAAAATAGGTTCTTTGAGCAAGATATCTCCAGAGAGTGTTTCGATAAGTACATCTCCTGTGGCTGCGATACCTGTTGGGTTAACCGTACCGATGGTCAAGCCACCGGTGGCATCTACAAAGCTTAGGCTTCCCAGTTTGGTGGTGTTATCACCACCTGCTATGGTAGCTACATTATTTGAAGTGTTGGTAAGAGTAAAGGTTCCCGTGCCGTGTAAACCTAAACCATTGGCTGTGAGTGCTGCACTTTGTGTTACATTGCCTGTTGCATGAAGGTTTATGTTGTCATCTGTAGCTGTAAGGGCAGCATTAAAAGTAAGATCGCTACCATATATAGTTATAGGACCAGCAATGGTAGTAGCATTTGAAACTGTTATATCAACTGTATTAGTTGCCTTCCCAAGGGTCAATCCGCTTACATCGTTGCTAAGCGTAAGATTGTCGACTGGAAAAGTAAGCACGCCTGTAAAGCTGTCTGCATTAGATTCAATAGTTACTTTACCCGAAGTGCTTAGATTAGCTGTGTTAACAAATTCAAGGCGATCAGCTATCAAACGAATATCAGAAGAGCTTATAGTAATGGGGCTTCCTACTTTACGACCAAGGTTCATTCCGGCATTTGCAGTATAGATTCCTTTTGCACCAGCATTTAAAATAATAGCACCCGTAGTAGCTAGAATATCTTGATTTTGTAAAAAGATGCCATAACCACTACCTGCACCAGCACCTGTGATCACAATATCACCACCACCCGTAGCTAATATTTCTTTTGGGTTATCATAGTTAAACACAACACCATGACTAGTACTTGAGGTTCCAGAAATAGTTATTGCAGCACCTACAGCTTTATTTGATATGAGAGACAAAAGTTTAGGACCTGTTATACTGTAAGACAATACGCGTACAAAATTAACACCATAAAATTTATCACTTATACCAATTATATCAATAGATCCGTTTCCTGAGTTTGCTGTCCAACTACCTTGATGCTGAATACCGATCTCATCTCTATTGTCAGATGGTGAGTCATGATTACTAAGACCTCTAATAATTATGTTGCCTCCTCCAGAATACATTTGTGTATGATTTTCAGTTGAAGCACTAAGCTTTATTCCATTTCCAGTTGAACTCGATGCAAACCCATCTGGAATGCCATCTGAGGCAGTTCCATCATTAGCACCATCATCTGCACCTCCTGCTAAGACAATCTTACCGCCGCCTGAAAGGTTTGATGTTGTAGATCCGTTGGCTGAATTTAGGGTGACATTATCTCCAAGGCTAATCGCCCCTTCGTTATCTATATCACTATCGGCCCAATAGATAATATCGCCATTATTCGTTTGAATGGACTTGTCAGAAGCCACAGTAATGCTACCAGAGGCCTTAAACAAAATAGGCGCCCCATTAGCCGTGGAGCTAAGGTTTTGGTTGATATTGATATTACCACCATACACCGTAATAGGTCCAGCCATGCTGATTGCTGCTGAAATAGTCACATCAGCCGTGTTGGTTGATTTCCCTATTGTGAGTGACGAAATCGTATTTGCAAGAGTGCCGTTTGAAGTAGGGAAACTGATCCCTCCACTAACAAATGAATTTCCATATGGTTGAAAGCTAAGGCCACCTGCAGTTTTGAAGTTGGCTAAAGATGTAAAACTAAAATTATCAACATCTATAGCAATATCTCCTGATGTAAATGCATTAGCGCCGTCCCATCCAATATTTGTCGGACCATCTACTTTAAAACCATATGCTGCGGTATCTCCCGCACCAGAAATCTTAATTGAGCCTGAATTAGAATATATCGATACATCTCCTCCATCGTTCAGAACCCCAACGTGCTCAATCGCATTACCTGAACCATCAGATCCATGAAGACTAATAGAACCATCTGTGGTAATAATCGAATTAACTCCTCCGTTATTCTCGAAGAAATTAATTCCTACTGCATGAGTGTTAGCATTATTATTCACTCCTCCTAGACCATTCAATGAAATTGAACCGCTCCCCGAAGTAGTAATAATAGTGCCAAGAGTATTGGCGTTCCCTTGCGCATCTGACTGATAACCCACCATATCAATACCAATTGCAAAATAACTACCGGCAACACCAGTTACGTCACCACCTTTTCCACGGAGTATGATATCTCCTCCTGCAGCATTTAGGGTAGTTCCATTCAAGAAAATTCCTTTAAATGGAGTCTGAAGCGAATATCCTGTGATGCTAGGCTCGTTTAAACCTTCCGCATAACCCGTAAAAGGGTCTGAACCGCCTGATAAAGTAATATTCCCTCCATTTGTATTGATGGTTGCAATATCCATAGCAATCGAACCACCCTCAGAATCATCTGTATTGGAATTTAGTAATACATTACCCCCTTGGGTAATTATTGTTACGCCTGAAGTGTTTGTGGAAATAGACTTCTCTGATTTTAAAGCCAATGCCTCTCCAATATCAACAGAAGAAATAATATCGGAATTTAAAGTAATTGTCTCACTTTCAATGGTTAGCGGGATGGTAATGTCAATTTCATCGGATAAAGTAAAAGCACTTTCTGCAGAAATTTTAATAGTAGACACGCCTGTTTGCAAGCTTTCAAAATCAGACGAATTAATTTTTGCATTACTCGAAAGTGGGATTAATGTACTTCCTGAAAGCATCCAATCAACACCTTCAATTCCTCCACCAGTTGACACAATTTCAAAATTCCCATTAGGTACAGTAAAGTTTTTATAAATCACTTCATTCTGAGAGTAATTATAAAACCCTACTCTACCCTCAGGAAACGATTCGAAAAAAGGAACACTGGAGGCATCAACGTCAAAAACCTTCGTAAAGTTTCCGTCTCCAAAATCAAAGAAAATCTTGACATTATTTTCAGAATAGACTGTTTTAAATTCAATAGTTTTAAACTCTTCCCAGCCACCTTGTGAGTTGACATCAGGAAAACTTGGAGATGGATCATAAGTGTCAATTACTCCCCAAGTTGAAGTTTGAGTAGGTGTTGACCAAAAAATATTACCAGGATCATTTGCTGCTTTATCATAATAAATTAATCTGATCTCTGCCTTGGCAAGAGTATTATTACTAGGATCCTGATCTAGCTGTTTCCAATCAACCAACAAAAATTTGTAGCGATTCAACAGACTAGCTGTCGGCTCTTCAAATCCAAGAACAAAACCTATAAAATCATCATCACTACTTGTATTAACATAAATCTCACCAGTGATTGTTTTATTTATGAAATTTTGATCACTTACATAAAAAGTTGGATTACTATTGGTGGTTTGTTTAACACTATTTGCATTGCTGTCATAAACCCAATTACCATTATTAAGATCCCCTCTTTGCTCCCAGGTGCTTAAATCAACAATTTCTTGTGAAAAAGAATTAAATGTAATAAATGTTAATGATAGACAAAAAAGAATATTAAAAAATTTCATTTTTATATTGTTTAACCCGTTGTGCATTTTAAATAATTTTGATTTTAATGTTGTTTATGTTTCTATCAAAGACAAACTTGTTAATGTATTGTACTACAGTTAGAGCAGTTATCTTAGATAATATTCTTGTTTTAAATCCCTCAAATGACTTAGCATAGTTGCGTCTTATCATAAATTGGTCACACAACTGCGAGAACAACGTTTCTATTCGCTTCCTTGATTTTCTGAATACATAAGGTTGCTTTATGTAATTATTTTGGTTAGTTCTCATAGGTGTATTTAATCGTATGTTACAACTCTCAAAAAGATTAAGTGGAACCTTTGCAGATAGATAGCCTTTATCACCAATTAAAGTACAATCTTTAATTTGGGTTCTGATATCTTTTAAATAGTGTATATCGTGTACCGATGCTGGTGACAAATCAATGGCTTGGAAAACACCCTTTACAGAACAAACGGCGTGTAATTTATAACCATAGTAAGTTGAGTTCTGTGCAGCACAATAACCTTTATCAGGATAAGCATAGTTGTTTTCCTTACAAATTTTTGAGCGACTGCTTCGAGAGAGTTTGCATACTTCCAATGGCATACTATCTACAATGAAGCAATCTTCAAATTCATTAAAACAGGACGCTAATTGTAATCTTATGGCATCAATATGGCTTGCTAACCTTCGACGCATTATGTTATAAACACTACGCTCTATTTTTGAAAACAATGTTTTGGGCAACTTTCTAAACAGATCATTTTCACTATCCATACCCAAATATTCTGCCGTAAGGTTAAGACATATCAATTCCAAATCGCTAAATCTAGGCTGACGCCTTTGGTAAGGCAATAATTGTTGTTCTGATATTTGTGATAAAACTTTCAATATTCTTTCGTAAATTGCATTTAAGTTGTTCATTGTTAATGTTTTTTGATTAAAACAATCTACTGATTATCAGTAAGATGAACAACTTTTTTCTTGTAAATCATAATGCACAACGGGTATTGTTTAATAAAAATTTTTCTGGTTTTCAAAATAATTTTTCTGATGATTAAATAAGGACCATTTATTTTACCGAATTAATTAAACAAAAATAATAATTTTTGATACATGGATATGAATTTCTTTTACAATAATAGTCGCCAATTTAATTTTTTTTGAAAGTATTTCGATATTTATCTTTTTCTGGAATAATTGTAAACGAACTGAAATAATTGAGGCACTTCATAGAGTCCTTGAAGACTACCCTTTTTTACAAAGGGTTAAAGTCAAAAAAATATTTTTCAATTTGGTTTGTACTTCCCTCAAAAACAAACCAGGTTCCTTTAACATCTTTAAACCCAATTACTCAAATTTTAAGTTAGGTGGTATACAAGTTAGAGGTAAAAACGCTGCTACCTTTCAAATAATCTACATGTTGGTCATTCTATTTGTTAATTTCATCAAGTTTCTTTGGTATACTTCTATTTCCATTTTATGGTTCGGTTTCTAAAGTATGAAATGGATTGTAGATTTTATAATTGGATTTTTCAGTGGTTTTAGAGAAATTTAATAACGTTACTCGTAACTTTAGTCTACACATTAAAATACCCTTGATCGACAATGTGTTTGGTTCTATCCTCTCCTCTATCTCTAATATATTTCAAGAACTCACGTTCAGATTTATGACCAGAAAAATGCATGATATACAATGATGACATTCCCTTTTTGTAATTATTGGTACAGAAACTTCTTCTACCAGTGTGTGTCTCTATCATCTCCCATTTTAGTTTATTTCTTTTTACTAACCTCCCTCCTTTGGTAATTTCTGTTTTTATAACCTCGTTAAATCCTAATATCCTTCCTACAATCTTAATGTTTTCATTAATATCCGTGTCATGAAGATATGGTGGGGGTTGATTGTTGTACCTTGTCATAATCTCTCGTATTTCCAATGTGATTGGACAATCCACAATATTCTTGGTTTTACGTTGTTTGATTCTAAAACATTCCAACCCATTTATATCAATAATATTTTCTGAGGTAATTCCATTATAATCACTAACTCGTTGACCGGTATAACATCCCATTAAAAATTTATCTCTTGCCAATTCCATCCTTTTATTAAAGGACAAGTCCAATTTCAATATTTTCTCAATTTCAGAATCGTTCAAATAAATTGCTGTGGTTTCTTCTGTGGATACTTTAAAATATTTTAGTGGAGGATTCGATATCAATCCTTGATTCTTGGCTTCAATCACAAACATTTTAAGGTTTTTAAAGTGTTTTGATATTGTGTTTAGAGCCAAGTTCTCATGAACCTCTAAAAACTTTCTAAAATCATCTAAAAAGGGTTTGTCAAATGAACTAAAGTCAACTCTAACATTTCTTGACCGTTTATATTTCTTTAATTTCGTTAAGGATCCTTTGTACAATGTATAGGATAATTGTGCAATTTGATCTTTTTTTTGATTCAAATAATTTTCAGAAAACTTAAAAAAATCAACAGGAACTATTTCTTCTCTCTCTACAGGTTCTATTTTACCTGTTATGATATCTAATGTTTCCCTTATAAGTTCTTTTGTTATTACTCTTTCTTCATCTATATATCGACTATAAGTGTTCATCAATTCAGTTTCTAACTTATTTAAATAGTTATTGACCGTATGGGAATTGATAACTCTTGATTTATTGGTTTTAACGCGTTGTTTTTGATAATCCCAGTCCGCATAAGAAACGGTATAACCAGTTGAATAACTTACTCGTTTGTCTGCACCTCCAAAAGAGAACCACAATAAAATTAAACTTTCTTGGTATCTATTTTCTGACAAATACTTCTTTGATTTTTTTAAACTAAATCGAACCGCCGATTTTGTTGACCTTAACACCTTATACATCTTTCTCTAAATTAGTGATCTTGGCTAAGATAAGGCAAGAATACGGGTTGCTCGAGAGGTTGCTCGGCAGGTTTAAATCATTGTTATTTCTTTTGATTTCTTTTTACTTTATTATAATATTATAACCATTATACTACTGATTAACAATTACTTATATTAAATTGTAGTAAAATGAGGTAAACCTAAAATTCACCTGGAGGTACCACAAAATTACCCCGTAACTCATTTATAAACAATGATTTACGGGTTTTTTGGTTTTTGGGGTGTGCTCAAAGGTGTGCGCAGTTTGTAACATTACATAACATTTATACTGTTATACCTTAATTATGCAGCATGGTCCAATCTATCCAAAACTTCAGCCTCTTTATATAAGACACGTCTACCTATTCTACTCGGAACAAGTATATTTTTCTTCTCCCAGTTATTAAGAGTTACTTCTGTTACATGAAGTAATTTTGCAGTTTCACTTCTACTTAAATACTTTTCATCTGAGTTATTAAAAGTAGTCTGACCTATTGCCTTCTGTCGGTTCAATTCTAATTTGACACCTTCTTTAACGATTTGGATTAGTTCGTCTTTTGTTACATTCAATATTTGGATCATTTCTTCTCTCATGATTTTCATTTTTTAGTTGTTTTTTAGAAATTCATTTGTTGTCTCAATATGTTTGTCGAGTATCGACCAACTCTTTTTTTTAAATCTACTCTTGGTTGATTTCTTATAGATATCATCTCTTATTTCCTTTATAAAATTATCATCAAGTAGATCTGAGGGATCTAACTTTTCAACCGATAAACCGGGTTTAATTCGTGTTTTTTCGTGAAGTACTTCAAACATCACATTCGTTAGTTCTAACTTATGTTGTTCCGTTGTAATGATACAATCATGGATTGTAAAAACTGGTGCTACAGAACAGCGTCTATGAAATTCAGGAACCACACAATCCAATATTAGATAACTCTCCACACGCTGTAGAAGTAGGGAGAAATTCCTTTTACCTATTCTGTCCATAATCTTTAGAATAAATTGATTTACATAGGGATAAAATTTTTCTAATAACCGAACTCCTTCCACCAATTCTCGATGTTTTCTATTGTTTTGAAACAATACATACATGATATCCTTTTTGATTGATTTACGTTGAGCATTCGTGGGAGGATCTCCATGTTCCAATTCAAATAAATGTGAATAGAAATCTTCTTGAAATGGTGCGTCTCTAAATTTTTGGAATTCGTGATGATCTCTAATAATTATCTCATCTTTCCCCAAATACTTTCTTTGCTCAAAGTGCGCAAACATTAATGGAGAAAATAAATATGATATAACATCTTTTATAATTTTATCAGATAATAAAGAATTCATAATTTGATGAAATGATAACTCATCATTAGATTTAAAGAAATCATAGTTTAATATACTTGATAATAGATATACCTGACTACATTTAAGATCTACTTGAACTAATGATTGTTGTTCATAAATTAAATACTTCTTAAGTGTTTTGGAAAGATTCGTTAATGTGGAACTATATCTCCAATTGGCTGTAGATTTATTATACCAATACTGATTGTTTTCAACATCATTTATTGTTAATAACCAAATTCCAATTTTATTTTTAAGAACCAGTAGCTGACTGTCGTTTGTTAATTCTTGACGCAGGGTATCGTATATGTGTTTTACATGATTCTTGTACCCTTTTTGTATTTCTAAGTTGTGGTTGAAATAACTATCTAATAACTGGTTTTTAGAGGGTGCTGTTTTATGTTCTCTTCTTATGGTTTTTAATACCTTATCTGTCTTTTGATATTGATCGTTTAACTTGATTTTATTACACCTCACACCTTTTAAATAATTGAGATCTAACTCAATCACATTTTTATCTTTTAATAGATCTAAAATCAATTTATAATCTCTATTTAAGATCATATTGAGTTCTTTAGAACACAATCCGGTGTATCCATTTTTATCAAACTTTTTAATATTTTTATGTGTTGCTACAACTCTGGATATCAAATGATATATTTTCTCTTTAACATATTTCTGTCTTCGATTAGAGAGATTCAATTCTTCAATCAATTCAGGTACGTTTAAATTAGTTGGTACTAAAACTTTCATTATTTTATGCTGCTACAGTTAATTCTTCTACTTCCTTATACTCACTATTGATAATCTCTAAATCATTCTGATTGATCTCTTCAATTGTATTTTCAAGAACCTTACAACCCACCCTGTGATAGTGAGTTGAAAGTTCGGTACCTAAGTATTGTCTGTTGAGTAGTAAAGAAATTCTACCAGTGGTATTAGCACCCCCAAAAGGATCGTAAACCAAATCAGTCTCGTCTGTTGTCATTAAAATTGGGATTACAGGAAGAAGTTCTGCCATCAATGCAGGATGACCTGTTGGGAAGGCATCGAACGCAGGTTTGTTTTTACCAGTGGCACACTTAATCATATGAGCCACATCTTGAGCTGCAATGTGGTTGTAAATCTTCTTATAGGGTTTTGAAAGTGATTTTGTTTTCTTGGATACATTCCCGTTTTTATCAACATCTTTAGCACCAGTCGTAATCCTTACCTCTTTTTCATGATCCGTATATTTTAGTAAGTTGTACTTCGATTTTGAAGGATCTACAACGAACCATAAAATATATTCAATCTGATTTATCGGTCTTTTTACTTGTTCTCCCTGTGGATGAGGATTGGGTTTGGACCAGATGATACACTCTTTGTATTTTAGTTTTGTATGTTTTAAGATCGCTGCTTTCACCAAACCCGGTATATCCATGGCACAGCCATTAATGTAGGTGTCACCAATATTTACAAAAACATTGGAAGTTTCATTAAGAACTCCTTCAACCTTCCCAAAAATCTCCCCAATGATATCCGCAAACTCCTCGGGGGTCTTTTCGTGACCCAATTCTGATGACAAGTTTTTCTTATCGTAACCACGTAACATATAATACGGAATGGAAGTAAATAAAGTTGCTATACTTTTTGTATACGACGGCACATCAACTATATCAACACAATTCATTTTAAAAGTGGTTGCCTTGTTAGGAATTACAAAAGTGTCTTTGTAATTGTTTTGAAGGTTTTCTTTCTCTTCGATGAATTTATTGACTTGATTAATAGTTAGGTCTCCTTTTGTTAACTGTTCTGTGAATCCATGATTTTTGGTTAAATCAATCTCTTTTAATTCACTTAGATATTTTTCACAGTCAGATAAACTCCACCCTTTGTTCACAACTCCGTTTAATAACAGATTATTCTCAAAGTCATTTTCGATAATTTTATCAAACTGGCGGATTGCCTTGGGAGATTTCCATCGGTAGTTAATTTTTTCTCTGATAATCGCGTAACGATCGTAAGGTTTACCATTATTCCCTTGACCTTGTCGTTTTTCAACCGATTTAAAAACTTGTAAAACCTCTTTGGTAAGGTCGTTAGCGGTCTTTAGTCGATACATATTAAAGGATAAACGAAGGCCAATAGATGGTTCTACATCTACAAATTGGACTTTTACATCTTCCTTACCTAAAGCACTTAGTAACTTAAGTCGACGATAACCGTCAATTAATTGAAAATCTCTCGAGGTAATTAAAGGTAATAATTGTTCCTTTTCCAAAGAAGATTTTAATTGATTTTCTGAATCATCGGTTTGTGATTCATAGAAGTTTTTAAATTCTTCAACTTTTACGATTTGATCGATTTTTACAACTTCGAATTGTTCCATTGAATTTTTCATGATATAAAGTTTTAAATTATACCACAAAGAAATCACGAAAGGAAAAGGTATACCTCAATCGCAGCGCTGCGATTGAAATTTAGGATATCAGTAATTCACTTTAAAACTCAAAAGATCTGAGGGAATACTTAGGTGTTCTGGGGAGATATCAATGTAATACACTGTAACATCTTGTTTTGTATTTGAAGAGTTAAAACCATACTTATGAGCCAACGCCTCAATATTCAATTGATTTTTTATACGGGTGGAAATCCGTGAATGAACTGATGTTATACTCTTCACGTACCGATTAACCTCATCTTCATATATTTTACTATATATATGATTATATAATAACATGAATTTTTCGTGAGCCACACCACCTATTGAAAGATCCTTACGTCCAAACTTAGACTTGTGATTGATTAAGTAAAAGAGATAAACAACATGAGATAATTTACCTTTATGACCAAAATCCAAAGGTTGCCCACCAATTTCAATTTTATAATTTTCAGTTACCTGAATTTTCAATTCATTATCGGAAAAGTTAAAGTCATAGTTCTCTCTTAACCGATTACTAATTCTACTTAAGATGTTTTTAATTTGAATAACATAATCATTGGAGGTATAATTTAATGCTGATTGTATACAGCTCCTACAAATGTAACCCGATCTAATTTTCCCCTTAGTTTCATTTGGTTTTTCACAAAAATCATTAATACAAACTTCTGTTTCCATATGAATAGAATCTTGTAAACGAATAGAATTTAAATCCAGTTTACCGAGGTATTGAAATATATTTTCAATGATTTGATGAGCAATAGCAAGATATGGTTTACCCTCTGTTATATTACTCCAACCACCTGACTTAACAAGTATATTCTGTTCGTAATAGAAACTATACCAATCTTTTAATGATGTAATATTAATTACTGAGGCATCAATAGTTTTTTGAGAGATTACAACAACGAAGTCATCACTTCCTATCGAGTGATCTAACCTAATTAACCTGGACAATTCCTTCAAATCATCAATGGATATTTTTGTTAAATCTCGATGATATTGAAAGTGATCCGAAGAATAATTATTCTCAAGTAATTCAAAAGTCAATGGACCTCTATCCTTTGAAAACATATCAACAACTTCAGCTATGTTGTCACGTCCCTGTGAATTTAGATATGAGATTTTAACTTTCACTTACTTAGATTTATGTAAAAATAGCAAACTCAAAAGCGATGTGCAAGATTACTTTTTTTTGTCTGACAAATTTTGAATTTCATGATATTTATATAGAAACAAAATCATGAAAGAGAAAAAATCAAAAAGGGTAATCGTAAGAATAACAGAAAGTCAATTCAAAGATTTGATAGATTGTGTTATTGAAGAAAATAACAAAAAATACACAACATCAGATCTAATCAGAGAGTCTGTAATCGAAAAATTAAAAAAAATAAAAGACGATGCTAAAAGAAAAAAATAATTTAGATTACGAATATTTCAATCGATATTTGATCAATTGTGGGTTTAATAATCCATCTAATATGGAGTTGTTAAATGATTTCTTTGAAGAACGATTACATATTCTAAAAGAACACGAATTAGATCCTGAAAAGTTGATTTTATTGAACGAATTTGGATTTTTTTGTCGTGAAAAATTTGACAGTTCGAACTAATAAAATACCAACTGATATTGAAACTAATTCTCGATTATATCTGTTTAATCCGTGAATTTGATCATTGTATTACACTAAATATGATTGGTATAATCTCTTGGGTTATTGTCCTCCTTGTGAAATAACGTCCGTTTTTATTTATTTTTCAAATAGACCTTTGTAAGAGTTTCACCCATAGTATTGCAAAGAATTTCCTGCGGGTGTTGCTCCAATGAGAATTGATCCAGTTGATCATGATAGAGTTTAGATTTCGACTCCGATGTAATTAGGTAATAATGGAAATACTCATGGATAACAGTATTGATTAGTTCTCTGCGTATTACATTGTTGTTCCTGTAGATGGTAATTGTGTTATTGTAGAAACAATACTCTCCCGCAAGATGAGATTTACCCTCAACTAAAGTCAGTAGTGGTTTTTGTTTACGTATTGGATAAAGATGAAGGCACCAGTTCAATACATCCTCTGCCAACTGAAATTGCCAGTCTTCACCTTCAGTAATGAAGAATTTAATTAGCACAGATATCAGGTTTAGAGTGAATAATACCCCAACAACAATAAAGTAAATAGTAAAAAAGGTATCCATTATAAATGTCGTTTAACTTTAGTGATGGTATTCACATGAAGCTCCGTGATCTTAGCAACCTCAATGTTTTTATATCCCTTTCTTAGTAAGTCTAACGCCTTTTTATTTTGTGGTTTTGATAAAAACTTAATTGGATCTTCGTTAGAACCTGGTTTTCTTCCAAGATATTTTGTTGGATCTAATTTAGCCAACTCAATACCCTCACGTTGACGTTCTTTTGAAAGTTTTCGTTCCATTTCAGCAACCACTCCAAGAATTGAGATTATCATTTTAGAGATCGGATTTTCCTCTTTGTCTTCATTGAGTGTGCATAGACCTTGCGATAAAAAATTTACAGGGATTCCTCTCTCAGTGGTGTAATGAATAAAATTTATAATATCTCTAAGGTCACGACCGCAACGATCAATTTGCCAAACAGAAATTGACTTGATCAATTGTCGATCTATAAGGGTTTTTAGGGTTGAACCCTCGGGTCTTTCAAAAATTGGAATGGCTCCCGAACATTTATCTTCGATAACTTTATCAAATTCATCCTCTTTTACTCTTTGTCGATCCGTTTTCTGATCTACACTCGAAACTCTTGTATATAATATTGAAATACTCATAATTTTAAGGTTTACCTATCTATACCCTAAAATTATAGCAGCCACACCCCTCATGCAGCATAAAACCTATATTTTATCGCTATCAAAACACTCATAAATTAAAGTGTACGCTATTATTGTGATTAATGGATTTTGCCGACTAAAATTGGTGAAGGATCATACCGTGGGGGACCTCCCTGCAGCACTCCCTGCCGTATCCCCCCTTAAATACCTCTTTTTTTGGTATCTGTAGAGGGGGGCAATGACCTGAGCGAATATTTTTCTGGATTTTTTGTAAAAACTCAAGTTTTTTAAAAAATAAATTTTCCAGAATTTTCTCTAAAAATCAGTTTTACACCTGAAGTAGTTTCTCTACCATTGTTTTTTATATTATCCACAAAATCCAAAACATCTTCGATAAACTGTTCATCAAAGTCGTTTTTAATATTTTTATCTGCTACTTTATAACATAACTCTACAAACTCAATAAACCATTCAGTTATATCAATATATGTAGTGTGTTCTAGTTGTCCAAAATATAAATTTTGAACATCTTTTTCATTTAAATTCTTACCAATTAATAAAGCATCATCATAGCTATTTGAAAATTCTGGATTTAACCGTCCTAATGTTTTTATCCATTTATCACCATCTGAAACATATTTTCTTAACTGATCTTTTGTTAAAGGTTCACCCCCCATTAATTTCTTCTTTTAATAATATAAATGATAATTATTATGAGGTTGATGGTAGGATTGATGATAGATTGAATATATCACATATCAAAGTACACGATACTGATTCTTACATTATGTTAGGAGATATTGATAAAATCCTTATGAATAATGAGTTTAGCCAGTATATAAATCTTGTGGTGAGTGGTACTCTTTATGAGTTTTTAGAGCACCGTTTTGGTGTGGAATTAGGTGAAACCTTTGTTAACCGTAAAGAGGTTAAAACAGCAGTATTTCAAGTGCTATTTACAGATAATAGGTTTTTGGGGCAAGAGGATGCAAAAAACAAATTATGGTTTTTGTAAAAAATAACTCATTATCTTTTGCACAACCATTGCATTCAATAATTTGTATATTTGTCTAAATTATATGAAAATATTCGTTTCCATATCAATGTCTATTTTATTCTTTTTTCAAGGGATAAGCATAGATATGGACTTTTGTGGCGCAATTAAAGAAATTTCAAACGTTATTACCCATTATCAAGACCATAAAGTTAATGGAGACTCTTTCTTTGAATATGTAGCTGAAGACTACATTGGCAGCGATGCTAAAAATGAAGAGCATCATCATAACCCAGATAAGGAGAATACACCAGTCCATTCACATAATCAGTGTTGTCACCCTTTGGTATTAATTATTGCGAACAATAATTTGGCTTTAACCAATCGACTAAAATTTGAAGAGAAAAAACAGTATAATTTACATCAAGTAAACTTCACTTCTAGATATTTGGAATCACTTTTCCAACCCCCAAAAGTATAATTCAGTTTTTTTTAAGGATAGCTATATCCTAACGTGATGCTTCTCAAAGTAAGCATTGCTCTATAAAAGCGTTGCACCTATTCGCACCGCAAGTTTTCAACTGAATTAATACATTTTCTATGATTAATAAAATCATTGATTTTTCAATCAATAACAAATTCATTATTGGTTTGCTAACGCTTACCATTGTTGGAGCAGGTATTTGGAGTATGACCCAAGTACCAATAGATGCTGTTCCAGATATTACCAATAACCAAGTTCAAGTCATTACGCAAGCCCCCAATTTAGGTACAGAGGATATTGAACAATTTGTAACCTACCCTGTGGAAGTTGCAATGAGCAACCTGCCTGATGTAAAGGAAATCCGTTCCATTTCTCGTTTTGGTTTATCTGTGGTTACTATAGTTTTTGACGATGATATGGGAACGTATCTACCACGTCAATTAGTAGCAGAAAAACTAAACGAAGTCAAAGATCAAATTCCGAGTGGTTTTGGCGAGCCAACTATGGGTCCTATTTCTTCAGGTTTAGGAGAAATTTATCAATACACACTTAAAGTAAAACCAGAGTATAAAGACAAATATTCGGTTATTGATTTGCGCACAATGCAAGATTGGATTGTACAGCGTCAAATGGCTATGGTAGAAGGTGTAGTTGAGGTAAACGCCATAGGTGGAAAAATTAAGCAATACGAAGTAGCTGTAGACCCAAACGAATTAAAAGCTATTGGTTTAACAATTACCGATGTTTTTGAAGCTCTTGAAGCTAACAATCAAAATACAGGTGGAGCATATATTGAAAAGAACCATCAAGCCAATTTTATTCGTGGAGAAGGTTTGGTGCGTAGTTTAGAGGATATTAAAAAGATTACGGTTAAAAACACTAACAATATTCCAATTACCGTTGGCGACATTGCTACGGTACAATTTGGTGCCGCTATTCGTTATGGAGCTTTAACCCAAGATGGAGAAGGCGAAGTAGTTGGTGGTTTGGTTATGATGCTTAAAGGCGCTAATTCAAACGATGTCATTGAGAATGTAAAAGTGCGAATGGCTCAAATTGAAGAGTCATTACCAGAAGGTGTCATTATCGAACCTTTATTAGACCGAAGTAAATTAATAGCAGAAACGACCTCAACGGTTGCTACCAATCTAATTGAAGGGGCATTAATAGTGATATTTGTTCTTATTTTCTTATTAGGTAACTGGCGTGGTGGTTTAATAGTAGCTTCAACAATTCCATTATCTCTATTATTCGCATTTATACTAATGAATGTTTTTGATGTTTGGGCTAACCTAATGAGTTTAGGAGCAATAGATTTCGGAATTATTGTCGATGGTGCTGTGATTATTGTAGAAAGTACCGTTTTTCTAATTGCTTCGCAAGTCCTAAAGAAAAGGAAATTGACATCTAAAGAACGTGATGGTGTTGCGGCAGATGCCTCAAAAAAAATGATGAATGCTGCCTTCTTCGGTCAGCTGATTATTTTAATTGTATTTCTGCCAATACTGGCATTAGAAGGTATTGAAGGAAAAATGTTCAAACCAATGGCATTGACCTTTATTTTCGCAATGATTGGTGCAATGGTACTTTGTTTAACCTACGTTCCAATGATGTCTGCACTTATTTTAAGAGCGCCAAAGTCAGACAAAAAATCTTATGGCGATAAATTCGTGCATTGGGTAGAACGTAAATACCAACCACTATTAGAAAAAGCTTTAAAGAAAGGAAAATTAATAATTGGCGTTTCTGTTGTCTTATTTGGTATTGCAGTTTTTATGTTTACAAGAATGGGTGGCGAATTTATTCCACAACTCGATGAAGGTGACATTGCATTTCACGCCATTTTAAAACCCGGAAGCTCACTTACAGAAACGATTGAAACAACCACAAAAATTGAACAAATTGTAAAAGCAAAGTTTCCAGAAGTTGAAAAAATTGTAAGTCGAATTGGTGTTGCCGAAATTCCAACCGATCCAATGCCAATGGATTTAGCAGATGTATTTGTAATACTGAAACCAAAAGGTGAATGGACAACCGTTGAGACAAAAGATGAACTCATCGAAAAAATGAAAGAAGCAGTGGAAATAATTCCTGGTGTGAATTATGAGTTTACGCAACCAATTGAAATGCGTTTTAACGAATTGCTTGAAGGTGTTAGAGAAGATATAGCTATTAAACTTTATGGAGAAGATATAAATGTATTGTCTCAAAAAGCAGAAGAAATATCTAAAATTATTGCAGGTACAGAAGGTATTGGCGATATGAAAGCGGAAGCTACAACTGGTTTACCGCAAATGACAATTACTTATAACAGAAGTAAATTGGCACAATACGGACTTCAAATAAACACGTTAAATCAAATTGTGCAATCAGCTTTTGCAGGAGGAATAGCAGGAACTATTTTTGAAGGAGAAAAACGATTTGATTTGGTGGTTAGGTTAAGTTCTCATAATCGTAAAGACATAACAGATGTGCAAAATTTGTTTATCAACTTACCTTCTGGTGCACAGATTCCACTTCGCGAAGTAGCTGATGTAAGTTACAAAGCAGGTCCAATGCAAATAAGTAGAGATAACACCAATAGAAGAACTTATGTAGGTATTAATGTAAGAGGTCGTGATGTAAAATCGTTGGTAGGCGAAATTAAAACTAAATTAGATGCACAATTAGAACTACCTTCTGGTTATTTTATTCGTTATGGTGGTGCTTTTGAAAATTTAGAACGTGCCAGTAACCGTTTGCAAACGGTTGTACCTATTGCCTTGTTGCTCATTTTTATACTGATATATTTTGCACTAAAATCGTTACCACAAACCTTAATGATTTACATCGCTATCCCAATGGCAACCATTGGTGGTGTTGTAGCATTATGGTTACGAGATATGCCTTTTAGTATTTCGGCAGGTGTTGGTTTTATTGTACTGTTTGGTGTTGCTGTTTTAAACGGATTAGTAATGATTAGTGGACTTAACGAATTAAAAGAAGAAGGAGTAACCAATCTAAAAGATAGAATAATAGAAGGTACAAAGCGAAGAATTAGACCTATTATGTTAACAGCTTTTACAGATGTTTTAGGCTTTTTACCTATGGCAATTTCAGCATCAGCTGGTGCAGAAGTTCAGCGACCTTTAGCAACTGTTGTAATTGGTGGTTTATTAACCTCTACATTATTAACATTATTCGTTTTACCTATATTATATCATTGGGTAGAAAACAAATCATTCAATCTTAGAACTGACAAAAAAGTAATAACAGTTACTGCTATGGTAGCTTTTATGTTTTTGTTGCCAATAACAGGTAACGCACAACAAATAAAAGATTCGTTACCATTTATTTCAATGCAAGAAGCAGTGAAATTGGCTAAAGAAAACTATCCAAGTCTAAAACAACGACAGCTTGAAATTGATAAGCAACAACAATTAAAAGGAACTGCTTTCGATTTTGGTACTACTCAAATTTTTACTGTTGGCGAAGAAATTAACAATGGCACAGGTATTTATACAACTATAGGTGTTGGTCAATCAAATATAGACGTGTTTGGTATTTCCCCAAAGAGAAAATTACAGGAGCAACGTATTCAGTTAGCCCAAAAAGCCTTTCAGCTTTCAGAATTAGATTTAGAATTGGAAGTTAAAAAGGCGTGGGCAAATGCCTTACAAAGTAAAAGGAAGTATAATTTATACAAAGAGTTAGATTCTATTTATGCCAATTTTGAAAAAGCAGTTGCATTAAATTATGAAGTAGAAGCTATTTCGCGGTTAGAATATTCGGCTGCCAAAAATCAAGCCTTACAAATTCAGAATAAATTTATGCAATCAAAAAGTGAATATGCTATTGCATTACAACAATTAAATCTATGGTTAGTTTCTGATGAATATTATACAGTTTCAGATGAAATTGATATAGAGAGCGAAATAAATGTAGAATCCTTTAGTTTAGAAGCACATCCGTTGTATACTATTTCTCAACTTCAAGTCACAGAAGCAGAAGCAAACTATAGAGCTGCTAAAGCTGAAAATTTACCAAAATTCAACCTTCAAGGTGGCTTGCAAAAAGTAAATGGAAATTCTGGATTTTACACCTATCAAGCTGGTATTTCCATACCGTTTTTATCTGGTACAACAAAAGCACAAGTTAGAACAGCAAAAATTGATAGACAAATTGCCGAATCAAAAATGCAGTTCAAACAAAAGGAAGTACAATCTAAATTTAATCAAACTAAAGAAAATTACCAAAAATGGAAAACGTCTTGGCTGTTTTATAAGAATGAAGTATTACCACTTATTAAAGAACAAAAAACAGGAGCTTTGTTTGCCTATAGAGAAGGAGAGATTGATTACACAGCGTTTACACAACTTATAAAAGAAGCTATTCAATCGGAACTGGAAGCACAAACAGCGTTAGCAAACTATTTAGAAAGTACATTTCAATTACAATATTTTAATCAATAAGAAAATGAAAAATAGATTATATAAATTTTTAGCCATAATAATGTTATCCATTTTTGTTTCTGCTTGCGGAAATAAAGAAAGCCACAAAGAAGACAATGGCAATTCGCATAACGAAGAACAAAATACTGAAGAAAACGATGACCATAGCGAAGACGAAGAAGTGATGCTTTCACAACAACAGTTTGAAGCCTTAAAAATGAAAATAGACACCATTGCTTCACGCAATATGAGTGGTTATGTGGAAGCCAATGGAACTTTAGAAGTGCCACCACAAAACGAGGCAGCCATAACAACAGTAATTGGTGCTAATGTAGTTTCTATTGAAGTGATTGAAGGGGACAAAGTGAATAAAGGTCAAGTAGTGGCATATCTTTCACATCCAAATATTATTCAAATGCAAACCAATTATTTAAATGCCTATAGTGATAGTAATTTTTTAAAGAAGAATTATGAGCGTCAACAAAAATTGTACGATGCAGGTGTAGGATCTGGTGCAAATTACCAAAAAGCTGAAGCAGAATATGAAGCCTCAAAGGCAATGGTTCAAGGAATGGCAGCTCAATTACAATTATTAAATATTAGTGCAACGTCGGTTCGCAATGGTAGTATTGCACAACGTATTTCACTACGCAGTCCTATTGAAGGCTATGTGCAAAAGGTAGAAGTAAAAACAGGACAATATGTTGAACCTCAAACCGAACTCTTTGAAATAGTAAATACACATCACGTTCACGCTGATTTAATGGTGTTTGAAAAAGATGTATATAAAGTTAAGAAAGGTCAAAAAGTAACCTTTAATGTACAAACAATGCAAGATGAAGAATTAACAGCTGAAATTTATTCGGTAAGTAAAACTTTCGAAGACAATCCTAAAGCGGTACACGTACACGCAGAAATTGAGAATAAAAAAGGGATTCTTATTCCTGGAATGTATATTCAAGGAAAAATCCAAACAGAAAATACGAAAACTATGGCGTTACCCGAAAGTGCCATAGTAAAAGAAGGCGATAGATTTTTCGTGTTTTCAGCGGAAAAAGAAAATGAAGACTGGAGTTTTAAACCTATAGAAGTGCTATTAGGGGCAAAAGAGGGTAATTGGATAGCAGTTCAATTTACTGAAGAACAAGATAAAACCACAAAATTTGCTTATAATAATGCGTATTATTTAATAGCTGAAATGAAAAAAGGCGAAACAGAACACGAACATTAATTATGCAAACAATAGAACAATTTTTAGAGTCAAAAGATATACGGGTTACGGCAATGCGTTTATTGATTTATAAGTTTCTTGCAAATAAACAAATAGCAGTAACATTAAGTGATATAGAAAATGCTTTTGAAAAAGCAGATAGAACCACATTGTACAGAACTATTAAAACATTTGAGGAAAAAGCGATAGTGCATCAAATAGACGATGGCACAGGAATTACTAAATATGCTCTGTGTGAAAACGGATGTAATTGTGAAATTGAAACTGATTTGCATTTGCATTTTCATTGCAATAACTGTAATGAAACTATTTGCTTAACAGAACATAAAATCCCTCTAATAAAAGTACCAGATGGTTTTGTGTCAGAAAACGTAAACTTGGTGGTAAAAGGTATTTGTGATAAATGTAGTGGACAATAATTGCACTTCCATTGCACGTATTGGTATTATATTTTTACAATCAAATGAGATAATAATGAAACTGAATTATAAAATACCAAAGTATTTAAAAGATGCTTATAATAAAGAACTTGGTTTATATGAAGTTGCTTTGGCTAACAGTGATTTTACTAATGCGTGGTATCATTTAGAAAGAAGTCACATTATAGGTCAATCTTATCCTATTGAGCATACCTATTCACATTGGTTAATGCTAAAGTTTGGCTTAATGCAAAAAAATACCAAAGAAGTATTTGGACAAATAATAAGATTAATTGTTGGAGGTTGGAAATCGTTCATTAATCACATACCAATCGGCAATACAGGAGGTGCAAATGTACCACCATTAAAACGTATGCCTATTCCTAATGATATTAAAAATTTATTCAATTCAAAATGAAAAAAAAGAAAGTCAATTTAAGAGATTTAAAACCAGATTCAGAAGAACAACATAGTCACGATGATGGTAACGATCATAGTGGCAATTCAAGTCAAATTAAAGCCTATATTCCAGCAATCATAAGTTTTACAATGCTAATTATTGGCATTGCTTTAGATTATTTTGATGTTGCATTTTTTAAAGATTGGTTGCGTATTGTATGGTATGGTATAGCATATTTGCCAGTAGGTCTTCCTGTAGTAAAAGAAGGATGGGAAAGTATTAAAAAAGGAGATGTGTTTACAGAGTTCTTTTTAATGTCCATTGCTACTATTGGTGCGTTTATTATTGGCGAATATCCTGAAGGTGTTGCAGTAATGTTGTTTTACGCAGTTGGGGAACTATTTCAAAATGCAGCTGTTAACAGAGCAAAAGGAAATATAAAAGCCTTACTTGATGTAAGACCAAATGAAGCTCTGGTATATCGCAACAATGATTATGTGTCTGTGAGTCCAGAAACGGTTGAAATTGGCGAAAAAGTGCAAGTGCGTGTGGGAGAAAAAATTCCTTTAGATGGTATTCTACTTTCCAAAAAAGGTTCATTCAACACAGCTGCATTAACAGGAGAAAGTAAACCTGATACGATTGCAAAAGGTGAAAAAGTTTTTGCAGGCAGCATTAATTTGGACGGTGTAATTGAAATAGAAACCACCAAAGAATTTAAAGACAGTTCCATTGCAAGAATTTTGGATATGGTACAGAACGCCACAGCTCGAAAATCTAAAACAGAATTATTCATCAGACAATTTGCTCGAATTTACACACCAATAGTTGTGTTTTTAGCAATAGGTGTTACGTTTCTACCATACTTTTTTGTAGATGATTATGTCTTTAGAGATTGGTTATACAGAGCTTTAATTTTTCTTGTGATTTCTTGTCCTTGTGCTTTGGTAATTTCTATTCCATTGGGTTATTTCGGAGGATTGGGAGCAGCTTCAAAAAACGGAATTTTATTTAAAGGAGCTTCGTTTTTAGATGCAATGACCAAAATAAACACCTTGGTAATGGACAAAACAGGAACGGTTACCAAAGGAGTTTTCAAAATCAAAGAAGTAAAAGCAATTGATTGGAAAGAAACCGAATTTATGCAATATTTAATGGCGATGGAAGAGCAATCCACGCATCCAATTGCTAAAGCAATTTTAGAGTATAAAGCAGAAGGAGAAGATTTTGAAGCACAAGACGTTTCTGAAATTGCAGGAAAAGGTTTAAGAGGCATTGTAAATGGTAAAACAGTTTTAGTAGGAAATAAAGCCTTAATGACTGCCAATAATATTGGTGTTCCATCTGAAACGGAAACTATTGTAGAATCCATAGTTTTAGTAGCAATAGATAATAAGTTCGCTGGTTATGTGGTAATAGCAGACGAATTAAAAGAAGATGCCAAAGAAACAATTACAGCCTTACATAAAGTTGGTATTAATAATATAATGATGCTTTCTGGAGATAAAGATTCCATTACCCAACAAGTCGCAAAAGAATTAAATATTGAAAAGGCTAAAGGTGGTTTACTACCAGAGGATAAATTAAATGAAGTTGAAATTTTAAAGCAAAATCCAGCAAACAAAATAGCTTTTATAGGTGATGGTATTAATGACGCACCAGTTTTAGCAGCAAGTGATGTAGGGATCGCAATGGGTGGTTTAGGAAGTGATGTAGCTATTGAAACAGCAGATGTTATCATACAAACAGACCAACCTTCAAAAGTGGTAAAGGCGATTAAAATAAGTCGTTCCACACGAAAAATTGTTTGGCAGAATATCATTTTAGCTTTTGGTGTTAAAGTGATTGTTTTGATTTTAGGAGCAGGAGGTTTGGCAACAATGTGGGAAGCAGTTTTTGCAGATGTTGGTGTTGCACTTTTAGCAATATTAAATGCGGTTCGCTTGCAGAAAATGACTTGGGATTAAGCAGATTAGTCAATTAAACTTCTGTTAAACAGAATCAATAGTTGTTAAAATTTCGTAACTTCGCAATCAATATGAAGCAATTTTTCCATAAAATAATGTCTTTAACAATGGCTTTTGTAGTGTTATTCTCTACAATGTCATTTACTTTGAATATGCATTATTGTGGAGATACGTTAGTAGAAACTGCTATCTTTCAAAAAGCCAAAGGGTGCGGAATGGAAATGGAAAAGCCTTCAACCGAAGGATGTTCTATTACCAAGAAAAATTGTTGTGATGATAAACAATTAGCAATTGAAGGTCAAGACGAATTGCAATTGCAAGTTGACAAAATCACGTTTGAGCAACAAGTATTTATAGCTTCACTTGTTTACACTTATAGTAACCTTTTTGAAGGTTTAGATAACAATGTATCTTCTTTTGAAGAATACAAACCACCACTCGTCATAAGGCAACTCTACAAGATTGACGAGACTTATTTAATTTGATTTTTAAACAATAGACTTTTTTATCCTATGACTGCAATGTCGTAAGGATAATTTGTTGTATTCGGTGTTGTCGTAACATCAATTTCTAACTGTTTAATAATCAAAGCCAATGCTCAATAAAAGCATCAAATTTTTAATAGAAAACAAACTCGTTGCAGTTCTGCTACTCGTCCTTTTTGTAGGATGGGGAACGGTTAATGCACCTTTTAATTGGGATACAGGTTTCTTACCAAGTAATCCAGTTGCTGTAGATGCCATACCAGATATAGGCGAAAACCAACAAATCGTTTTTACAAAATGGGATGGTCGCTCACCACAAGATATAGAAGACCAAATCACCTATCCACTCACAACATCTTTACTCGGTATTCCAGGTGTAAAAACCATTCGTAGTTCCTCTATGTTCGGTTTTTCAAGTATCTATATCATTTTTGAAGAAGACATAGAATTTTACTGGAGTAGAAGTCGTATTCTCGAAAAACTTAATTCCTTACCAAGTGGTTTATTGCCCGAAGGTGTTAATCCTGCATTGGGTCCAGATGCTACAGGATTAGGACAAATATTTTGGTACACGCTTGAAGGTCGTGACGAAAACGGAAATGTAACTGGTGGTTGGGATTTGCAAGAGTTACGCAGTATTCAGGATTACTATGTAAAGTATGCGCTGTCCTCTGCAAGTGGTGTTTCAGAGGTTGCTTCTATTGGTGGCTATGTTCAAGAATATCAAGTGGACGTGAATCCAGAACTAATGCGTCAGTATAATATTGGATTACATCACGTTGTAAAAGCAGTTAAAGAAAGTAATAAGGATATTGGTGCACAGACTTTGGAAATTAACCAAGCCGAATATTTAGTTCGTGGTTTGGGTTATGTGAAATCCATTTCAGACATCGAAAATGCAGTAGTCACTTCAGAAGATTATACTTCAATTAGGATAAAGGATATTGGTAAAGTTTCATTAGGTCCTGCAACAAGACGTGGATTATTAGATAAAGAAGGTGCAGAGGTTGTTGGTGCTGTTGTGGTGGCTCGTTATGGCGCAAACCCAATGGAAGTCATTAATAACGTAAAGGAAAAAATTAATGAATTAAGTGCAGGATTACCTTCAAAAGTATTAGCGGATGGTAGAACCTCACAAGTAACCATAGTGCCTTTTTACGATAGAACAGAATTGATACAAGAAACATTAGGCACACTTAACGAAGCCTTAACTCTTGAAATATTGATTACCATTTTAGTAATAATTATTATGGTGTTTAATCTTCGAGCTTCCGTACTAATTTCTGGACTATTACCTGTTGCAGTTTTAATGGTATTTATTGCAATGAAACTCTTTGGTGTAGATGCCAACATTGTCGCTTTATCAGGTATTGCTATTGCTATCGGTACAATGGTCGATGTTGGTGTCATACTATCAGAAAATATCATTCGGCATTTAGATGAAGATGATGGAACACAATCCATTAATACGGTAGTTTATAACGCAACAGCTGAAGTATCTGGCGCAATCGTGACCGCAGTTATGACAACTATTATCAGTTTCATTCCTGTATTTACAATGATTGGAGCGGAAGGAAAACTATTCAGACCATTAGCCTTCACAAAGACTTTTGCACTAACAGCTTCTATAATCGTGGCGTTATTTTTAATTCCACCGTTTGCTGCATTTTTATTCAGAAAGAAAAACATTAAAAACACTTTTAAATATGTTTTAAATGGTGTCTTAATGGCATTAGGAATCGCTGCCATAATTTATGGGTATTGGTTAGGATTGATTTTGATAGCGTTTGGAATTACAGCACTTCTCAATCTTCAAAATAAGATAACAGAGAAACAAGCTAATCTTATCAATATTATTATTTCCGTATCAGCTATTGTGTTCTTGTTAGCCGAATACTGGAGACCATTAGGCGTTGATAAAAGCATTTTTTGGAATCTCATTTTTGTGAGTGTTATTTGCTTTGGTTTATTAGGTGTTTTCTCATTATTTATAAAATACTACACACGTATTTTAAGGTGGTGTTTAGATAACAAGCTATTGTTTTTATCTGTTCCAACTGCTATTGTCATCGCAGGATTTTTCATTATGAAAAATACAGGCAAAGAGTTTATGCCCTCATTAAATGAAGGCTCATTTCTACTAATGCCAACCTCGATGCCACATTCTGGCGTAGAAGAAAACAAACGTGTTTTACAGCAATTAGATATGGCAGTAGCCAGTATTCCAGAGATTGAAACCGTAGTTGGTAAGGCAGGAAGAACAGAATCAGCTTTAGACCCAGCACCACTATCAATGTACGAGAATATGATTCAGTATAAACCAGAATATATGCTGAATGAAAACGGAGTACGCCAACGCTACAAAGTAAATGATGATGGCTTCTTTGAATTGAAGGATGGTCGTTTGGTTTCTAATCCTAATAATTCCGAAAACGTCATTTTTAGCACTATAAAAAGGTCTCAATTAATTGAAGATGATGATGGCGAGTACTATCGTAATTGGCGACCAGAAATACAGTCACCAGACGATATTTGGAATGAAATCGTAAGAGTTACAAAGTTACCAGGTGTTACTTCAGCACCAAAACTACAACCTATTGAAACCCGATTAGTGATGCTTCAAACAGGAATGCGAGCACCTATGGGAATTAAAGTAAAAGGTCAAGACTTAAAGCAGATTGAAGCGTTTGGTGTGCAATTAGAAAACATCATCAAGGAAGCTGAAGGTGTTAAAAAAGAAGCTGTTTTTGCAGACCGTATTGTTGGTAAACCCTATTTGTTAATTGATATTGATAGAGAGAAAATTGCACGTTATGGCATTTCGATACAAGATGTTCAAGATGTATTAAAAGTAGCAGTTGGCGGAATGGTATTAACCCAAACCGTTGAAGGTCGAGAACGCTATGGTGTTCGAGTACGATACCCAAGAGAATTACGAGCAAACCCAACAGACTTACAACAGATTTATGTGCCAGTTGAAAAAGGCAGTCCTTTGCCATTAAGCGAATTAGCAACGATAAGATACGAACAAGGTCCACAAGTCATTAAAAGTGAAGATACTTTTTTAGTTGGCTATGTATTGTTTGATAAATTAGATGGCTTTGCAGAAGTAAGCGTTGTTAAAAATGCACAAGCATTAATTCAAGAAAAGATAGATTCTGGTGAATTGATAGTTCCAAAAGGAATCAACTATGCATTCACAGGAACGTATGAAAATCAGTTACGAGCAGAAAAAACCTTATCGGTTGTTGTACCGTTAGCATTGGCAATCATTTTCTTAATTCTGTATTTTCAGTTCCGTTCGGTTGGTACGTCCTTAATGGTATTCACAGGTATCGCAGTAGCCTTTGCAGGTGGTTTTATAATGATTTGGCTCTATGGTCAAGATTGGTTTTTAAACTTCAATGTCGCTGGCGAAAATATGCGAGACTTATTCCAGATGCATCCCATTAATTTAAGTGTAGCAGTTTGGGTTGGGTTTATTGCACTCTTCGGTATAGCAACAGACGATGGTGTAGTAATGGCAACCTATTTAACGCAAACTTTTGATAGAAATATACCAGAGAATAAAAAGGAAATTAGAGCATCTATTGTAGAAGCTGGTGAAAAAAGAATCAGACCGTGTTTAATGACTACAGCTACAACCATTTTAGCATTATTACCAGTATTAACCTCTGTAGGTCGAGGAAGCGACATAATGATTCCGATGGCAATTCCAAGTTTTGGCGGAATGCTCATTGCCTTAATCACTTTGTTTGTTGTACCAGTATTGTATAGCTGGAAGGCAGAAGTTCAACTTAAAAGAACATCAAATGAAAAATAAAATAATAAATATTAAACTCGTCTTGATTCTTGTTTCTTGCTTCTTGAGTTTCTTTACAAACGCTCAACAATTAGAAATATTTATTGATGAAGCTTTAACAAAAAATCCAGAAATTCAAAAGTTTGAGTTACAATACAAAAGAGCTTCTGAAAAAGTAAACGAGGTTAACACCATTCCTAATACCGAATTTGGTGTTGGTTACTTTGTAAGTGAACCGGAAACCAGAACAGGTGCACAACGCTTTAAAGTATCTGCTAAACAAATGTTACCGTGGTTCGGAACCATTACATCGAGAGAAAACTATGTAAGTTCATTGGCAGATGCTAAATACGAGGACATTGTTATCGCAAAGCGAAAACTAATGGCTTCGGTATCACAATCCTATTTTAATCTATACGCCAACAAAGCAAAGCAAGAGGTGTTAACTGAAAACATCAAACTATTAGAAACTTACGAAACATTAGCACTAACATCTGTTGAGGTTGGTAAAGCATCCGCAGTAGATGTGTTGCGATTGCAAATGCGTCAGAACGAAATGCAACAATTAAAAGACGTATTGCAACAACAATTTTTAGCAGAACAAACTAACTTCAATAATCTATTGAATAGAGATAATGATGTTACCGTGAATGTGGTAGATAGTTTACTGATACCTTCTGAAGACTTTGATATTACTTCTGAAAATTTAGCATTACATCCCGAATTACTAAAATATGATAAACTTTATAAATCCATAGAGCAATCAGAATTATTAAATCAAAAAGAAAGCAGTCCAATGATTGGTTTTGGATTAGATTATATCAATGTTGCTGAAAGACCAAATATGGATTTCAGCGATAACGGAAAGGATATTGTAATGCCAATGGTTTCGGTATCTATCCCAATTTTCAATAAGAAATATAAATCCCAAACCAAACAAAATGATTTGCAGCAGCAGGAAATTACTGCTCAAAAACAGGAACGTTTAAATGCATTGGAAACGCTTTTAGACAAAGCAAATAACGAAAGCATTTCTGCAAGAATAAGTTATGCTACTCAAACAAAAAACTTAAAGCAAGCTAAAGATGCAGAAGACATTTTAATCAAAAGCTACGAAACAGGAACGATAGATTTTAATGATGTTTTGGATATTCAAGAACTACAACTAAAGTTTCAAATGAACCAAATAGAATCAATTAGAACTTATTATGTTCAATCAACGATTATTAATTATTTAACACAGCAATAATGAAACACACATATAAGATTGCGGGAATGACTTGCAATAACTGTAAGGCTTCCGTCGAGAAATATTTAAGTAAAATAGACCACGTATCAGAGGTGTCTGTTAATCTTGAAAAAGGTGAGGCAGAAGTGAAAATGAATAAACATATTTCAACTGATATACTACAAAAAGCATTACCAGAAAAGTATACTTTATCTGAAAAGAAAGAGAAGAATGTGTTTGCATCTTCAAGTATGTCGGCAATGCCTATGGAAGAAGAAAAAAGTAAATTACAACAGCTAAAACCTTTATTGCTTATCATTTTTTATATAGCAACTGCAAGTGTATTATTACATTATAAAAATTGGACTTGGAGCGCTTTTATGCTCGACTTTATGGGGTTATTTTACATCGTGTTTAGTTTTTTCAAGATGTTAGATTTAAAAGGCTTTCCTGAATCCTTTCGTATGTACGACCCTTTAGCTAAACGTGTTCCTTTTTATGGGAAAGTTTATCCATTTATTGAAACAGCTTTAGGACTGATGTTTTTATTGCGGTTTGAAATTAATATAGCTTTAATAATTACACTTATAGTATTAGGGATAACAACAATTGGAGTAACAAAAACATTATTGGACAAAAAATCAATACGATGTGCGTGTTTAGGTACTGCTTTAAAATTACCTATGACAGAAGCCACTTTTATTGAAAATGCTATTATGATTGTAATGGCGACATTAATGCTTATAAATTAAATTGTTATGGTAAATAGGCATACTGCGTTAAAAATTAGAAAAACCCACAGGTATTTGGGTCTCTTTTTAGGGATTCAATTCCTGTTTTGGACTATTAGTGGTTTATACTTTAGTTGGACGAACATCGATGAAATACACGGAGACCAATTTAAAAACTTGAAGTATCAACCCAAAGCATTTAATAGTTTAATAAGTCCTTCAGAAATGGATGTTCCAAATGGTATAAAGACTATTGAATTAAGAGATATTGATAATGCACCGTACTATTGGATAAATAAAGAGCAATTGTATAATGCTTTAGATGGAATGCCAAAAAATAGTATTACGCAGAAAGAGGCACTCTATATTGCCAAAAACCATATGAAAAGTGGTTTAGAGGTAGAATCTGTTGAGCAAATTACGGAAACTGGAAAACACCACGAGTATCGAGAAAAACTACTACCTGCTTATGTTATCTCATATAAAACAGATGAAGCACTAAAAGCATACGTTTCTGTAAGCGACGGAAAATTTCAAACCGTAAGACATCGTTCTTGGCGTTGGTTTGATTTTTTATGGATGACACATACCATGGACTATGAAGGCAGAGACAATTTTAATACCATTGTTTTGAGAGCCTTTTCACTTTTAGGATTGATAACCGTTTTAAGTGGGTTTTTGTTGTGGTACACCTCGTCACCTTCAATTAGGAAATTATTAAAACGAAAAAAAATAAAGAAATGAAAAAGTATATAGTTTATCTCGGAATATTAGCTGTTGGTCTACTTTTAGGGTGGATACTGTTTGGTGGCTCACCAAAAGAAGAAACAGACCATAATCACGATGCAGTTACAGAAACCAATCAAATGTGGACCTGTTCAATGCATCCACAGATTATGCAACCAGAAGCAGGAGATTGCCCTATTTGTGGTATGGATTTAATTCCTGCTGATGGTGTAAGTGATGGTTTATTAGCAGACCAATTCAAATTGACTGAAAACGCAATTGCTTTAGCTAATATTCAAACATCTATTGTTGGTAAAGGCAATGTTGAAGGCAATACTATCAAATTATCTGGTAAAATTGCTGAAAACGAAGAAGCAAATGCAGTACAGGTAAGTTATTTCGCTGGAAGAATTGAACGTTTGAATGTGAGTTTTACAGGCGAAGAAGTTCGTAAAGGTCAATTATTGGCAACCATTTATTCGCCAGAACTCTATGCAGCACAACAAGAATTAATTACAGCAGCATCTTTAAAAGAATCACAACCTGCTTTATACAAAGCAGTCCGTAATAAATTGAAATTATGGAAGCTCTCTGAAAATCAAATTAATAAGATTGAAGAAACAGGAAAAGTGAAAGAAAACTTTCCTGTGTATGCAACCTTTTCGGGTACTGTTACAGAAAAATTAGTAGAGCAAGGCGATTACATTAAACAAGGTCAACCCATATTAAAAATTGCCAATCTCAACACAGTTTGGGGAAATTTTGATGTGTATGAAAATCAGATTAACCGCTTTAAAAAAGGACAGGAAGTGATGATAACAACCAATGCCTATCCTAATAAAGAATTTAAAGGTAAAGTTGATTTCATTGACCCAGTTTTAAACACCAAAACAAGAACTGTTACCTTGCGTGTTGTTTTAAACAATAAGGACGATGTATTTAAACCAGGAATGTTTGTAATCGCAAATATTGAAGACAGTACAGCTAAAAATGACGAAGTATTAACAATTCCTTCATCTTCTGTGTTATGGACAGGTGAACGTTCTGTGGTGTACCTTAAAACAAATCCAGACCAAACTATTTTTGAAATGCGTGAAATTAAATTAGGCAATCAAATTGGTAATGAATATGAAGTTTTAGAAGGATTATTTGTTGGAAATGAAATAGTGACTAACGGTACATTTACGGTTGATGCAGCAGCACAATTACAAGGCAAAAAGTCTTTGATGAATAAAGATGGTGGTAAAGTAATGACAGGTCACGAGGGTCATTTAGGTATGGATAACAATTCACCCAACACAGAAAGTGACCACACTATTATGAATGAGCGTCTGAAAGTATCAGCGAAATTTCAAGAGCAGTTAAAAGCTGTTTTCAATGCGTATATCAATTTAAAAGATGCTTTAGTGAAAGAAGACTCAAAAGGCGCTTCTGAAAGTGTAATAAGTTTACTAAACAATTTAACCAGAGTAGATATGAAATTGTTATCAAACAATAAGGCGCATAATCATTGGATGTCATTAGAAAAGGAAATAAAACCTTCAGCGACCTCAATTTCTGAAACATCCGATATAAAAGCACAAAGAGACCATTTTAAATATTTATCATCACATCTAATCAATGCTGTTCAATTGTTTGGTGTTAATGAAAAGGTTTATGTGGAATTTTGCCCTATGGCAGATAACAACAATGGTGCATATTGGTTGAGCAAAGAAGAAAAAGTAATCAATCCATATTTTGGCAGCGCAATGCTAACCTGTGGAGAAGTAAAACAAGTAATAGAATAATAAATCAAGTAATAACAATTAAATTTTAAACAATGAAAAAAGTAAGATTAACAACAATTATGGTAATGGCATTTATAAGCTTATCAGCAATGTCTTGTAAAGATGCGAAAACAGAAAACAGTACCAATTCTGAAATGATTACTGAGGAAGACCATTCAAAAATGAACCACGATAATTCCGATGGTCACCACGATGTGGATAAAAAGGAAATGGCAATGAACGGAGATGGAAATTCCCAAACAATATTAAATGACTATTTCAACTTAAAGGATGCCTTAGTGGCAGATGATAATGCCAAAGCTAAAGAATTGGGTGCAACCCTCGCAACATCATTAGGAAAGCTTGACATTTCAAAATATACGGATGCTCAGCAATCAGAATTAAAGGACATTATGGAAGATGCTATCGAGCACGCAGAACATATCAGTGAAAGTGATATTAAACACCAACGCGAACATTTTAAAGTTTTGAGCAAAGATGTTACTGATATGGTAGCTATTACGGGAACACAAGTGAAACTATACGAGCAATTTTGTCCAATGTATGATGGCGGTACAGCTTGGTTGAGTACAAAGGAAGAAATACGCAATCCATATTATGGAAGCCAGATGTTGAAATGTGGTAAAGTACAGCGAGAAATTAACTAAATGAAAATTGTAAAAATCATAGCACTGATTTTATTGGTTGGATTTGTGGGCATACAGTTTGTGCCCACAGACCTCAATCAAAGTGATACTGTGCCAAAAACTGACTTCTTGTTGGTAAACAACACCCAAGAAAACATAAGCGCATTATTACAAGAGTCCTGCTATGATTGTCATAGTAATAACACAGAATACCCTTGGTACAATAAGGTACAACCTGTTGCTTGGTTTTTAGAAGACCACATTAATGAAGGAAAGGAAGAATTGAATTTCAATGAATGGGATGCGTATTCCAACCGAAGAAAAAACAGCAAACTAAAGTCAATAATTAGTCAGGTTAAAGATGATGAGATGCCACTAGCATCTTACACCTTGATTCACAAGGATGCTAAGTTGTCCAATTCTGAAAAGACCTTGATTATTGATTATATGAAGAACCTAAAAGAAACATTAAAATAATGCCCTGATATGGGAAGGAAATACTGGTTGGTTGGTTAATAGCCCTTCCCATTTCAGGCACTATAAAAAGTATTATGAAACAAACCCTTAACATAAAGAATATGGTATGTGACAGATGCAAATCAACTGTATTAAGGGAGTTGGAAGAATTGGGTTGTGACATAAAAACGGTTGAGCTTGGACAAATTGTTCTAAACAAAAAGACAGGCATCCAAACATTAGAATTAGAAAAAGTGCTGAGCAAACACGGTTTTGAAATCATAAAGGATGAAACAGAAATTTTGATAGAGGAAATAAAAATTGCGCTCATAAAAAAAATCGAAAATCAGGACAATGCAAACCTTTCATCTTTTTTGACCAAAAGGTTTAATAATTACTCCTACACTAAAAATAAAACCGTCCGTAGGCGCATAAATTTCTGGAAATTCTGGATTGTCGTGTGGTGGCAAAACCAAAGGTGAAAACCTACTTTGTCTTCTGTCTGTAAAGTTTTCAAAATTTACAAAGGTTGTTCCCCATTTGAAATTGCGCATTAAAAGCAATCCCATAGTTATAAAATCCGGATACCAACTCCTTGATCATTTCATTCTATCTGAAGAAAGTTGGCTCAGCAATTACTATAGTCCTTTAGAAAAGGAGCTCGCAACTCTTAAGAAAGATCTTTCCAAAGACGAAGAGACAAAAGAAGTTGTTCAATCTTACAAAGATGAAATAGAGCTATACAAAAGGTTTAAGGATTACTTTGGGTATGGTTTCTATGTAGCGAGGAAGGTGAATTAAGAAATTCTTGGCTGCATCTTTGAATAATAGGGGGAGCAACTTATAATGATAAAACCGTTATACTATTGTAGTATAGCGGTTTTTTTACTTTAAAATTATTATCTTGCTCTAAACCAATAAAATAAATCAATATGGAAAAAAATGTTTCTAAAGTAAGAGCACATGATGCAATTGTAGGAGTCTTGTATTTAATAAGTGCAGGCTTAACGCTATACACATCCAACTTGAACTTTGTGTGGATCGCGGTAGCAGTTGGCGGACTTCAACTTATAAGTCCAATGACAAAATTCTGCCCGGTTTATTTCATCCTTAATAAACTAATGCCAAATACTGACCCTATTCAGAATGGTAAGTAAAACTTAAGTCACAAATAGATTTACTTTTGCTGCAACTTTGATTAATAGGGGGAGGGGAAATCAAAATTCAAACATCTCAATCTCCTTATTTTAATTTCTTAATTTTGACTCATGTCAAGCACTAATTCAAAAGATAAAGACAACCCTTCAAAAAGAATAGAATACAGAGGAAAAAATGTCCGAGTTTCAAGAACTGGTGGTGTTTCTGCAACGAAAACATTTAAAGGAGATGGAGTTGGCGCTACTATAAACACTAAACACGGACTTCGTCTTCACAAACGATTATTTAAGGGAGCAAGAATGGGTTTCCAAAACGGAAACTTTCAGTTCATTGGAAGATACAATAGTGGTCCTTTTAACTTTAATGTTTCAAAAAATGGGATTAGTACCTCCCTCAAAAATAAAAGAGGTTCTTATAACATCCTAAAACCGAATTACTCCAGTTTCAAATTAGGAGGTGTTCAAGTAAGAGGGAAAAACGCTGCTACTTTTCAAATGATCTACATGTTGATCATTCTCTTTGTTAATTTCATTAAAGTATTTTGGCACATTTTCATCTCTATTTTGTGGTTTAGTTTTTTATCCATTAAATGGATTGTAGATTTTACAATTGGATTTTTTAAAGGTTTTAGAGAAGTTGACTAACGTTACTGGTAACTAAAGCACCTTATAACTTTATAATTTACACATTAAAAAATCCCTGTCTCAGTATATGTCGGGTGCGCTCATCTGATGTGATTCTAATATACTTAAGAAATTCCTTTTCAGTTTTATGACCCGAAAAATGCATGATATCTTGAATTGACATTCCTTTTAAGTACATATTGGTACAGAAACTTCTACGTGCAGTATGTGACTCCAACATTTCCCACTTTGGACGAATATAGGTTCTTTTTACTCCTCCCTTTGTATCATGACATAAAACATCTTCATTCATATCTAATCTTCTACCAATCAACTTGAGATACTTGTTTATCTTTTGGTCTGATAGTTTTGGAGGGGGTTGGTTATTATATCTGTGCATAATTTCTTTTAGTTCCTGTGTGATTGGACAGTTAACCTTAACACCACTTTTCTTTTGAAGAATTTCAAAAAAATGGACCCCATCCTTTTCTACAATATCAATACCAGATAATCTATTGTAGTCACTAATTCGTTGTCCAGTATAACAACCCACTAAGAAAATATCTCTTGCCAACTCCATAGTCTTGTCATTTGAAAGATCTAAATCCTTCATCTTACATATTTCATTCTCACTTAAATAAATCTTTGTTGGCTCCTCCGTTGGAATTGAAAACAACCTGAAATCTACATCTCCAATTAAACCTCTCCTCTTCCCCTCCAACACAATTGTTTTTATTGATTTGAAATGTTTTGAAATGGTGTTTAATTTAAACCCTTGTTCAACCTCCAAAAACCTCTTAAAGTCGTTTAAAATAGGTCTTGTGAAAGATGTGAAATCAATTGATGTTGTGGAATCTGAAAACAATTTAAGTTTCTTTAAGGACTGTTTATATAGTAGTAAAGTAACATTTTCAATACTACCCCTCTTCTCCTCGATGAACTCATCTGCAAAAACAAAAAAATCATCTTGAATTACTTTTACTTCTGATTCAATATTTCGATTTGTCAACCTATCGAGAATAGATCTTAAAACTTCATTATTGACTTCTTTTCCCTCCAATACTAATTCCGAATGATCACGAATGAGTTCATTCTGTAACTTGTCAAGGTACCTATTAACTGTTGCTGAATTAATTATAAGACTTCGATTTCTTCTAACCCTTTGTCTTTCAAAATCCCAATCTGCATAACCTCCTGATATTCCAATTGAATATCTTAATCTTTGTCGTTTCCCATAGGAAAACCACAATGAAATTGGACTTTCTTTTCTACTTTGTTTTAATGTCTCTTTGGACTCCTTCAAATTGTACCTTACAGTTCCTAATTGTGGTTTAATTATTTTCTTCATACGGCTAATATACAGCGCATAAAGGGTGTGCTCAAAGGTGTGCGCAGTTTAGTTATTTGTAGTTTATTTGTCTTTATTTCATTTTATGTCTTTATAATAAAAATGATGTTATATCATTAATTTTTAATGATTTAGGTGTTTTTGAGATTAAATGAAATAAAGTAATTTCTTCCTGGAGGTACCACAAAATTACCCCGTAACTCATTTATAAACAATGATTTACGGGTTTTTTTGGTTTTTGGGGTTGCTCGAGAGGTTGCTCGGGACGTATAAAAAGATAATTATAAAGTGGTTATATTATATCTTAAAAGTTAAGTTACTGGTTACTTTAGTAAAGTATGAAACAACGATTTTGGTACTCGAAATCTTCACGACTGATTGTTAACAAAACAGTTTGCTCCAAAAGTTTTTTAGAAAAAAAAATAACTGAAAAAAGATTATATTTGATTTAATTATTTTAAAAAAAATTAATGAAAAATTTTAATTTATTACTTATTTTGTTGGTATTTTTCATTTCCTGTTCAGATCCTGAAAATCTTCCTCAGGACGAAATAATTGAAATAGAGATTCCCAATGTAAAAGTAGATTTTCCAAGCAAAGAAATAGATGTTTTGGCGCAATGGACTTTTAAACCCAATACTGGTGCTAAACGTTTAACTAAAAAAAAATCAGCAATTAAAAGGAGTTTTAAAACATCCTCTAATGATTCTATTGATATTGGAATACGTTCTATTACTAACCATAAAACAGGAGATCTAACTTCAAGCGAAACACTTTCGCTTTTTGTGGGCAACTTCGGGAATTCACAAATTACAGGTAATTTTAAAATTTCTTATCAAATAAACCACTATTGATTTGAAATCCATAGTTTTAAACAAAAGAATGAAATTCTTTCATAACATTACTCTAATATCCAGTTGCCTTTTTCT
>NZ_CANNFF010000011.1 GCF_947503855.1 uncultured Polaribacter sp. | reverse complement strand
GTACATCAATAAATTTATATTCGATAGGAATATTAATAATATTAAAATTAGCATTATTTAAAATGCACAACGGGTTAATATTAATATAGTTCTATATTTATAAATAAGCATTATACGTACTATCTTTGCATTAAAATAAAAACATTTAGAATTTTTAATATTTATAAAAATGAATTCATTTTTAAACAAAGATTTCTTGTTACAGAACAATTTTACAAAAAAACTTTATCATAATTTTGCAAAAGATCTACCTATTATAGATTATCATAATCATCTATCAGCAAAACAAATAGCAGAAGATACACAATTTGAAAACATCACCCAGGTATGGCTGTATGGAGATCATTACAAATGGCGCGCAATGCGCGCTTTTGGTATTGATGAAAAATACATTACTGGTAATGCTACTGATAAAGAAAAATTCTTAAAATGGGCAGAAGTAGTGCCTTACACCATTAAGAACCCTCTATTTCACTGGACTGCTTTAGAGCTAAAGGCTTATTTTGATATTCATGAAATTTTGACCCCTCAGAACGCTGAGGAAATTTACGAAAAGACGTCAAAAATCTTACAACAAAAATCGCACTCTGCTAACGGATTATTGCAACTGCAGAACGTAGAAAGTTTATGTACTACAGACGATCCTGCAGATTCTTTAGAATATCATATTGCTATTCAAAAAGATGCTTCAAAAGTTCAGGCATTCCCTACTTTTAGACCCGATAATTCTTTTGCTGTTGAAAACACCAAAACGTATAATGAATATTTAACTAAACTTGAAAAAGTATCCAATATTAGCATTCATAATTACGATAATTTACTAAGCGCTTTAGAAAGTAGGATTCAGTTCTTTAATGACAATGGAGGTAGATTATCTGATCATGGTTTTGAGCAGTTGTCGTTTTTTGAAAGTGACATTTATGATATACAAACACTCTTTAACAAAGTACAAAACCATCAAGCTTTAACTGTAGAAGAAGTTGATTTCTTTAAATTTAAAACAGTAATTGAACTTTGTAAAATGTACCACAAAATTGGCTGGACACAGCAGTTTCACTTAGGTGCAATTAGAAATAATAACAAAAGATTACTGGATGAACTGGGTCCAGATACTGGTTTTGATTCTATAGGTGATTTTTCTCAAGCTCGTGCTTTAAGTGGTGTCTTAAATAAATTAGATAGCACAAATCAATTGGCAAAAACAATTGTGTACAATTTAAATCCTGCAGATAGCGAAGTTTTTGCAACTATGATTGGAAATTTTAATGATGGTACCATAAAAGGAAAAATGCAATATGGTGCTGCTTGGTGGTTTTTAGACCAAAAAGATGGCATGGAAAAACAAATAAATACCTTATCTAATTTAGGTTTATTGTCTTGTTTTGTTGGAATGTTAACAGATTCGAGAAGCTTTTTATCTTTTCCAAGGCACGAATACTTTAGACGTATTTTATGTAATGTAATTGGAACTGATGTTGAAAATGGAGAGTTACCAGCTGATGAAGCTTTTTTAGGTAAAATTGTAAGTAATATTTGTTATCATAATGCAAAAAACTATTTTAACTTTAAATAAATTTATATGAATACTTCTATAAAATGGGGAATTATTGGTTGTGGTGATGTTGCAGAAGTAAAAAGTGGTCCTGCTTTTCAAAAGGTAGCAAACTCCGAATTGGTTGCTGTAATGCGAAGAAATGGCGAAAAAGCGAAAGATTTTGCTGAAAGACACAATGTGCCTTTTTTTTATAATTCTGTTGATGCTATTATCAATCATCCAGAAATAAATGCGCTGTATATTGCAACTCCACCCTCTACACATTTAGAAATTGCGAAAAAATGTTTAGCAGCTGGCAAATTTGTGTATTTAGAAAAACCTATGACCATAAATACTGATGAAGCCTTAGAGCTGAAAGCATTGGTAAATGAAAATGATAAAATAGTAGTTGCACATTACAGAAGAAATTTACCTGCCTTTCAAAAAGTAAAAGAATTACTAGACGCAAACTGTATAGGGAAAGTATTGTTTGCGGATATTACCATTTTACAATCAACAACAAATAATGTTATTGCTAAAACGGATGACAATTGGCGTTTAAAACCAGAAACCTCAGGTGGTGGCTATTTTCACGATATTGGCCCTCATCAAATAGATTTGATGTATCATTATTTTGGTAAAATCGAAAAAGCGGAAGGATTTTCAACCTCAACCCAAAACAATAAAGTAGCAGATATTGTAAACGGAATTATTGCATTTGAAAACGGGGTACAATTTAGAGGAATTTGGAATTTTATAGCTTCTGAAAAAGATGTAAAAGACGAATGTAGAATTTACGGTGAAAATGGTACAATTACCTTCTCTTTTTACGGAGAAGAAGTGTTTTTAAATACTACTGATAAGGAAGAAGTTTTTTCATTCGAAAATCCTGCACACGTACAACAACCCTTAATCGAGCAAACGGTAAATTACTTTTTAGGAAATGCAAAAAATCCTTGTACAGTTAAAGATGGCGTTGAAGTAATGAAAATATTGGATAAATTTACAAGCTAAAATCGATAGAAATTTAGGTTGTTTTTCTTTTGATGTAGATATTGTAAATCAACCCAGAAAGAATCAATACAATTCCTAAGATTGTCCAACCATTATAGATATCTCCAAACCAAAATGTTCCGATAATTATGGTAATAATTACCTCCAAATATTTTATGGGAGCAACTAGATTGGTTTCTTCTGCTTGAAAGGCTTTGGTCATATACAACTGACCAAAATAACCAAAAACACCTGTACTTATAAAAAGAATCCATTCTATTAAGTTAGGCTGAATCCAATATTTTATAGATAGTAACCCACCAAAAACAAAAGCCATAATCATAAAATAGTTTATGATCACTAATGGATGTTCGGTATTCCCTATTTTACGAATTACAACAAAAATTATCCCTAAAAAAATAGCAGAAAATAACACAAAAAGCAAACCTAAAGTTGCTACATCTGCACCAAAACCTTTGATGATTAAAACTCCTAAAAAAGCGATAAAAAACAAGAACCATTGTATTGGTTTAATTTTTTCTTTTAAAAATAAAAGTGCAAAAATAGCTGCAAATATAGGTGCTGTATAACGTAAAGAAACTGCAGTGCCAATAGATAAATAATTTAAAGATTGAAAAAAGCAGGTTAAAGAAATTACACCTGTAACACCTCTTATGAATAACCATTTTTTATTGTTTCCCAAAAAAGGAACTTTCTGTTTTAAAACTAAAGGAATTGTAAACAATAAAGTTCCTACAGATCTAAAAAACACAACTTGATACACATTAAATGTACTTAAATATTTTACAACAGAACCCATTAGCGCAAATGCTATTGCACTAAAAACCATATATAAAATCGCTTTATTTTGTGTCATTGATTATTGTAATCTTCAATTGATATAAGAGCACAAAATTACACTATATTCTTACAATAAATCAAATTGTCTTGGTAACCACAATGTTAAATCTGGGAAATACGTAATTAAGAGCAACACACCTATCATTACTAAAAATAATGGCAATAATGGCTTTATAACTTGCTGTATTTTTAAATCGGCCACACTACATCCTACAAAGAGCACAGAACCTACAGGTGGCGTACATAAACCAATACATAAGTTCATAATCATTATAATTCCAAAGTGAATTGGATTCATACCTAATTCTGTAACAATTGGTAAAAAGATGGGTGTAAAGATTAAAACCGCTGGAGTCATATCCATAAAAACACCTACAAACAATAGAATTAAGTTGATGATAATTAAAATGACAATGGGATTATCGCTAATAGATAGTAATGTATTACTAATTTCTTGTGGAATATTTTCATAACTCATTACCCAAGACATTGCTATAGATGTTGAAACTAACAACAAAACAATTGCTGAGGTTTTTACAGTTTCTAGCAATATTGGAGAAATATCTTTAAAGGTAATTTCTTTATATACAAAACCTAAAAATAGCGTGTAAATTACTGCAATAGCTGAAGCTTCTGTGGCTGTAAAAATACCAGCTACAATTCCTCCAATTACAACAACTAACAACATCAAACTTGGAAAAGCATCTACAAATCTTTTAAAAAATTCTTTAAAACCTACTAACTTGTCTGTTGGATATTTTTTAATGATTGAGTAGATTAAAGCTACAATCATTAATGCCAAACCGATTAATAAACCCGGAACATAACCTGCAATAAACAAGGCTGCAATAGAAACTCCACCACTTGCTAAAGAATATACAATAAGTACGTTACTAGGCGGAATAATTAAACCTGTTGTTGCACTCGTAATATTTACTGCTGCACTAAACGATTTGTCATACCCATCTTTTTCCATCATCGGATTCATAAACCCACCAATGGCTGATGCTGCAGCTACTGCAGAACCAGAAATTGCGCCAAATAACATACAAGAAATAATGTTTACAAAAGCCAATCCACCAGGAAGTGGTCCAACTATGGCTTTGGCAAAATTGATAAGCCGAACTGCAATTCCTCCTCTGTTCATAATTTGACCTGCTAAGATAAAAAACGGGATTGCAGAGAGTGTAAAACTATCTAAAGAGGTTGCCATTCTTTGCGCCAATGTAGTTACCGATGGTAAAAACGGCATAGCACTTAATAAGGTAAATAAAGCAGCTAAACCAATTGCAAACGCTATAGGTACTCTTAATGATAAGAAAACCAAAAAGCTAATAACTAAAATAAGGACTTCTACTAAATTCATAATTATGCTTTATTTAATTTTCTTAAATTGATTAATGTATCGATACTATAGTAGCAAATTAAAACTCCAGAAATTGGAACTACCATATAAATAAATCCTAAAGGAATTTCTAGGGTTGCTGATGTTTGGCCAAATTGAAAACTCAATTGCACCAATCTAAATCCACCAATAATCATTACTGTTAATGCAAAAACTGCTATCGATATAAATACAATTCCGTTAAACAACCCTTGTCTTTTTTTAATAACATCTTCTGGAATTAAATCAATTGCCAAATGCAAATTTTTACCTGCTGCATAGGCTGCTCCTAACAAACCCACCCAAATTAATGAGAAACTAGAAATTTCATCAGTAATGGTACTTGGTGCTCTTAACACAAATCTCGAAAAGACTTGCCAAACGACACTAGCAAGCATTAATACTAAAATAAAAAGTACTAATTTTTCTAAAACGCTATCTATTTTTGCTCTCATTATTGTTGATTTTTAATCGAAGTTATTAAAGACTTCATCTCCTCATTTCCATCAAACATTTTTAAAATTCCTTTGGTTTGTTCTTCAAAAGGTTTTTTATCAGGATAAACAACTTGTACACCTGCTTTTTTTACTGCTTCTAAAGATGCTTTTTCTGAATCTGCCCATAATTTTCTTTGTGCAATAGTACTTACTTTAACCGCTTTTCTTACCCAATCTTTCTGTTGATTATTTAAACGGCTCCAAGTATCTGTACCTATTAATAAAACATCAGGTACAGCTGTATGTTCATCTAAAGAATAATACTTACAAACCTCATAATGTTTAGAGGTATAAAAGCTTGGTGGATTGTTTTCTGCGCCATCAACAACTCCTTGTTGTAATGCTGTATATAATTCTCCCCAAGAAATGGGTGTTGGAGAACCTCCTAAATCATTCACCATAGCCACAGCCATATTACTTTTTTGTACTCTAATTTTTTTTCCTTTTAAATCTGCAGGAGACTTTATAGGTGCTTCTTTCATATAAAAACTTCTACTTCCAGCATCATAAAATGTTAATCCACGAAGTCTAAATTTTTCTCCCTTTAACAATAAACTTTCACCAATTTCACTATCAAAAACGCTAAATGTATGTGCTTTATCTCTAAACATATAAGGCACACTAAATACTTTATATTCTGGTATAAAGTTTTCTAAAACTGCTGCAGAAACTTTAGTAATATCTAAACTACCAATTTGCAATAATTCCAAACATTCTCTTTCGCCACCTAATTGACCACTTGGATAAATGTTTACTTTGAGTTTTCCTTGTGACTGTTTTTCTAACTCTTCACCAAAAATAACCATTGCTTTATGCACTGGGTGTTGCGTGTCCAAAGAATGTCCTAAGCGTAAAGTTGATACTGAAGTGTTTGATTGACAACCCAAAAAGAATAACAAAATAGTTAAAACAAATATGGATTGAAAAAAGTTTTGCTTCTTCATTGTTTAAGGGTGATTAGTTTTTGGTTACTATTAATGGAGTATTTATTTTTTTTGAGAAATCTGACAAATAATTTTCCCATTCTTGTTGAGTTGTAAACTGTTTACTTTTTTTCCATCCAAAACCACTATAGAAAACAACTTTGTCATCAACTACATTTAAGTGTAAAAAGTGATTGCTTTCGTCTTTTCTAGATGTAACAAACTTTTCTGAACCTGAAAAATAGGGTTCTGTAGTTACAATTCCTGTTCCTACTTCAGAGTCGTCTAAGGTTTCCCAATGACTAACCCAAAAGTTAGCGTCATTTTGATTGGTAACGCCTTTTTTATCGTGTAAAGTTATTCCAGCTGCAATGGTTTCTGTTCCTTTTACATCAATTTCAAAACGAGATAAGTTTTGACCATAATCTAAAGAGATGTGTTTGGTTTCATCGATTTGTTTACCATTAGCATCCCAAGTAGCATAGGTTAACACAAAACTGGTTCTTAACGGACCTGTGGTAATGGTTTTGTAAGAGGTAAAGTTCTTAGAAAAGTAAAAAGATGTATCAACTTTTACGGCTGTACCTCCTATACCTCTACTTACACCAACATGAAAATTATCTAAACCTTCTCCATGATCTTTATGATAGGCTCCTTTTTTAACATCGTTTCTTTTGTACCAAGTGTTGATAATTGGATATTCAACACGTTTTAACCAAGCATCTATTCCGCTAGACAAGGTTCCTCCTTTTACACCATCTTCTACCATTTTTTGGGCTACTGGACCAAAAGTTCTAAAAGCAACTCTATTGTTTTCCCATGTATAATCATCTGTTCTTTCTGGTACAAAACGTGAAAAACAGTAATTAATTACTGAGTCTTGTTTTTTATCAAAAATTGATAACTTATATGTTTTTGTAGCGTTTGCTTTAATTGATGGTTGAAACAAAATCACATCATTTTTACCATCTAAATCTGTATCTATAATTTGAGAAGTAACAACTTTATTATCAGCATCTAAAACTACTACATCAGCTTGTTTTTCTGCTGCTACTTCAGATATATCTACTTCAACAGTTTCAAAATCTCTATCAATATTTAAAGTATTTTTTACTGTTACTGTTGAAATGATTTCAGCTTTTTTATCACAATTGACAAAAAGAGAAACCGTAAGAAAAAAGAGAACTATTTTTTTCATTTAGATTGATTGTTTAAACCTTTCAGGTTTTAGAAACCTGAAAGGTCTGAATTTTTAATATTTATTCTTCGTTAGAAGGTTTCCCAATAGTTGCTAAGATTCCTCCATCTACATATAAAATATGTCCATTTACAAAATCACTTGCTTTAGAGGATAAAAACACTGCTGCTCCTGCTAAATCATTTGGGTCTCCCCATTTTTTTGCAGGTGTTCTGTTCACGATAAAATCATTAAAAGGATGTCCATCAACTCGAATAGGAGCCGTCTGTGAAGTTGCAAAATACCCAGGTCCAATTCCGTTTACTTGTACACCAAAACGTGCCCACTCTGTAGCCATATTTTTAGTTAGCATTACCAAACCGCCTTTAGCGGCTGCGTAAGCTCCAACTGTATTTCTACCTAATTCGCTCATCATAGAACAAATGTTGATGATTTTTCCTGCTTTGCGTTCCATCATTCCTTTGATAACGTGTTTAGAAACAATAAAAGGACTTACCAAATCGATATCAATAACTTGTTTAAAATCTTCAACTTCCATTTCTGCCAATGGTGTTCTTTTGATGATTCCTGCGTTGTTGACTAAAATATCGATATTACCTACTTTAGTTTCAATTTTTTTGATGTTTTCAATTACCTGAGCTTCATCTGCAACATTAAACTTGTAACCCACAGCATTAATTCCTGCTGCTTTATACAATTCAACTGCTTTGTCTATTTTTTCTTGTGATGAATTTCCATTCACAACAATGGTAGCACCAGCCTTTCCTAATCCCATAGCCATAGACATTCCTAAACCGTGTGTAGAGCCCGTTACTAAAGCTACTTTCCCTGTAATATCAAATAATGCTTGAGACATACTGTTATCTTAAATCTGTAATTTTTGCAACATCCATATCATTGTAATCTAGGTTTTCACCAGCCATACCCCAAATAAATGTGTAGTTTGAAGTACCAGAACCAGAGTGAATAGACCAAGGTGGAGAAATTACTGCTTCGTGATTTTGCATCCAAATATGACGTGTTTCTTGTGGTTCTCCCATAAAATGACAAACAGCTTGTTCATCCATAATATCCATATAGTAATAGATTTCCATTCTTCTATCGTGCACGTGAGCTGGCATGGTGTTCCAAACAGAACCTGTTTTTAATTCTGTCATTCCCATTTGTAATTGGCAAGTTGTTACAATTCCGCCAATAATCATTTGGTTTACAGTTCTATGATTTGCAGTTTCTAAACTACCCAATTCTATTTTGTTTGCTTCTGCTTTTGTAACTTGTTTTGTTGGATAAGCTGTATGCGCAGGTGCAGAATTCATATAGAATTTTGCAGGGTTGTTAGCATCATCACTTTTAAAAACAACCTCTTTAACCCCTTTACCAAGATACAATGCATCTTTATGTAACATTTTAAATTCTTCACCATCAGCTATAATAGTTCCTTTTCCTCCTGCATTAATAACACCAACTTCTCTTCTTTCTAAAAAGTATTCAGCTTTTAAAGGATCTATAGTTTCTAAGGTAAGAGCTCCTGAAGTTGGTACAGCTCCACCAGCCATATATCTATCATAATGCGTATATACCCATTTAATAATTCCTGGTTGCATTAAATCTGGAACTAAAAATTCATCTCTTATTTCTTGTGTGTCGTATTTTTTTACTGCTTGCGGATTTGAAGCGTATCTTGTTTCGAAAGTTGTTGCCATAGTATTTGTTTTTTATTTTTTGATTGTAACTTGATTGATTAGATACTGAATCAAGTTCAGCATTAAAATCTAATCGATTTTATAATGAACGTCTAATCCCTAGTTCTAAGCCTCTTAATTCAGCCAAACCACGTAAACGTCCAATCCCTGAATATCCAGGATTTGTTTTCTTATTTAAATCGTCTAACATTTTATGACCATGATCGGGTCTAAAAGGCATTCTTACATCTTGTCTTCCTGCTGCAATTCTTTTTTGTTGCTCTAAAATTAACGCTTTTAGTACAGCATACATATCTACATCGCCTTCTAGATGATCTGCTTCATGAAAATTTCCTTCTGCATCACGTTTTGTAGCACGTAAATGAATAAAATGAATTCTATCTCCTAAACGTTCTACCATTCCTGCTAAATCATTATCTGCTCTTACACCAAAAGAACCTGTACAAAAGGTTAAACCATTGTTTGGAGATTGTACTGCGTTGTAAATATCTTCGATATCTTGTTCTGTAGAAACTACTCTTGGTAAGCCTAAAATTGGAAATGGAGGGTCATCAGGATGAATGCACATTAATACACCTGCTTGTTCTGCAGCTGGAATAATTTCTGACAAGAAAGAAAATAAATTTGCTTTTAATTCTTTAGAACCAATATTTTTGTAAGTAGCTAAAATCTGATTGAATTCCTCCAAAGAATATCCTTCTTCAGCACCTGGTAAACCAGCAATAATATTCCTAATTAATCTGGTTTGTTCTTCTTTTGATGAACTTTTGATAAACTCAGCCGCTTTTTGTTTTTGCGCCACAGAATATTCGTTTTCTGCACCAGGTCTTTTTAACAAATACAATTCGAAAGCAGCAAAAGCAGCCGCTTCAAAACGCAATGCTGTAGATTGATCAGATACTTCGTAATCTAAATTGGTACGTGTCCAATCTAAAACTGGCATAAAGTTATAACAAACGATATCAATACCACAAACACCTAAATTTAAAAGTGTTTGTTTGTAGTTTTCTATATATTTTTGATAATCGCCAGATTTGGTTTTAATATTTTCGTGAATGGGTACAGATTCTACCACAGACCAATTTAAACCAACATTTTCTATGGTTTTTTTTCTTTTGGTAATTTCTTCAACTGTCCAAACTTCTCCATTTGGAATGTGGTGCAATGCAGAAACAATTCCTGTTGCTCCTGATTGTTTTATATCTGATAAAGAAACTGGATCATTGGGTCCATACCAACGCCATGTTTGTTCTAAATTTTGGATCATTTTTTATTTTATCTTTAAAAATTAGCAATTCTTAAACTCCACTATATGCTGCGAAACCACCATCTATGGGTACTACAACTCCTGTTACAAATTTAGAACCCTCTCCACATAACCATAAAGTTGTACCTATTAAATCTTCTGGTTCTCCATATCTACTCATAGGAGTTTGATCTATAATTTGTTGACCTCTTTGTGTTAAACTTCCATCTTCATTGGTTAATAAAGTTCTGTTTTGATCGGTTAAGAAAAAACCTGGAGCCAAAGCGTTTACGCGAATACCTACTTTAGAAAAATGTACTGCCAACCATTGCGTAAAATTAGAAACAGCTGCTTTTGCACCACTGTAAGCAGGTATTTTTGTTAACGGTGTAAAGGCATTCATAGAAGAAATGTTTAGTACAGAACATCCTTCTCTACCTACCATATCTTTACCAAAAATCTGTGTTGGTATTAACGTTCCTAGAAAGTTTAAGTTAAATGTAAATTCGATTCCTTTTGGGTCTAAATCAAAAAAAGTTTTAAATCCTTCTGTTTTATTTAATAAATCTTCTGTTTCTAAAAACGGATTAGAAGTAGTGCCTAAAGGATGATTGCCTCCTGCTCCATTTACTAAAATATCCACTTTACCAAAAGCATTATTTATTGTTTGTTTTGCTTTTTCTAGTGATTCTTTTTCTAAGACATTGGCTGCAACACCAATTGCTTCTCCACCTTCATCAATAATTTCTTGGGCAACTTTACTTGCTGCCTCTTTACGTAAATCTAATACTGCAATTTTATTCCCCTCTTTAGCTAATGCTTTGGCTAGTGTGCTACAAAGCACACCTCCTGCTCCTGTTAAAACAATTGTTTTGCTCATTATTTTATTGATTTCTTATTTTTTTAAAATGTGAAAATAAAAAACAAATTAAGTTTAAATATCCTGTACTATCCTTGTTTCCAACCTTTTTTTATCATAATTACTTTAAGATTAATTAAACCAACACATTGTGCATCTAGAAAAAGTTGTGCAAACTGTTATATAACAGTAAATTGTAATTCCTACAAAACAATTTAAGATGTACAACGAGTATAAGATAATCACAAAATATGACTTAATTTAAAAATTAACATCATACACATATGTTTTCAATTTGCAAATAAATATGATAAAAAGAACAAATATTGGACAATATTGACAAAAATCTAAAAATGCATAACCGTTGACTTGTCTTAAGTATGAAGTGGAAATTTATGAATAATAGAAGCTAAAAAGGAAATTAATAATTAATTAACTGCTTAATATCAGTTATTTAAAATTAACCTAATTCACAAAAAAACCATCCTTAAATAGGATGGTTTTTGTGGTCCCACTTGGGCTCGAACCAAGGACCACCTGATTATGAGTCAGGTGCTCTAACCAACTGAGCTATGGGACCAAAATTATTGGGTGCAAATGTACTATTTATTTTAAAATCTTACAATAAAAAATAAAAAACTTAAACGGTTCTTTTCATTAACCACAAACCAAAACTTTTTAAGCGCTCTTTATCAGCATCTTTAATATCCATTTTAGTTAAAGTTTCAAAAGCTTTTTCTGTATACCTCTCTATTTCTTGCTTAATAAGGCTAGGAATATCATTCCGTTCAAAAATTCTTCTAACATCTGCAATCTTAATAGTATTTTCTTTTAATTTTTTTCTGTACAAGTATTTTAGTTTCCCGCCATCGTTTTCATTTGCTACTTCTAAAGCCTTTAAATACAGGTATGTTTTTTTGTTCTCTATAATATCTCCTCCCACTTGTTTTCCAAAGGTTTTTGGATCTCCAAAGGTGTCTAAAAAATCGTCTTGTAATTGAAATGCCAACCCTAGATTTAAACCAAAATCGTAAATTAAATTAGCATTTTCTTCGGATGTTTTTGCAACTATTGCACCCATTTTTAGGGCTGCTGCTACTAAAACAGAAGTTTTTAAGCAAATCATATTAACATACTGGGCTATGGTTACGTCTGTTCTTGTTTCAAAATCTACATCTAGCTGTTGTCCATCACAAACCTCTAAAGCAGTTTTGCTAAATAATTTTGCTAATTTTTGAAAAACATCTGCATCGTAATTTTCAAAATATTGATAGGCCAAAATCAACATCGCATCCCCAGAAAGAATTCCTGTATTAATATTCCATTTTTCGTGTACTGTTTTTTGCCCTCTTCTTAAAGGTGCAGCATCCATAATATCATCATGAACCAACGTAAAATTATGAAAAACTTCAACAGCCAAAGCTGCTGGCAAAGCTTTTTTAAAATCACCAGAAAAAATATCTGCAGCCATTAAAGTAAGTACAGGTCTTATTCTTTTACCTCCTAATTGTAAAATATAATCTATTGGCTCGTAAAGATTTTTAGGTTCTCTCACCCATTTTTTAGATTCTAAGTAGCTTAGAAATTCTTTTTGATAATGTAAAATGTCCAAATTGTATTTTTTTGTAAAAATAATGTAAAGAATTTTCAATAAATAATTCAAATGTTAAAAAATATTTAAAACTTTGGAAACTTTTTTTGTTTCTAAAGTTTCCTTTTGTAGATTTGCGTCTTTACTTATGAGAGAAAAAATATTAGACATATCTAAAGACTTATTTTTAAACCTAGGGTTTAAGAGTGTTACTATGGATGAAATTGCGAGTAATTTGGGAGTTTCTAAAAAAACCATCTATAAGTACTTTAAAAACAAAACTGATTTAGTTGCGGGTGTTACAGACTATATGTTTACTGCTATTTGTTGTGGTATTGATGATGTTTGTGGGCAAAAACTAAATCCAATTGAAGAAATTTTTTCTATTAAAAGGATGGTAATGAAACATCTTAAAGACGAAAAATCATCTCCACAATACCAGCTGCAAAAATATTACCCTAAAATTTATGCCTCTTTAAAGCAAAAACAATTTCATGTTATGCAAAAGACAATTAAAGAGAATCTTTTAAGAGGTATAGGATTAGAACTTTTTAGAGAAAGTATTAATGTAGAGTTTATTTCTAGAATTTATTTTTATGGAATGATTGCCATTAAAGATCAAGAGATTTTTCCGTTAACCAACTTTTCTATGAATGAGCTTATGAACAACTATTTAGAATATCATATTAGTGGCATTGCTACAGAAAAAGGATTACAAGAACTACAAAATCAATTAACACAGAAACAATAACCAAATGAAAAAAACAATATTGGCTATATGTACTTTCTTTTTGCTTACCGCTTTTAATGCACAAGAAAAGGAAATGAGTCTCTCTCTAGATGAAGCTATTGCATACGCTCTAGAGCATAGCTACAACACAAAAGCCGCTAGAAACGATATCAATTCTGCCAAAGAAAAAGTTTGGGAAACTACTACCATTGGATTGCCGCAACTTAATGCTAATGTAGATTATCAAAATTTTTTAAAACAACCTATTTCTGTTGCAGACATTAATGGAGATGGTGTAGATGAAGAGTTTGTTTTTGGAACAAAACAAAATATAAATGCTTCTGTTACGCTAACACAATTACTATTTGATGGCTCCTATTTAGTAGGTTTGCAAGCCTCTAAAACATATTTAAAAATTTCTAATCAGGCACAAGAAAAAACAGAGCTCTTAACCAGAGAAGCAGTTGTAAATGCTTACGGAAATGTTTTAGTAACAGAAAATAGTATTGCTATTTTACAAGGAAACATAAAAATTCTTCAGAAGAATTATAATGATGCTAAAAAGATTTATGAAAACGGATTGAATGAAGAAGAAGATGTAGAGCAATTAGAAATTACTTTGGGTAATTTAAAAAATCAGTTAAACAATGTTATTAGAATGAAAGAAATTGCATATCAAATGTTAAATCTTTCTATAGGAAATCCTATAAACACAAAACTTATATTAACAGATACGCTAGACTCTTTAACAGAAACTAATATAAATTTAGATCTAATAGCTCAAGAGTTTAACTTTAATAATCATATAGACTTTAAAATTGCAGAGAACGATAGAGAAACTAAGAGATTAATGGTAAAGTTAGAACAAAGCAAAGCGTTGCCAAGTTTAAATGCTTTCATGAATTATGGTACCCAAGGTTTTTCTAACTCGTTTACTTTTTTTACTAGTGAACAACGATGGTTTCAATCATCATTATTTGGTGTTAGTTTAAACATACCTATTTTTAGTAGTTTGGGTAGAACCGCAAAAACGGCTCAAGCTAAAATAGCTTTAGAAACTGCAGATTTACGTTTAGAGGAAACCAAACAAAGATTGAGTTTACAAGCTAAAAAAGCGAAAAACGATTACCAACTAAGTATTGAAAACTACAATACTGCAAAGAAAAATGTGGGTTTAGCAGAACGCATAGAAAAGAAACAACGTATTAAGTTTTTTGAAGGTATTTCTACTAGTTTCGATTTACTTCAAGCACAAAACCAACTATATACACAACAGCAAAATTACATTCAATCTATGTTAGATGTTATTGCTAAAAAAGCAACCTTAGAAAACGCCTTAAACTTACCAATCACAAAATAAAAAAAATCATGAAAAAAATATATTTAGCACTTTTAACTACACTTATTTTAGCTTCTTGTGGAGAGAAAAAAGAACAATCTTTAGATGATGTTATCGCTACAAAAAATTTAAAAGAAATTAGAAATAAAAAATCTGAGTTAGACAAACAATTAGCAGATATTTCTCAAAAAATCAAGAAAATTAACAAAGAAATTGAAAAATTAGATACTATAAAAAAAACTCCTTTGGTAACTGCTTTCTCAATTAAAAATGAAGTTTTTACACATTTTTTAGAATTACAAGGAAATGTAAAAACAAAACAAAATGTGTTAATCTACCCAGAAATGCCAGGTACCTTAGAAAAGGTTTTGGTTAAAGAAGGACAAAAAGTAGCAAAAGGACAAATTTTAGCTAAAATTGATGATGGTGGTATGGCACAACAAGTAGCTCAGTTAGAGGCCACAACTGCACTCGCTAAAACAACCTACGAACGTCAGAAAAGATTATGGGGACAGAAAATTGGTTCAGAAATTCAGTTTTTACAAACTAAAACCAACTACGAAGCGCAAAAAAACACGTTAGCTCAGTTAAAAAAACAATTGGATAAATCTACCATTAGAGCTCCATTTTCTGGTATTATTGATGAAGTTATCAAAAACCAAGGTAACGTAGTTTCTCCTGGTCCAGGTTCAGCAATATTTAGAATTGTAAATCTTAGCAACATGTATATAGAGGCAGATGTGCCAGAAACCTATATCACCAATATTACCAAAGGGAAAGATGTAGAAATTCAATTTCCTGTTTTAGGCAAAACTATAGAAACTAAAGTGCGTCAAACTGGTAATTTTATCAATCCATCAAATCGTACTTTCAAAGTAGAAATTGGAGTACCTAACCAAGATAGAAGTATTAAACCAAACTTAACAGCAAAGTTAAAAATTAACGATTACACGAGTCCAAAAGCTATTTTAATTCCACAAAGTATTATATCAGAAAATGCTGAAGGCAAACAGTATGTATACGTAGTAAAAAATATTAAAAACAATATTGGTACTGCTATGCAAACCGTTGTTAAAACAGGAAAAACACAAGGAGATATTATCGAAATTTTAGAGGGTATTTCAGTTGGAGACCAATTAATTGAAGCTGGAGCTAGAACCGTTAAAGACGGGCAAGAAGTTAAGATTAGTCAGTAGTTTTTAGACTGTAGATTGTAGAATTATGAAAACAATAAAATTCAAATTTGAAGATTTAAAAGTTTATCAAAAATCTCTTGATTTTGTTGATACAGTTTACAATACTACAAAACAATTTCTATCAGAAGAAAACTATAGATTAACTTCTCAATTTATAAGAGCAGCAACATCAATATCTTTAAATATAGCTGAAGAATCTGGAGATACAAACCCACAATTTAGCAGGTTTTTTAAAATCTCTTTAGGCTCAATTAAAGAATGTGTTGTATGTGTAACTATTGTCAATAATCAAAATTTCATTACAAAAAATGAAAGCTTGATATTAAGAGAAAAATTAGCTGAATTATCAAAAATGATTACAGCTTTATTAAAATATTTAAACCTAACCAAAGACTAACGTCTAAAGACCACAGACTAATGACTAAAATCAAAAAAACTGACAAGGAATTTAAACTATCCTCGTGGGCCATATCAAATAAAACCACGATGTATGTTGCTATTTTCTTGATTCTAATTTTAGGTATTTCTGCATATTTTAGTATGCCTCGAGAAGATTTCCCTGAGATTAAAGAAACCAAAATATACATTAGCACTCTCTATCCTGGAAACACTGCAGAAGATATAGAAAAACTAATTACAGATCCGCTAGAAGACCAATTAAAAGGGTTGAGTGGTGTTGTAGAAATTACCTCAACTTCTCAAGAAGATTATTCTATGATTATTGTAGAATTTGATGATGACATGGATGTAGAAGTTGCCAAACAACGGGTAAAAGACAAATTAGATACCGAAAAAGCATCTGAAGATTGGCCTACGTTTAATGGTGCAAAAGTAGACCCAAATGCTTTTGATTTAAGTATGTCAGAAGAGATTCCTTTTTTAAATATTAATATTTCTGGTGATTATCCACTGCAAAAACTAAAAGAGTTTGCAGAATATTTACAAGATGAAATTGAAGATTTAAATGAAGTAAAACAAGCAGACATAAGAGGTGTGCAAGACAGAGAGGTTGAAGTGGCTGTAGACATTTATAAAATGATGGCTATGCAAGTAAGCTTTAACGATATTGTAGGTGCTATCCAGAATGGAAACATTACCTCTTCTGCTGGTAATTTAATTGCAAGTGGGCAAAGAAGAACCATAAGAATTTTAGGAGAAATCGAAAAACCATCAGACTTAAAAAACTTTGTAATTAAGTCTGAAAAAGGGAATTCTATCTACTTAAAAGATGTTGCAACCATAAGTTTTAAAGAAAAAGACAAAACCACATTTGCTAGAAAAGATGGTAAACTAGTGGTTATGTTAGATGTAAAAAAACGTGCTGGAAAAAACATGGTTGCTGCTGCAGATGAAATAAAAATCATTGTCGATAAAGCCAAAGACGAGTATTTTCCAAAGAATTTAGAAGTAAGCATTACCAACGATTTATCTGACAAAACCATTGGTCAAGTAGATGATTTGGTGAACAATATTATTTTCGGAATTATCTTAGTAGTTACTGTTTTAATGTTCTTTTTAGGATTTAAAAACGCCCTATTTGTTGGTTTTGCTATTCCAATGTCTATGTTTATGTCTTTAATGATTTTAGGCGCCATTGGTTATACCCTAAATACCATGATTCTGTTTGGACTAATTATGGGACTTGGAATGTTGGTTGATAACGGAATTGTAGTGGTAGAAAACGTATATCGCTTAATGGATGAAGAAGGTTTATCTAGAATCGAAGCAGCCAAAAAAGGGATTGGAGAAATTGCGTTTCCTATTATAATTTCTACTGTAACTACAGTTGCAGCCTTTGTACCTTTAGGTTTATGGCCTGGGCTTTTTGGGCAGTTTATGATTTATTTCCCAATTACATTATCTGTAGTTTTAGGTTCTTCTTTAGTAGTGGCTATTTTCTTTAATTCTGTTTTGGTTTCTCAGTTTATGACCACCGAAGATAAAGATATGCCCATCAAAAGAATCATTACCATTTCTGCAATTGTAGGGTTGTTTGGTATTGTAATTTTACTAGTAGGAGGCGAGTATAGAGGTTTAGGCTCTGTTATGGTATTTACTGCAATTATGTTGTGGGTGTACAGATTATTCTTAAGAAAAGCCGCTAATTATTTTCAAAAAAACACATTGGTTTGGTTAGAAAACACTTATGAAAAAACATTAAAAGCGGCTTTAAGTGGATGGAAACCAATTGCAATTACAGTAGGTACTTTTATCTTATTATTTGCAGCTTTTGGAGGCTTTGGTGCATCTGTTGCATCACAAAGAACAAAAATAGAGTTTTTCCCAGACAACAAACCCAATCAAGTTGTGGTATATATCGAATATCCACAAGGAACAGATATTGACGAAACCAATAAAATTACCAAAGAAATTGAGCAACGTGTGTATGGCATCTTAAACCAAGAGATGTATATGGATAATGGTAAAAACTTCATGGTAGAAAGTGCTGTTTCTCAAGTGGGTGAAGGTGCTGGAAATCCGCAAACAGATGGTGGTTCTGCTGCAGAAATGCCACATAAAGGTAAAATTACAGCCTCTATGCGTCAGTATAAATACAGACGTGGTTTAGATAGTGAAAAATTACGTCAAAAAGTACAAGAAGCCCTAACAGGAATTTACCCAGGAGTCTTAATTTCTGTTGAAAAAGATGCGAATGGACCACCTGCTGGAGCGCCTATAAATATCGAATTAGAAGGAAAAGATTATGAAGAATTAATAGCCACTGCAGAAAAAATGCGTGCTTTTGTAAACTCTAAAAACGTTCCTGGTGTTGATGAGCTAAAGATAGATGTAAACAAAGACAAACCTTCTATGAAAGTAGAAGTTGATCGAAAAAAAGCGGGTGAATTAGGGGTAGCCACAGGACAAGTTGGCCAACAATTAAGAAACTCTATTTTTGGAGCAAAAGCGGGAATTTATAAAGAAGATGGAGATGATTACGACATCAACGTTCGTTTTAATGAAGATATTAGATATAACAAAAGTGCATTATTTAACCAAACAATTACGTTTAGAGACAATACTGGGCAAGTAAAAGCAGTTCCTATTTCTGCAATTGCAAAACAATCTAATAGTTCTGGTTTTAGTGCGATAAAACACAAAGACACCAAACGTGTTGTTACAGTATATTCTCAATTAGCTCCTGGTTATGTAGATGCTGCAGCTGTGGTAAATCAGATTAAAGAAGAAATGAAAAACTTTACTGAAAAACCAGCCAGCATTCGTATTGATTATACAGGTCAAATAGAAGAACAAAACAAACAACAAGCCTTCTTAATGGGTGCTTTCTTTAAAGGTTTGGCGTTAATTTTCTTTATTTTGATTTTTCAGTTTAACTCAGTTTCTAAACCTGCCATTATTATGATTGCTATTTTCTTAAGCTTTATTGGTGTTTTTGGAGGTATTGTAATTACAGGGAGTTCTTTTGTTATTATGATGACCATGATGGGGATAATTTCGCTTGCAGGAATTGTAGTAAATAACGGAGTTGTTCTACTTGATTACACCCAATTATTAATCGACAGAAAAAAGGAAGAACTAGATTTAGAAGATACAGCGTATTTACCTAAAGAATATCTTTTTGAAGCTGTGGTAAAAGCAGGAAAGGCTCGTTTACGTCCGGTATTATTAACAGCAATTACTACTATTTTAGGGTTAATTCCGTTAGCAATTGGCTTAAACATCAACTTCTTTACATTGTTTAATGAGTTTGATGCTAACATTTATATGGGTGGAGATAATGTAATTTTCTGGGGTCCTTTAGCCTGGACAGTTATTTATGGTTTATTTGTAGCAACTTTTTTAACATTGGTTGTAGTACCAATTTTATTCTACTTAATTACACAATTAAAGATGTGGATAAAAGGTTCTAAAAGTTTAGAAAATTTAGAAATTAGATAAAACCATTTAATAAAACTAAATTAAAAAGGATTGAAGTCTTAAGATTTCAATCCTTTTTGTATTTTCGAAATCATGTTACAAAAACCCTCTTTTACAGTAAACCAAATAAAACGAAAACTGGAGCAATACTGTATCTATCAAGATCGATGTCATAAAGAAGTAGAGCAAAAAATGAAGGAATACAAATTAATTCCTGAAGCGAGAGAATTGATTCTTTTAGACTTAATGAAAGATAATTTTTTAAACGAAGAACGCTTTGCAAAAAGTTTTGCTAGAGGAAAGTTTAGAATAAAAAAATGGGGCAAACAACGAATTGTAAGAGAATTAAAGTTTAAAGATATTTCTACCTACAATATAAAATCGGCTCTAAAAGAAATTGATGATGAAGAATACCATACAACTATTTACAGAATTACAGAAAATAGAAATGCTGTTATTTCTGAATCAAACATCCATAAAAGAAAACAAAAACTAACTGGTTTTTTAATGCGAAAAGGATTTGAAAGCGAATTAATTTATAAAGTGGTTAACGAAATAATTAGCGCATAAATGATTACTTATATTTATTTAAAAAAATAGAATCGTTTTTCTTTTTTGCAGTAATTACAGCTTTTATATCATCATTTGGTATGGCAACAGACAATACATATTGTTTAATTTTCCAAGTATTGTTTTTCTTTTCTAATACTCCAGAACCTCTGCAAGTTCCCATCCAAGTATTTAAAAGTTCATCAAACCAAGCAAAATCTCCAATTTCATTAAGGTATACATTTCTTTCAAGAGTTTTAAAATCCCATGCTTTGCCTCTATCAAAATAAGGTTTGCTAAAATTAGAAAACTGTTTTTTAGACCAAATTTCTTCTGCAGCTGTTCCAATATATACTGCACTACTATCTAAAGTACCAAAATAATTGGTGTAATTTGCATTTGAAGCTGCTTTGTGCCAATTTATCAAAACACTATCTATGGTTGCTTTTTCTGAAGTAATACTTACTTTTTTTGGAAGTTATTGACAAGCAAAAAACAATAATGAAACACTTAATATAATTCCTAATTTTCTCATCAATACTATTGCCTTTTTAAGGCTCCTTTATCTAAATTATTTTTATTGATGAACTTTTCTTTTAACTTTAAATCTATTGTTTTTTTTGAAAAATTATCAATTTTTGTGGTATCTAAACCGATAAAACTAACATCTACATCAATTAAATCTTCAAAACGTTGTTTCTGTAAAATGGTATTAACTTTAATATTTACAGCAGAAAAAGCTTCAATGGTTTTATCTACTTGTACATTTACTTCTGTTGCTTTTATTGCAGGAATATCTTTTAAATCTGCCAACCTTAAGGTTTCATTATATAAAACATTTACTCTAGCCTTAAAAGACGCAATGTTAAATTTTTTTGGAATGCTATCATTTAAACTTTTTACCAAATCTTTTAATTCTACAGCATTATTTAAGGCTTCGTTAGGCGATATATTTCTGTAATTCACAAAAAAAGAATCTACCAATTTTAATTTTTGCCAACCTACAACATCGTTTAAGAACTTTGGAGCTACCGATTTTGTAGCATTGTGTTTGGTAACCAAACTCATTAAAGGCTTTGCAGTTTTAACCGCTACTTCTTTTTCTTGTTTATCTCCACAAGAAATTACAAGAAGTAATAACAATAAAATGTATAAATATTTCACAACTTTGTTTAAAAAAGTAAAAATACATAAATATCTTGCACCGTTTTCGTTTTTAAGAAAACCCTAACAAAACAAAAAAATAAAGCGTTAAAATTATTGAATGATTATTTATTTAAAATATAATTACGAATAATTAAATTAAGTACCTTTGTTTTTAATTTTAATTGAATTCAATATATGAACGAAACCATATTAGTTTTAGGTGCTAGTGGTCAAATAGGAACCGAGTTAACAGAAAAGCTACGTTCAGTGTATGGCAAAAAGCAAGTTATTGCCTCAGATATTAGAGGTGGAAATGCTGCTATAATGGCATCTGGCCCATTTGAAATTATAGATGCAACTGATAAAGAAACCATTTTAAAAACAGTTAAAAAATACAAAGTAACACAAGTATATTTATTAGCCGCAATGTTATCTGCAACTGCAGAAAAATATCCACAGAAAGCTTGGAACTTAAACATGAACTCTTTATTAGCTGTGTTAGATTTAGCAAAAGAAAACCACATAAAACAAGTATATTGGCCTAGTTCTATTGCGGTTTTTGGCCCAACAACTCCAAAAGAAAACACACCACAAAAAACAATTATGGAACCTTCTACAGTTTACGGTATTAGTAAACTTTCTGGAGAATTTTGGTGTAATTATTATCATAAAAAATATGGTGTAGATGTTAGAAGTTTACGCTTTCCTGGTATTATTTCTTGGAAATCAAAACCAGGAGGAGGTACTACAGATTATGCTGTAGATATTTATTTTAAAGCATTAGAAGATGGTAATTTTAATTGTTTTTTATCAGAAAATACACGTTTACCAATGATGTATATGGATGATGCTGTAAATGCAACCATCCAATTAATGCAAGCTAAATCAGAGGCTATTAAAGTTAGAACTTCTTACAATTTAGCTGCTATAGATTTTACACCAAAAGAAATTTTTGAAGAAATTAAAAAACATGTTCCAGATTTTACAATTACCTACAATCCAGATTTTAGACAGCAAATAGCAGATAGTTGGCCTTCTAACATTAACGATTCTGAAGCAAGAAAAGATTGGAATTGGAAACATCAATTTGATTTGGCAGCGATAACAAAAGATATTCTTATAAATCTTAAAAAATAAATTGTAAGAAATTAGTGTATATTTCGTCTTAATAAAAAACCCAATTGTAACAAAGGTTACCAAGAAAAATAAGTATAAAAATTACCTTTATTTAAAATAAAAAAGATGAAAAATAGTTTAGAAAAAAGTTTACAAAATGCTATTTCTTACGAAACTTACAGAACTTTAGTAAGTAATTTATTAGCAAATGGTAAAGCAACAGGTCCCCTACAATCAGAAGCCTTAACAAACTACAGCTTGTTAAACGATAGAAGAATGAAACGCCTAGATAAAACGCTTCAAATTTCTGAAGATACAATTACTACTATAAATAGCATAAAAGAACCACAAACTTGGTTAACAATAACAGAGGGTTGGTGTGGAGATGCCGCACAAAATTTACCTGTAATTAACAAAATTGCTGCTATAAACCCAAACATCAATTTAAAAGTAGTTTTAAGAGACGAAAATTTAGAACTCATGGATTTATTTTTAACCAACGGTGGTAGAGCAATTCCAAAATTAATTGCATTAGATACAGAACATAATGTGATATTTACTTGGGGACCAAGGCCTTCTGTAGCCACAAAAATGGTGGCAGACTACAAAGCAAAAAACGGTAATTTAGATGCTCAATTTAAGCAAGACCTACAAGTTTGGTACAATAAAGATAAAGGTAAAAGCGTACAAGAAGATATTGTTAGTTTGCTAATACATCGCTTTTCAGAAAAAAAAATAATCTTTTAAAACTCGACATTTATAAAACCGTAAGTTTATATAAGCTTACGGTTTTTCTTTTGGTTATATTTGTATTTTAAAAGAAACAAATGTTTGTAGAATTCCATTCCATTCCAGAAGATGCTAAAATTTGGATTTATCCATCTAGTAGAAAGTTTTATCCTAATGAAATAGAAGAAGTAACACAAAGTGTAAAAGATTTTGTAACACAATGGAAATCTGAAGATGAAGATTTTAAAGCATCTTTTAAAATACTTTACAACAGGTTTATAGTTTTAGCTGCAGATGATGTTTCTACAAAATTATTAAGTGTAGATATAGATGCTAGTGTTTCTTTTATATTAGAGTTACAACAAATTTATAAAGTAGCGCTTTTAGATAAAATGAATGTTTGCTTTAAACAAGGCGAATATGTACAATACAAAGATTTAAAAGACTTTAAAAAGTTATTAAAAAATAAAGCTGTTACTGCAAAAACCATTGTTTTTGACAACCTTATAACTACCAAACAAGATTTTGATAATTTTTGGGAAATTCCTATTGAAGACAGTTGGTATAGTAGATTTTTAAAATAAAATGAAAACATACGATTATATTATTGCAGGTTCTGGTTGTGCTGGTTTAAGCTTACTTTATGCTATTTTAAAAGAACCAACATTGCAAGATGCTACTATTTTAGTAATTGATAAAGACCACAAAAATAATAATGACAGAACTTGGTGTTACTGGGAAAAAGAAGCAGGTATTTTTGAAGAAATTGTATACGCAAAATGGAACACTTTAGAATTTTTATCTACCAATTTTGAAAAAAAATTAGACTTAGGTACTTATACCTACAAAATGATTCAAGGAATTGATTTTTATAATTTTGTAATCAGTTTTGCCAAAAATTTTAGCAATGTTACGTTTTTAAAAGAGACTGTTTTAGAGATAACTTCTACAAAGAATGAGGCCTCTGTAAAAACAGAAAAAAATAGTTATAGAGCTAAAACAGTATTTAACTCTACACCTATTTTTAACCCTAAAATTACTGAAGAAAACTCGCTTTTACAACATTTTAAAGGTTGGGTTATTAAAACAGAACAACCTTTTTTTAATACAAAAGTTGGTAGGTTGATGGATTTTAGGCTATCGCAAGAAAATGGAGCTACTTTTATGTATGTTTTACCCACATCTAGTACAGAAGCTTTAGTTGAATATACCTTATTTAGCCCAAAAATACTTCCAAAAGAAAAATATACTGCAGCACTTAAAAAATATATTTCAGACGAGTTACAACTAGAAAATTATACGATTGTACATAAAGAATTTGGTATTATACCAATGTCTTTAGCTGCATTTAAAAATTATCCATTAGAAAATGTAATCAACCTAGGCACTTCTGGAGGTTTTACCAAAGCTAGTAGTGGTTATACATTTCAGTTTATACAAAAAAATGTTTCAGAAATTGTAAATCAAATAAAATTGGGCAAAAAGCCCCATTTAAAAACAAGTTTTAGAGACAAGATTTATCATTGGTATGACAGAACCTTAATCGCAGTTATTTTATCAGAAAAACTTAGTGGAAAAGAAATTTTTACCAGAATGTTTCAAAAAATATCTGCCCAAAAAATCTTAGCATTTTTAGGCAACCAAAGTACTTTTCTAGAGGATATTTATATTATGAAAAGCTTGCCTATAAAAACTTTTTTTATTGCTGCTATTAGACAACTTTTTTATAAAAATAATGGATAAATTACCTTATAACAATCATTTACAAGTATATTTAATTTTTATTCAACATTGAGTTATTTGCAAGATTTTTCTACTGATATTTCTAAAATTAAACTTCCTAAAAAGTTTACATTTCCTTTTTATTACAAACCCCATAAATTGGCTAAAATTGCAACTTCTGAGCTTCAAGAATATTTAAAAACTCAAACCGATTTTACTCATAATTTTGGATTAGAAAACCAGAAGGAAAATGCAATCGGAAAAATGTTTGGTGTTTTAGTGGTTAAAAATAAAGAAGGGAAAATTGGTTATTTAGCTGCTTTTTCTGGGAAATTAAACGACCATAGTTTGCCAAAAAAATTTGTTCCTCCTGTATTTAATATGCGTGCAGAAAACAGTTTTTATGTAAAAGGTGAAGCTGAGTTAGATGCCATAAATTTAGCATTGGATCAATTGGTAAACAATGAAAATTACATTGCTTTAAAAAAATATTTTACAATTTTAACTACAAAGATTCAAAACGACTTAAAAGCACAAAAATTAAAATTAAAACAAGCTAAGCTTGCTAGAAAGCAGAAAAAACAAGAAGCAATAAAGGTTTTAAATAATGATGATTTTAAAAAACTAACTACTCAATTAAAACAAGAAAGTTACAATCAGCAATTTTTTTTAAAAGAATTACAGTTGTATTATGATGCGAAAATTGATAAAATTAAGCAACAAATTACTGTTTTTGAAGACGAAATTACATCACTAAAAAAAGAAAGAAAAGCAACATCTAACTATTTGCAACAAACCTTATTTAGCAAATACGCTTTTTTAAATGTTGCTAAAGAAGAAAAAAGTTTGTTAGATATTTTTAATAATCCTGCTGTAAAACCTCCTGCAGGTTCAGGTGAATGTGCTGCACCCAAATTATTGCAATATGCTTTTCTAAATAACTTAACACCAGTGACAATGGCAGAATTTTGGTGGGGAATTTCGCCTAACTCGGCTATTAGAAAACATAAAAATTACTATCCTGCTTGCCAAAGCAGATGTAAACCCATTTTAACACATATGTTACAGGGTTTAGATGTAGAAGAAAATTTGTTGATTAAAAACTTATCTAAAAATAAAGAATTAAAAATTATTTTTGAGGATGACGTGTTGCTTGTCGTAAATAAACCAGCAGAGTTTTTATCGGTACCAGGTAAAAGTATTTCAGACTCTGTATACACGAGAATACAACAACAATACCCAAATGCAACTGGGCCTTTAATTGTGCATAGATTAGACATGTCTACTTCTGGTATTTTAGTATTAACAAAAACGAAAGAAGCTAATAAAGCGTTACAAAGTCAGTTTATAAATAGGACTGTAAAAAAACGCTATATAGCCTTATTAGATGGTGTTTTAACTGACAAAAAAGGCTCTATACAATTGCCTTTACGTGTAGATTTAGATGACAGACCCAAACAATTAGTAGATTTTACATATGGTAAAAATGCAGAAACTAATTGGGAAGTTATTGATATTGAAAAAGACAAAACACGTGTCTATTTTTATCCTGTAACTGGTAGAACGCATCAATTAAGAGTGCATGCTGCTCATAAAAACGGACTAAACACACCTATTATTGGCGATGATTTGTATGGTAAAAAAGCAAACAGATTACATTTACATGCAGAATTTATCGAATTTTTACATCCGAAGACTAACGAGAAAATTAGTTTTTGTGTTCCTGCAGATTTTTAATAATGATAAGTTACCGATATAAATACGCAGATAAGGATAACCACACAAACTAACAGCGTTAAATAATTCACCTGAAACAAAAAGCTTAATTAATTATCTTTTAATTGTTGAATAAATTCCTCCACAGAAAGTGCATTATCCACAGAAAAATCACCAATTTTTGTTCTTCTAAGTGCAGATAAATGAGCTCCAGATTTTAGGGCATTTCCAAAATCGAAAGCTAAAGAACGAATATAAGTTCCCTTACTACAAACTACTCTAAAATCTACTTTTGGCAAATGGGTTTTTGTAATTTCAAATTCAAAAATAGTAACTGCTCTTGTTTTAATTTCTGTAGTTTCTCCTTTTCTTGCTAATTCGTATAAGCGTTTACCGTCTTTTTTAATTGCAGAAAAAATGGGTGGTTTTTGCTGAATTTCTCCAATAAATTGTTGGGTAGTTTCTTTTAAAAGCGATTCAGAAATATGCGCTGTTGGATATGTTTTATCTACTTCTGTTTCTAAATCGTAACTTGGTGTAGTTGCCCCAATTGTAAAAGTACCTGTATATTCTTTAATTTGCCCCTGATAGGTATTTATTTGTTTGGTTTGTTTGCCTGTACAAATAATTAATAAACCCGTTGCTAAAGGATCTAAAGTACCTGCATGACCCACTTTTATCTTTTTAAGATTAAATTGTTGTTTAATTTCCCAACGCAGTTTATTTACAACTTGAAAAGAGGTCCAAGTAAGTGGTTTATCAATTAATAAAACTTGTCCGTTTTTGTAGTCTTCTTCTGTCATTTATAAAATTCTTTCAGTAGGTTTAATTAAAGAGGCTGCTTAATAGTAGAGCTAGTTCAAACATCAATTTTAATACTATTAAAAATTGAATTTTATTAATTTAAAAGCGCATAACCTATAGCCATAGCACCAACAATACCACAGTAAATGGAAAAGTAAGAAAGTTTACTATTTTTTACTAATGAAATCATCCATTTACACGCTAATAAACCCGCTACAAAAGCAGCTACAAAGCCTGCCATAATTGGGGTAGTTTCTGACGCTTGGAAATTTAAATCGCCACTTAAAACATCTTTACCAATTTTACCAAAAATTAACGGAACCACCATTAAAAATGAAAAACGGGCTGCTTTAGTTCTATCAATACCTAATAAAACCGATGTAGAAATGGTAGCACCAGATCTAGAAATACCTGGTAGCATAGCAATGGCTTGAGAAATACCAATAATTACAGAATTACTAAATGAAACTTTTTTATTGGTATTTTTTGCTTTATCTGCTAGCAACAATAATAGTGCTGTAACCCACAACATGACACCTACTAATAATATTTTTCCGCCAAAAAAAGATTCTAATTCGTCTTCAAAAAGTAAGCCTATAATCACTGCAGGTATCATAGAAATGATAATTTTTAATGAAAACTTAAATTCATCATTCCATTTAAATTGAAACAAACCTTTTATAATGTCAAAAATTTCTTTTCTAAAAATTAGGATGGTACTTAATGCTGTTGCAAAATGTAAAACCACTGTAAATGTTAAACTTTCTTCTGGTAGAGAAGTATCGCCTAAAATGGCTTTTGCTAACTCTAAATGACCACTAGAGGAGACTGGTAAAAATTCTGTTACACCCTGAATAATACCAAGAATAATGGCTTCTAAAATATCCATATTTATTTTTTAGGATTTAGTAAAATAGCATAAATTTCTATACCTAAACCAACAATTACTAGGGTGGGTGCTAAACGTATTCTTTGCCAATTGTAAATTTCTTTATTAAAAAAATTGGGGTCGTTACTACCACCACCTGCCATAAAAATAAATCCTAAAGCAATACATAGGATACCAATAATCATGAAAATATAATTCTTTTTTCCAAAAATAAATGCTGGTTTTTGTAGTTGTTCTTCTTTCATGTTTTTAATAATAAAGTTCGTCTGTTCGTAAATTTAAAAAACGTTGTGTGGCAAAAAAGGTACTTAACCAAGTTATAATAAATGCTGTTAAAAGTACACCACCTGTTAAATATGCTAAAGAAATATAGTCTTTTAAAAAGCCTAAACTAGGTGCAAATTTATCTGCATAATAAATTACAACTGCTAAACCTAAAAGTGCAATAATTGCAGCAACCAACCCTAATTTTATACTTTGCCAAATAAAAGGTTTTCTAATAAAACCTTTTGTAGCACCAACCATTTGCATGGTTTTTATGTTAAATCTTTTAGAGTAAATAGATAACCTAATAGAGCTATTTATTAAAATAATGGCTATAAAACCCACAAAACCACTTAATATTAACAACCAAAAACTAATTTTTTTAATATTTTTTGTTAGTAAGTTTATCAATAATTTATCGTAAGATACATCTGCAACAAATGCATTTTTTAGAAATTTTGTTTCTAATTCTTCTATTTTTCCTGGAGTAACAAAATCTGCTTTTAAGTAAATATCTATTCCGTTTTTAAGCGGATTTTCTCCCAAAAAATTTAAAAAATCTTCGCCAATTTCTTTACTGTATTGTTTTGCTGCTTGTTTTTTAGAGGTGTAAATAATTCGTTTTGTAAAATTTTCTTTTTGTAAAGAAGCTTTAAAACCATTTATTTGTTTGCTAGTTACCTTATCTTTTAAAAATAAAGTAATGGCTACTTTTTCTTTTACTCTATTTGCTACCAAGGCAGATTTTAAAAGCATGAGTCCTAAAATACCTACCATAAAGAGCACCAAAGCAATACTAATTACAACAGAAATATAAGAAGATGCTAAACGTCTTTTTTGGTATGTTTCAAACTTTGAAGGCATTTTTATGGTAACTTTTAAACTGTTGGCAAGATAATAATAAGAAATTAGTTGACAGTGCGTCTTTGCAGTATTTTAACTAATTGATTTCTTGGCACAGCTCAATTAAAACACCATTAGTAGTTTTTGGATGTAAAAAAGCCACTAATTTATTATCGGCTCCTTTTTTTGGTTCTTCATTTAACACAACAAAACCTTCGTTTTTTAATCTTTTAATTTCAGTTTTAATATCAGAAACTGCAAAGGCAATATGATGAATGCCTTCTCCTTTTTTTTCTATAAATTTTGCAATGGGACTATCTACATTTGTAGCTTGTAATAATTCTATTTTATTAGGGCCTGTGTTAAAGAAAGAGGTTTTAACACCTTCTGAAGCCACTTCTTCTACTTTGTAATGTGTTTTACCAAATAATGATGCAAATAGCTTGTTAGATTCCTCTAAGTTTTTAACTGCAATACCAATGTGTTCTATTTTATCCATAGTGTAAAAATAGAAAAAACCAGTAAAGAAAAATCTTTACTGGTTTTAATAAGTTATTATTTTGCGTTAATTACTACATTATCTATCTCATAAGTTCCATCAAAATCTTCATCTCCACTCCCTATATATTTAAATGCGATGTAAACTGTACCTGTATAATTTGATAAATTAATGTAAGTTGAGTTAATAAAAGTTCTAAAGTCATCACTATTTGATGCTATTCTTGCAGGTAGTTTTTCCCAATTAGCACTCGTAATTGTTGTTTCTAAACCATCCCAGTTAGATGATATTAAAACCTCTAAAGTACTACTATCTGCAAAAGATGTAGAAGTATCAAAAGAAAAATATTCTTCTGATGTTGTATCTAAATCTATACCTTTTGTAATTAACCACGATATTGTTGAAGCATTTCCAGATCTAAAAGAACCAATATTTGCAGCTCTACTTTGTACATCATTATCAAAATAAGAACGCCAAAGTTTAGTGCCTTTTTCACTGTAATTTGTCCAACCAGCAATATTTATATCTCCAGAAGTTGTCTCAAAATTTTCATTTAATAAAATTGTTGAAAAATCTGATAGTGATTCAGGAGTACACTTTGTTCCGTTCATATTTACACCATCTGCTGAATTTAAAACTAGTACTGTAAAATCTCCAGGAAAATCTTTAGAAACAACCGCATTTAAAAAACCTCCTCCTTTTGGTAACGCTAAATTAGCAAAGTCTGCAAAAGAACTTGTTTCTACAAAAGCCTCTACAATGCCAGGACCTTGGCAAGTTTCTATAGTTCTTTTGGTATCAAAATCTTCTGTAGGATCTATATATGTCTTACCTTCTGTATTTCCAGCAAAATAAGCATTTTCTACACTAACATAGGTACAAAGATTTTCTGGATTGTTTATATCTCCTAGGGTTACAATTTTAGGAATAATTTCAGCTATAGTTTTTGATCTAAAAAATTGATTTAAAGATTTATTTACAGTAATATTATCTATCTCTCTATTATCTACTAATTTTACTTTACCCCCAATTGTAGTTACACCATCACCAGAATTTGTTTCTCCAATATATAAACCTTTTAATCTTACATAAACTTCCCTTCCAAAATTAAATTTGGTATTAATATTAGTTAAATTTATAGCTACTTTAATTCCAGAAGTTGGGTTTTCTGGTTGGTCTTGTATATAAAATTCTCTAAAGAAATTACCATTTTCATCTGAAGAAATAACATATCCTTTTACAGCGATATTAGACACTATTTCTATAGGGTTACTACCAGAAATATAGATTTTTTTTAAATCTTTTATAGACTTTAATTCTACGAAACCTTGATTTATGCTATCTAAAAGTGCATTTAAATTTTCATTTTCTTCTACTCCTAAATTTTGGGGTACTGTAAAGTATCCATCTTCTACACAAGAGGTAAAAGAAATGCTAGATACAAAGGCTAGTAATATGATGATTATTTTATTTGTTTTCATTTTAATTATTTTTTTTTAGAATGATATATTTAAATTTAAAAAGTAGGTTGTACCTCTTCCGTACCAATATTTATTACCAAAAACGGGTGTATCTAGTGCTTTGTCGTCTCTTAATTGTCTAAAGTTGGCATTTCTACCTTGTTCAAAACCACCAGACTTGTACTCTTCTCCTAATAAGTTATTTACTGTTGCAAATAGACTAATATATTTATCGCCTATTTTCCATGATTTACCACCAATTAAATTTACAACCGTATAATCGTCAAATTTTTCTTGTTGCAATAATTCTCTTGCTAAATCTGGATCGTAATCTGCAAATGGTAAACCATCTGCGTCTTCAAAAAAGTTTGAAGACCTATTTAATGGAGCAACATCAACATAAATATTTGAAAAGAAATTTGTGGTAGCACCAACCCACCAATAATCTGGATCTCTGTACTCGAAACCAACAGAATAAGCATTTTGTGGACCAGAAGCCAATTTGTAGTTTTTTAAATTTGACACATAATCTTTAGATCTAAAGTCTGCATCAAAACCACCATTATTAGCTACATCTGATGTTAAATATAAATCTGGATTATTGCTGTAAGTATGTTGCCCAATAGCTGCTGCACCTTTTAACTTTATAGTTGGTGTAACTTGCGCCTCTATACCTAGTTCTAAACCTATGTGTTGTTTGTTGATACCAGAAAGTATTTCTTGTACAAAAGCTGTATTATCGCCACCAATACCATCTGCAAAATAAAAAGATATTTCTGTTGCATCTTGTACATTGGTATAGTAACCAGTTAATCTAGAGGTAATTATTGGGCTTCTAACAATATAACTTATATCTGATGAAAATACTTTTTCGCTAACCAAATCATCTACCACAAAATTATTTTCTCTAGAATTTGCAAAAGAGTTTCTAATTGTAGGTGCATTGGTTACATAAGCTACATTTGCATCTATTAAATGGCGTCCTGTAATTTTATAAGTTGCACCTGCTTTTGCACCAAAGTTTATAAAGTCTAATTTTTTAGATTTTCCTAAAGAATTATTTTCAAATCTACCATTTTGGTATAAACCTTCTCTTTGATGTGTAGTATTGGAAACACTAAATGCGGTAAAAAAATCTACTTTTTTATACTTAAATTGTGCTTGTAAAAAAGCACTTGCCATATTTGAATTTAAATTGTAGTTGTATCTAAAAGCATCTCTTTCTCCAACAACTCTATTAGGATTTAAGATATCATTTTGTTGTTGGATTTCTGTATCTGCAAAAGGGTTGATATCTAAATAACCTTTACCACCTAATAAATCTATAACTTCTGCAAAACTATTAGAACGTAATCTTCTGTATTCTAATTTACCACTTAAAGTAATGTTGTTTGTAATGTCTGAGTTAAAAATAGTGTTTACTGTTAATTGCTTATCATCACTTCTATCTTCATAAAGTACATAAGCATTTTCTATACCTGCATTTGCATTTGTAATGTTTGCATCAAAAATTCTATTCCAATCTAATTGACCATCTTCTTGAAAATTTTCTCTTGATGTGTAAGCTCCTGCTAAATCCTCATTTCTAAGTTGAAAACTTGGTAAATATTGATAATAAGTTGGGCTTGGGTTTGCACCACCATTAAAATCTAAACGACTGTTACCTATTTTACCAAATTGATAAGATATATTAGTTTGCAATGTGCTATTATCAGATAAATCCCAATAATGGTTTAACATTAAAATTGGCTCTTTTACCTCTTTTATTCTAGAGTTTACCTTTCTTCCATTTAAATAGCCCCAATAATCATTATAAGCTATTCCTTTTAAATCAAATACTTCTTGGGTATTTGGAGAAGATTTACCTCTTCTGTTTGGTGTAAAAATAGATGTAAAGTTTATACTATGGTTTTCGTTAATCTTTTTTTCTACGGATGAAAATAATGAGTATGCATTGTAGGAAGTACCTTCGTTAAAACCTTCTAAGCCTGCTCTTCTACTTCCAGAAACTGTTATTGCCCAATCTCCTTCTAAAACACCTGTAGAGTGGGTTGCCATTAACCTATGCACATAACTTCTGTTAGATGATGAATATGAAATTCTGGTTCCTGGTCTTTGTTGAGAAGCTCTAGTATTAATGTTAGTAGAACCTAAAACACCGCCAAAAGTGTAGTTAGAAGGTGCTAATCCATTACTAAATTCTTGGTTTCGTAAAACATCATTTAAACCACCCCAATTACTCCATTGTGCTCTTCCATCATAAATTTTGTTCATTTCAATTCCGTTAATAAGTACTTTACCATTTCCAGAATCTAGCCCTTTAATTCTAAAAAAAGAAGAACTAAACTCGAACGCAGCAGACCTTAAAAAGACATCTTTTGTTGCTTGTAATAAACCCGATATGTTATCTGCAGCACTTGCATCGTCATTTAACTCATCATCTGTAATGGTTATAATACTTAAGTCTTGGTCTTCTGTAATATCTTTAAAAAGATAAATTGTACCTAAATTAATTGGTTTTCCATTAAGTTGAATTGGAAAAACTTGAGTTTCGTAACCATTAATAGAAATCTCTAAAAGATACTTTCCATTGGGAAGTTTATCAATAATAAAAACACCATTTAGTTGCGTTTTTTTGTTGATAATTGTATTTTTAACGTGTATGAGAACGTTAACTAAGGGGTTTTCTGTATTGTTATCTATAACAATACCTTTTACAATATTTTGTGCATTTGTTTCTATAAAAAATAGCATCACAAAAATTGTAGATAAAATAAATTTTACCATAACTTTCTCTTTTTTTCATTCAATTTAGCATTTAAATTTAGGTTATTTTCAACAATAAACCTATTTTATTAGTAAATTATAAATTATGTTTGATATTTTTACAGAAAGAAAAAGCACAAATGAAAAGAAAAGTAACCCTACTTATTGTATTTCTAATTTCTACAAATACAGTATTTTTTTCTCAGAAAAAAGAAAAAAAATACACAATTAGAACTATTGCTTTTTACAATTTAGAAAATCTTTTTGACACTATAAATGATACCTCTATCAATGATGGAGCAAGCCCAATAATGAAGCTAAAAACCAACAGATCAAAAGTCTATTGGGATAAGATAGATAAACTAGGAAGTACCATTGCTCAAATTGGACTGGATAAAGCAAAAACGAGTCCTGCAATAATTGGGGTTTCTGAAGTGGAAAACTTAAGTGTTTTAGAAGATTTAGTGAAATCTAAACATTTGACAAAACAGCATTATGGTATTATACATTATAATTCGTCTGATAAAAGAGGTATTGATGTAGCTTTATTATATCAAAAAAAATATTTTAAACCTGTGTATCACGAAGCTTTTAACCCAAATATTTATAGAGATGGTTACAAAGTTTATACTAGAGATCAACTATTAGTCTCTGGGTATTTAGATGACGAGTTAATTCATTTAATAGTCAACCACTGGCCCTCTAGAAGTGGTGGTGAAGCAAAAAGTAGACCTTTGCGTGAAAAAGCGGCTTACCAAAACACAAAAATTATAGAAAAAATTAGACAAAAAGACCCCAATGCTAAGATTTTAACTATGGGCGATTTTAATGATGATCCTATAAACTCTAGTTTTAAAAAAGTTTTAAAAACCAAAAGTAGAAAAAGAGATGTAAATGAAAACGATATTTACAACCCTTATGAAGACTTACATAGAAGAGGCTTTAACACATTAGCTTACAGAGATAATTTAAACCTCTTTGATATGATTTTAATTTCTGCCCCTTTACTAAACAAAAGAACAAAAGATTATACTACTTATAAAATGTATCAAGCAAACATTTTTAATAAACGTTTTTTAACTCAGAAAAAAGGTAGATACAAAGGCTATCCTTTTAGAAGCTTTTCTAAAGGAGGTTATACAGGGGGTTACTCAGATCATTTTCCTGTATATATGTATCTCATTAAAGAGAAAAAATAAAAATTTATTTTTAAAAATAAAAAAAACCCAAAACTTATAAGTTTTGGGTTTTTATTGATAATAAATTATTGCCTTCTACATGTATAAAAATTAATCTTTTACAGATTTAAATTTATAGTGTAAGTATGTGTAAGCATCTCTAGGTATAATAGTAATCCACTTTTTGTGTTTTAAATACCATTTAAAACGTATAGAATTTACGCCTTTTAGTAAATAAGCAGCGATAAAAGGATGCAAGTGTAATTGTATCTTTTTATTTTTTGGATTAGAAATAAATTTTTCTAAATCTGCTTCTATTTTGTCTAACAAGACAATGGGCGCTTCTACTTCTCCATTTTTATTTGGGTTGGTCTCGGTAGTTTTTATACTTAACTCTGGTCTAACCCTTTGTCTTGTAATTTGCACCAAACCAAATTTACTTGGAGGTAATATTTTGTGCTTTGTTCTATCCAAAGCCATTTGTTCTTTTAAATGCTGATAAAGTTTGTTTCTATTTTCAGCTTTATGCATGTCTATAAAATCTACAACGATTATACCACCCATATCACGTAATTGTAATTGACGTGCAATTTCTGTGGCAGAAATTAAATTAACTTCTAATGCTGTATCTTCTTGAGAACCTGCTTTATTAGAACGGTTTCCGCTATTTACATCAATAACGTGTAATGCTTCTGTGTGCTCTATTACCAAATAGGCACCTTTACTCATAGAAACTGTTTTACCAAACGATGTTTTTATTTGTCTTTCAATTCCATATTTTTCAAAAATTGGAATATCAGACCTATGCAACTTTACAATTTTTTCCTTTTCAGGGTAAATTTCTTGTAGATATTCTTTAATTTCTACTTTTAAAGTTTCATCATTGGTTATGATACTTGTAAAACTATCATTCATAACATCTCTTAGTATAGAAGATGCTCTGTTAAGTTCGCTTAAAATTTTAGTTGGTGTATTTGTGTTAGCAATACGCTTACACATGGTTTTCCAACGTTCTAAGGAGTTTTGCAAATCTTTATCTAATTCTGCTACTTTTTTACCTTCTGCAACAGTTCTTAAAATAACGCCAAAACCTTTTGGCTTTATGCTTTTTGCTAATCTTTTTAATCGTTCTTTTTCTTTTGGATCTGCAATCTTTTGAGATACAGATACTCTGTTAGAAAAAGGAACTAAAACCAAAAATCTACCTGCTATAGACAACTCAGAACTTAATCTTGGGCCTTTTGTAGAAATTGGTTCTTTAACAATTTGTACTAACAGGTTTTGCCCCGATTTTAGTACGTTGTTAATACTACCGTCTTTGTTAATGTCTTCCTCAAAACGGAAGTTTTTTAAAGTGAATTCTTTATACTTACCTGTGCTTACTTTCTTAATGAATGTATTTAATGAGTTTACTTGCGCACCTAAATCGTGATAATGTAAAAACCCATCTTTTGGGTATCCTACATTTACAAAGGCTGCATTTAAACCTGTTAACACTTTTCCTATTTTGGCTAAAAATATATCGCCAACAGAAAATTTGTTACCAGTTGTTTCATTATTTAATTCAATAAGTTTTCCATCTCTTAATAAGGCAAAATCAATATCAGATGAATTCGAACGAATTATTAATTCTGTTTTCATGCTGAATTTGGTTTTAACACTGCACTTCGTTGTGCAGATGGATTAATATTGTCAGGTATTTTGTAATACCGTTAGAAAATTTACTGCCTTACACAGCGTGTAAATTTTCAAATGTCAATGAACTTTTTTGGGGTTGGTTTTTCTTTTTCGTTAAACAATAAACGAAAAAGTAAGCAAATGCTTACTTTTTCTTATGTCTATTTGCTCTAGCTCTTTTCTTTCTTTTGTGTGTAGAGATCTTAGCTCTCTTTCTTTTTTTACCACTTGGCATAATGTCTGTTGTTTTTTAAACCAGTTAAGGTTTAGATTAGTATTTTGTTATTTAACAGCTACTTTACTTTTTACACCTTCTGTAAAAGTTTTTGCTGGTTTAAATGCTGGAATATTATGAGCCGGAATCTTAATAGTTGTATTTTTAGAAATATTTCTACCTGTTTTTTCTGCTCTAGTTTTGATAATAAAACTACCAAAACCTCTTAAATAAACGTTGTCGCCATTTTCTAATGCATCCTTTACTTCAGTCATAAATGCCTCTACAGTTGCTAAAACATCTGTTTTTTCGATTCCTGATTTATCTGAAATTTTTGATACGATATCTGCTTTCGTCATGTCTCTATTTTTACTATATTTTTATTAATTTAATTTCAAAAATGCGGATGCAAATATATGATAATTAATCAATTCCAAAAAAATTAAACCTTAAAATTATCTGAATTTTTAAATGTAATATTGCAAATCTATTTATAACAAATGAAATTTTCTAATACACTAATATACTGGTATTTACAAAATAAAAGAGCATTACCTTGGCGTAAAAGTAAGCATCCTTATTTTATTTGGTTAAGCGAAATCATGCTTCAGCAAACAAGAGTTGCTCAAGGTTTGGCCTATTATTTAAAATTTACGGAAGAATTTCCGACTGTTTTTGACCTTGCAAAAGCAGATGAAAGTACTGTTTTAAAAATGTGGCAAGGTCTAGGTTATTATTCTAGAGCAAGAAATTTACATTTTAGCGCCAAATACATTGCAAATGAGCTAAATGGCGAATTTCCATCAACCTATAAAGAAATTATTAAACTAAAAGGTGTTGGCGATTATACAGCCTCTGCAATTGCCTCTATTTGTTTTAACGAACCCACGGCTGTAGTAGATGGAAACGTTTACAGAGTACTTTCTCGCTATTTTGGCATTGCAACACCTATAAACTCATCTGCAGGGATTAAAGAGTTTAAAGCATTAGCGCAATCGCTTTTAGACACGAAGCAACCGGGGACTTATAATCAAGCTTTAATGGATTTTGGCGCAATGCATTGTAAACCCCAAAATACGCTTTGTGATACTTGCCCTTTTGCAAATAGTTGTGTTGCTTTAGAAAAAAAATTAACTAAAGAATTACCTGTAAAAGAAAAAAAAATAAAAATCACAAAACGATATTTTAATTTTTTGGTGATAAAAACGGATGATCATAAAACAATCTTAAAAGAAAGAAAAGGCAAAGGTATTTGGCAAGGTTTGTATCAATTTCCTTTAATAGAAACAAAAAACATCAGCAATCAAAAAGAAATTGTAGCTTCAGAGGAATTTCAAAATTTATTCCCAGCAGAAACTACCCTTTCATTATTTAACAAAAAAGAAATTATTCATAAATTATCTCATCAACATTTATACACTCAATTTTGGATTGTAGAAACCAGCTCATTAAAAGAGGCTTCTATTTCTTGGGAAAATATAGAAGATTATCCTGTACCTATTTTAATTGCGAATTTTCTAAAGGAATATCGACTAAAAAGTAATTGATATTTTTAGTACTTTTGATATCTAATTTAACAAGCTATGGCAGGAACAATAAACAAAGTAATTTTAATAGGTAATTTAGGCGATGATGTAAAAATGCATTATTTTGATGATCAAAATTGTGTAGGTCGTTTTCCTATTGCAACCTCAGAGAGTTATACCAACAAACAAAGTGGCGAAAAAGTAACCAATACAGATTGGCACAATATTGTTGTTAGAAATGGGTTGGCTAAAGTATGTGAAAAATACTTGGCAAAAGGAGATAAAGTATACGTAGAAGGCAAATTAAAAAACAGACAGTGGGAACAAGATGGTATTAAACGCTACTCAACAGAGGTTGTTGTAACAGAAATGACCATGTTAACAACAAAAAAGAATGCAGATACAAATACTGCTGCACCACAAGAAAGCAAGCCAACTAAAGCAGAGCAAACACCGTCTATTACATCTGAAGAAAATGACGATTTACCTTTTTAACCATTTAAACTCATAAATTTTGGATCCAGATCCCGAATCTTTATATTTTCTATTAGCCTCTTTCGATTTTATAACCACCATAAATGGAATTTTATTAATTGCGTTATTCATAAGTTCTGCGTTGGTTTCTGGAACAGAAGTTGCTTTTTTTTCTTTATCGCAAACAGATTTAAACGAACTTTCTAATAACGGAAAACAAGAAAACATTGTCGTTACTCTTTTAGAAAGCCCCAGAAAATTATTAGCAACCATATTAATTACAAACAATTTTATAAATATTTTAATTGTATTGTTATTCGCATCTATGGCAGAAACCCTTTTTGGCGATTTTAACTTAGATATAGACCTCTATTATTTTACAGTACCCGTTCGTTTTTTAATAGAAATTATATTAGTAACTTTTTTAATTTTATTATTTGGCGAAGTTTTACCAAAAGTGTATGCTTCTAGAAATGCGCTTACTTTTTCTAAAACCATGTCTAAATTTATCAATTTTGTAAGTGTATTATTAACTCCTTTTAGTTTGCCTTTAATTAGCCTAACAAAATGGATAGAAAAAAAACTAGGCAGCAAAGGCACAAACTTTTCTGTAGAAACCTTATCACAAGCGTTAGAACTTACATCACAAGGTGCTACAAGTAAAGACGAACAAAAAATTTTACAAGGAATTGTAAATTTTGGTAACACAGAAACCGTGCAAATAATGAAACCTAGAATAGATATTTTTGCCATTTCTGATGAAGAGCCTTATGAAGTAGTTTTAAAAAAAATATTAGAAAACGGGTATTCTAGAAACCCTGTTTATAAAGAAAATATCGACAATATTATTGGTATTTTATATGCTAAAGATTTATTAGAACACCTCAATAAAAAATCTTTTAAATGGCAAAACCTTTTAAGAGAGCCTTTTTTTGTTCCAGAAAACAAAAAATTAGACGATTTATTAAGCGATTTTAGAGCCATAAAAAATCACCTAGCCATTGTTGTTGATGAATATGGTGGTACAAGTGGTTTGGTTACTTTAGAAGATGTAATAGAAGAAATTGTTGGTGATATTAACGATGAATTTGATGACGATGATTTAACCTACTCTAAAATAGACGCCAACAACTTTATTTTTGAAGGAAAAACAAGCATAAAAGATTTTTGCCGAGTTTTAGATGATGAAAATGAAGAAATTTTTGAAGAAGAAAAAGGAGAAAGCGAAACCCTAGCAGGTTTTATTTTAGAAATTTCTAGGAAATTTCCAAAAAAGGGAGAGAAAATAAACTTTAAGAATTATACGTTTACCATAGAGGCGTTAGATAAAAAACGCATAAAACAAGTAAAAGCAACCAGAAATGCGTAACCTTTTTTTCTTTTTTTTTGTATTGATTTTTTTAGGATGTAAAGAAGATACTTTACCAAAACCAACAGCCTATTTAAGTCTAAAATATCCAAAAAAAAACTACCAAAAACTAAAGTTAAAAAGACCTTACAGTTTTGATGTTTTAAAAAATACCAAAGTAATTAATGAACCCAACAATTGGCTTACCATTAAGTACCCAAACTTAAAAGCATCAATAGATATTACTTATAGACCTGTAAATAATAACATAAAAGAGCTTTTAACAGAGGCAGAGAAACTGGTATTTAAACACGCTATAAAAGCAGAGCAAATAATTCCTAAAGATTATACAAATTCCCAAAAAAGAGTATTTGCTAGTATTTACGAAATTACGGGTAATGCAGCTTCTCATATACAATTTCACGCTACAGATAGCACTAAAAACTTCTTAAAAGGCTCTTTGTACTTTTATGCAAAACCCAATTATGATTCTATTCTACCTGCAATAGCATATCTTAAAAAAGATATTTTAAAGTTAATAGAAACGACCAAATGGATACCCTAAAAAGTCTTAATTGCTTTCTCTAAACAATCTCCATTTTCTTCAATAAAAAAGAAGCATTCATATTTTTACAAACACCGCTTTTTAGAGTGTAATCAAAATGTAATTCATTGTTTGTAATTTCTGCATCAAAATAATAGTTTTCTATGCTAGAAAACTCATTTTCTAATTCGCATAAACTTACATCGTGTGTTGCAATAATTCCTGTAGATTTTGATTTTGTTAGTTTTTCTACAAATTTTTTAGAGCCAATTGCCTTGTCTTTGCTATTGGTTCCTTTTAAAATTTCGTCTAAAATGATAAAGTAATCTTCTTGTGCAATTTCATCAACAATAAACTTTAATCGTTTTAACTCCGAGTAAAAATAACTCTCATCTTCTGTTAAAGAATCTGTAGTTCTCATACTTGTAATTAGTTTTATAGGATGATATTTAAAACTTGAAGCACAAACTGGCAAGCCACAATTTGCCATTACTATTGATAGGGAAACTGTTCTTAAAAACGTGCTTTTACCAGCCATATTTGCTCCTGTAACAATAAAAAATTGTGCTTTATCAATTGTAAAATTATTGTCTATTCTTTTTTTTGCATTCAATAATGGATGCCCTAAATTGGTAGCTTTTATAATTTGTTTTTGTGTAGTTATCTCTGGAAAAATAAATTTTGGATGATTAAAATGAAAATTAGCTAATGCGTTTTGTGTATCAAAAAAAGCAACTACTTCAAACCATTTTTTTACAGTATGTTTATAAGTTGCAATCCACTTTTCTACTTTGTGTGCGTTCGCAATTTCAGATAAGAATAAGCCATTGCCAAAAACAGCAATTATAATGTTATTTCTCTGGTCAAAAGCATCTAAAATTCTAGCAAATTTTTTAAAAATTGTAGAGGCATTTTTATGTTCTGATGTAATAATTTTTTGCTTTTGTAGAAGAATTTCTGAGGTAAATTCTTCGTTTTCGATCTCATTTAACAATTCGTAATATTGTTTAAATGTTTCTCTAACTTTATCTGTTTCTGCATATAATTTACTAGTCTTTTTTAAAAATATTCCGGTTATAAACAAGCCAAAGAAAAACCAGGCAAGCATATAATTGAAAGATAGAAAACCAACAGAAACCAAACCAATCAACAATACAGAAATAACAGAAAACACTTTTGTGAAAATGTTTAAAACATTGGGTAATGTTTGTTTGTAATTTACAATCCAATTTGTAATAAAATTAGAAGTATTTTTTACAGTTACCAAACTAGTTATGGCATTAAAATGTTGCCTCCATTTTGTTTTTTTTGATAGCTCTTTTACAACTTCTTGTTTGGCTAAAATTTCATCGGTTTTATTTGCTGTTAAAAGAGTTGCCAACTCTTTTTTACCATCTTTTGTTACGGTTCTATTTAGATATTGAAAAAAAGAACCTACACCAAACAAATCTATATCATTGCTGTAAAAATGTCTAGAATTTATAAATTCTTTACCTGTTTTTAAGTGATAAAACTCTCGATGTAAAACTTTAATTTCTGTAGTATTTATATCTATTTTTTTAGAGACTATATTTTGTTTCCTTTTTAAATCTAGATGTTTAACAACCAAAAAAGCAAACAAGACAACTCCTAAAAAAGCAATGATAAAAACATCTGGATAAGTCCCAAAAGTTAGGTAAACTAAAAAGCAAGTTCCTAAAAACACAGCAAACCTAAAAATACTTAAGTTTACAGACTTCTTTTTTAAATCGGCTGCTTTTTCTTCTAGTTTTTTTAGTCTTTTTGAGTAAAATTTTAAAGGGTTTTTCATGAGCTTACTTGTGTTTTGTATGTAGAAATTCCACCCGTTAAATTTAGTACTTTTAAATCTGGATATTTCTTTTTTAGCCTTTCTGTAGCTTTGTAACTGTTAAGCCCTCTTTGACAAATCATTACATAAGTTTTATTAAAATCTACCGCTATCTTTTCTGCATCAAAATCATTAATATGTATGGTTTTATCAACCTTAAAAGGCACATCTAAATTATTTAAAACTGCAATAATTTCTAAGTTTTTAGATGCTGATTGAATAGATAGTTGTTCTTTTAATTCTTGTGATGATATTTGCAAATCAGGATTTTGACCTACGCATAAAGCATCAACATAGGTTTGCATGTTAAAAATCTTGGCAATGTTAGCTTCTAAAACACTTGGTTTTAACTTTATTTTTAACTGTGTATTTTGTAGCGAATTATAAATTAACAACTCATTTGTTAAAGGTTTTCCTGTTTTTGTAACCAGTTTTAAAACCTCATTTACTTGTTGTATAGCAATCAAACCTACAATAGAGTTTAGTGTTCCTGCTTCTTCACAATTAGGAATTTCTGTTGCCATTTCTGGAAAAGCATCTCTTAAATTTGCTGAATAACTTTCATCTTTTTGCAACACATTAAAAGTTGCTACATAACCATCAAACTTATACAAAGAGCCATATACCAAAGGTTTGTTTTTGAGAACACAAGCATCGTTTAATAAATATTTTGTGGGCAAAGAATCTGTTCCATCTACTACAATATCTACATTTTCAATCAATTCGAAAACATTTTCTTTTGTAACTGGTTTATTGGTAAAACTAACTTCAGTAAAAGGTGCTCTTTGTTCTATAAACGTTCGTAAAATTGCTGCTTTTGGTTTGCCAACATCTTCTAAAGTATAAAAAACCTGCCTATGCAAATTGGTAATATCTACTGTATCAAAATCTACCAAATGTAGTTTTCCAATTCCGCTCGAAGCCAAATACACTGCAATAAGACTGCCCAAACCACCACAACCAACTACTAAAACTGATGCATTTTGTAATTTTTCTTGTCCAATTTCGCCTATCTCTGATAAAGTAATTTGACGTTTGAAAAGTTGGTTTTTGTTCATTACTTTACAATCTCTTTTATAGCCATTTCAAACTCTTCAGGTGTATTTACATTTCTAATCAAACCATCATCAATTTCTACGATTTCTACATCAGAATTGATAAGCATTTTACGCGCACATGAATAGCCTTGTGCTAAATATTGCAATAAAATAGGATACGCTTTTGGTTCGTAAATTGTAATTAATGGCTCTACAAATTGCTTAGTTTTTCCTTTAATTGCCGTGGCAACTTTACTTGGATTTCTATGGTTTAATAAGAACTCTATTACTTTATTATTTACAAAAGGTAAATCTGTTGCCAAAACAAACCAAGCCGAATTTGGATCTTTCTGAAACGCAGAACAAATGCCACCAAATGGACCTAAATTGTAGAATTTATCTGAAATTTCATTTACATTATTTGTGGCTTTTTCAACAGAATAAAACGTTTTTAAATTGTTGTTTTCCAATAATTCTTTAGCAACTTCTTTTTGAGGTTTTCCAAAATAATCAAGTTCAGATTTATCTTGTCCCATTCTGGTGCTTTTTCCACCTACCAAAACCAAACCTTTTATGGGGGCAATTTTTTCTTGAATCAAATTATGAATATGATGTGCTATTTGATCAACTTGATCAATGGTATAACAAATCTTGTTTTTTATGTTTGGATATTTTTCAACTAAAAAATCGAAAAACTCAGTTTCTTTTTTCAGTTTTACAATAAACTGTATACAATCTAATTGCTCTAATCTTTTTAACACAGAAGCTTCTTTTGCTTCATCTAAAACTAGAATTTGTTTTGCTGCTTGGTAATGGTTTCCATTGATAAACACAGAATCAAATTGTGCAAAATCTAAACGTTGTTGGTATTTATTTAGCTTTCCAGAAGTGGTTATTTGTACATTTCCTTTGTGGTGAAAAGTATATTCAGATAATATATTTTTTTCAACATCTTTTACATGAGAAGCATCAAAATAAGCTAATTTAAAATTGGATAATTTTTGTGAAACTTTAATTACTAAATTAGAAATTGTAGTACAATTTGTTCCTAAAATTGCAATTTCGTTAGGTGCAAAGTTATCATTATCTCTTCTTTTTAAATTTGTATGTTTTTTGTGGTTTTCCATTTTTGTGTTGCAGTTTTTTCTTTTAATCTAGCGACTGGGCTCGAGGAGACATTTTAATTCTTTATATCCGATTTTCCTCCTGTTTTCTCTATCAATTTTACTTCTTTAAACACCATTTGTTGACTGATACTTTTACACATATCATAAATAGTTAAACAGGTGATATTTACGCCTGTTAAAGCTTCCATTTCTACTCCTGTTTTCCCTTCAATAGTCACTTTACAAAACACCTCTATACATTCATCATCTGCAATATTTATGGTAATATCTACACCATTAATTAACAAAGGATGACACATAGGAATTAGCTCAGAAGTTTTTTTAACACCTTGTATTCCTGCTATAATTGCTGTTTGAAAAACGGGCCCCTTTTTGGTGTTTAATTCATTATTTGTAAAATTAGAAATAACCTCTTTTCCTAAAAACATAGTTGCTTTTGCCATAGCAGTTCTTTTGGTAATTTTCTTGTCAGAAACATTTACCATTTTAGGGTTTCCTTTTTTGTTGATGTGGGTAAAATTGCTCATTATCTATATCTTATAATTGGAAAATTATCACCTTGTCTAAAAAGTGACTTCTCTGTTTTTGGCAACTGAATAAAAGCATCTGCATTTACCAAACTTGCTAAATCTCCAGAACCATTTCCCTGAATGGGTGTTGCTAATAAATGCCCGAATTTATCACTTAATTGTACTTGTAAAAAGTAGGTTAAATTCGGTTTAAAAGTAACATCTTCCTTTAAAATGGCGGTTTCTTCTTGCACTTCTACCCCAACAGATTTGTAATACCATGGATAAAAATACGCTAAACAATTTACAAACGTTGAATTTGGATTCCCTGGAAATGCAAAAATTTTACAATTCTCAGTTTGCCCGAACCAAAATGGTTTTCCTGGTCTTTGTGTTACTTTATGAAATAATTTTTCTACCCCTAATTCTGTAAAAACTTCTGGTAAAAAATCAAATTTTCCTTTGCTAACTGCCCCACTAAAAAGCAACACATCAAATTGTTTTAAATAGTTTACGATTTTTTGTTTTAAAATGGGTTTATCATCTGTAATATGATCTGTTTCTGAAGAAATATTCAATCGCTCTAATAAAGAAACTAAAGTAAACACATTAGATCTTCTAATTTGATGTGGCAAAGGATTTGCTGTAACTTTTACCAATTCATCTCCAGTAGAAATAATTATAACTTTGGGTAGTTTTGCAACTTTTATGTTTGATTTGCCAACGGTTGCTAACACCCCAATTTCTGCTGCAGAAATAACTTTATTTTTGTTGATTAAAACATCTCCAGACTTTCTATCTTTTCCTTTTTGATGAATATTTTGTAATTCTTTAACCTCGTTAACTTGAATTGATGCAACTCCATTTTTGATAACTACATCTTCATATCTAATAACCACATTTGTATTATTGGGCAATACTGCACCTGTCATTACTTCTAAACAGTTTTCTTTGTTTTGTAGTGTAATTTGTGGACTTCCTGCAGGTTGAATTGCTTGAATTTTAAAGGCTCTTTGTCCGTTTTGGAAAACATTAAAATCAATCGCAATACCATCCATAGAAACTCTATTGAATGGTGGAAAATCTCTGTCTGCAACAATAGTTTCTTTTAAAATTCTACCTACAGATTTTATAAATGGAATTTCTTCAACTCCAAAATTTTGAGTTGCGTTTAAAATGATATTTTTTGCCTCTTCTACTGAAATCATTGGCTACTGGTTTATAAAATTAAACATTTATACGATTACACTTTTCTAACCTCCAATTGTACTCATACTCTCAGAAACATCGCCTTTTTTACGATTTACTTCTGCTATAAAACCATTTTCTGGTTTTTCTTTTACTAAAGATAAAAAAAGCTCTTTTAAATCGTTGTTGCTAGCGCCATTTCTTATAAAATCTCTCAAATTAAAAACGCCATCATCAAACAAACAGTTTTTAAAAGTGCCTGTGCTTGTTATCCGAATTCGGTTGCAATCATTACAAATAGTTCTTGTAAATGCAGGTATTATCCCTACAGTGCCTAGATGATTTTCTATTTTATAATTTCTAGAAGTTGATGATTTTTCTGATTGAATTTCATCAACTATAAACTCGGTTTTTATTTCTTCTAGGATTTTTTTAAACGTCCAATTTTCTTGCATTTCACGTTGACCTTTTCCGTTAAAAGGCATTTCTTCAATAAAACGAACCGCTACATTTTTATCTTTTGTGAGTCTTACAAAATCTACAATTTCATCGGTATTAAAGCCTGACTGTACTACTACATTCAACTTTAAATTTAAGTTGCTTTTTTCTAGCAATTCAAAAGTTTTATATACTTCTGGAAACACATCTCTTCTGGTTATTTTCAAAAATTTATCTCGTTGTAAACTATCAATACTTAAATTGATGTTTTTTACATTTTTTAGTTGCTCAATTTTATCTAGGTGATGTGAGATTAAAGCGCCATTTGTAGTAATATTAATGGCATCTAACAAATCGTTGTAAGACAACATTTCTAAAAAACCCACAAAATCTTTACGAACAAAAGGTTCGCCACCAGTTAAACGTACTTTTTTAACGCCTAATTCTGTTAAAACACGAATTAAACGATACATTTCTTTAAAGGTGAGTAACTCTTGCCTAGGTAAAATTTCTATTCCGTGAGCAGGCATACAATATTGGCAACGCAAATTACAACGATCTGTAACAGCAAGACGAACATATTCTATCTGTCTACCAAAATTGTCTGTTAATTTACTCATTAATTAAGTAGCTTTTTACTTACTAGTCCAAATACAAATGCACCTAAAATTGCACCAATTAAAACTATGAATGCTGGTAAAAAACTATAGCCTAAAAGTGCAAATAATGGGGCTGCACAAGCACCTGATAATGCCCACCCTAAACCAAAAATTGTTCCTCCAAAAAAAGTTCTTTTAAAGTCTTTTTCTTTTTCTTGTATTTTAATTTTATTTCCAGCTTCATCTTTTATAATTCCTTTTTTAAATAATTGCATTAAAAAAAATGAAATTACAACAGCACTTCCAATAATGCCATACATATGAAAAGATTGAAATTTAAACATTTCGTAAATTCTATACCAAGATATAATTTCTGCTTTGCTTAAGACGATTCCGAATAAAATTCCTAAAATTAGTAGTTTGATATTTTTCATTTAAATATTTTTTTAGTTATGATATTTTATAAAATCTTAATTATAGTCTAAAAAATTAAAGGAATTAAAAACCAGGTCATAATTAATCCGCCTACAAAAAAACCAATTGTAGCAATTAAAGAAGGCATTTGTAAACTACTTAAGCCAGTTATAGAGTGCCCAGAAGTACAACCACCTGCATAACGTGACCCAAAACCGATTAAAAAACCAGCACCAATTAAAATTAAAAAACCTTTCACGGATAAGAGTGCTTCTAAACTAAATATTTCTTTTGGTAAAAAAGTTTTTCCTCCATCTGCAAAACCTAAACTTGCCATTTCTAGTACTGTATCTGGGTTTAAATTTACAGACTGATTTGGAGTTAAAAAATTTGCAGCAATAACACCACCTAAAAAGATGCCAGCTGCAAAAAACAAGCGCCATTTTTGTGTTTTTAAATCATTTTTAAAATAGTTTGATAATTTGTTTGCCCCACTTAAAGTACAAAAGGTTTCTAAGGTTGTAGAAACCCCAAATTTTTTACCAAAATAAAACATTAAAAATAGTACAAGTGCTATTAACGGGCCTGCAACATACCAAGGCCAAGGTTGTAATATAAAATCCATAGTTATTTGTTTTTTTGAGTGCTAGAATGCGTTTTACCTAACATTGTTAAATGATTATTTATATAATTCATAATTAATTTTGTGGCACCTAAATTATCTGCAATATATTTTTTGTTGATGGTGCCTGTTAACTTTCTAAAATTTGCATCATTTTTAAGATGCTCTAAATTTTCTGTAAACTCTTGTTGATTTTTAATAGAAATGCAACCTCCAATATTTACCAAATCTACAGCCTCTTTAAATTTTTCGTATTTATAGCCAATCATAACAGGAATACCAAAAGTTGCAGGTTCTAAAATATTATGCAACCCTGTTTTTAAACCTCCACCAACATAAGCCAAATCTGCAGCAGCGTATATTTTGGTTAAAATTCCTATGGTATCAATGATAAATACTTGCGTTTCTTTTAATTCTAAAAAATTATCAACTGAGCTCGAAATAACATCAGAATAAAGAATACTTTTTTTATTAATAGCTTTTTGTAAAGCTTCAATAGAGTCACTTTTAATAGTATGAGGTGCAATGATAAATTTCTCGTTTTCTGAGGCTTTATTATTGATATAATGTACTAATAATTCTTCATCTTCTTGCCAGGTACTACCTGCTACAATCGTGTATTTATTGTCTTTAAATGCTGAAATAAAATCTAAATGATTGTCTTGTTTTAAAATTTTAGAAACCCTATCAAAACGAGAATCACCTGCAACTGTAACATTTTTAAAATTGATGGAATTTAGTAATTTTTCTGAATTTACATCTTGCACAAAAAAGTGATGAAAAGCGTTTAAAGATTTTCGCATAAAACCACCATAACTTTTAAAGAACAGTTGTTTTTCTCTTAAAATACCAGATACTAAAATGGTAGGAATCTCCTTATTTTTAAGTTCGTTTAACAAATTTGGCCAAAATTCATATTTTATAAAAACGGCTAGTTTTGGATTTACTTCTTTGATGAATCTTTTAGCGTTTTTTTTAGTGTCTAATGGTAAATAACAAACTACATCTGCTAATGGATAATCTTTACGAATCTCATACCCTGAGGGCGAGAAAAAAGTAACTACTATTTTATAATTTTTTCCCTTATTTTTAAGTTGTTCTATGATAGGTCTTGCTTGCTCAAATTCGCCTAAAGAAGCTGCATGAAACCAAATAACTTTTTTATTTTTTAAGGTCTCTATTTTAGAAAAAGTTTGCTTTCTACCTTCTACAAAAAGTTTTAATTTTTTACTAAAAATTGCTACAATGGGTAGTAAAATAGAGGTTAAAAAAATTGCAAGGTTGTACAAGAATTTCATGCCTGTAAAAGTACAAAACATATTATTTATAAAAGCAAAAGCCCAAACATTAAAAATGTTTGGGCTTTACTATTTTTTTAAAATTTATTTCTTAAGCCTCAAATGGAGTAACAGATACATAAGATCTGTTATTTCTTTTCTTTTCGAATTCTACAATTCCATCAACCTTTGCATGTAAAGTATGATCTTTACCCATGTAAACGTTTTCTCCTGGATTGTGTGTTGTACCTCTTTGACGAACTATAATGTTACCTGCAATTGCAGCTTGTCCTCCAAATATTTTTACTCCAAGTCGTTTCGATTCTGATTCTCTACCGTTTTTCGAACTACCTACTCCTTTTTTATGTGCCATGATAATATGGTTTTAAAATTGAAATTTTTATTTAGTTAAAGCTTCAATTAATTCTGCTTTCTTTAAAGAAGTATATCCTTTGATACCTGCTTCTTTTGCAGCAACTTTTAATTGAGCAACAGTCATAGAACTATAATCTGTTGTTGCAGCTTCTTTTACCTCAGCTTTAGGAGCAACTTCCTTTTTTGGAGCAGCTACCTTTTTAGAAGCAACTTCTTTTTTAGGAGCAGCTTCTTTTTTTGCTGATTTTTTTGCACCGCTTGTAGCAATAGATTCTATCTGAATCTCACTTAAAGCTTGTCTGTGTCCATTTTTCTTTCTGTAACCTTTTCTTCTTTTCTTTTTGAAAACGATTACTTTATCACCTTTTAAGTGACCTAAAATTTTGGCCGTTACTGCGGCTCCTTCTATAGCTGGGGCGCCAATAGATATTGTTCCATTATCATCAGTTAAAAGAACGTTATCAAAAGTTACTTTTGATCCTTCTTCTCCTGGTAAACGATGAACGTATACTTTTTGGTCTTTTGCTACTTTAAACTGCTGCCCTGCTATCTCTACGATTGCGTACATACTATTTGTTTTGCGTATTTATACTTATTAGTTGCATTTTTTTGATTAAAATGCGGGTGCAAATATACATTTTTTTTGCAATCCTACAACACTGATTAAAAAAATAATAGCATTAAAATCAGCCAAATAAATACTATTAATTTTCTAGCTTACTAATATTCTTACTATTTTTGATAAAATCAAACAATATGTTTCCAAATTGTAACAAATTCATTTTGGTGGCGTCAAATAAATCAACAAGTATTAATTAAATAAAAAATAAATGAAAAAAAGTATTTTAACTCTTGCTTTTGCTGTGTTAATTGCATTGTCTGCAAATGCACAGAAAGTAGAATTTGAGGAGTATGATTTAGATAATGGTATGCATGTAATTTTGCACAAAGACACTTCTGCACCAGTAGTTGTAACCTCTGTAATGTATCATGTTGGTGCAAAAGACGAGCAATCGGATAGAACTGGAATGGCTCACTTTTTTGAACACCTTCTTTTTGAAGGAACTAAAAATATTAAAAAAGGAGAATGGTTTAAAATAGTTTCCTCCAATGGTGGTAGAAATAATGCAAATACTACAGACGATAGAACGTATTATTATGAGATTTTCCCATCTAATAAACTAGAATTAGGTTTGTGGATGGAGTCTGAGCGTTTGTTACACCCAATTATAAAAAAAGAGGGTGTAGATACACAGAATGAAGTTGTAAAAGAAGAAAAAAGGTTACGTGTAGACAATCAACCTTATTCTCGTTTTTTAGAATATGTTAAAGAAAACATCTTTAAAAAACATCCTTATAAAGGGACTACTATTGGTAAAATGGAGCATTTAGATGCTGCCACTCTAGATGAATTTTTAGCTTTTAATAAAAAGTTTTATGTACCAAACAACGCAACTTTAGTTGTTGCTGGAGATATAGATTTTACTACCACAAAAAAAATGGTAGAAGATTATTTTGGTCCAATACCAAGAGGTGCAGAGGTTACAAAGAACTTCCCTAAAGAAGATCCTATTACAGAGCCAATGACGGCTAAAGGATATGACCCAAATATTCAAATACCAGCAATTATGGCTGCTTATAGAACACCTTCTATGAAAACTAGAGACTCTAGAGTTTTAGATATGATTTCTTCTTATTTAAGTTCTGGTAGAAGTTCTGTTTTGTACAAAAAATTAGTAGATGATAAAAAAATGGCATTGCAAGCAGGTGCAATTAACGCGAGTCAAGAGGATTATGGAACTTATATTTTATATGGTTTACCACAAGGTGAAACTAAATTAGCAGATATTATAAAAGAAATCGACGAAGAAATTGTAAAGATGCAAACAGATTTAATTTCAGAAAAAGATTATCAAAAATTACAAAATCAGTTCGAAAATAATTTTGTAAACTCTAATTCTAGTGTAGAAGGTATTGCAAACTCTTTGGCACGTTACAATGTTTTGTATGGTGATACAAATCTAATAAACACAGAGATTGATATTTTTAGATCTATTACTAGAGAAGAAATAAGAGATGTTGCAAAAAAATATTTAAATCCTAATCAGAGATTAACGTTAGAATATTTACCAAAAGAAAAATAAAATCGATTACTGATTTATAACACAAAGACATAAATTATGAAAACAAAAATAATATATTTTATAACACTATGTATGCTGTCTTTAACTGTACAGGCACAAATAGATAGAAGTAAAATGCCAGAAGCTGGTCCAGATCCTGTAATAAAATTAGGAAAACCAAAAACTTTTACCTTAAAAAATGGTTTAAAAGTAATTATGGTAGAAAACAACAAACTACCAAGAGCTTCTGCAAGTTTAACTATAGACAATAAACCTTATTTAGAAGGAGAAATTGCTGGAGTTTCTAGCATGATGGGTAGTTTATTGGGAAGAGGAACTTCTAATATTACTAAAGATGAGTTTAATGAAAAAGTAGACTTTTTAGGAGCTAACGTTTCTTTTTTTAGTTCTGGTGCTTTTGCATCTTCTCTAAAAAAATATTTCCCAGAGATCTTAGAGTTAATGGCAGATGGTGTAAAAAACTCTCAATTTACAAAAGAAGAGTTTGATAAAGAGGTGCAAGTTACTTTAGATGGCTTAAAATCTAGCGAAAAAAGTGTAACTGCTGCAGCTAGGCGCGTAGAAAATGTATTAACATATGGTAGAAATCATCCTTTGGGAGAATTTACATCTAAAGAAAGTGTGAAAAAAATTACCTTAAAAGACATTAAAAACAACTACAATACTTATTACAGACCCAACAATGCGTATTTAGTAATTGAAGGGGATATTGATACCAAAAAAATAAAAAAATTAGTAAAATCTCTATTTGCAGATTGGGAAAAAGGAACAATTCCTGCGTACACTATGCCAGTAACCAAAAATGTTGCTACTACAGAAATTAATTTTGTAAATATGGACAATGCTGTTCAATCTGAAATTGCAATTATTAACAATGTCGATTTAACTTTAGGAGATAAAGATTACTATGCTGCTTTAATAGCTAACAACATACTTGGTGGTGGTGGTACTGCACGTTTATTTATGAATTTACGAGAAGATAAAGGATACACTTATGGCTCTTATTCTAGTTTAAGACAAAGCAGATATGCTGGTACTTTTAGAGCAACTGCTAGTGTTAGAAATATGGTTACAGATAGTTCTGTGGTAGAATTACAAAAAGAAATTAACAGAATACGTTACCAAAAAGTTACTGCAGAAGAATTAGAAAATTCTAAAGAAGAATATATTGGTGGTTTTGTAATGGATGTTCAAAAACCAAGAACGGTAGCTAATTTTGCATTAAATATTGCACGTTACAACTTACCAAAAGATTTTTATGCAAACTACATAAAAAATGTAAAAGCCGTAACTTTAGACGATGTACAAAATGCTGCAATTAAATACTTTAGAGGAGATAAAGCAAGAATTGTAGTTACAGGAAAGGGAATTGAAGTTCTTAAAAATCTTGAAAAAACAGATTATGTAATTAATTATTTTGACAAAGAAGGAAACCCAACAGAAAAACCTGCAATGACAATGCCAATTCCTGAAGGAATGACTGCTGAAACTGTAGTAAATAAGTATTTTGAAGCCATTGGTGGTAAAGACAAAGTTATGGCTGTAAAAACTAAGATGACTTTAGCAAACGCAACCATTCAAGGTACTCCAATTGTTATGACTACAAAGGCTGCAGAACCAAACAAAACATCTTTAGTTATTTCTGTAATGGGAAACACAATGCAGAAAATGGTTTTTAATGGCGAAAATGGTTATCAAGAAGCTAGAGGACAAAAAATAGACATGCAACCAGCACAAATTGCAGAAGCTAAAGCGTCTAATACATTGTTTAGCGACTTACATTACAATGCAGGAGAATTGCTTAGAATAGAGCCAATTGAAGGTGAAAATGCTATCGTTTTAAAATATAACGATACAGAAATTTTTTATGATATGGCTTCTGGTTTAAAAATAAAGGAAGTTAAAATAACAAAAACTCCTGATGGAAAAGAGGGGAAAACACCAACCAACTTTTCTGATTATAAAGAAGTAAGTGGAATTCTGTTTCCACATACTATTTCAACCAAAATGGGACCAGTAGACCTAAATCTTACTGTGAAAGAAATAAAAGTAAATGAAGGGGTTTCTGATGCTGATTTTGAATAATCAAAATTAGAAATCAAAATAAATACAGAGAGTCAAAAATTAATTTTTGGCTCTTTTTTTGTTTTTAATTTTTAAAAAATAAACTTTGATCTTTGAACGTTGAACTTAAAATTACTTCTTCTTATTTACCAAATAAACACCCACCAAAATAATTACACCCGAAAATATCTGAATTAAACTTAGCTTTTCGCCATCTAAAAGACCCCAAAAAATAGCCACTAAAGGAATTAAATAAGTTACAGAAGATGAAAAAACAGGATCTGAAATATGTACTAACTTATTATAAATAGTTTTTGCTATTCCTGTACCAACCACAGAGAGAATTACTAAATATCCTAAAGACTGCATTAAAACTTTATTTTGAAAATGAAAAGTGGTAAAAAAATCTGTAAAAAATAGTACTATAAATGCTGGTACAAGCAACAATAAAAAATTACCTGTTACGATAGATAATGCATTTAAATCGTACAAATACTTTTTAACCATGTTGGCATTTAAAGCATAACCAAAAGAGGCTATAATAATTAATACAGCATACCAATAATTCTGATTTGGATTTAATTCAGCTCCTTTTAAAATCAAAATTAAAGTCCCTACCAAACCAATTAAAATACCTAATAACTGATTTCTTTTAAATGCAAAACCAAATAATATGGCTCCAAAAATGAGTGTAAAAAATGGTGTTAAAGAATTTAAAATAGAAACAATAGAACTATCTATAGTTGTAATGGCAAAAGCAAACAAAAAACCAGGTATAAACGTTCCTGTAAGCGAAGTATAAAAGATATATTTATAATGCTTTTTTTGAATTTTCTTTAACGATCTTGGTGCAATAGAAAGCAAAAAAATGGCTGTAAACAACATTCTTAAAGCACCTAATTGTATGGGAGTTACGCCTAACAATGCTTTTTTCATCAAAATAAAAGAACTACCCCAAACCAATGAAAGTAAGATAAGGTATAGCCATTTTTGCTGTTGCTTGTTCATGATTTTTATTATAACTGCAAAAATGTTACAATTATTGAAATATAAAGGCGATTATTAATAAATTTGCAATATAATTTAATCACTAAATATTATGATGTCAAAAAAAATATTTTACGCTTTTGCAATTGCCTTGTTTGTAATAACAGCTTGCAAAGAAAACAAAACAGTTAAAAAAGAAAGTATAGCTCTTGCTATTTCTGGTATGACTTGTGAAATTGGTTGTGCAAAAACCATTCAATCTAAATTATCTAAAAAAGAAGGTGTTTTAGACGCTAAAGTTATTTTTACAGATAGTATTGCAAATATTGAGTTTGATGCTAATACAACCTCTAAAAAGGATTTAATTGCATTTGTAGAGGGTATTGCAGGTGGAGATATGTATAAAGCTTTAGAAAGTTCTAAAGTAACTTCTACTTCAACTAAAACAGCTCATGCTTGTACTGAAGATTGTAAAAAAGATTGCGAAAACAAAATGGCTTCTAAAAAAGAATGTAAAGAAGACTGTAAAATGGCTTGTTGCGCTACAGAAGGCACAAAATAATTTTTTATTAAAAACAAAAAAAGCAGGCTTAAAGCCTGCTTTTTTAATTAAATTTAATTCTTAAAACTGGTAACCTGTCCAAGCGAATACAGTAGCATCTGCACCACCAGTTGTTCCTGCAGAAAGATTTATTGTAGCTCCACCAGATGTTGTATTTTTAACATCTGTAATATCTAAACCGTTAGCAGTATTAGCAACAGCTGTTACTGAAGTAGCATCAGTTGAATCTGTTTTACTATCTTGTAAATCGATCACATCACCAAAAATAGCTCCAGCACCTAATGCTAAATATGCATTTGTAATTGTTGCAGTAGCATCTCTTCTTACTTTGATACCATCAGACATTTCTACACCATCTGCATTATTAATAATAGTTACACCATTAACTGTAAAGTTAGATTCGTTAATATCAGAAGGTGAATTACCATCTAAATTACCATCTGCTTCAATACCTCTTGGGTCAGAAGTTACGGCTGTATAACCATTCTCTCTTACACCATATAAGTTTGTACAAGTACCTGCATAACCTTGAGAAAAATCGAACATATCATCTTTAGCATTTACTACTAATATGTTTTCAGTATTTACAGTTCCACCAAAAAACTCAATTGCATCATCATCACCATAAAAAATAGCGATGTTAGAAATTGTTGTTCCTGTGCCTACTCCATTTAAAGTTAAACCATTATGTTCTGCTTCATCATCAATTCTTGCTCCAGAATATTCTATAATTACATAGTCTAAAATCCCTGAATCATCAGCAGAATTAGAGCCTCCAAAGAAAATACCATTGTTTACTTCTGTTGCAGCATTACTATCTGTACCAGATTGACGACTTAAAGGTGCATTACCGTTAATGATAATTCCACCCCAATCTCCAGGTTTAGGAACAGTTGCGTTAGATGTAAATTTTATTGGGTTATCTGCAGTACCATCAGCAATAATTTTACCTCCTCTTTCTACTAGAATATAAACATCTGTACCACCTGCTAAAGCATTTATAGTTGTACCAGCTTCTATAGTTAATGTTGATCCAGATTTCACTAATAATGTACCAATTAAGTTATGTGCAACTCCAGATCTTAACGTTAAATCTGTTGTTAAGTTACCAGCTAAATTTTGAGAAGTAACTTGTCCACCATTATTTCCAGTTCCAATGTTATCATCATCACTTAAAGAACATCCTGTAAATATTAAAGCAGAAATGGCTACGATTGTTAAAATTGTTTTTTTCATTTTTTTTAAATTTGATTAGATTTTATTGTTATTATCTGTAACAAAGCTAATTTTATACTGTTTTTTTTACTTTATCTAAATCTTAAAGAATTGTTATGGTTTTTGTTACTTTATTAGAAATTATACGTAAACCCTAAACTAAGGTTAACACCTTTTTTATAATTTCTTAACACAACATTATCTCCTCCATTAAAACCTGCTCTTGTTAATTGGAAATCAGGATTTAATAAATTTGTTGCTTTTAGTTTTACACTATAATTTTTATTAAATTGATAAGAGGAAACTAAATCTAAAGTTGGAATTCCTTTTTCTAATACATTTTCAAACCCTCTTGTTCCTACAGAGTAAACTCTTTCACTGAAATAATTAAATACTAAGGAAGAAATTAAAGTGTTATCGTTAATTTTTTTATTTAAAGAAATATCTGCATTTAATAAGAAAGGTGTAGCACCTTCTAAATCACTTGTTGCGTTTGTAAATTGAGCTACAGAACCACTATCTAAATTTACATTTGATACTAAGAAAGATGTATTTAAACCTGCAAAAACTTCTAAATCTTGTTCTTCTTTTTCAACAACTTTTCTTCTTGCCTCTAGTTCAATACCATACACACTAGCATCATTACCAACATTCAAATAAGTAAGTGTATTACCTCCAGATGGTATTTCACTTCTAGAAATTGGGTCTTTTATAAATTTATAAAATCCTGTAAATGTAATTAATTCTGATGATGAGAAATAATACTCGTATTTAGCATCTAAATTATAAGTATCAGAGGGTTTTAAATTAGCATTACCCTGACTTGAAAAAGTAACATCTTGATATTTAAAAGGTGCTGTTTCTTTAAACTGAGGGAATGTATAGGTCTGACTACCTGCTAATCTAAAAATACTATTTTCATTAAAGTTATACTTTATATTAAAACTTGGTAAAACATAAATTCTATCTAAAAAAGAGGGTCCTTCTACAGAAGATTGTGCAATGTTTGTATTAAAAGTAACTCTTTGTTGAATTTTCTCAAATCTTAATCCAGCTGAAGCTATTAAATTATCACTTATCTGATAAACGGCATTACCAAAAGCACCAAATATTTGTCTTTTACCTCTATATGTAAAAGGTACAAAAGCATTTGGATTACTTCCATTACCTCTACCAGTTTCTAATTCGAAAATATTATTATCAATAGAAGATTGGTTAAAAACAGCATCTGGATTTTCGATATCTATTGCTACCCTTGTAGAAAAATCATGATTAAAAATTGTTGCAGAAAATAAACGTTCTGTATATCTGTAATCTCCACCAAATTCTAAAACACTAATATCTTCTTCATCGTCTTTTAATTTATAACTAAATTTTCCTTTAGCAGCATAATCATTCTCTTCTAATTTAGAATAGAAACGTTCATTTTCTCCTGCAGAACTAGTTTGTGGACTATAAAAACCGTCTCTTAATAAATATTTATTTGTTCTTCTATCTGGCTCATTTCCTCTAATAAAGTTTAAAGAACCCTTTGCTTCAAAATTGAATCTATCAGAAAATTTGTAGTTTGCTAAAAACTGGTTTACATAGACCTCATTATTATTTGTTTGTTGTCTTCTTTGAAACTCCAAATCGCCATCTTGTTCTGGATTTACTCCTCCAAAATAATCTCCAATAGATTGTTTATTGTTATGAATAAATAAGTGGTTGTAGGCAATGCTATGACCGGCATCAAACTTATATTTTAAGTTTGCCATTACTACTTGAGAAACATTGTATTCGTATTTAGAAAAATCTTGATCCTGAAAAATAGCTCCTGCACTTGTAGTTTGTTTAATATTACCTTCTAAGAAGTTATAACCGGCATCAAAAGCACCAACAACAAAAAAGCTAAAACTATCATCTTTAATGTCATACTTTTTTCCTCCAGCAAAAGAGAAGCTATTATTCATTTGAAAGTTTTGACTGTTTGGCTTGAAAGAATTTCCAAAAGAATAGTTTCCTAAATCATTTACTGGTATAGATAAATTTTGAGTTCCAAACCTGTTGGTACCATCAATTGTTAAAAATTCTTTTGATACTGATTGTGTATTTATACCTGCAGAAACACCAACATTTAATAAACTTTTTTTAATTAATTCTTTTGATACAATATCTACATTTGCACCACCAACATCACCAGCAATTTCAGAAGTAAACACCTTGTTAATACCTATGTTTTTAATGATACTTGTATCAAAAAAATCTAAAGAAATATTTTTGTATTCAGGGTCATCAGAAGGTAATGGTAAACCATTTAACGTTGTAGAGTTGTATCTATCTCCTAAACCTCTAACTACGATATTTTTAGAACCTTTAGAAACACCTGCTGTCTTTGTAACAGCACCCTCAGCATCAGAAACACCTTTTACAGATAATTCTTGAGCTCCTATACTTGTTTTAATTGAAACTGCTTTCTTTTGCTCTAAAATTAAAGCACTTGTTTTTTCTTTACTTGTAGAAGATTTTACAACAATCTCATCTAAAGAAACACCTTCTGATGCAGACATTAATTGATTAATTACAATTGTTTCATCTGCTTTTATGGTAAACGTTTTTTCTATGGTTTTATACCCTAAAAAACTAAATTGTACTACATGTGTACCTGCTGGTACTTTAATAGAATAGTTACCATCAAAATCTGTAGTAGCGCCAATTGTAGTCCCTTTAATTACTACGTTTGCAAAAGGTAATGGCTCATTATTGGTTTCTTTATCTGTTAATAAACCTTTTAAAGTACCCTTGTTTTGCGCTGTTAAAACTTGACTTAATGCTATTAAAGCAATAAATAGAATTTTCTTCATTTTTATGTTTTATTTACTGGTGCAAAAGTCTATTAGCTTTGTAAAGTCTATGTTAGTTGTAAATTATGCTTTAGTTATTAGGTTGTTAAGTTAATGTTATGAAGGCGTGTTTTAATGTTAAGAAAAGATTTACATTCTTTAAAAGTTATAAGATTTATTTTTGATATGTTTGCTAAAAGATATATAGTGCATATTATAACGTTAAGATAACATTATGCATCTTTTGAGTCTTTAAATTTGCCTGATTAAAAATTTTTAATAAAAATGGGAGATCCATATATTTTAATGCTAATTGCATTAGCTGTTTTAGCCATTGTAGATTTAGTTGTTGGTGTTAGTAATGATGCTGTTAACTTTTTAAACTCAGCCATTGGTTCTAAAGCAATTTCTGTAAAAAACATCATGATTATTGCCAGTGTTGGCGTGTTTTTTGGCGCAGTTACTTCTAGTGGTATGATGGAAGTTGCACGTAAAGGAATTTTTAACCCAAGTATGTTTGTGTTTCAAGATGTAATGTTCATTTTTATGGCAGTTATGATTACTGATATTTTATTGTTAGATATTTTTAACTCTTTAGGAATGCCAACCTCTACCACAGTTTCTATTGTTTTTGAATTGTTAGGTTCTGCAGTTGTAATTGCATTAATTAAAATTACTAATAACGATGCAGAAAGCCTTTCTGCTATATGGAACTATATTAATTACGAAACTGCCACAGACATTATTTTAGGCATACTACTCTCTGTAGTAGTTGCTTTTACAGTTGGTGCTATTGTACAATACTTTTCTAGATTAATTTATTCTTTTAATTTTGAAAATAGAGCTACTTATATTAACGCTCTTTTTGGTGGTTTTGCAATAACCTCTATCACTTACTTTATTATTATTAAAGGTTTAAAAGGAACTGATTTTTACGGAAATATAGCAAGCCTTTTAGAGGGCAATACTGCACAAATTATTGGTATTAGCTTTTTAATTTGGACCGCTTTGTGCTACCTAATTATCCGTTTTTTAAAAGTAAATATTTTAGTTTTAATAATTGGTGTAGGTACGTTTTCTTTAGCCATGGCTTTTGCTGGTAACGATTTGGTTAACTTTATTGGGGTGCCTATTGCTGCTTTAAATTCTTACGAAGCTTGGAGTATTTCTGGAGTTGAACCAGTGCTATTTTCTATGGGTAGTTTGGCTAAAAAAGTACCTTCTAACATTTGGCTGTTACTTTTAGCAGGTGCAATTATGGTAGTTACTTTATGGACATCTTCTAAAGCAAAATCTGTCATAGAAACTGGTATTAATCTTTCTAGACAAGGAGAAGGGCATGAAAAATTTCAACCCAATAATATTTCTAGAGTTGTTGTAAGAGTTTCTATGTTTTTAAATCAAGGAATTACTTTTTTAATTCCAAAAAAAACGCAGAATTATATAAATACTAAGTTTGAAAAACCTGTTTTAAAATTACCAAAAGACAAAACTTATGAAATGCCCGCTTTTGATTTGGTTAGAGCTTCTGTAAACTTAATAATGGCAAGTGTTTTAATTTCTATTGCAACTTCTATGAAACTACCACTTTCTACAACCTATGTTACTTTTATGGTGGCTATGGGTACTTCTTTAGCAGATAGAGCTTGGGGTCGTGAAAGTGCAGTATATAGAGTTGCTGGTGTGTTAAACGTAATTGGTGGCTGGTTTTTAACAGCTATTATTGCTTTTACTGCTGCTGGTATTATAGCTTATTTAATTAGTTTGCATATTGCTGCTATACCTGCATTATTAATTTTAGTTGCAGTTTTAATTGGTAGAAACACTTTAAAACACAGAAAAAAATCAAAAGAAGTTAAAAAGAAAACATATTTAGAAAGAGCCGAGTTAATTACTATAAATGGTGTTATAGAAGAAAGTGCAGACCATATCTCTCAAGTAATTTATCGTGTAAGTAAATTGTATACGCACGTTGTTAACGATCTAGCAAATCACGATTTAAATAAACTACGCAAAACAGAAAAACACGTTAAAAAGTTAAATGATGAAATTGATGATTTAAAAGATGGTGTGTTCTATTTTATAAAATCTTTAGACGAAACCTCTGTACAAGCAAGTAGGTTTTATATTATGGTATTGGGTTATTTACAAGATGCTGCACAGTCTATAAGTTATATTTCTAGAGCAAGTTACAAGCACGTAAACAACAACCATAAAAATTTAAAAAAAGGACAAATAAAAGACTTAAAAACGATTGATGAAGAACTTACTGAACTTCTAGAAAAAGAATCTAAAATATTTGAAAATAGACAGTTAGACGACTTGAACGCACTAATCATAGAAAAAAATACACTTTTAATAAATGTTTCCACTTCTATTGAAAAACAAGTTTCTAGAATTAGAACCGATGAAACAAGTCCTAAAAACACAACCTTGTATTTTAGTGTATTATTAGAAACTAAAGATTTAGTGAGTGCTTTAATGAACTTATTACAGACTTACGAAGAGTTTCATTTAACCACAAAACAATAAAACTTTAGTATATATCTTTATAAAAGCCAGTAAATTATTTTACTGGTTTTTTTATTAGAACCAAAATCCTAAATTAAATAAAAGTACGCTTTTATTAATGTCTGGTGTCCATGCATATTTAAGTTCTATAGGCCCAATAAAAGAATTGTAACTGTAACCAATTGCATAGCCAGATTTAACGTTTTTAAACAAGTCTATATCTTTAAAAACATTGTCTTCTAACCTTGCATAATTGGCAATCACAGAAAAATAATGTTTTGGGTAAAACTGGTATCTTAAATTAAATTCTGATTTTAGAAAAGAAGCACCAGACAATTCTGCAAACTCATAACCATAAAGAGACACAAAATTATTAATGTAATTTTGATTGTTTCCTCCTAGAAAAAAATCGAAAGTAGAAGAAGCTACTTGTTTGAAAGAAAAACCAGCTTCATTTGTAGTATGTAAGGTTAAATTGTCTGTAAAAGAAGTTGCAAAACCAAGGGTACCTTTTGCCTGCGGATACATTTCGAAATCGTTATTAAAATCTGAAGACCATAAATAATATTTAAACGCTAAGTCTGCATAAAATCCTTTGGTTACAAAATAGCTTTTATCATAGGTATCTAGTTTTAAATAACCTGAAACGTTAAAATAATTACTATTGTCTGATATATTTTTATCGTCTAAATCTGTAATATTATCTGTTGCTGCTTTTATTCTTTTTAATTCGGTTTTTAATCCTACAGCAAATTTTCTGTTAAAGGTAGTTTGCACAAAAAATTGATTTGTTAAATCAGAATATCGTAAACTTATACTGTTTATATCTGGTGATGAAGCCTCTTTAAAAGGTACTTGAGATTTAAAATGATTGTAGCTTGACCTAAAGCCATAACTAAAGTAAAATCCATTATCTACAAAATAGTTTAAATCATAGCGTAAATTATCACCTAAAATTAAATTTAGAGAAAACAAATCGTTTTTACCCAACAACCATTTATGATTGTAGTTTGCCAATAAACTAGACTTGTACAAATAATCGTAATGTAGGCCTAATTTTATGTTGGCAGTTTCGTTAGACTCTTTCAATTTAAAGTTAAGTAAATAACTACCATCTATTCTTTTTATTAAGTTGTAGTCTATTTTATTGTAGTTTCTAGTTGCAGAAAGTAAATGTATTTTTTTTGTTAAGTCTTGCTTAGAAAGGCTGTCTCCTTCTATAATATTTAATTTACCTAATACATATGCTCTTGTATAATTTTTTATGCCCTCTATACCAATGTAAGAAATAAGCATTTTTTTTGTATTAATCTCTATCGGTTTTCTTGCTATTTTTACGGTTTGTTTTGCAGCAATTTCTTCAAAAACTTTTGAGTATTTTTTAGCTTCTAGAATTCCTTTTTCTAAAATTTCATTTTTTTTATCAAAATCTACTACAGAATATTTGTAGATATCTGGGTGAATATAAACATCTAGTTTTTTTATTTCTTGGTCTGTATTTTGATACATTTGATAACTCATAATTTGGTTCAAGAGTGCCACAACAGAGTTAATTTTATCTTTTTCAAACAACCTCCCTTCTACATCTGCACCAATAACGATGTCTATGCCTTTGTCTTTCATAATACTTACAGGAAAGTTATTGGCAACACCACCATCTACCAACAATTTACCTTTATATTCCACAGGGTTTAAGAGTGATGGAAAAGAAGCACTTGCTCTTAAAGCCATGGGTAAAGTACCCTTTTCTAAAATAACGGAAGAACCATCTTCTACATCTGTAGCAATACAAAAAAATGGCGTAGGTAACTTTGTAAAATCTTGATTTCCATCTAAAGGATCGAATAATTCTAATAATAAATTTAACACATTTTGTCCTTTAGAAACACCTCTAGGCAAACCAATTTTACCTTTATTTACAGGTAAGGTAACAAAAGTATTTTCGCCAAATTCTTTTTCAAAAAAAGTTGCGGATTTTCTAGGAAGTACATCTCTTAGAACTTTTAAAAAATCTGTTTTTAAAATAATTTCTTCTATTTGCTTTGCAGAATAACCCGCAGCATATAAACCACCAATAACAGCACCCATACTTGTGCCTCCTATATAATCTAAATGTATACCCGCTTTGTCTATCTCTTTTAATACACCAATATGCGCAAAACCTTTTGCACCACCACCACTTAACACCAAACCTACTTTTGGTTGTTTTTGTTGAGAAAAAAGAACTATGGGTATGGTTAGCAGTAATAATATTAATTTTTTCATAGCAGTTTATTTTTTGTCGGGATGATAAAACTGATACAATTTTACAGCTCTAGAATGCCCAATTGCTTCTTTTAAGTCTTTTAGACTGGCTTCTTTTACTCTTTTTGCCGATTTAAATTTACGCAATAAAGTTGTAATCGTCTGTTTACCAATATCTGGTATTTGTTCTAACTCACTTTGAATGGCAGATTTACTGCGTTTATTTCTATGAAAAGTAATACCAAATCTATGGGCTTCGTTTCGTAAATATTGGGTTATTTTTAAAGTTTCAGATTTTTTATCTAAATACAAAGGAACAGGATCTCCAGGATAATAAATTTCTTCTAATCTTTTCGCAATACCAATAATGGCAATTTTACCACGTAAACCCAATCTCTCTAGGGCTTTTAAACCAGATGATAATTGGCCTTTACCACCATCTACAATAATTAATTGTGGCAAAGGTTGATCTTCTGCCAATAAACGTTTGTAACGCCTGTACACTACCTCTTCCATAGAACCAAAATCATCTGGTCCCACTACAGTTTTTATATTAAAATGTCTGTAATCTTTTTTACTGGGTTTGGCATCTTTAAAAACCACACAAGCAGCTACTGGGTTGGTACCTTGTATGTTCGAGTTATCAAAACACTCTATATGCCTTGGCTCTGCAGACAAACGCAAATCTTTTTTCATCTGTGCCATAATGCGTTTTACATGTCTGTCTGGATCTACAATTTTTATTTGTTTAAATTGTTCTTGTCTGTAATATTTTGCATTTCTTTCAGATAGTTCTACAATTCGTTTTTTATCGCCCAATTTTGGGATGGTTACTTTTACATCATCACCCAAATTTACTTTAAAAGGCACATAAATTTCTGGCGATTGTGAGTTGAATCGTTGTCTAATTTCAACAATAAATAAGGCTAATAATTCTTGATCGGTTTCGTCTAATTTTTTCTTAATTTCTGTAGTATGAGACTGAATGATGCTTCCATTAGAAATTTTTAAAAAGTTGGCATAACCATGGGTTTCATCAGAAATAATAGAAAACACATCTACATTATTTATAGACGGATTTACAATGGTACTTTTTGCTTGATAATTGTTTAGTCTGTCGAGTTTTTCTTTAATTTTCTGTGCTTTTTCAAACTCCATGTTTTCAGAAAACGCAAACATCATTTTTTTAAAACGGTCTAAACTTTCTTTAAAATTACCTTTAATAATGTTTTTTATTTCTTTGATAGAGTTATTGTAATGTGCCTCTGTTTCTAATCCTTCACAAGGACCATTACAATTGCCTAAATGATGCTCTAAACAAATTTTATATTTGCCTTCGTTAATTTTTTGCGCACTTAAATCGTACTTACAAGTTCTTAACGGATAGAGTTCTTTAATTAAGTCTAATAAAGTTCTTACAGTTCTTACAGAAGTATAAGGCCCAAAATATTCAGAGCCATCTTTAATAACCCTACGAGTTAAAAAAACTCTTGGAAAACGTTCGTTTTTTATACACAACCAAGGGTATGTTTTATCATCTTTTAACAACACATTGTAACGTGGCTTGTACTTTTTTATCAAATTATTTTCTAATAAAAGCGCATCTGTTTCTGTGTTAACTACAATGTGTTTTATGTTGGCTATGTTTTTTACTAAAACTCTGGTTTTGCCACTATCGTGTTTTTTAGTAAAATAAGACGAAACACGTTTTTTTAAATTTTTGGCTTTTCCAACATAAATAATTACATCATTTTTATCAAAATATTGGTAAACACCAGGTGTATTGGGTAAGGTTTGTATTTGGATTTCTAAAGATGGTGTCATACCCAAAAGTACTTATTTTTGATTGATAAATTAATCTAATTGCAATTCAAAATCTGTTAAAAAATTGGAATTAGAATTATTTACAACCTCAAAAGCGAAAATAGTAGCGAATTAAAAAAATTTAGAAAGCTTATTAAACTGATTTAGTGCACATCAAAATATTTTACATCTGGATAAATTTTTATCTCAGTTTCTGATATCTTATGGATATTTATTTTTTTAGAAAGTGAATCTTTAAAAACTTCTTTAATGGTCCTAAAAAGTTTATGCAATTTCTTTTTTTTCTTCCTTTGGAAAAGCTTGTTTGCTAAAAATAAAAAGCAAGGCTACACCGATAGTTATATAGGCGTCTGCTGGGTTAAAAATATATTGAAAAAAAGTATATTGTTCTCCACCCTTAAAAGGAATCCATTCTGGTAAAACACCTTGCCAAATTGGAAAATAAAACATATCTACCACTTTACCATGAAACAGCGTTCCATAAGGTTGGTCTGCAAACAAGGTTGCTACTTTGTGGTAAGAATCGTCAAAAATAACACCGTAAAAAACAGAATCTATAATATTACCTACGGCACCTGCTAAAATTAAAGCAATTCCTACTACAACTGCACTAGGTACCTTTCTTTTAATAGTACCTACTAGCCAATAAACAATACCTGCAACTGCAACAATTCTAAATAACGTTAAAAAAAGTTTTCCTGCTTTACCACCAAACTCAATACCCATTGCCATTCCGTTATTTTCTGTAAAATGAATTTGAAACCAACTAAAAACCGTTACACTTTCGTTTAAAGAAAAATTAGTTTTTACGTAAATTTTAATTACTTGATCTAAAATTATAGCAATTAATACCGTAAATATGGCAAGTGTCTTTTTTGACATTTTGTAAGTTTTTATGGACACAAAAATAACAATATTATTGTGTAGTTAGATAAATATTTGCTTTTTGAGAAATAATTGTGAGTTTAGCCTCTACACCTAACGCTCTATTTTTATGCTTACTATTATAAGAAGTATTATCAATTTTAATTTTTCCGTTTTTAGAAACAAGGTCTAAGCTATTTTTTTGTGTTTTTGCATATACATTCCCAGAGTATAATTTTAAGAGCGTTTTCTCCCTTACGGTTCCTAATTTTACAATACCATTTTCTATATAAATGGCTAAGTTATTTTTATAGCTTTTAGACTCTATATCTACATTTTCTCCAAAAATAATTGTTTTTTTATTGCTAGGTATTTTTATAATAGCTGTAGCCCTTTGCAATCTTTTGGTGATAAACTTTCTAAAAATTACTTCTCTAGTTTCTGCACCTTCAAAATCGAACTTTATATTTACAAGTTGTTCTTTGTTGTCTATTTTAATTACTTGTTCATCGTAATTTTGGGCATACAGATATACCTCTACAAAATTGGTGTTAGAGTTTTTTAAAACTATATTATCTAAACCAGTGGTATAAATAGTTATTTCTGAGGCTTCTGTTTCAAATTTTTTTAGGACTTTTTTTTGAGAAAAACCCACAGAAAAAAAACAGAGTAATATGATTGTAAATAAATTTTTCATAAAAAAAGCTTCTTAAAAAAAGAAGCTTTGTATAGTATTTGATTATTTATTGCTTACGTTTAGCCTCTATACTTAAAGTTGCGTGTGGTACAAGTTTTAAACGTTCTTTTTGAATTAATTTACCAGTAACTCTGCAAATACCATAGGTTTTATTTTCTATACGTAAAAGTGCGTTTTTTAAGTCTCTGATAAACTTTTCTTGTCTTATTGCTAATTGTACATTCGCTTCTTTGTTCATAACATCAGAACCTTCATCAAAAGATTTAAAAGTTGGTGATGTATCATCTGTACCATTATTAGCATCATTTTTGTAAGAAGCTTCTAGCAAAGCCAAATCTTCTTGCGCTCTTGCAATTTTTTTATCTATAATTGCTTTAAATTCTTGTAAATCTTCGTCTGAATATTTTAATTTATCTTCTCCTGACATAGTCTTAGATTTTTTCTATTAATATTTTACTTTTTATATTGTCAAACTCAATATCTGTTCCATTTTCTAGCGTGTCTACAAATGCCAAATTATTGGTAAGTGTTTCGCTCATGATATAGTTTTTGTTTGCAGCTATCGCGTTTTCTAAATTGGGGTCTTTTACAACCAATAATTTAATTTTATCTGTAACTTCTAAACCTGTATCTTTTCTTGCATTCTGAATTCTATTAATCAATTCTCTAGCAATACCTTCTTTACGCAATTCTTCTGTAATGGTAACGTCTAAAGCCACTGTTAATGCGCCTTCATTTGCAACTAACCAACCTTCTATATCTTTAGATGATATTTCTACATCTGACAATTCTAAAGTAATATTTTTTCCGTTAACTATTATAGAAATGTTTTTATCTTTCTCTATTTTGTTAATATCTTCTTGTGTAAACTTTTGTACCTCTGCTGCAATAAAACGCATATCTTTTCCAAATTTAGGACCTAAGGCTTTAAAATTTGGTTTTATTTGCTTTATTAAGATGTCTGAAGCATCTTCCATTAACTGGATTTGTTTAATATTAACCTCGTGCTTAATTAAGTTGGCAACTGCTAGTATTTCTTCTTTTTGTTGAATGTTATCAACAGGAATCATTATTTTTTGCAGTGGCTGACGTACTTTTATTTTTTCTTTGGCTCTTAATGATAATACCAATGAAGAAATTATTTGTGCATTTTCCATTTTACGCTCTAAACTTTTATCTACAAAGTTTTTATCAAAAACAGGGAAATCTGCTAAATGAATACTTTCTGAGGTTTCTTTTTGTGTTACAGAATTTAAATCTTGATACAATCTATCTGTAAAAAATGGCGCAATTGGCGATGCTAATTTTGCAATGGTTAGCATACAAGTGTACAAGGTTTGATAGGCAGATATTTTGTCTGTTTCATACGTTCCTTTCCAAAAACGTCTTCTACTTAAACGTACATACCAGTTACTTAAATACTCTTGTGTAAAGTCTGATATAGCTCTTGCAGCTCTTGTTGGTTCGTAATCTGCGTAAAATGTATCTACTTTTTCTATTAAAGTATGTAGTTCAGATAAAATCCATCTGTCTAATTCTGGTCTTTCATGTAAAGCAATGTCTGCTTCTTTGTAAGCAAAACCATCAATATTTGTATATAGAGAGAAAAACGAGTATGTGTTGTATAAAGTTCCAAAAAACTTACGTTTTACTTCTTCTATCCCTTCTAAATCGAATTTTAAATTGTCCCAAGGGTTTGCATTAGAAATCATATACCATCTTGTGGCATCTGCCCCATAGGTAGATAAGGTTGTAAACGGATCTACAGCATTGCCCAAACGTTTAGACATTTTATGTCCGTTTTTATCTAAAACCAATCCGTTAGAAACTACATTTTTATAGGCAACAGAATCAAAAACCATTGTTGCAATTGCGTGTAAAGTATAAAACCAACCACGTGTTTGGTCTACTCCTTCTGCAATAAAATCTGCAGGAAACGATTCGTTACCATCAACTTTGTTCTTATTTTCAAATGGATAATGCCATTGTGCATAGGGCATAGAACCAGAATCGAACCAAACATCTATTAAATCGCTCTCGCGTTTCATTGGTTTTCCTGATGCTGAAACTAGCACAATTTCATCAACAATATTTTTATGTAAATCTATTTTTGCATAGTTTTCATCTGAGTTGTTACCCACCTCAAAGCTTGCAAAAATGTCTTCTCTCATTATTCCTGCTTCTACGGCACGTAACATTTCTTCTTTTAGTTCTTTTATAGAACCAATACAGATTTCTTCTTTACCATCTTCTGTTCGCCAAATCGGTAATGGAATACCCCAATAACGAGAACGTGATAAATTCCAGTCGTTTGCATTTGCTAACCAGTTACCAAAACGACCAGTTCCTGTAGATTCTGGTTTCCAATTTATGGTTTTGTTTAAGCTGTGCATTCTATCTTTTACATCTGTTACTTTAATAAACCACGAATCTAATGGATAGTATAAAATAGGTTTGTCTGTTCTCCAACAATTTGGATAACTATGCTTGTATTTTTCTACTTTAAAAGCTTTGTTTTCGGTTTTTAGTTTGATGGCTAATTCTACATCTACCGATTTTTCTGGTGCTTCACCTTCTGCATAGTATTCATTCTTTACGTATTTACCGGAAAACTCGCCCATTTCTGGTCTAAATTTACCTTGTAAATCTACTAAAGGCACCAAATTATCATTTTCATCTTTTACCAATAAAGGTGGTATTTCTGGTGTTGCTTGTTTACAAACCAACGCATCGTCTGCACCAAAAGTTGGTGCTGTGTGTACAATACCTGTACCATCTTCTGTAGTTACAAAATCGCCAGCAATTACTCTAAAGGCATTTTGTGGATTGTCGTTTGGTAAAACATAGTCTAATATTTGTTCGTATTGTATCCCTACTAAATCTTTACCCACAAATTCTTTTACTAGGTAAAAGGGTATTTTTTTATCACCTGCAGTGTATTCTTTTAATGCTTCAGCATTATCAACTTGAACATTATTTTTACCTCCAAATTGTTTACTTACTAAATTTTTAGCCAATACTACTTTTGTAGGTTCAAATGTATATTGATTAAACGTATCTACTAAAACATATTCTATTTTTGGACCAACAGTTAAGGCTGTATTACTTGGCAAAGTCCAAGGTGTGGTTGTCCAAGCAAGGAAATATATAGTTTCTTCATTTTTTAAAAAATCTGGCAAACTCTTATGAATTGCTTTAAACTGTGCAACTACTGTTGTATCTGTTACATCTTGGTAGGTACCAGGTTGATTTAACTCATGAGAGCTTAACCCTGTACCTGCTTTTGGTGAATATGGCTGAATTGTATAGCCTTTATATATTAAGTTTTTTGTATAGATCTGTTTTAATAACCACCAAACAGATTCCATGTATTTGGGTTCATAAGTAATGTATGGATCATCCATATCTACCCAATAACCCATTTTTTGGGTTAAATCGTTCCAAATATCTGTGTAACGCATTACTGCTTTTCTACAAGCTGCATTGTAATCTTCTACAGAGATTTTTTTACCAATATCTTCTTTGGTGATGCCTAGTTCTTTTTCTACACCTAGTTCTATTGGTAAACCATGGGTATCCCAACCAGCTTTACGCTTTACTTGGTATCCTTTCATGGTTTTGTATCTAGGAAAAATATCTTTTATTGCACGTGCTAAAACATGGTGTACACCTGGTAAACCATTTGCAGAAGGTGGTCCTTCAAAAAAAACATAAGGTTCTTTGCCTTCTCTTGAGCTAACACTTTTTTCGAAAATGTTATTTTCTTCCCAGTAGTTTCGTATTTCTTCTGCTACTTTTGGTAAGTCAAGTCCTTTATATTCAGTAAATTTCGCGCTCATCTTTTCTCTTTTCTGATCAGATTGCGAAATTAATCAATTTATTGAAAATAGCTACTTATGAACCTAAAAAAAAGAGGCTTTACAATGGCTCTTAAATAAATTCTTATTAAAGAAGTAAAATATTGTAAGAAAAATTAAATCTTTACAAACTCTTTAACCTAAAGATCTCTTTCTTGCTTTATTTGTTCATAAGCATCTTGTATGCTTTGAAATTTTTCTTTAGCGCCTTTTAAATGTTCTTCTCCTAAATCTTGTAGTTTATCTGGATGGTATTTTTTTACCATTTTTCTGTAGGCTGATTTTACCTCGTTGTTAGAGACAGATTTTGTAATTTCTAGAATTTTGTAAGCATTGCCAGAAGCATCATAAAACATGGCTTTTATAGATTCAAAATCGCGCTGATTGATGTATAAATAACCTGCAATTTTTCTTATTTCTTCAACTTCTACTTCGCTTACAAATTGGTCTGCTTTTGCAATACCAAACAAGAAATGCAAAAGTTGCAAACGAGATGCATGAGACGTGTGTTCTCTGATTTGAATACATACTTGTCTTGCAGAAATTTGTTTTTTTACAATCCCTTTAAATAATTTAAATGCATTGTTGGCTCTTTCTTTACCATACATGCTTAAAAACTGTGTTCGTACAAAATCTAATTCGCGTTTATCTATATTTCCGTCAGATTTTATAACTATTGATGCCAAGACCAATAAACTCATTTCAAAATCGCCAGATTGTGTGTTTACTTGTTTTCTGGTGCTTGTTTGTTGTTGATAATTGTCTTGCTCTAAAAGTAGGTCTTTTTCTGAAAACCCATCTACAAAACTACCTATTGCAAAACCAATGGCTGCACCTATTGGACCTCCTAAAGTAAACCCTAAACCGGCGCCTAACCACCTTGTAAAATTTCCCATTTTTATTTTTTAACAAGTGACAAATTTACAAAGTTTCAAAGAAACCGGGTTTATAGTCATAAACTTTGTAAGTACGATTTACTTATAAGTGATAAAAAAGTATCAATTTTATTGATATTTCTATTAGAACTACCTCTTTAAAATGGGTTGAGTTTTGCAAAACAAATATGTATCTTTGCATTTTAAAATAAATAATTATGTATCCAGAAGAATTAGTAAAACCAATGCGTGATGAGTTAATTAACGCAGGTTTTGAAGCATTATATACAAGCGAAGATGTTGAAAAAGCATTGGCAAAAGAAGGAACAACTTTAGTAATGGTAAACTCGGTTTGTGGTTGTGCAGCTGGTACTGCTAGACCTGGAGCTATTGCATCTTTAGGAGCAGAAAAAACACCTACAAACTTAACAACTGTTTTTGCAGGTGTAGAAAAAGAATCTACACAAAAAGCACGTGAATTTATGATTCCTTTTCCACCAAGTTCTCCAGCAATTGCCTTGTTTAAAGATGGTAATTTAGTGCATATGTTAGAAAGACATCATATAGAAGGACGTTCTGCACAAATGATTGCACAAAATTTAGCGCAAGCTTACGATGAATATTGTTAAAAAACAATGTAAATAAATTATAAAATCCATTCTTTTAAGAGTGGATTTTTTATTTTTATAAAATTTAAAAAAAGTCTTTATCTGCTCATAATAAAAAAGAGCTTTAAAAAAATATTCTAAAAAGTGAATAAAGAAAAAGTGATTACAAACTGTATTTCTTTTGTAAAAAAAGAGCTTCAAAATGCAGAAGGTGGGCATGATTGGTTTCATATAGAACGCGTATTTAAAAATACTATTCTAATTGCTAAAGCTGAAAAAGTAGATGTTTTTGTGGTTTCTTTGGCAGCACTTTTACATGATATTGCAGACCCAAAATTTAATAATGGAGATGAAAAAATTGGTCCTAAAAAAGCTACACAATTTTTAATTGACGAAAATGTACCTAAAAAAATTAGCAAACATGTAATAAACATTATTAAATACATGTCTTTTAAAAATTCTTTTGATAAAAACTTGCAAAATTTTAAAACAAAAGAGTTTGAAGTTGTACAAGATGCAGACAGGTTAGATGCCATTGGTGCAATTGGTATTGCACGTTGTTTTAATTATGGAGGCTTTAAAAATAGGCCATTGTATAACCCAGAAATTATACCTAATCTTACGATGACAAAAGAGGAATATAAAAATTCTACAGCACCAACTATCAATCATTTTTATGAAAAACTTTTGTTGTTAAAAGATAAAATGAATACTGAAACTGGCAAACAAATTGCTACAGATAGACATTTATTTATGGAAAAATATTTAGAACAATTTTATAATGAGTTGAATGGTATTAAATAATAAAACCTATAACTGTCTTTAAATAATAATTATAGGGAATAAAAAAAGGCTTAAAAAATTAATGTAAAGCCCTTTTTATGTTTAACTAATTTTCTTTTGCAACCTCTAAAGCTGTAATTTTATATTCCAAAATAGATAATTCATTACTTTTTTCTAAAATATCATCTATAGTTAAATTGTTGTTTTTATTTATATAATTTAAAATCTCTTTACTTTTAAAATTATAGTATTCTAATGCTTTGTCTATTTTTGTATTCATCTTAAATATATTATTGTATAAAATTAGACATTTCTCTTCTGTACTTAGAAGCAGGCTTACCAGTAAATTCTTTAAACAGTTTGTTAAAGTGAGAAAAATTATTAAAACCACACTCGTAACAAATATCTGTAATACTAGTTTGGCTTTCAGATAATAGTTTAGTAGCGTGTACAACTCTATACTCGTTAACTAATTTTGTAAATGTTTTGTTGGTTGTTTTTTTAAAAAACCTACAAAAAGCAGGTACAGTCATGCTTACTAAGTCAGCTACTTCTTCTAATGATATATGCCTCTTAAAGTTCTCATTAATGTGTTTAAAAACAAGATCTATTTTTTCGTTATCTTTTGGTATGGTTTCAAAAGCAAAACCGTCTGCATTTAAAATGGTGTAATCGTCTGTGTTTGCTAACTCTTTTAAAATTTCTAAAAAAGATATTATTCTATTGGCACCTTCTAAATCTATCAACTTTTCAATTTTTGCACCAATTCTTTTTTTAATTTCTATATTAAAACGAATTCCTTTTTTTGCACGTTCAAAAAGCTGATCTATAGCAGTCATCTCTGGTATTTTAAAAAATTCTTTCCCTAAAAAATCTGGTTTAAACTGTATTAACGTTTCAGAACCATTGGTTGTTAAACGATCTACAAACCCTAAATGCGGTAAATTAGAACCTATTAATACTAGCTGACTATTATTAAAATAACTTATGTGATTTCCAATATGTCTTTTTCCTTTTCCTTTATTAACATAAACAATTTCTATTTCTGGATGAAAGTGCCAAAAGGCATTTGTTCTTTTTAAAAATTGTTCATGTTTTTTTACCAACATAGAACTACCAAAACTAGGGGTAATTTTTTCTAGTGTAGGTTTAGTCTTCATATTATACTTATTATATAGATGCAAAATTACGAATCTAAAACCACATAAAATATATAATTTTATCAAAAATATATGCTATTTTAACTTAACATAGAATTAACATTATTTAATGTGATAATTTAGCATATATATTCGCCAATTATGATGTTTTCATCATCTAGCATCTGCCATACTTTTGTAGTGTTAATAATCATTAAATGAAAAAAATGAAAAATTTAAAAAAATGCTTAGTAGTAGTTATGATGTTGGGAACATTAATAAACTACGCAAATGACAAAAAGAATACTACTTACGTAGTAGAGGGGAAAAAAGTTAAAGTTGAATTTAACGCAGTTAAAAAAGGAAACAAATTAACAATAAGAGATAGTTATGATGTAATTATATTTAGTCAGGAAATAGAAAATTCTGGTAATTACTCTAAAATATTTAATTTGTCTAATTTATTAAAAGGAGATTATACTGCAGAGCTAGAGAAAGACTTTGAAATTGTAATTAAAAACTTTTCTGTTTTAGAAGGCAAAGTATCTTTTAACGGAGAAAAAAGGGTTTTTAAACCTGTTATTAGAACAGAAAAAAATAAGGTTTTAATATCTAAAATAGATTTTAATAAAGAACCTTTAAAAGTAGCTCTTTATTTTAATGGTGAAGTAATTTACTCTGAAACTGTTAAGGATAATAGCAACGTTTTAAATAGGGTTTACAAATTATCTAAAGAAGAAAGAGGTAATTATACTGTTGTAATTAATACCAACGACAGAAATTACGTACAAAATTTTAATTTTTAATCATATAGTTAATTGTTGCATCAAAATACTGCTATGTTTTGATGTTAAAAGCGAGCCAGAGGGCTCGCTTTTTATTTGTTTCATTAATAGCTATTCTCCAGAAAAATTAGGTTTTCTTTTTTCTAAAAAGGCAGTTGTACCTTCTTTAAAGTCTTCGGTTTCAAAACAATTACCAAAGTTTTCTATTTCTACATGGTAACCATTAACACCCTCTTTATAATTTGCATTTACAGCTTCAATAGCTTCAGAAATTGCTACTGAGGAATTTCTTGCAATTTTACCTGCTAATTTTTCTGCCAAAGGCAATAAACCTTCTAAAGTGGTTACATAATTTACCAAACCAGCATCTTTAGCTTCATCTGCAGAAATCATGCCAGCGGTAAGAATCATTTCCATAGCTTTACCTTTGCCTACTAATTGAGGTAAACGTTGTGTACCACCATAACCTGGTATGACTCCTAAAGACACTTCTGGCAATCCCATTTTTGCATTGTCTGAGGCAATTCTAAAATGACAAGCCATTGCCAACTCTAAACCACCACCTAACGCAAAACCATTTACAGCTGCAATTACAGGTGTAGATAAATTCTCTATAAAATCGAATAATTTTTCTTGACCTTCTCTAGCTAAATTTGCCCCCTCTTTTCCAGAAAAATGTGCAAATTCAGAAATATCTGCTCCCGCTACAAATGCTTTTTCTCCACTACCTATTAAAATAACCGTTTTTATATCTGTATAAGATTGTATTTCTTTAAAAGCAATGTGTAACTCTTGAATTGTATCTTTATTAAGAGCGTTTAACTTTTTAGGTCTGTTAATTGTTATTTTGGCAATTGTATCTTGTATATCTACTAAAATGTTTTTAAACTTCATTTTTATGTATTTAAAATGTTATTAGAAAATTCTATGTTATTTTTTGGGTAAAATTACTGTAAAAGCAGTTCCTTCTCCTTCTTTAGATGTAAACGAAATGCTCCCTTTATAAGCTTCAATTATATTTCTAATCATACCTAAACCTAATCCCATTCCACTTGTTTTGGTGGTAAATTTAGGTTCAAAAATTAAATCTTTAACCTCTTTTGGTATGCCTTTGCCATTATCTGAAACTACAATTTTTATATTATTATTTTCGGATATAACTATTACATCTATTTTTGGATTTTCTTCTTTTTCTGTAGCTTGTAATGCATTTTTTACCAAATTAGTTACAATTCTTATTAATTGTGTTTTATCTAAATAAGCAAAAAGTTCTTTTTCTTTAGGTTGATAAATAATCGACTTTTGGTTAAAAATATCTAAAGCAAATTTTAAAACGCTAATTACTTCTATTTCTTCTTTGTTTTGTGTAGGCATTTTTGCAAAATCAGAAAAAGCAGAGGCAATAGAGCTCATTACATCTATTTGCTGTATTAAGGTTTGGCTATATTCTGCTAATTTTTCTCTAATATTTTCATCTAAAGGATCAAATTTTCTCTCGAAACTTTGCACAGATAAACGCATAGGTGTTAGCGGATTTTTAATTTCGTGCGCTACTTGTTTTGCCATTTCTCTCCAAGCTTGCTCACGCTCACTTCTGGCCAATTTTACAGCACTTTCCTCTAACTGATCTATCATATTATTGTAGGCAGCTACCAAAACTTCTATTTCTGAACTTGCTTTATTTAAAATAATTTTTTCATTACGCTCATTTAAGCGAGTTTGCTGCATTTTGTCTGAAATAGTTTTTATAGAACGTGTAATGTAACTAGATAAAAAATAAGCAAATGAAATAGCAATGATAAACATTAACAAATACACCAAACTTAACCTATAAATAAACTCTTCTAACTCTTGTTCTATCTCTGAATTGTCTTGAGTAAATTGCAATTCTAAAATACCAATTCTTTTAAATTTTGGGTCGTGAATGTATGTGTAAGATGTTTGATAACTGGTGTCATCTATTTCTCTATTTTTTAATATTCTGTGGCTAGAGTTTTGCGCTAATTCTTCAACAGTGTTGGGTGTTAAAGGTGTTTTGTCTATTTTCTCAAAAGCATTACTTGCAGAGGTTTTTAAAAGTCTACCTTCTAAGTTATAAATGGTAATATTTAGCTTGTTAATAGATGAAATTTCGTAAATTCTATCTTGAAAAATCTTCGCTAAATTTTCTGTATTTACAGGATATGAGGTTTTGTTAGTAAGCTCTAATTCTATAATTTTTTTAGCAATAGCTTCTTTACGCTCAAAACGTTGTATGTTATAATCTTTTGTTTGCTCATCATATTGATATACAGTGACTACCAATATTAAAACAGATGCTAACAGCACTAAAAGAATCATTGATAAAAAGATTCTAATTCTAAGAGAAATATTTTTAAACCTTATCAAATTAATGTGATTTTAAAACCACAAGATACCAAATAAAAAAGCCATTACAAATTGTATAATGGCTTTTGATTTTTATTTAAGATTTATTCTTTATTTATATTTGAGTTTGAGCCTAATTAAGATTAAAGTTGATATTGCGGTTACAATATTTGCTAAAATCATTGGTAAACTATTTAAGTAAAAACCATATACGAACCATAATGAAACTCCAATAAAAAAAGAAACATACATTGTTAAAGACAGTCCTTTGGTATTTTTTGTTTTCCAAGTTTTATACACTTGAGGTAAAAAAGAACCAGTTGTAATAATTGCTGCTAACATGCCTAAAATTTCAAAAACATTGATTGTATTTTTTCTTTATCAATATGTAAGGGTAATAATAAACACTACCAAATGGGTTATAAAAATACTTGAATACTTTCTTAAAAACAGCAAGTATTTAACCTACTATGTTTACAATTTTACCAGGTACAATAATTACTTTTTTAGGTATTCTACCTTGTAATTGTGCTTGTGTTTTTTCATGCTCCATAACTGTTTTTTCTATATCATCTTTAGATAATTCTAAGGATAATTCTAGAGTAAAACGCATTTTTCCATTAAATGAAATAGGATATACTTTGGTGCTTTCTACCAAGTATTTTTCTTCAAACTTTGGAAAAGTAACAGTTGCAATACTTTCTTTGTGCCCTAATTGGCTCCATAATTCTTCTGCAATATGAGGCGCATAAGGAGAAACCAAAACCGCAAGAGGTTCTAAAATGGTACGTTTGTTACATTTTAAAGCAGACAACTCGTTTACAGCAATCATAAAGGTAGAAACAGAGGTATTAAAAGAGAAATTTTCTATATCTTCTTCTACTTTTTTGATGGTTTTATGTAATGTTTTAAGTTCTTCTTTGGTTGGTTCATCATTAGAAACTGCAAACTCTTCTTCTTTAAAATAAAGTTTCCACAGTTTTTTTAAGAAAGAATGCACACCAGAAATACCAGAAGTTTTCCAAGGTTTTGCTTGTTCTAAAGGCCCTAAAAACATTTCGAACAAACGTAAACTATCTGCTCCATATTCTTCGCAAATAGCATCTGGATTTACCACATTGTATTTAGATTTAGACATTTTTTCTACCTCTCTACCCACTTTATAAACACCATCTTCTAAAATAAATGTAGCATTTTTATAATCTGCATTTAAAGGGTGATTTTTAAAAGCCTCTACATCTAATTCATCTGAGGCATTTACTAAAGAAACATCAGCATGAATGGGTGTTTTGGTTATCATCACCAAATCTGCAAAATTAGGGTCTAAAAGCTTTTTATCTAATAAATAATTTTTAACTACTGTTTCAAATTCATCATCAGAATTAAATAAATTTTTAGAAACAAAAAGTGTTGGTATGTGTTCAATAACATCCTCATTAGACTTATCTATGGCGCAACCATTTTTTACAAATACTGAAGTTTTGTAGACAAAAGCACTTGTTCCCAAAATCATTCCTTGGTTAATTAGTTTTTTTGCAAACTCATCTACAGGAACCATATTTTTATCAAACAAAAACTTTTGCCAAAAGCGTGCGTATAATAAATGTCCTGTTGCGTGTTCTGAACCACCAATGTATAAATCTACATTTTGCCAATAATCTAAAGCTTCTTTGCTTGCAAATTGGTTGGTATTATCAGCATCCATATATCTGTTAAAATACCAAGAGCTTCCTGCCCAACCAGGCATTGTGTTTAATTCTAATGGAAACACCGTTTGATTATCTATTAAATCATTAGAAACAACTGTATCTGTAGCTGTATTCCAAGCCCAAACTTCTGCATTTCCTAAAGGTGGTTTTCCATCTTCGGTTGGTAAATATTTTTCTACTTCTGGCAATACAATTGGTAAGTGTTTTGCATCAATCATTTGAGGCATTCCATCTTTGTAATACACAGGAAATGGCTCTCCCCAATAACGTTGTCTGCTAAAAACAGCATCACGCAATCTGTAATTTATTTTACCGTAACCTAAACCACGTTTTTCTAGTTCGTAGATGGCTAATTTTAGGGCTTTCTTGTACTTTAATCCTGATAAGAAATCAGAATTTACAATTACAGTGCCTTCTTTATCTGCATGTGCAGCCTCAGAAATATCAACTCCTTCAAAAATATTAGGAATTGGAATGTTAAAATGTTTGGCAAAATCATAATCACGCTGGTCTCCACAAGGAACTGCCATCACTGCTCCTGTACCATAACCTGCTAACACATAATCTCCAATCCAAATTTGTACTTTTTCGCCAGAGAAAGGGTGTATTGCATACGCACCGGTAAATGCACCAGAAATGGTTTTCACATCTGCCATTCTATCGCGTTCAGAACGTTTTGCTGTTGCTTCTACATATGCTTCAACTTCTGCTTTTTGTGCTTCAGTTGTAATTTTTGATACCAATTCGTGTTCTGGCGCTAAAGTCATAAAACTTACTCCGTAAATGGTGTCTGGACGTGTTGTGAATACTTCTATAATTTTTGGTTCTTGGTTGTTGGTTGTTGGTTCATCCACCTGGAAAGAAACCATGGCCCCTTGAGAACGACCAATCCAATTGGTTTGAGAATCTTTTAACGGTTGTGGCCAATCTATAGTTTGTAAACCATCTAACAAACGTTGTGCGTAGGCAGAAATTCGCATAGACCACTGTGTCATTTTTTTTCTAATAACAGGATGTCCTCCACGTTCTGAAACTCCGTTTACAATTTCGTCATTTGCCAAAACAGTTCCTAATGCAGGACACCAGTTTACTTCTGTATCTGACAAAAATGTTAAACGATATTGTAATAAAATTTCTTGTTTTTTTGTTGATGAAAAATCAGCCCAATCTTTAGAAGAAAAAGAAATAATATCTTCATCGCAAACTGCATTTATATTTATGTTTCCTTCTTTTTCAAAAATTGAAACTAAGGTTGAAATGTCTTCTGCTTTGTCTGTATCTTTATTGTACCAAGAGTTAAATAGTTGAATAAAAATCGACTGAGTCCATTTATAATAAGCAGGATTTGAAGTACGAACTTCTCTGCTCCAATCAAAAGAAAAACCTATTTTATCTAATTGTTTTCTGTAGGTTTTTATATTTTCTTCGGTTGTTTTTGCAGGATGTTGGCCTGTTTGTATGGCATATTGTTCTGCTGGTAAACCAAAAGAATCATAGCCTTGTGGATGCAACACATTAAAACCTTTATGACGTTTGTAACGCGCATAAATATCGCTAGCAATGTAACCTAAAGGATGCCCAACATGTAAACCAGCTCCACTTGGATAAGGAAACATATCTAACACATAATATTTAGGTTTATTACTTTTATTTAAAGCTTTAAACGTTTGGTTTTTTGCCCAAAAATTTTGCCACTTTTTTTCTATTTCTTGATGATTGTATTGCATCTGTTACCTCTTAATTTAAAGGGCAAATTTACGTTTATTCTTTGTAAGCAAAAAACAGATTTCTTTTAAATTACAACAGGCTTTCAAAATGAATTGAAAGCCTGTTGTAATTTAATATTTATGTGCTTTTACAAACACTCTTTGTAATTAGAATCTTTTTTGTATAATGTTCTATTTAACTCGCCATCTTTATAAAAATCTATAATATTATTATTACAAGATAGCTTTAATTCATAGTTGGCTATATTGCCAAAATTATAATCTACTACTAGCAAATCTCCAGAAATTGTATACTCTTGGGTACCTGGTATTGGAGTATCAGAAAACACATTGTCTGTGCCATAAAAGGTAAATTGCTCACCATTTTTAAAAGTATGCATAACTGAAATTTCAAAACCTTTTAAAAGCCATTTACCATTTTCTAAAATAGTTACTTTTTCTTGTATAGAGAGTTCTAAAGATACATCTTCGTTTGCGCTACTACAACTTGTTAAAGTTACAGCGCTAAATACTGCCAAATAAATAAAAAATTTGTTCACCTTTTTTTGTGTTTATTTACTTTGATAGTTAAAGGCAGAAAAGTGATATTAGTACTTTTCTGTTTCTGATGTTTTTTTAATAGGCACAGAAACAATAATTTTACCCCAACCCATATGTAAGGTCATGTTCTTATCAAACATCATAGAAAAAGCTTCTATATTTTTTTCAGATTCAGAAACTTTACCAGCAACCCTTAAAACATCTTGTTCTTCTTTATAAGTGTAAGATCCCCATACATTTCTTGCTTTGTTTATAATTACAGTCCAATTTCCTTCTGCAGAAGGAATTGTAAATAAAGAATATGAACCTGCTCTTAGATTTTTACCTCCAAAAATTACATCTTCAAAAAAAGTAATTTCTGTTGCTTCGTTTGCTCCAGTTCTCCAAACTTTATCTACTGGCGCTAACATAGCTAAATCTCTACCTTTTAATTGTGGGCGACTATAAACCACCTTTACAATTTTGTTTGACTCTCTCCAACTATTTGGAAAAAAAGCAGCATCCATAGGGCTAACATCTAATGACTTAAAAGATTGTGCTACAAGATCTACATTACACAATGTGGTTGCAATTACTGCAACAAATAATATTATATTTTTCATTTTTAAATATGTTTTAAGTACGTATTTTCTTAGTGTATCAAAAATATGAATCATTACAAAAAGATGCTACTAATTTTGTGTTAACTTTTAGTGACAAGCACAATCTGAATTACAACTACTTTTTTTCTTTGATGAAGGTCCGAATTTTTTCACTAGAAAAAAGATGGCTAAAAAAACCAATATGTAAACAAGTACCTGTTGCATTAGCTTAATATTTGATAAGTTATTAAAGAGGAAATGTATGCCAATAAAGCCATACCAAACAGTTGTATTAGTGGCCATTTCCAAGTTTTAGTTTCACGTTTTACAATAGCTAATGTTGCCATACATTGCATTGCAAAGGCATAAAAAACCAATAAAGACATCCCCACAGGAAAATTAAAACGTTTTTTACCTGTTTCTGGGTTAATTTCAGAACGCATTTTTTGTTTTATGGTAGATGTATCTTCATCATCTGATGCTACACTATAAATGGTGGCTAGTGTACCAACAAACACCTCTCTGGCTGCAAAAGAGGTAATTAATGCAATTCCTATTTTCCAATCGTAACCTAAAGGTTTTATGGCTGGTTCTATGGTTTTACCCATAATACCAATATAAGAATTCTCTAATTTTGCAGAGGCTATTTTTTGTTGTAAATCAGCCTTATTCAATTGTTTATTTTCTATATTTTCAATCGTATTTTTTTCTGCATTTTTAAAAGATTCTGGTCCGTTAGAAGCTAAAAACCATAGTATGATAGACAAGGCTAAAATTATTTTACCTGCTTCAAAAACAAAAGCTTTTGTTTTTTCTATCACTTCTAAAAATACATTTTTAAAAGATGGAATTTTATAATTGGGCATTTCTACCACAAAGAAAGAACTACTTTTTATTTTTAATGTTTTCTGCAATATGTAGGCTGCTAAAATTGCAGATAAAAAGCCTAAAGCATATAACATTAGTAGTGTAAATGCTTGTAAGTTATAAAAACCTAATATCTTTTTATTGGGTATAATTAATGCTATTAAAATGGCATACACTGGCAATCTTGCAGAACATGTGGTAAAAGGAACTACTAAAATGGTAATTAACCTTTCTTTCCAACTAGAAATAGTTCTTGTTGCCATAATTGCTGGTATTGCACAAGCTGTACCTGATATTAAGGGAATGATACTTTTACCATTCATACCAAAACGTCGCATAATTTTATCCATTAAAAATACAACACGACTCATATAACCAGTTTCTTCTAAAATGGCAATAAACATAAATAAAATTGCAATTTGTGGAATAAAAATAAGTACACCACCAATGCCCGGTATAATACCTTCTACAATTAAATCTGTAAAAACACCTGCTGGCAAATTGCTTTTTGCAAAGTCAGATAAGTTCGCAAAAGCACCATCTATAAAATCCATTGGAACTGAAGACCAATCAAAAATTGATTGAAAGATTAATAATAAAACGAGTAGAAAAATAATGTAGCCAAATATTTTATGCGTAAATATTTTATCTAACCTACTTCTTACATCTGTAGCTGCGTTTTTATTTACAAGGTAGGTTTTCTTTAAAATTTTATTAATTTCTTGATACCTATAAATAGTTTCTTTGTGCTGGTATTTCTTAAGTTTAGATACATCTTTATTAAAAGAAAGTAACTGTTCTTTTTGAACTTTTGTAATGCCCTCTGGAAAATTTTTCTGAGTAACCATTAACCATAATTCATACAAAGAAAAATTTGGGTTGATGGCTTTTAATTTTTCAAAATATTCTGGATCTATTTTGTTATTATCGCACATTGGTGTTGCTTTTGCAGCAACATGACATTTAATAATCGCTTCTTTTACTTTATCTATGCCTTGGTTTTTTCTGGCACTTATTAAAACAACTTCTGTATTTAGCTCTTCTTTTAAGGCTGTTAGGTCTATAGAAATACCTTTTTTATGCATTTGATCTACCATGTTAATAGCCAAAACAGTAGGGATTTCTAAATCTTTTATTTGTGAAAAAAGTAGTAAATTTCTTTTTAAATTTTCTACATCTGCAACCACTAAAATTACATCTGGAGATTCTTTAATGTCTTTTTTAAGTAAGGTTTTTAAAACAATACTTTCGTCTAAAGACGTTGGATTAATGCTATAAGTACCCGGTAAATCTGTAATAATTGCGTTTTGAGTTGCAGACAGCTTGCTTTTTCCTTCTTTTTTATCTACAGTAACACCAGGATAATTACCTACTTTTTGGTTTAAACCAGTAAGTTGGTTAAACAAAGATGTTTTACCCGTATTTGGGTTTCCAATTAAAGCAACTTTTATATTGTTTTTAGACATTTATAGGTTTGCTTTTAAGATTTGTATTTGTACTGCAGTTTCTTTTCTAATGGCTAAATGACTGCCATTTACACAAATATATAAGAGATCTTTTAAAGGCGCTATTTGTACCAATTGTACTTCTGCACCCGGTAAACAGCCCATTTCTAATAGTTTTAAAGGAATTAAATCTAAAGATTCTTCAGAGATGTATCCCATTTCTCCAATACGTAAAGATGCAATTGTGCTCAATATTTTTTATTTGGGATGACAAAGATAACCATTTAGAATGATTCTAAACAAGTTATTTGGAAGCATATTCTTCTTTTAACAAAACGATGTCTTGTTTTAACTTTTCCATATCGGTTTTTTCTGTGCCATCATAATATCCGCGAATGCGTCTGTCTTTGTCTACCAGCACAAATTGTTCTGTATGTATAAAATCGTTTTCTCCTCCATCACCTTCGTCTAAAACGGCAAAATAGCTTTTTCTAGCTAGCTCGTAAATATGGGCTTTAGAGCCTGTTGTAACATTCCATTTACCATCTATAACGCCTTTTCTATTAGCATATTCTTTTAATACAGAAACACTGTCTATAACGGGTGTAACTGAGTGAGAAAGAAACATAATATCATGATCGTCTTTATAATAATCTTGCAACTGACTCATGTTGTAAGCCATGGCAATGCAAATGGTTTGGCAACGTGTAAAAAAGAAATCGGCTACATAAATTTTATCTTTATAATTATTGTTGGTAATAACGTCTCCATTTTGGTTGGTTAACTTAAAATCTGCAATGGTGTGGTCTTTTGTAATGTGTTTCATAGAAAAATCTACCAAACGCGGATTTACATCTGCAGGACTGTATACTTTTAGCTTTTTATCAACCTTTAATAAATGATAAAAAACAGGAATGGCAATTGCCGAAAAGACTACCAAAAAAATAAGCGTAGGAATTGATTTTTTAAAGAATTTAATCTCCATAATAAGCGTTTATCCTGCAAAAATACAACATAAAAAAACGCTAAAGAAGTAGCCAAATCAATATTGTGTATAAAATCTTTGTTAAAATAAAAAAGCAAACTTTAATAGTTCTTTTACAACTCTCTTTAAAACCGTACATTTGTGCGTTTTTTAATTATGATTTAACGCTGAATGGAAATATTAATAAAAGCATCGCAATTTATATTAAGTTTATCTTTATTAATTGTTTTGCACGAAATGGGGCACTTTATCCCTGCAAAATTGTTTAAAACCAAGGTAGAAAAATTCTACTTATTCTTCGATTATAAGTTTTCTCTTTTTAAGAAAAAAATTGGAGAAACCGTTTATGGTATTGGCTGGATTCCTTTGGGTGGATATGTAAAAATATCTGGAATGATAGATGAAAGTATGGATACTGAGCAAATGAAACAACCTGCACAACCTTGGGAGTTTCGCTCTAAACCTGCGTGGCAACGTTTAATTATAATGTTGGGTGGTGTTTTTGTAAATTTTGTATTAGGTATTTTTATCTACATTATGCTAATGTGGGCTTATGGAGAAAAATATTTACCTAACGAAAATGTAGTTGATGGTGTTTGGGTAGAAAATGAATTGGCAGAAAACTTGGGCTTACAAACAGGTGATAAAGTTTTAACTGTTGATGGCGAAAAAATCAAGAAATTTAGAGGTTTATCTTTAGAATTTATTAATGGAGAGAACTATCAGATAGAAAGAAACGGACAAGTTATTGATAAAGAAATTCCAGAAGATTTTATTTCTCAATTAATGGATAGAGGTAAAGATGCTGGGCCTTTTTTATATCCAAGGTATCCTTTTGTTGTTGCTGGTATTTCAGATGATTCGCCAAACACAAAGGCAGATTTAAAAACAAAAGATATAATTATTGCTATAAATGGTACATCTATTAAATATTTTGATGAGGCACAAACTGAGTTAGAAAAATATAAAAATAAAGACATTACAGTAACTGTTAAAAGAGGAACTACTACAAAAGAAATTCCTTTAAAGGTTACAGAAGATGCTAAACTTGGTGTTGGCTTAGGTCAACTTTCGTTTAAAGATTTAGAAAAATTAGGCTATTACCAATTAGCAGATGTAGAGTATTCTTTTTCTGAAGCTATACCTGCTGGTTTTAAAAAATCTTGGAAAACTTTAACAGATTACGTAAAACAATTAAAAAAGATTTTTAATCCAAGTACAGGAGCGTACAAAGGTTTAGGTGGTTTTATTTCTATTGGGAGTATTTTTCCTGCAGAATGGAGCGCACAATCTTTCTGGGAAATTACAGCATTTTTATCTATTATGTTAGGCTTTATGAATTTATTGCCAATACCTGCTTTAGATGGTGGTCATGTAGTTTTTACCCTTTGGGAAATGATTACAGGTAAAAAACCTGGAGATAAATTTTTAGAGTATGCACAAGTTGTTGGTTTTGTTTTGTTGATAATACTACTACTATTTGCAAATGGTAATGATATTTTTAGACTGTTTAAGTAAGGTATTTAAACACTAAATTAAAAAAGCCTCACAAAATTAATTCTGTGAGGCTTTTTTCAATTTTCATTAGTTGATTCATAAAGGAAATAGAAGCATATACTTGGTTACATATATGATAAACATAACTTTTTAGATAATGTTATCAATCTAGCATATCTCTTTCTTTTGATCCTGTAATCAGAACAGATTTATATCTTTTTTTAAGGGCTTCTATAAAATACTATTTTTTAACGCCTAAAAAACTTCGAATTAAAATCAACAATAGAAACACAAAATTATGTGTTTTTAATATTATTAAATTTATTTGTTTTTACAATGGCTTGATTGTTTTTCCAATCTATCCAATTTTGTCCTTTTATTGTGCGCATTACACTGTCTATGGTTCGCATTACAAAAACATTATAAATGGCTTTTCCTAAGTTTTTAGGTTTGCGTGCTATGGCCCTTAAGCTCATAGAAAAACCTGGAGTGATGTATTTCATGTAATGCCAATATCCTTCTGGCATGTATAAAACTTGTCCATGCTCAAGATTTGTAATGTACCCTTTCGCTTTTTTTAAAGCAGGCCATTTTTTAAAATCAGGATTGGAAAAATCAATATCTTCTCTGGTTATTAAAGAATGAGGTATCTTATATAAATACTTGTTTTGTTTTTGATCAAAAAGAATTACTTTTTTTTTACCTTCAAAATGAAAATGAAAAATATTTGCCAAATCTATATCATAATGCATAAATGTGTACGAATCTGTACCACCAAAAAATAGCATTGGCAAACCTTTCATTAAACGCAAGCCAAAATCTGGATAGCTAAAATCTTTTTGTAAAATGGGTACTTCTTTTAAAATATTCCAAAGAAAAATTCTAAATTTTGTAGGTTGTGTTTTTAGCAAATCTACATATTCACTCATTTTCATCGTGGCATGTGGCTCATTAAAACCATCTTTATAGTCTACAGGTCTATCATCATATAAAGGCACAGTTTTGTCTCCTGCAACTTCTTTCATGTACTCTAAATTCCATTTTTTATAAGCTGGCCAATCTTCTATAAAATTTTCTATCACTAAAGGTTTTTGTGGCTTAAAATAATTTTTTATAAAATCTTGTTTGGTAATAGTTTTTACGCTATCAATTTGAGATAAGTTTAAAGACATCGCATTTTTTTGATTGCAAAGTTAAGAAATTGTAAAGAAATTGGACTTTATAAACAAAAAAACCACCGCTCTAAATAAGAATGATGGTTGGGAATAATTGTTATAAAACGTATTCTATTATTAATAATTTCTGCTTTAAAAAAAAGGGACTATTGTCCCTAATAAAAATAAATATGTTGGGAAATTATTTTTAAAAATTGTATTGCAAACCAAATAAAACATTACTTGGTGGCATAGGTACAAAACCAGACTCAATATAATCTGCATCAAATATATTGTTGGCTGTTATGGTAAAATTGAATTTATGAAAATCTATAATTACAGAAGCATCCCAAACATTATAGCTAGTACCAACCGTTCTTTCTGCATGTTTATAAATAATATTCTGACGCACATTTTTAAACAATCTTGAAGAAAAACGAGTTATAAATTGATGTTTTAATGTATTTAAAGAATAACGAGACAAATCTTTATTTTGGTCTAAAATATTGTCATTTAAATAGGTATATCCAAAATTTAAAGTTTGGTTGTAGCCTACTAATTTAAAATTGTAATTTCCTTCAATTTCAAAACCTTGTGTGTTTACTTCTGCAATATTTGCTGCTGTAAAAACGCTAACTCCTGTATTGGGCCTAATATAATCTATTAAATTGTCTGAATCTCTATTAAAAAAAGCAACAGAACCTGTAAAACGGTTTGTATTATATTTCAAACCAATTTCTTGTGCAAAAGCACTTTCTGGTTCTAAATTTGGGTTTCCAGAAGTTGCTGGATCGCTGTAATATAAATCTGTATATGTAGGTACTCTAAAGGTATACCCTACATTACCATAAGCTTTTACGTTATCAGATAATTTTACACCTAAATCGAAACCAGGAAAGGCATTTACATCAAAATCTGAAAAATAACTTACAGCTATACCAGGTGTAACATCTACATAATCACCCAATTTAAAACGATGTTCTAAAAATAAATTCGCCATGGTTCTATTTCTATCCCCTAAATTATTACTACTAATAGAAAACTTAGAAATATCGATTCCAAAACCAGTTACACCTAATTTAGAAGTATAAGAAACATTGGTTTCTACACCAATTTTATGGGTAATGTGTAAATTCCTAAAAAAGCTTGGGTCATTTCTTTTTAACAAGAAAATATCTTGACCTCTTCTCCAATAAACTCTAGGTATAATTTTAAATTTATCAGTTCTAAAAGTAGTAGAAACACCTAACAAACTATTTTGTGTTTCTTCATACTCGTTCCAAGCAGGATTTGTAGTGTAAAAATTTTCTGCACCAAATTTTTTATCGAAAAACGTTCCAATAATTTCTATGGGTTGTTTTTTCTTGTTTACAATTGCTTTTATAAAATAATTATTATTTTTATAATCAGAATTATTACGATAACCATCTGAAGTTAAAGCACCAACATGTGCAATAATCGATGTGTTTTCAAACTCTTTTCCAACAGTTAAAGAACCGTTTAATTGCCCAAAAGAACCTGCTTCAACATTTAAAGAAGCTGTGTTTTTTAACCTTTTTTTTGTTACAATATTTATAGCTCCAGTAAATGCATTTTGTCCAAAAACTCTTGCTGCTGGTCCTTTTATAACTTCTATTCTTTCTATAACTTCAATAGGTAAAGCTGCGTTTAATGAATGATGACCAGTTTGTGCATCGTCCATTTTAATACCATCTATTAATAATAAAGTTTGATCAAAACCACCACCTCTAATATACAAATCTGCTTGACTACCAGCTGTACCTCTTCTTCTAATATCTACACCTGCAACTTGTTGTAATAAATCTGCAACATTGGTTGCTGCACTATTTTTTATAGCTGCTTTTGTAAAAATATTTATAGTTCTAGAGTTTTCTTTAAAAGGTAAATCTATTCTGGTAGATGTAATTACAACTTCTTTTAAAGTATCTGATTTAATCATATTTTCTTGCGCATTTAATTGAAATGCAAAAAATAAAAAAACAACTATAAGGCTAAACTTAATTTTCATAAATGATGTTTTTATTAGACTGCAAAAGTCGTAACTTTCCGGACGATAAAAATAGTCCAGTTTTAAAATGAATGATAGTCCGGTTTTTGAGTTATTTGAAAAATATTTAAAATTTGATATTACTGAGACACAACCTATTTACGTTCAAGTTGCACAACAGATTATAAATATTATTCAACGTGGTTTTTTAAAAAAAGGAACCAAGTTACCAGGAACACGTGCTTTAAGTAAAGTTTTAAAAGTTCACAGAAATACAGCTGTGGCAATTTATGATGAATTGGCTTCACAAGCTTGGGTAGAAATTATCCCTAATAAAGGAACTTTTGTAATAGAAACTGCGCTAAAAAAAACAAACTTAAAATCGATTTCATCCAAAAAAAATAATCCTTATTCGTATGCAAAAAAAACAGGATTTCCTTTTCAAAAATCATTTCATTTAGCCTCTACCATACAAACTACCAATGCAACCTACAGTATTAATGATGGCAAACCAGATTTACGTTTGCACCCTGTAAACGAATTTACAAGATGGTACAGTGCTGCTATGAAACGTAAAACATTAATCAAAAAATGGAACAGACCCAATGAAAGCACTTATTCGATATTTCAAACCCAACTGTGTAATTATTTAAATGCCACAAGAGGTTTTTACATCAACCCAAAAAATATTTTAAGCACAAGAAGTACAGAAATGAGTTTGTACATTGTTTCTCAACTTTTAATAAAACCAAAAGAGGTGGTTTTAGTAGGAAGTTTGAGCAATTACGCATCAAACATGATTTTTCAGCAAGTGGGTGCTTCTATCAAAACAGTACCAGTTGATGAAGATGGTTTGAATGTGGATTTCATCAAAAAAAACTTTGTAAAAGGACAAATTAGATGCGTATATGTTTGTGCACAAAGAGATTATCCAAAAACGGTAACACTAAGTGCGAAACGCAGATTGGATTTAGTAAAGTTAGCAAAACAATACGAATTTGCCATTATAGAAGATGATTTTGATTACGATTTTCAGTTTGATGGAGCGCCTATGCTACCCATGGCTAGTGCAGATGCAGATGGAATGATTATTTATTTGGGAAAATTAGGACAATCTTTATTTCCAAGTTTTCAAACAGGGTTTGTAATTGCTCCAGAAAACATTATTTCTGAGGCAGAAAATTACTTGTATTTATTAGATGAACAAGGAGATTTGATACAAGAACAAATGCTATCAGAACTGATAAATGAAGGAGAAATTTACAGGTTGATGAAAAAAAATATTGTTATTTACAAACAAAGACGAAATGCTTTGTGTCAACTTTTAAAACTTTATTTTTCTGAAATTGCAACTTGGACAGTTCCTGCTGGAGGTTTAGCACTTTGGTTAGAATTTAAAGTAAAAATACCTTTGATTAAACTAGCTGTTGAAGCCGAAAAAAATAATTTATTTTTACCGAAAACCATTTTATATCAAACCCAAGAAATTTGTGCGATTCGTTTTGGGTTTGCCCATTTAAATTTAGAGGAATTACCCATTGTTATTGCAAAATTAAAAAATGCTTATGATAAAGTTACTTTAAAAAATAAAGATGAAAATTTATAAAAATTAAAAGAAAAGTTTTAATTTGCAGTTCTATGCAAACATCGGAAAATCTTATTTTTTTTACCCCAAAACCCTCTTCTATAGAAGGTGCCATATTTATTGATACTGGTATTTCTGCTGGTTTTCCTATACCTGCAGAAGATTTTGAACAAGACAGAGTCTCTTTAGATGAAGAATTGGTAAAAAACAAAAACACCACATTTTTTGCAAAAGTAAAAGGACAATCTATGATTAATGCAGGTTTAGAAGACAACGATTTGTTAGTTATAGACAGAAGTTTGCAACCTGAAAACAACAAAATTGCTGTTTGTTATTTAGATGGAGAATTTACCGTAAAAAGATTGCGAGTAGAAAAAAATGAGGTTTGGTTACAGCCAGAAAATCCTGATTATCCAATTATTAATATTACAGAGGAAAATGATTTTTTAATATGGGGCATTGTAACCAATGTAATTAAGAAAGTTTGAATTAAGAACTTAAGTTCACTAAAAGCAATCACATAACAAACTTTTAAATAAAACTTTAACAAATCATTAATTCAAATTACGTTTCTCAATAAAAAAACGCTTTAAGAGTTGAGAGCACTCATTTTCTAAAATACCACCAATAACTTTGGTTTTTGGGTGTAATGTGGTATTTAAGTTTTTAAAACCTCTTTCTAATTCAGAAGCACCATAAACTATTTTACCAATTTGCGCCCAATAACTTGCACCTGCACACATTTGACAAGGCTCTAAAGTAACATACAACGTGCAATCTTTTAAATATTTACCTCCTAAAAAATCTGCTGCAGCGGTAAATGCTTGCATTTCTGCATGTGCAGTAACATCATTTAAGGTTTCTGTTAAGTTATAGGCTCTTGCAATTATTTGGTTATTTAAAACAATAATTGCACCCACAGGTATTTCGCCTTTATCAAAAGCATTTTCTGCTTCTTGATAGGCTTTTTTCATAAAATAAATATCATCAAATGGCTGTATCATTCTTTTTTGAATACTAAAATTCAATAATACAAAAATTGATGTTGTATTTTTGTCATTGAATGAAGAATTTATTAGGAAAAATATCAAATGTAACAGATCTAAGAAAATTAGAGGTTAGCCAATTACCACAATTGGCTGAAGAATTACGCGAATATATTATTGATATTGTTGCTACAAAAGAAGGTCATTTAGGTGCAAGTTTAGGTGTAGTAGAACTTACTGTTGTGTTGCATTATTTATTTGACACACCTAATGATTTATTAGTTTGGGACGTTGGTCATCAAGCCTATGGACATAAAATTCTTACAGGAAGAAAAGATGTTTTTGATACCAATAGACAGTTTGGCGGTATAGCAGGTTTTCCATCTAGAAAAGAAAGTAAATTTGATGCTTTTGGAGTTGGACACTCATCTACTTCTATCTCTGCAGTTTTAGGGATGGCAATTGCATCTAATTTAAAAGGTGCCAAAGAAAAACAACATATTGCTGTTATTGGTGATGCATCTATTGCAAGTGGTATGGCATTTGAAGCTCTAAATCATGCTGGTGTTTCAAAAGCAAATATTTTAATTATCTTAAATGATAATGCTATAGGAATTGACCCATCTGTTGGAGCTTTAAAAGAATATTTAACGAAAGTAAAAAGCGATAAAAGAGTAGCAGCACAAAACAACATTATTAAGGCTTTAAATTTTAATTATTCTGGTCCTATTGACGGACATGACATAGAAAAATTAGTATTGGAATTAAAACGATTAAAATCTGTAAAAGGCCCTAAATTTTTACATATAATTACCAAAAAAGGCAAAGGTTTACAAAAAGCAGAAGAAGATCAAGTAACTTACCATGCACCAGGAAAATTTGATAAAATTTCTGGTGAAAGGGTAAAAAAAGAAATAAACCCATACACGAAATACCAAGATGTTTTTGGTAAAACTATAGTTGAATTAGCAGAAAAAAACGAGAAAATTGTTGGAATTACACCTGCTATGTTAACCGGAAGTTCATTAAAGTTAATGTTTGATAAGTTTCCAAAAAGAACTTTTGATGTTGGTATTGCAGAACAACATGCGGTTACTTTAGCTGCAGGTATGGCCACTCAAGGATTGGTTCCGTTTTGTAATATTTACTCAACATTTTTGCAACGTGCATATGACCAAGTAATACATGATGTAGCTTTACAAAATTTACCCGTAATTTTTTGTTTAGATAGAGCAGGTTTGGTTGGTGAGGATGGTGCTACACATCATGGCGTTTTCGATTTGGCTTACTTACGGTGTATTCCTAATTTAATCATATTTGCTCCAAGAAATGAAATTGAGCTACGTAACATTTTATATACTGCTCAAAAAGGTTTACAACATCCAATTGCAATTCGCTACCCAAGAGGTTATGGCAACATTGTAAACTGGCAAAAACCTTTCGAAAATATAGAAATAGGCAAAGGAATTTGTTTACAAAAAGGTAAAAATATAGCAATTTTATCTATAGGAACTATTGTATCAAATATTTCAGAAGCGTTAGGCTTAATGAGTAATTCATCTAACTTTTCTCATTATGATATGCGTTTTATAAAACCTTTAGATCAAAACCTTTTAAAAGAAATATTTACAAGCCATAAAACAATTATAACGATTGAAGACGGTGTTGTTAAAGGAGGTTTTGGTACTGCAATACTAGAATTTGCTGCAAAAAATAATTACCATAATAATATTAAAACATTAGGCTTACCAGATAATTTTATAGAACATGGTAGTATTTTTAATTTACAACATACTGTTGGTTTAGATGCTTGTAGTTTAAAAAATACTTTAACTTCTTACTTACAAAAAAAAGACGCTTAAAAGCGTCTTTTTTTATATGATTAAATATGCATATTACTGTATAACTATCTTTTTAGAAGATCTTTTTCCTTTCTCGTCTGTAAGGTTTACAATATAAATCCCGTTAGTTGCATTTAAAGAAATTGATTGTTTTTCGTTCTCAGAAAAGTTAATTTTAGAAGTGTAAACCTGTCTACCTGAAATATCAAAAACATCTAATTTAGCATTTCCTAAAGTGCTTTTTGCAAATACTGTAAAGTTACCATTAGAAATGGTTGGATATACTGTAAAAGCTTTGGTATTTGGCACAACTTCATCAATTGAAGCTGTACCAGCTGTAAAGTTTGTTGTAAACATTCCTCTACCATGAGTGGCTGCTAACACTAAATTATCTGAAGCTCTATATTGTAACATATCTACTCTTACATTACCCATACCTTCAGATGCAGGTTCCCATACAACAGAATCTGCAGTTATATCTTCTGTTTTCCAAATACCAGCTTCTGTTGCTAATAGAACTTGTTTTCTATTTAAAGGATTAAATAAAGACCATCTTACTGGTATGTCTGGTAAATTTCCTTCAACATCTATCCAAGTTTCAGCACCATCTATTGTGTACCAAACACTTTTTACGCCATAATTAGAGTAAGTTAATATCCTTTCATCTTCAGTTGCTCCAATTTCTATACAAGAAATTGCTCCAATTACATTTGGTGTTCTATTTAAGGTTACAGTATCATCATTTGTATTAATAACTAAAAAGCGACCCTGATCTGTACCTAAAAAAACTTTTCTATTTTCTTTATTATAAGGAGAAACTCTTATATGAGTAACATCTCTATTTCCTATAAATGAAGCTGTAATAATATCTTTTACTCCGTTAAAATTGTTTCTATCTCCTTGGCTTTCAAAATCGGGTTTTAGTTTAGCCCTTGTAATTTCGTTATTATCATTAAACGAGTAAAACACATTGTTTTCGTCATCATAATCAGCAGAATTAATGAAATTTCCTTTATCGCTATTATTTATTAATGTTACATAATCAGAATCTAGATCAGAAGAATCATATAAGTAAGCAACATTTCTTTGTGTAGAAGCAATTCTATAGATACTCTCTGTGGCATTTGTAGCAGTTTGATCTATAAAACTAAAACCTCCGTCTCCTCCTAAAATTTCTTCAGTATCACTTATTCCAGGGTCAAATAAAAGAGTGGTTCCATTATCTTGTGCTCCTCCAATAATTATATTATCGTTTATTGGATCTAAGGCACCAGAATAATATTGTGTAATATTAAAGTTTAAATTTCTTGGTACAATACCAATTTTTGTTTGTATTGTAGAATTATCAGGTGAGTAAAATATACCACCATCGGTAGAAATTAATAATTGATTATGATTAGGTCTAAAAATAATATTGTGTATATCTGCATGAGCATAACTAACGGAGCTATCATAAAAACTCTCCCAACTAGAGATTTTAAACCAAAAATCTCCACTATCTAAAGTTTTAAATGTATTTATACCTCCAACATATACTTCATTTTCATCTGAAGGACTTACATTTATAATTAAATCATACCATGCTTGCCCTCTAGAAAAGTCATCATTTGGTACAGAAGAATCTCTTACATCTGATGGCTCTGGAATATTTGTCCAATTTGCACCAGAATCAATAGTTTTAACAATTTCTCCAACAGTATTATTACTTGCTATTATAGCATAAACAACATTTGAATTTGAGGGTGCTGCAGCTAACTCTACTCTACCCAACGAACTCAAAGAAGATGTATAATTAGACGTCCAAGTTGTACCGTCAGTAGAAGAAAAAATAGAACCATTGGCTGTCCCTGCCCAAATCTTATTGTCAGCTCCTAGTTCTAAATCTCTAACTGCTTCGATAGTTGCTATTGTCCAAGTAATACCACCATCTTCAGATCTAAATAAATCTGTACCTTCAGAATTAATTCCCTCTAAATCTTGCATAGCAGCATATATGACACCTATTTCTCCACCTTCATCTCTAACAATTAAATCATAAACATACTCAAAATTAGTTGTTGAAGCTAAATTACTCCATGTAGCACCAGCGTCTGTTGTTTTCCAAATTCCTGCACCATTTACAGCATCTACATTTCGCCAACCTTCTCCTGTCCCTAAATAAAAAGTGTTTGTTTGAACTGGATCAAAATCCATAGCAGAAATAGCAAAATTTGACATTTCAGGATACACCATACTCCATGGTGAATTTTCATCAGTTATATCTTCATTTTTCCAAATCCCACCACTGACACCACCAGCAAAAACTCTTTTATCTGCTGTATCATTTGGGTCAAACATCATAGCTCTAACTCTACCAGCAACTTGTTTTGGACCTCTAGATTCCCAGTTAAAGTCTGTGACAGCACTTTTTCTCGCAGACCTTTGCTTTTTTATTTTTTCACTATACTTTAAAGCATTTACTAATCTATCTTGATGTAATTTTTTTGTATTAGGGTCCATTGTTCTTAAAAAATCTTGCTCAAATGCTAAATCTGGACGGTCTTTTTTAGGAATTGCTTTTAACTCATCAGGAGTTAAATTTTTCCTTTTTGAGTAAGGATGATTTGTTAGATAAGCCGCATATTCTTTTTGTTTCTTATCAAAATCTGTTTCTGAGTTACTTGTTAAAAGTACTGCTACCAAGGCAACTATTGCCAAAATAAATAAAAATATTTTTTTATTCATAAATATATTTTTAAAATGCAATCAAATTTAGTAATTATTGTCAGATCTAAATAATATTACCTGTTAATTTTTTATGGGTTCTAATAGCATAACTATCTGACATTCTAGACACATAACTACAAACTTGCATAATTCTATGGTATAAATTATTAGTTTTTGATTTGTATTCTTCTGGCAATAAATTTAGCACCAAACTATCAAAATTAGAGGCATTACAATTGTATTTATTGTTTAATGCAGTTACAAAAACATCTAATAAATCTGCAATAATTCTATAACCTGCTACTTCTTTTTCAATGACTTCTTTACTCTTGTAAATTTTATCAATACTTATTTTAATAATGTCATTTATTTGTGCCTCATACTTACATTTATCTAATAAAGATTTCTCAAAAGTTCCTTTTAAAATGGATTCTTCATTGGCTAAAAAGATATCTACAGCCTCATTAATTAGCACTCCAATGGCTAAGGCTCTTAAATAACTTATTCTGTCTGTTTTATGTTGTAAAGAATGATATTTCTTAATATCAATAGTATCTTTTACCAACTTAATCATGTATTCTAGTGCAAACTCTTCTTCTATTAAACCTAAGTTAATACCATCTTCAAAATCTATAATGGTGTAACAAATATCATCTGCAGCTTCTACCAAATATGCTAATGGATGTCTGTAATAAGAAATGTTTTCTGAAGATTTTTGTTGCATTCCTAATTCTTGAACCACATCTAAAAAAACAGCTTTTTCCGATTGAAAAACTCCATATTTTTTATCAACAATATGATGGGTAGGTTTTTTAGGCAAACTCTCTTTAGGATACTTTAAAAACGCGCCTAAAGTGGCATAACTTAATCGTAAACCACCAGAAATACCTTCTCTAGATTCTGTAAGGATTTTAAAACCGTTTGCATTTCCTTCAAAATCGATTAAATCTTGATATTCTTTGGCCGTTAATTGGGCTTTGTATTGTAATCCTTTTCCTGTTTTAAAATATTCGCCAATGGCTTTTTCTCCTGAATGCCCAAAAGGCGGATTCCCAATATCGTGCATTACTGAAGCTGCTGCAACAATGGCCCCAAAATCGTTAAAGGTATAGCCAAGTTCTTTTAATTGTGGATGGCGTTCTAACAACACTTTACCTACTCTTCTGCCTAAAGTTCTACCCACCACAGAAACTTCTAAACTATGAGTTAAACGTGTGTGTACAAAATCGGTTTCTGATAAAGGTATTACCTGTGTTTTGTCTTGCAAACTTCTAAATGCTGATGAAAAAATGATTCTATCAAAATCTACATCAAAGCCCAAACGTGTTTCGTCTTGTGCTATTCTTGGTCGTTCTTGTGTATCACCAAATCGCTTTAAAGAAAGGAGTAGTTGCCAGTTCATTTAATTTTAATTTAAAATTTAAAATTACTTTTATTTATTTCAGTCTGTAAATTATTTGTAATTTCAATAAAAGATATATGCTTTTTATTTTTTTGATAGATTTTAATTATTTCTGCCAAGTTACTTAAATAATCGTTGTATGAAATTCTCTTGTCTGGAATCAGATAGAAAAAATCTACATTGTTAAGATGTTTATACAATAAAGATACACTATTGTGATTAAAAACTTTTTCACCTAATTTAATTTTCCCTCCTTTAAGGAAATAAACTTTTTTATAATTTACTTTTTGGTTTAGTTTGCTAACTTTTCCAAAATTTAAGCTATAAAATTCTTTTTCTAACTCTTCTTTAAAATTTTTTTCAAAACCAGCATCAATATAATTAATAATATTTAGTAAAGTTGTTTTCCCTAATTTATGCAAAACTCCTTTACTACCATACAAAGACCCTGATTTGTAAACTATATTTAAAAATAAAGCTCTAATTAATTGAGATTTTACTTCTTCAATATATTTGTAAGAAACATTTTTATCAGCATAGATTTCAGTTATAATAAAAGGAACCAAATCTTGAGACATAGAATTACGTTTATTAAAAAGAATATTACCTAAATTCTTGATTTTAATTTTTTTATCATTAAAAAAAACGATTCCATTTTTTTCGATATATATTTTAAATAAAGGGGTGTCTGAATTTATATTTATTTCAGATGTGTAGCTTTTTGGTAATTCTATATGTTGAATTTGACAACAAGAAATTATTGTACTAAATAAAAATATGATAGCTAAATAATATTTGTTCTTTTCCATTTATAAATTTATAACGAAAATACAAAAATACTTTGCACTGTTTATTTAAAAGAATAATTAAGTTAAAAATAAGCGAATTATATTTAAACAAGTCTAGCCCAGATTGAACGACTTGTTTGAGCTCTTTTTTATTCTTTTTTGAATAAAAAAAGCGAGTAGTGAAAGCTGGAAATAGCTTCAAAAAAAAAGAGAAGTATTGCTACTTCTCTTTTTAATCTACTTTTAATTTAAAAAATGCTTACCCTTCACAAGAAGCACATTCTTTCTTTTGCTTGAATTTCTGTGCAGCATTCATACTGTGTTGGTAATACATAGATTTTACACCTAATTGCCACGCATTAACATATACTTTATTTACGTCTTTAATTGGCATATCTGGATGCACCATAATGTTTATAGATTGCCCTTGATCTATATAATTTTGACGGTTTGCGGCTTGATAAACAATTACGTTTTGATCTATTTCTGAGTATGTTTTAAAAACGTCTTTTTCAAATTCTGATAAAAACTCTAAATGTTGTACAGAACCATCATTATCTCTAATACTTCTCCACACATCTGTTGTGTTTTGTCCTTTTTCTTCTAAAACACTTTCTAAAATTGGATTTTTAATCGTGGTTTTAATTTTTGCAATATCTTTTACATAAATGTTAGACCAAATTGGCTCGATACCTTGAGATACTTGCCCTAAAATAAATGCAGAAGACGTTGTTGGTGCAATTGCATTTAATGTGGTGTTACGTCTACCATATCCTTTTAAAATAGCTGGTTCTCCATATTCTTTTGCCATGGCTTCAGAAGCTGCATACGACTTCTCTTTGATTACCTTAAAGATTTCGTTGTTTAAATTGTAAGCTTCTTGGCTATCAAAAGGCAATAATTTTGATTGTAATAAAGAGTGCCATCCTAAAGCACCTAGCCCTAACGCTCTGTTATCTTTCGCAAAATTATACGCTTTTTCCATAAAACGGAACGTGAACTGATCGTCTCTATTTTCTGAATCTTTAAACACTTCTAGTTTTGTAATGAATTCTTCCATTACAGCGTCTAAGAAATAGGTTAGTGTTTCTACAGCATCTGTATCTTTCCACTTATCATAATGTAATAAGTTGATAGATGATAAACAACAAACGAAAGACCAATCATCATTAGAAGGCAACATAATTTCTGTACACAGGTTACTTGCGTAAATTTCTAAATTTTTGTCTTTATAAACGTCTACAGTACCATTGTTTGCGTTGTCTCTAAATAATATATAAGGATATCCTATTTCTCCTCTACATTGTAATACTTTAGCCCAAATACTTCTTTTTTCTACATCACCATCAATCATTTCTTGCATCCATTGGCTTCCCACAGTTACACCATGTGTTAACTCTTGTATCGGGTTTCCTTCTGTACCAATTTCTAAGAATTCTTTAATATCTGGGTGATCGATTGGTAAATATGGCGAAAAACGACCTCTTCTAACAGAACCTTGACTTACTACATCTACCATTTTTTCGAACAATTGCATAATGTGCACAGAACCAGAAGACGAACCATTATTTTTAACTTCTGCACCTCTAGGACGTAATTTACCAAAGTAACCAGATGTACCACCTCCTAATTTAGACATCATACCTACTTCTGATTGCGAGAATAAAATATCTCCCATATCATCTGCTACATGACTCCCAAAACAGCTAATTGGCAAACCTCTTCTTTTACCAAAGTTAGACCAAACTGGTGAAGCTAAAGAGTAAAAACCTTCTGCCATATAGTTTTCGAACTTGTCTGCAAAACCTGGTTTTTTTAGAATTTTTTCTGCATTTTCTGCAATTTCTCTTATTCTACTTTCTGGTGTTGCACCTTCTGTTAAATAACCTGATTCTAAAAATTTGCGACTATTTTCTGTTAACCAAGTATATTCTGGCGTTTTTATCTTATCAAGAATTTCTTTACGAGAAGAGTTTCTTGCCTCAATTAATTTTTCGTGGTCTGTTTGTGATTGCTGTGTTTGTTTAGTGTCTAAGTTCATGGTTTAAAATAAATCGTCGCTAGTTATACTTTTTGTTCTTTTACTGTAGTTAATAGATCTTTTTACAAAGAAATCTCCGTGTTTCGTTCCTATAATTTCATCGTCAAACCACTCTGTTTCTGAGAGCAACTTTTCGTCTATATCAAATATTTTTGGTACACCAATACTTTCTAAAGATTTGTTGAATCTATTTTTAATAAATTCATTAATTACGTTTTTAGGTAAGAAATCTAATTCTCCTTTTTCGAAAATCCAGTCTATAATTTTACTTTCTGCGAAAAATGCCTCGTTGCACATTTCTTGTATCATTAGGGTGTAGTCCTCATCAAACCAATCTGGGTTTTCTTCTTTTATAATTTTAATTACGTCGATACCAAAATCTCCATGTATTTGCTCTTCTTTAGAAGTTGCTTCAACTACGTTGGAAATACCTTTTAAAGCATTTTTATGTTTGTTAAATGCCATAATAATTAAAAACTGAGAGAATAAAGAAACGTGCTCTATAAATAAAGAAAATAACAATATAGATTCAGAGAACTCTTTATTGTCTTTACTTTTAGAATTTTTTAATGCTAACTCTAAATAATTTACGCGACGCATCATTACAGGATTCTTTTTTAAGTTTTTAAACTCGTTATTTAATCCTAAAATTTCTAATAAATGAGAATATGCATCATGGTGTCGAACTTCACTTTCTGCAAATGTAGAGCCTACTGAACCTATTTCTGGTTTTGGCATTTTTTTGTAAATGTCTCCCCAAAAAGATTTTACAGCTACTTCTATTTGAGAAATGGCTAACATGGTGTTTTTAATAGCATGTCTTTCTGTTTCAGAAAGGTGTGCTTTAAAATCTTGTATATCACTAGTAAAATTAAATTCTGTATGTATCCAATAAGAATGTCTAATGGCATCTACATATTCGTATAAATTTGGATACTCGTAAGGTTTTAAGTTTACGCGTTTTTCAAAAATATTTGTTTTTCTGCTTCTTGCTTGTTCATCTCTATATAAAATGTACGCTTTTGCAACATCTCTAAAAGGACTATCCATTAACTTTACCTCTACAATATCTTGCACTTGCTCTACCGTTGGTATGTATAAAGGTTCGTTTAATTTTCTTTCTAACAATGCCCCGTTAACAATATTAGAAATAGCTATAGCATCTCTTCTAGTGCCATTATTGACATTTTGCATCGCTTTTTCTATAGCATTTGTTATTTTTTCTAATTCAAAGGGTGTTGTTTGATAATCTCTTTTAATAATGTGCGTAATTTCCACGATGATTTAGTATTAAGTTAATGTTCGTTTTAGTATCTAACAAAGATTGTAATTTTTAAGATTAAAAGAAAGCCATACTTATTCACAAATCGGTTAAAGTTTTTAACAAAACCCTCTATTTTGAATTATTTGTAAAAATTTAACACATTTACAAAGGGTTGATTTTTAATTAATTAAAACCCTAAAAACACTCTATTACTTGCTATAGCTCAAATTCTTAAATATGTTTTTTTAGAATCGTTTTTTTAAGAAAAAAATTATTATTTAGAATTTTTATACATAATTATAAGATGCCTAAAACGGTTTTACATAATTTGTTTTTAAAGTATCTTTGCAAAAAGTTTTTAAAATGAAAAACAGGTTTCCTAAAATTGTAAAAGCGGCTATAATTTCTGTTTATTTAATTTTTTTAGCAGGTGCTATTGTAAGAATGACAGGTTCTGGAATGGGATGTCCTGATTGGCCAAAATGCTTTGGATATTTAATACCACCAACGTCTGAAGACCAAATAACTTGGAAACCCAATACAACCTATGAGGAAGGTTTTATTATCATAAAAAACGAAACTTTATATGTTGCAGAAAAAACCATAAAAACAAGTACCAACTTTAATATAGATAATTGGCAAGCCTACACAAAACACGATTATAATGTGTTTAACAAATATCATACTTGGACAGAATACATCAATAGATTGGTTTCTGTTTTGGCAGGTTTTGTATTTCTGTTTTTGATTTTTAGTGCTTTTAAATTAAGAAAACAAGATAAGCGTATTCCGTTTTTAGCTTTTGCAGCTTTCTTTTTAATGTTGTTTGAAGCTTGGCTAGGCAAAACAGTAGTAGACAGTAATTTAAACCCCACTACAATTACGATACATATGGTTGTTGGTTTAGTTATTATTGCGCTTTTATTAGGTTTACAATTTATTATTAGTGATGAAAAAAAGAAATTTCCTTACAATTCGGTTTTTAATAAACTACTTATTATCTCTGTAATTTTTTCGCTAGTACAAATTGCAATGGGTACACAAGTAAGACAATTTATAGACGAACAAATAAAACTATATGGTTTCGAAAACAAAAACTATAGTTTAATGAATCCTAGTTTTAAATTTTACTTTCATAGGTCTTTTACTATTGCTATTGTATTGGTAAACTTTGGTTTATTCTACATCAATCAATCAAAAAAATTAGGATACAAAATTGTAAATTGGATTATAGCACTAATTTTTATTGAATCTATAACAGGTATTTTAATGTATTACGCAGAATTCCCTTTAGGTACACAAGCTGTTCATTTACTGTCTGGTGCAATGTTATTTGGTTTGCAATTTTATTTGTGGTTGCAGAGTAGAAAAACGGTTAGGAGTTAAGAAAAATGAAAAACTCTTAGCACTTCCAAGTTTGAAAGTTTGATGCAAAGAACATCTTAATACTAAATACTTATTACTGAATACTAAAACTACGGATGTGTATTTACCCAAACTTCGCCATCAGAAAAGTATTCTTTTTTCCAAATGGGTACAGTTTCTTTTAATGTGTCTATAGCAAACTCGCAAGCTAAAAAAGCTGCTTTTCTATGTTTAGACGAAACTGTTATAATAACAGGTACATCTCCTATTTGCAAAAGACCTTCTGCATGATGAATGGCAATTTTTTTAATATCGAATTTTTTTAAAGCCAAATCTGCAATTTTTTGCATTTCTTTTATGGCCATTGGCTTGTAGGTAGAAAAATCTAATTTTGTTACTTCTTTTCCATTGGTATCGTTTCTAACAGTTCCTATAAATGTAGCTATACCACCACAAGAATTATCTGTTACAAAGTTGTAACATTCTTGTAAATTTAATTTTCTAGTTATTATTTTTATAGAAGTATTTTTCATGAAGTGGTACAATTAAGAGAGTTCATCTATAGGATTCCAAAAAACACTATCAAAGTTTTGTATTTGGTTATCTATTACAACAATACCTTCATTTTCTAACAATTGTTGCATTAAATTGGTGCCATCAAAATGATGTTTTCCTGTAAGCAAACCTTTTCTATTTACAACTCTATGTGCAGGTACATCTTCTAAATTGTGTGCTTTGTTCATTGCCCAACCTACCATTCTAGCAGAGCGTGCAGCACCTAAATAAGTTGCAATAGCACCATAACTTGTAACTTTACCAAAAGGTATTAAACGTACTACATTATAGACTCTTTCAAAAAAATTATCGTTTTTATCCACAGAGTGAAGATAAAAAATTTTAGGTAAAATTAAGAAAGATAAAGTACTACTTTTAAGAATACTGTAACCTAAACCTTATATAAGTAATGGGCTTGTCTACAGCTAAATATTGATGTTCGTAAAAAGTCTGTGTTTCTGTAACCTCATTTGGTGTCCCTCCATTTTTATACACATTATGGTTAGCGTTTAAAATTTCATGACCTTCGCCATGCAACAAACCTAAAGTATACCCGTGCATAAATTCGCTATCAGTTTTTAAATTAACAACACCTTGTTTATTTAAAATTTTGTGATATTTTTTTAAAAAGCTACTATTGGTCATTCTATGTTTGGTACGCTTGTATTTTATTTGCGGATCTGGAAAAGTAATCCAGATTTCAGAAACCTCATTTTCTGCAAAAATAAGATCTACCAACTCTACTTGTGTTCTTACAAATGCTACATTGGGTAAATTTTCTTCTAAAGCAGTTTTTGCTCCACGCCAAAAACGTGCACCTTTAATATCTATACCAATGTAATTAATGTTCGGGTTTTTTCTAGCCAAGGCAATTGTATACTCGCCTTTACCACAACCCAACTCTACAATAATAGGATTATTATTTTTAAAAAAAGAATGCCATTTGCCTTTGTAAGAAAAGTTAGTTACAACTTCTTCTCTTGTTGGCTGAATGACATTTTGAAACGTTTCGTTTTCTTTAAAACGCTTTAATTTGTTTTTACTTCCCAAAGTGTAAAATTAAGCTCTGTCTTCTGTTCCTTCTTTTACAAATCTTCTAGACTCTTTCATCCAGTATGTAAATAAAACTAAAAGCACTACTAAAAAACCCCAGTTTACTGCATTAGAAATCCACCAACCTAAATCTGCGTTTGCTATATTTATGCGTAACCACTCAAAAGGAAGAAATAATAAATCAGTAAATAAACTACCAATCCATCTAAAAATATTGCTTGCTATCATAACTTAATTATCTTTACGCTACAAAAATAACAAAAGAAACAATGCTAGCCAATTTTTTAAGCAAATCTAAACCAATCAATTTTATCGTATTGATGGGCATTTTTGTTTGCTTGTTCTTATTTACTTGTTTTTCCTTGTTTTTTACAGCTAGTTTTACACCAATTCTATTATTAAAATTGGCTGGGCTTTTAGGTTTATTTTTTATCCTGTTTTTCTTTTTTAATTTTATTATTACCAAAAACGAATTAACGTTCGACAATTCGTACGCATTTTTCACCTTTATTGTTTTAATCAGTTATTTTTTAGAAGTTTTTTTAACCTTTAAAACATTGCTGCTTTTTTTGGTATATATTTTATTTCTAAGAAAAGTATATAGTTTAAGATCTCCCAAAATAGTACTTCAAAAATTATTTGATAGTGGTTTTTGGTTGAGTATTTTATTTATATTAGAACCTTTAACAGCCGTTTTTGCCTTGGTTTTATATGCAGGTATTTTATTGCATCAAAAAGCAGTTATAAATTATTTAATTGCTCCCATTATCGGTTTTATTACTCCTTTAATTCTCTATTTTACTTATTATTTTTGGTATGATAAAACATATGTATTTACCAATCTTTTTTATTTTGATAGCTTTAAAGGCATAGGTGTATATGCAGAAAAGGGTTTTTTGGGTTTAAGTATTTTTGTACTGCTACTTACTGTTTTTGCACTCATTTTAAAATCACCAAAAGCACTTGCTGTAAATAATTCTTTTAAAAAAAGTTGGTGGTTATTAATTGTTAACTTTTTTGTTGCACTACTTTTTTGTTTGTTTGTTCCAACAAAAAAAGGAGTTGAATTTTTATTTCTACTCTTTCCAACGGCTGTAATTATTGCCAATGGTATTGAGTTATTACAGAAAAATACCTATAAAAATATACTATTTTTTATCCTTTTAAGTAGCGCTATAACAGCCGTTATTTTTTTATAATTTAGTACCAAAAGCCAAATCTTCTACATCTCCTAAACCAGGAATTATATTGCCTTTATTGTTTAAAGCTGTAAACTATCCTTTGAAATGTCTACAGCTTTAATTTGAGTGATACATAATATAGTATAGAGTTGTTTTCTCTAATATGATGAATGTGAATGTCTTCTTTTTTAGATTGAAACAAATGTACAGAATAACCGAAATTTTGTATATTACCTAACATAACCTCAAAAAAAATGAAAATGAAAATAATTTCTTGTATTAAAAATGCTGGTGCCAAAATTTTTGGAATCGAAAAAACAACAGTGAAGAAAAACGCAGAAAAAACTAGCCAACTTAGAACTATTATTACAAATTTAGGCTTAGAAGTAAACAATTTAGGTATAGAAGTAGATGATGATGCCGTAACTCTTTGGGGAGAAGCTGCAGATTTAGCAACTAAAGAAAAAGTTGTTTTGGTTGTTGGTAACACCAATGATGTAGCTTCTGTAGAAGATAAAATGACCCTTGCAGCTGTAAAAGAAATAACTGAATTTTAAACCATAGAAAAAGGAAATATTTTAGGTAAAATTGGCAAAAGTTTCTATTAAAACAATATGAAATAAGCACCTTATTTTTGAAGCAAACAAACCTATGCTAAAACATCCAAGATAAAATATAACCTAGATAAGCCTTAAAAATACCACCTTTAGTAAACTAATTAAAAATTAATTATCAAATCTTAAAAGAGTTTTAATGTATTTTGAAACTCTTTTTTTATGTCAATCTTTAAATAATCATCAACTTTGTAAATTAATTCTTTTTTAGAAGTTTAATAATGAATCAAAGAACCCTTGCTTTAATTGCCGTGTCTATAGGTACTTTAATTTATGGTATTAATTATACCATTGCCAAAGCTGTAATGCCTACATATGTAAAACCATTTGGTTTTATATTAATTAGGGTTTTAGGTGCTACAATTATATTTTGGCTTATTGGCTTATTTATTAAAAGTAAAAAAATAGCATCACAAGACTTTAAAAAAATAGCCATTGCTTCTATTTTTGGTGTGGCTTTAAATATGTTGGTTTTTTTTAAAGGATTAAGTTACACATCTCCTATTAGTGCATCAGTTATGATGGTTACCTCTCCTATAATGGTGCTAATTTTTTCGAGTATCATCATAAAAAAAGCTATTGGAAAATTAAGAATTTTAGGGATTTTTATTGGTTTAATTGGTGCAATATTATTAATTACTTTAGGTAGTAATACAACTGTTACAAACACTAATAACAATTTAGGCAATTTTTTAGTTTTTGTTAATGCTTCCTCTTATGGTTTGTATTTGGTGTTGGCTAAAGACCTTATCAAAAAATACCATCCTATCGTTTTTGTAAAGTGGTTTTATTTATTTGGGTTGGTGTTTGTAATTCCTTTTGGATATATGGAATTTACAGAAATTACTTGGCAAGAAATACCCTCTAATATCTATTGGAATATTGGTTTTGTAGTTATTTTTACAACCTGTATTACCTATGTATTCAATCTTTATGGTTTGTCTAAATTAAAGCCCACAACAGTAAGTGTTTTTATATATGTACAACCTGTTATAGCTACGGTTTATGCTTTAATTGTTGGTAGCGATTCTTTAAACTTTACCAAAATTAGTGCCACTTTATTAATTTTTTTAGGTGTTTATTTAGTAACCAAACAAGTAGAAGAATCTGCCAAATAAGGTTATATTTGCAAGTAATTTAAAATTACCTCTTTATGATTCAGTCTATGACTGGTTATGGTAAAGCAGTTTTGCAATTGCCTTCCAAAAAAGTAACCATAGAAATAAAATCTTTAAACAGTAAAAATTTAGACTTAAATGTTAGAATTCCTTCTTACTACAAAGAAAAGGAATTAGCTGTTAGAAAAAAATTAGCAAAAACCTTAGTACGTGGTAAAGTAGATTTTTCCATTTTTGTAGAAATGACGGCTGATGAAACCTCTACAACCATTAATCATGGTGTTGTAAAAAAATATATGCAACAACTTAGAAATGTGGTACAAACAGGTAATTCTAGCGATGTTGAATTGCTAAAAATGGCCGTAAAAATGCCAGACGCCTTAAAAACTGAACGAGAAGAATTAGATGAAAGTGAATGGGCAGAAATAAAAAAAGCTATTGATATTGCTACCAAAGAAATTATACAATATAGAACTGATGAAGCAGCCTCATTAGAAATAGATTTTAGACAACGAGTTGCCAATATTAAAACGTATTTAAAAGAAGTAAAAGCCTTAGATGGTGATCGAATAGAAAATGTAAAAACTCGTTTACAAAAGGCTATAGACGATTTAAAGGTAGAGACCGATGAAAATAGATTTGAGCAAGAATTGATTTATTATCTAGAAAAACTAGATATAAATGAAGAAAAAGTACGTTTAGCAAACCATCTAGATTACTTTTTAGAAACCTTAGACTCACCAGATTCTAATGGAAAAAAACTAGGATTTATCATCCAAGAAATGGGTAGAGAAATTAATACAACTGGTTCTAAAGCTAATTATGCACCCATGCAAAAAGCAGTTATTCAAATGAAAAACGAGCTAGAGCAAATTAAAGAACAAATATTAAACGTTTTATAAAAAAGCTGAATATTACAGCATAACAAAATTAAGTATGAAAGATAATTTTGTAGGAAAACTATTCGTTTTTTCGGCACCATCTGGTTCTGGTAAAACTACCATTGTTAGACATTTATTAAAACAAGAAAAATTTAACTTAGCCTTTTCTATTTCTGCAACTTCTAGAGAGCCAAGAGGTTTTGAAAAAGATGGTGAAGATTATTATTTTATAGATTTAAAAGATTTTAAAAATAAAATTAGAAATGATGAATTTTTAGAATGGGAAGAAGTTTATAGAGACAATTTTTATGGTACATTAAAAAGTGAAGTAGAACGTCTTTGGGCACAAAAAAAACATGTAATTTTTGATATTGATGTTGTTGGTGGTTTAAGAATTAAGAAAAAATACCCAGAACAAACTTTAGCAGTTTTTGTAAAACCCCCAAGTGTAGATGCGCTAAAAAAGAGACTAAAAAAACGCTCTACAGAAAGTGAAGACAAAATTAATATGCGTATTGCAAAAGCTTCTGTAGAACTTGCTACCGCACCACAGTTTGATGAAATTATTAAAAATTACGATTTAGAAGTTGCTTTAAAAGAAACAGAAGAATTGGTTGCAAGTTTTTTGGAGTTAAATAAGTAAGAAGATATTTAAAACAAAACTTCTCCATACAAAATTCTTTAAAAAAGAATTTCACTCGAAATGACACTTTTTTTAAACCTGTTAAAAGTGTTGTCAGTTCGAGTAATTTTTGAAGTATGAAAAAATTGTATCGAGAATATTGAAAGTAAAAAAATGAAAATTGGTTTGTATTTTGGCACATTTAACCCTATACATGTGGGGCATCTTATTATTGCTAATTATATGGCAGAAAATACAGATTTAGATGAAATTTGGATGGTAGTAACACCTCATAATCCTTTTAAAAAGAAAAGTAGTTTACTAGAAAATCATCATCGATTTGAATTAGTCTACAGAGCAACAGAAAACTATACTAAAATTAAACCCTCAGACATCGAGTTTAAATTACCACAGCCCAATTATACAATTCATACTTTAGCTCACATTTCAGATAAATATCCAGAGAAAGAGTTTTGCCTAATTATGGGAGAAGATAATTTAAAAACTTTCCATAAATGGAAAAATTTTGAAACCATTTTAGAACATCATCGTATTTATGTGTACCCAAGAATTGCAGAAATTACAAAAGAACATCCATTTAAAAACCACCCAAAAATTCATAAAGTAAATGCACCTATTGTTCAAATTTCTTCTACTATGATTAGAAAGGGAATACAACAAAAGAAAAATATACAACCCTTACTCACCAAAGAAGTTTGGAGTTATATAGACGAAATGAATTTTTATAGAAAATAATTTAATTATTTTTACATCAAAATAAGTAAAACCATAATTAACGTTGGTTGCATATGTATAACTAACAAACCATAATTTGTGAGGAAAAAAGATAAGAAAAAAGGAAAATTAAAACAAAAACTAACAGATAAATATAGGTTAGTAGTTTTAAATGAAGATACTTTTGAAGAGCGCATTTCTTTAAAATTATCTCGTTTAAACGTGTTTGTTTTGGGTGGTATTTTTTCTATTCTTTTAGTAGCAATAACAGCTGTAATTATTGCATTTACACCCATTAAAGAATATATACCTGGCTATTTATCTACAAAATTAAAAGCTAACGCTGTAAAACTAACTTTTGAGGCCGATTCTTTAAAACAAAAATTGGCCATTTTAGAAAATTATACCAAAGCATTAAAACCTGTTTTAACTGGTGAAATTACCTCTGAAGAAATAGACTCTTTACAAGTAGAAGCTAGACAAATTACGATTGATGAAAGCGAATTAAACGCAAGTAAAGAAGATTCTTTATTTAGAGAAAAAGTAGAAAAAATAACCCAATTCGCCCTATTAGACAATGCCAAAAGCAATGTAAAAATTGTATTTTTTGCACCCTTAAAAGGTACTCTTTCTCAAAGTTTTGATGCCAATTCTAAACATTTTGCTGTAGATATTGTTGCAAAAAAAGGTACCCCTATAAAAGCAGCTGCAGATGGAACTGTAATTTTTTCTGGTTGGAGCGCAGAAACAGGTTATGCTATTATTTTAAAACATAATAAAGACTTTATTACTGTTTACAAACACAATGGTAATTTGCTAAAACAACAAGGAGATTTTGTAAAATCTGGCGAAGTTATAGCAAGTGTTGGCTCTACTGGAGAATTAACCACTGGGCCACATTTACATTTTGAACTTTGGAAAGGTGGTTACGCCATTAACCCAACAAATTTTATAGATTTTAAATAATGAGTATTAAATCTTTTTTTGCAATTCCGTTTGCTAAAATAGCCACTAAAAAAGTAAATAAATGGGCAAATAACCCACATAAAACACAAGAAAAGGTTTTTAAAAACTTAATTGCAAAAGGTAGCAAAACTGCTTTTGGTAAAGACCATAATTTTAGTACTATTTCTAATTATGATGATTTTAAAAAACAGGTAAAAGTTTTAGACTATGAAGGCTTAAGACCTTATGTAGATAGAATTGTTGCTGGCGAATCTGATGTACTTTGGACAGGAAAACCCTTGTACTTTGCCAAAACTTCTGGCACAACTTCTGGGGCAAAATACATACCCATTACTAAAGATTCTATGCCAACACACATAAAAGCTGCCAGAAATGCTTTATTATTTTATATCGCAGAAAAAAACGATGCTAGTTTTGTAGATGGTAAAATGATTTTTTTACAAGGAAGCCCTGTTTTGCAAGATAAAAACGGTGTTAAATTAGGCAGACTTAGTGGTATTGTAGCACATTATGTGCCTCAATATTTATTAAAAAACAGGCTACCAACCTGGCAAACAAATTGCATAGAAGACTGGGATACCAAAGTAAATGCTATTGTAGAAGAAACCTTGAACGAAAATATGACTGTAATTAGTGGTATCCCTTCTTGGGTACAAATGTATTTTGAAAAACTAATTGACAAAACAGGTAAAAAAGTATCAGAATTATTCCCAAATTTTAACTTCTTTATTTATGGTGGTGTAAATTTTGAGCCCTATAAAAATAAATTCGAAAGTTTAATTGGTAAAAAGATCGATTATATCGAACTATATCCTGCTTCAGAAGGTTTTATTGCCTATCAAGATTCGCAAACAGAAAAAGGAATGTTGTTACAACTAGATGCGGGTATTTTTTATGAGTTTATACCTGCAACAGAATTTTTTGATGAAAATCCAACAAGAATTTCTCTAATAGATGTAAAAATAGGTGTAAATTATGTAATTATTCTAAACACAACTGCAGGTTTATGGGGCTATAATATTGGCGATACTGTAGAATTTACATCCACAAAACCTTATAGAATAAAAGTAACAGGTCGTATAAAGCACTTTATTTCTGCCTTTGGCGAACACGTAATTGGTAAAGAAGTAGAAAAGGCTTTAAACGATGCTATAAAAGGTACAGAAATTAATATAAGCGAATTTACTGTGGCGCCACAAGTAAACCCAAAGAGTGGTTTGCCTTACCATGAGTGGTTTATAGAATTTGAAAATGAGCCAGAAAATTTAGAAGAATTTGCCCAAAAAGTAGATGCTTCTATGCAAGCACAAAATATTTATTATTTAGATTTAATTGATGGCAAAATTTTACGATCATTAATCATAAGAAAAGTTAAAAAAGGTGGTTTTCATAGTTATATGAAATCTATTGGTAAATTTGGTGGTCAGAATAAAATACCGCAATTATCTGATAATAGAAAAATTGCAGATGTTTTAAATAATTTTTTAGTTGATAATTAACAGATTACAAACAAAATGGGTGGAAATAATTTATTTCTAATTTTAGCAATCGTATTAGTTATTGTGTACTTTTACAACAAATTTAGAAACAGACGTTAAAAACAAATTTGCCAGTTCTAGTACATTTTAAAAGATGAAAAATTTGAAATCACTCGAACTGACAGTTTCAATAAAATAGTAAATGAGCACAATTAGAATAACAAAGCAATTTAATTTTGAAACAGGGCATGCTTTATATGGTTATGATGGAAAATGTAAAAATGTTCACGGACATTCTTACAAACTCTCTGTAACTGTTTCTGGAAAACCCATAGCAGACAATACCAATGTAAAATTTGGTATGGTGATAGATTTTGGTGATTTAAAGAAAATTGTAAATGAAGAAATTGTAGATATTTTTGACCATGCAACTGTTTTCAACAAAAACACGCCTCATGTAGAGTTGGCTAAAGAATTAATGGATAGAGGTCATGAAGTTTTATTAGTAGATTACCAGCCAACAAGCGAAATGATGGTGATTGATTTTGCTAAAAAAATTACCAATAGATTACCAGCAAACATCAAACTACATTCTATAAAATTACAAGAAACAGATACTAGTTTTGCTGAGTGGTATGCAAGCGAAAATTAATTTTTTTAGTGAACTACCGACCGTTAAAAGTATTCATAGTATTGGCTAAACCAGCAGTACCAAAAGAAGTAATTACTTTTGCAGATGTAGGTAAACGCTCTATTAATTGGCTAACTTCTTCTTTATTCCACTCGCCTAAAACATAATCTACTTGTTTTCCTCTAGCATAATTACCACCCACTCCAAATCTAAAACGAGCATATTGTTGGGTGTTTAATTTTTCTTGAATGTCTTTTAAGCCATTATGCCCGCCTGCAGAACCTTTTGCTTTTAATCGAATGGTACCAAAATCTATATTGATATCATCTGTAACAACTAAGATGTTTTCTGTAGCTATTTTTTCTTGCTGCATCCAATATTTTACGGCTTTTCCACTTAAATTCATAAAAGTACTTGGTTTTAAAAGTACAAAAGTTCTTCCTTTAAATCTAAATTTAGCAACATCTCCTAATTTTTCTGTTTCAAAAGTAACGTTGTGTTCTTCTGCAACTTCGTCTAAAATTTTAAAACCAATATTGTGACGTGTATTGGTGTATTTATCGCCAATATTACCTAAACCTACTATTAAAAATTTTTTCATTAACTCTTCTTTGTTTTCAATTTTAGTTCTTAATAATTTAAAAAAGAAGTCTCTTTAATTCATGCTTCAAAAGTAAGAAGAATTCTATGGATGATACGCCGAACTTAAATTGAAGTTTATAAGATATTAAAAGATTTTAAGACGAACTCTGGGAAAATAAAAAAGCGTTGCAAATTTGCAACGCTTTTTAAATTATATTTAGAATGTAACTATTCTGTTGCTGCTGGTGCTTCTGCAGCTTCATCTGTACTTTCTTCGTCATCTAAGTCTTCTTCAACTGCGTTACGAGAAGTTCTAACTTGTACAACTACTGTATTGTCTGGGTGCATAAATGTATAATCATCATTGGCTAATGATGTTACAAATAATTTATTTCCTATTTTTAAACTAGAAATATCTGCTGTTACAAAATCTGGTAAGTTAGCTGGTAAAGCTTTTACTTTTAATTTACGGTTTGTAAAACGTAAAGATCCACCATTTAATACACCAGGAGATGTACCTGTTAATTTTACAGGAATATTCATTGTTACTTCTTTATCATCAAATAACTGATAAAAATCTACGTGTAAAATTTTGTCTGTTACTGGGTGAAACTGAATGTCTTGTAAAATTGCAGCTATTTTTTGTCCATCAACATGAATTGTAGCAGTATAAACGTTTGGAGTGTATACCAAGTTTTTAAATGCTAATTCTTCTGCTGAAAAATGCACTGGCTTATCTCCTCCGTAAATAACGCAAGGAACCATACCAGCATTACGTAAGGCTTTGGTAGCTACCTTGCCCACGCTTTCTCTTTTTGATCCTTTAATTGTAATTGATTTCATTACTTGTTTTTAAATATTTATATTATAAATTTTCCACTAATCGAAGTATTGTCTTGCACTTTATGCATAACATCTGCGAATAATGGCGCGCAAGATACTACTTTTATTTTAGATGTGGTCTTTTTTAACGGAATTGTATCAGAAACGATCAATTCTGTTAAAGCAGAATTTTCTATTTTTTCATAAGCATCACCAGAAAGAACAGGATGTGTACAAATTGCACGTACACTTTTTGCTCCTCTTTCTTTCATTAAGTTAGCTGCATGTGCTAGGGTTCCTCCAGTGTCTATCATATCATCAACAAGAATAATATTTTTACCTTTTACTTCTCCAATTACCTCCATATGCCCAATTACATTTGCCTTTTTACGTTGTTTGTAACAAATAACTACATCTGCATGTAAATGTTTAGAATATGCGTAGGCTCTTTTAGAACCTCCCATATCTGGAGAGGCAATTGTTAAATTGTCTAATTGTAAACTTTCTATATATGGCATAAAAATGGTAGAAGCAAATAAGTGGTCTACTGGTTTTTCAAAAAATCCTTGAATTTGATCTGCATGTAAATCCATGGTCATAATTCTTGTAGCACCTGCTGCTTCTAATAATTTTGCCACTAATTTTGCACCAATGGCAACTCTTGGCTTATCTTTTCTATCTTGTCTTGCCCAACCAAAATAAGGCATTACTGCGGTAATATGTCTTGCAGATGCTCTTTTTGCTGCGTCTAAAATTAAAAGCATTTCCATAAGATTGTCTGCATTTGGAAATGTAGACCCTATAATAAAAACGCGTCTTCCTCTAACAGATTCTTCAAATGCAGGTTGAAATTCGCCATCGCTAAAGTAGGTAATTTCAATATTTCCTAACTCTGTGTTGTATTCTTTGGCAATGTTAGCTGCTAAATCTTTACTTTGTCTGCAGGCAAAAAGTTTTGGTGCTAATTGATTTGTAGGCATTTAGTTGTTTTTAGTTGTGTTGTTATGAGTATACAAAAGTAGAAATTATTTATTGAGTTTGAAATTAATTTATAGACTTTAAAATAAAATAATTTAATACATTTGCAATCTCAATACTTTGCTCAAGTGGCGGAATTGGTAGACGCGCTGGATTCAAAATCCAGTTCTTTCGGGAGTGTGGGTTCGATTCCCACCTTGAGTACAAAAACTCTTGTTAATCATCTGATTTTCAAGGGTTTTTACTTTTAATTAATCTTATTTTGTCAACTATTTGCCAACCATTTACAAATAATAACGTTTTTTATATGATTAGTTTAAGTATCTCCTTACTTATAATTATCATCAAATGAAAATTAAATTTTTTATACATTTGTATTACTATGAAAAATTCTATTACGATTATTATTCTTGTACTAATTTCAACTATTAACACCAATCTATATTCACAACACGGTATTAGTTGGGAAATCAATTCAGGAATCGAAAACAAATTTTCTAACCCCACTGGCCTCATAGAAGCAAACGATCAATTAATATCGCTTGAGAATTTATATGGTGATAATTTTAATCAAATAGAATTAAAAGTCTTTAGTAAATCTGATGGAAATCTTTTATTTACTAAAATACTATCATCTGCATATGATGATTATTATAGTATTGTAGATGGGGTTAAAATTGAAGGGAAAACAGGATATTTTTTTACTATAATTAAATCAGCGTATAATTACAATACAAATCAATCTGAATATACATCTTATATCTATCATCTTGATTCAAAAGGACTTGAACTTTTAAAAACACTTAACAATACAAGAATTAATTCCTTAGAGTCTAATTCTGGTGACTTATATTTAATTGATACAACTAATTTAAATATTATTAACTTAGATATAAATGATTTTTCAATTCAACAAACAGTTCCTCTTTCATTCAATAATAGTGATTTTATAAGCCCTCAGATTTTTAAAATTAACGAGAATGATTTTCTTCTAAAAGGAGTTATTAGATCAGAAAGTAATAATTGGGATTGGGACGTATTCTTATCGAAATTTAACTTATTAAGTGGTCAAACAATTTGGGAAAAAGTTATTGATGGCAATAGAAGAGATATAATAAACTCAGTAACCTCTATTAATAATGAAATTTATTTATGTGGAAAATCTGAATCATATGACGGTATTTTTGCAGAACTATATGGTGATGGTGTTGAATGGGGAGTTGAACCTATAAAATCAAATTGGGTTTTAAAATTAAATGCTTCTGGAGAGATTGTTTGGAATAAAGTCTTTAATCCGAGTTATTCGTCACAAAAAGGACAGTTTTTTGATATTTATAAAGATGATACATTTATAATAGTTAGTGGAAGTTCTTATAATACATATGATTTTCACGAGAATTTTAAAAATCACTACAACGAAGATGTTTTTAGTGTGAAGTTGGATTTAAATGGAAACATTATCTGGGAAAAAACTTATGGCGGTTTTAATAATCAAGTTTTTAATTCAATAGGATTTTCAAACGATCAAATTATTTATACAACAAATTTAGTTAGATGGAATTTTTTAGGAGTTGGAGGAGGTTTCTCAAGTCAAGGAGATGTAACAGCCGAAACAAATGGTAAGTTTGAGAATCCAAATTCAAATAATAATCAAAACGATATCTGGGTATTTGCGACTAATCTCGATGGAGAAATACAATGGAATCAATTTTATGGAGGTGAAAATTATGACAGGGTGTCATTTTCAATATATAATTCCGATGTAATTTACAACCTTGCCAGCACAAAATCTATGGGTTATGATGTTGGTGAACTTATTGGGTTAGAAGATAGTTGGTTGTTCAAATTAGAAGTCAATGAAACTCCCGTTGCTGTAGAAGACAATTATTCGTTACCAGAAGATTCCAGTTTAGTAAGTATTAATTTAATTAATAATGACACTGATGCTGAAAATGACACCCTTTTCCTTAAATCTTTTAACTATTCAGGATCTGGAACAGCTTCTATTAATTCTGATGGTTTGTCAATTGATTATACCCCTGAACTTAATTACAACGGTATAGAAACAATAAATTATACAGTTTCTGACGGAAACACGTCAGATTCATCAGGTGTTTTAACTATTGAGGTTACTCCTGTAAATGATCCTCCTGAATCTAATGATGATTTAATAGAAGTAAATGAAGGTGGTGTAATTTCAATTTTACAAAATAATGAATCGACTCTTCTTCATAATGACATTGACATTGATGAAGATTCTTTAACAACTATTGTAGAACAAAATCCGTCTCACGGATTATTAGAATTAAAATCAGATGGTTCATTTACCTATGAACACGATGGCTCAGAAACAACCTCCGATTATTTCACATATAAATCAAATGATGGAATTTTAGATAGCAATATTTCCACTGTGTCTATTATTATAAACCCAGTCAACGACAATTCACCAACAGATATTAATTTAACTATAAATTCAGTAGAGGAAAATAAATCTAATGTAGTAGTTGGGGAACTTTATACTTCAGATATTGATTTGCCAACTGACAGTCATACATTTGAATTAATAAGTGGCTCAGGTGATAGTGACAATGAAAAGTTTTCAATATCTGGCACTAATCTTATTTTATTAACTAATTTAGATTATGAAACAGAGCCAAATCTTTCAATAAGGATAAAAGTAGTAGATCAAAACAATAATTCTTACGAAAAATCTTTAGTTATTAGTGTTACTGATATCAATGACATAAATATAACTTCAGAGGTTACAGACTCTTATTGTTCTGATAATTATGGAACTGGCTTTGTTACCATAATTAGTATTAATGATGTTTCAGGGGATAGCACATTTAGCTGGACATCTGCAAATGGTGGGATTATCCCATCAGGTCAAGAAAACAATCAAAATTTAACAAATTTAGTTGCTGGAACTTATATATTGAGTTTAACCAATGGTAATTTTAATTTTACACAAGAATTTGAGGTCGGAGTAATTGCTCAATACACCGATTTTAGTTTATGTTATGTTTCAAGTGATGAAGTTAAAACTTCAAACAATAGAATATTTCTTAACACATTTGGGAGTTATAATGTTGATTATTATGAAGTTTTAAGAGAGACTAATATTGCAAATTCCTATGAATCAATAGGAACTATTTCACCTTCAGAAAACTCTTTTTTAGATGAATCTTCAAACAATATGTCACAATCTTACTCATATAAAGTGAGATTAATGGATAATTGTGGTTCATATTCATCAAATTCAGATAGTCATAAAACTATTTTACTTCAAAGTAGTATTTCAGTAAATAATTCAGTTAATCTTAATTGGTCTGATTACGAAGGGAAAAATTATCAATCTTATGATATTTATAGAAATAAAAATGATGAAGGATTTGAGTTAATAGGTTCGGTTTCATCTAACAACAATTCTTATAATGATTCATCAGCAGACGTAACTCAAAACAATTACGAGTACTACATATCAATAACTGTTGAAAATTGTTTAACAAGTTCAAAAGGAAAAAACTCAACACTAATAAAATCAAATTTACAAAATGTAGGAACAAGTCTTTCATTAGATACGTTCATTTCAAATGATGAGATATCAGTTTATCCTAACCCATCAAAAAATAAAATTAATATAAAGTTAAAAGGTGATTTAGAAATAATAAAAAGTGAAATATATAATAATTTAGGACAAAAAATTCTCATTACAAAAGAGTTAAGTTTCCCTGTAAACTCATTTGCATCATCAACTTACCATATTAAAATATATACTTCAAAAGGGGTAACTGTAAGGCGTTTTATAAAAGAATAAAGTTTTTTAGTCTTCATTTCGTGCATTTCCCACTTCGTTTAATAATCTTGAAGACAAACGATCATCATCTACTTTGTATTTCTGTTCGTTGAACTGCTCTTTTATGAAAAGTGACTAACTTGCAAACCCTCCTAAAAAGTTACTATCAAACCAATCGGAAGCAGGAAATATAATATTATTCTCTAATTTCATAAATGCTACATTAATGTAACTTTTTTAAATATATAAATTATATTTTAATATAACTTGATATTGATTTATATTTAACGAATATGCACAAAGACAAAAAATCACTTGCTGAAACTCATCCTGAACTTGCCAAACAATGGCATCCCACAAAGAATGGTGATTTATCGCCAAATGATGTCAAGAGTGGTAGTCATAAAAAAGTTTGGTGGAAGTGCGATAAAGGTGATGATCACGAGTGGGAAAGTAAAATTGCTAATAGGGTTTATAATCAACAGGGGTGTTCTGTTTGTTCAGGTCGAACCGTCGTAAAATCTAACTGTTTAAATACTACAGGTCCTGAAATTGCAAAGCAATGGCATCCTTCAAAAAACGGTGATTTAACTCCCTATGATGTAACAGCAGGTTCAGGTAAAAGAGTATGGTGGAAGTGCAATAAAGGTGATGATCACGAATGGGAAAGTAAAATTGCTAATCGAACAGTAAATGAACAAGGTTGTCCGTTTTGTTCAGGTAATTCTGTTTCAAAAACAAACTCATTAGAAACTCGTTTAACAAGTCAATTGAAAAAAGAATGGCACCCAACCAAAAACATTAATGTTACACCTCAAAATTTAACATACGGAAGTAATAAAGAAGTGTGGTGGAAATGTGGAAAGAATGAAATGCACGATTATCAAATGTCACCCAAATCTAAATTACGTGGAAGAGGATGTCCATTTTGTACAGGACACAAGGTTCATAAAACAACATCACTTAAATATAAATATCCAACAGTTGCAAAACAATGGCATCCAACAAAAAATGGTAAATTGACTGCTGATAATGTATCTGTAGGTAGCAATAAAATGGTTTGGTGGAAATGCGACAAAGGAGATGATCACGAATGGGAAGCAGCCGTTGCCACCGTAGTCAGAGGAGTTGGTTGTTCTGTTTGCGCAGGTTACACCGTCGTAAAATCTAACTGTTTAAATACTACAGGTCCTGAAATTGCAAAGCAATGGCATCCTTCAAAAAACGGTGATTTAACTCCCTTTGATGTAACAGCAGGTTCAAACAAAAAAGTATGGTGGAAGTGCGATAAAGGTGATGATCACGAATGGAGAGCAAACATTAACAATAGAGTTAAACAAAAAACCTGCCCAATTTGTATTAACCAAAAAACTGTAATTTCTAATTGTTTACAAACGACACATCCTAAAATTGCTAAACAATGGCATCCTTCAAAAAACGGTGATTTAACTCCCTATGATGTAACAGCAGGTTCAGGTAAAAGAGTATGGTGGAAGTGCAATAAAGGTGATGACCACGAGTGGAAAGCATCAGTTGGTGAAAGGAGTAGTGGAAACGGATGTCCTGTCTGTAGTAACCAAAAAACTGTAATTTCTAATTGTTTACAAACGACACATCCTAAAATTGCTAATCAATGGCATCCTTCAAAAAATGGTGATTTGACCTCGTTTGATTTAACAGCAGGATCTAATAAAAAAGTATGGTGGAAATGCGACAAAGGAGATGATCACGAGTGGCGCACAAATCCTGTAAGTCGAACATCTAATAAAACAAATTGTCCATTTTGCACACTAACACCTCAATCTAAACAAGAACTTACCATTACATTTGAGTTAATGAAACTCTTTAAAAATATTGATCCAAAAGGATTAAAAACAAAGTTAGAGGGACGATTAAGAGCAATAGATATTTTTATACCAAAACTTAATTTATGTATCGAATTTGATGGTTCTTATTGGCATAAAGACAAGCGAGATATAGATAAGATTAAATCTGAAATGCTTTTAGAAGAAGGGTTTAAATTAATTAGAGTAAGAGAAGAACCGCTAAAAAAGTTATACAATACAGATGTTATAAGTAAGAAACCTTACAATGGTAAACAAGTGACTAACGATATCATTTCAATTATTTTGTCTATATTTGAGTTAGACACCAAATTAGTGTCTAAAATTAAAGCTTATCAATCCAAAGAAGGTTTACAAAACGAAAAAGGATTAGAAAAATACATTGATAAAATACTCACAGAAAAAGCAGAAAAGAAATGAAAAAACTATTATTTGGATTAATACTTTTAATTCTAATTCCATTTACAACAATTGGTCAAAGTAGATCTTCATCAGATGTTTATGTTAAAGGTTATGTGAGAAAGAACGGTACAGTTGTACCTGGACACTATAGATCTGCTCCAAATAATACAAATAGAGATAATTTTTCAACCAAAGGAAATATAAATCCATATACAGGCAAGAAAGGTTATATTAAACGAGATAATAAGTCGTCAAATTATACTTCTTCTCAATATTCAAAAAAAACAAATACAGTTTCCTATAGTGGTATTAATACTAATTTAAAACCAACTTACTCCAATGTATCCTCAAAATCAAATTCCTACAATAAAGAAAAACCTTTTAAAGCAAAAGATAGCATTAAATACAAATATTTTTATGCCTTAGAAAAAAGATGGTTAGGTCTTAAAAAAGAATTAACATTTCCTTATTTTTCAGGAGTAGGTTTTAGTAGGAATGACATTACAATTAATATTGGTATAAAAACAACTGGAGGTGGAATGATAATGGCTAAATCAGGATCTATGGGTGTTCGTTCTGATGATCATAATTTAAGAGGGACATTACTTTTTTATTTAGAAAATGGAGATATCATAAAATGTAAGGATAGAGGATTGTACGATGAAATAAATAACCATAATTATACTTTTTATAATTTAACAAGAGAAGAAATTCATAAACTTGAAATTTATAATATTGATGCTGTTGAATTTAATGTATACTATAAATACGATAGACAGGAACCAGGTAACTACAATAAATTAAAGAAGTATGTGCTTCAATATGCTCCTGCTGATTCTACTCAACCAAAACCAACTGAGCTAACAAAATATTATATAAAACAACTATTTGAACCGTTTTGGTCAAAAAAAGCAGAAAAGAAATAATGTTAAATATCTTTCTCTATTTCCTGAATGATTTTATCTAAATCATATCCTTTCCTAACTTCAATTAAATTAACGTTATTTTCAAGGCATTTTTTCTTTTTTAGTTTATCTCTTTTCAAACCCTTTTCAAAAGCTTCGACTCCACCAAAAAACTCAACTGGCTTATCGTGTTGCTGCCCTTGATATTCAATTGCAATATTTAACATTGGTATCCAAATATCTAAATGTTGCCTTCCTAACCAAGTTGGTCTCCCGTGTTGAATAACTTCTATATTTGGAAATGCACTCTTAATTTTATAATATAATTCTGTTTCTCCAATCCAAGATTCTCCTATCTTTTTTGCTCCAATACTTATTCTGTATTTGTTTTCAGCATCTCTCAATAACCTTGAAGATTCCTCTCTAATAGATCTAAAAACAAGTTCGGCAGACGCTCTTCCATCCTTTAAAACATTACTTGACTGATTGTTTATTATCCACTCCCAAAGTTTTTGAGCTTTATTATTGTGTTGAAAATATTTTTCATAACTTTCATAAGGTAATGATTTGAATTTAAGATTACTTTTAAACTCATAATTAGAATAAAATTGTTCGAAATAACTGATATCTGTTGAGTTTTTAAACATTAAATCTAATGTCAAAAAAACTTCACTTTTATTCCTTTTTCCAAACGCAGTTAGTTGATTTCCTTTTTCAGCTAATTTATGTAAATGGTAACCTCCTAATATTCCTCTATTTAACAATACCTCAAAGTAAATTAACCTGTTTATTGCACTGTCTCTATAAGTAAACTCTCTTTCCCATCCTTCCCATTCTTCCTCTTGAAGCACAACCCATTCTTCAAATGCTTCTTGCTTTTTATTAAGCTTAATTAAATAATCACAAAATTTTTCATAAATACTCCATCTATAATGTACACTATAACTTTCTTTAAAAAATTTATAATCCTTAAATAATTCTTCAAAATTATTAGTCGTTTCAAACTTTTCAATGATTTTATTATAAAGGCTTTCTATATATTTTTCGTAATTATAATCTTGAGTTTTAGTTTCAAATAATAATTCTATTGGATCTGCTTTAAAAAATTGATCGACAAAAAGTTTGTTAAAATCAATTGTTGCAAAATGAGCTTTAATATATTTTGGGATTAGATACTTATATTTCATAAAAAACTAATTTAAAAAAAAATGATGTATAAATTCCATTTATGAAAAAATTAAGTTAAATCCCAATCCAAAGGTTCATTAGTTGTATGTGACACACTTGTTACTTTGGGTAATACATAAGGCATTAACTTAATAACCAACTCAACTCCATCTTTTGGGTTTAAAGTCTCTAAATACTTTTGGATTTGTACTAATTCTTGATATAATATATCTTTAAGAACAGACTTCAACATTAAAATGCCTCCTGTTTTAATATACACAAGTTAGGCTATTAATTTTTTGCATCAATCTTAAATATCTCTTTGTTGGTTTTCCTTTGTAATGCGTTTTAAAATGTTTGCTATATAATTCAGCATATAATTTTTCACTATCAAAGTAAGGCCCGTAAATCTGCTCAATCCAACGCCCTCTTTTACTTTGGGTTTGCTTTGCGTACATTCCTGTTTTTGATGCGGTTCTATGTTGAAATATACCATTAATCAAATGTAGCTTTCTACATCTTTTACCTGTAAATCTGCATTGAAAATATAAAACCCTACCCTCATTTAAATTTGATTTTACAGAAACTAAATAAACTTTATAATTATAACTTTCATTATTACAAGTGTAGTCAAACTCTACATAATTTTTAATTTGAGTTCTTTTAACTTTTATACTTATACTACCTGAATTTTCGCCTAAACTTGTCCAGTTTATAGTACCACTTATAATTCTATTGTGTTTTAAGTATCCCATTTTTTTAAGGTCTGTTAATGATAAGCTTTTGTTTTCATCAAATAAATACGGGAATGTGTAATGTTTTGGCATTGTTTTGTGTGAAACCTAAATCTTTAGGGAACTTGTAGTTTTATAAATACTTTTTGTAACTTTATATTGATAATATTTAACTATATTATTGAACTTTGAACTGTTGTAAAGGTTGCCTTTTGGTAGCCTTTTTTTTAGTGTAACTTTTTTGTTTTTTCACAAAATTTAGCACCCTTAAAATTTTGTAGTAAATTTCTTTGTAATCCTTTATTTATATGGATTAACAGATTCTAACATCTTTTTTTATTCCTTATAATAACAAAGATGTTTTACGGTTTGTTTTCGTGCCCATTCTAACAAGTCAATAAGGTTGTAATAACTTGGCTTTTTACTATTGCATCTTAATTTATTCCAAACTTTAAATAAATTATTTTTATTGATAGTTTTTAGCTTTTTAGCTTCATTTACAAACGTTAAAAGCTTGGTCTTATTTATTTCATCTGTTTTTGTTTTCGGGTTGATTATAGTATCTATATTTTGAAATAGTTTAATTTTTCGGTTTACGGTTCTTACATCAATAGGTTTTAACTTTGTTGTATCAATTAAAACACTATCTACATTTTTAACGCCCAAATACTCTAAACGTTCGCTATTAAATTGCAAGTCTTCAAAACTTTTTAAATTGTCGCTTACTAAATTGTAAATTTCATCTATGGGATTTAAACCTATGTAATTGATTGATTTTTTTAATGCTAAATTATTTGATATGATATACAAAGCATTTAAAACCTCATCTTTATTATTGAGCCAATTTGTAGCAATTAATATTTTATTTTGTTCGCTTTTATCTTTGCTTTCTGAAATATCAGATTCGATACGAATGTGTTTTTTGTCTTCTATGATATTGATATTGTAATTGAGTTCTAAAAAAAGGATGTATTCCTGTTTTGTAATCATACCAAAAAAGGTTTTTGACACATCATAAGCGAGGGCATAATCATTTACAAAACTGTTTTCGTAATACAAATATTTAGTACTGGCAATATCTTTTTTATCAGTATCGTTTACGTTTATATTTTCAGATTCAGCAATAAGATTCTTTTTCTTTTCCTTAAAATCATAAATTGGATTCCAACTTTTTAAAGTTTGGTCTTTAGTTTCTTTATAATAAAAATAGTTTTTGCGGTTCGGGTCTTCATTTCTAAAACGTGCAAAGAATTGTTTAACAGATTCGGGCATTGGTTTGTATTCTGTTTCTATAAAAATAACATCTGTAAAACCACTTTGTTTTATACTTAAACCCTCATCAATGATAGCGGTTGTAATTACTAATTGTATTGCATCATTAAATTTACTTTGATTTGTAAGTTTTTTAAAGTCTTCACTTTTTTTGATATGATTATCTGCATTTAAAATAAGAATTTCGCTTTTTTTATAACGTTTTAGTTTGGTTAACTCAATTTTTAATGCGGTTGCAATATTTCGGCTGTTTACTCTTATAATACATTTACCTTTTACGCTTTTAAGGTGCTGTAAGGCTATTTTTAAAGGTTGCCTATTGTCTACCCTTAAACATACATCTACTCGCTGTAATTGTTCTTTTTTAACGTTTACCAATTTGTAACCAATTGCCTTAAATAATTGGTTTGTAGTTCCTGTAAGTCCTATAACTTTATAGGTTTTTAAAAGGCTTGTTAAATTCTTTATAGCTTCACGCTTGTAACTATTTGCTACTATTAAATTATGCACCTCATCAATAACAACATAATCAAAAGTATTCGGGTCTTTTAAATGTTTATACCCTTGCTCATAGGTAGCCATAACAATAGGCTTTTTTGATGCTTTTATGTGGTCTTCGGGTGTGCTGTTTGCTGTAAGTGTAACTATGTTTTTAAATTCGGCTTTGGTTTGCTCTACAATTGCGGTTAAAGGTGCTAAAATTAAAAGTCTTTTTTTAGGTCTGTATTTTATGAAGTCCATTAAAAAAGCGGTTGTTTTTCCTGTACCTGTTTCTGCTGTTAAAATGGTTTTATCGTTTTTATCTGAATAGTCTAAAATTGTGTTTAAATGCTCACTTACATAGCTTTTTATAATGAGGGTTTTATCATATTTAATGGTTAACGGTTTTAACTTCAAATAATCATAAAAAATTATCTTTTCATTGTTATTTTGTGCGATTTGGTTCGAAAAATTAACCTTGTCTTTATAGGATGCATTTAATAAATCGAAACACGCTGTAAATATTTGTTTTTGTCGGTCTTCTTTGTGTTCTTTTAAAGCTTTTTCAGCATCTTTAAAGGCTTTTTGTTGAGGTTGTTTCTCTTTATAGCCTTTTGCTTTTAAGTCATTTAAAAAACGTTTATAATCGTTATAATAATAAAGCTTTAAATATAAATCAAAAGGCGTAAATTTATAACGGTTTGAAAAACTCCCACTAAAATTGATAAAAGTATTGTCTTTTACAAAACCAGTATCTTTGCTTGTTGTGGTGGGGTGTTTGTATCTGTTTGCGCCTACTTGACTAAAACCTGTTTGAATAAGTGCGGTTTCTATATTCGTACTACTATTAAATTGCTGTTTTATTGAGCCAAAAACCGCTCTATTATCTGAATAGCGATATTGCTTAACTCCAGTTTTTGAAACCTTTATAATTTCGTTTATATCGTACTCAAAAACATAAGGGTTTTGGTTGATAAATCTTTTTTCTTTTTGCATAGCGAGATATCTAACTTGTCTAAATTTACTTTGAGCATTATCAAACGTTACATTTAATAGCTTTTCTAAATAATTGGTTATTGCCTTACCTATTTTTAAATGCTTGGTTGTTTCATTATTTAAAACCTCAACTAATTGCGGAACGTATAAAATGCCCGAAATTCCTTTTTGACTATTAGAACGCCAAACGATAACCGCAATTTTCAGCAATTGTATAAATACATCTGCATTTTGTTTTGCATCATTTAAACGACTGTTTTCGTTTTCTTTTACATCAATATCAAAAAATAAAAAAGGTACGGATTGATAACAATAAACCCCACTTGTACCACCTTTATACAAACCCTTTAATATTGCAATACTATTGCTTTTTATAGGTTTTGTTTTAATACCATTTAACCGCTCTAATAAAGTGTTTAAAGTATGATGCTTTTTTACGGGTATAACGTTTTTATTCTTTTCAGAATAGTAATTGTTAATCTCACTAAATAGCGGTGCATCTTGCACCATTTTAGAACTATTAAAATGATGCTTAACGCTTACCTTAAAATCAGTTATTGGAACGACTTTTTGTAAGTCGCTCATAACCGTTATTCTTTATTAAAAAGATTTTTATTTGTTGTTAGATACCAAGCTCTATGCCCAGTAATTTTACAAAGTTTCTGTTCTGTTTCTTGAAGTAAACCCGCTTTTTCTAAATTACGCTTTGCTCTACAAATATTTTTTTGTGCGATTCCAGTAGCATAAGAAACCATTGTATTTGTAGCTGTATGCCTTTGTAAATAATTAAATATGGTTTTTTCTTGAGTCTTTAAAGTTGTACTTTTGCTTTGTAATCCTTTCTTAAAAGATTTATTAAAGCTGTTTGATTTGTTAGTCCTCATCATTCAGCTTTTTTTATAATTCAACAATTGCGTTATCAATATCACTTTGACGGTACAAAACACGCCCACCAATACCGACCGCTTTTAAACGACCGCTTTTATTCCATTTGTTAAGTGTTACAAACGAAACGTTGAGCATTCTAGAAACTTCTTTTCTACTTAAATACGTTTTGGGTTGCTTTGGCTCAAAGTGATTCTTTAAGCTTTCTAATTGACTGTTTACGCCCTCAATTATTGCGTTTTGAAGTTGTTCGGGTGTTACCGAAATAAATTGTACTTGACTCATAAATTGTATTATTTATGAGTTCACTTGATGTAAATACTTAAAATTCTATTTTTTTTTAACAAAAGAACATCAATAATTAATTAAAAATATTATTACTTTTGTAATATGGTTAGCGTTTAAATTTTACCGTTCGAAAAGTTAATTTAAATACTGTCAGAATTAAAAGGGTTTATTACTTATGTAGTGAACTCTTTTTGTTTTGTCTAAATTAACTTTAGTTTACTATTTATACAATAAGCTTTTGTAGATGTTATTCACAAATAAGGCAAGTTATCAACCAATTAAAATACTGTAAATCAGTTGATTATGTTTTAAAAACCTGTAAATCAGCACGTTAAAAAACCCTCCAAAAAAGCATATTTTAGGTAAACACTTGTAAAAACTAACCAATTAGATTAGTCTTTTTTACAACTTGAAGTTGAGGTTCTTTTTTTTCTTTTAATGCTTGTAATGTATAAAAATCTGCAATTTGCTGTGCAAAATCTAAACTATCTTTTCCGATATAATTTAAAAGCATTTTTTCTGAACTGTGCGCCGAAATACTCATAATTAAGGGCGTTGGTAGTGTACCGTATAAATTACTGCAGAAAGCTCTCCGGCAAACGTGTGAAGCCATTAATTGCCATTTAGGATATAAACCGCTTACTTTTCTTTTTTCTTTGTTGCCCTTGCCCTTTTCTATAACAGTTATCTTACTACCTTTTATCATTTTGTTAATTCCTGCAAGTTTGCAAATTTCTTTAATATGCTTATTGAATTTTTGCGTTGATATTTTATAAGGTAAACCGCTTTTTATAATTTCTTTAGTTTTTGCAAGTACTGGTATGGTAACATTTTTACCAGTTTTTTGTTGCCTTAACTGTATTACATCTAAATTATTAAGTGTTTTAAAATTGCTTTCATTTAACTGCAAAAGGTCACCCCCTCTTTGCCCTATATTACAGCCTAATAGCAACCATTTACGGGCATTTTGAAGTGATTCGCTTAACAAAATAGTATCTTGTATCTGCTGCAATTCTTTGGGGTTTAAATAGAGTATATTTTCGTTGTTAGGTTTTGTACTTTTTATTTTTTTAAACTGTGGGTTTGTTTCTATTCCGTAGATTTCTGCATCATTGCAAACCGTTTTTAAATCTGCGAGTTTTTTTAATGCTGTACTTTTTTGATACTTTTTTACATTCAACAAATAATTTAAAAAATCCTTACCAAACTTTACATTAATATCTTTAACCTTTAATGTATTTGGGGTTTGATATTCTTTAATGATGTTTAATAATGAGATGTAGCCATTTAATCTACTTTTTGACAAACCTATTCCTTTTTTTGCGTTTTCCCTTGTTGGTGCTTCATCAATAATACTTTGAATTGCATCTGTTAACAATTCGCTTTGTTGTGTTTCTGAAATACGCCCGAAAAATAAATCAATCTTGAATTTTAACCAAGCTGTGTTTATTGTTTCGCCTTTAGTATTGGCATTATTAACCTCATCTAAAATATAGGTTTCTAATTTCTGTAAATCAGATTTTAATTTCTTGTTGTTTGCTGTGGTTGTTTTTGGGAAATTTGAAGCTGTACTCCAGTCTTTAGGTTTAATGTGTAAACCTGTTTTGGTTCTTGGTGTTAAACCTCTTTTTACTGATAATCTTAAATAAATTGGTACGGTTTCACTTTTACTTAAAAGTTGATATTTGATAGTAGCCATAAGTATTGAATTTTGAACAATACGAAATTACAATAATTATTAATTCCGTGCCAACGGTTTGCCAACCATTTATTAACATCAACTTATTTTAGTTTATTTTAGTTAACCCCTTTAAAGCCTTAAATACATTGTATTTATTAAACTTTTCAATGTTTTTGTATATTTTATAAGGCTTTTAAAAAGTGTAAAAACAAGGTGTTTCGATTCCCACCTTGAGTACAAATAAAAACCTCAATCTATTTATAATCAAATAGTTGGGATTTTTTTTTTATAATTTGTAGGGGTATATTTTATCATATAAACAAAATCTACTGTACTTTATAAAAAGTATAAAAAAAAGACCCAAACAATGTGTTTGAGTCTTTATAAATAATAAATAGTGTTGTATTATTATTTGATTAAAAATTCTGTTCTACGGTTTTGATCGTGTTGTTCTTTCGTACATTTGTTTTCTATACAATCATTGATCGGTTTTTTCTCTCCATATCCTAATGATGTCATTCTTTCTGAAGAAATGCCTCTACCTACCAACCATTGTTTTACAGATGCTGCTCTTTGTGCTGATAATCTCTCGTTGTATGCTGCTGGTCCTCGAAGATCTGTGTGACCAATAATATCTATTTTAATTTCTGGATATTGATTCAAGATGGCTACTATCTTTTCTAATTCTATTGCTGCATCTTTTCTAATTGAATGTTTATCAAAATCAAAGTAAATATTCTTTAAATTTAAAATCTCTTGTAAGTCTACCGGTGCTGGTGGTGGTGCCTTTTCTGTAAGATAAATAGTAGTTGTATTGGCTCCTTCAAATTTTATTGAAGAAGCATACGGTTCGTAACCATCATTATTTGCTTCTAACGTATAGCGCTTTAAAGGATCTAAATCCATTAAAGACACTTGGTTGTTAGTTGCTTTTATAGTCCCTAGTAAAGTATTGTTTTCATTAAATAATCTAACCAATGTGGTGCCTAATACATCATTGCCTTTGGTCGATTTGATTATTACCGTTAAATCTTCTATGGCTGGTATAGATAAACCTGAAAATTCATAAATATCATCAGAGCCAACATTGTTTTGCTTTCGGTTAGAAGTCATAAAACCTGTTCCTTCAGCTACTTTATAAATCAATCCAAAATCGTCATAAGCGCTATTTAGCGGCTCACCAAAAGTGTAGATTCTGTTATTCTTACTTTTTAAATCTGTGTAATACAAGTCTAAGCCTCCCTTACCTTTTCTAAAATCTGAAGAAAAAATCAGAACATTATCTGAGGTGATAAATGGAAACGTGTCTCTACCTAACGTATTGATTTGATTTCCTAAATTCTCTGGAGTTCCATAAGTATTCTCTTCAATAGCGACTCTGTATAAATCAGATTCTCCCAAAGTTCCTGGCATGTCTGATGAAAAATATAAGTAATCCTCATTTGGGCTCAAAGCAGGATGTGCACAGTTGTATTGATTGCTGTTAAATGGTAACTCTTCTATATTATTCCAACGCTTTCCATTATAAGTAGCTTTATATATTTTTAACAAAACGTTTTCTAAAGAATCTGTTTTTACTTTACTACCTAATTGATTGTTTCTGGTAAAATACATCGTATTTCCATCTTTTGTAAAAACTGCAGAAGATTCATTATAAAACCTATTGATGCGTCCTTTTAATTTAAAAGATTCTCCTGTAAGGCTATCTGAACTTATATTACTTTGATACAAATTTGTGTAAGATTCATTAGTCCAAATTGATTTTATCGAAGTAATTTTCTTTGTTTCTTTACTACTTGAATAAACAATCTTATCTTCTCCTAAATAAGATACTTTATAGTCTGAATAAGGTGAATTAATTTTAGCATTTTCTAAATCAACAGAAGATACAGAAAGTATTTCTGGACTTAAAAAAATACGATTCTTACCCTTAGCATTTCTCTTCTCTGTAGGATACTTCTCTAATAATTTAGCGTATAATTTATCTGCTTGCTCATGCTTTTTTTCACTACGTAGTACATTGATGTATCTGTAATAGGTAGCTAATGAAACATCCTCTGTTCTTTTAAATAATGAATCGTAGCTTACTTTAGCTAACGCATAGTTAGACTGATTGTAATAAGAATTTCCTAAGTTTTCAAATAATTGCTTAGAGCCATATCCATCATTTACTAATCTTTCATAAAGGTCTACAGCTTTAGCATAAGACATGCTATTGTAGTTTGAATTTGCAATAACTTCTTTTCTTTGCTGGCTATATAAAAGTCCAGTAAAAAATAATAAACAAAAGGTAATATTATAAAAATGTGATTTCATATTTTTTATTTTTAAAAGAATCTTGGAGCTTTTACGTTATAATTTCTAAATAATTCATATCGTAAAAAAACCTCATGAGAACCTGAATTGTAAGTAGATAAATTATTTGTATCAAAATCATACGCATAACCTAAAAACCATTTTTGATTTAATTGAAAACCGCCTAAAAAACTTACTGCAGCATCTACCCTGTAAGATGCTCCTAAAGTAAATTTATCATACATCTGAAAATTTGCGGATACATCTAACTGCAATGGTGCACCTGATACTATTTTAGTTAATACGGCTGGCTTAAATAAAATATTTTCACTTAAGTCAAATATATAACCTGCAGTAAAATGATAGTGCAAACGCTCTTTAGAAACTGAACTCACCGAAGAATTTAAATCCTTATTGATATGTTTGGTCTCTAATAAATTGGGAATAGAAAATCCTAGATAACTTTTGTCTGAATACCAGAAAACACCAAATCCTATATTGGGAGAAATTCGATTGTTAACATTATTTTGTGCTAAAACATCGCCAGGGTTAAATGCATTTAACTTCATAAAGTCTACATTTAACATATGTGCACTTGCACGTAAACCAAAGGCTAACTTATAATCATACGATGTGTTGATCGTATATGACATGTCTAATGATACCAAATTCTCTTCAACTGGCCCTATCGCATCATTGATAAAACTCAAGCCAATTCCTAACTTAGATGAACCAATGGGTGAATGATACGAAAGTGCATTCGTTGTTGGTGCCCCTTCTAAACCTACCCATTGCGAACGTTGGGATAGATAAATACTAGTAGTTCCTCGTGACCCTGCATACGCCGGATTAAAACTCAACGTATTGTACATATAATTACTAAACTGGGCGTCTTGTTGAGCATAACCCAATACAGACGAAACTAGAATAATAAGAGTGAATATTTTTTTCATTTCTTTTTAATTTTACTTATTACTTTTATATTTTTTGTTTAAAAATTTACTTAGTTAAGTATATATAACCTTTACGCTCTTTCGTATCTCCATTTTTCTTATATTTTAAGATATAAAAGTAAGTTCCTGTTGGTAGCGACTCTGATCTTCTTACTGTGCCTCTTCCGTTTGATACACCTTGGAAATATTTCCCCTGCTGACCATATCCTACAACACTATACACCTGTACTCCCCAACGATTAAAAATCTCTATCGTGTTCTCTGGATATAACTCAATGTTACGAATTACAAATACATCATTTTCTCCGTCTCCATTTGGTGTCAATAAATTATAAATTTCTAAGTCATCTTCTATTGAAGCTTCATATTTATTCACCTCTAGATAATCGGCAACACCATCGTTATCTGAATCTATTGGATTAGATGCATCTAAACCAATCTCATCGCCATTACTCAAACCATCGTCATCACAATCTGCAGCTAAATAATCTTGACTTACAGAAAGGGTAATGTTTAAAGGAATCGATGAACAAAAACTAGTAGCATCGGTACCGTCAGATTTCTCTGTTCCATCAATAACTCCATCACCATCCGTATCTGGATTCAATGGATCCGTACCATCTGTTACTTCTTCTGCATTGGTTACGCCGTCACTATCACAGTCTCCACTGTTCCATGCTGCACTTGGTGTTTCTGTTTGGCTTGATTCTACAAAATCACAACTGTCTGTTGAATCTGTATTATCATTATCTTCTATGTCATCTGCAACACCATCGCCATCACTATCGATTCTAATAATGCTAAAAATTGCGTCTGTTTGAATGTCTAAAGTGTAATTATCACCTGCACTTAAGGTCCCT
>NZ_CANNFF010000010.1 GCF_947503855.1 uncultured Polaribacter sp. | reverse complement strand
AGGTCGCTGCCTTTCTTTAAGTTTCTGACTTATCAGAAATTACAAAACCTCATATCATACGATATGAGGTTTTTTTTTAACTTCTTTTTAGTTTTTGTTATCGTAGCTTTATTATATACATTAGTATAATTAAATTAAGTATTTAAAATATATTGATTTATTTTCGTTACTATTATAATACTTTGTTTCTTTGTTATAGGTTTATGAAATTACCTTTATTTTTTCTGTTTATAAGTATTCTTTTTATTTTTCCTACAAATGGACAAGTGGGAGGGGAACAGGTTTATCAGTTTTTAAATGTTTCTACTTCTGCAAGACAAATCGCTTTAGGAGGTAAAACGATTAATATTAAAGATGATATTAATCAACCTATTTGGAATCCTTCTTTTATAAATAGTAATTTAGATAGAAAATTGTCTGTAAATTACTCTAGTTATTTAGCAGGAATCAATATTGGATCTATTTCTTATGCAAGAGAAATATCTAGAAGATTTGGTACCATTCACGCTAATATAAAATATTTGAATTATGGTTCTTTAATAGGTGCTGATGCACAAGGAAACGAAACAGGTAGTTTTAGTGCAAATGATATTGCTTTATCCGTTGGTTATGCTTATAATTTACCAAATACTAATTTTTATTTTGGAACTAATTTAAAGTTAATTACTTCTACAATTAGTAATTTTAATTCTACAGGTATAGCGTTAGATTTTGCGTTATTATATTCTAGCCCATTTAAACCTTTTTCTGTTACTTTAGTTGCTAGAAATATTGGTACACAGATTACCTCTTATCATACAGTGAAAGAAAAATTACCATTAGAAATTTCTTTAGGTGGAAGTTATCAGCTACTGTATGTTCCTTTAAAATGGTATTTTACATTAGATAATTTACAAAAATGGGATGTTTCAGTACCTAATCCTTCAGAACAAATAACAGATTTACAAGGTAATGTAACATCAGAAAAAATAGGATTTATTAATAATACATTAAGACATTTGGTAATTGGTGCCGAATTATTTCCAGAAAAACTTATAAATATTAGAATGGGCTATAATTTTAGAAGAGCTGCAGAATTAAAGTTACAAAATGCAAGAACTTTTAGTGGCATTTCTTTTGGATTTGGTATAAAAATGAATAGATTTAAATTTAACTATGCAAATTCTAGATTTCATGCTGCTTCAAATGTAAGCACATTTAGTTTAGAAATTGATTTAGATAGTAGAAGAAGATAATATGAATAAAAAAATAACGATTGCTATAGACGGGTTTTCATCAACTGGAAAAAGTACTATTGCTAAATTAATTGCAAAAAAATACAATTTTATTTATGTAGATACTGGTGCTATGTATAGAGCTGTTACTTTATATGCATTAGAAAATAACTTTATTGGATCTGATTTTTTTAATGTAGATTCATTGGTTTCAAACCTTAAAAAGATCTCTCTTAAGTTTATTTTTAATGATCAATTAAGTTTTGCAGAAATGTACTTAAATGATGTAAATGTTGAAAAAGAAATTAGAAGTCTTAAAGTTTCTCAATTTGTAAGTAAAATTGCTGAAATTACTGCAGTTAGAAAAAAACTTGTTTTAGAACAACAAAAAATGGGAGAAAATGGTGGTATAGTAATGGACGGAAGAGACATTGGAACCGTTGTTTTTCCTAATGCAGATATAAAGTTATTTATGACTGCATCTGCTGATAAAAGAGCTACAAGACGTTATAAAGAGCTTATAGATAGAGGAGATAATGTTAGTTTTAAAGACATTTTATTTAATGTTCAAGAAAGAGATCGTATAGATTCTACTAGAAAAGATTCGCCATTAGTAATGGCAGAAGATGCTATTGAGTTTGATAATTCTGATATGGGAATTGATGAGCAATTTGAAAGAATTTGTATTTTAATTGACAAAAAAATATCTTAAATCGAATTATATACAAACAGATTAAATCTTTCACCGAGCCTCAAACAGGCTATTTATTTGAAATCTTTTTTGATTTTTCTTTAAAAAGACTAAGGACTGAAAGCAAGATAAAGTTTCGATAAAACTAGCTAAACAAGTTTATTACGTTAAGGAATCTGCAAATATTTGTGGGTTTGTAAAGAAATTTTCCATTTTGGATTTTTCATTACATACTCAACAATTTGCTCTGTCATTTTTTCTTTTTTACTCCATTCTGGTTGCAAAAAAAGTTGACATTTTCTGCCTACCTTTACTGCTTCTTGTTCTGCAAAATCAAAATCAGATTTGTTATGAATAATCATTTTTAATTCATCTGCTTCTTTGTAAACTTCATCTAAAGGTAACTTTGTTTTTTTAGGAGAAAGACAAAACCAATCCCATTTTCCAGAGAAAGAGTAAGCACCAGAAGTTTCTATATGGGTTTTTATGTTGTTTTTTTGAAGTAATTCTGTAATATAATCCATAGACCACATTAGCGGCTCACCACCAGTAATAACCACAGTATTTGCATATTTTTTAACATTTTCTACAATGGTGTCTGCCAAAGTTGGTGGGTGCAAATCTGCATTCCAACTCTCTTTTACATCACACCAATGGCAACCAACATCGCAACCACCAACTCTAATAAAATAAGCAGCTGTACCTGTGTGAGAACCTTCACCTTGTATGGTGTAAAATTCTTCCATTAATGGCAACATTATTCCTTTATCTACTAAATCTTGTGTTTTTTTATCCATGCTTTACTTTCTTGCAGCAACTATTTAAATCTTAATTTGTGCAGCTCCAACCAAATAGATTGCAAAGGTAGTTCTTGCGGGTATATTATCCTTAAAAAAGTACGATAAATTACATTCGTTATAGAAAAATCATTATTATTTATTAGTAAAACTGTATGTTTTTCAACATCTTTAAAACTTAACTTATGTTGCTTTATACAGCTTCAATTTTTTTAAAGTTTGTTTTATTTCTGCTTCTGTTTTACCTTTAATTCTTTACATGTGGTATAATTTTTACCAATTTGTCTTTCAGAAAAATACAAATTATAAGATTTTTTTAAAAGTAAGTCTTTAAAAATCAAGTATTTTTTGTAAATTTGCACTCCTTTTTACGAGAACAGATAAAGAAAAGGAAACAAAGAAAATAATTTATAAAAACATCTCTTTGCGTTTTAATCGTTAATAATCTGTAAAACAAAAAGATACAAATTTAATTTAGACATATGTCTGAAGAAACAAAAAACACTGAAGAGCAGGTTGCTGCTACAGAAGTACAAGAAACAGCAACTCCTGCTGTAGAAGAAAAACAAGACCCAAAACAATTTTTAGCAGACTTTAACTGGCACAAATATGAGCAAGGTATAGAAGCTGTTGATGAAGCAAAGTTACAAGAGTTTGAAAAAGCTTTAGAAGGAACTGTAGGTTTTGTAAACGAGCGTGATGTAATCGAAGGAACTGTAATTAGAATTACAGATAGAGATGCAATTATAGATATCAACTCAAAATCAGAAGGAGTTATCTCTTTAAATGAATTTCGTTACAACCCAAATTTATCAGAAGGAGATACAGTAGAAGTATTAGTAGACAAAAGAGAAGATTCTTCTGGTCAATTAGTATTATCTCATAAAAAAGCAAGAGTAATTAAAGCTTGGGAGCGTGTAAACAACGCACATGAAACTGGTGAAGTAGTTAACGGTTTTGTTAAGTGTAGAACTAGAGGTGGTATGATTGTAGATGTTTTCGGTATCGAAGCATTTTTACCAGGTTCTCAAATTGATGTAAAACCAATTAGAGATTACGATCAGTATGTAGAAAAAACAATGGAATTTAAAGTTGTGAAAATCAACCACGAATTTAAAAACGTTGTAGTTTCTCATAAAGCTTTAATTGAAGCAGATATTGAATTACAGAAAAAAGAAATCATTGGCCAATTAGAAAAAGGACAAGTATTAGAAGGTGTTGTTAAAAACATTACTTCTTACGGTGTGTTTGTAGATTTAGGTGGTGTAGATGGTTTAGTACATATTACCGATTTATCTTGGTCTAGAATTAATCATCCTAATGAGGTTGTAGAATTAGACCAAAAATTAAACGTTGTTATTTTAGACTTTGATGATAACAAATCTAGAATTCAATTAGGTTTAAAACAATTATCTGCTCATCCTTGGGAAGCTTTAGATAACGAATTAAAAGTTGGCGATAAAGTAACAGGAGAAGTTGTTGTAATTGCAGATTATGGTGCATTTGTAGAAGTAGAACAAGGAGTAGAAGGTTTAATACACGTTTCTGAAATGTCTTGGTCTACACACTTACGTTCAGCTCAAGACTTCGTAAAAGTTGGAGATAAAGTAGAAGCACAAGTTTTAACTTTAGATAGAGAAGACCGTAAAATGTCTTTAGGTATGAAACAATTACACCCAGATCCTTGGACAGACATTACCACTAAATATCCAGTTGGCTCTACACACACAGGTACTGTAAGAAATTACACAAACTTTGGTGTATTTGTAGAATTAGAAGAAGGTATAGATGGTTTAGTTTATATTTCAGACTTATCTTGGACTAAGAAAATTAAGCATCCATCAGACTTTGTAACTGTTGGAGACCAATTAGAAGTACAAGTATTAGAGTTAGATGTAGAAAACAGAAAATTAAACTTAGGTCATAAGCAAACACAAGATAACCCTTGGGATGCACATGAAGCTACCTACACAATAGGTTCTACACACGAAGGTACTATTAAAGACAAGAACGATAAAGGAGCAGTGGTAACTTTTGCAGATGGCGTAGAAGGTTTTGCACCAACTCGTTTCTTAGAAAAAGAAGACGGTTCTAAATTAGGAAAAGGAGATACAGTAGACTTTATTGTAATGGAATTTTCTAAAGAATATAGAAGAGTTGTAGTTTCTCATACTTCAATCTTTAGAGAAGAAGAAAAGAGAAATATTAAAGCTGCTGCTAAAAAATCTGCAGATGCAGAAAAAACTACGTTAGGAGATATCGGAGGTTTAGCAGACTTAAAAAAGCAAATGGAAGCTGGCGCAAAAAAGAAAAAATAATTTTCTTCCAGTTGTCATTCCTGTGAAAACAGGAATCTAAATATCCAAAAAGTCGATACAATTTTGTATCGGCTTTTTTGTATTCTGAACTCGTTTCAGAATCTATAAATAACTAATAACTATAATTTGGGCGTTCCCTAAAGGTCGGGCTTTACGTACTCGCTTCACGCAAAAAAGCCTGAGAGCTCAAACAAACACTTCAATCCCTAACGCTCTTATTTAGAAACTAAAAGCAATTGAAACTTACTACTTGTTAATTTATTTTAAAGACTCATTTAATAGGATTATCTTTGTGAAATCGATAAAAAAAGACAACCAAAATAATGACATTAATAAAATCAATTTCAGGAATTAGAGGAACCATTGGAGGCAAAACAGCAGACAATTTAACACCAATAGACGCAGTAAAATTTGCATCTGCTTATGGTGCCTTTATTAAAGAAAGAAATAAAGGAAAAGAAAGTATTAAAGTTGTAATTGGTAGAGATGCACGTATTTCTGGTAAAATGATTTCGAGCTTGGTTGCTAATACTTTAGTTGGTTTAGGGATAGATGTTGTAGATTTAGGTTTATCAACCACCCCAACTGTAGAAGTGGCTGTACCCTTAGAAAAAGCAGATGGTGGTATTATTTTAACAGCATCTCACAACCCAAAACAATGGAATGCCTTAAAATTATTGAACGAAAAAGGAGAATTTCTAAATGGAGCAGAAGGAGAAAAAATATTGGCACTAGCAGAAAGTGAAGATTTTGAATTTGCAGCAGTAGACGATTTAGGAGTTTATACTAAAGACACAACTTATTTACACAAACATATACAAGAAGTTTTAAATTTAGAATTAGTAGATGTAGAAGCTATTAAAAAAGCAAATTTTAAAGTAATTGTAGATGGTGTAAATTCTACAGGAGGTATTTTTATTCCAGCTTTGCTGAAAGAATTGAATGTAGAATGTGTAGAGTTATATTGTACCCCTAATGGCCAATTTCCACACAACCCAGAACCATTAAAAGAACATTTAACAGATATTTCTAATTTAGTTGTAAAAGAAAAAGCAGATTTTGGTATTGTTGTTGATCCAGATGTAGACAGATTGGCTTTAATTTCAGAAGACGGTTCTATGTTTGGAGAAGAATATACTTTAGTAGCGTGTGCAGATTATGTGTTAGGTAAATTAGGGGGTGGAAACACCGTTTCTAACTTATCATCCTCTAGAGCATTAAGAGACGTTACCCAAAAACATGGTGGAACGTATACTGCATCTGCAGTTGGTGAAGTAAACGTGGTTATCAAAATGAAAGAAACCAATACCGTAATTGGTGGAGAAGGTAATGGAGGAATCATTTACCCAGCTTCTCATTATGGAAGAGATTCTTTAGTGGGAGTTGCTTTATTTTTATCGCATTTAGCTCATAAAAAAATCTCTTGTAAAGCATTAAGAGATTCGTATCCAAGTTATTTTATGAGTAAAAATAAAATTACGTTAACACCAGCAATAGATGTAGATAGTATTTTAGAAACTATGGCGTCTAAATACGCTAATGAAGAAGTGAATACAATAGATGGTGTAAAAATAGATTTTGCAGATGAGTGGATTCATTTAAGAAAATCGAACACAGAACCTATTATTAGAATTTATACAGAAGCAAAATCGCAACAAGCTGCAGACGATTTGGCAAATAGATTTATAGAAGAAATAAAAGAAATCATTAAATAATTAGAACACTTGAAAATATATAATTTATTTTTAATCGCTTTACTTTTTAGTTTTTCAACTATAGTTGGACAACAGAAAAATACTAATTCAAAAAACAACAAAGTAACCAATAAAGGAAAGTTTTTTGCTTATTGGGGTTGGAACTGGGCTTCATATTCAGATTCAGATATTCGTTTTAAAGGAGAAAATTACGATTTTACATTATCTGATGTAAAAGCAAGAGACACACCATCTGATTTTACTTTCAGTAAATATTTTGGAATTACAAATATAACCAAGCCACAGACAAACTTTAGATTGGGGTATTTTTTCAAAGAAAATTACACTATTTCTGTAGGTGTAGATCATATGAAATATGTGGTTATTAATAATCAATTTGTAGATGTAAACGGAAATATCAACGTAGGAAATACCAAGTATGATGGTATTTATACTGGACAACAAGTTCAATTAGCTGAAGATTTCTTGCAATTAGAACATACAGATGGATTAAATTATATTAATGTAGAGTTAAAACGTTTTGATAATATTGACCATTGGTTTGGTTTAGATTTAAAAAACTTACAAATAAACCTAACAGAAGGTTTTGGTGCTGGAATTTTATTTCCAAAGACAGATACCACTTTATTAGGTATGGAAAGACATGATGATTATCATATTTCTGGTTGGGGAGTTTCTGCTGGAGTAGGTTTAAACATTACCTTTTTAAAGCACTTTTTTATACAAGCAGATTATAAAATTGGGTACATAGATATGCCAAATGTTAAAACGTCATTAAATCCGTTAGATTCTGCTTCGCAAAGTTTTGTTTTCTTTCAAAATAATATCTTAATAGGAGGTAGGTTTAGATTATTTTAAAATAAGATGGTATGAATTTAGAGCATTATTTTAATCAATTTAGAAAAAATATAGTCGGTATCAATCAAACTTTTACATCTCCTTATGGAGAACAAAAATTAATGTATACAGATTGGACTGCCAGTGGTAGACTATATAGACCTATTGAAGAAAAAATGCTTGAGAAATTTGGTCCATTTGTAGCCAATACACATACAGAAACTTCTACTTCTGGTGCAGCCATGACTTTGGCTTATCACGAAGCTAGAAAGATTATAAAACGTCATGTAAATGCCAATGAAAATGATGTCTTAATCACCTCAGGTTCTGGTATGACAGGAGTTGTAAATAAATTTCAACGTATTTTAGGATTAAAAGTTACCGAAAATTTAAAAAACCATACAGCCATTCCAGAAGATATAAAGCCAATTGTATTTATATCTCATATGGAACATCACTCTAACCAGACCTCTTGGTTAGAAACCATTGCAGATGTAGTTGTTGTACCTTGTAATGATGACGGTTTAGTTTGTTTAAAAAACTTCGAAAATTGTATTAAGAAACACAAACATCGTAAAATTAAAATAGCTTCAATAACTTCTTGTTCTAATGTAACAGGCATAAAAACGGACTATCATAAAGTAGCAAAATTAATACACAGTTACAAGGGCTTGTGTTTTGTAGATTTTGCTTGTTGTGCACCTTATGTAGATATAAATATGCATCCAGAAAATGAGGATGAATATTTAGATGCTATTTTCTTTTCTCCCCATAAATTTTTAGGAGGTCCTGGTTCTTCAGGGGTGTTAGTTTTTAATAAAAAATTATATAAAAACACCATTCCAGATAATCCAGGAGGTGGTACTGTAAGTTATACAAACCCTTGGGGACAACATGATTATTTTGATGATGTTGAAACTAGAGAAGATGGTGGTACCCCAGCTTTTTTACAAACCATTAGAGTTGCTTTGGCTATTCAATTAAAAGAAGAAATGGGAGTAGAAAATATAAAAAATAGAGAAAAAGAAATAAATAAGGTAATTTTTAAAACTTTAGAAAGTTTACCAGAAGTTAAAATTTTAGCTCCACAGCATAAAAATAGGCTAAGTATTTTTTCTTTCTACTTTACAAAATATCACTTTAATTTAGTGGTAAAATTATTAAATGATCGTTTTGGAATACAAACTAGAGGTGGATGTTCTTGTGCAGGAACTTATGGACATTTTTTATTGAATGTAGACCAAAAAACTTCTAACAAAATAAAAGATCAAATTTTGCATGGTTGTAATACTGAAAAACCTGGTTGGATTCGTTTGTCTGCGCATCCTACTATGACAAATAAAGAGTTAGATTTTATTTGCAAATCGTTAAAAGAATTAGCAAATAATATAGAAACTTGGGCTAAAGATTACGAGTATAACTCCATTAAAAATGATTATGCACACAAGTCTATTGCACCTGTTGAACATTTATTAGTTAAAAGCTGGTTTGGATTGTAATTTATAGAAATTCCGCAGGAACATTATTGCTATGTTTAAATCTTTTATGAGACCATAAGTAGAATTCTGGTTGCTCTAAAATGTTTTTTTCTGTTAACTTGGTATAGCGATCTGTAACTTGATAATTTTCAAACTCTTTAGGTTGGTCTGTTATAAGTTGAAACTCCACTTCATAATGACCTCTCTTTACTTTTTTGGCAACATAGTTTATTACTACCAAATCAAAACGTTTAGATAGCATTTCTGCACCTGTATGTACTGGAACTTTTATGTTGAAAAATTCTCGCCAATAATACGTTTTATGAGGTTGTGGAGATTGATCACTCAATAAAATATAAGCTCCTTTTTCTTTTTTAGAAAAGCGTTGTTTCATTCCCTTAATCATATCTGAGGTTTTGTAACCAATGACTCCAAATTTTTCTCTAGATTTTCTAACTGCTTTTTCAAAATATTTGTTGTTTAATTTGGTATAAGCACCCAATACATCAATATTTAAAACCAATGCCAAACTAGTTGACCACTCCCAATTTGCTTGATGTGCCCCTACTAAAGCAATATTTCTTCCTTCTTCTGCATATTTATTTACCAATTCTGGATTTTTATATGTGTACCTTTTTAAAATTTCTTTCTCAGAAATAGAAAACGCTTTTACACTTTCCATTAATAAATCCATTAAATGTTTAAAGAATTTTTTTCTGATACGTAGCAATTCTTGTTCAGGTTTATTGGGAAAAGCAAGTTTTAAATTTTCTAAAACAACTGTTTTTCTGTATCCAATTACATGATAAATCAAAAAGAAAAAAATATCAGATTTTATATATAAGATTCGCATAGGAAGTCTAGATAAAACCCATATGATAGGATAGGTAATTGCAAAAACAATAAACTGCATAATCTAATTTTGGTTTTGCAAATATCGTATATAAATTTAAAACGAAAAGAGATATAGTAAACAGATTTTATTATGTTTGTGATATGATAGGAAATATAAATCAAGCAGTTTTGTTAATAATTGTAGCCAATGTTTTGGTTTCTATGAAAGGTTTTAGCGATTACTCTTTTTTAAATAAATATAAATTTCAAGTAAGTAGTATTTTATCTGGCGAAAAAATTAGAATGTTTACCTCTGGTTTTTTACATGTAGATTGGATTCACCTTGGGTTTAATATGTATACACTATACCTTTTTGGAAGTATTGTTGCAAACAGATTAGGGATGCCAAACTTTTTAATCATTTATTTTGCTAGCTTACTGTCAGGTAGTTTATACGCTTTAAAGTATCATAAAAAAGAACTTTATTACAGTGCTGTTGGTGCCTCTGGCGCAGTTTCTGGTATTGTTTATTCGTCTATTTTACTTTATCCAGGTATGAACTTATATTTATTTTTTATACCTATAGCCATACCTAGTTATATTTTTGGTTTAGGCTATTTGTTATATTCTATTTATGGTATGAAAAATAAAGTTGGTAATATAGGGCATTCAGCACATTTAGGTGGCGCTATGGGTGGCTTTGTATTAACTTTAATTTTATATCCGTCTGTGTTTAATACCCATAAATTAATCATACTTCTTTTAGCAATTCCTATTCTTTTATTACTAATTTTTGGCGATAAATTAAATAGAAACTAAATTTTAAGCATAAAAAAAGACCTTATTATTTCTAATAAAGTCTTTAGAGCGAAAGACCAGGTTCGAACTGGCGACATTCAGCTTGGAAGGCTGACGCTCTACCAACTGAGCTACTTTCGCATGGTAAAGAGCTACAAATATAAAATGTTTTTTAACTTCTGCAATGATTTTTTTTACAAAAAATAATCACTCTTTCGATTGCGCTTAAAATGAAATACTTAGTAGATATTTACGGATTTTTTTGGGGAATTAAGATGTTTTTACTAACCATTAAATATTATTTTTTCTATTTAAAGCATAATCATATTCATTTAATTTTATAGGTGAATTTTGTACTATACTATTTTCTTTTTAAAAACGGCAAGAAAAATGAAGACATAAAAAAACGAATTGTGAGACACAATTCGTTGATTTTATTAACTTTAAGTTTGTAGCGAGGAGCAGATTTGAACTGCCGACCTCAGGGTTATGAATCCTGCGCTCTAACCAACTGAGCTACCTCGCCATTGGTTTGCGGGTGCAAATATAATTACTTTTTAGAGATAAGCAACAAGTGTTTTTAATTTTTTTTAAATAGAATTAATACCTATCTTGTCAACCTAACTAATCAACAATGGAAAAAGTTAAATTCGAATTAGAAATCCCTGTTCATGCATCTCCAAACATGCTTTATCAATACATTTCTTCTCCATCTAATTTGCAAGAATGGTTTGCAGATAAAGTAAACTCTAGAGGTAAAATATTTAGTTTTATTTGGGATGATACTGAAGAAAAAGCCGAGTTAATAACTAAGAAAACAGATGATAGAATTCGCTGGAAATGGTTAGAAAGTGAAGATGATGAAAGTTATTTTGAAATAAAGATACAAGTAGACTCTTTGACAAAAGATGTTTCTTTGATTGTTACAGATTTTGCAGATGATGAAGATGAAGTAGAGGAGTCTAAACAACTTTGGGAAAATCAAATAGACGAATTAAAGCATACTATAGGTGCTTAATTAATAATATTACAAAATAAAAGCCAGCATAATTGCTGGTTTTTTTATGCTTTAAATCTATCTATTTATAGTAATTTTGTTTTTTTTAAAATAATGAAGAATGATAAATTTTAATGGAGAGTTATTGTTTAAAGAAAACGTAAAGTTAACCACGAATAACAGAGGTTTTAAATACGGAGATGGTATTTTTGAAACCATAAAAGTGGTAAACAATAAAATTATTTTTTGGGAAGATCATTACTTTAGACTAATGGCATCTATGAGAATGCTGCGTATGAAAATTCCTATGAAGTTTACTTTAGAATTTTTAGAAAAAGAAATTTTAAAAACAACTGCAGTTTTAGAGAATGTTACAACAAATAGGGTTCGTTTAAATGTGTTTAGAAAAGATGGTGGTTTATACACTCCAGAAACAAATCAAATAGATTATTTAATAGAAGCTTCTGCAGCAAATTATAAGGTAAAAGAAAACTATCATGTAGATGTTTTCAAAGATTTTTATAATTATTCAGGTTTGTTATCAACCATAAAAACAAACAACAGAATGCTAAATACATTAGCTAGTATTTTTGCTGATGAGAATGACTTAGACAACTGTATTCTTTTAAACGAAAGAAAAGGAGTCGTAGAGGTAACAAACGGAAATATCTTTGTAATCAAAGATTCAGTTATTAAAACACCAGCATTAACAGAAGGATGTATTAAAGGGATTGTTAGAAAAAAAGTAATTGATATTATTACAAAACATAAAGACTTTACATTAGAAGAAACAGCCATATCTCCTTTTGAAATTCAAAAAGCAGATGAGGTTTTTATAACCAACGCAATTATGGGAATACAGCCTGTTACTAAATATAAAAAGAAAAACTTTACAGTTAATTTTAGTAAAAAATTAGCAGCTAACTTAAAAGTATTAGAAATTGCAGGGAATTAATTTAAATTGATATTATTTGGTGCATTTGCCCAAAGTTTGTAAGCACCGCCTTTTTGTAACAGTTTGTTTTTCCAGAGTGTTTCTTCGTCTTTAGAAAAAATATTTTCAAAATCATTTTTTGCAACAAACCAAGAGTTTTCTTGTAGTTCTGTATTTAATTGATTTTTATCCCAACCAGCATATCCAAGAAAAAAACGAATGTCAGTTTCTTGTAACAAACCTTCGTTTAGCAATTGTTTTAATTGTTTAAAATTACCTCCCCAAAACACACCATTGGCAACTTCTATGCTATCGGCTAACAATTGAGGTATTCTATGAATAAAATATAGGTTGTCTTGCTCTACAGGTCCACCTTGATAGATATTGAAAAAGCAATTTATTTCTGGTAACAAATCGTTAATGCTATAAGAAAGGGGTTTATTTAGAATAAATCCTACAGAATTATTTTCTGTATGCTCTGTTAAAAGAACAATTGCTCTGTTAAAAAAATCATCACTCAAAATAGAGGGTTCTGCAACTAATAACCTTCCTTTTTTAGGGTTTAGCATAGTCATTTGTTTTTCTTTAAATATAAAAAAAATTATAAAATAAAAAAAAACTCTCTTTAGAAAAGAGAGTTTTTATATTGTCTTAAACTAGAACGACTAGTTTACAGCATCGCTTAATCCAGCACCAGCTTTGAATTTTGCTACATTTTTAGCAGCAATTTGGATAGTTTTTCCAGTTTGAGGATTTCTACCAGTTCTTGCAGCTCTGTTAGATACAGAAAAAGTACCAAAACCAACTAAAGCAACTTTTTCACCTTTTTTTAATGAAGAAGTTACGTTACCTGTAAAAGACTCTAAAGCTGCTTTTGCTGCTACTTTAGAAATTCCTGCGTCAGCAGCCATTGCATCGATTAAATCAGATTTGTTCATAATAAATAAATTTTTAAATTGTTTAATAAATTTTTTTTGCTTAAAAGCTTAACAAATATAGTAGGATTGTGGTTTTACGCAAATTCTAGTACCTAAAAAGGCCCTTTTTGTTAATAAAAGCATATCAATTGTTAATAAACCGTACTTTGAAAAACCAAAAACGCTATAAACCACACCAATAAAGGCTTTACAACATTTTGGCTTCCTCAGAAAAAGAGTAGCCATTTAGCAAACTTTTTGTATCCATTTTTTTCTTGCCAGAAAGTTTAATTTCATCAATAATAATATATCCTTGTTTTACAGCAACCTTTAGTTCTTTTTTAGTTGTTATAATTTTTCCAGGTTTATTATTATGCATGGTAGTTTCTTTTTTTATAGCATATAATTTTGCAGTAATTTCTTCACCATTATTGTAAATAATCGTCCAAGCTGCAGGAAAAGGGTTTAAACCTCTAATTTTATTATAGATATTTTCTAAACTGTCGAACCAATCTATTTTTGTGTTTTCAGGATTTAATTTGGGCGCAGATTTTTGTTCTAACTCAGGCTGTTTTTCTGTTTTAATATCATCAATACTTATATAGTCTACAGTTTTGGTAACTAATTTAGCGCCTAAATCCATCAATTTATCATGTAAAGTGCCTACAGTTTCTGTGTTTAAAACAGGTATTGCTTCTTGTAAAATTATTTCGCCAGTATCAATTTTATCATCAATAAAAAAAGTAGTTACACCAGTTTTGGTTTCGCCATTAATAATTGCCCAATGTATTGGTGCTGCCCCTCTATATTCTGGTAACAAAGACGCATGTAAGTTAAAGGTACCATGTTTAGGCATTTGCCAAACTACTTTTGGTAACATTCTAAAAGCAACTACTATTTGTAAATTGGCGTTTAAACTTTTTAAATCTTCTAAAAATATTTCATTTTTTAAGTTCGTTGGCTGTAAAATTGGTAAGTTTTCTTGTAAAGCATATTTTTTTACAGCAGACTCGTTTAGTTTTCGTCCTCTACCAGCAGGTTTATCTGGTGCGGTAATTACACCTACTACATTATAATTATTGTCTACCAAATGTTTTAGAATGGCTACAGCAAAATCTGGTGTACCCATAAATACGATACGTAAATCTTTCATAATTATTTTTTTAGATGATATTTGTTTTGGTGATTTATAAGTATTTTATCTTGAGATAATAGTAATTGCAAATGTATTAAAATGTCTTGCTCTGCAATTTGTAATTGGTTGCTTATTTCTTTAGAAGATAAGTTTACTTCTTTGATAAGAAGATTTATAATTTGGTTTGATACATCTACTAAAACTCTTTTTTTATTTGCAATACAAACATCACAAATGCCACAGTTTTTTGATGTTTTTTCATTAAAATAGCATAGTATTTGTTTGCTTCTACAAATGTTATGATTAGTTATAAAATTAACAAAGTCAATCGCTTTTTCCTTTTTTTGAACCAAAAAATGTTGCATTTCTTTAGAATGCCTGTTAATTGTTTTATCATCTTCTCTTGGTACTAAAAAAGTTAATAAACTATCAGAAGTAACAGCATGGTATTTTACCAAACCTAAAGCATCTAAATTTTGTAGGTTTTTTATTACTTGTGTAGAGGTTATATGGGCTTTTTTGGCTAATACAAATTCATTTATTTTTATTTCATTTTCAAAAACACCACCATAAGTTCTTAAAACGGTATGTACAAAATCTTTTAGTTTTTTGTTTTTTTGAGTAAAGTTTAAAATACTTTGATGACTGCCAATAAAAGTTAATGTAGATTTATTTTGAAAACTATTTTGCAACTCAATAATGCCATAATTTGATAATAAAGTAATGGTAGTTGCTGTTTTTAGAGGATGTAACTTATATTTCCTACAAAATTCTTGAAAGTTAAATTCGTAAATAATTTCTGAAAACTCGCCATAAGCAACACTAAAATTTTGATATAATTTTTGATGTATTTTTTTAATTTCTGCAATAGAAGGAATGCTGTTTTCTGTTTGTTTTTTATGCAGAAAAATATCATTTTCATTATATAATAAAACACCAAAAGCTTTTTTAGTGTTTCTACCAGCTCTACCTGTTTCTTGCACGTAGTTTTCTATGTTATTAGGTATGTTATAATGTATAACCAAACCAACGTTTGCTTTGTCTATACCCATACCAAATGCATTTGTAGCAACAATTATGGGTGTTTTTTCTGTAAGCCAATTATTAAAAGCAGTTTGTTTTTCTAAGGCGGTTAAACCTGCATGATAATAGGTGCTTTTATATTGGTTTGCATTTAAAAAATTAGATAACTCCACTGTTTTTTTTCTAGAATTTACATAAACAATAGCAGGTGTTTTTGTTTTATAAAAAATCTGCTTTAAGCGTTCTAATTTGTCTTCTATTTTAAAAACTTGATACGCTAAATTTTCTCTATAAAACGATTTTTTAAACGTAACAGGCTTATCTAATTGTAAGTTATTGGCAATATCTTCTAAAACTTTTTTATTGGCTGTTGCTGTTAGCGCAATAAAATTTACGTTTTCTAATTGCTTTTTAAGTATGGCTATGTTTCTATAGGATGGTCTAAAATCATGGCCCCATTCAGAAATACAATGTGCTTCATCTATAGCTACTAAATTTACATTTAGTTCTTTTATTTTTTGCTGAATTAAGCTAGACTGTAATCTCTCTGGAGAAATGTATAAAAACTTCACATCACCAAATTTAATGGCATCAAAAATAGCAATAATTTCATTTTGATTACTACCAGAAGGTATTGTAACCGCTTTAATATTTCTTTGCTTTAAATTTTCTACTTGGTTTTGCATCAAAGCAATTAGTGGAGAAATTACAATACAAACGCCGTCTTTAACTAAAGCTGGTATTTGAAAACAAATAGATTTACCACCACCAGTAGGTAATAAAACAATGACATCTTTTTGATTTAAAACAGTAGTTATGATTTCTTTTTGAGGAGACCTAAAAGAGCTATGTCCCCAATTTTTTTCTAATATTTTTTCTAAGTGGAAACTCATTCGCCAGAAAGCGAATTTAAAATGAAATGTGCACGTTGTTCAATATCGCCAAAAGGAACATTAATTAATTGATATCCTAAATTTGTATAAGCCTTGGTTAAAAAAGTGTCAATTTTTACAGCTTCTTCGAAAGATTCGTAGCGCTCATTATCTGTAGTGTGTATTTCTTTCCAAGGGGCAAAATGAAAAACTTTAGAATAGGTAAAAGCGTTACTTTTTTGTTTAAATTTTTTAGGATAATCGGTGTTGTAATAATCCATGTAGGCAAAAACATCAGGAATACCTCTATCAAAAAAAACGATATTGTTATTTAGTTCAGATGCTTTTTTATGTTGTTGTATTCTGCCTTCTAAAAGCATTTCACTAAATAATAAAGGTTTTGTTAAGAAAAGTTGTTCTATCCCTTTTTTTTGCGCCTCTATAGTTACTTCTCTAGATATTTCTGGCATGCAGTTAAAACCTTTATTAGCAAGATAATTTATTACAGTTGTTTTGCCTGTTCCTGGGCCACCAATAAGCACAATTTTTTGTTGCATGTTACAAAAATAAATCATTCCCTTTATAAAACTAATATTTAATGTAATTTTGTGTTTAGCTATTTATAAAAATTTTAGTAGTTAATATGAGTAATAAAGACGAATTTTATACCAAATTAAAAGTACAATTAGAAGATACGACTAAGTTTCCTGCAGATTATTTGTATAAATTTATTGTGCCAACTACAGAGAATCAGGTTACTGAAGTAGAGGATATATTTGATAAAACGGGTGCTGTAATAAAAACAAAAAAATCTAAAACAGGTAAATACGTTAGTGTTTCTATTATGCTAAAGTTAAAAAATTCAGACGAAGTTATTTCATATTATAAAAAAGCTGAAAAAATAAAAGGAATCATATCTTTATAATTAATCAATCTTATGAAAATTAAAATTTTATCTATCTGTGTTTTATTAGTATCAATGAGTATTTTTTCTCAGAAAAAATCAAAAACACTAGTAACCATTAACGAAGAAAATATAACAGTTGCAGATTTTAAAAGGGTTTACGAAAAAAACTTAGATGCTATTGATAATAAAGAAGCGAAAGATGTAACTAATAATTTAGAATTATTTATCAATTATAAATTAAAGGTTAAGGAAGCATATCAACTAAAATTAGATACTTTACCTTCTTACAAGAAAGAAATTGAAACCTATAAAAACCAATTAGCGGCTCCTTATTTACAGGATACTACTTTTCTAGATAAAATGGTAAAAGATGTTTATTTTAGAGTAAAAAATAAGGTAAAAGCTAAACATATCTTAATTAGAACTGCTAAAGATGCAAGGCCAAAAGATACTATAAAAGCCTATAATAAAATTCTAAAAATTAGAAATAGAATCCTTGCTGGCGAGGATTTTGAAAAAGTTGCTCAAGAAACATCCGAAGACAATTCTGCTAGAGACGATGCAAAATCAGGAAGAAAAGGAAACAAGGGTAATTTAGGGTATTTTGATGCTTTTAAAATGGTAACCCCTTTTGAAGATGCTGCTTACAATACAAAAGTAGGACAGGTATCTAAACCTTTTAGAACCCAATTTGGTTATCATATTTTAAAAGTAGACGATTTAAAACCTTCTGAAGGTGAGATAGAAGCAGCTCATATTTTAATTCTAGATACGACCGATGTTGGTAAAAAGAAAATTTTTGAAGTATATGAAAAATTAATTGTTAATAACAGTTTTGAAGAATTAGCCAAACAATATTCAGAAGATAATGGCTCTAAAAATAGAGGAGGTAAATTAGGTAAATTTGGTACTGGTAGAATGGTAAAACCTTTTGAAGATGCCGCTTTTTCTCTACAAAAAGAAGGTGCATTTTCTAAACCTTTTAAAACCCGTTTTGGTTGGCATATTGTAAAGTTGATTAAGAAACATCCTGTAAAACCATTTAAAGAATTAGAAAAAGAGTTAAGAAATAAAATTAAAAATAGCGCTAGAATGCAAATGTCTGAAACAGCTGTAATCAATAAGTTAAAAGCGACTTATAATATTGTAGAAAATGAGGCGGCTAAAAAAATATTAGACAGAAAAAATATTAGAGCTATTCCTAAAGATTCTTTACAAATAATGATGTTTTCTATCAACGATAAAAAGATAAAGCAAGAAGATTTTATAGATTACATTAAAAACAGAAGAAACCAACCTGTATTTACCTTGTTTGAAATGTTTAAAAATCAAGAAATACTTACTTATTACAAAGAAAACTTGGTAAACACAGAACCAGAATATGCATACATTTTAAAAGAATATGAAGATGGATTGTTGTTGTTTGAATTAATGCAAGATAAAATTTGGAATAAGTCTACAAAAGATACCCTAGGTTTACAAAACTATTTTGAGAAGCATAAAGCTAATTATAGTTCTAGAAAATTAGAGGATAATAAAGGTGAGGTAATGAACGATTATCAAAATTATCTAGAAAAAAAATGGATTGCTGATTTAAGAAAAAAAAGCAATATTAAAATTCGTAAAAGACAATTAAAAAAACTAATTAAATATTACAATTAATTACAAATGAGATTGGTTATCGCTTTTTTTTGTGTACTCTTATTTTTTTCTTGCGATTATCTTACGGTACAAGAAAAACAAGTAAATTCATCTGAAATTATTGCTATTGTAGATACAGAAAAGCTTTTTAGAGAAGATGTAAAAGATATTTTACCTCAAAATATAGCTAAAGAAGATAGTTTGCTTTTAGTAAAAAGTTATATACAAGACTGGGCAATTAAAAAGCTGCTATTAAAAAATGCAGAAAAAAACAATTCTTTAGAAGCTTTAGAAAACATTAAAAAACTGGTACAAGATTACAGAGAAAGTTTATTGATAAATAATTATAAAGAAGAACTTATAAAACAGCAATTAGATACTATCATTTCTCAAGATGAAGTAGAAAGTTATTACGACTATAATAAAGAAAATTTTAAATTGAATGAGGTATTATTAAAATTAAAATACTTGCACTTTGATGATAATATCAAAGATAAAAAAGAGATTATAAAACTTTTTAAATTGGATGATATAGAAGCAGCAGAGCAATTAGAACAAATGCAATTGAGCTTTAAAAAATATCAATTAAACGATTCTGTTTGGGTACAATTAGACAAGATTTTGTTAAAACTACCTGTTTCTAAAGAAAATTTGTTAAAAAAAACAAAATTCATTCAAAAACAAGACTCATTAGGTTTATATTTGGTCGCTGTAAAAGATATTTTAAATAGAAACGATATAGCGCCTCTAAGTTATATCGAACCTACTATAAAAGAAATGATTTTACACAAGCGTAAAATCGAACTAATTAGAGAAATAGAAAAAATAATAGTAAAAGATGCCACAGAAAAAAATAACTTTAAAATATATTAAACTACTTTTTACCATCACCTTAGTTTTAATGAGTGTATTTCAAACAAATGCACAAAAAGTAAAAATTGATGGTGTAGCCGTTGTTGTAGGTAAAAATATTGTACTAGATTCTGATATTGAGAAGTTTAAGCAAGAAGTAGAGCTAAGAAGTGAAGGTAAAATTACCATTTCTAATTGCGAAATGTTAGAAGAATTAATGCAACAAAAATTACTATCTCATCACGCAATAATTGATAGTGTTACAGTTTCCGATCCAGAAATAAATGCTAGAGTAGATAGAAGTGTTCAATTTTTTACACAACAATATGGTTCTCTAGACAAAGTTATACAAGCTTATGGTTTTAATGATTTAACAGATTTAAAAGAAGAATTATACGCGGTACAAAAAGAAAACCTTTTGGTAGAAAAAGAACAAATAAAAATTACTGAAAAAGTAGATGTTACTCCAGAAGAAGTACGTTTGTATTACAATGGTTTAAAAGAAAAAGGAGAATTACCAGAATTTGCTGCAGAAATAGAATTGGCACAATTGGTAATGAATGCAGAACCAACCCCAGAAGAAAATAAAAAAGTAATAGATAAATTAAAAGAAATTAGACAAGAAGTTTTAGAGGGTGCAAGTTTTAGACTAAAAGCTATTATAAATTCTAAAGACCCTGGTGTTACTAGAGATAATGGGAGAATTGTAGTAACTAAAGAAGCTAGTTTAATTAAAGAGTTTAAAGAAGTTTCTTTCTCTTTAGAAAAAGGACAAATATCAGAGCCTTTTAAAACAATGTATGGTTATCATATTATTTTATTGCATGAAATTAAAGGAAACACAAGAATTGTATCTCATATTTTAATGCAACCAGAAATACCAGAAGCTAGATTACAAGAAATTAAGTTTAAAGTAGAAGAAATTAAAAGAGACATAGAGGCTGGTAAACTCACGTTTGAAGAAGCTGTAAAAAAGTTTTCAGACGATAAGGAATCTAAAAATAACAATGGTTTAATTATAAACCCATATACAGGAGAGTCTAGATTTGAGTTAACAAGAATGGACCCAGCAATGTATGCTAGAGTAAATGAACTTGAAACAGGAGAGTTCTCAGATGTTTTTTATGATCAATCCTCTGGAGGAGAAAAAATGTACAAATTTATTTTAATGAGAGATAAAACTGATACTCATAAAGCAGGTTTTGTTGATGATTATGTAAAAGTTCAAGATTTAGCTTTAAAGAAAAAGAAAGAAGAGGCAATAGAAAAATGGGCAAAAGACAAAATTAAAGACACCTATATAAAAATTGGTGAAGATTATAAGAACTGTACTTTTGAAAAGAACTGGAAAAAAGAAGTAAATAAATAATGTCAGACGTTAAAGCCGTAAACGAATTAGTAGCAAAGTTTGATTTACTAAAAGCAGAAATTGGCAAAGTAATTATCGGACAAAAAGAAGCTGTAGATTTTACCTTATTATCTATTTTTTGTGGTGGTCATTCTTTATTAATTGGTGTGCCAGGTTTGGCAAAAACCTTATTAGTAAATACGGTTTCAGATGTTTTAGGCTTACACTTTAACAGAATACAATTTACACCAGACTTAATGCCTTCAGACATTTTAGGTAGCGAAATTTTAGACGAAAACAGAAAGTTTAAATTTATAAAAGGACCTATTTTTTCTAACATTATTTTAGCAGACGAAATTAACAGAACCCCTCCAAAAACTCAGGCTGCTTTGTTAGAAGCAATGCAAGAGCGATCGGTAACCGTTTCTGGAAATCATTATAAATTAGATTTACCGTTTTTTGTGTTAGCCACACAAAACCCAATTGAGCAAGAAGGTACGTATCCTTTACCAGAAGCACAGTTAGATAGATTTATGTTTTCTATCAATTTAGCATATCCAACTTTTGCAGAAGAAATTCAAGTTGTAAAAAGTACCACGTCTATTTTAAATCAGAATATAAATGCGATATTTAATGGCAACGAAATTGTAGAAATACAAAAATTGATTCGTAAAATACCTGTAGCAGATAATGTTATAGAATATGCGGTTGGTTTGGTAGGAAAAACAAGACCAAAATCTGATAAAGCTACAGAAATGGTAAAAAGTTATTTAGATTGGGGTGCAGGACCAAGAGCGTCACAAAACTTAATTTTAGCAGCCAAAGCTCATGCAGCAGTTAATGGTAAATATTCTCCAGATATAGAAGATGTAAAAGCAGTGGCTATACCAATTCTTTCTCATAGAATTGTTAAAAATTATAAGGCAGAAGCAGAAGGTATTACCATTTCAGATATTATAACTTCTTTACTATAGTAATTAGTTTTCTTTTTCTAAATTATTTTCAAAAAAACTAAATACATTACCACCATAACGTTTATCGTAACTATGTTTTGTATGGTTAGATAAATCTGTGTGTTTAGAGTGTTCTACAATTAAAATACCATCTTCATGTAAAAGATTGTTTTCAAAAACTAAGTCTACAATTTTTAAAAATTGCTCGGTTTCAAAATCATAAGGTGGGTCTGCAAATATAACGTCTGCACTTAAATTGGTTTTCTCTAAAAATTTATAAACGTCACTCTTATAAGTATTAATATCTAATTCTAAAGTTTTAGCGGTGTTATTTATAAACTTAATGCAACCAAAGTTAGCATCAATAGCATAAATAGTTTTAGTACCTCTAGAAGCAAATTCGTAGCTAATATTACCAGTTCCGGCAAATAAATCTATTACAGAAATAGCATCAAAATAATAGGTATTGTTTAAAATGTTAAACAAAGACTCTTTTGCCATGTCTGTTGTTGGCCTAACAGGTAGGTTTTTTGGTGCTTGTATTCGTCTAGATTTATATTTGCCAGAAATGATTCTCATGTGCCTAATAATATGTAATTGGTGTGCTTTTGCATGTTTAAATTCGCAAAAATAGCATTGTTACTTTCTAAAAAATAAATATTTCTAATGTAGGTAAACGCTATTTTGTAAATATCACTATTAACAGATATAGCTCCTGTAAAATAAAGAGAAAGTGCATCTGTATCTAATTGTAGTTGTTCTGCAACAAATAAAATATAATATATAAAATCTTCTTTACTATTGAAGTGAAAACTATTAGCTAAAAGAAGGGTATTTTTTTCTGTAACTAAAATATCGATACTGCTTTTAGATACATTTACAAACATTGTTTTTTCTTTAGCCATAGATAATTTTACAATTTTTTCTATCAATGCTGTTATATGGTGTTTGTATTCAAACTCACCAAAATGCTGAAAAAAATAATTATTAATATTTACATATGGGATGTAAACATTATTAGCCCCTATGGTTTTAATTTCATCAAAAGTTATAAAGTCTGTAGCAAGTGTTTTTATGTTACCATTTAAATAGGTTTTTAAATGAGTTTCTTTAAAAAACATATTTGGTACTAAAGTGTTTAAGTTATTTTGATGAATTACTATAACCTCAGAAAAATCTTTTTGTAAAATGGTATCCTTTTTAAAGGTTTCTTTAATTTTTTCTAATAACTCTTCAGGAGTTTTAAGTGTTTCTTCAAAAGCATATTCAGAAAAATAAACATCTTTTTTTATACCTGGGTTGTGTATACAAAAAGAAAATCCATCCAAATTAAATTGGATGGATAATTTATTTTCTTTGGATTTGTTTAAAGAGATACTACTATTCTTTATTTTCACCTTTCTTATCGTAAGATGGTGGCCAGTTACCACCTGTTGTTACTTCTTCTAAAGAGCCAACAGAAACATATTCTCCTTTAATTTGGTCTGTTGCTATTGCTTCTAATTCTTGTTTTACTAAAGATTCATTCATACCTTTTAAAAGGGTCTCTTTAGACGTTCTTGCTCTAAAAGTTGGTACTACCAAACCAGGTATTTTTTCTACAGTTCCAGTTTCTAATTCAAATTCTTTGTCTGAACCAGTTACTTTAAACATATTTTTATAATCTCTGTCTTTAAAGTATTTTAATACAGGTTCATACCCAATAGTATCTGTTACTCTAACTTCAACTTCATCAATAATACCACCACCTCTGTTAACTTTTTCTACAATAGTTTTTGTATTTGTAAGTGCTAACTTAGCAGAATCTATAAATTGAATTAAAATATTTTTGTCTGCTGTATAATTACCAGTAGCTTCATTAAATTTAATTTCAGCATCTCTAATAATTTTAAGTTTTTTAATTACTGGAGCATATCTTTTAACTTTATCTTTGTTAAAGTTGATAGGTTCCATAATACCCATATAAATTTTATAACCTAGAAATATTGCTAAAAATAACAATAGTAAGGATGCTATCCATCTTAATTTTAAAGGTAAAAACTTAACTATAACAATAGCTAAGATTACAGCAACTAATACTGCAGCCAAAATCATTCCAATTAATCCCATTTTTAAATATTTTTTAATAGTCTTATCGCAAATCTACAATTTTTTTTTAATGATAAAAACTTTTATTTACAAATCAATGTATCTTTGATGTTTTAATTAAAATATGATAGAAACTGCAGCTAAATTTTATACAGAATTATTAAAAAAATTTCCTTTTAAACCTACTACAAAACAGCGAGATTTATTAGGTTTATTAAGTAGTTTTGTTTTTGATAAAGAGAAAGATAGCTTGTTTTTGTTAAAAGGTTATGCAGGTACAGGTAAAACCACAACCATTGGTGCCTTTGTAAATTCTTTATGGACAGCTGGAAAAAAATCAGTTTTATTGGCACCAACAGGAAGAGCTGCAAAAGTAATTGCTGTATATTCTAAAAAACAAGCTTTTACAATTCATAAAAAGATTTATTTTCCTAAAAAGCAAAGTAATGGCTCTGTCGCTTTTGTTTTACAGCCCAATAAACACAGAAATACTATTTTTATTGTAGATGAAGCTTCTATGATACCAGATGGAAAACAACATCAACAATTGTTTGATAGCAGCTCTCTTTTAGAAGATTTAATTTCTTACGTATATTCTGGGATAAACTGTAAATTAATTTTTATTGGAGATACAGCGCAATTACCCCCTGTAAAATTAAATGTTTCTCCTGCATTAGAAAAAGATACGTTAGCTTACCAATTTAACAAAACTGTTACAGAAATTGAGCTTGATGAAGTAATGCGTCAGCATGAAAATTCTGGTATTTTGGCAAATGCTACTTTTTTAAGACTGCTTTTAAAAAATGAGCATAATAATTTTTCCTTTGATTTAAATTATCCAGATATTAAAAGATTAGAGGATGGTTATGATGTTGAAGATGCTATTGTTTCTGCATATGATAATTTTGGTGTAGAAGACACTGCTTTTATTGTGCGATCCAACAAACGCGCTAACCAATATAATCAGCAAATTAGGTACAATATCAGAGGGCAAGAAAATGAGATTTCTTCAGGTGATTACATAATGATTGTTAAAAATAATTATTATTGGTTACCAGAATCCTCAAAAGCAGGTTTTATTGCCAATGGAGATATTTGTGAGGTCTTAAAAATTTTCTCGATAAAAGAATTATATGGTTTTAAGTTTGCAGAGGTAGAAATTAGAATGATTGATTATCCAGAGATGCATCCTTTTGAAACAGTATTACTTTTAGATACCCTAACAAGTGAGAGCCCGTCTTTAACTTACGAGGAATCCAATAAATTATACCAGGCTGTAAAAGAAGATTATGCTGACGAAAAATCTAAATACAAACAGTTTTTAGCGATTAAAAAGAACAAGTATTTTAATGCATTGCAAGTAAAGTTTTCTTATGCAATGACCTGTCATAAATCTCAAGGGGGCCAATGGAAAACTGTTTTTATAGAGCAACCTTATTTGCCAGATGGTGTTTCTAAAGAATACTTTAGGTGGTTGTATACAGCCATTACAAGAGCGCAAGAAAAACTATTTTTAATAGGCTTTAAAGACGATTTTTTCTAGGTATTTACTTTAGTAAATAATTAATACCAATGGTGCCATACGTATGGCCATTAGTAGCGTTTAAGTTGTTAGATTTGTTTGAGTGATAATTATAAATGTAGGCAAAATTGAATCTGTTTACAGTAAACTGATATCCTACTTGTAGATTAAAAACAAAAGGTTTTAGTGTATTTGTAACTAAACTACCTGTATTTAAAAAACTACCTTGTAAAGTAGCATCGTACAAAGTATATTTTAGGATTGGTTTTATAAAAAGAAACGATTCTACAGCTCTAAAGTAAGCGGTTTTTGTATTGTTGATGTTGGTTTTAAAAGCTATAGAATTAGCTAGTTTTTGCAAAGGTTTAAAACCTATTCTAGTTAAAAAACCCGAAGAGATGTTTGTATCAATTGTGCCAATTTTACCTCTGTTTGTCCAAAAAACATCAAAAAACTTTTCTGTTTTCTTAAAAAGTTTTTGGGTATACGCTACATTAAAATTTAAACCAATAGCATTTTTAATTTGATATTTCCAGCCTACAGCTTCTTTAAAACCGTAAATATTGTGTATAATATCTTGTAAGTTTTTACCAAATGCACTTGGACCTATAACACCAATCTGAAAAGTTGTTTTTAAAGCATTATTTTTTTTAAATACTTTTTGTATGCCAAAACTACCATAAAAATAGGCTGCAAAAGGCCTATCATGATTTTCTATATTTACTAAGATCGCTTTAAAAGGAGTGTACATTTTATGGCCAACAGTAAACTCAAATATTTTTTTTTCTAAATTTTTATGACCTTCCTTTGCTACATACCTATAAGACAAAAACAGCCCATTTGTATAGTATCTATCATAGTAAGTGGAAGTATATAAATCATTTTCTGTGATAATGCTAATTTCTTTTGTGTATTTTTTTTGTGAAAAAATAACAACACTTATCAGAAAAAATAAAACCGAAAAGTTTTTTTTCATAAAAAACAAATATAAAAATTCTTCTTTAAAATGATCTTTTTTAATCGAATTAACAAAAAAAATTAATATTTTTAAACTTCGAAAAAATATATATGAGTAAAAAAAATAATATTACTGCAGAAGATTTTCAGAGTATAGAAAATAATTCAGAATTACTCGATTTAATTAAAGATAAAAGCCCATTATACAACAAAGTAAAAAAAACACTTTATTACGAAGAAGAGCTTAAATTATTGCAAATAGAATTGGTAAAATTACAACGTTGGATTTCTAAAGAAAAAAAACGTGTTGCTGTTATTTTTGAAGGAAGGGATGCCGCAGGAAAAGGAGGAAATATCAGACGCTTTATGGAGCATTTAAATCCGCGTTCATCAAGGTTGGTAGCTTTAAATAAACCTACGGAAATAGAAAAAGGCCAATGGTATTTTCAGCGTTATATAAAAGAATTACCCAATCCAGGAGAAATTGTTTTTTTTGATAGAAGTTGGTACAATAGAGCTGTAGTAGAACCCGTTATGGGCTTCTGTACAGAGCAACAATACAAAGAGTTTTTAGTGCAAGTGCCAGAGTTTGAACATATGATGTATGAAGATGGCGTAATTATTATAAAATTTTGGCTATCTATTACTAAAGATGAGCAATTAAAACGATTTGAAGATCGTAAAGAAAATCCATTAAAAAGATGGAAATTTAGTCCTGTTGATAAACAAGGACAATTACTCTGGGATAAGTATACCCATTACAAGGCAGAAATGTTTTCTAAAACACATACTTCTTACAGCCCTTGGATAATGATTAAAACAAATGACAAACAAGTAGCAAGATTAGAAGCTATGAGGCATGTTATTTCTCAGTTTGATTATGATGATAAACAAGGCGCAAAAATAACTTTAACACCAGACCCAAACGTAGTAATGCGTTACTATAGGTCTAGTAGTAAACATATAGACTAAATTTTATGGTTGATAAACTTACTGAAAAACAAGTAAATAAACTAAATACAAAAAAAGGACTTTTGGCATTATTGTCTAAAGAACCCTTTAATCTAGAAAGAGGTTTGCGTTATGTAAACTATCAGAAAAAATTAAAAAAATTACAAGTAGAATTAATACGATTGCAAACTTGGGCTATAGATAATAACGAAAGAATTATTATTGTTTTTCAAGGAAGAGATGCTGCAGGTAAAGGAGGTGCCATTAGAAGATTAACAGAACGTATAAACCCACGTCATATGCGTATTGTTGCGTTGCCAAAACCCACAAAAGATGAGCAGTCTCAATGGTATTTTCAACGTTATGTAGAGCAGTTCCCAAAAGCAGGAGAAATTGTTTTTTTTGATAGAAGTTGGTATAATAGAGCAGTCGTAGAACCTGTAAATGGTTTTTGTACACAAGAAGAATATCAAATTTTTATGAATCAAGTAAATGATTTTGAAAAAATGATTTTAGAATCAGGTATTCATTTGGTAAAAATATACATGTCTATTTCTAAAAAAGAACAAGCCAAGCGTTTTGAAGATATTAAAAGAAATCCACTTAAACAGTGGAAAATGACCAAGTTAGACGAAAAAGCGCAGCTACTTTGGGATCAATATACAGAGTACAAAGATGCTATGTTTAAAAAAACTAATACAAAAATTTCTCCTTGGAAAATAATTAGAGCAAATAGAAAAACAGAAGCTAGAGTTAACGTAATAAATCACGTTTTAGAGAGAATACCTTATGACAAAAATTTAGAAGTTTAACGCGCTAATTTCTCAACATTCTCGAAAATAAAATACACTTCTGCAGCAATTTGCTGGTTTGTTTTTAAATAAGTTTCTTCTTGTGCTTTTGTGCCATCAGATGCTTTTGGATCTACAAAAGGCAAATGAAATCTTTCTAAAGCAGTGGGTATAAAAGGGCAATTTGCATCCGCATTATTACAAGTTGTAATTGCAATAAAAGGATCTTTGTTAATAGGATCGTCAAATCTTTTAGAAAAACCTAAAATACTTTTTTTGCTTCCATCAAAAGAAATAATATATTTTGGGTTCTGATGAGAAAAATCTTCTATTTTAAAATCGAAACCTACTTTTTGTAAGGTTTTTACAGTGTTTCTATAAAAAGCAGTAACCTCTGTACCGCCAGAAAGTGCGTTAATATTTAAGTCGAAAAATTGTGCTGCAAAAAATGCCCAAACTTGACCAAGTTGACTTCTTCTAGAGTTATGTGTGCAAATAAAATTAATATTTACAACCTCGTTTTTTGTGTATTCTTTTGCAATACTTTCAGAAATTCTAAGCAATAGTGTTTTTCGATCATCAGTCAAACTTACTTTTTTATTTGCTTCTTTAAAGAAATTTTCTGTAGAAATAGAAGAAGTGTGTACCATACTATGTATTTTTGTAGCAAAAGTAAGCTGTTATTTAGTATTTTGAATTAAAATAATGTTAACAATGCGTTTAGAAATTGGTAATAAAGTAGCTGTTTTAGATGATGTTTTAAAAGGAAAGGTTATCGCTATCAATAAAAATACTATCGCTGTAGAAACTACAGATGGTATGGTGTTTAATTTTGATGAAAAAGAATTGGTTAAAATTGAAAAAGAACAATACGAATTATCGAAATATTCAGACATAAATAATGCGCTTTTAAAAGAAAAAATTAGCGTAAATAAACCCAAAGAAAGTTTATTTAAGAAACAAAAACAAGAAGTTGTTTTAGAGGTAGATTTGCATATCAATCAATTAGTAAAATCTGTAAAAGGTTTAGATAATTACGATATGTTAAACCTGCAATTAGATACTGCAAAAAGAAAAGTAGTATTTGCCATACAAAAAAGAATTTCTAAAATTGTATTTATACATGGTGTAGGAGAGGGCGTTTTAAAAACCGAATTACAAAATTTATTAAACAAATATCCAGTTAAATATTACGATGCTTCTTACAAAAAATATGGTTTAGGAGCTACAGAGGTTTATATTTATCAAAATGTAAAAGAGTAAAAATAGAAAACGTATTTTTGTACAATGAAAACAGTGTATTTAGATAATGCTGCAACTACACCAATAGACAAAGAAGTTATTGCAACCATGCAAACTTCTATGGCAGAAAACTTTGGTAATCCATCCTCTACACATCAATTTGGCAGAAAAGCAAAATCAGCAGTAGAAACTGCTAGAAAAAATATTGCTCGTTTTTTTAATGTTACTGCGCAAGAAATTATTTTTACTTCTAGTGGTACAGAAGCAGATAATTTAATTTTAAATAATGCTGTTTTAAATTTAGGTATCCAAAGAGTTATTACTTCTAAAATAGAACATCATGCAGTTTTGCATACCTGTAATTACTTGGAAGAAACTTATAATATTGTTTTAGACTTTGTAGAGCTTGATGAAAATGGGGGTATAAATATTAACCATTTAGAGCGTCTTTTACAAAATTCTAAACAAAAAACGTTGGTTAGTTTAATGATGATTAACAACGAAATTGGGAATCTCTTACCTTTAGAAAAAGTAAGTTTATTGTGTAAAAAGTACAATGCCTTGTTACATTCTGATACTGTACAAGCTATTGGGCATTATGCGATTGACTTGCAAAAAAATCCTTTAGATTTTATAGTGGCTAGTGCACATAAATTTCATGGCCCCAAAGGTGTAGGTTTTGCTTTTTTTAGAAAAGGTTTTGGTATTTTACCAATGATACATGGTGGAGATCAGGAAAGAGGAGCAAGGTCTAGTACAGAAAATGTACATGCAATTTTAGGGATGGAAAAAGCTTTAGAAATAGCAATTAAAAATTTACAAAAAGATAAAAATTACATAGAGAGCTTAAAAGTGTATTTTATTTCTGAGCTAAAAAAAATATCTGATAAAATACAATTTAACGGGTTGTCATCTCATTTAGATGAAAGTAGTTATACAATTTTAAATGTTCGTTTTCCTGTTAAAAATACAATGTTACTTTTTAGTTTAGATCTTGCAGGAATAGCTGTTTCAGGGGGTAGTGCTTGTCAAAGTGGAAGCCATAAAGGGTCACATGTACTCTCAGAAATTTTATTAAATGGAGAAGAAGATAAAACCTCTGTACGATTTTCTTTTTCTAAATTTACTACAAAACAAGATTTAGATACCACTATTACAAAATTAAAAGAGCTGTTACAGTAGAAAGTAACTCTTTTAAATTTACCTTTACTTATTTCAAATAACAAATTATTTTTTTATCGCATAAAAAAAACCGAAATTTTAAAATTTCGGTTTCTTTATTTTTATTTTCTTTTTTGTTTAGCTTGTTGCTCTTGTGCTTGTTTCATCGCATCGTCTATACGTTGTCTAAACTTAGATTTTTTCTTTTCTGGACGCTTTTTGTTCTCTTCTATTTGTGCGTGAATTTTTTCTTCATCAATTACAAAGTTTTTAATAACCAACATAATAGCAATGGTTAATAAGTTAGATATAAAGTAATACAAACTTAAAGAACTTGCATAGTTATTAAAGAAAAATAACATCATAATTGGAGAGAAGTAAATCATGTACTTCATCATTTTACTCATATCAGGCATCCCTTCTTGCGTGGGGGCTTGCATGTTGGCTTGTTGGCTTTGATTCATTTTCATGTAAAAGAAAATAGCAATAGAGGCCAAAATTGGAAATAAACTTACGTGGTCTCCATAAAATGGAATTTTAAAAGGCAATTTAAAAATGGTATCATATGAAGATAAATCGTTTGCCCATAAAAAGCTTTCTTGTCTTAAAGAGATATTTGTTGGGAAAAATTTAAACAACGCAAAGAAAACTGGCATTTGCAATAATGCGGGTATACAACCAGACATCATACTTACACCTGCTTTTCGTTGAATAGCCATGGTTTCTTGCTGACGTTTCATAGCGTTTTCTTTACCTGGGTATTTTTCATTTAAGGCAGTTAATTCAGGTCTAATTACCTTCATTTTTGCACTCGATAAATACGATTTATATACTAATGGAGACATGATGATTCTAACAACAATCGTCATTAAAATGATAATCAATCCATAGTTAGATAAAAACCCTTTTAAGAAGTTAAATACTGGATAAAAAATAGTTCTGTTTAAAAAACCAAAAATTCCCCAACCTAAATCAGCAGATTCTGCTAAATCTGTACCTTTATAGGTTTTTAATAAATTATAATCACTTGGGCCATAAAACCATTTCATGTTATAATTTAACTCACCATTAGATAATGTTAAAGGTGTTTTTAATTCGAATTTTTTTGTAAAAACCGTATCAATTTCTTCATTTAAAACTAAATCTGTAGACGTAATTGTTGCGTTGCTAAAAGGTTTTTCTGTTAGTAAGTTAGACGTAAAAAAGTGTTGTTTATAAGCAACCCAATCTACCTCATTTAAAACTTCAGATTTACCGGCATTTATATAGTCTACTTCATCATCTGCTTTGTAATAAAAGTAGGTATACATGGTGTTTTCTGTACGCAAACTTTTTTCATGTCTGTAACCATTTAAGCTCCAATCTAAATTAATTGGATTTGATGAATTGATAACATTACTTAAACCTTGAGATCGAATAGCAAAATCAACCATGTAATTGTCTTTTGGTTTCATCTCATATCTGTATTCTAAATACTTTGTCTCAGATACTTTTAATTTCATAGAAAGTATCTGGTTTTCTCCGTTTTTAGATAAAGACGGTTTAAAAAATAAATTTTTCGTATTTAAAATTCTATTGTCTGTAGTGCCAAAATTAATGTTAAAAGAAGCATTATTATCTTTTACTATATATAAAGGTAAAGAGTCATATGTTTTATAATTCTTAATTAAGGCTTCTTTAATTTGCCCACCTTTATTATTAATCGTAAGTTTTAAAACGCTGTTTTCTAAAACAGTAACCCCTTCTGAACCTGTGATTGCACTCTGTGCAAAAGCGCCTAATTTATTTGTAAGCGCTAACTTTTTAATTGAATCATTTTCAAAAGCAGTTTCGTTAACAACTGCATTTGTAAGGGTATTTGTTTTTGTAGAATCTACAACTTTACTAGTTTTAGTATCTGTAGTAGTTTCTGTTTCTGGTTGATTGGTGTTCATCCACCAAAGAATGATACCTCCCAATAAAATCATTCCAATAAAAGAATTGAAGTCGAATTTTTTTTGTTCCATGTGTTTATTTAAATGTCAATCTGTCATTAATAACTTCTTATTAGAAGTAAAAACCGACAAATGTAGCAAAACTGTATTGTTTTTAATTGATTTTGCTGTGATTTTTGTTGATGACTTTAATAGTTCAAATTGTGTTCCGTTTTTAAGCTATGAACTTTAGATTGTCGAATATTTAAGTGCTGCTTTTATAAAATCTACAAATAAAGGATGAGGTTTTAACACCGTACTTTTATATTCTGGATGATATTGTACACCCACAAACCAAGGGTGAGTTGGTACTTCTACTACTTCTACCAAACCAGTTGCGGGGTTTATACCTGTAGCTTTCATACCTTTTAGCTCTATTTGATCTAAGTAATCGTTATTAAATTCATATCTATGTCTGTGTCTTTCGCTAATTTTAGTAGCTTTATAAGCTTTGTGAGCGTTAGAGTCTTCCATTAAATTACAATCCCAAGCACCTAAACGCATGGTGCCACCTTTTTCTGTAACATCTTCTTGGCTTTCCATTAAGTTGATCACAGGATTTTTACAATCTTGTTTCATTTCTGTAGAAAAAGCATCTACCAAACCAAGTACATTCTTAGCAAACTCAATAACTGCCATTTGCATTCCTAAACAAATCCCAAAGAAAGGGATGTTGTTTTCTCTTGCATATTTTACAGCATTTATTTTTCCGTCAATTCCTCTATCACCAAAACCAGGAGCCACTAAAATACCATGTACACCTTTTAATTTTTTCTCAAAATTCTTTGCTGTTAAGTTTTCAGAATGTACCCAACGTACGTTTACTTTGGTTTCGTTAGAAGAACCAGCATGTATAAAAGCCTCTGTTATAGATTTGTAAGAATCTTGCAGCTCTATATATTTACCAATTAAAGCGATTTCTACTTCAGATATTGGGTTTTTATGTTTTCTTAAGAACTCATTCCAAACTTTTAATTTAGGTTCTCCTTTAGAAGACAGTTTTAATTTATTAAGTACAACTCTATCTAAACCTTGGTCCAACATTAAATTGGGTACATCATAAATAGTTTCTGCATCTATAGATTGTATAACATCTTCTTTTTTAACATTACAAAATAAAGCTAGTTTTCTTTTAATGTCGTCAGAAATTTCGTGTTCTGTTCTACAAACCAAAATATCTGGACTAACACCACTTTGCATTAACATTTTTACAGAGTGCTGTGTAGGTTTTGTTTTTAACTCGCCAGCAGCAGCTAAAAAAGGGATTAATGTTAAATGAATAACAATAGCATTATCTTCGCCTTTTTCCCAAAGCATTTGTCTTACAGACTCTACATAAGGTAAAGATTCTATATCGCCAACTGTACCACCAATTTCTGTAATTACAATATCATATTCGCCAGTTTCTCCTAAAAGCTGAATTCTACGTTTTATTTCATCGGTAATATGAGGGATAACTTGAACTGTTTTACCTAAAAACTCTCCTTTACGCTCTTTATTTATTACAGATTGATAAATTCTACCAGTTGTAACATTGTTAGCTTGCGATGTTGGGATGTTTAAATAACGCTCGTAATGCCCTAAATCTAAATCGGTTTCTGCACCATCATCTGTAACATAACATTCGCCATGTTCATATGGATTTAAAGTTCCTGGGTCTATATTGATATAGGGGTCTAATTTTTGTATGGTTACAGAAAAGCCTCTCTCTTGCAAAAGTTTTGCTAAAGATGCTGCAATAATTCCTTTTCCAAGCGATGAAGTTACGCCTCCTGTTACAAAAACGTATTTAGTATTACTCATGGTATTCTTAGGTTTGCGCAAAAGTACTAACTCTAAATTTTCTGTCAAATAAAAAAGGTAAAAACATTTTTATATTTTAACTTTTATGGAGGTGAAAAAATATTTTAATTTTTTTTAAAATAGTATTTGTCAAAAATAAAAACAGTTGTATATTTGCACACGCTTTTAAAAGGATAAAAACTAAGAAGCACAAAAAACTAAAGAAGTCATTTAAAAATATATTATAATGCCGAAAAGAACTTATCAGCCATCAAAGAGAAAGAGAAGAAACAAACACGGTTTCAGAGAAAGAATGGCTTCTGCAAACGGAAGAAAAGTTTTAGCTAGAAGAAGAGCTAAAGGAAGAAAGAAAATATCTGTGTCTTCAGAAACTAGACATAAAAAATAATATAATGATTAACAATTGTTAATAATTAAGGTGTTACTATTTTTAGTAACACCTTTTTTTATATTCAAACACTAATTATTTTTACAAACTCATAAAACACAACTATTTACCATGCCAAAAAGAGAAGACTTAAAATCAATTTTAATTATTGGATCTGGACCTATTGTTATAGGACAAGCTTGTGAATTCGATTATTCTGGTTCACAATCTTTACGTTCTTTAAGAGAAGATGGAATAGAAACGATACTTATCAACTCTAATCCTGCAACAATTATGACAGATCCTTCCATGGCAGATCATGTTTATTTGTTGCCATTAACAACAAAGTCTATTATACAAATATTAAAAGAACATCCACAAATTGATGCAGTCTTGCCAACTATGGGTGGGCAAACTGCATTAAACCTCTGTATAGAGGCAGATGACAAAGGGATTTGGAAAGATTTTGATGTAAAATTAATTGGTGTAGATATAGACGCAATTAACGTAACAGAAGATAGGGAACAGTTTAGAGAGTTAATGGGTAAAATAGGTGTTGATATGGCGCCACAAGCCACAGCCACATCTTTCTTAAAAGGAAAAGAAATTGCACAAGAATTTGGTTTTCCATTAGTTATTAGATCTTCTTATACATTAGGAGGAGCAGGTGCATCCATCGTTTATAAAGCAGAAGATTTTGACGAATTGTTAAGCAGAGGTTTAGAAGCATCTCCAATCCACGAAGTGATGATTGACAAAGCAATGATGGGTTGGAAAGAATATGAATTAGAGTTATTACGAGACAAGAATGACAATGTAGTAATTATCTGTTCTATAGAAAATATGGACCCTATGGGAATTCATACGGGAGACTCTATTACTGTTGCTCCAGCAATGACACTTTCTGATAAAACTTATCAGAAAATGCGAGATATGGCTATACATATGATGCGTTCTATTGGAGATTTTGAAGGTGGTTGTAATGTGCAATTCGCAGTTTCTCCAGATGAAAAAGAAGACATTATTGCAATTGAAATTAACCCAAGGGTTTCTCGTTCTTCTGCATTAGCCTCTAAAGCAACAGGTTACCCAATTGCAAAAGTAGCTACAAAACTAGCAATTGGTTATAGTTTAGATGAGTTAGAAAACGGAATTACAAAATCTACATCAGCTTTATTTGAGCCAACACTAGATTATGTAATTGTAAAAATACCACGTTGGAATTTTGATAAATTCGAAGGTTCAGACAGAACTTTAGGTTTACAAATGAAAGCTGTTGGAGAAGTAATGGGTATTGGGCGTTGTTTCCAAGAAGCATTGCACAAAGCAACACAATCTTTAGAAATTAAAAGAAATGGTTTAGGTGCAGATGGAAAAGGGTATACAGATTATAATCAAATTATAGAAAAATTAACCAATGCAAGTTGGGATCGTGTTTTTGCTATATATGATGCTATTGCTATGGGAATTCCATTAAGCAAAATTTACGATATCACTAAAATAGACATGTGGTATTTAAAGCAATATGAAGAATTATTTCAACTAGAAAAAGAAATTTCTACCTATAATATAGATACTATAGAAAGAGATTTATTGTTGGAAGCAAAACAAAAAGGATATGGTGATAGACAAATAGCACACATGCTAGATTGTCTAGAAAGCCAAGTATACACTAAAAGAGAAGAATTAAAAGTACAACGTGTTTACAAATTGGTAGATACTTGTGCTGCAGAATTTAAAGCAAAAACACCTTACTATTATTCAACTTTTGAGAACGAAATAGAAACAGCAAGTGGAGAAATTACCATTGCAAATGAAAGTGTAGTTACCGATAAGAAAAAAGTAATTGTTTTAGGTTCTGGACCCAATAGAATTGGACAAGGTATCGAATTTGATTACTGTTGTGTACATGGAGTTTTAGCAGCAGCAGAATGTGGTTACGAAACCATTATGATTAACTGTAACCCAGAAACGGTTTCTACAGATTTTGATACAGCAGATAAATTATATTTTGAGCCTGTTTTTTGGGAACATATTTACGATATCATTCGTCATGAAAAACCAGAAGGAGTAATAGTACAATTAGGTGGACAAACAGCATTAAAATTAGCTGAAAAACTAACAAAATACGGTATTAAAATTATTGGTACTTCTTTTGAGGCTCTAGATATTGCAGAAGATAGAGGCCGTTTTTCTAGTTTATTAAAAGATAATAACATTCCTTATCCAGAGTTTGGTGTAGCAGAAACTGCAGACGAAGCTTTAGAATTATCAGATCAATTAGATTTTCCTATTTTGGTAAGACCTTCTTATGTTTTAGGTGGTCAGGGAATGAAAATTGTAATCAACAAAGAAGAATTGGTACAACATGTTGTAGATTTATTACACAAAATACCTAATAATAAATTGTTGTTAGACCATTATTTAGATGGAGCTATAGAAGCAGAAGCAGATGCAATTTGTGATGCAGATGGAAATGTGTACATCATTGGAATTATGGAACATATAGAACCTTGTGGAATACATTCTGGAGATTCTAATGCAACTTTACCTGCTTTTAATTTAGGAGATTTGGTAATGCAGCAAATTATAGATCATACACATACAATTGCTAGAGAATTAAAAACAGTTGGTTTAATAAACATACAATTTGCCATTAAACATGATACTGTGTACATTATAGAAGCCAATCCAAGAGCTTCTAGAACGGTACCATTTATTGCAAAAGCATACAAAGAACCTTATGTAAATTATGCTACAAAAGTAATGTTGGGCGAAAAGAAAGTAACAGACTTTACATTTAATCCTCAATTAGATGGTTATGCAATTAAACAACCTGTTTTTTCATTTAACAAATTCCCGAATGTAAATAAAAAGCTAGGTCCAGAAATGAAATCTACAGGAGAAAGCATCCTATTTATAGATAGTTTAAAAGATGATGAGTTTTATGACTTATATTCTAGACGTAAAATGTATTTGAATAAATAAAATATAGTTTTAAAATTATTAAGACATCCAATTCTTTTTAGAGTCGGATGTTTTTTTTTGTGAGATATTTTAAATGAATTTGTCGAATAACAACAATCTAAAAAATAAAGAAGATTTAAAAGAATGTATTTCTATTTTTAAAGTGAATAAAATAATAAATTAGAAAGTTTAAACATATAGTAATGTCAGACTAAAATGCTTATAAGAGTAAGCAAAAAAAAATCCGAAGTAGTATCTTCAGATTTTTTTAAAACAGTTGTCAATTTATTTAGCTCCCCATTCTTTTAAAGAGTCTTCGTTCATTTTTACATAATCTGCATTTCCAGCTTTATTAGCTAATGCTAAAGATAGTTTTGCGGCAGCTATTGCGGTTGCAGTTTTACCCGCTTTTGCATGTATTAAAGATTGTTGCCTTAACATCCAAAATTGAGGATTTTCTTTAGACATCTCTATTGCTTTGTCAATCATTGTTACTGTTTTCTTAATGTCTTTATTTTCAGAATTATAATATACAGCAGCATCATAATAAGCTCTTGCATTTGGTTCTCCACTTAGAACTTCATCAATAGAAGCCATTACAGCTTTATCTGTTGGTACTGTAAAAGGCATACCAACATATACGTTTTCCCATAATAATCCTAAAAGTGCAGAATTGTTTGTAATATCATCTATCGTAATTGTAAAAGTTTCAACATCCATAGGCATTTTAATTACATCTACAGTAGCAGAAGCAACAACCTTAGCATCATCCCATTCTTTTGGGTTTCCCCAATTGTCTGAGGCACTGTATAGTATTATTTCCCATTTGTTTTTTCCAGGTTTTGTATAAAGTGCGTATGTACCCGCTGCTACATTCTTGTCACCTACCATAACCTCTGTACTAAAAGTTACTTCCGTATTTTTATTAGCGCCAGTTCTCCAAATTTTATCAAAAGGCACTAAATTTCCAAAAATAGCTCTTCCTTTCATTCCTGGTCTAGAATATGTTATGCTAACATCTGTTAAACCTACTTTTTGCTTTAGAGTAGCACTAGGACTTGGTGCAGGAGCAGCGATTTTTGCAGGTAGCGATTTTTTAACCTCTTGTACCACAATTTCTTTAGTGTCTTTATTTTGACAACTTATCATAACTACAAATGTTAAAATTGATAAAATGCTTAAGATTTTTACTAAATATTTTTTCATAATTAATTGATTTTAAATTTATTATAAAATTACAATTTCAAAAAACACTAAACGTTAACAAAAACTTAAAATAAGGAGATGTATCTTTGCTTTTTTATAAGTAAAATGAAGAAATATATTTCAGAGTTTTTAGGTACATTTTCAATGATTTTTTGTGGTACTGGAGCCATGACAATTAATGAAGTTACTGGAGGAGAAGTAACTCATGTAGGTATTGGTATTACATGGGGTTTAATTGTAATGGCTATGATTTATGCTTTTGGAGAAACCTCTGGAGCGCACTTTAATCCTGCTGTAACTATTGCTTTTGCTTATGCAAAAAAGTTTGCTTGGAAAGAAGTGCCAAAATTTATTATTGCCCAAGTATTAGGTGCATTTGCAGCTAGTTTACTACTACTATTTTTATTTCCTACTAGTGATTTTTTAGGTTCAACCATTCCCACTATTGATGTTTGGCGTGCTTTTGTATTAGAGCTATTACTAACTTTTTTCTTAATGGTTGTAATTATTAATGTGTCTACAGGTAGCAAAGAAATGGGAATTATTGCAGGTATAGCTGTGGGAGGTGTTGTCATGCTAGAAGCGCTTTTTGCAGGTCCAATTACCAATGCATCTATGAATCCTGCACGTTCTATTGCACCCAATATTGTATCTGGAAACGTTCGCAATTTATGGCTATACATTCTTGCGCCAATTTTAGGTGCTTTGTTAGCAGTATTGTCTTGTAAATTAATTAAAGACGATAATTGTTGTGATACACCTAATTGTTAAATAGTAAAGCCTTTAAAATTGAAAAACGTAAGTATTTTAGGTTGTGGATGGTTAGGAAAACCTTTAGCTGTTTCTTTATTAGAAGAAGGTTATTTTGTAAAAGGTTCTACAACTTCTTCTGATAAAATAGATGAATTACAATCTTTAGGTATAGAGTCTTACATCGTAAATATTTCTGATTTTGAAGAATATGACGATTTTTTAACTACGGATATTTTAATTATTGCCATTACTTCTAAAGATATTGATGGTTTTGAAAACTTTATTTCTCAAATTCAAAATTCTCCTGTACAGAAAGTGATTTTGGTTAGTTCTACTTCTGTATATCCTAGAATTAATAAAGTAATGACAGAAGATGATGCTGTTGTAAAAAACCATCCTTTAGTAACTATAGAAAACTTGTTTAGAGAAAATACTTTTTTTGAAACCACAATTTTACGTTTTGCGGGTTTATTTGGAGGGGAAAGACATCCAGCTAATTGGTTTAAAAATGGAAAAAAAATACCACAACCTAAAGGTTTTGTAAATATGATTCACAGAGAAGATTGTATCGAAATTATGCATACAATTATTGCTCAGAATTGTTGGAATATAACTTTTAACGCTTGTTCAAATCACCATCCAACAAGAGAAATGTTTTATGTAAATGCTAGGATTAGCAAAGATCTAGAAGCGCCAGTTTTTGAAGAAAATGAAGATTATCAATGGAAAATTATCAGTTCAGAAAAACTACAACATGTTTTAAATTATGAATTTATTCATGATAATTTATTAAAAATTTAATAAAGATATTCTTTGTTTAAGAATATGTTCTTCGTCTTAAAAAATTAAAAACAAAACCAAAACCAAACAACAAAAGTAACGGTGAAATTACATTTAAAAATTGCCAATAAGTACGTTCTTTAAATGCCTTTTGTTTGTCTAACATTCTAATTTTTAAACTTTTGTTTCTAAGTTGCATCAAGCCGGTGTCATCTAATAAATAATCTATAGTATTTAGTAAAAAATCTTTGTTACCAAATTGTTGATTGGTCCATTTATCTCTAGCCAAATCATATGGTTTTCCTTTTAAAAGTTGATTTTTGCCAACATCACCATCTGCAATAACCACCATTTTATTTGGGGCAGATTGCTCTTTATAAAACTTACTTGTAAATGGTTTTACTCTGTTTTTGTAAGCAGAGGTAAACTGCCCTTCTAATAAAACTGCAAATAGTTGATTGCCACTTTTATAATCAGTTTCTAGAACTTCTTCTGCAATAGATTGTAACTCTATAAAGACTGGTGTGCCTACTTTTTGAGTGAACACAGAACTAACTAATAAAGGTGTTTTTTTAATATTGTTTTTAAGTGTATCTATTTGATTTGCAAATTGTAACCTAACAGGTGTTACGTTTTTTGTAATTACATTGTTTGGGTTTGTACCCGCTAAAGGATGATACAACCAATCTAAATTTTTAAACTGCGTTTGATTGCCAACTTGCCCAGTTGCTACTGGAATTTCAGCAGCATATAAATCTTTGATTAAAGTACTGTTAATACGAACTCCGTAAGAAAATAAGAGGTCAGTAAGGTTTAAATCTCTTGGGTAAGCCAACATTTTATTATTGGTTGCCAAACTATCTTGGTCTGCTTGCACCATGTCTAACATCCAAAGTGTTTTACCACCATTTGCAATAAACTGATCTAAAACTAATTTTTCTTTTTCACTAAATTTTTCAGTAGGTTTGGCAATAACTGCCAAATCTAAATTTAACAAGTCGCTTAAAGTTTGTTGTGGGTTTTTTGTAACCGAATCTAAGGTAAATTTTGCCAATCTGTATTTTTTAGCAACTTCACTTAAATAGCTATATTGATACATATCTTGCAATTCTCCATTTCCTATCAAAATAGCCACTTTTTTTTGTATATCTATATTTACAGTATTGATAGCATTAGAAAAACTATATTCTAAATTTTCTATCGCTTTTTGTAATTGCTCTTTTTGAGAGGCTAACATGGCATTTGGTAATAGAGAAAAAATACTTGTTTTTTTACCATAATTAATTTCTGCCCAAGGAAAAATAATTGCTTCAGTCATTTTACCTTCTTCTTCAACAGTTAATTGACTTGGCATCATCCCTTTTTTTATCAACGCTTCACGTTGGTTATCTGGGTTTTCAAAATTGATGATAATATTGCTGTTCTCAGAAGCAAGTTCTTCTAAATATTGTTGGGTTTCTATTTGTAGTCTTTTAAATTCTGATGGAAAATCGCCCTCTAAATAAACATTTATAAATAAGGTTTTATTAACCTTAGAAATTATATCTAGAGTAGTTTTAGAAAGGGTATACCGTTTATCAGAAGTTAAATCGAATCTTTTGTAAACAGATTGACTTGCATAATTAAATACTATAATGGCTATAATTAAAAGTATGATACTTTTTACTTTTTTATTCATTTTCTAATTGTGTTTTAGTGATGAATAAAAAGAAAACAGTAATACTTAAAAAATAGATAAGATCTCTCGTGTCTATAACTCCTCTAGAAATACTTTTAAAATGCTCATTGATGCCAATTTTTTTGATAGCTAAATTATTATCAAATGTAGCTGAAAGTGCATCAAAACCATAAAATAATAAAAAGGTAATTAGCACCCCTAAAATAAATGCCACAATTTGATTTTTAGAAAGGGTAGAGGTAAATAAGCCAATAGCTGTATAGGTAGCAGCCAAAAAAAACAAGCCAATATAGGAACCAATAATGGTTGCAAAATCTAAATTTCCAACAGGATTGCCCAAATTATAAACTGTATATACATAAGTAAACGTGGGGATAATTGCAGTAATTACCAGTAATAAAGATGCCCAAAATTTACCCAAAACAATTTGCCAATCAGTAATGGGTTTGGTTTTTAAAATCTCTATGGTTCCATTGTTAAATTCGTCTGCAAAACTTTTCATGGTAATGGCAGGTATTAAGAATATAAAAACCCAAGGGGCTAGATAGAAAAACGAATTTAAATCTGCAAAACCAGCATTTAAAATATTAAAGTCGTCCTTAAAAATAAATAAGAACAAACCATTTACAAGCAAGAATACCCCAATTACTAAATAAGCAATTGTAGACGAGAAAAACGAGTTAAATTCTTTTTTTAGTATGGCAAACATATTTTATTTTTCTTATAACTTTTAAACTTATAGTAAAGTTACTTTTTTGTCTACACTCCAAGCCTCTGCTTTGTTATTAAAAAGCGCTTTGGTTTTTGTCCAAACATTTTTAAAAAGTTCAGAGTTTCTGTAATTTTCTAAATCTTGCTCAGTTTCCCAGTATGAATACGTAAAAAAAAGTTCTTTATTATTTTTATCTTGATATAATTCTAAAAGTTTACAACCTTCAGAATTTCTAATAAATTTCTTTTTTTCTTCAAAAATAACTTTAAAAGTTTCTATATGTTCTTGATGAAAACTCATCTTTACAATTCTAACAAACATGTTTAATTTAATATGGTAAATTCTTGGTTTGGTTTATTTTCAAAAGTAATGGTAACAACATCTCTATACTCTAAACCTAAGAGAGAGCTTGCGCCACCAACGGTGTCTAAATTACTTCTGTAAATAGCTAGTTCTAAGTATGCTGCAGTGTTAAAAAGCGCTAATTTATGCCCTTCGTACTGTTGATTGCTATAAGCGCTATTACTTGCAACTTCGTTATATTTAGAAAAAATTTTAGTGAATTTATGTTTTTTTGCATTGATCGTAAAGTTTCTTCCTTTACCAATATCTTGAAACATTTTTTTATTAATGTTGGTAATTACATTTCCGTAATTATCAATGTATAAAACACCACCAATTATTTGATCTTGTTGTTGATTGGTTTTTGGCTGTATTTCTATAATTTTCTTAAAATCTTCAATTTCTTTACCTATTACGGTCAAGTTACCCCCTCTAATAATAAAGCAAGCTACTTGTACAAATACATCTAATACAGGAAAACTACTTTCAATTCGATCATGTATATTAATTTCTACAATTTTTTTAGGTTTTACTTCAGAAGCAATCATAGAAATTAAACCATTGTCTGGACAAACAAAAAAATGATCGTCTAATTCTAAAGCAATGTGTTTATTCTCTGCACTTAACTCAGAATCTACCCCCACAATATGTACTGTACCTTTAGGAAAGCTTTTGTAAGAGTTTTTTAAAATATAGGCAGTTTCTGTAATGTTAAAAGGAGAGATTTCATGGGTAATATCAATAATGTTTACTTCTGGTAATTCAGAAAAAATAGCTCCTTTTACAGCTCCCACAAAATGGTCTTTTGTTCCGAAATCTGTGGTAAGTGTTATAAAAGACATAAAAATTACTGTTAATTAAATGTGTAAAAGTTGTTAACTATTTTACGCAAATCTAATCAATTTAGAAATTTTATTCGCTATTTTTAGTTGAAATAAAATAGATATTAAACTTCAAAAAATAAACATTTGAACGAACGCATTATAGAGCTAGAAGAAATAAACCCAAAAGACTTTTTTGGGGCACATAATAGTACCGTAGAGCAGTTAAAAAGGTATTTTCCAAAAATTAAAATCGTAGCACGTGGCTCTAAAATGAAAATTTATGGAGCGTCTAATTTGTTAGACGAATTTGAAATTCGTTTAGAGCGTTTAATCAAGTATTTTAATAGATACAATAAGTTAGATGAAAATAGTATAGAGCGTATTTTAACATCTACAGGACATGAAGAAAAAACAACAGCTTCTAAAAACACAAAAGATGTTTTAGTACATGGTGTAAGCGGTAAATTAATTAAGGCACAAACCGAAAATCAACGCAAAATGGTTTCTTTAATGCAAAAAAATGATATGCTTTTTGCTGTAGGGCCAGCAGGTACAGGAAAAACATATACAGCAGTAGCATTGGCAGTAAAAGCATTAAAAGAAAAAGAAGTAAGACGCATTATTTTAACAAGACCAGCTGTAGAATCTGGAGAAAACTTGGGTTTTTTACCTGGAGATCTAAAAGAAAAATTAGACCCATACATGCAGCCATTATATGATGGCTTAAGAGATATGATTCCTCATGAAAGATTAGAATCTCACCTAGAAAAAGGTGTCATACAAATAGCACCTTTAGCTTTTATGCGTGGTAGGACTCTAGATAATGCCTTTGTAATTTTAGATGAAGCACAAAATACAACCCATAATCAAATGAAAATGTTTTTAACAAGAATGGGTAAAAATGCAAAGTTTATCATTACAGGAGATCCAGGTCAGATAGATTTACCAAGAAAACAGGTTTCTGGATTAAAAGAATCTTTGTTAGCACTAAAAGATATAGAAGGTATTGCGCAAGTATACTTAGACGATAAAGACGTTGTAAGACACAGGTTGGTTAAAAAAATTATTACTGCTTATAAAGGTATAGAAACAGAATAGCTTATTGTAAATGGAATATAGAAGTGATTTTATTGAAAGAGAAATACAGAAAATAATACTTCTTATAAGAAATTTAATGGCTAATTTAGGAGAAGAAGGTAATGTTAATCTTAAAGCTTTAGATCAAGAGTTAAAAGAAAAATTAGATTTTGGATTTTTTGAAATTTTTGAATTGAGCAATGAAGATTTAAAAAAGAAAATAAATGGAGTTGATGTTTTAATTTTAGAGGAATTATTAAGAGTGTTATATAAAATAACAATTCAAAATGTAACTCATTTAAAATCTAATACACTAAAAAGAGTTTCTTTACAGATAATTGATGAAATTGAAAATAAATCAAGTGTTTATTCTTTTGAAAGACAACAAATAAAAAACTATTTTAAATCTGAATAAAAAGATATAGAAGACTTATTTTTGCCAAACAAACAACACAATATTAAAAATGAATACAATTAATGAAACAAATTTTAAATTTCCCAATTTAAAATCTGTTTACAAAGGTAAAGTTAGAGAGGTTTACAATATCAATGATGAGCATTTGGTAATGATTGCTACAGACAGATTGTCTGCCTTCGATGTAATTTTACCACGTCAAATTCCTTTTAAAGGCCAAATATTAAATCAGATTGCAACGAAAATGATGAATGATACAGCAGATATTGTTCCTAATTGGTTAATTGCAAATCCAGATGAAAATGTAGCAGTAGGGCATTTGTGTGAGCCTTTTAAGGTAGAAATGGTTATTCGTGGTTATTTATCAGGTCATGCAGCTAGAGAATATAAAGCTGGAAAAAGATTACTTTGTGGTGTATCAATGCCAGAAGGTTTAAAAGAAAATGATCAATTTCCAACACCAATAATTACACCATCTACCAAAGCTGATAATGGCGAACATGACGAAGATATTCCTAGAGAAGAAATTTTAAGTAAGGGTATCGTTTCAGAAGAAGATTATTTAGTTTTAGAAGATTACACACGCAAATTATTTAAAAGAGGTACAGAAATAGCTGCAAAAAGAGGCCTTATTTTAGTCGATACCAAATACGAGTTTGGGAAAACAAAAGATGGTAAAATTGTATTGATTGATGAAATTCATACACCAGATTCTTCACGTTATTTTTATGCAGAAGGTTATCAAGAAAGACAAAATAAAGGCGAAGCACAAAAACAATTATCTAAAGAATTTGTAAGACAATGGTTGATAGAAAATGGTTTTCAAGGAAAAGAAAATCAGCAAATACCAGAAATGTCTGATGCGAAAATTATAGAAATATCAAACAGATACATAGAGTTATACGAACAAATTACTGGAGAAACGTTTGTAAAAGCATCTACAGAAAATGTATTAAATAGAATTGAAGAGAATGTAAATTCTTTTTTTAAAAATTAATCTATTAAATTAAAAGACCTCACAGGTGTCAAAAAACCTGTGAGGTCTTATAAACTGAAAAAAATGATTATAGAACCAAGAACAAGAGGCTTTATTTGTTTAACATCACACCCAACAGGTTGTGCGCAAAATGTAAAAAATCAAATAGAATACGTTAAATCAAAAGATAAAATAAAAGGACCCAAAAAAGTATTGGTAATAGGTTCGTCAACAGGATTTGGTTTGGCGTCTAGAATCACAAGTGGATTTGGTTCTGATGCTGCAACAATTGGCGTGTTTTTCGATAAACCTGCTTCAGAAGGCAGACCAGCTTCACCTGGTTATTACAATACTGCAGCTTTTGAAAAAGAAGCACACAAAGCAGGTTTGTATGCAAAAAGTATTAATGGAGATGCTTTTTCAAACGATATAAAACAACAAGTTGTCAATTTAATTAAAGAAGACTTAGGCCAAATAGATTTGGTAATTTACAGTTTGGCTTCACCTGTTAGAACACATCCAGAAACGGGTAAACGTTACAAATCGGTTTTAAAACCAATAGGAGAAGTTTTTACCAATAAAACAGTAGATTTTCATACGGGTAAAGTATCAGAAATCTCTATAAATCCTGCAGAAGGAGAAGATGTAGAAAATACTATTACTGTAATGGGTGGAGAGGATTGGAAAATGTGGATGGACGCCTTAAATGCAGAAAATTTACTATCTGAAGGTGCAACAACTGTTGCTTATTCTTACATTGGACCAGAAGTTACCAAGCCAGTTTACAGAAACGGAACTATAGGTGCAGCAAAAGATCATTTAGAAGCAACAGCTTTCGAAATTACAGACGCTTTAAAATCTGTAGGAGCTAAGGCATACGTTTCTGTAAATAAAGCATTGGTAACTCAAGCTAGTTCTGCCATTCCAGTAATTCCATTATATATTTCTTTGTTGTATAAGGTAATGAAAGAAAAAGGAACTCACGAAGGTTGTATAGAGCAAATTCAACGTTTATATAGCCAAAGATTGTTTACAGAAGGTACTATTCCTTTAGATGAAAAAGGAAGAATTAGAATTGATGATTGGGAAATGGCTGAGGATGTTCAAAAAGAAGTAATTGCGCTTTGGGAGTCTGCAACCACAGAAAATCTTACTGAAATTGGAGATTTAGAAGGTTATAGCAACGATTTTTACAACCTCTTTGGTTTTAAAGTTGATGGTGTAAACTATGATGTAGATGTAAACGAAATGGTAACATTACCAAGTGAAAAGTTATAGTATAACAAATACAAAACCTCAAATATTTCTATAATTATTTGAGGTTTATTTTTTTAATGAAAGCAGTAAACATAAAACAACTTAAAGACGAACTCTCGCACAAATCTGCGAATGAGTTAAAAGAATTGTGTTTGCATTTAGCAAGATTTAAAAAAGAAAATAAAGAACTGTTAACCTATTTATTATTTGAATCTCATGACGAAGAAATTTACATTCAAACCATAAAAGAAGAGGTAGATTTACAATTTGAAGAAATAAATACAAAGAATTTTTTTTATATAAGAAAAAGCACCAGAAAAATATTAACGTCTATAAAAAAACATATTAGATACTCTAAAAAGAAAGAAACAGAAGCAGAATTGCTATTATATTTTTGTAAAAAATTAAAGGATTTTAAACCTTCTATAAAAAGAAGCACCCGTTTGCAAAATATATTTGATATGCAACTAAGAATGGCAAAAAAAGCCATGGATAAATTACATGAAGATTTGCAATATGATTTTCAATTACAAATTGATGAATTGTTAGATAATGTCTAAAGAAAGACCAATTTTAAAGGGTTTGTTAAAAGAAGGCACTACAGATGTAGAAACTTTTCAGAACCAAACTATAAGACCCATTATTAAAATGCAACATGCATTATTAATTGCCTCTTTTGTAGAGTATTTACAAAAAAGAAAAATAGATTTTAGCCGTTTAACAGTTTCAAAAAAAAATCAAAAAATTGTTACTATTTATAAAACAGATCATAATCATAAAAATATTACTCTAGGCCTAATTATTGGCCATTTTACAATTGATGAGTTTGCTTTTTACAATACAAATGCATCAGAGTTAAATAGAAGAATATTACAGATTATTAGCCAAAGATTAATAGATAGTTTTCCAGAAATTACTGCATAAAAAAGCCGCTATCGTGTTAAATAGCGGCCCATCAATCAACCAAAAAACTTCATATTTATATTAAATGCTTCATATAAAAAGAAGTATAACATCAAATTTTATGAAACAAAGATACAATATAATTGTTTAATAAAATGTTAAAAAAATTAAACAAAACTGCAGTAGTGTTAAAAAAAAAGTGATCCAAAAGAACCTTTTTTTATATGATTAGATTATTTCTGGGTCAATAATTTTTTCTGATACTTACCTTGTACAATATCAATAATAACAAGAATAGCTATTACAAAGTAAAAAGTTGTTTTGCTCATAGGTACAATTTCATTGCCAAATAGTTTTAAATGCGCTAAATGGCCACCTTCTGTTACTAACATTATTCCTACTATAAAAAGGATAAACAGCCCTAAAACTTCATACATTCTGTTTTTAGATAGAAATATCGAAATTTTATTTGCCATTAATAACATTAACAAACCACTTACAACAATGGCAGTTGCCATCACTATAAATGCAGTAGTTTCGTTTTTTATTTCTTTGGTTAAGCCAATAGCGGCTAAAATAGAATCAAAAGAAAAAACAAAGTTCATTAAAACAATGCTAAAAATTACAGCTTTAGAAGATTTGGACCCTTTTTCTGTAGTCATTTCAGAAAACTCTAACCCTTTTGTAGAAATCATGTACCAAATTTCTTTAATGGCAGTATAAATAATAAAACCACCACCAGCTAAAACAATTAAACTATGGCCATTAAATGCAAACTTTATAATATTTTCTATTTCTCCCGTTAAAAAACTAAATGGCTTTTGAAAATATTTAATTAAAGAAACCAATATTAATAACAAAAAAATACGGAGTGCAATAGCAATTAAAATCCCTACTTTACGAACCCTTTTTTGGTCGGTTTGTGGCGCCTTTTTAGACTCTAAAGAAATGTATAATAAATTATCGAAACCTAATACAGCTTGCAATAAAATTAACATGATTAACGTAAAAATTACTTGTAACATTTTCTGTTTTTTTTGTTGATGATTTCAAATATATTTTGATTGCAATGGTTATGCAATAGAAAACGTATTTATTTCTAAAAAAGATTTTCCCAAAGAATTTTAAAACTAACAAAAGCAATTAATACTGCAGTAGTTTTTTTTAATTGAATAGGTGTAAAAAACTGGTTGCTTAACCTGTTTCCAATTTGACCACCTATAAAAACAGTAACTAATAAAACACTCGTAAGTTGCCAATTTATAGAAAATTGTGGGTTGCTAATTTGCCCAAATAAACCAGCTGTAGAGTTTACTAAAATGAAAACACTTGCTGCAGCAGCAATTTTTTGGGGTGTATTCCAATTCGTAAGATGTAATAAAGGAGCTAAAAAAATACCGCCACCAATACCCACCATACCCGAGATAAAACCGATAATAGATCCGTAAAAAGCATTTTTTTTATGATTGATTTTTGCTGTTTGTTTTGATGCAATTTTTTTTGAAAGCCACATGCTTAAAGCAGCAAATAAAAGTGTAAAACCAAGTAAGATAAAAAAGAAATTTTGATTTATTTTTAAATATCCACCTAAAAAAGCAAAGGGAAGACTAAACAAAACAATAGGTAGTAATTGTCGCCAATTAATTATTTTCTGCTTTTGAAAAAAATACACGTTTCCAGAGACTACCATAATGTTACATAACAAAGCTGTTGCTCTTATTTGATAAAAAGCAATACCAGTTAAAGCCAAAACAGCTAAATAGCTAGAACCACCACCAAACCCTACAGAAGCATATAATACTGCAACTGTAAAAAAGAGTAAAATAATAAAGAAGTATTCTTGTAATACTATAAGCATTTAGTTTTTTTAAAGGCTATCTAAAATACTATTTTATTTTAGAAATTAATTAATATTTTTATTATTATACAATAATATTTGCTAAATTAATATATATATGCTAATTTTATATACATGAAACTAAATAACTGTCCAAATTGTTCTTCAGACAATTGTGTTAAAAGTGGAGTTGTTAACAAAAGACAACGCTATAAATGCAAAAGTTGTAACTATTATTTTACTGTAAATAAGCTTGGAAAAAAAATAGACGATTACTTTGTAAACAAAGCATTACAACTCTATTTAGAGGGGTTAAGTTATCGAGAAATTGAACGAATACTAGGGGTGTCTCATGTTAGTATTTTAAACTGGGTAAAAAGATATGGTATAAAAAGACCACAAAACAAAAATTACCACCCTACCTATAAAATATTAAATGCCAAAGAATTAGGTTTTTACTTTCAAAATGCTGATAATTTAAAAGGAGCAGGAGTAGTAGTTACAGAGTTAGGAGATAAGTTTATGTTAATTAAATGGGAGCGATTTAAGGATTAGATATACTATTTTAACAAAAATATATAGTATTTTTTTTTTAACATAAGTTTTTGATGACATTCGTCGAGTGCACAAATCAATTTTTTAATCAATCAATAACTTATGAAACAATTAACTTTAAGATTATATATTTTTCTTTCTATAGTTTCTATATCTGTATTTGCTCAAGGGTCTCCAGATTATAATGGAGGTATTAAAGTAAAGTTAGATGAAGAAGGGAAAAAATATATTAGAATTATTTCCTGGGCTCAAATTTGGGGTCAGAACAATAGCGATGCTGCTCCAACAGCAGCTAAAACCAATTTTAATTTAAGACGTGCAAGAATATTAATGTTTGCTCAAATTAATGAGAAATTTTTAATCTTAACTCACTTTGGATTAAATAGTCTAAAAGGAGCAAATATGTCTCCTTTAGGAAAAGGAGAAAACTCTCAATTATTTTTTCACGACGTCTGGGGGCAATATCAATTGGGTAAAAATCATACTATTGGAGCTGGACTGCATTATTTTAACGGTATTTCTCGTTTAAACAATCAAAGTACATTAAATATGATGACTTTAGATAACAACCGCCAATCTTGGGCAACAATAGGTTTGTCAGATCAATTTGCTAGACATTTAGGAGTTTTCTTAAAAGGAAAATTTGGAAAATTACAATACAGATTGGCAGTTAATGATGCCGTTGTAAACGGGTTGGATGCTAGAACACCAGTAAATAGTGGTGAATCTATTTATGGTGGATCAAGATTATTAGGAACCAAAAAGGCAGGAAAAACTTTTGCAGGCTATTTCGATTATCATTTTTTAGAGCAAGAATCTAATTTTTTACCATATAAAGTTGGTTCTTATTTAGGAGGAAAAAAAGTATTTAACATTGGAGCTGGTTTTTTTGCACATCCTAATGGTTCTGTAGTAGCTAATAGTGCAGGAAACTTATCAGGAGAAAATGTATCTATTTTTGCTGTTGATGCTTTTTACGACACACCACTTTCTGATGATGGTAGTGCTTTAACAGCTTATGCAGTTTATCAAAATAATAATTATGGAAAAGATTATTTATTTAGCGCATATGGAACAGGTACTATGTTATACGGCCATCTTGGGTATGTTTTAGCAGGCGATAAAAACAAAACAAGATACCAGCCTTATATTTCTTATGGAAGTAATTCTTATGATGCTACACCTAATAATCGTAATTTATTTGGTATAGGAGCAAATGCCTATTTCAGTGGTCATAATTCAAAATTAACATTAGAATATAAAAATCAAAAATTTGGTACTATAAACCAAAATACATTAACACTTCAAGCAATGATTTATCTATAAAATTAAAAAATATGTCAGAAAGTAAAAATGCAAAAAAATATTGGAAAGAAAATCTAAAGTACCTAGCCATCTTATTGGTAATCTGGTTTGTAGTTTCCTATGGATGTGGAATTCTTTTTAGAGAAGAATTAAATCAATATAGATTAGGAGGCTTTAAACTAGGTTTTTGGTTTGCCCAACAAGGATCAATTTATGTATTTGTGATACTCATTTTCGTATACGTAAGATTGATGAATAAACTAGATAAAAAATACGGTTACGATGAAGAGTAATCAAATAAAATCAACTAAAAAATAAAAAATTATGAGCGTTCAAACTTGGACTTGGATTATAGTAGGAATAACTTTTGCACTCTATTTTGGAATTGCAATTTGGGCAAGAGCAGGTTCTACAAAAGAATTTTATGTTGCTGGTGGTGGTGTTTCTCCACTAGCAAACGGAATGGCAACAGCAGCAGACTGGATGAGTGCAGCTTCATTTATATCTATGGCAGGTATTATTTCCTTTGCAGGATACGATGGTTCTGTGTATTTATTAGGTTGGACAGGAGGTTATGTACTTCTAGCACTTTTATTAGCTCCTTATCTTCGAAAATTTGGAAAATTTACCGTTCCAGATTTTATTGGAGACAGATATTATTCAAATGGAGCAAGAACAGTAGCTATAATTTGTGCATTAATTGTATCATTTACATACGTAGCTGGTCAAATGAGAGGTGTAGGAATTGTATTCTCGCAATTTTTACAAGTAGAAATTATTTGGGGTGTAGCTATTGGTATGTGTATTGTATTGGTTTTTGCCTTTTTAGGAGGTATGAAGGGAATAACATATACGCAAGTAGCACAATATTGTGTTTTAATTTTTGCATTTATGGTGCCAGCTTTTTTTATTTCTTTTCAAATGACAGGAGATGTAATTCCTCAAATAGGAATGGGAGGCACTTTAGAAGATGGAACATATCTTTTAGATAAATTAGATAGCTTACACACACAGTTAGGTTTTAAAGAATATACAACTGGTTCTAAATCAACTTGGGATGTTTTTGCAATTACATTAGCATTAATGGTAGGTACAGCAGGATTACCTCATGTAATTGTGCGTTTTTTTACTGTACCTAAAGTAAAAGATGCACGTAAATCTGCTGGTTACGCCTTGTTTTTAATTGCAATCTTATATACAACAGCTCCAGCTATTTCAGTTTTTTCTAGAACAAACTTAATTGAAACTGTTAGTGAAACTAAATACTCTGAAATTCCTGAATGGTTTAAAAATTGGGAAAACACAGGTTTAATAGCTTGGACAGATAAAAATGGCGATGGTAAAATACAATATATTGCAGGGAATGCTTTAGATGGTAAAAAACCAGTTTACACAGAAACAAGAGGTATTTATGGCGAACGAATGATTGCGAATGCAAGTGCAGCCAGAAATGAGTTGTATGTTGATAGAGATATTATGGTTTTGGCCAACCCAGAAATTGCAGGCTTACCAAATTGGGTAATTGCATTGGTGGCTGCAGGTGGTTTGGCAGCAGCATTATCAACAGCAGCAGGTTTGTTATTAGTAATATCAACTTCTATTTCTCATGATTTAATTAAAAAACAAATCAAACCAGATATTTCAGATAAAGGAGAGTTAATGTGGGCAAGAGCTTCAATTTTTGTAGCAATTTTAATTTCTGGATATTTTGGTATCAATCCACCAGGGTTTGTCGCCGCAACTGTAGCATTGGCTTTTGGTTTGGCAGCAGCATCCTTTTTTCCTGCAATCATACTGGGTATTTTTGATAAAAGAATGAATAAAGAGGGAGCCATTTCAGGTATGGTTGTTGGAATCATTTTAATGTTGTTTTACATGATGAAATATAAATTAGACATGTTTGGAGGAGGTACAAAAGAAGATTGGTGGTTTGGCACATCACCAGAAGGTTTTGGTACAGTTGCTATGATTGTAAATGTTGTAATTTCTTTAGTGGTTTCTAGAGTTACAGCAGCACCCCCAAAAGATGTGGTAGACATCGTAGAGAGTATTAGAATTCCTTCTGGAGCAGGAGAGGCTTCAGTACATTAACCATAAAAACCAGCACTTTTTTTAAAGTGCTGGTTTTTAAAAATAGATGAAAATTAATTTTGAAAAAAAGACACGAACAAAAATTAGTATTATTATCTTTAGGATTATTTATTGTTTTAAATATTCCTTTTTTGTTAGTATTTAATAGTGCTAATACTGTTTTTGGGGTTCCTGTTTTTTATTTTTCAATATTTATAATTTGTTTACTATCGGTTTTAATATCTTATTATATCTTAAAGCGTTTTTATGAGTAATTGGTTGCTAACCTTAATAATACTTTTTTATTTAGGGTTGCTTTTTTATGTAGCCTATTTTGTAGAAAAAAAAACCAAGAATAAGTGGTTAAATAGCCCATTTATTTACGCTTTGTCTTTTGCTGTATATTGCTCTGCATGGACTTATTATGGTAGTATTGGCGTTGCTGCCAATAAAGGGGTAAATTTCTTAACCATTTATTTAGGACCAATCATCGCAGCACCCTTATGGATTATTGTTTTAAGAAAAGTAGTTCGTATTTCTAAGCAACATAAAATATCATCGTTAGCAGACTTTATCTCATTACGTTATGGTAAAAACAGGTTTTTAGGAGCTTTAGTCACTTTAATTTGTCTTGCTGGTATTTTACCCTATTTGTCACTGCAATTAAAAGCAATTTCAGAAACTTTTAAAATAATGACAACTAAAAGCAATTATGAATCAGGTTCAATTTTTGATGATTCTACATTTTATATCGCTTTAATTTTAGCCGTTTTTGCTGCATTTTTTGGAACACAAACTACAGATGCATCTCAAAAACACAGAGGAATTATTGTTTCAATTGCTTTAGAATCTGTATTAAAATTAGTCTTTTTTCTAATTATAGGTATTTATGTTACATATTATTTATTTGATGGAATGTCAGATATTATCACTCAATTTTCTACAACTAAAAATTTTAATAGGGTTGTTACTCTAGGAGGTTTAGAAGAAGGGTTTAATTGGTTTTTTACCATTATGTTGTCCTTTATAGCTATTTTTTTATTACCAAGACAATTTCAAGTTTCTGTTTTAGAAATTAACAAAGAAAGGCATATTAAAACAGCTATTTGGGTATTCCCACTGTATCTTTTATTATTTAATATTTTTGTTGTTTTTATAGCTTATGCAGGTAAAATTAATTTAGGAGATACTGTAAATGCCGAGTATTTCTCTCTACTACTTCCATTAAGTCAAGGGCATACATTTTTGGCAACCTTGGTTTTTTTTGGTGGTTTATCTGCAGTGATTTCTATGGTGATTATTTCATCATTGGCATTATCTATTATGATAAGTAATAACCTTATAATTCCTTATGGGTTTTTATCAAAATTTAGTAAAAGTAAATCTGATGAAAATAATAGGTTCATTAAAAATATTAGAAGATTCGCTATTTTCTTTATTATTATTGTAGCTTATGCTTTTTATTACAATTTTTCTGTTCAACTTTCTTTGTACTCTATAGGTTTAACAGCTTTTGTTGTTATTGCACAATTGGCTCCATCATTTTTTATCGGTTTATTCTGGAATAGAGGGGCCTCAAAAGGTGCAATTATTGGTATTATTGGTGGGTTTTTAGTTGCTTTTTATACATTATTATTGCCATTTACTATAGAGGCAATTACTGGTGATACAAGCTTTGTAGAAAATGGGTTATTTTCTATAAACCTTTTAAAACCTCATGCTTTATTTGGAATTGATTTTTTATCACCAGCTGCACACGCCTTTTTTTGGAGTTTTAGTGTAAACATATTTTTGTATATCTATTTTTCTTTAAATACAGTTGGTAATTATAGAGAGCGAAATTATGCTGAAATGTTTGTGGATAGTAAAAACTTTTCAGAGTTACAAGATGGTGCTTATGTGTGGAAAGGTGAAGCTTATGTAGACGATATAAGAGACGTTTTAAATCGTTTTTTAGGAATAAATAAAACAGAAAAAGCGCTTAGAATCTTTTTTAAAAAATATAAAATACCCGAAAACACAAAACTTGCAGATGCAAGGCTTATTAATTTTTCAGAACAATTATTAACAGGTACTATTGGTTCTGCATCAGCAAAAATGTTAATTTCTAATGTAGTAAAAGAAGAAGAATTAAGCTTGTTAGAAGTGCTTAAAGTGTTAGAAGAATCTAAAGAGGCTATTGCACAAAGTAAAATGTTAGAAGAAAAATCTAAAGAACTTTCAACATTAGCAAGGCAACTAAAAAATGCAAATAAAGAATTAATTGAAAATGATTTGCAAAAAGATGAATTTTTAGACACAGTAGCACATGAGCTTAAAACACCATTAACGGGTATTAGAGCATCAACAGAATTGTTGTTAGATGATGTAGAAATGCCATCAGAAATGAAAGATAAGTTTTTAAACAATATGCTTCAAGACTCTGAACGGTTATCAAGATTGATTAATAATATTCTTGATTTCGAAAAGCTGGCTACAAATCGTCAAGAGTTAAATTTTAAAGTTAATGATATAAGCAAGACAATAGCAAAAACTGTAAAGGCGTTACAGACCAATGCAAATAAAAAAAGGATTACGATTAAGCAATTAAATAATTATATTTTTAAATTAAAATATGATGAAGATAGAATAGTACAAGTACTTGTCAACCTTATTTCTAACGCTATTAAGTTTTGTCCAGAGGAAACAGGAGAAATAAAAATTGATTATCGATTAGGGAATGATAATATCGAAATTTCTGTTTCTGATAACGGAAAAGGAATTCCAAAAGAAGATCAAGATTTTATTTTTAATAAATTTTATCAGTCAAAAAACCAAAACATTATAAAACCAGAAGGTACAGGTTTAGGACTAGCGATTAGCAAAAGAATTATTGAAAAACATAACGGTAAAATATGGTTGCACAAAACCAGTGAAAATGGTACAGAAATTAAAGTAAAACTGCCTATATAAAGATGAAAAAGATATTAATTGTAGATGATGAACCCAATATTGTAATGACCTTAGAATATGCGTTTAAAAAAAAGAATTTTCAAGTTTTTATTGCTAGAGATGGTAGTGAAGCATTAGAAATTATAAAAACTGAAATTCCTGATGTAATTCTTTTAGATGTTATGATGCCAAAAGTAGATGGGTATAAAACCATCGAACATATTAAAAAAAATAAACTTTTAAAAGAAACAAAAGTAGTATTTCTATCTGCTAAAAGTAAAACTTCAGACATTCAAAAAGGTTTAGAATTAGGAGCTGATAAATATTTTACAAAACCATTTTCTATTCGAAAAATAGTGTTAGAAGTAAATGAATTAATCAATTAAAAAACATGAAATTATCATTAAATCCATTAACATCAGATATTTTTATTACCATTTATGTGGTAATAACTTTATTTATTCGATTTAAGTTTGAACATAATAATTATGCTGTTAGTCCAGGATTATCTTTAATTTTTGGATTATGTTGTATAGCCGTTTTATGGTCATTAATTAAATTGAAAATTTTAAATCCAAATTGGTTTGGATTATTTAAAACATCAAAAAAAAATCAATAACTAAAAATTAAATAATATGAGTAATTATCATATAAAAAACTTTCCAGAATATTATCACGTTTACAGAAACTCAGTTAGAGAACCAGAAACGTTTTGGGAAGAAATAGCAGAAGAACACTTTGTATGGAGAAAAAAGTGGGATAAAGTATTAGAATGGGATTTTAGCAAACCAGAAATAAAATGGTTTGAAGGTGCTCAATTAAATATTACAGAAAACTGTATAGATAGGCATTTAGCTACAAGAGGAGATAAAACAGCTATTCTTTTTGAACCTAACAATCCAGAGGAAGAGGCGCAGCATATTACCTATAATCAACTTTCAGAAAAAGTAAATCAGTTTGCAAACGTTTTAAAAGAAAATGGTATCAAAAAAGGTGATAGAGTTTGTATTTATGTACCTATGATACCCGAATTGGCCATTGCAACTCTAGCTTGTGCAAGAATTGGAGCCATACATTCTGTAGTTTTTGCAGGTTTTTCTGCAACAGCTTTATCTACAAGAATTAACGATGCAGACTGTAAAATGGTTATCACATCAGATGGTTCTTACAGAGGGTCTAAAACCATCGATTTAAAAGGTATTGTAGATGAGGCATTAGAATCTTGTGCTTCTGTAAAAACTGTTTTGGTGGCTAAAAGAATCAATTCAGATATCAACATGAAAGTAGGACGTGACAAATGGTTACAACCATTATTAGACAAGGCTTCTACAGTTTGTAAAGCAGAGGTTATGGAAGCAGAAGATCCCTTGTTTATTTTATATACCTCAGGTTCAACTGGTTCTCCAAAAGGAATGGTGCATACTACAGCTGGCTATATGATATATACAGCTTATACCTTTAAAAATGCATTTCAATATAGAGAAAATGATGTTTATTGGTGTACAGCAGATATTGGTTGGATTACTGGGCATTCTTACATTGTGTATGGTCCTTTAGCAAATGGAGCAACTACAGTGCTATTTGAAGGAGTACCAAGTTATCCAGATTTTGGTCGTTTTTGGGAAATTGTACAAAAGCACAAAGTCAATCAATTTTATACAGCACCTACAGCTATTAGGGCCTTGGCCAAACACGGTACAGAGTTGGTAGATAAATATGATTTATCTTCTTTAAAAGTACTAGGTTCTGTTGGAGAGCCAATCAATGAAGAAGCTTGGCACTGGTATAATGATACCATTGGAAAAAAGAAAAGTCCAATTATAGATACTTGGTGGCAAACAGAAACAGGAGGAATGATGATTACGCCAATTCCGTTTGTAACCCCAACAAAACCAACCTATGCAACATTACCATTTATTGGAATTCAACCTTGTTTGATGGATGAAAATGGACAAGAATTAAAAGGAAATCAAGTAGAAGGTCGATTGTGTATTAAATATCCTTGGCCAAGTATGGCAAGAACCATTTGGGGAAACCATCAACGTTATAAAGAAACCTATTTTTCTGCTTATGAAAACACCTATTTTACGGGTGATGGTGCTTTACGTGATGAAGTTGGTTATTACAGAATTACGGGTAGAGTAGATGATGTAATTATTGTTTCTGGTCATAATTTAGGAACTGCACCTATTGAAGACGCCATTAATGAACATCCAGCTGTGGCTGAATCTGCAATTGTTGGTTTTCCTCATGATATAAAAGGAAGTGCTTTATATGGTTATATTACTTTAAAAGATTTAGGAGAAAGTAGAGATCATACTAATTTAAGTAAAGAAATCAATCAATTAATTTCAGATAAAATTGGACCTATTGCCAAATTGGATAAAATTCAATTTACAGAAGGGTTGCCAAAAACCCGTTCAGGTAAAATTATGAGACGTATTTTACGTAAAATAGCTTCCAGTGAAATGGATAATTTAGGGGATACAAGTACCTTATTAAATCCAGAAGTGGTTCAAAACATTATTGATAATAGACTGTAAGAACTAGAATTAAATTACTCTATTAAAAGGAAGTCGAAATTTTTTTTGAGTTATTTTGTTAGTTGCGTAATAATTTTTTTATAAACAGTTACATAATACTCATGAAACCTTGGAAGCAATACGTTTTCAAGGTTTTTTGTTTTTTTTAAAACAGCTAAATCAAAAAGTTGAATGCCATCAACTTCTTCTACTTGCATTTTTAAGTTGGCAATAGGTTCTTTTAATTCAGCAATAAATACATGATGATGCTCATTATCTTGAATTCCGTTTGCATGTGTTACTTGATGAATTCTTGTGCCGATTTTAATCAACTCATTAGCATTTAAAACCAAACCAATTTCTTCAAAAACCTCTCTTTTAGCAGCAGATAAAATAGTTTCTCCAGCAGCAATATGGCCTGCAACAGAAATATCCCACAAACCAGGAAACACTTTTTTGGTTAAAGCTCTTTTTTGGAGTAGTATTTTTTCATCTTTAGTAAACAACCAAATATGCACAGTGGCATGAAACCAACCACTTTTATGAGCTTCAGATTTTAAAGCTCTTTTTCCTGTGGATTTTCCTTCTGGAGTTAAAATGTCTATAAGTTCATCCATAGTGATAAATTAAAAATTATGAATTACGAATTTTTAAATTCGTAATTCATAATTTCAAATTCGTAATTATTTATTTAAAATAAGAAAACGTTTCTCCGTCTTTAATATTTAGCAAAGTTTCGTAAATCATTTTAATTACATTTTCTACATCATCTCTATGTACCATTTCTACTGTCGTGTGCATGTATCTTAAAGGTAAAGAAATTAAAGCAGAAGCTACACCACCATTGCTGTAAGCAAAAGCATCTGTATCTGTACCAGTTGCTCTAGATAATGCAGACCGTTGAAAAGGAATATTTTTACCTTCTGCAGTTTCTGTAATTAAATCGCGTAATTTTTGCTGAACAGCTGGGGCGTAAGCTACAACAGGTCCTTTACCAATTTCTAAATGACCAGCTTTCTTTTTGTTAATCATTGGTGTTGTTGTGTCGTGAGTTACATCTGTAACAATAGCCACATTTGGTTTAATGGTTTGGGTAATCATTTCTGCACCTCTTAAACCAATTTCTTCTTGTACAGAGTTGGTTATGTACAAGCCAAAAGGCAATTTCTTTTTGTTTTCTTTTAACAAACGCGCTACTTCTGCAATCATAAAACCACCCATTCTGTTGTCTAAAGCTCTACAAACAAATTTGTCTCCATTTAAAATATGAAATTCATCGGGATAGGTAATTACGCAACCTACATAAACGCCTAAAGCTTCTACTTCTTCTTTTGTTGCACAACCACAATCTATAAAAATATTGTCTGGTTTTGGTGCTTCTTCATTAGATTTGTCTCTAGTATGTATTGCTGGCCAACCAAAAACACCTTTTACAATACCGTTTTTTGTATGAATATTTACTACTTTACTAGGTGCAATTTGATGATCTGAACCCCCATTTCTGGTTACGTAAATTAAGCCATTTTCTGAAATGTAATTTACATACCATGAAATTTCATCTGCATGCCCTTCTATAACTACTTTGTATTTTGCATCTGGATTGATAACTCCAACTGCAGATCCATAAGTGTCTGTAATAAAATTATCTACATAAGGTTTTAAATAGTTCATCCAAATTTTTTGGCCTTCCCATTCGTAACCAGTCGGTGCTGGATTGTTTAAGTATTTTTCTAAAAATGAAAGAGATTTTTTATTTAAAATCGTTTTTTTTGCCATTATATAAAATTTATAATTGTTGATTTTTCTTAGTTTTAGGTAAAAATAAAACGATTTTTTTACTAATCTTCATATTTGTTCTAAAATATTGTAACAAATCCCTTTAAAGGGATACTTATTTAATTAAGGTAATCCTTCAGTTTTTTAAAATTATCAGTAGCAACTTACATGATAAAAAAACAATGTTTTAATAAATAAAAAGGTGTAACTATAGCTTTTGATATCAATAATACCTTACTATTACAGATAGTTTTTTAATATGTATGCAAATAAAACCACTATTCTATAAAAAAGAACTAAAATAAACTCAAAGTATGAAATTAGTAATTAATAATTTAACCAAAACATATAAAAATGGCGTAAAAGCAATAGATAATTTAAGTATAGAAATAGGTACAGGTATGTTTGGTTTATTAGGACCAAATGGTGCTGGTAAATCTTCTTTAATGCGAACCATTGCAACTTTACAAAGTCCAGATTCTGGTACCATTACTTTTGGAGACATTGATGTTCTAGAAGACAATATGTCTTTAAGAAAAGTGTTGGGTTATTTGCCACAATCTTTTGGAGTATATCCAAAAATGTCTGCAGAAGATTTGTTAGATTACTTTGCTACTTTAAAAGGAATTGCGAATAAAACAGAAAGAAAAGCCATCGTAAAAGAAGTGCTAGAAATTACCAATTTATATGATGTAAGACACAAATATGTAGCTGGTTATTCTGGTGGAATGAAACAGCGTTTTGGAATTGCACAATTATTGTTAAACAACCCCAAATTAATTATTGTAGATGAACCAACTGCAGGTTTAGATCCTGCTGAAAGACATCGTTTTTTAAATGTTTTAAGAGAAGTTGGTACCAATTGTACCGTTATTTTTTCTACTCATATTGTAGAAGATGTAAAGGAATTGTGTAATGAAATGGCAATTTTAAACGGAGGCAAAATTTTAAAACATATTACACCACAAGAGGCTACCAAAGAATTAGAAGGTAAAATTTGGACAAAGATTATAGATAGAGAAGATTTAGAAGTTGTAGAAAGTAATTTTAATATTTTGTCTTCTAATTATAATCAAGATAATAGTTTAAATATTAGAGTGCATGCTTTAGAAAAACCATCAGAAGAGTTTGTAGAAACAAAACCACAGTTAGATGATGTTTATTTTATCGCTTTAAAAAAAGAGGAACCAGAACTAGTTTAAGATTCAAACATTTTTTAAACTTTATTCTTCAAATTTAATAACTATGTTCTCAACAATATTTAAACAAGAATTAAAATACTGGTTTAACAAGCCTGCTTTTTATATTTATGCTGCAATATTTTTCCTTTTAGCCTTCTTTTTGTCATCAGCATCTGCGGGTATTTGGGATAATGTTACTTTAACAACAGGTTCTTCTAGAATTGTAAACTCACCAATTGGTGTAACAGGTATATTAAATACATTAACTATTTTTATTTTCTTTTTATTTCCTTCTATTATAGGGGTTTCTATTTATAGAGATTTTAAAAGTGAAATGCATACCATTTTATATTCATATCCATTTACCAAAGCCAATTATTTATTCGCAAAGTTTTTTAGTGCTATTTTAGTGGTTTCTGTTATTGTAATTGGAATCGCCATTGGTATGGTAATAGGTTTTCGATTTCCAGGAACCAATCCAGAAATTATAACCGACTTTAATGCACTTACGTATTTAAAAACCTACTTTGTTTTTATTTTACCAAACGTATTATTTTTTGGAGCAGTGGTTTTTGCGATTGTTACTTTTTCTAGAAACATCGCTGCTGGTTTTATAACAATAATTATTTTGTTTTTTGCACAAGGGGTTGTAGAGAGTATTTTTTCGGAACCAGATCAAGCTAGATTATTAGCAATTTTAGATCCTTTTGGAGCGGCAGCTTCTGCTTATTACACAAAATATTGGACAGTTTCTGAGCAAAATCAAATGCAGATCCCAATTAAAGAGTATATTATTTACAATAGATTACTATGGTTATCCATTTCGTCTTTAATTTTTGGCTTGGTATATAAATACTTTACTTTCAGTCAAAATGCAATTTCAATTGCATTTAAAAAAGCAAAATCGAGTAGAGTTATTAAATCTAATTTTGGAGGTATTACAAAAATAAACCTACCAAAAGTTGTTTATAAACACACTTTTAGACAGCATTTAAAAACCATGTGGAAACTGTCAAACCTAGACTTTAAATATATTTTTAAAAATTTACCATTTATATGTATTTTAATTGTGGGTGTACTTTTATTAATTGGAACCTTATTTACTGTTGGTCAAATTTTTGGGACTCAAACACTACCTTTAACATGGCAAATGTTACAAGGAGGAAGTATTTTTAGTGCATTAATTATCAATTTGTGTACATTTTTATATGCAGGAATGTTGGTTCAAAGAGAAAGAACGGCAAGAATTGCACACTTGGTAGATAGTACACCAATACCTAATTGGACCCTACTTTTCTCTAAATTTATAGCCATTGTAAAAATGCAAATTGTATTGCTGGCGGTAATTTTAGTTGCAGGGGTATTATTTCAAACTTATAAAGGTTTTTACAATTTCGAAATTGGGCATTATTTACAAGAACTGTATGGTTTAAAATTATTAAATTATTTAGTGTGGGCATTTTTAGCAATTTTTATTCAAACATTGTTTAAAAACCAATATTTAGGTTTTTTTGTTTTATTGATTTTAACTATCGTAATTCCACTAACAAGTTTAATTGGTATTGAGTTAGCTGTATTTAAATATAATGAAGGCCCAGGGTATAGCTACTCAGATATGAATGGTTATGGTGCTGCATTAGGCCCTTATTTATGGTATAAATTATATTGGGTTTTAGGTGGGATTTTACTCTTAATTTTAAGTATTCTTTTTTGGTATAGAGGTTTACCAAGCTCTTTTTCTGAGAGATTATCTATCGCAAAAAAACGTTTTACAAAACCGTATTTAGTTATTTTTTTAATACTTTTTATTGCATTTATTTCTTTAGGATTTACTATTTATCAAGCAACAAAAGCCAAAACAGACCAAAAAAATACAGCTGCAAAACAAGCTGAATTAAATGCTGTAAAGTGGGAGAAAACTTATAAAAAATATGAGCATTATAAACAGCCTAGAATTGTGGCTGTAAATGCAAAAATGAATATTTTTCCAAAGAAAAGAACCTATAATGCTGCTGCAGTTTTTACAATGGTAAACAAAACCAACAAAGCTATAGATAGTGTTTTATTGAATCATAATTCTCTAGAAAGTACTTTCGAATTTAATAAATCTAATAAATTGGTGTTAGAAGATACTGTTTTTCATTTCGATATTTATCAACTAGATAAAAAGTTGATGCCAGGAGATAGTTTGCAGCTAACTGTAACTGTTAAAAGTAAAGAAAATACCCAGTTTCAAAGAAAATCTCCAGTAAGAGAAAATGGAACATTTATCAATAATTTTTCTGTTTTTCCCTCTTTAGGATATTCTGCTGGAGGCGAATTAAGAGATAATAAAACAAGAGAAAAGTACAATTTACCACCTAACAATTTGCGTCCTCATCCAACAGATTCTACAGCTTTAGGAGATAACTATATTTCTAAAGATTCAGATTGGATAGATTTTGAAGCAACCGTTTCAACCTCTAAAGATCAAATAGCTATTGCACCTGGGTATTTGCAAAAAGAGTGGGTAGAAGATGATCGTAAATTTTTCCATTATAAAATGGATAGTAAAATTTTGAATTTCTATGCCTTTAATTCAGCAAGATATGAGGTAAAAAAAGACAAATGGAATGATGTGAATTTAGAAATTTATTATCATAAATCACATACCTATAATTTAGAAAGAATGATAAAAGGAATTAAAGCTTCCTTAGATTATAATTCGAAAAACTTTAGTCCTTATCAACACAAACAAGTTAGAATTATAGAGTTTCCAAGAACAGCAGGGAGTTTTGCGCAATCTTTTCCAAATACAATTCCATTTTCAGAAGGTGTTGGTTTTATTGCAGATGTTGATGATGAAAACAAAGATGGTGTAGATTATCCTTTTGCAATTACAGTGCATGAATTAGCACATCAATGGTGGGCACATCAAGTAATTGGTGCAGATGTTTTAGGGGCCACAATGTTATCAGAAAGTATGTCTGAATATGTTTCTTTAAAGGTTTTAGAGCATCAACATGGAAAAAGTAAAATGCGTAACTTTTTAAAAGATGCTTTAGATGGTTATTTACTGCAAAGAACCTTTGAAACAAAAAGAGAAAAACCATTAATATATAATGATGGTCAAGGGTATATACATTACCAAAAAGGCTCTTTAGTTTTGTACGCTTTAAGCGATTATATTGGCGAAAAAACACTAAATAATACTTTAAAAAAATATGTAGAAAAAGTTGCTTTTCAAGAGCCACCATACACAACTTCTATCGAAATGGTAAATTATATAAAAGAAGTTACACCAGATTCTTTACAATATGTAATTAAAGATATGTTTGAAACCATTACCTTGTATAAAAACCGAGTTGTAGATGTAAAATCAACAGCATTACAAAATGGAAAATTCCAAGTAGATATTGAGTTTGAGGTTTCTAAATATAGAAATAACGAAAAAGGAAAACGCTTTTTTAGCGATAATAAAAAAGACTCTTTAAGTTACAAACAGCCAAATGTGGAAAAACCCATCTACTCTTTGCCATTAGCAGATTATATTGATGTTGGTGTTTTTACTGAAGAAGAAATTGACGGAAGAAAAGAAGTGAAAGAAGTGTATTTACAAAAGTGTAAAATAACCCAAATACATAACAAAGTAACTCTTCTTATTGATAAAAAACCTACAGAAGTCGGAGTAGATCCTTACAATAAATTAATAGACACAAAATCTGATGATAATAGAAGGAAGCTTTAAAAAAAATAATTATAAAGTATTAAAAAATTAAAGGTTACATGGTTTTTTATTTATTTTGCGTTAGTCTTTTTGGGATAAAAAAGCGAAAAAAAATATTTATTTTTTAGGGGTTTAAATCACATTTAAAACAAAATACTAATACTTTTCAACAGTAAAAAGATTGTTAAATAATGAAACAAATTAAAAAAATACTAATTTTTAGTATAAGTATATTTTTTTTACTCTCCTGTAAAAAAGATAAAAACCTTTCTTTACAATATTTAGACGAGTATATTTTAAAAGAGTCAGCTTTTTTTAATAATACTTTGATTGGCGGTCTATCAGGGGTAGATTACACAAAAGGTTTTTATTATTTTATTGTTGATGATGGCAATGATCCAAGGTTTTTAAAAGCAAAAATTAATATAGAAAATAATAAAATTACAAATATTAAGTTTTACAATGTTCATCATTTAAAGGATACAATAAGTACTTTTTATAAAAACAATTACTTTGATTTAGAATCTATTTTTGTTGATGAAAATACAAATGAAATCCATTTTGTTAGCGAGGGTAATATCGCATACAACAAACCAACCTTCGTTTTTAAAACAGATAGTTCAGGTAATTTTATAAAAGAATTTCCATTACCAAAAACCTTGTCTCATATACAAAACATGAAACATAATGCTACTTTAGAAGCTTCTTCTAAAAGTGCTAATAGCAAAGGGTTTTGGGTGGCTATGGAAGGTGTCTTAAAATCAGATGGAGTAGATCCTACTTTTACCGAAACAAATTCGCCAATTAGACTAACTTATTTTGATAAACAAACAGGTAAAGCTACTAAGCAATTTGCATATCAACTAGAAAAAATTACAAAGCCTGCTAAAGGAGATGTAAATTTAAACGGAGTTACAGCTATTTTAGAATATGAAGAAAATAAGTTTTTTGTGGTAGAAAGAACCTATCAAAATGGATATGATGTTTACGGAAATATTATTCGTGTTTTTAAGGCAGAAGTTACAGAAAGTACGACCAATTGTATAGCAATAGATTCTTTAAAGAACACAAAATTTATCGCTTTAAAAAAAACATTAATATTTAATTTTGAAAGTATAAAAGATAAGTTAGCTCACGGATTTATAGATAATATAGAAGGAATTACATTTGGGCCAACATTAAAAAATGGGAATAATACCTTACTGTTTGTTTCTGATAATAATTTTCAAAAATATGGCAAACAATTAAACCAGTTTATTTTGCTAGAAATTACAGATAAATAAAATAATTACTACTTTTACGACACTAGAATTTTTTAATGAAATTTACCAAACTCAAATACAATATTCTTCAGAAAAAATTTAATAAGTCTTTATTAAACTCTATAGAAACTAGAAAAATATCACAAAAAAAAATTGTTACTGTTGGTATTATTTCTACAGAAGACATTACATCTAAAATACCAATTTTAGATATTGTAGAAGAGGCTTTAGAACTTAGAAACCTAAAAATATACTCTTACAGAAAGTTTAACAAGCATAACAAATACTCATACAAACATTTTTCTGAATCCGATTTAAATTGGAAAGGAGCTTATATTCAACAGAGTTTTAAAAGCTTTTTAGAACAACCGTTCGATTTGTTAATTGGCTACTTTAACCAACCTAATTTGTATGCAGAAAATGCTGTTTTACAATCTCAAGCAACTTTTAAAGTGGGCTTTTCTAAGGTAAATTCATCTCTTTTTGATATAGAAATTTCAGAAGATATAGCCAATGTGGATCAATTTATATTCGAACTAAAAAAATACCTGCAAATTTTAAAAAAGCTATAAATTTAAACTTTCTATAAAAAGTTGTTTATTCTTTCTATTCCGTTTAAAAACCTAGTTTAAAATCAATCTTAAAATTGTAATTTTGCATTTCTAAATAAGTATATAATGCAAAAATTTATAGGCACAGGTGTTGCTTTAATTACCCCTTTTAAAGATGATTTAAGTGTAGATTTTAATGCACTAGAAAAATTAGTGAATTATAACATAGAAAATGGCACCAACTATTTAGTAATAAATGGTACAACTGCAGAAAGCGCAACCATTTCTAAACAAGAAAGACAACAAATAATTAACGCTATTGTAAAAGTAAACGCTAATAGAGTTCCTTTAGTTTTAGGTATTGGCGGTAATAATACAATGGCTGTTGTAGAAGATATAAAAAATACAGACTTAAGTAATATAGACGGTATATTGTCTGTAGCGCCATATTACAGTAAACCAACACAAGAAGGTTTTTATCAGCATTTTAAAGCCATTGCACAAGCAACACAAAAGCCAATCATTCTATATAATGTACCTGGCAGAACCGCAAAAAATATGGATGCAAGCACAACCATACGTTTGGCAAAAGATTTTAAAAATATAGTTGGTGTAAAAGAAGCAGGTAACAATACACAACAATATTTAGAGCTTTTAAGAGATAAACCAGCAGATTTTTTAATAATTTCTGGTGATGATGATTTGGCTTTAGGAGTTACTTTAGCAGGTGGTTCTGGTGTAATTTCTGTAATTGGGCAAGCGTATCCAAAAGCATTTTCTAATATGATTAACTGCGGATTAGAAGGCAAAAACAAAGAGGGGTACGCAACTCATTTTAAACTGATGGAAATTATCGATTTAATTTTTGCAGAAAACAATCCAGCAGGTATAAAAACCGTTTTACAAGAATTAGGTATTTGTAAAAACACTGTTCGTTTACCATTGGTGTCTGCAAGTAAAGAGTTAGAGAATAAAATAGCGACTTTTGTAGCCCGTTTTTAAATTAGATATCAAATTTAAGATTAACAAACTTTTAATATCTAAATTTACTTTTAATCATATTTTTTATTGATAATTGTAGGGTACAATTTAATTACAGGTAAATCGTTTTTAAATTGTCATAAAATCAAAGAATTACAATTAGAAGTTTAGTTTCTAGTTGCTCAAAATAAATTCTTTTATTATCCATAATTAATTACTAATTTTGCCCGATGCAAAAAATTAAAAATTTAGCGTATTTATTTACACTTAGCCTGATGTTATTCTCTTGTGGAGAGTACCAAAAAGTATTAAATAAAGGTACTGTAGAAGAGCAGTATAAAATGGCTGTAAAATTATACGAAAGCCAAAAATATTCGAAAGCATTGCGTTTATTTGAGAAAATTACCCCATCTTACAGAGGTAAACCTCAAATGGAGCGTGTTTCTTTTATGGTAGCACAATCTAATTTAAACGAAAAAAACTATACAATTGCGGGTTACTATTTTGATCGTTTTGTAAAAAACTATCCGAAAAGTTCTAAAAAAGAAGAAGCAGCATTTTTGACTGCCTACAGTTATAAATTAGCATCACCCAGGTTTAGTATAGACCCTACGGATACCAATAAAGCTTTAGAAGCATTTCAAAGTTTTATAAATAATTATTCAGATTCTGATAAAATAGAAGAAGCTAATAAATATTACAAAGAGATAAGGCAAAAACTAGAAAAAAAGTATTTCGAAATTGCCAAAACATACTACAGAACTGCAGATTACGATTTAAGAAATTACAAAGCAGCAATACAAGCGTTTGACAATTTGTTAGAAGATTATTTAGGTACAAAATACAAAGAAGAAGCTTTATATTACAGACTTAAAGCGGCACATGATTTTGTGCTAAAAAGTACAGACAGAAGAAAGACAGAGCGAGCTAAAGAAGCTGTAGACGCATACGATAAGCTAAAAATTAATTTTCCCAATTCTAAATTTATGGAAGATGCTAACGAAATATTAGCCACTTTAGAAAAAGAGAAAGAAAAAGGAGACGTTTTTTTAAAAAAGCTTGACGAATACAATAAAAAGAACAAAGAAAACATAAAATAGTATTATGGATTATAAAGATACAAATGCAGCATTAAGTACCATTACTTACAACAAAGAAGAAATAGAGGCGCCAACTCAAAATATTTACGAAGCGATTTCTATTATTGCAAAAAGAGCTGAACAAATTAATGGAGACTTAAAGAAAGAATTGGTAGAAAAACTAGACGAATTTGCTACCTATAACGATTCTTTAGAAGAAGTTTTTGAAAACAAAGAACAAATAGAGGTATCTAAATTTTACGAAAGATTACCCAAACCAGCAGCAATTGCAGTAGAAGAGTGGTTAAATGATAAAGTTTATCATAGAACTCCTGATGCAGAGTAATGTCTGTTTTAAAAAATAAAAAAATACTTTTAGGTATTACTGCAGGAATTGCAGCATACAAAACGGCTAGTTTAGTTCGTTTATTTATAAAATTAGGCGCAGATGTTAAAGTTATAATGACACCTGCGTCTAAAGATTTTATAACACCTCTTACACTATCTACACTTTCTAAAAATCCTGTAAACTCTTCATTTTACTCTAAAGAAGACGAAAATGAATTGTGGAACAATCACGTAGAATTAGGACTTTGGGCAGATTATATGTTAATTGCACCAGCAACAGCAAACACACTATCTAAAATGACTAATGGAACTTGCGATAATTTATTATTGGCAACCTATTTGTCTGCAAAATGTCCTGTGTATTTTGCACCAGCTATGGATTTGGATATGTATATCCATCCATCAACAAAGAAAAATTTAGATACTTTACAAAGCTTTGGTCATATTTTAATACCTGCAACTTCTGGTGAATTGGCAAGCGGTTTGGTAGGTGAAGGTAGAATGGCAGAACCTGAAGATATTGTATCATTTATAGAAAAAGATATTGTTTCTAAATTGCCTTTAAAAGGAAAAAAAATATTGCTAACAGCAGGTCCAACATACGAAGCTATTGATCCTGTTCGTTTTATTGGCAATCATTCTTCGGGTAAAATGGGATTTGCAATTGCAGAAGCAGCTGCAAATTTAGGAGCAGAAGTTTTTTTAATTTCGGGCCCAAGCAACCAACAAACAAAACATTCTTTTGTACATAGAATTAATGTGGTTTCTGCTGAACAAATGTACATAGAAGCACATAAATATTTTGATCAAGTAGATATTGCTATTCTTTCTGCAGCTGTGGCAGATTATAAACCAAAAAATGTTGTCAATCAGAAAATAAAAAAGTCTTCAGCAACGTTAGAGATTCAGTTAACACCTACAAAAGATATTTTAGCATCTTTAGGAGCTGTTAAAAAAGAGCAATTTTTAGTAGGTTTTGCATTAGAAAGCAATAACGAACTAGAAAATGCAAAAACTAAATTAGAAAGAAAAAATTTAGATGCTATTGTACTAAATTCTTTACAAGATAAAGGTGCAGGTTTTGCAACTGATACCAATAAAATTACTATTATTGATAAAAATTTTAACGAGAAATCGTTTACATTAAAATCTAAAGTAGAAGTTGCTAAAGATATAATGAATGAAATTGTAAATAAATTACAAAAATAAATTGTCTGTTAAAGCTGTTGTAGCTAGTCTTTAGATAGTTAATCAACACAATTAAATAGACAAAGCTAATTTTATAAAATGCGTAAACTCTTATTTTTTTTTATTTTTTTGTCCGCTAGTTTGTATGTAACCTCACAAGAGCTAAATGCTTTGGTTACTGTAAATTACAATCAGGTACAAGGGTCTAATACCCAAGTTTTTAAAACATTACAAACTTCGTTAACAGAATTTGTAAACCAAACAAAATGGACTAACAAAACGGTACAGCCAGAAGAGCGAATAGATTGCGCATTTACCATTATAATAACTTCTAGAAACAATAACAATTTTACAGCTACCTTGCAGGTACAATCTACAAGACCCATTTTTAATTCAACATATGCGTCGCCTATTTTAAATATTAAAGACAACGAATTTAATTTTCGTTACAACGAGTTTGATCCTTTAATTTATAATAGAAATACTTTTGATAGCAACCTAATCTCTACCATTGTTTTTTATGTACAAGTAATTTTAGGCTTAGATGCAGATACTTTTGCACTTTATGGAGGAGAAAACGAATTAAAAGAAGCGCAAAATGTAATGTTACAGGCGCAACAAAGTGGACTTACCTCTTGGCAAAATGTGGTTGGAAAACAAAATCGTTTTTTATTAATAGACAATTTAATGGCGCCAAAATTAAAAGTGTTTAGAAATACTTTATACAATTATCATAGAAAAGGTTTCGATAATCTGGTAACATCCAAAGTATCGTCTCAACAAAGTATAGAAGACAGTGTAATTGCATTAGAAGGCATTTTTAATAAAACAGTGGGTAATTATCTAATTAGAGTGTTCTTTGATGCAAAAGCAGATGAAATTGTTAATCTATACTCAGAGGAAACTCAAACCAGAAAAAAACAACGTTTGATACAAACTGTTCGTAGAATTTCTCCCAATAATAATTCTAAGTGGAGAAAAATAGATTAGATAGATATAAAAAAACATTTCTTTAGAATTCACAATTTTTCACTAATTTTATCTCCTAAAAATTAGTCAATTTGCTATCACAACTTTCTATAAATAATTACGCTTTAATCAATCATTTAAGTATTGATTTTTCCAACGGTTTATCTATCATTACTGGAGAAACTGGTGCAGGAAAATCGATTTTATTAGGTGCTTTGGGCTTGGTTTTGGGTAACAGAGCAGATTTATCGTCTCTAAAAGACACTTCTCAAAAATGTATTGTAGAAGCTAAATTGGCAATTACTAATTACAACTTACAAGATTTTTTTGAAGAAGTAGATTTAGATTACGAAGCAGAAACCATTATTAGAAGAGAAATTTTACCTTCAGGAAAATCAAGAGCTTTTGTAAATGATACACCTGTAACCTTATCAGTTTTAAACGAGTTAAGAACAAAATTGATAGATGTGCATTCGCAACATCAAACCATGCAGTTATCAGATACCTCTTTTCAGTTTGCCATTATTGATGCACTTGCACAAAATCAAGGAAAAATTGCCTCTTACAACAGTGGTTTTACACAGCTGAATGTGCTTAAAAAGGAACTAGAAGTATTAGAAAATCAGCAAAAAGAAGCCAACCAACAATTTGATTATAATTTGCATCTGTTTACAGAATTAGAAAAAGCAAATATTAAAAAAGAAGAACAAGACGAGTTAGAGGAAAAATTAGAGAAATTAAATAATATAGAGCACATCAAGCTCAACTTGTCTGAAGCTTTAGAAATTTCTATAAATGAAGAAATTGGCATACAAAATTTACTACACAGTCTAGAAACTAAATTAACTAAAATTGCCCCTTTTTCTAAAGAATACCAAGAGGTATTAGCACGAATAACCTCTGTAAAAATAGAGGTTGATGATATTGTTACAGAATTAGAAAATGCCAACGAAACTGTAGAGTTTCGTCCTAACGAAGCAGAAGAAATTAACGACAGACTGCAAGTGTTATACAATTTGCAAAAAAAACATTATGTAAACTCTAATGAAGAATTGTTAGCAGTATTAGAGCAATTATCAGAAAAAGTAAGACAAGTAGAATCTGCAGAGGAAGAGATAGAAAACAAGAAAAAAGAAATACATGCGGTTGCAGAAAAGTTAGATAATATTGCCCATTTAATCAGTAATGCTAGAAAAAAGGCAATTCCACATTTAACCAAAGAATTACAAAATTTACTGGCAGATTTAGGCATGCAAAATGCACGCTTTTCAATAAAAGTAAAACCCACTATTATTTATTTTTCAAACGGAAAAGACGAATTAGAATTTCTCTTTGCAGCCAACAAAGGTGGTAATTTTGGCGAACTAAAAAAAGTAGCTTCTGGTGGAGAGTTGTCTAGAATAATGCTATCTGTAAAAAAAGTTTTATCAGAAAATACACAATTACCCACCATTATTTTTGATGAGATAGATACAGGTGTTTCTGGAGAAGTTTCTAACAAAATAGCAGCTATTATGCAAAATATGAGTAAAAATATGCAAGTAATTGCCATTACTCACTTACCACAAATTGCAGCCAAAGGAAACAGCCATTATAAAGTGTATAAAGAAGAAGTAAAAGGAGTAACTACTACCAATTTAAAGCAACTAACTACAGAAGAACGTGTTGTAGAAATTGCAGAAATGTTAAGTGGAAAAGATATTTCAGACTCAGCTTTAATCCACGCAAAAGAATTATTAAACTAGAATCAAGAAAAGTATATTAAGAAAAAGGATAGTTGTCAGTTCGAGCGCAGACGAGAACTTAATTGAAAACGATCAAAAAAAAACACTACCTACTAAAAACCAACAACCACAATGTACAATTTAGTAAAAGGAAAAAAAGGAATTATTTTTGGTGCTTTAAACGAGCATTCAATTGCTTGGAAAGTAGCAGAAAGAGCCCATGAAGAAGGCGCCGAATTTGTATTAACAAATGCACCTATTGCTATGAGAATGGGCGAGTTAAATGCATTGGCAGAAAAAACAAACTCGCAAATTATTCCTGCAGACGCAACATCTGTAGAAGATTTAGAAAACCTGGTAGAAAAATCTATGAATATTCTTGGAGGTAAAATCGACTTTGTTTTACACTCGATAGGTATGTCTGTAAACGTAAGAAAAGGCAAACATTACACAGATCCAAAATACGATTTTACCACTAAAGGTTGGGACGTTTCAGCAGTCTCTTTTCATAAAACGATGAATGTTTTGTACAACAAAAAAGCCATGAACAAGTGGGGAAGCATTGTGGCTTTAACTTATATGGCCGCACAACGTGTTTTTCCAGATTATAATGATATGGCAGACAATAAAGCCTATTTAGAAAGCATTGCACGTAGTTTTGGTTATTTTTTTGGGCGCGATCACAAAGTGCGTGTCAACACCATTTCGCAATCGCCAACACCAACTACAGCAGGAACTGGTGTAAAAGGTTTTGATGGTTTTATTGCCTATGCAGAAAAAATGAGTCCTTTAGGCAATGCCACAGCAGCAGATTGTGCAGATTATACCATTTCGTTATTTTCAGATTTAACCAAAAAAGTAACTCTGCAAAACCTATTTCACGATGGAGGTTTTTCTAACATGGGTGTAAGCGATGCAGTTATTAAAAAGTTTGAGTAGAAGCCATTTCCTGCTTTCGCTACTCGCTTTTTTTATTCAAAAAAGAATAAAAAAGAGCTCAAACAAACCGCTCAATCAGGGCTAAACCTGTTTGCTAGTTAATAGCATATTTTAAAGTTGTTTTTTTTTTTAGTAATTAAAACTTTCAACTTTTAAACTTTTAAACTTTTAAATTTTGAAACTTCTTTTCAGCATCATAATACCTGTATATAATCGTCCTAAAGAAATAGACGAGTTGTTAGAAAGTCTTACCCAACAAGATTTTCTAGACAGTTTTCAGGTGCTTGTTATAGAAGATGGTTCATCAATAACATCTAAAGAAATTGTTAAAAAATATACTTCAAAGCTTACTATAAAATATTTTTTTAAAGAAAACAGTGGAGCAGGAGCAAGCCGTAATTTTGGCATGCAAAAAGCCACAGGAAACTATTTTATCATTTTAGACTCAGATGTTATTTTGCCAACTCAATATTTATCTGAAGTAAAAAAAGTGTTAGAAACTAATTTTACAGATGCTTTTGGTGGTCCAGATGCAGCTCATAAAAGTTTTACAGCACTACAAAAAGCCATTAATTATTCTATGACAGCTGTATTAACCACTGGCGGCATTAGGGGTAGAAAACAAGCCGTTGGTAAATTTCAACCTAGAAGTTTTAATTTAGGATTGTCTCAAAAAGCATTCGAAAAAACACAAGGTTTTTCTAAAATGAAAAACGGAGAAGATATCGATTTAACCTTTAGATTATGGCAAAATGGTTTCGAAACACAATTGATAGAAAAAGCATTTGTGTATCATAAACGTAGAAGCACCATACCACAGTTTTTTAAGCAAACATTTGGTTTTGGAACGGCAAGACCTTTCTTAAATAAAAAGTATCCTAAAACTGCTAAAATTACTTATTGGTTTCCAAGTGTGTTTATTTTAGGCTTGGTTTTTAGTGTGTTTTTAGCCTTTTTTGGAGAGCTTACTTTACTAGCATGCTATTATCTGTATTTCTTAGTTTTATTAGTAGATGCAACGCTTAAATACGGGCTTATAGTAGGTTTTTTAAGTGTCTTAACTACTATAACTCAATTTTTTAGTTATGGTTTGGGCTTTTTAAAAAGTCGTTTTTTTAAGGAGGTTTACTAGTTTAGTTTCTTTATTTTATTAGTTTAATTAATGGCACTTTACTAAAAAAAGGAATAAAATAATGGCTAATTTTCATTTTCTGTTATATTTGATATGAATTTAATAATCTATTTTGATGAAACTTAAATTTTTCTCATTTTTTCTTAGTGTATTCGTATTCATTTCTTGCAATTCTAATGAAGAAATTAAAGTTGCCAAAAAAGATAAAAACCTAATTTCTTATGTAAATCCTTTTATTGGAACAGGGGGGCATGGGCATACTTATCCAGGAGCAACAATGCCTTTTGGTATGATCCAGCTCTCTCCAGATACAAGGCTTGATGGTTGGGATGGATGCTCAGGATATCATTATTCTGACAACGAAATTTATGGATTTTCGCATACACATATAAGTGGAACTGGAGTTTCTGATTATGGAGATATTTTGTTAATGCCAACCAATAAACAAGTTTTTAATAATGGAGCTGATGGACATAAAGGCTACAAATCTAAATTTTCTCATAAAAATGAAGTTGCAGAACCTGGGTTTTACAAAGTACATTTAGATGATACCAATATTGATGTTGAATTGACCGTTTCTAAACGAAGTGGTATTCATAAATATCAATTTCCGTCTACTTCATCACAGTATGTTATCCTTGATTTAGAACATAGAGATGAATTACTTGATTATATTATTTATTATCAAGTTAAAGGTTAAAACCCTGCAATTTTATTGCAGTTACTTTAGTTTCTATAAATGTTTTAGTTTTGTAGAATGCCAAACTATCGTAGGAATTCACATTCGATAACCAATTTGATTTGCCATATTGTACGGGCAACAAAATACCGATATGCTGTTTTGCGAGGCGATGTTCAAAATCGATGTCGCGATTTACTAATCCAAATATGTAATTCTGAAAATGTTCATATATTAAAAGGAGTTGTAAGCAAGGATCATGTCCATATGCATGTTGAGTTTCCTCCATCTTTGAGTATAAGTGTTTTGGTAAAGAAGCTGAAAGGTCGCTCATCAAGAATGTTACAGCAGGAATTTCCCAATTTAAATAAACAGTATTGGGGTAGGCATTTTTGGGCTGTTGGTTATGGAGCTTGGAGTACTGGTAAGGTAATGAAATGGTTCAGGAATATCTTGAACATCATAAGGATAAGCCCAATTCAGAAAAAGGCAACTGGATATTAGAGTAATGTTATGAAAGAATTTCATTCTTTTGTTTAAAACTATGGATTTCAAATCCATAGTGGTTTATTCAAAAATTAAAACCCTGTACCAGGAGCTTCTGGGCTTTGAGCCTGAGCTTTCTGTGGACTTAAAATTAAATAAGTTCCTAATGCAGTTAAAGCTGAATATTTTACGTAATTACCCATTTTTTTAATAGCATCTTTACGAGTTATTTCTTGATTTTTATCTTGTGTATTTTCTATATTATTTTTCATAATGTGTCTAAATTTAAAATTATCGAGATTATTCTAAAACTATTTTCTTGCTTAATTTACCTGATTCGTTTTCTAACTGAACTATATATAGTCCTGTAGATAAATTAGGTAAAGAAACTTCATGCACACCATTAGATTGAAAAGAAGTATTTAATACTTGTTTTCCTAATACATTAAATACTTTAATATTCGATTTTCCTTGAGATAAACCAGTTATTTTTAAAATAGATTTATTTACAGTATACACACTTACGTTTTCTAAACTAACATCATTCGTACTTAAAGTAGATGATTTTGTATGTAAATAAAAACGACCAATACCGTTTGTATTTTCTGTTAATGTAACTTTATAGTTACTATTAGCCTCATCTAAAAGTGTAAATGTATTTGTAGTTCTATCTTCTAAAAACACTTTTAAACCAGAAGGTAAATTGATGTTTTCTGATGTGAACGTAATTTCTTTTCCAGCATCAGCTTTTATTCCAATAGGTACAACCATAGTTTCCATTTCAGCAATTGGCAACGCTTGTATTTGGTATTTTTTACCTTGATTATCTGCTACTAAATTAGTAAAAACATCCACGCTATTTTCAATTCCGCTAAAAGTTTCACCATCAAAACCATTGTCAAAACCTTTGGTTACATTGTCTAAGTAATAGATTTTAGCAAATCTATCAGATGTACCATCATTCATCATTAACTTTACTTTTGTATTTGATGTTTTTTGAAAAGTTGGGTAACTAGGTATACTTGGAAGCTGACCACCTGATAAAGCAGTCAAATTTATACCATTTGAAGATCTCACAAAAAAACCTTGAGTTGGTGCAACTACAATTCCTGATAGTATATTATAAGTTTCATAATTACCTGTTGATTGATTCCAAAGCCATAAAGTTTCAGAAACTAAATTTCCAGTGTTCTGTTGTATAAAAGAGGCAGCATTAAAATGAGTTAAATAAGGATTTCCAATTAAGTTAAAACCATTGTTTGTATTACTTACAGGAATTGAAATATCGCCATTATTTACTGTCCCAGTAAATGTAACAGTTCCACTAGTACTCCTTTTTACAGAATACCCAAGTCCATTTGAAGCGCTAATAGATCCAGCAGCTTGTAAATAGCTCCAACTATCTGTTGCAGTTGTGTATGTTGCAATACCTTTGTTATTATCTGTACCACTATCTATTCCGTTAGCACTTACAAAACTATCATTGAAAGTTACACCCGAGACAGGAGATGACATTAAATACCAATTTGCAGTACCTAGTTCTCTCTCGTAAGTCATAGTTCCTGTAAAAGCGTCATTTACAACTAATGAAGCCCCTGATTTAATAATACCTTTATTTATTGAAACGGCTGCAGTAGTAGCAGGTGGATTTGTAACCAAAGGAATATATACATTATGTGTTGATGTAGGAACACCTTCTGTCCAGTTATCAGGATTCTCCCAATAATTATTTTCAGTAGCAGTTCCTGTCCAAGTGTTTGGGTAGCTTTTAGAATCCGAAAAGGTAATAGAACCATCAGGCCCAGGGTTAGGAGAAGCTCCTGTACCTGCAGTTATATTTGACGTATCTCCAATAACTTCATTAGATAGCCATGAATCTCCAGAACAATAAGTTACAACAAAATCAAATTTATCTGTATTTGTTATTCCAATTTGCGAAAAATCGATAGTAAAAGTGTGAGTTGCAGAAGATGAGTCATTGTTAGGAGTTAAATCGGCTGTGTCTATAAAAGTATGACTGCCTGTTGCTTGAAGTTCAAAAATACCAGCAAAATCATTTTTAGCAGTTATTGCATAGTCAGCAGTAAATCCAGAAGGAAAACTCACTTCTGGATCTCTTGATCCATTAGTAGTGGAAATTGCAACTCTATCTGCACCTCCAGTGTCATTAAAAGAATTCGTATTAGTAAATCCTCCAGATTTTGAGTCAACATATATGACCACAACATTATCCAAGTTAGATCCACCTCTTGAAAATGAAAATGTCATTGTTGTTCCATCATCTGAAATGTTAAGTGTAGAACCCCCAACAGTTCCACCAAATCCACTATCTCCATTACCAGAATAAGAAACTTGTGCTTGCATAGTTAATCCTAAAAGCAAACTGCAGAACATTAAAAAATAATTTTTTTTCATTTTTTTTTAATTTAAGATTAGTTAATAATTAATTTTTTGGTTTCTATGTTGTTTTTAGTATTATGAATTCTCACAAAATAAATTCCCTTATTTAAATCATTTACTAAGAATATATTATTTTCAATATTATTTTTAGTAAAATCTTTTACTCTTTTGCCAGTGATATCAAAAATTGAAACACTTTCTACATTTTTAGAAATATGAAATTCTTTTGATGTTGGATTTGGATATAATTTAGTTGAAGTATTTTCTAAAACGATACCTTTATTTGATAACGTAGCTGGTTGATTACCAAAAATTTTAAATTCTCCTGGTTGTAATGTTATTGTGCTTGCAGAATACGTAGAATTGTTTTCTACATCCATAAGATCTACCCAATCTACAGCAAAAGGGAAATTAGTATTTACAGTTTGTGCAATAACATCAAAATTTGCTAATACAATTACATTTCTTAATGCTGTTGTGGCAATATTTGTATCAAAAATATCAATCCTTGGCGTTAAAGAACCAGAAGTAATGGTATAATCTCCTTCAAAAACAGGTTCATTAATTTTTAATAAATTCATTCTAGCCCAATCATCATAAATTTTCTTTCTATTTGTATTCGAAATCCAATTTTCTGACCATTGTGGTTGTGGTTTTGTGGCTAATTTACAATCACCATCAGTTCCACCTGGCTCGTTTACAGTACCATTATCACAGGTAAAAATAGAATTTTGCATACCAAGATCTGCAAAATGCCAAATCATTTTTGGCCCAGGAACCATTAAACTAAAAGCACCTATTGCAGACATTCTAGACAATGCTGTATTTAAATTTTTCACATCATGACTAGAAACTGCGCTGTTACCAAAATTAACTGCTCTGTACATAATTCTTTCTTCATCATGACTTTCTGGGTAACCAATAAGTCTAGGGCCATTAAATTGAGATCTAGATTTATGACCAATTCCAGAAATATTAGAATTTGTGCTATAGCCCATGATTAATTGGCTGTAAGGATCTGTCATTTTACCCCACATCATAACTCCTTTTCCTTCAGATAATCTATAATTTACCCATTCTTTTTCTTCGTTTTGTTCACCTAAGTGCTCAAAAATCACATAATGTTCTGCGTCTAAAGACCAAGAATAATCTGCATATTGTTTTAAAATATCAACTCTATCTTGTTGGTAACCGTTTGTACATCCATCATCACCACCAGAACAATTTTGAGTAAAACCTTTTGTTAAATCCCATCTAAAACCATCAATGTTAAAATCTTCAATCCAATGTTTTACAACTCTTTTTGTGTATTCTTGAGTTAATGTACTTTGATGATTAAAATCGCTACCAACATTATAACTATGTCTAGCAGTTTGATTAAAATAAGGATTCTCGCTACTTGGATCTCCCCAACCATCATTATCTGGATCATTCATCCACATTCTAACCATTGGGTTTCTTCCAAAAGCATGGTTTAAGGCAACATCTAAGATGACAGCAATTCCATTTTGATGACATAGATCAATAAACTCTTTGAATTTTTCTTCTGTTCCATAAAACTTATCCAAAGCCATGTGAAATGAAGTGTTGTAACCCCAACTTTCATTTCCTTCAAATTCCATAACAGGCATTAATTGAATGGCATTTATATTTAAGTTTTTGAAATAATCTATTCTATCTATTAAATCTTGATAATTTCTATTTGCGTCAAAATCTCTAACCAAAACTTCGTAAACAACTAAATCTTCTTCTTTAGGAGGATTAAAATTTGCCACTTGCCATTGGTAAGCTGTTTGTCCTGTTTGTAAAACAGTAACTTCTCTTTCTTGTCCTGCAGGATATGTTGGTAAATTCGGATATGAATTTGAAGAAATATAGGGATCATCAAAAGGAGATAAAACCAATGTTGAAAAAGGATCTGCAGTTTTTACAATTGATGGAGAATTAGCAATAGGCGTTTGATCATATACCCAATATTGATAGGTTTCTATTTTTCCTGAAGTTAACCCGTTAATTTCTAACCAAAATTTACCCGAACTTGGATCTTTTTTCATTACATAAGAAGCAGTAGGAGTGTAGTTGTTAAAACTACCAGCAACTTGTATAAAATCTTTACCAGGAGCAGATAAAACTAATGTTGCTTTTGTAGGATCTGAATTATAGTTGATACCATCTAATAATCCATTAGGCATTGTTTCTTCTACGACAGTTGGAGCAACTATTACTTCAAAACTAGCTTCACCAGTTTCTGTAGAACCAGGAGGTGAACCTACAAATTTTACAATACCACTTTCTGTAATGTTTGTAATTGTTGCGTTACAAGCAGGGAATCCGCAATTTCCTGTTTGTACAGATACATTGTTGTAAAATACCTCGAATGATCCTTGTACAGTTGTAGAACCTTGAAAACTAATGGTTGCAGAAACTGTTAAATTTTCTCCAGAACTAACTAATACTTGTCCAGAAGTTGGGTTTGTAATACTAATTTGTACTTTCCCGACAGGAAAAATAAAATCTTTACAACCTGTTGCTTTTAGTTCTTGAGAACCTGTTTCATTTCTAAAAACCATTCCTATTTGTGCAGCATTATCTGCTTGTGCTTGTGTTAAGCCATAATAGGTTTGTGGTGTTATGGTAATACTATAGGTACCATCTCCATTAGAAGTCATTTCTCCAATACCATCATCTTGTCCCCAATTACCAATTACATTGAAGCCAAAAGCATTGTTTTTGTCTCCAATACCAGAATGCATATATACTTTTGAAGGGTTGCTAAATCCATTACAATTACTGGCTGTACTATTAATATCAACAGTAATTGTAACGGGTTCATTAACTTCAATAGCACTTACATTGAAACTTACTTGAGCATTTGATAGTAAAGAGCATATAAAAAAGAATAAAAAAAGTAATTTTTTAATCATACTTATAATTTTTAAATAAAAAAAGGCTGTGAATACTTGTTCACAGCCTTTTTTTAAAAGTTTTAATTTAAAGTAATTGTTTTGTTAACTGTATCTATAGTTAATGTATAAGCTCCAGGAGTTCCTATAAACTTAAGGTTGCTATCACCATCAGCCGCATTTTCAAAATTAGCGTCTATAGTATATCCTTCACCTTCGTAATAAGGATAATTATAACTTGGAGACCCCCATTCTAAAGTTCTATTTGTGAAGAATCTAAAGGCATCATTTGCAAAAGTTACTTGACCAGAATAAACCCCTGCACCTGTACATGGCAGTGCAACTGGAGAAGCCCATCCCCAACCAGCATCTGGCACACCTGCACCAACTAACCATAATTGGTCTAGGTCACATAATTGAATAGGATCGCTTAAAGTGATTGTTTTATTTACATCGTCTATTGTTAATCCATACTCACCAGGAGTTCCATTAAATTTAAAATTACTATCACCGTCAGCAGCGTTCTCTAATCTAGCGTCTATTGTATAACCTTCGTTTTCATAATAAGGAAAGTTAAAACTTGGAGAACTCCATTCTAATGTTCTATCAGAGAAAAATCTAAAAGCATCATTTGTTAAATTGATATTACCTTCATAAACTCCTGTTCCAGTACAGCTAATTTGAATTGGATTAGACCAACCCCAACCAGCATCTACAGCACCAGCACCTACAACCCAAAGTTGATCATAATTACAGTTTGGACCTACTACTGCTGGACCTAAAGTAATTGTTTCTGCCTCTGTATCTATTTCTATAAAATATGCACCAGCAGTTCCAACAAATTGAAAATTAGAATCTCCATCATTTGCGTTTACTAAATTACTGTCTATGGTATAACCTCTATCTGTAAAATATGGGAAATTATAGCTTGGTGAAGACCACTCTAAAGCTTTATCTGTAAAAAATCTAAAGTTACCACCATTATCTGGAGATAAATTGATATTACCAGACCATTTTTTTCCTTGTAAAAGTAATTCTACTGGAGAAGTCCATCCCCAACCAGCATCTACAGCACCAGCACCAACTACATAAAGAGCAGGAGGTAAGGCTACATCGTAAGGTGTAATTGATAACGAAACTAAGTCTGAAGTTCTAAATAAGTCTCCTGAAGCAGTCTTAGCAGTTGCTTTAATTCTAAAATCAAATTTAGATTCTGTTCCAGCTGTTCCTCCATTAGCTAATAAAGCGTCGTTTAATTCGCCATGTTTAAGCTCTAAAGATAAATCACTTGTTTCTCCTAAAATAGTAGGATTGTCAAAATTACTTCCATTACTTACCATTTGTAATTCGTAAGTAATATCTACTGTACTTGTACTCGTAATTTCTGGATCATCCCAAGTAATAGTAGTAGCTACTAATTCTGGGTCTACATCTGATAAAATGATTGATACAGCTGCATCTGGACCAGTAATAGATGGCATTTCTACAGCAAATTTAGATACTTGAAAAAGTACTGAGTTTGAAGTTTGAGTACCTGTGTTCAATCTCATAAAAACAGGTGTTTTTGAGAATGATTTTACATCAGCATCATTTAAAACTGTATTAAACTCGTTTACAGTCATAGAAAAACTATTGTTATCTGAACTACCCAATGCAATTGGATTTGTAAATTCAGCATCTAAAGACATTTCTACATTGTAAGTTGCTCCTGTGTTAACCTCATCTCTCCAAGTAATTGTAAATGCAGGATTGTCTGGCAAAGCAAAATTTAAGAATATGTTACTAATACCTGGTGTATTTAAAACAAATTCAGGATCTGGTGTTGTTATTGTTAAGCTTTCTTCAGCATCACAAGCACCTAATAAAAGTGTAAGTGATAAAAATAAGTAGCTTAATCTTTTTATATAAATATTCATTTTTTTTATATTAAGAGTTATTAGATATTATAAGTTTAAAGGAATTAAAATATAACGCCCAGTTAAATCGTTAAACCAGATATCATAATTATCTTCTACAGGTACTGGAATTGGACCACCACCATCTGTTGCTACACCAGAAAATGAAGTGTCAGCACCCCATTTTGCAGAAGTATCTGTAACAAATTCCACATTACCAGGTGTTAATCTTACACCATTTGCATACCATACGTGTCCATCAAAAGATAAAGGTGTCATAGCTACTACATTTGCAGTGCTAGTTCCTTCAATAGATAAGGATGCTGGACTTGTCTTTCCGCTAGCATCAAAAGGTTCAAAAGCGTAGGTTTTACTAGCAAAATCTATACTAAAACTATAAAAACCGGCTGCTGCTATTGCATTGTTATTGTTTGGAAAAGTTCCAGGGTCTGTTCCTCCACCAGGGTTTACATCAATAGAAGAAGCGTCGTTAGTACCCCATTGAGGTTGCCATAAACCTTTAACTTCTAGAACTTTAAATTCTCCTGTCCCAAAATATCCTGTATAGTAATATTTATTGCTGTCAGAAGCATCTCTAAACAATGCAGGGTTGTTGTTGTTGTTATTCCAGTCTGGTGCAGTTGCATTTCCAACTAAATAATAATCGTTAAAGACATAATTAAAGTAAGGATAAACTTCTAAGTTAATTGTGTTAGAACTTACAATCTCATTTCCTTGCGTTCCTAAGGTAGAAGCTACTCTTATATACACATTTTTCCATTCAAATGGATTTAAACCAGCAGAACCTGCTGCAGAGTTAACTTCGTTTACAGAAAGTGTAATAGAGGTCTGTCCTGTAACGGTGGTTGCAGTTATTGGTTCAGTAAATGCATCATCACTAGAAAACTGAATTAAATAATTTATTGCAGTTTGTTGCCCATAATCTGCATCTTGCCAGTTTAAGGTAATTGCAGGGTTACCTGTATTGACAGCGTCTAACTCTAATCTGTTAAAGTTTAAGTCTTGTAAAACTGGAGCTGTTGGTGAGCCTATTGTGAATTTTTCAGAACTATCATTACAAGAAGTAAACATGATTAATGCCAGTCCAATAATTGTAATTGCTGAAAATCTTTTTATGTTTTCCATTATTTCTAATTTGTATTTTTAATTAATATCCAGCGTTTTGAACTAAATTTGGGTTTGAAGCCAAACTTGCTGAAGGTATTGGGTATAATTTTAAGTTAGATGGTATTGAGATACCACTTGTTCCATTTCCTTTCCATACCCAGTTATAGTTTCCTCCTGTAAAGCGTCCAAAACGAATTAAGTCTTGACGTCTGTGCGCTTCCCAGTGTAACTCTCTTGCTCTTTCATCTATAATGAAATCTAAATCTACATCTGCAATTGTTAAATTGTTTTGCGGATTGTTAGCTCTAGTTCTTAAAGAGTTGACATAAGTTAAAAGATCTGCAGGATTTGCGCCTGTACCACCTCTTAAATGAGCTTCTGCATACATTAAATATACATCTGCCAATCTAAATAAAGGAAAATCTGTATCTACAAAGGTTTGATCTACACCAAAACCACCTGTAGATTTTGCATTAGAATATTTTTCTAAAATATACCCTTGATCTTTGTCAGAAATATCTAATATTTCAATATCTCTTTCTGATGATATAATCGTGTTTCTAGTATCTGTATTGTAAATTCCGCCATCAAACAATTGTACAAATTCTTTTCTAAGTCTTAGGGCTCCACCCCAGCCACCAGCGCCAACGCCTAATGCAGCACCATTTGATTCTATACTTCCTACTGCACCATTAATCATAACTGTTGTTGGTCCGTAGTTTTGTGTAAATGTTCCGTCTGAAATTAAAGGAAAAATAATTTCGTTACTTGCAGAATTTACATCATTATCTGCCATAAAATTGTGCTGATAATCTGTAGCTAACGTATAACCACCTGCAATAATTTTTTTACAATAATCTAAACATTCTGTATATTTTTCTTGTCCAATATATACTTCTGCATTTAAATAGATTTTAGCTAAAATCATCCAAGCAACACCTTTGCTTGCTCTACCATGTTCTACAGCCATTGGATCAGCTAAATCAGCTTCAATAGCTATTAATTCAGACTCTACAAAGTCAAATAATTGCTGTCTGTCATAAGCTTGAGGTTGTGCATTAATTGCATCATTTTCGGTTGTAAAGTTTGCTTGCCCAAATAAATCCATCATGTAATAGTAAGACATTGCTCTAAGCAATCTTGCTTCTGCTCTAAATTTTACTATTTCTGCTCTTGTTGCAGAAGATACATTTCTTTCATCCAATTTTGCATCTGTAGTTTCTCTTAAGAAATTGTTTGCAAAAGCAATTGTAACGTGAGTTCTACCAAACATACCCAAAATAATTGGGTCATCTGCATTCCAAATATTACGTTGTATTGCTCTGGTTCCAGGGTCGTTTTCGTAAGACCAAATCATTTGATCTGCAGATAATGTTTGTAGATATAATAAAACTCTACCAAACTGACTTGTACCAGCATCTAAACCATCTATGTTTGATGATCCTGGACCATCTACACCTGTTAAAGATAGGTTACCATAAACACCTGCTAACAATTCTTTATAAGCAGTTTCATTTGCAAAAAAATCTTCACCTAATAAATCTTGATCGTCTTTTGGTGTAATATCTAGATCTTTTGTACAAGATGATAATGCTACAACCATCACAAGAAAAAGAATTGCTATTTTTTCTATTTTTAATATATTTTTCATCATTAATTCTTTATTAATTAAAATTTAATGTTTGCACCAACCAAAAATGTTCTTGGTCTTGGGTAAATAGTATTGTCTATACCATTAAATACTTCTGGATCTAGACCAGAGTAGTTTGTAAGTATAAAAACATTTTGCATACCAGCCCATAAACGAATGCTGTTAGAGGCAAATTTTTTGATAGGTCTATCAAAGGTATATCCTAAAGTAATATTATCCATTCTTAAGAAAGAAGCATTTTCTAAGTAAATATCAGAAAGTATTACATCTGATGTTCTTTGAAAGTTTGTGTCTAAAACAGAAGTAGGTATATTCCCTAGAACTGCATTGTCTTGTAATAAATCGTACTGAGCTAATGATGAATTTACATTATTGTATACGTAATTACCAATTTGAGCTCTTAAATTAAATGTTAAATCGAAATTTTTGTAATTAAAGTTCGATTGAAAACCTAAAGCTAAATCCGCTTGAGGATTTTCTTTTAAGTATCTATCATCTGTATTTATAATTCCATCTCCGTTTAAATCTGCATAAGCACCTTCTATAGGTTTACCAGCAGTATCATATAATTGTTTGTATACAAAGAAAGAGTTAGGAGCAAAACCTTCGCTATATAGTTGGATAAAGTTACCTGTACCACCAGCAATACCACCTGTAGTAATATCTTGACCTAATGCCAATTCTTTAATTTCTCTATCTATATAAGTTGCGTTAAAATTGATATTCCAATCTAATTCTTGAGTTTTAACCACATCTGCATTTAATGTGAATTCTAAACCATTTACTTGTAAATCTCCGATATTTTGTAGTACTCTATTTGTAAAATTAGAAGCATCTGCAACAGGAGCATCAGATAATAAATCTGTAGAATTTTTTTGGAAAGCATTTATAGATCCAGAAATTCTGTTATCAAATAAACCATAGTCTATACCTAATTCTATAGTTGCTGTATTTTCCCATTTTAAACTACTTCTTTCAGAAGGAATTGTAGACTGAATTGGATTACCACCAAATATATATTGAGAGTTTTGGTTTCCAAAACGATACCTATCTAAATATAAATCTCCAGCAATACCATCTTGTTGACCATTAACACCATAAGATGCACGCAGTTTTAATTCAGAAATTACTTCATTGTCTTTTAAGAAGTTCTCATCGCTCATTCTCCAAGCAAATGCTGCACCCCCAAAATTACCCCATCTGTTTTGAGGACCAAATCTAGAAGTACCATCTCTTCTGTAGTTTAGAGTTAATAAGTATTTTTCGTTAAAAGTAAGATTTGCTCTTGCTAAAAAACCTACCAAAACAACAGGAGTGTTTACATAAGAAGTAGCACCTTGGTCATTAGGGTTTCTAATGTTTCCTGTACTATTTCCAGAGCTGTTAAAAGATTGATAATCATAACCTACCATTACATCTGTTTTTAATTTGTCAAATGTATTTACATAAGTTAAGTACGCATTAAAGTTTTCATTTTCAAACTCATTAATAAATGAACCTTCACCCCCAACAAATAAGTCTGTATAGTTTGCAGGACTATTTAATGGGCTAAAAAAAGATCCTTCTTCTTTAGATTTATCAAAACCTGCAGAAACAGTAGCTGTAACTTCTGGTAAGAAATGTAATTTGTAATCTAACTTTAAATTACCAAATTGTCTAAATCTATTAGAGTTGTTATTGTTTTGCAACAAAGCAGCAACAGGGTTTCTTGTTCCATTTTCTACTAAAATTCCACCTGGTGTTCTATTTATATGTTGATAAAACCCTCCAAAAGGAGATGTTGGATCGTAAACAGGCTGTGTAGGGTCATAACGCAAAGCTGAGTTTACCTGTCCTGAATCAGCAGATCTGTTGTCAACAAAAGCTCTATTATAATTTAGGCTTACCTTTAAATGATCATCAAAAAATGAAGGGTTCATAGATACAGATATGTTTGATCTATCAAATTGAGATGTTAATAGGTTACCTTCAATTTCTGAAAAGTTTACAGAAAGTCTAGTTGGTAAAAAACCAAATATTTGACCTCTAGCCGTTAAATTGTGTTGCGTTGCAACAGATTTTTGAAAAATCTCATCTTGCCAATTTGTATTAGCAGTTCCTAAAAGACCAGCATCGCTAGGTCTTCTGGTATTGACTAAATTTCTAAATTCGTCTCCATTAAATACACTAACTCTGTTTTTAATTTCACCAAAACCTACTTGAACATCGTAGTCTAAAGTATATTCTGTTCTACCTTTTTTAGTAGTAATAATAATAACACCATTTGCACCTCTAGAACCATAAATTGATGTTGCAGAAGCATCTTTTAAAACCGAAAAAGATTCGATATCATTTGGGTTAATACTATTTAAATCTACTCCAGATAAAGGTAAACCGTCAATAACCACTAAAGGATCGTTAGATGCGTTTAAAGAAGAACCACCACGAATTCTAATTTGAGAACCAGAACCAGGAGCACCACTTGTTGTAATGTTTACACCTGCAACACGCCCACTTAATAAGTTTTCTGGTGTTACTATGTTACCTTTTGTAAATTCTTTTGCTGTAATAGCTTCTACTGAACCTGTTGCATCTTTTACTGTTGTGGTACCATAACCAACTACAACAATTTCATCTAATTGTTGAGAAGACTCTTCTAACTCTACAACCAAATTAAAATTTGATGTAATTGTAACTTCTTTATTAGCATACCCTAAATACCTAAAAAGAAGAACGTCTCCTTTTTTTACATTCGGTAAATTAAAGTTACCATTAAAATCTGTTTCAGCACCTTTTTGGGTACCTTTAACTATAATACTAACACCTGGTAGAGGATCTCCCGATGTTTTTTCTTTAACGATACCTTTTGCTGTTTGTTGAGCAAACATTGCAAAAGATGAACTTAAAAGAATACCAATTAAAAATAATTTAAGTTTTTTCATGTATAATTTGTTAAATAATAACTGTAAATTTGATTTGTATTAACAATAAATTTACATTCCACAGAGTAAATATAGAATATAATTTAGTTAATCTGGTAAAGTTTAAGTAACGAAAACGGTTTCGTGTTGATAACTTTATTCTTTAAAATTCATTAATTTAGCAAAAAAATAAGATTTAATTTGCCTATCCATAAAAAATGAAGCAAAAAATTACCATAAAAACAATAGCGAAAGAATTAGGTGTGTCAACTTCAACAGTATCTAAGGCCTTAAAAGATAGCCATGAGATTAGTACAGAAACAAAACAGAAAATTCAAGCTTATGCAGATCTCTACAATTACAAACCCAATAGTTTAGCATTACAATTAAGAAACCAAAAGACTAAGGTTATAGGTGTAATTTTACCTAAAATTGTACATCATTTTTTCTCTACAGTGATTATGGGAATTGAGGAAGGTGCTAACAAAAAAGGATACAATATTATGGTTTGTTTTTCTAATGAATCGTATAAAAAAGAAGTAGAAACATTAAAGGTTTTGTCGAATGGTAGTGTTGATGGTTTAATTGTTTCTATAGCTAGTCAAACCCTTGAAAACAAAGATTTTAATCATTTTAAAGGACTGGTTGCTGAAGAAATTCCTTTGGTATTATTCGATAGAGTCGTAGATGAAATATTGTGTGATAAAGTAGTGGTGGATGATGTTGGTGCAGGGTACAAAGCCACCCAACACTTGTTAGATAATCATAGAACAAAAATAGCATTAATAACAACACCTAATCATGTGAATGTTGGTGCTTTAAGAAGGCAAGGTTATGAAAAAGCACTGATAGAATCTTATATCAAAACAAATAAAAAATTAATTGTTGAAATTGATGAAAATGAAGATATAAAACCACAAATAGAAAAAGTTTTTGAACAAGACATTGATGCTGTTTTTGCGGTGAATGAAATTTATGCTGCAAATGCAATGAGAATAGCTAAAGAGAAAGGTTTAGAAGTACCAAAAGATATTTCTATTATTGGTTTTACAGACGGTTTAATCTCAGAATATTCATCGCCATCAATTACAACAATTGCACAACATGGTTTTACTATGGGGAAACAAGCTGTGGATTTATTAATTGAAAGAATTGAAAATGAATCGGAACTATTTAAACCAAAAAAAATAGTTATTTCTAGCGATCTAAAACTACGAGAATCTACGAAACCGTCGTCGTAAATATTTTAGTTGAATTTTATCAAAATCATAAAATTAATTTACCTTTGTTATAATATTAAGATTTATCAATAAATTTCATTCCACACTTTGTAATAATTGATAAGTCATAAAAACTTATCGTAATATTCATTTTATAATATTCGATAAATGGAAAAGCATAAATTAAATTTTTGGCAAATCTGGAACATGAGTTTTGGATTTCTGGGAATACAAATGGGTTTCGCCCTGCAAAATGCAAACGCTAGTAGAATTCTACAAATTTTTGGCGCAGACGTACATGAACTTTCTTGGTTTTGGATTATAGCACCTTTGATGGGGTTGATTGTTCAGCCAATTATAGGTTACTATAGTGATAAAACTTGGGGAAAGTTTGGGAGAAGAAAACCTTATTTTCTTGTCGGTGCAATTTTAGCTTCTATAGGTTTGGTTTTAATGCCACAAGCAGACATGTTTATTGCTTTTTTGCCTGCTCTTTGGGTGGGTGCTGGTTTTTTAATGATTATGGACGCATCTTTTAATATTGCAATGGAGCCATTTAGGGCTCTTGTTGGCGATAATTTAAGAACAGATCAAAGAACTTTAGGATTTAGCGTACAAACTGCTTTAATTGGTTTTGGTGCAGTTATCGGGTCTTGGTTGCCGTATGCTTTAACTAATTGGTTTGGTGTTTCTAATGCAACTTCAGAAGGTGTTGTGCCACAAAATTTAATTTGGTCTTTTATTATTGGTGCAATTATTTTAATTGTTTCAATATTAATTACGGTTACAACAACTAAAGAATATTCTCCAGAAGAGTTAGCAAATTTCGATAATGAATCTTTGGCAACAAAGGAGGAGCAAGAAAAATCCAGTTTAATGGATATTTTTGAAGATTTTAAAAAAATGCCAACAACAATGCGTCAATTAAGTTGGGTGCAGTTTTTTTCTTGGTTTGGTCTTTTTGGTATGTGGGTTTTTGCAACACCAGCAATAGCGCAACATATTTATGGTTTACCACATACAGATAGTACCAGTACAACATACCAAGATGCTGGAGATTGGGTTGGAATTCTTTTCGGAATTTATAATTTAATATCAGCATTTTATGCCTTTGCATTGCCTTACATAGCAAAGAAAATTGGCAGAAAAAAAACACATGCATTTTCTTTAATTATTGGAGGTTTAGGACTTTTATCAATCTACTTTATGCCAGATGAAAACTGGTTGATACTTTCTATGATAGGAGTTGGTATTGCATGGGCAAGTATTTTAGCAATGCCTTATGCAATTTTAGCAGGTTCTATATCTGCAAAAAAAATGGGCGTTTATATGGGAATTTTTAATTTCTTCATTGTAATGCCTCAAATCATTAATGCATTAATTGGCGGTCCGTTAGTAAAATATGCGTATGGTAATCAAGCAATTTTTGCAATAGTAATTAGTGGAATTAGTTTTTTAACAGCTGCAGCCTTAGTTTACAAAGTAAAAGATGTAGACGATGTAGTTGAAACAGTTTAAAAATAGTAAATGAAAAAAGGGTTTATATTCGATTTAGATGGTGTTATTGTAGACACTGCAAAATACCATTATTTAGCTTGGAAAAAGCTAGCAAACACATTAGGTTTTGAGTTTACCAAAGAACAAAACGAACTTTTTAAAGGTGTAAGTAGAAAACGCTGTTTAGAAATTTTATTAGAAATTGGTAACAGAGAAGCAACGCAAAAAGAATTTGATACTTGGATGATCGAAAAAAATATAGATTACCTAGAGTATATAGAAAATATGGATGCATCAGAAATTTTACCAGATGTACCTAAAGTATTACAATATTTAAAAGAAAATAAGATACCAATAGCCTTGGGTTCTGCAAGTAAAAATGCCCAACCTATTTTAGAAAAAGTAGGTTTGTTGCATTATTTTGATGCTATTGTAGATGGTAATAATGTTACCAAAGCAAAACCAGACCCAGAAGTATTTTTATTAGCAGCAAAACAATTAGGGGCAGATGCTAAGAATTGTATTGTTTTTGAAGATGCTGTAGCTGGTATAGAAGCTGCGAATACAGCAAATATGATAAGTATTGGTATTGGAGATAAAAATGTACTTTCTAAAGCACAATTTAACTTTAAAGATTTTACAGAAATCAGTACAGATTTTATTCAAAAATTAATAGAAAAATAAGTAAAGAGAAACAAGAAAAAAGGACAAAGAATTTAGAAAAAATTTAAAGATAAAATGAAGTAAAAATAGGCTTTTAGTACAACTTCATATTTCTAATTTCCCACTTTTTTCTCTTAAAAAAGTATAAAAATGAATCAAGATTATATACAACCTAATGAATGGTCAATTCTAGAAGAAGGTTTTGATACTCAAAAGGTAAAATCTTCAGAAAGTTTATTTAGTATTGGTAATGGAGCTATGGGGCAGCGTGCCAACTTTGAAGAACAATATACAGGAGAAACGTTTCAAGGAAGCTACATAGCTGGTGTTTATTATCCAGACAAAACTAGAGTTGGCTGGTGGAAAAACGGGTATCCAGAATATTTTGCAAAAGTTTTAAATGCCCCAAATTGGATAGGTATAAACGTTCAAATTAATGATGAAAATTTAGATTTACACACCTGTAAAGAAGTGTCAAAATTTAAAAGAGAACTAAACATGAAAGAAGGTTGGTTGTCTAGAAGTTTTGAGGCTGTTTTAGAAAACGGAATCAAAATTAAAGTTGATACAAAACGTTTTTTAAGTTTAGAGTTAGATCAAATTGGTGCTATTAGTTACAATGTAACACCTTTAAATACAGATGCAAAAATTACCTACACACCGTATTTAGATGCAGGTATAAGTAACGAAGATACCAATTGGGATGACCAATTTTGGGATGTTTTAGAAGTTTCTCAAAACAAAAAACAATCTTTTATACACGCAAGAACTATGAAAACACACTTTTATACGTGTACGTTTATGCAATCTCGTGTGTTTTTAGAAGGAAATGAAATTTTAACAGATTGTAATAGCTCTAAAACGGATAAAACAGCATCTAGTTCATATCAACAAGAAGTTAAAAAAAATCAAACGTATACAGTTCATAAATTTGGTGGTTATGTAGTAGATAGAATTCATAATAAAAACGAATTAGTAGCCCTTGCAAAAGATGTTTTAGACAAAGCTGTAAGTTTTGGTTTTGATGCATTATTAGAAACACAAAAACAATCTTGGGCACAAATTTGGCATATGTCAGACATTACCATTACTGGAGATGTAAAAGCGCAACAAGGTATTCGTTTTAATATTTTTCAATTAAACCAAACTTATTTAGGTACAGATGCAACCCTAAATATTGGCCCAAAAGGTTTTACAGGTGAAAAATATGGTGGAAGTACGTATTGGGATACAGAAGCGTATTGTATTCCATTTTACATGGCAACCAAAGACCAATCTGTAGCTAGAAGTTTGTTGGAGTACCGATACAATCACTTAGAAAAAGCTATAGAAAATGCCGCAAAATTAGGTTTTACAAACGGTGCAGCTTTGTATCCAATGGTTACCATGAATGGTGAAGAATGTCATAATGAATGGGAAATTACCTTTGAGGAAATTCACAGAAATGGCGCCATTGCTTTTGCCATTTATAATTATCACAGATTTACAAACGATTATACTTACATTCCAGAAAAGGGATTAGAAGTTTTAATTGGTATTGCACGTTTTTGGCATCAAAGAGTTAATTTTTCTACCGCTAAAAATAAATATGTAATGTTGGGTGTTACAGGGCCAAATGAATACGAAAATAACATCAATAATAATTTTTACACCAATTACATTGCAAAATGGTGTATAGATTACGCACTAGAAAATATAGAAATTGTAAAAACAGACCATATATCTGATTATATCAGAATCAAAGAAAAAGTGGCTTTTACAGATGATGAGTTAATGGACTGGAAAAAAGTAGCAGACAATATGTATTTTCCGTTCTCTGAAAAACACAATATTTATTTGCAACAAGATGGTTTTTTAGACAAAGAATTAATTACGGTTGCAGATTTGGATAAAAGCCAAAGGCCCATCAACCAAAAATGGAGTTGGGATAGAATTCTACGCTCACCTTATATAAAGCAAGCGGATACTTTGCAGGGTTTTTATATGTTCGAAGATCATTTTTCAACAGAAGAATTAGAACGCCATTTCGATTTTTACGAACCATTTACAGTGCACGAAAGTTCGCTTTCTCCCTGTGTACACAGTATACAAGCTGCAAAATTAGACAGAATGGAGCAGGCTTACGAATTCTATTTGCGTACTTCTCGTTTAGATTTAGACGATTATAATCACGAAGTAGAAGAAGGTTTACACATTACCTCTATGGCAGGAACTTGGATGAGTATTGTAGAAGGTTTTGGAGGTATGAGAATATTAAATAATACACTTTCTTTTGCGCCAAAAATTCCTAAAGGTTGGAAATCTTATTCGTTTAAAGTCAATTTTAGAGGGCAAATTATTACAGTAAACGTTGCTCAAAATGGAACCGTTTTCGAAATTGATGGAAATACAGAAATTAACATTTTAGTAAATGGAAATATTATAACAATATCTCCAAATAAGTTAGTAACAGTTTAATAGAATTATTATGAAACTTTTCAGAAACATTTTGTCGTTATTATTATTCATAGCTTTATTTTTTTCATGTAAAAATGAAGAATCATTAAAAAATGTTTCTGAAGTTTCTGTTTCTAACATTACTTTAGAAAGAGTTGAGCCTCCAAACTGGTGGATAGGTTTTAAAAACACCACACTGCAGTTATTAGTTAAAGATGACAATATTGGTGTTTCTAAACCAAGTATAAATTATCGAGGTGTAACTATTGATAAATTTCACACAGCAAGAAGTAAAAATTACTTATTTATTGATGTAACAATTGATGAAACTGTAAAAGCTGGAAAATTTGACATCACCTTTACTTTTGATGACAATTCTAAAAAAACACATACTTACGAATTAAAATCAAGAGAAAAATCAGCAGAAGATTATATAGGATTTGACAGTTCTGATGCCATTTATTTAATTACTCCAGATCGTTTTGCGAATGCAGACGTTACTAATGATAATGGTTCTGTAAATTCAAAAACCAAGGATACAGGTACATCTGTTTATTTTTTAAAAGAAACAACAATAAATAGAGCAGATGATTATGCAAGGCACGGAGGGGATATAAAAGGAATTACAAATCATATAGATTATATTTATGATATGGGGTTTACAGCTATTTGGTCAACACCACTTTTAACCAATAATATGCCAAGATCTTCTTATCATGGGTATGCAATAACAGACTTATATGAGATAGATCCTCGTTTTGGAAATTTAGCAGATTATAGAGCGCTAGCAGATAAGTTAAGAGAAAAAGGAATGAAATTGATCATGGATCAAGTTGCTAACCATTGTGGTAGCGAACATTGGTGGATGAAAGATTTACCTTTTGAAGATTGGGTTAATTATCAACAAAACTTCTTAAAAAAAGGAGATTTAATCACATCTAATCATAGAAGAACTTCAAATCAAGATTCTTACGCTTCTAAACAAGACAAAAAAGAAATGGCAGAAGGTTGGTTTGTACCCACAATGCCAGACTTGAACCAGAAAAATCCATTTATGGCAAATTACATCATTCAAAACTCTATTTGGTGGATAGAAACTATTGGTCTAGGGGGAATTAGACAAGACACGTATCCTTACCCAGATAAAAATTTTATGTCTAATTGGGCAGGAGCAATTATGAATGAATATCCAAATTTTTCTATTGTTGGAGAAGAATGGAGTTACAATCCATTATTGGTTGGTTATTGGCAAAATGGCGCCAAAAATAAAGATGGTTACGTATCTAATTTAAAATCTACGATGGATTTTCCCATGCAAAAAGCAATGATAGATGGGATTAATGAAGTTGAATCTTGGGACACTGGTTTGGTAAAATTATACGAAGGTTTAGCTAATGATTTTCATTATGCAACCCCAAAAGATATTATGGTGTTTTTAGACAATCACGACAAAAGTAGATTGTTTACAGAGGTTAAAGAAGATGTTACACAAGCTAAAATGGCATTAAGTTATATGTTAGTTTTACCTAGAATACCCCAAATTTATTACGGAACAGAGATTTTAATGAATGATACTGCAAAACCTGGAGATCATGGATTAATTAGAACCGATTTTCCTGGAGGTTGGAATGGTGACCAAGTAAATGCATTTACAGGCAAAGGTTTATCTAAAGCTGAAAAAGAAATGCAAAACTTTACAAAAAAAATGTTGAATTATAGAAAATCTTCTAAGGCAATTCACGAAGGAAAAACAGTGCATTTTGCCCCATTTATGGGTACCTACTTTTTGTTTAGAATAAAAGATGATGAAACAGTTGTACACATCATTAATAAAAATGATAAACCAATTCCTATTGATTTAAAACGTTATGCAGAAGTTGGTTTAGAGGGAAAGACATTAAAAAACATCATCACAGGAGAAGAATTTGTTTGGGGTGATGTTATCAATTTTAAAGAAAAAGGGAGTATTGTATTAACTACAAAAAATTAACTAATCTGCAACACCTTTTCAGTTTTTTAAAACCTGAAAGATCTAGAAATTTTAATCATGAAAAAAATACTAACCTTATTAGCAATTATAGTTTGTATTTCTTGTCATAAAACAGCAAAAGATAAAAAGCAAGAATCATCAAAACTAGCAATAAAAGCATATCAATTATCAACAACAAATTTAGCTGCTGGAAAATTAATTCGTGTAGATAGTTTTCCATCAAAATATATCACACCAAGACCTGTAGATGTTTGGTTACCAAAAAATTACTCATCAGAAAAACAATACGCGGTTTTGTATATGCATGATGGACAAATGTTGTTTGATGCAAACACCACTTGGAACAAACAAGAATGGATGATAGATGAGGTTGCTACCCAATTAATGCAAGAAAATAAAACAAGAGATTTTATTGTGGTTGCTACCCATAATATTCCTGCAATTCGTTGGCAAGATTTATTTCCAGAAAAAGCAATGAATTATCTATCTAAAGAAGATAAAGAGGTTGTTTACGAAGAAGTAAAAAAGAACAATTTTAGCACAAACTTAAAGGGCGATGAATATTTACAGTTTTTAGTGTCTGAACTTAAACCTTATATAGACAAAACCTATTCAGTCTATTCAAACAAAGAAAACACGTTTGTAATGGGATCTTCTATGGGAGGTTTAATGTCTATGTATGCAGTTGCAGAATATCCAAGTGTTTTTGCAGGAGCAGCATGTGTTTCTACACATTGGGTTGGAGGTTCGCCTTCGGAACAAAACCCTTTACCAATAGCAATTTTTGCTTATTTAAAAGAAAATGTACCAGATTCAAAATCACATAAAATGTATTTTGATTATGGAAACAAAACTTTAGATCAATTGTATCCTCAATATGCACCAAAAGTAGATTCTATTTTTTTAAAAAACGGATATACCAAAGAAAATTATAAAAATTTATTTTTTGAAGGCACCAATCATTCAGAATTATCTTGGCAAAAAAGAGTAAACATTCCCTTAACTTTTTTGCTTAAAAAATAATACAAACTGTCAGTTCGATTGAATTTATGAGGAACGAATAAATTTGTATCGAGAACTTTTAAAATCATTTAGATATATCATAATATGAAAAAAAATATAATTCCTTTCTTACTTTTTTTTCTAGCCACTTTTTCATTTGCACAAAACAAATCAAGATATTTAGAAAATGTTGAAAAAAAAGAGAATAAGGTAACAATTATTGTAAACGATGGTGAGTATCATATTACTTACTTTACCCCAAAAATTGTACAAACTACTTTTATTCCTAAAGGTCAAGATTTTAAAGAGCAATCTCATGCTGTTGTTTTAAATCCAGAAAAAATAAAATTAATAGCACAATCATCAACAAATAGAACTACTATTATTTCTGATGGTATTGGTATAGATATTACACACAAACCTTTTCAAATTTCTTATTCAGATAAAAACAATAATTTTATAACCTCAGAAAAAAAAGGCTATTTCAAATCCAAACATATTCCTTTAGAAACAGTTAAAGGCAATATTGTTGCACAACAGACAGAAAAAATAGAATTCAATTTAACAAATGATGAGGTTTTATATGGTGCAGGAGCAAGAGCTTTAGGCATGAACAGACGTGGAAATCGCTTGGCGTTATTCAACAGAGCTCATTATGGGTATGAAACCCATGCAGAGTTAATGAATTTTACAATGCCCATTGTAATATCGTCTAAGAAATACATGTTGCATTTTGACAATGCACCTGTAGGATATTTAGATTTAGATAGTAAAAAAGACAATTCTTTAACTTACGAAACTATTTCTGGGCGCAAAACCTATCAAGTTATTATTGGTGATACTTGGCAAGAATTGATAGAAAATTACACCAATTTAACTGGTAAACAACCCTTGCCTCCAAGATGGGTTTTAGGAAACTTTTCTAGTAGATTTGGATACCATTCTCAAAAAGAAACCGAAGAAACAGTGGCAAAATTTAAACAAGAAAATATACCTGTAGATGCTGTAATTCTAGATTTGTATTGGTTTGGAAAAGATATACAAGGAACTATGGGGAATTTAGAGGTTTACAAAGATTCTTTTCCCGATATGAAAGGCATGATTTCTCGTTTAAAAGAAAAAGGCGTAAAAACAGTTTTAATTACAGAACCTTTTATTTTAACCAATTCAAAAAAATGGAAAGAAGCTATTGATAATGATGTTTTAGCAAAAGATTCTGTGGGCAAACCTGCAAAATATGATTTTTATTTTGGTAACACAGGTATTGTAGATATTTACAAAAAAAAAGGAAAAAATTGGTTTTGGAATATTTACAAAGACATTTTAAACTTAGGTGTAAAAGGTCTTTGGGGCGATTTAGGCGAACCAGAAGTGCATCCAACTTGGGTACAACATGCTAGAGGTTCAGCAAACCAAGTACACAATATTTACGGTCATGATTGGGCACGTTTAATTTTTGAGGGTTACCAAAAAGAATTTGCAAACGAAAGACCATTTATTTTAATGCGTGCAGGTTATTCTGGCTCACAACGTTTTGGAATGATTCCTTGGTCTGGAGATGTAAGCAGAACCTGGGGAGGTTTGCAATCGCAACCAGAAATTGCCTTACAAATGGGTATGCAAGGTTTGGGTTATATGCATTCTGATTTAGGTGGTTTTGCTGGCGCAAATTTAAATGATAACTTGTATGTAAGATGGTTGCAATATGGCGTTTTTCAGCCCATTTACAGACCACATGCACAAGAAGATGTAGCCAGCGAACCTGTTTTTAGAAGCCAATTTGCCAAAAAACATGCCAAAAAAGCTATTGAGTTACGTTATAAAATGTTGCCTTACAATTACAATTTGGCATTTCAAAACAACCAAAAAGGAACGCCTTTAATGCGTCCAATCTTCTTTGAAGAGGAGAATGATAAGTTGATGGAAAATTCAGAAACCTATTTATGGGGAAAAGATTTTTTAGTTACCCCAATTTTAGAAGATTCTGTAAAAACAAAAGCTATTTATTTTCCAAAAACAGCCAATTGGTTTAATTTTTATGTTGATGAAAAAATAGTAGGAGGACAAACTAAAAACGTAACAGTAAAACAAAATGCTATACCAACTTATGTAAGAGGAGGTGCTCTTATTTTAATGGTAGATGTTTTTCAAACTACAGAGAATTATAATGCCAAAAAATTAGAATTACATTATTATTTTGATGCTTCAGTAAAAGAAAGTGAAAGAGAATTTTATAACGATGATGGTCTTACTCCTAATGCTTTCGAGAAAGAACAATATGAAATCTTAGAGTTTGAAGCAGAAACTTCTAGAAAATGGCTAGAAATTGATTTTGAAGCAAGATTTGGTGTAAATTGGAAACCATCAACAAAAGAAATTACATTGGTGGTGCATAATGTAAATTGGAAACCCAAAACTATTTATGTAGATGGTATAAAACTAAAAATAAAAGTAGAAAATAATAGGTTAAAAATTCCAGTAAAATGGAATCCTAAAAAAGAATTAGAAATTAAAATTAAACGAAAATAAAACAGCAATTATGAAAAAAATATACAACATTTTATCGGTATTTATTTTAGCAATTGTAATTGCTTGTTCAACAGAAAAGGTTTCAGAAAAGAAAATGACGCAAGAAAGGAATAAGAAAAAAGTAGTATATCAAGTTTTTACAAGACTTTTTGGTAACACAAATACCACTAATAAACCTTGGGGATCTATTGAAGAAAATGGAGTAGGGAAGTTTAATGATTTTACAGACAAAGCCCTATCAGAAATAAAAAAATTAGGAGTTACACATATTTGGTATACAGGTGTGCCTCACCATGATGTAATTCGAGATTATACAAAATATGGTATCTCAAACGACGATCCAGATGTGGTAAAAGGTAGAGCAGGTTCTCCTTACGCAGTAAAAGATTATTACAATGTAAATCCAGATTTGGCAGAAAACGTAGCCAATAGATTACAAGAATTTGAAGCGTTAATCAAACGTTCTCATGAAAATGATTTAAAAGTGATTATAGATATTGTTCCTAATCACGTTGCTAGAAATTATCAAAGTATTTCCAATCCAGAAGGTACCAAAGATTTTGGTGCAGATGATGATACCTCAAAAGAATATGATGTAAATAATAATTTTTACTATGTACCAAATACACCTTTTGAAGTACCCGATTTTTTAAATGGATACAAACCTTTAGGTGGTGAAAAACATCCTTTAAGTGATAGTAAATTTGAAGAAAATCCAGCAAAATGGACAGGAAATGGTTCAAGATCACCAAAACCTAGTTTTTATGATTGGTATGAAACTGTAAAAGTAAATTACGGTATTTCTCCAGAGGGTAAAAAAGATTTTGATGAATTGCCAGCAGGCTTTGAAAATGAAGGTTATCAAAAACATTTTGAGTTTTGGCAAGATAAAAATGTACCTAATTCTTGGATAAAATTTAGAGATATTACTATCTATTGGCTAGAAAAAGGTGTTGATGGTTTTAGATATGATATGGCAGAAATGGTGCCTGTGGAATTTTGGAGTTATTTAAACTCAAATATCAAAATGAAAAACTCGGATGCTTTTTTATTGGCAGAAGTGTATAATCCAACACAATATAGAGCTTACATTAAAAAAGGAAAAATGGATTATTTGTATGATAAAGTGCAGTTGTATGATACGATAAAACACGTAATGCAAGGTCATGGTTTAACAGACAACATTCCTCCAATTCAAGAAGATTTAAAAGATATAGAGCATCACATGTTACATTTCTTAGAAAACCATGACGAACAACGAATTGCGAGTCCAGCATTTGCTGGAAATGCTTTAAAAGGTAAACCAGCAATGGTAGTTTCTGCAACCATTTCTACTGCACCTACTATGGTTTATTTTGGTCAAGAATTGGGTGAAGATGGTTCCGAAGACGCAGGATTTGGTAGTCCATCTAGAACTTCAATTTTCGATTATGTAGGCGTACCATCTTTACAGAGGTGGATAAATAATAAGCAATTTGATGGAGGGCAATCTACCAAAGAAGAAGAAGCATTAAGAGATTTTTATAAGCGTTTGTTAAATTTTACTATTGCTTCAGATGCTTTAATGGGTGGGTATGCAGATATTCATCAATTCAACAGAGAAAAAACCTTAAATTACGGAGAGAAAATATTATCATTTGTACGTTGGTCAGAAAATGAAAAAATAATCGTTGTTTCTAATTTTGATACCAACGATCACCATAGATTTGTGTTAGAAATTCCATCGGAAATTATAAAAAAATGGAATTTAGTTGATGGAAAATATCAAGTAACAGATCAATTGTATCAAAAAGAATCATTCACTTTAAACGTTCAAGAAGGAAAAGGGTTGATTGCTCTAAAGTTAAGACCTTTAGAATCGTTTATTCTAAAATTATAAAATATTATTATGAAAAATATTTTTTTACTTTTTGCTTTTATATCAATAGTAAGTTGTCAAAAGAACACAGAAAAAGAACAGTCAAATTCTAAGGATTCAGATCCTTATCAACCCAAAGAATATGTAAAAGTTACACATCCTGAATGGAGTAAAAATGCCACTATTTACCAGTTAAATACAAGACAATTTTCAGAAGAAGGTACTTTTAAAGCAGCACAAACTCAATTACCAAGAATAAAGGAGTTAGGGGTTGATATTATATGGTTGATGCCCATAAATCCGATAGGTAAAAAAAATAGGAAAGGAACTTTAGGAAGTCCTTATTCTGTAAAGGATTATTATGGTATAAACCCTGAATTTGGTACGTTTCAAGATTTAAAAAACTTTGTAAACGAAGCTCATAAGTTAGGAATGTATGTGATTTTAGATTGGGTTGCCAATCATACTGCTTGGGATAATGAGTTAGTTGAAAAACATCCAGAATGGTATGCAAAAGATTACAAAGGCGATTTTAGACCTACACCTTGGTGGGATTGGTCAGATATAATAGATTTAGATTATAACAAATCAGGAGTAAGAAAATACATGACAGAAGCCTTAAAATATTGGGTAAAAGAAGTAGATATTGATGGCTACAGATGTGATGTCGCAGGTTTTGTTCCTCTTGATTTTTGGAACAATGTTCGTAAAGAGTTAGATGCTATAAAGCCTATTTTTATGTTAGGAGAATGGGAGTCTCGAGATTTACATGCTAAAGCTTTTGATATGACCTATGCTTGGGATTGGAATGAAAAACTCCATAATATTTGTATGGGAAAAGCGGACGTAAATCAATTATACATTTATTATTCTTGGAACGAAAGATTTTTCCCCAAAAATAGTATTCGTATGACTTTTGTAAGTAATCATGATAAAAATTCTTGGGAAGGAACCATGTACGAGCAATTTGGAGAAGGTTTAGAAGCGGCTATTGCATTATCTGTTGTTGGTGATGGAATGCCACTGATTTATAATGGTCAAGAAGCAGGAAACACAAAAAGATTGGAGTTTTTTGAAAAAGATCCTATACAATGGAAAGAGCATGAAATAGGTAATTTGTACAAAAAACTTTTTGCTTTACTAAAATCGAATACAGCTTTGTGGCATGCAAAATGGGGTGCAACAATGATAAAAATTCCAAATAATCATGAAACTGAAGTATTGAGTTTTGTCCGTCAAAATGAAAAAGACAAAGTTTTCGCTGTTTTTAATTTTTCAAAAAACCAAAAAGAAATCACTTTTAAAGAATCTCTTTTTGAAGGGGATTATACTGACTTTAATTCATCAGAAAAAGTAAACTTAAATCAAAATACAAAATTAACTTTAGCGCCTTGGAGCTATAAAGTCTTTGTTAAATAAATTAAATTATGAAAAAAATATTTTTATTAGCAAGTATTGCACTTTTTTTCAGTTGTAAACAACAAAAATCAGATAAAAGTGAAGAAAGTAAAAACCAAAACCAAGCTTTTGTTTGGGAAGGTGCAAACGTGTATTTTTTAATGACAGATCGTTTTAATAATGGTGATACAACGAATGATATAAGTTACGATAGAACAAAAAAAACAGGAACTTTAAGAGGTTTTGAAGGCGGAGATATCAAAGGAATTACGAAAAAAATTAAAGAAGGATACTTTACAGACCTTGGTATTAATGCTGTTTGGATGACGCCAATTGTAGAGCAAATTCATGGAGCTACAGATGAAGGAACTGGTATTTCTTATGGTTATCATGGTTATTGGGCCAAAGATTGGACAAATATCGATTCAAATTACGGCACCAAAGAAGACCTTAAAGAACTGGTAGCTGAAGCACACAAAAAAGGAATTCGAATTTTGTTAGATGCAGTAATTAATCACACAGGTCCTGTAACAGAAAAAGACCCTGTTTGGCCTTCTAGTTGGGTGAGAACTGAACCACAATGTACTTACGATAATTATAAAAATACAGTAACTTGTACATTGGTTAAAAATTTACCAGACATTAAAACAGAAAGTAACGAAAATGTGGCATTGCCCCCACAACTAGTTGCAAAATGGAAAGCTGAAGGACGCTATGAACAAGAAGTGAAAGAGTTGGATGCCTTTTTTAAAAGAACTGGTTACCCGAGAGCTCCTCGTTTTTACATCATGAAATGGTTAACAGATTACATTACAGAATTCGGAATTGACGGTTACAGAGTAGATACTGTAAAGCATACAGAAGAATTTGTTTGGCAAGAGTTTAAAGTTGAGTGTGATTATGCTTTTGAAATGTTCAAAAAAAATAATCCAGATAAAGTTTTAGATGATAACCATTTTTATTTGGTAGGCGAAGTTTATAATTATGGAATTTCAGCAGGTAAAGCTTTTGATTTTGGTGATAAAAAAGTCAACTATTTTGACAAAGCATTTAATAGTTTAATTAATTTTGAGTTAAAATGGAATGTCAAACAAATGGCTCAAAAAGATGTATTTCAACGTTATGATTCCATTTTACAAACTGATTTAAAAAACTATGGTATATTGAATTACATGTCTTCTCATGATGATGGGCAACCTTTTGATAGAGAAAGAAATATGCCTTTTAAAACAGCGACTATGTTGTTGTTAACTCCTGGAACTTCTCAGGTTTATTATGGTGATGAAAATGCAAGAGAATTAATTGTAGAAGGTGCAGTAGGTGATGCTAATTTACGCTCGTTAATGAATTGGGAAAATTTAAAAACAGATCCTCAAACACAACAAATTCATACCCATTGGCAAAAGCTAGGCCAGTTTAGAGCAAATCATCCAGCTATAGGTGCTGGGAAACATCAATTAATTTCTCAAGTTACAAACGAACTTGTATTTTCTAGAATCTATAGAGAAGATAAAGTTGTTGTTGGGCTTAATTTTAATAACAAAAATGTAATCATAGATGTTTCGTCTGTTTTTAAAAATGGCGATGAGCTCCATGATTTTTATTCGAAACAAACCGTAAAAGTAGTTGATGGAAAAGTAAAATTTAACTCAGAGTTTGACATAGTCTTATTAGAAAAGAAATAATGATGAAAAAAGTAGTTTTAATGATATTGTTTTTTGTGATAATATTTGCGTCTTGTAGCGTAAAATCATCACAAATAACCTCTCCAGACGAAAATATTGCAGTAAGTTTTCAATTATCGCCAAAAGATGGAGCTTTTTCTTATGTAGTAAAATTCAAAGAAAAAACTATTATAGATACCTCTTATATTGGTTTTAATTTTAAAAACATGCCTTCTTTAAACAAAGGTTTTAAAGCGGTAGTAAAAAAACCTGTAGAAGTAAATAACACATGGCAAATGCCTTGGGGAGAGCAGTTAAATGTTGTTAATAATTATAATGAAGTAACTGTTCAGTTAGAAGAAATTGCAGATTTAAAACGAAAAGTAAATGTAATTTTTAGAGTTTATAACGATGGTGTTGGTTTTCGATACGATTTTCCAGAACAAGAAAATGTAAGAGAAGTTTTTATAACAGATGAAAAAACAGAATTCAATTTAACAGAAGATTACAAAACCTTTTGGATTCCTGGAGATTGGGATATTTACGAGCATCTGTATAGTACTACAAAATTATCTGAAATAGACGCTTTAAACTATAAAGTAAATGAAGCATTAGCACAAACTAGTATTCCAGAAAATGCTGTAAATACACCAGTAACTTTGGTGGGCAAAGAGGGTGTTCATTTAAGTTTTCATGAAGCAGCTTTGGTCGATTATGCGGGTATGACTTTAAAAGTGGATACAGAAAAACTAAGTTTTACAAGCAATTTGGTTGGTTCTAAAAATACAGACTATAAAGTAAAAAGAACAGCACCATTTAAAACACCTTGGCGAACCATTCAAATAACAGACAATGCACCAGATTTAATTGCGTCTAGCTTAATTGTCAATTTAAACGAGCCTAACAAATTAGGTGATGTTTCTTGGTTTACACCAATGAAATATACAGGGGTTTGGTGGGAAATGCATTTAGGAAAATCTACTTGGGATTATGGAATGGAAATGGTTGATGGAAAATGGAAAGACACAGGTAAAGCTCATAGAAAACATGGAGCAACTACAGAAAATGTAAAACGATTTATAGATTTTTCTGCAAAAAACAATATTGGCGGTGTTTTGGTTGAAGGTTGGAATACAGGTTGGGAACGTTGGATTGGTTTTGAAGATAGAGAAGGAGTTTTTGACTTTGTAACTCCATATCCAGATTATGATTTAGATGAAGTAACTTCTTATGCAAAATCTAAGGGGGTTCAAATTATTATGCATCATGAAACTTCTGCAGCCACTAAAACCTATGAAAAACAACAAGATACAGCTTATGCTTTTATGCAGAAATATAGCATGCATACGGTTAAATCTGGTTATGTAGGTAAAATTTTACCAAAAGGCGAATTTCATCATGGGCAATTCATGGTAAATCAATATAATAATGCAGCCATAAAAGCAGCAAAATTTCAAGTGGCTGTAAACGCACATGAACCTATAAAAGCAACTGGTTTACGAAGAACATATCCAAATATCATATCTAGAGAAGGTTTACGTGGACAAGAATTTAATGCTTGGTCTTCAGATGGAGGAAATCCGCCAGAACATTTACCAATTGTAGCGTTTACAAGAATGTTAGCTGGTCCCATAGATTTTACACCAGGTATTTTTAATATCAAGTTTAATGAGTATAAAGACGGCAATCAGGTAAATACAACTTTAGCACAACAATTAGCTTTGTATGTTGTTATTTATAGTCCTGTTCAAATGACAGCAGATCTAGTTGAACATTATGAGGCAAATCCCAAACCATTACAATTCATAAAAGATGTAGGTGTAAATTGGTCTGAAACAAAGGTTTTAAATGGTTCAGTTGGAGATTTTGTTACAATTGCTAGAAAAGAGCGTGAAACGGATAATTGGTTTTTAGGAAGCATAACTGATGAAAATTCTAGGGAAATTGAAATAGATTTTAGTTTTTTAGAAAATAATATAAAATACGAGGCGATCATTTACAAAGATGGTAAAAATGCTCATTGGAATAACAATCCTTTAGATATTGCTATTGAAACGTTAACAGTTACTAAAGAAACTAAAATGAAGTTAAATTTAGCAGCAGGTGGTGGTTTGGCAATAAGTATAAAAAAAACGAATTAATTTTCATCTATATTATCAAAGGTTTTAATCATAAAAATTGCCCAAATAATTACGCAAATAACTACAAAAACTGAAAAGTAAAAAATAATATTATCTGCGTTCACGGTATACAAGTTTTAGGTAAATCATAACACCTAATAGGGTGGGTACCCAAAGACCTAAAAATATACCATGTAATTTATCGCCCGATAAAAAAAGATATTCTGCAGCAATAATAATAAGTGCACATAACACTAACATCAAGAGGTTAGAAATGCCTATTTTTTTAATAAAATTCATTCAAAATTTTTTATAAATGTAATTAAAATTAAAATATTTTTAGTTACAATTTAAAATAATAGTTACATTTAGTTTGTTTTTTTATGATATAAAAACTAATTTCACAAAAAAATAAACTATACATTTTTATACTTTATTTTTATAAATAATTGATTTTTATTTAGTTATATTGTTTTTTAACCAAACATTATCTAGTTATGGCGTTTCTAAAAAAAAGTATCTGTGTAGTATCTTTTCTTTTACTTGTTGTGTCTATCAATTTTTCACAAGAGTTACCAATTATAAACTCATTTACAACAGATGTTTATGGAGCTGAAAATCAAAATTGGAATATCTCACAATCTGATAATAAATATATTTATGTTGCCAATAATAAAGGTCTACTAGAATATAATGGTGCTGATTGGAATTTATATCCAACACCTAATGAAACAATAATGAGATCTGTTAAGTGTTTCAATAATAAAGTGTTTACAGGATTTTTTAGAGATTTTGGTTATTGGGAAAAAGATAGTTTTGGTGTTTTAAGTTTTACCTCTATAGTAAAAGAGCAAAACATAGAAATGTTAGAAGATGAACAAATCTGGACTATTATCGAGATTGATGGTTGGATGCTTTTTAAATCTCTACAAAGAATTTACTTATACAACTTAGAAACTCATTTTGTAAAAGTTATAAATTCTAGAAGTAAGATTAATTGCTTTGCTAAAGTAGATGATGTAATTTATTTTCAGGAAGATAAAAGAGGTCTTTTTAAAATAGAAAATGGTGCTTCTAAATTAGTTTCCAATCATCCTATTATAAAAGATAATTTTATCGTTAATATTTTTAATAACAAAAATGGTTTAGTTTTTATTACTCAAAAAAATGGTTTCTATTTATTGAATAATAAAATTCCAAAAAAATGGAAAATTACTTCTGATGATTTTTTAAAAGACAAAACAATTTATAGTACGTATCAATTAAAAGATAAAAGTTTTGCTTTAGGAACTATTTCTAATGGTTTAATACATTTGGATGAAGAAGGAAACGAAACTTATAAAATAAATCAAAGTACTGGTTTAAGTAATAATACAATACTATCTGTTTTTGAGGATATTGATAATAATATTTGGCTAGGTTTAGATAATGGGCTTAATTGTATCAATAACAATTCTCATTTTAAAAATTATACTAAAAAAAGTGATTTTTTAGGTACAATTTATACTTCTATCGTTTATAATAAAACATTATATTTAGGAACTAATCAAGGACTTTTTTACAGGGAATTAAATTCTAATAAACCTTTTCAATTTATAAAAAATACCCAGGGTCAAGTTTGGAATTTAAAAATTATAGACAACATACTATTTTGTGGTCACGATTCTGGAGCTTTCTTAATTAAAAATAATACAGCAGAAAACTTTTTTAGTAATCAAGGTACTTGGGATTTACTAAAAATAGATGATAATACCATTCTGTTAGGTGCCTATGATGGTTTGTATATTTTAAAAAAACAAGGAGTAAAGTGGGCTTTTAAAAATAGAATAGATGGTTTTAATAATTCTAGTAAATATATAGTTTTAGCTAATAAAAACACACTATTTGTAAATCACGAATATAAAGGGGTTTTCAGGTTAACTTTAAATAAAGATTACACTGAAGTTACAAAGGTTATTAAAGAAAAATCTTTAGAAAAAAGCGCACATTCTAGTATTATAAATTATAATAACAACATATTATATGCTAATAAAAAGGGAGTGTTTATATACAGTAAAAAGAAAGATACCTTTATTAAAGATAGTATTTTTAGCAAGCTTATTGCAAAGAAATCATTTGTATCTGCAAAATTAATTCATAATAATTCAAGTGAAAAAGTCTGGTGTTTTGCTAAAGATAATATTAGATACTTAACTCCTGGTAAATTAAGCAGTAAACCAGAAATTAATACAATTTTTATTTCAGAAAATATACCTAAGGCAGCACATGGTTACGAAAATATAATTCAACTAAACAATGATGTTTACTTGATAGGAACCTCTAATGGTTATTTAGAATTAGATTTAAATAGTTATGTTGAACCAAAAGATTTTAATGTTTATTTAAATTCAATAAAAAGTTTTCCTAGAGATGGAAATAAAACACCCTTACATTTATCTAAAAAGATAACATTAAATAACAATATTAATAATTTAGAGTTCTCTTTTAGTGTACCTAATTTCGAAAAAATACGAATTACAAAGTATCAATACCAATTAGAGGGTTTAAATAAAAGTTGGAGTGAACCTTCTACGGCAAATTCTATTTTATTTGAAAATATATCTTACGGTAGTTACAAACTTAAAGTTAGGGCAATTATAGGAGGTAAGCTTAGCAATAATATAGCAGAATTTAATTTTACAATTAAAAGACCCTGGTATTTATCTAACGCATTTATTGCTTTGTATATATTTTTAGCGCTATTAGCACTTTATACAGTTCATGTAGCATCTAAAAGGTATTACAAAAAACAAAGAGAAGATTTATTAGAAAAAGCAAAAAAAGAATCTGAATTAAAAGAATTAGAAAGTTCTCAGCAAATTATTAAATTAAATAACGATAAACTTAGAAACGATATAGAAAGTAAAAACAGAGAACTAGCTTCATCAACAATGAATATGATTAAGAAAAATGAATTCTTAAGTACCATAAAAACAGAATTGGTTGAAGGTGGTCAGAAAAATATTACTAAGGTTATTAAAATTATAGACAAAAACTTAAATAATTCTGATGATTGGAAAATGTTTCAAGAAGCGTTTAATAATGCAGATAAAAATTTCTTAAAAAAAGTTAAAGACAAACATTCAAATTTAACACCAAACGATTTAAGGTTATGTGCATATCTTAGATTAAATCTTTCCTCAAAAGAAATAGCTCCATTACTTAATATTTCACCAAGAAGTGTAGAAGTAAAAAGATATCGATTAAGAAAAAAAATGAACTTGCCGCACGATGCTAACCTAACAAGTTATATCTTAGAATTGTAACTCCAATACAAAGTTATTTATTACCACAACAATACCACAACAAGACTCTTTTTTTTAATTTTTCAACAAAGTGCTTTGCTTTACTTATTATTAGTATTTTAAAGTTTTTCAACTGTTTTTTTTACGATGTATGTTTTTTGTTGAGGTGTAAATTGTCATTATAATAAATTTTTGACTGTATCTTTATCATAACTAAAAAATAACTTTAATTTCATGAAAAAAACTATTACATTATTACTCTTTTTCCTTATGGGTTTCAGTGTGTATTCACAGACCATAAATGTAAAAGGAGTTGTTAAGGATGCTAAAACTGGAGATCCGCTTCCAGGTGTGAGTATATTAATAAAAGGAACAACAATTGGGACCCAAACAGATTTTGATGGCCTTTTTAGCTTACAAAAAGTTGAAAGTAATGCTATTCTAGTCTTTAATTATCTAGGTTTTTCATCTAAAGAAGTCGCCGTTACTAAAGAGAGCATGGATATTTCTCTAAAAGAAGCAGCAGAATCTTTAGATGAGATTGTGGTAATTGGGTATGGTACTCAAAGAAAAAAAGAAGTAACTGGTGCAGTTTCAATAGTTTCTAGTGCAACTATTGAAGACTTAAAACCTACTAGAATTGAACAAGCTTTACAAGGTCAAGTAGCTGGGGTAAACATTACTCAATCTTCTGGTTCACCTGGTGCTGCTTCAAACATTAGAATTCGTGGGGTATCAACAAATGGAGACAGTAGACCATTGATACTATTAGATGGTAGAAGAATAGAAGATTTAAGTGTAGTTAATCCATCAGATATTGAATCTATAAATATACTTAAAGATGCAACAGCAGGTATTTATGGTGTGCAAGCAGCAAATGGTGTTATTTTAGTAAAAACAAAGTCTGGTAGAAAAAATACACCAGTAAAGTCTACTTTGAACATGAAACTTGGATTTCAGCAAACTACAAACGAAATACAATTGCTAAATGCAACCGAGTATGCACTTTTAGCTAATGAGGCTTTTGCGGCTAATGGAGAGGCTTTACCTTTTCCAAATATTTCTGGTTTAGGGCAAGGAACCAATTGGCAAAATGCTGTTTTTCAAACAGCCCCTCTTTTTAGTATTGACTATACATTAAACAAAGGAACAGAAAAATCAACCTATTCTTTAGGTTTGTCTACATTAAGTCAAGACGGTATTGTTGGTAAAAGTAAGGCAAATTTTAACAGAAGAAATGTTAGATTTAATTTTGATACAGATATCACAGATAAACTAAAATTTAGTTCTTCTACAATTTATACAAATACAAACAAAAAGAATTTAATAGAAAATGCATTAGGTTCTATTTTGTTTAATGCAATTAACATGCCTGCAACAACTCCAGTATATACAAATGGCGAATTTTCAAGACCTCCAGGAGTAGGTACAGGTATAGAAGTAGCAAACCCATTAGCTCAAATAGACAATGCAGAAAATAGATCTTGGGTAAATAAAATCTCTGGAAATTATCGTTTAAACTACCAGTTTTTAGATTATTTTTCTGCAGAGGCAAGATTTCAAGCAAATTATTCTTTAGCTAGTTCAAATACATATAATAAAGAATATAATTACGGAAACGGGAGTGTATTTAATGTTGATCAACCAACATTTGTAGATTATCAACAAAGTTATTATGATCATATTTTTGATGCTTTACTTAAATACGAAAGAGTTTACAATGATGTACATGACGTAAAAGCAATGCTTGGTATGTCAGCATCTAAAACAATGGGGCGTTTTAAAACCATTTTAACAAGCGAAGCTTCAGGTAATAACTTAAAAGATGTTCTAATAGGTGATCCAGTCTTAAATGGAGATGGATTAGAGATTTTTAAAAATAACAATGGAGGTTCTAACTTATCCTTTGATAGTCGTTTATTATCTTATTTTGGTAGATTTCAGTATGCTTATGATGGTAAATACCTCGTTTCTGCTGTTTTAAGAAGAGATGGATCATCAAACTTTGGACCCAAAAATAAATTTGGATTTTTTCCAACTGCATCTATTGGTTGGGTAGCTTCAGAAGAAGATTTTTTAGAAGAATCTGATTTTATTAGTTTCTTAAAATTAAGAGCAAGTTATGGTATTATTGGTAATGATAGAATACCTGGTTTTAGATTTGTATCTATATTAAATGGAGAAGCAGAGTATGTTTTTAATAACGAATTAGCAATAGGTATTGCTCCTGGTCCAATTGCAAATCCAGAAATTAAATGGGAACAGCAAAAACCTCTAGATATTGGTATCGATGCAGAATTCTTTAATAAAGTAAACATTACTGCAGATTACTTTAAAAAAACAACAGAAGATTTATTAGTATCTGCTCAAACATCTGGAATAATTGGTGTAGCAGCTCCAGGATCATCAGTACCCGTTATAAATGCAGGTACAGTTGTAAATGAAGGTTTCGAATTTTCTATCGGATACAAAGAAAGTATTTCTGAAGATTTTAACTTTAACATCAACTACAATTTTACAACTTTAAACAACGAAGTTACTTTTGTTGGAAACTCAACAGGAATTATAGAAGGAGGTAGCTTTGGTGTTGGTCAAGAGCCACCATCAAGAATGGAAGCTGGTTTCCCTATAGGTTATTTTTATGGGTATCAAACTAATGGTTTGTTTCAAACACAATCAGATGTAGATGCGCATGCAACTCAAACAAACGCGGCTCCTGGAGATTTACGTTTTGTAGACACAAATAACGATGGTGTTATTGATGAAGATGATAGAACATACATTGGAGATCCAATTGCAGATTTTACAATGGGTTTAAATTTATCATTTAACTATAAAAGATTAGATTTTAATGCTTATGCTTTTGCATCATTAGGCAATGAAATCGTTAGAAATTACGAAAGAAACTTACCATTAACAAACAGACCAGCATATTATTTAGATAGATGGACAGGCCCAAACACCAGTAACTCTTTTCCAAGAGTAACAACAGGTGCAACTGGTAATGCATTGTTTTCAGATTTTTATGTAGAAGATGGTTCTTTCTTAAGATTACAAAGTGTGCAATTAGGATACAGTGTTGGACAAAAAACATTAGAAAAATTACAGTTTGATAAAGTTAGATTTTATGTAACTGGTAGTAATTTGTTTACACTAACGAAATATAGAGGTTTCGATCCAACAACATCTAATGGAGCACCAATTGGTGGAGGTATAGATCAGGGTTTTTATCCAAGTCCAAAAACCTTTGAATTTGGAATAAATGTTAATTTTTAAAAAGTAAAAAAGATGAAAAAAATAAACATAAAAATACTTTTAGTTTTTATATTATTATTAACGATAAACTATGCTTGTAGTGATAATTTTGTTGATGTAAAACCTACCTCAGAAAATTCAGAAGATTTCTTTAATACACAAGAAGATTACGAAAATGCATTAATTGGTGCATACGATTTATTGCAATCTACCTATTTAAATGTTTTGTTAGGAGAAATTGCTTCAGATAATACTTTAGCAGGTGGTGAAAGTGCAACAGATGTACCTGGAATACAACAAGTAGATGATATGATACATACTCCTTTAAATGCTCAATTAAGAGATATTTGGAACTGGATGTATGCAGGAGTAAATAGAGCAAACTATATTTTAGAGTTTAAAGATAAAACAGACTTTGAAGGAAAAGATCAAATTATTGCAGAAGCAACTTTCTTAAGAGCTTATTACTATTTCGAATTGGTAAAATGGTTTGGAGATGTGCCTTTATCAGTAGATAAAAGAATTCAGTTTGGTGAACAATTTACAATAGATAGAACACCAGCAGCAAATGTTTATGCGCAAATTGAATTAGATTTAATATTTGCTGCCGATAATTTACCCTTAGTGCAAAACACTCCTGGAAGAGTTACAAAAGGAGCCGCTCAAGCATTGCTAGGTAAAGCATATTTATACCAACAAAAATATGATGAAGCTTCTGGGGTATTAGAATCTGTAATAACAAGTGAAAAATACGACTTAGTAGAAGATTATAACACCATTTTTGAAGAAGTTGGAGAAAACAATGTAGAATCTGTTTTTGAGGTGCAATATTTTGAAGGACAGGGTGCTGGATTTGGTTGCTTACAATGTAGCGAAGGTAATGTAGCAGTTGGTTTTAGTGGTGTTCGTAATTATACAGGTCCAGACTTTTCATCGGGTTATAGTTTTAATGTACCCGTTCAAGAAGTTGTAGATGCTTTTGAAGCAGGAGATTCAAGAAAAGAGGTTGCAATTTTAGATATAGAAGCTTGGGCAACAGCAACAGGCGCAACTTTTGGAACAGGTTATGAACATACAGGTTATTTTAATAGAAAATATATTCCAAGAACAAGAAGCACAGATGCTCAGGGAGATAGAAACTTAACCAATCCAAATAATTACAGAGCAATTCGTTTTGCAGATGTTTTATTAATGGCTGCAGAAGCTTTTAATAGAAGTACAACTCCAGATGATGCAAAAGCACAAACTTATTTAAATAGAGTTAGAGAAAGAGCATTTGGTTCTACAGCTAATAATATTACTGCAACAGGAGATGTTTTATATGAAAACATCTTACAAGAAAGAAGAGTAGAGTTAGTTGGAGAAGGACATCGCTTTTTCGACCTCGTAAGAACTGGAAAAGCTGAACAAGAAATTGATAATTTTGTTACTGGGAAACATGAACTATTTCCAATACCAGCAATAGAAATACAATTAGCAGGAAATCGTTGGTCTCAAAACCCAAACTACTAAATATAAAAAAAATGAAAAAAATAAAAATTATATTCAAAACATTATTTGTACTCTTTGTTATTGCGGCATGTACAGATAATTTAAGAGATATATCATTTATAGATGCAATTGCACCACCAACAAACGTGTCAGCAACTTTTGATATAACTCAAGACAATACAGGATTGGTAACAATATCTCCAACTGCAAATGGAGCTACAAGTTTTATGATTTATTTTGGAGACAACACAGCAGATCCTGTGGAAGTTGTACAAGGTAATAATGTAGAACATACTTACGCAGAAGGTTCTTATGATGTAAAAATAGTTGCAGTAAATTTAAAAGGAGAAGAAGCAGAAGCAACCCAACAATTAGTGGTTTCTTTTAAAGCTCCAGAAAATTTAGAGGTAGTTATAGAAAATGATGCTGCTATTACCAAACAAGTTAATATTACAGCTAATGCAGATTTTGCAACAATGTTTGAGTTTGACTCTGGTGAAACAGGAGTTACACAACCAGTAGTTACAGGTAACATTGGAGAAACGATCTCTTACCAATATCAAACACCAGGCGTTTATTCAGTTAAAATAACAGCAAAAGGTGGTGCTATTGCAACTACAGAGTATACAGAAGATTTTGAAGTAACAGAAATTTTAGCACCAATTGCTTCAGCATCTAATCCTCCAAGTAGAAACGATGTTGATGTGATTTCTATCTTTAGTGACGCTTATACAGATGTTGCAGACTCTAATTTTTACCCAAATTGGGGTCAAAATACACAATATACAGAATTTGATTTAAATGGTGATGCTATAATTCAGTATAGCAATTTAAATTATCAAGGTATTGACATTGGCTCAGAAATTGATGCATCAAGTATGGAGATGTTACACATTGATATTTGGACTGCAGATGCAACGAGTATAGATATTTATCCTCTACCCAATGGTGTGCAACCAGCAGACGAAAAATTTGTAACAAAGCAATTAGTTGTAAATGAGTGGAATAGTTTTGATATTCCAATGACAGATTTTACAGATCAAGGCTTACCTGTAAACGCCTTAAAACAATTTAAGTTTGTAGGTTCAGGCACTGTATTTATAGATAACCTATATTTTCATAAAGCACCAAGTGTACCGTTCAATGGTGTTACACCAATTACTTTTGAAGATAATTTTCAATTAAGTTCTTTTGATGGTGGAGATATATCAGCAATAGCTAACCCAGATGCTTCTGGTATAAACACTTCTTCAAGAGTATTAAAAATGGTAAAAAATGCTGGACAGATTTGGGCAGGGTCTAAAATCACTATTACAGAACCTTTTGATTTCTCAAATACTACAGTTAAATTAAAAGTATGGTCTCCGAGAGCAGGTTTAAATTTATTATTAAAATTTGAAGATGATCAAGGTTGGCCTAACACTGTTGCATCAGCAGAAATCACAGCCACAACTACAGTATCTAATGCATGGGAAGAACTTACGTTTGATTTTTCTGGAATAGATACTTCAATAGCATTTTATAATTTAGTTCTAATTATGGATAATGGAACCCAAGGAGATGGCACAACTGATTATACTATTTATGTTGATGATATTTCTACTTCACCAGAATTTAACTTAGAACCAAAAGTTGGGCTATCAGGTTTTGATGGTGGAGATATTTCAATTACTAATAATCCAGATACAGTAGGTAATATGTCAGGAAGAGTTGCTAAAATGGTTAAAAATGCTGGACAAGTCTGGGCAGGTTCAAAAATTACCGTAAACTCTCCTTTTTCTTTTGTTGGAGGCACAGGTGTAAAAGTAAAAGTTTGGTCTCCAAGAGCTGGCTTAAATCTTCTTTTAAAATTTGAAGATGCTACTCCGTGGCCAAATACAACTGCATCAGCCGAGGTAACAGCAACAACAACTTCTAGTGGTTGGCAAGAATTAACTTTCAATTTCCCTGGGATTAATACTGGTATAGAATTTACTAATTTGGTATTAATTATGGATAATGGAACTCAAGGAGATGGTACAGATAATTTTACCATATATATAGATGATATTACACAATTTTAATTTAGATAGTATGAAAACAATAAAATATATAAAATCGTTATTTATATTAATGGCCTTAGTTTTTATGGGCTGTCAAGAAAATGACTATTCTTTTGGGGATATAATAACACCATCAAACATTCAAATAACAGCAGAAATTGTTGGTGCAGACACAAGTAACCCAAATGGAGACGGAAGTGGTGTAGTTAATTTTACTGCAACTGCAGATAACGCAGTTTCTTACAAATACGTATTTAATGGAGTAGAAACAGTTTCATTATCAGGAAAAAACACAATTAGTTTTAGTACAATAGGTTTAAATACCTACACAGTAACTGTTGTAGCTTCTGGTACTGCTGGTGTTAGTTCAAGCAAAACCATTCAGGTAGAGGTGTTATCTACATATTCTCCACCAGAAGAATTAATTTCAAAACTATATGGTTTTGATCCTGCAAATCCAAATGCAGTAAGCTCAAGAACATGGAAAATTCAGTCTGCTAAACCAGGTCATTTCGGTTTAGGCCCTGTTGCTGGTTCTCTTCCTACAGAGTGGTATGGAGCAGGTCCAGGTGAAAAAGCGGACGTAGGTATGTATGATGATCGTTTTATTTTTAGTTCAGACGGTACTTATCAGCATGTAACCAATGGAGATGTTTTTGGTAGAGATCCACATATTGTAAATGATTTAGGAGCAAACACTTCTGGTGAAGTTGATGGAGCAGATATTTTAAACTTTGCTTATGCAGATTATACAGGAAGCTTTACATTAACAGCTCCTGGAGGATTAGAAACTATAAGTTTGTCAGATAAAGCTTTTATTGGCTATTATACAGGAGGCAATCATTCTTATGAAATATTTGATAGAGGCACACCAAATGAAATGATCTTAAGAACTACTGATGCAGCTAGTGATTTTGATTGGTGGTTTATTTTAGTTTTAGAATAAACTTTACAACAATTTAATTTAAAAAGGGCTTTATAACTTTGTTATAAAGCCCTTTTTTTTAGTTTAGTTCTAAATTTATTATTCATATTTTAAGCTTATGAAAACCAACTTTCTTAATAATACAATTTTATATATTTTCTAACTGAATTGTTGTGTTTAATAGGTTTTGTTGTATAGTTGTAATCATTCTCAATTAATTCATTTTAATGCAGTTGTAATAATCGTTTTATAGGTTTTTTTTTAATATTTAATATGTTAAACTAGTACTTAAGAAGTTGAAAAAACCATTCATGATAAATAATCACCCATACAACACCTCAACAAACTCATAGATTGGCTTTTTTTTATTTTAAAAAAAGCCAATCTATATCTAATCATTACCAACTAACAAGGTGTTTTTTTTAAAATGTATGCTTTTTGTAGCGGTGTATTTTGTTGTTTTATCATTATTTAAATATTAATTTTATAACATTCAAATTTTATTAAACTAATTCTTGCCTATTGCTATTATAACTATACTAAGAATTAAATTTAGTATCAATAAACAACACATATTATGAAAAAAAATTTATTGAGGTTAGCTCTATTATTGTTTACTACCTCTTTTTGTGCTCAAACAAATAAAATTGAAGTAGCAAAAGATGTTAAAGGTTTTAAACTAGTGGTAGATGGCAAAGATTTTATTGTAAATGGAATTAATTGGGATTATGTTCCAATAGGCTATAATGTATTAGACGCCAAATTTTGGGAAAAACCTGATGACATTATCAAAGCTGGTTTAGATGGCGAAATGCCTCTATGGCAAAATATGGGTGTCAATGCTATTAGAACTTATATTGGTATACCTCCCAAATGGATAACCTACATCTATCAGAATTTTGGAATCTACACAATGATAAATCATCAATTTGGCGCATACGGTCTTACACTAGATGGCGTTTGGTATCCAAATACAAAATATGGCGATCCTAAAGTTCGTAAACATCTTTTACAAGAGTCTGTTAAAATGGCCAATACATATAAGAACACACCTGGTCTTTTGCTATTTATGTTGGGTAATGAAAATAATTATCACCTTACATGGCAAGGTGCTGAAACAGATGAAGGTATCGTAATAAACGATCAAGATGAGGCCAAACGATCAGAAGCTAAAGCCATGTATAAATTGTTTAACGATGCTGCAAAAGCGATAAAAGAGGTTGATAAAAATCACCCAATAGGAATCTGTAATGGAGATTTATTGTATTTAGACATAGTCGCATCTGAATGTAAAGACTTAGATATTTACGGAACAAACATGTATCGTGGAGAGTCTTTTGTTGATGCTTTTGATAGGGTAGCAAAAGAGTTTGGTAAGCCAATTCTATTTACAGAATTTGGTTCAGACGCATTTAATGCCAGAGATAATAAAGAAGACCAATTAATGCAAGCGCATTATATGGTTAGTAACTGGAAAGAAATTTATGAAAATGCTTACGGCCTTGGAAAAGCACAAAACTCATTAGGTGGTTTTACTTTCCAATCAAGTGATGGATGGTTTAAAGCAGGATTTGATGAGAGAAAGAATGCAACAATTCATGACACAGAAGCTTCTTGGCCTAGTAATGGTTACAGTAGAGACCAAGCTAAAGAAGGCGATAAAAATATGAATGAAGAGTGGTTTGGTATTGCTGCTAAAGGGCCAACAGATATTAGAGGCTTATACACCTTATATCCAAGAGCATCCTATTACGCTCTTAAAGAAGCGCATAACTTTAATCCCTTTATTAGCAATGCTACTGAATTTAAAAATCATTTTAAGAACATCAATTTGATGGCTGCAGTACTAAAAGCAAGAGGAGATAAAGCAGCCGTTGGCGGAACAGAAAAATTATCTCTATCAAATCTAAGAGCAGAATTTACAACATTTAATACTGGAGGTTCTTTAATAACTACTCCAGAAATTTCAAATGGTAAAGGATTAGCATACCCAGATAGACAAGGTTTTGATCATATGCAATCTTATTATATCGGTGTTAAAGGGCAGCCTACTAACAATATGAAAGCTGAGGTTAATTTCAATATTTTAGGAAATGTAGCAGGTAATCCAATAGATGATATTTTCTACGAAAATGTGGGGAGACCAATTCAAGTAGATTCTCCAAACGGTCCTCTAACACTTTCAGACAATAATAGATTAAGAGTATATAATGCCTCTTTTGAGTGGAATGCAAAAGATTTTGATATGAGAGGTTTTTACAGAACAGGTCATTATCACTGGGGGTATGAAGGAGATTTTTTTGGACTATATCCAGAAGCAAATTACGGGCCAAATTTAGATATTTATAATGGAGAAGTTTTAGGTGTAGAAGTAGATGGTAAAGGAGTCTTAAATGGTTTAAAAGCAGCTTTTGGGCCTCAACTTTGGTGGGGTGCAAACCCAGCAGTTTTGTTAAAGTACCAAAGAAAAATGTTAGGGTTAGATTTCTCTGCAGTATACCATAAAGATATTGTAAATGGTAATGGTATTGATGAAAATGGAAATCGTATTTTTGATCCAGAACAAGCAAGATCAGGTGTAATACCAGCTTTACCAACAGAAAGAGCAACCATCGCTTTTGAGAAGAAAGGAGCACATTTTGGTTGGACTTTAGGAGCCATTTGGGCAGGTAAACCTTTAAATGGTAGGATGTATCAAGATATTAATGCTAATGGTCAAGTTGTTAATGATAAAATACAATCGAAAGACAATTGGGGTGGTAAAGCAAAAGTAACTTACACCAATGGCGGATTTAATTGGTATGCACAAGGTTCTATGATGGGCTTAGTAGCTAATGGAGGTGTAGATCCAACTTTAACTTTTACTGGATGGAAATTAAAAGATTCTGGAAGTAGAAACATGAGTAATTTTTTAACTGGTATAGCTTATAATTTTGGAGGTAAATTTCAAATAGCACCTAACTTTTTATATCAAAAACCATTGGTAGACCCTATGCCTAATGATGTTGACGCTCCAGGTCGTTTAAGAAACTGGGTAGATGATCCTTTTTCGGTAAGAGGTGGTAATAGAGAAACAACAGCTGGAGAACTCCTTTTTACATACGATCCAACACCTGCCACTTACATGTATCAATGGGATAATGATAGAGCAGAAGATGCAAAGTTTGCCTTTAATTTAGGCTTTGTGTATCGTCATTTACCAACTACACAAGATGCTGCAATTGGTTTCTTAGCAAACAGATCTTATTTTGCTTTTTCTAAATCAGCGCCCGCACAAGATTTATGGGAAATACATTCTAGAGTAGTCTCTAAAGTTCATACAGATTTAGGTTTGGTTGCAAACTTATACTATGGTACAGCACAAGCAAATGGTGATAGTGAAAGAACCATTTATAGAGGTGGAGCAGATTTAAGAATGATATTTAATAAAATGAAAGTTACAGGAATGGTAAAGGTTAACGACTGGGGACCTTTTGATTATCATAGAGATTTCAACTTAACTTTTCCATTACAAATGGTATTAGACGTATCAACTTCATTAGGAAAACCAGATTGGTTTATTCTACCAGATACAAAAGTAGGTATTATGGGTACTTGGCGTTCATTAAATGAATTTTCACCAAGATATTCACCAAATAATACATCTACTACATTTTCTACTGTGCCAACCATAAGTCCTGTTGGTTTTCCAAACGGTTCAGAGTGGGAGATTAGAACATATATTCATATTAATATTGGAAAATAAAAATTAAAAAAATGAAAACAATACATAAAATATTTTCAAAAATAACCCTATTAATTTTTTTAGTAGCTTTTATCTTTTTAGGATGCGAAAGAGAAATTTCTGGTGAAGCAGTTGTTGCTAGTTTTTCTTCAACTGCAGACGTATTTATAGATTCACCAGTTGGTATGGGTAGCGATTTTTACTTTCCATATGCGGGGTCTAAACTAACAGCTTGGTCTGTAGATGAAAATGAAGCATATCAAGGCACAGCATCTATGCGTTTTGATGTGCCAAATGAAGATGATTCTAATGGTAATTACGCAGGAGCCATATTCAGAATTGAAGGTGCAGGTAGAGATTTAAGTCAGTACGACGCATTAACTTTTTGGGTTAAAGCATCACAAGGTGTTACTATTGGCGAATTTGGTTTTGGTGAAGATTTTTTAGAAAATAAATTCAGAGCTACAATTCAAAATACATCTGTAGGTACTTCATGGCAAAAAGTGATTATTCCACTTCCAGATGCCTCTAGATTAACTGAAGAAAGGGGCATGTTTAGATATGCTGCTGGTACACAAGCCACAAATGGTTTTGGGTATACTTTTTGGATAGACGAATTAAAATTTGAAAAACTAGGAACTATCGCACAACCAAGACCATCAATATCTAATGGTGAAGATGTTACTGTAAATACCTTTATTGGAGTAAAAATCAATATAGACAATTTAAATCAAACTTTTAACTTAGGTAATGGTCAAGATATCACAATTACAACTGCTCCAAGTTATTTTACTTTTACTTCTACAGATCCTAGTGTAGCAAGTGTAAATTCATCTGGAGTTATAGAAATAAATGCTGCCGGTACGGCGGTTGTTACAGCAAGTTTAAATGGAGTAGAAGCAAAAGGATCCTTAATAATTAATTCTCTAGGTTCTTTTAGCTTTCCACCAACACCAACTAGAAATCCAGATGATGTTATTTCAATCTTTAGCAATCATTATACAAATACTAATGTAGATTTTTATAATGGATATTGGCAACCTTATCAAACCACCGAATCTGCAGATTTTAGTGTAAATGATGATGATTTTTTAAATTATACGAATTTTAATTTCGTAGGTATTCAATTTGCTAGCCCTACAATTAATCTAACTTCACTGGCTAACTTGCATTTTAATATGTATATACCAAACGAGGTCCCTTCTAATTTTGATTTTTTAGTAACAGTAGTAGATTTTGGTCCCGATGGTGTAAATGGTGGTACAGATGATACAAGACAGCAATTATTTGTTAGAAAAACACCAAGTATTGTGGCAGATTCTTGGATGACCTTTGAATTTTCATTGAATGGTTTAACTAATAGAAATAATGTTGGATTACTCATCTTCGAAAATATTAATTTTTCATCACTTACAAATTTGTATCTAGATAATATCTATTTCTATAATTAAAATAAAATAAAATGAATTTTATAAATAAAAATAAATCAAAACTTCGTTTACCATTATTTGCATTTGCAATCGTACTTTTTTCAAGTTGCGAAAATGGCGAAACTCAAACAGTTACCACAAAATCTGAATTAGTTTGGTCAGATGAATTTGATACAGATGGCGCACCAGATAGCAATAAATGGACTTTTGATATTGGAGACGGTACTGCTCAAGGTATCCCTGGATGGGGAAATAATGAGTTACAGTATTACACAGATCGTCCAGAAAACATAGTTGTTCAAGACGGTATGTTGCATATTACTGCTAACAAAGAAACTTTTATGGGGGCTACCTATACTTCTGCTAAAATCTTAACCAAAGGTTTATATGAAACTAAATATGGAAGGTTTGAAGCTCGTATTAAATTGCCTTGGGGTAAAGGTTTGTGGCCAGCATTTTGGATGTTAGGAGACGATGCTGACGGCACTGTTACTTGGCCAAACATTGGGGAAATAGATATTATGGAATACAGAGGTCAACAGCCAACAATAACCCATGGTAGCGTTCATGGACCTGGTTATTCTGGAGCAACACCTATAACTAAAAGCTACGAATTAACAAATGATAGGTTTGATACTGGTTTCCATATTTTCGGAATAGAATGGGGAGAAAATTACATTAATTATTATGTAGATGATGTACTTTACAATCAAATTACACCAGCAGATTTGCCAGAAGGCGCAAATTGGGTATTTAATAGCAACCAATTTTACATAATATTAAACATGGCTGTTGGTGGTAACTTTTTAGAAAACCCAGATTTAAATACTGTTTTTCCACAAACCATGATTGTAGATTATGTAAGAGTATACAAATAGAACAAAAATTAAATATTACAAATTAAAAATAAAAACATTGTTTTTCATGTCTTTAGATATGTTTTAAGTATGATTTTATAATGACTAAGAATACTATTTATTTAGGTAAAAATTTAGCAGAAAACACTGCTTTAAAGGTAAAAGGAGAATTAGTAAACTTTGATAACGAAGTTTATTATAAAATTTCGAATAGTAATAAAATGAGACCCTTTTTTATGAGTCTTGTTAGTAACGCCAATCACTGGATGTTTATTTCTAGTAATGGAGGTTTAACTGCAGGTAGAAAAGATGCAGAAAATTCACTATTTCCTTATTATACAGATGATAAAATAACAGAATCTGCAGAAGTAACAGGTAGTAAAACAATACTACAAGTTCATAAAGAAGACAAAACTTTTCTTTGGGAACCTTTTTCTGATAAATATGAAGGCGTTTACCAAATAAAAAGAAACCTTTACAAAAATAGTTATGGAAACAAAGTTGTTTTCGAAGAAGTTAATGAAGATTTAGGATTAACTTATAGATATCATTGGAATACTTCAAATGAATATGGTTTTATTAGAAAATCAAACTTAATTAACAACACAAATAATAAGGTAGATGTAACTATCTTAGATGGGGTTCAAAATATTTTGCCTTATGGAGTTACTTCAGCAATTCAAGGTATACGCAGTAATTTAGTAGATGCTTACAAAAAAAGTGAGTTAGAAACAAGTTCTGGTATAGGTATTTATGCATTAAGTGCAATTATTGTAGATAAAGCAGAACCAAGCGAAGCATTAAAATCAAATTTAGTTTGGTCTTTGGGTGTTAAGAATCCAACATACTTAATTTCTTCAAGACAATTAGACGCTTTTAGAAATGGTGAAGAAATGCATCAAGAAATTGATCTAAAAGCAGAAAAAGGAGCTTATTTTACCATTCAAGATTTGTCTTTAGAGGCAAATGCGCAAGAATCTTGGTGTTTAATTGCAAACGTTAATCAAGATTTAGGAGATTATCATCGTTTGGCAAAACGCATTAAAACCGAATCTAATTTATCAAGCCTACTTCAAAAAAGTATAGATGAAGGCACAGCGCAATTAATAAAATTAGTAGCTGCTTCTGATGGTTTAGAGTTGGGTGAAATACAATTAAGAAATACACGTCATTTTGCAAATACACTTTTTAATATAATGAGAGGTGGTATTTTTGATGATGGATATAAAATTGAAAATCAAGATTTTAAAAAATACTTAAAAGGTGCAAACCAACAAGTATTTAAAAATCAACAAGAAATCATTAATAAATTTCCAGAAGAATTTACGGTAGATTATTTAAAAAACACAGCAAAGACAAGTAAGGACAAAGATTTTAAAAGACTGTGTTTTGAGTATTTACCTTTAAAATTTAGTCGTAGACATGGAGATCCAAGTAGACCATGGAACCGTTTTTCAATAAACACACAAAGTGAGATTGATGGTTCTAAAATATTAGATTACGAAGGAAACTGGAGAGATATTTTTCAGAATTGGGAAGCATTAGCACACTCATATCCAGAGTTTATAGAAGGTATGATTCATAAGTTTTTAAATGCTTCTACTTTTGATGGTTATAATCCTTACAGAGTTACCAAAGGTGGTTTTGATTGGGAAACTATAGAACCAGATGATCCTTGGTCTTACATTGGTTATTGGGGTGATCATCAAACAATTTATTTATTAAAATTCTTAGAATTTATAGAAAATTATTATCCTGGTAGATTGTCAGAAAACTTTACAGAACCTGTTTTTGTATATGCCAATGTGCCCTATAAAATTAAAAGTTATCAAGAAACATTACAAAACCCAAAAGATACCATAGACTTTGACCAAAAAGCGCATCAAAAAATAGATGAATTAAGAGCTCAAATTGGTGCAGATGGGGCTTTGTTAAGAGACGCAAATGATTCCATTTATAAAGTAAATATGATGGAAAAATTGTTAGCAACACTATTAGCAAAAGTAGCTAACTTTATTCCAGAAGGTGGTATTTGGATGAATACACAAAGACCAGAATGGAATGATGCCAACAACGCTTTGGTAGGTAATGGAGTTTCTATGGTAACGCTTTATTATTTACATCGTTTTATTACATTTTTCGAAAAAGTAGTGTCAAATACTGATATTGAAGAATATACGATATCTAATGAATTGGTTACTTTTTTCAACAAAGTTGTGTCATCATTAAAGGATAATGAAAGTATTTTGTCTAAAAACATTTCTAATGCAGATCGTAAAAAAGTTTTAGATGGTGTTGGTGAAGCAGGAAGTGAATACAGATTAAAAATTTACGCAGAAGGTTTCCAGAATAAAAAATCGCCAATTTCTAAACAAGAATTGGTAGACTTTTTTAGCATTACCAAAAAATATACATCACAAACAATCGATGCCAATAAGCGCAAAGATAATTTGTATCATTCTTATAATTTAATGACTGTAGAAAATGATAAAGAAGTATCAATTTCTTACTTGTCAGAAATGTTAGAAGGGCAAGTTGCAGTATTAAGTTCTGGTAGCTTATCTCCAAAAGAAGCCTTAGCAGTTTTAGATGGTTTAAAAGCAAGTGCTTTGTTTAGGCCAGACCAATACAGCTACATTTTATATCCTAACAAAGATTTAGGAAGATTTATCGACAAAAACAATATTCCAGAAACAGCTGTAAAAAAATCGAAATTATTACAACAGCTACTAGCAGAAGACAATCGTCAAATTGTAGAAAAAGATATTGCTGGAAATTATCATTTTAATGGAAACTTTAACAATGCGAATGCATTAAAAGTAGGGTTAAAAAACTTATCAGAAAAATATCATTCTTTAGTAAACAATGAAGAGGAATTGTTGTTGGCAGTTTACGAAGAAATGTTCGATCATAAATCATTTACAGGAAGATCAGGAACATTCTTTGGTTACGAGGGCTTAGGGTCTATTTATTGGCATATGGTTTCTAAACTATTATTAGCAGTTCAAGAAAACTGTTGGTTAGCTGTAAATAATAACGAAAGTGAAGATGTTATTGGTAGATTATTAGAACACTATTACGAAATTTTTGAAGGAATTGGTGTGCATAAATCACCAGAATTATATGGTGCTTTTCCAACAGATCCATATTCACACACACCAGCAACAAAAGGAGCGCAACAACCTGGTATGACAGGTCAAGTAAAAGAAGATGTGCTTTCTAGAATGGGCGAATTAGGTGTTTTTGTAAAAGATGGAGAGGTAACATTTAATCCAAGATTACTTAGAGATGAAGAGTTTTTAAAGACTTCAAAAGATTTCGAATATATAGATGTAGAGAATCATAAAAAAACACTAGTTCTTGACTCAGATACTTTAGCTTTTACCTATTGTCAAGTACCTATTGTCTATACATTGTCTTCAGAAAATAAGTTAAAAGTATTTTATACAGAAGGCAAAACATCTACAATAAATAGTTTAAAGTTAGATAAAAATAACAGTGATAAATTATTTAAAAGAACAGGTGAGATCAACAAAATTATAGTTTTTGTAAACAAATAAAAACATCCGAATTTAAACAGTTAGTTATGAACATAAATAAGACACTTTTTTTAGCTCTTTTTGTATTGATGTTTAACTTCGGATGTAATAAAAAAAACAACACAGAAAATACTCAATCAGTATCAATGACAGCTTCAGAAATTTTAGGAAACCCTAATTATTTGGCAATATCATATGGTGGTTATAGAGAAACCTCTAGAGAAATTCAACCAACAATAGAAGAGTTGAAAGAAGATTTAAAAATTCTTTCTGCTATGGGCGTTAAGGTTTTAAGAACTTACAATGTACAACCCAAACTGCCACATGCTTCAAATGTTTTAAAAGCAATTTCAGAGCTTAAAATAGAAGATCCAAATTTTGAAATGTATGTAATGTTAGGTGCATGGATAGATTGCTTAAATGCATGGACAGATAAAGTTCCTAATCATAATATAGAAAGTCCTCAAAACGAAGGAGAAATTAAAAGAGCAGTAGCCCTAGCAAAACAATATCCAGAAATTGTAAAAATAATAGCTGTTGGTAATGAAGCTATGGTAAAATGGGCAGCAAGTTATTTTGTACAGCCTAACGTAATTTTAAAATGGGTAAACCATTTACAATCGTTAAAACAAAAAGGAGAGTTACCTAAAGATTTATGGATTACAAGTTCAGACGATTTTTCATCTTGGGGTGGTGGAGATCCACTTTATCATACAGAAGATTTAAATAAGTTGATAAAAGCAGTAGATTATATTTCTATGCATACGTATCCATACCATAACACACATTATAACCCTGCATTTTGGAAAAACCCGAATCACTTAAAAAATCTGTCAGACAAAGAAAAGATTGATGCTAGTATGCTAAGGGCTTTAAATTTTGCAAAAAACCAATATAAAGGTGTTGTTAATTATATGAAAAGTATTGGTGTAAATAAGCCTGTTCATATAGGAGAAACTGGTTGGGCAACCATTTCTAACGGTCTTTATGGACCAGATGGTTCTAGAGCAACAGACGAATATAAACAAGGTTTGTACTATAAATATATTAGAGATTGGACCAATAAAGAAGAAATTGCTTGTTTCTATTTTGAAGCTTTTGATGAACAATGGAAAGACGCCAATAATTCGAAAGGTTCAGAAAATCATTTTGGGTTAATAAACTTAAAAAGTGAAGCTAAATACCCACTTTGGGAAATGGTTGATAACCATGTTTTTAAAGGCTTAACTAGAAATGGAAAACAGATAACCAAAACTTTTAACGGAGATAAAGAGCAAATGATGAAAACTGTTTTGGTGCCAAATACAGATTATCCAAGATAAATATTATTAAAATGAAATTCAATATTTTTTTTACGACACTTTTTTTATTAGCTATAATGAGTTGCACACAAAAAGATAATACACTTGCTGTGGAAGTTTATGAAACTTCTGCTGCAGGCAATAAATTAGCAAAAATCACTAATTTTAAATCGGCAGAAAAGAGTTCTATCATAGCATTAGATCCTTCAAAAACATTTCAAACAATTACAGGTTTTGGAGGCGCATTTACAGAGTCATCTGCATATTTATTAAATAAATTAAGTAAAAAAAATAGAGATACTATTTTACAAGCCTATTTTTCAAAACAAGGTGCTAACTACTCATTAACAAGAACTCACATGAATTCTTGCGATTTTTCACTATCTCAATATTCATATTCTCCAGTTGAAGATGATATAAATCTAGAACACTTTACTATAAAAGATGATATAGATGATTTAATACCGATGATAAAAGATGCTCTAAAAGTATCTGAAGATGGTTTTAAAATATTTGCATCACCTTGGACAGCTGCCCCTTGGATGAAAGATAACAAAGAATGGGTTGGCGGTAAATTATTGCCAAAATATTATGATACTTGGGCGTTATTTTTCTCTAAATATTTAGATGCTTACCAACAAGAAGGAATTGATATCTGGGGTTTTACAGTAGAAAATGAACCTCATGGAAATGGTAATAATTGGGAGTCTATGCATTTTACACCTAAAGAAATGACAGATTTTGTTCAATTTCATTTAGGACCAAAGTTAGAAGTAGAGGGTTATGGTGATAAAATTATTTTAGGGTACGATCAAAATAGAGCAGGCTTAAAAGAATGGGTAGATGAAATGTATAGAGATGAAGCCTCTTCTAAATACTTTGATGGTACCGCAATTCATTGGTACGAAAGCACTTATGAGGTATTTCCGGAAGAACTACAATATTCGCATAACAAAGCACCAAATAAATATTTAATAGAAACAGAAGGTTGTATAGATTCTCAAGTGCCTGAGTGGAAAAATGATGTTTGGTATTGGTCAAAAGAATCCACAGATTGGGGTTGGGATTGGGCTCCAGAAGATCAAAAGTATTTACATCCAAAGTATGCGCCTGTAAATAGATATGCAAGAGATATTATTGGTTGTTTAAATAACTGGGTAGATGGTTGGGTAGATTGGAATATGGTTTTAGATAGACAAGGTGGCCCAAATTGGTTTAAAAACTGGTGTGTAGCACCCATTATTGTAGATCCAGATAAAGACGAAGTATATTTTACACCATTATATTACACAATGGCGCACTTTAGTAAATTTATTAGACCAGAAGCAAAAGTTATTGGATTAGAAAATTCAGATAAAGAGTTACAAGTTACAGCAGCACAAAATAAAGATGGTTCTATAGCTGTAATTGTATTTAATGAGGGTAAAAAAGCGAAGAGCTTTACATTAAAATTTAAAGAAAAAGAAATTACTATAAACATAGATCAACAAGCATTACAAACAATATTAATTAACTAAATTATAAAATATGTCTAATATTAAAACAACAGCAAGAGGAAAAGTACCTTTTGGACAAAAAGCAGCATTTGGTTCTGGTCACTTTGTATTAAACCTTTTACCAGGTGTATTGGGTGTGTATCTCCAGGTATTTATTTTAACAGCTTTTGGTATGGATCCTGTTTGGGCTGGTTTATTAGGCGGTTTACCCCGAGTTTTTGATGCTTTAACAGACCCCATTATGGGCTTTATTTCAGATAATACAAAATCTCGTTTTGGTAGAAGAAGACCTTATATTTTTACAGGGGCAATAATAAGTGGAATCCTATTTATTTTAATGTGGCAATTAGATGAAAACGCATCACAAACCTTTAACTTTTGGTATGTAATGATTTTGCAAATTCTGTTTTTGGTAGGAAACACCATGTTTGCAACACCATTAGTTGGTTTAGGATATGAAATGACATCAGATTATAATGAAAGAACAAGATTAATGAGTCTTGCAAATAGTATGGGGCAAATTGCGTGGATGATAGTTCCTTGGTTGTATGTAATTATTCCAGATGTAAATACGTTTGACAATCCTGCACAAGGGGTAAGAACAATGGCAATAATTGTAGGTGGTGTATGTATATTATTTGGAGTTTTACCTGCATTTTTCTGTAAAGGTATAGATTCTGCAAATATGGATAATAGACAGGTTATTACCCTTAAAACACTTGCATCTAACTTTAAAGAGTTATTTAAAGCAATCAAACAAGTATCCAAAAACAAGCCTTTTATGAAACTTTGTGGTGCTACTTTTTTAGTATTTAATGGGTTTCAATTAGTGGCTGCATTTTCTGTATTTATCATTGTTTTTTACATGAATCACGGTAGTTGGGAGCAAGCAGGTACTTGGCCAGCTTGGTTTAATACTTTAAATGCGGTAATTACTGCTTTTATAGTAATACCAATTGTATCTAAAATGGCAACAAAATGGGGAAAAAGAAATGCTTTTTTAATTTCTACATTTTTGTCGATAATCGGTTACGTTCTAAAATGGTGGGGTTTTGATATTGCTCTAAATAAAAGCTTTAATGAAACAGCTTTAGGAGAATCAATGACCAATGGTGTGGCTTCTATTTTTGAATTTTTAAATCCTTATTTAGATACTATTGGTATGTCTTGGTTTAGTATAGATGCCAGTAACGGAATACCATGGCTTATCTTTTTACCAATACCATTTTTTGCTTTTGGTATGGGAGGTTTATTTACCCTAATGATGTCTATGACTGCAGATGTTTGTGATTTAGATGAATTAGAAAATGGAATGCCTAGAAAAGAAGGAACTTTTGGAGCCATTTACTGGTGGATGGTAAAGTTAGGGCAAGCAATTGCAATTATTTTAAGTGGTGTAATACTAAAATTTGTTGGTTTTGATCAAAACATTACAGAGCAAGCACTAGAAACAATGACATCGTTAAGAATTGCAGATATTGTAGTACCTGCAAGTACAGCAGCATTAGCAATGTTTGTCATGTGGAAATATAGTTTAAATGAAAAAAGAGCTAAAGAAATTAAAGAGGTTTTAGTAAAACGTAGAGGCGAATTATAAAATAAAGAATAATGTCTTATAGAGGTAAACATAATTATTTAGTAAATACCACCAATTATAGTGGTTACCGAGGTAAAGATTTTTCGAAATATTCATTAGAAGATTTAAAATCACAATGGAAAGAGGTTTTAAACCAAGGAATGCATGGTATTTGTTTTAGTATGTATGAAGATGGTCAAGAGCCAGGAGACACTATTACAGAAGAGCAGGTAGAAAGACGTATTAAAATATTAAAACCCTATACAAAATGGATCCGTTCTTTTTCTTGTATAGAAGGTAATGAACACATACCAAGAATCGCACAAAAACATGGATTAAAAAATATGGTGGGGGCTTGGTTAAGTGATGATTTAGAAAAAAATGAGCAAGAAATAGAAGCATTAATTCAATTAGGTAAGCAAGGTTACATAGATATTGCTGCAGTTGGTAACGAGGTTTTATACAGAAACGAATTAACTTTAGAACAACTGTTAGCCTACATTAAAAGAGTAAAAGAAACACTACCAGATGTTGCAGTGGGTTATGTAGATGCTTACTACGAATTTTCTAGACACCCAGAACTGGTAGAAATTAGCGATATAATTCTATCAAACTGTTACCCATATTGGGAAGGATGTCATATAGACGATTCTTTAAATCACATGCAACAAATGTTTTACCAAGCTACAAAAGCTGCAAAAGGTAAAAAAGTAATTATTACAGAAACGGGTTGGCCAAGTAAGGGGGGATCTGAAGTAGCAGCAGATTCTAATGAAGAAAATGCAATAAGATATTTTATAAACACTCAAAAATGGTCTCAAAAAGACAACGTAGATATTTTTTACTTTTCATCTTTTGATGAATCTTGGAAAACTGGAGATGAAGGAGATGTTGGAGCTTATTGGGGGGTATGGGATAAAAACGAAAAACTAAAATTTTAAAACATCTTATTCAATTATAAAATATATTTATTAATCCTTTAAATATAAGTTATTTAAAGGGTTTTTTAGTTTCTAACTACTTGTTAAATTTTTAGAATTCACCAATCTTTTTTTACCCATACATTAACAATACATAGTTATTTTTTATTGGTAAAATTATATTATTTTTTTATAATAATTTCAATGTAAAGTACCGTTTTCACTACAATATCTTAATACCTTAAATATTAAATTTAGTTTTTTTATTTCTTGTATGTTTTTTGTTGAGGTGTTAAATGTTAAAAATGAATATATTAAAGTTAATATTGTATACAACAATTTAAATAAACTTTATAATTATGAAAAAAATTACATTACTATTGATGTTATTTGTTACATCACTTTTAACATCGCAGAATACAGTTTCTGTTGATGCCTCAAAGACTTGGAAGTCATATGTAGCTGCATTTAATGTTTCGGACGGAAATTATGCATTTGGGTTTGATTATGATTTTGCAAAAAATAAATCAACATTTACTGGAAACGTATTAACTATGCAACCCAATTTTGCAATTTGGGCTGAAAATGCAGCATCATGGGATGCTGGTTGGTTTAGCGCTTCAGAAACTCCTAACAAAACCGTTGAAGTAAGTGGTTTTGTAGAAGATAGTAGTTTAGCAGGCTCCGATTTAACTTTTTCTGGAAACTTAGATTCTTATACAATAGCTTCTGGATACACCGTAAAAGCTTTTATAAAAGCTTTAGACCCAGGTAACAATTATGCAACGGTTACAAATAAAACATTCACTTTAACAGATGCAGTTAGTACTTTTAGTGTTTCTGCTTCTGCAAGTGAGTTACTTGCGGGTCATATTATACAGTATGGTTTTTCTGTAACTGGTTTAATAGCAAATCCTGCTGAAGAAAGTAATTTAGGTAGCGTTGTTGTAAGTAACCCAGCAAATAGTAGTCAAACGGCAACTTACGATTTGCTAGAGTCATTTAACGATACTGGTTTAGAAGGAGCTTTTGGAGGCACAAGTGCAGTTTATGATGCTGATCCTACAGATGCTAATACTCAAGTTGTTAAAATAACAAGTACAAATGGTTCAGGTGAGGTTTGGCAAGGTACAAACGTTATTTTAACTACTCCTTATACTTTAACAGCAGCTACCCAGCTATCTATGCAGTTAGATGTTTATTCAACTACAGCTATAACAATTGCACCAAAAGCACAAGGAGGTGTTGATGGGGCTCCAAATGCAGTTACTTCTGTGAGCCACAATGGAACAGGATGGGAAACTTTAACATTTACTTTTGATCAAACCCTAGATAATCAAGGTCCAGCTAACGGCGATTATAGTGATTTTGCACTCCATACCAATTGGGATACTAGTGCTAATGGTTATGGTACACCTGATGGTAGAGTTTTTTATATAAAAAATCTTAAAGGTTTACCAACAACACTTCCAGAAGATCCAGCTCCAACAGATGCTCCAACCACTCCTCCAACAAGAGACGCTGCAGATGTTATTTCTTTGTTTAGTGATGCTTATGATGATATAACATTTGATGAATTTGGAACAACTTGGGATTCTGCTGAATATACAGATGAGACTATTGCTGGGAATAACGTTAAAAAAGTTTCATTTGCATCAGGTCAAAATGCTACTTTTTTAGCACTAGATTTTACTAGTAATAGAATAAATGCAACCGATTTTACACATTTACATATTGATATTTGGACAGAAACAGAAACTTTAGACAGGAGTTTTAATCACAAATTATCTATCCATGCTAATGAAGCTGCAGGAGAGACTAGTGCAATAGAGTTTTCTACAACTAATGCTTCAAGTCCTGCTTTGCCAAATCCTAACCCAGGAGGTTGGATATCATATGATATACCTTTATCAAGTTTTACTATTGCAGGCGGAGGTACTTTATCTAGAGACAAAGTTGGACAATATTTAATTACTTCAAATTTAGGAGTTGTTTATGTTGATAATATATACATATATAGAGACGGTACCGCAAGCGTAGATAATAATAAGTTATTAGGTTTTTCTATGTTTCCTAATCCAGCTAAATCTCAATTACAAATATCAGCAAAAGAAACGATTACTAAGGCAGATGTTTTTAACGTGTTAGGTAGAAAGGTAAAGTCTTTTATAGTTAATAATACAAGTACTAGTTTAGATATTTCAGAATTAAGTAAAGGTATTTATTTAATTAAGTATGAATCTGCAGGAAGAGTAGGTACAGCAAAATTTATTAAGGAATAGTTTTTTACACTAATACCTTAAACTTTAAAAACGCTCAAATTTATTTGAGCGTTTTTTTATGGCTAAAAATATTGTTTGATAATAGAATTAAATTACAAAAAAAGATAGAAAAGTATTTTATTTTAATTGATTACACCAACAACAAATTCAAAGACATTACATCTAATTTACCAATAGAAAAAAGGTGTTTTTTTTTAGTTTAAAATTTCTTTTTCCTTACATCTAAAACAATTTTCTTGTCCCAAAAAGTTAGGGTTTCCAAATTCTTCAGACCAAAAACCCTCTAAAATATCTTTGGTAATACATTTATAAACTACAACACCTTTGTAGATTTCGTTTTCATCACCTTGATATTCAAAATTAATAACCAATATATTATTCTTAAAAAAACCTTTGCCAAATTGTTGTTGACTTTTATTTATTAGCCATTTAGCATCAATTCTATGATTGCTATCAAGGCTTAGACTTAATATGCCTTTGTAGGTGTTTTCAGAATCATCTTGGTTACTTCCAATAATTTGATACTCTCCAATTAAATCTTCTATAACCATTACTTTCCAATACAATATGTAACTTACCTTATATTTATTAGGGTTAGAGCATTTGGGCAACAAATAGGATACAAAAAACACCCAAAAAGGGTAAATTAAGGGCAATCATTAATAAATTCAATTACGAATATAGCATAAAAAAACCACTCATAAAGAGTGGTTTCATACATAAAAACATCAACCGTTAATTAGCTGTTCCAGAGCCTAAATAAACGCTGTTTGAGACGATACTACCATCAGCAGTAATAAATGCCATAAAAAGCTCAACAGTATCACCTGCATAGGTACTTGGAATTGTAATGATTTGAGATCCTACAGTTCTATCAGCACCATCAAGAATATACATTGATTCTTTTTTACTTGGATTGTAAACTAAAATCATTGCTTTATCAGTTGCATTTGCATTACCTTCAGCAGAGTTATCATCCCAAGTAAATTCTACTTGTCCCGCAGTTGCTAAATCTGTTGCAGGGTTCAATGCTCCAGATAGATTACCTCTACTTAATAAAGCTAAAGAATAATCTACAGTAAAGTTTGGTGCAGCTCCTGTAATCGCATTATTCAATACATAAGACATTGCTGCATTAAACTCTGTTTTTTGCACCGCATAAGATTTATACCCTTTCTTGATAAAACCTAAATTCGGTTGAAGATACTCCAAAGTAACAGTAAACTTGTTTCTTTGGTTAACTTGTCCTTCTGTTCGTGGATTTGCCACATTTGAAGGCTTAATTCTCAAATAGTCAATACCTTTCCAAGAAGCACCAACTACGTTTCCTACTTTACCTGATACACCGCCCAGGATTCCTTGTGAAATAACACCCATTGTATATAAAATTTAAAATTAATACTTGTTCGAAGTTGGTACGGACTTGGTACGGTCTTTAACCAACACAAGTAATATATGGCAAATACTATGCTAATAGATTGATTTGGTTTTTGTTGCCCTTTGTTGCCCGATTTTGCTTTTTAGAAAATAGATTTTGTATGTATGACACCTTTAAATCTGCCATTTTTGAAATTACTTTTTTAAGTTCAGCTTCTTTTTTACAAATTGCTGACACTATATTAATATGCTTTTGTAACTCAAATTCATCATTTAACAACGATGTGTAACTATTTTTTAAGGTGTTTCTGCAATCATCTATTGAGATAAACGGAATAACACTGCCTTTTAAATAATAAGCATAAAAACCGCCTATTTGCAACATCATTGATAAATGATAAAGGGTGTGTTTTTCTTCTTCGGTTGGTACAGTTACCACAAAGCAATTAGGACAGGGATTTATTAAAGGCTTTCCGCTGTTTTGCCCTTTGTTCAGGATAAAAAAATGAGGTTGCGAATAGGTTCTTCCGATTTGGTGTGTTTTCAGTTCAAAAGTTGACATAGCTATCCAATTTAAAATTGCTTCGCTACGCTTCGCACCATTAATTTTTTAAAAGAAAAACAATAAAAAAAGAAAGCCGTATGTTCTTGTGGCGTGGATAAGGCTGTCAAGGTTTTTGGAAAAAATACTACCCTCTTTTTTAAATAATATTGGGGTGGAGATTTTTTTCAAAACCCGTAGGGCGTGACCTTTATAGCCTTGCGCGTTGGCTGTGGTAGCCACATATATTTGCTACCTTTTTTTATGTATTTTTTGTTGTTCTAAAACATCTAATATGTCTTCTTTTTCTGATTCTCCGCAAACACACCTAATATTTTTAGTATATTAGCGCTCAAAAAGCAGGGATTATGAACATATTCAGTTTTACGGCTCATTTCGGTTCGGAGGAAGATTGTCGTTTGCATTTCAAGGAGCAGCGTGATAAGGAAGGGGTTGTCTGCAAGCGATGCGGGGGCACTTCCCATTATTGGTTACAGGGTAAATGGAGTTATGAATGCAAAGGTTGCCGTTTCCGCACCTCGTTGCGCAGCGGTACGAACATGGAGAGCTCCAAGCTGCCGTTTCTGGTGTGGTACAAAACGATGTTCCTGATGAGTTGCACAAAAAAGGGATTCT
>NZ_CANNFF010000009.1 GCF_947503855.1 uncultured Polaribacter sp. | reverse complement strand
TTCTAAACGGCTTAAAAAAATAGTTTGAACGTATAAATTAAACCTAAAAAAAGGTCAACCTATTTCAGTATAATACAAACCTGTTCAATTTTAATACGTTGTTCGTTAAAAGTAACCTCATCATTTTCTACTTTGCCCAATAACAATTTTCCAATGGGAGAAGATACAGAAATAGCAAAAAAATGTTTACCACTGGCTGTTAGCTTACCTGCAGAAATTGCTAAAAAATAGTTGGCTTTGTTGGTAAAAATAATACTACCCAAATGTGCATTTTTGCTAGTTTTAGAAACATCTACTCTGTTTAATATTTCTTTCATTTGTGTTATGCCTGCTAATTGCTGACTCGCTTTTTCTATTTCCAACTGCAACATGGCACGTCCTGTTTCATGTTTATCGCCAGCAGAATTTTTAGTTTCAGATTGCAATCCTTTCTGGTTAGAAGTAATAATTTCTTCTACAGTTTGTAAGCGTTTATTTACAAAGTTTTCACATTGCGTAAAAAGTTCTTGTTTAAAATTCATTATCTAGTACAAAAGCAAAGGCACCATAATTTCCATGATGGGTTTTAGTAAGAGTTATGGTTGTTTTTTCACTATTTTGATAAATAAAAGGAATGCCCAAAGCATTTTTTTTAATTTGTATTGCTGATGAAAAATAAGCTTGTATTTTTTTATCAATAATTTTGGTGGTATTCAAAATAGTATCAATAAAAAATAGCTTTGAAATCATTTTTATGTCATTTTTTTCTATTGCAACTGTGTAAATGTAATTATTTGTTACTATATATTTTATATGATATATAAGGGTATTAAATTGTACAATTCCACTTTGATTAGAAAGTATTTTACATGAAAATTTTTGGGGTGCAAAAAAACGTTTTTGAAACTGCTGAACATGGCATTTATAGGCAGCTTCTTTCATACTCCAAAACAACCAAACTTGGTCAAATGGGTTTTCTGATTTTAAAATGGCCGCTTGCTCTTTTTGGGTGTATTGTTTTTCTAAAAACCCTGGTCTTTGCCAATTACTTTGTGTTTTGGCAAGGTTTAAATCAATAATATCGTTTCCAATTCTAGGCATTCATTTTATATTGAATAATAGCAACTGTAGCTTTTACATTCAACATTTTTTCCATAGAATCGTTGTCTATTTCTATGTTAAAGGCATCTTCTACATCTAAAATAATATCTACCAAATTTGCTGAATTTATTTCTAAATCGTTAATAAAATCTGTTTCTTCAGACATGTTTTTAAACCCTTCTTCGTTCTGAACATAGGGTTTTACGATGGTAGTTAATTTTTGTATGATTTCTTCTTTTTTCATGTTGTTCTAAATATTTTTCAGACCTCAAGGGTTTTTAAAACCTGCAAAGTCTTTAAGTGTAAGTTAATTATATTTCTTAAAAATAACACAAGCATTTACATCACCAAAACCAAAACTTGCTTTTGCTAAAATAGTAATATTTGTGTCTGTTTTTTTTCTCGGAATTTTATTTTTGTCAATCAATGCTAAAATTTCAGGATGCACATCATCACAATTGATATTTGGAAACACAAATTGCTCTTTTATTTGAATAACAGCAGCCACAGATTCTATAGCACCTGCTGCTGCTAAACAATGCCCAACTTGCGATTTTAACGAATTTATCAATGGAAAATCTACTCCATTTCTACCCAAGGCTTTGGTCCAATTTTCTATTTCTAAAGCGTCTTTTGAAGTTGCTGTTAAATGCCCATTGATAACATCAATTTCTTTAGCAGTAATTTTTGCATCTGCAATGGCATTTGTAATACATTTCTGAACAGCCTCTGCATTGGGCGCTGTTAAAGTACCTCCTTTTCTTTGTCCACCAGCATTGATATTACCGCCTAAAACCTCTGCATAAATAGTGGCTTTTCTTGCTAATGCACTTTTTAGAGATTCTAAAACCAAAGCGCCACCTCCACTTCCAGGAACAAAACCAGATGCAGTTGTACTCATGGGTCTTGAGCCTTTTTCTGGACTTTCATTATGTTTATAAGTCATTACACGCATGGCATCAAAACCTCCCCAAGTATATAAACTGCTATCGCTAGAACTCCCAACCAACATTCGTTTTGCTTTTCCGTTTTTAATACGTTCAAAACCCATTAATAAAGCTTCTGTACCGGTTGTACAAGCAGATGAATTTGTGGTTACTTGGTTGCCAAAACCTAAAATTCCACTCAAATAAGCAGTTACACCACTTGCCATGGTTTGTAAAACGGAGGTACTTCCTAAACGTCTTACATTTTGGTCGTCTATTTTATAAATGGCTTCTCTAAATTTCTCAATTCCTGAAGTTCCTGTTCCAAAAATTAATCCTGTATCATAATCTAAAGGTGAATTTTCATCAACAGTAAAACCTGCGTCTTTCCAAGCATCTATACCTGCCATAACTCCATATAAAATAGAAGTTGACTTGAAACCTCTTAATTGTAAGGGTGTTAAATATTCTTGTTTTTTTTCTTCGGAAACTTCTGGAATACCTCCAATACAACAAGAAAAACCTTTATCTTTTAAATTTTGATGATATGTAATACCTGATTTTCCAGATTTTATGGCATTTGTAAATGCTTGTAAACCTACTCCATTTGGAGCAACTACTCCTAAACCTGTTATAACGACTCTGTTTTTCATCTTTTGTGATTATTTTTTGACACGTATTTTACGGATTATTTACAGGTTTAACACTTCTTTTACTTTATTAAATTTCTAGACCTCAAAAGTTTTTAAAACCTTTGAGGTCTGATTAACTAAACTATTAACATTCCTGAAATAGTACCTCTACAGACCAATTGGTTTTGGGTGTTCATCATTTTTACTTTACATGATAGTTTGTTGAATCTAAAATAAACTTTTTCTGAAGTTACGTTTACTTTTTCGTTGGGTAAAACTGGTAAATAAAAATCTACTTGATTAGATGTTAAAGCAATTTTTGGTTTTTTAGTTGCTGTTATTTCATCTTTCAACAAAAAAATACCCAAACAAACTACACCAATTTGTGCCATGGTTTCTGTTAAAATTACACCAGGTGTTATTGGCTTATCTTTAAAATGTCCTTTGTAAAAAAATTCATTTTCTTTGTAAGTATAAGCTCCTTTGACTCCATTTTCGTCGATTTCTATAATTTTATCAACAAACAAAAAGGGTTTTTGATAAGGTAGGTTATTTATGATGTGTTGGTTATTCATTTTTGTTAACTTCATTTTACAGACCTCACAGGTTTTAAAAACTTTTGAGGTCTAAATTACCACTCTAACAATATACGTTGTGCAGAAAATCCTGGCCCAAAACTTAACATAATTCCACGTTCTCCTTTTTGCAGGTTTCTATCCATAAATCTTTCTAAAACATACAAAACTGTAGCACTAGACATATTACCATACAAACGCAAAACTTCTTTAGTGTCCTCTATATTTTTACCTAAAACACCAAACAATTCTTCTACAGTTTGTACTATTTTTTTTCCTCCTGGATGAAAAATTAAGTGATCTACATCGTTAATAGTTAAGTTATTATTTTCTAAAAATGGATGAATAATCGCAGGAAAATGGTCTGCAATTTTTTGTGGAACTTCTTTGTCTAAAATCATTTGCAAACCTGTATTTACCAGTTTAAAACCCATCATATTTGTGGCGTCATAAAAATGATACATGGCCTCGTCTATAATTGTTGGGCCTTCATCTTCTTGATAGGATGACAAAATTACTGCTGAAGCCCCATCACCAAAAATAGCCGCAGAAACAATATTTGTCATCGAAAAATCTTCTAACTGAAACGTTGCTGTAGGTGCTTCTACGGCAATAACAGCAGCTCTTTTATTTGGGTTGGCTTTTAGGAAGTTTTTGGCATAGATAATTCCAGATACACCTGCTGCACAACCCATTTCTGTAACTGGCAAACGCACAATATCTTGTTTCATCCCTAAGGAATTTATAAGGTATGCATCTACTGAAGGAATCATAATTCCTGTACAACTTACCGTAATTATGTAATCGATATCTGTGGGTTTTAAACTTGCTTTTTCTAACGATTTTTTTAAAGATTGTTCTGCCAATTGTACTACCTCTCTTGTATAAATATCATTTTTTTCTTCAAAAGAAGTGGCTGTAAAAACTTCTTCTGGATCCATAATAGAATACCGTTTATCTACACCTGCGCCTTCAAAGAGCTTGATTACTTTTCGTTGAAAACGGGTTTCTTGATTTTGCATCCATAACTTTACAAACGGAATAATGTCTTTGGTTTCTTTATAATATTTAGGTAGCTGTTTGGCTACTGATGTTATTTTTACTTTCATTTTATTTTTTTTATAGTCCACAGAAAACGAAATGCCCATTTCCAAGAAATTTGTGGAGTAACATTTATTTTTGATGAAATTTTCTCTAAATCATCTCTTTTAAATCCTCTTAAAACAGAGGTTAACCCATCTTCAATAATCATTTTATTGCTGATAAAAATAGACAGTAATAGAAACAAATAATAGGCTAATGTATGTCTGTGTAAATCGTTAACCACCATGCCAATTTTAGTTTGTTTGATGGTGTTTTTTAAAAAAGAAACCAATTGTTCTTCTTTAAAATGATGCAAAAACAAGGTGGCTATTACTACATCAAAGGTTTCAGATTTAAAATCTTTAGAAAAAATATCCTGAGTTTTAAAACTCAATTCTGGATATTCCATAGATAATTCGTTGGCATAATCTATGGCTGCTGAGTTGGCATCTACACCTATTAATTTGAATTTATAGCCTTCTTTACGCCCAAATTTTGCAACATCTCTTAAAATATCTCCATGCCCACAACCAATATCTACAATGGTAATTTTTTGTTCTTTTGGGTGATTTTTTAAGAGCGCCTTTAAGCCATTTACTGTTACTTTATTGCCTCCTAACCATCTGTTAATTTTCTCTAATTTATCTAAAGTATCTCGCAACAAATCGCCACCAATCGAAAAATCGTCCATCAATTCTTCTTTGTCTGTTCTTTGTTTTGTGTTGATGAAAAAATCCATTATTGATTTTTAGAGTTTGATTGGTTTTCCATGCGTTTGTTTGATAATTAGAGGTAATAAAAATGGCATTCTCTTTAAAATTGATAATAAAAACGATGCAATTTTGTCTTTTCTAAACAACATTGCTATAAAATGACCTGCTTTTAAACGCCAATTAAATTGCTTGTTCCACTGTGTAATATAAAGGTTTTCGAATTGCTTTCTAGATTCAAGTTTATCATTCAAGTAATTTAGAATCAGTTTAGATGCTATTTGTGCAGATTGTATTGCCATACTCATTCCATTTCCACATAGTGGATGAATCATGCCTGCAGCATCACCAGACATAATGATATGATTTTCTACTGGCTTTTTGGGTTCAAAAGAAATTTGACTGATAGATAAAGGCTGCTTCCATATTGGACTTGCATTTTGAAACATTTCTTTTAAAAATGTATTTTTAAAAACCACATTTTCTTGAAAATCAGTAATATTTTTATGTTTTTTAAAAGATGAAAAATTAGTAATATAACACAGGTTGATCACATCATTTTCTACCTTAGAAACACCACAATAGCCTCCTTTAAAATTGTGTAAAGCCACTTTGTTTTTAGGAAAATTGCCTTTTACATGAATTTTTACAGCTAAATATGGCGATTTCTTTTTGATAAAATCGCGCTCAAATTTTATATCTAACAAACTACGTTTACCAAAAGCACCAATGCAAATTTTTGAAGTGAAACTGTTATTTTCTTTTGTTTCAAAAGTAAATACATCTTTCTTAAAATTGATATTTATCACTTGATCTTGTAAAATTTCTACACCATTTTCTTTGGCTTTTTTATACAATTCGAAATCTAAAGTGTAACGTGAAATACCAAAACCACCTAAAGGTAATTTTGCAGTAATCACTTTATTTTTTGTGGTAGATAATTGAAAATCATCAATTTTTACGGCGCCAAAATTAAATGGATTAACGTTTAAAAATTCTAAATAAGGTAAAACTTCATTTGAAATATATTCGCCACAAACTTTGTGTTTGGGGTAATTGTTTTTTTCTATCAATAAAACTTTTTTATCGAATTTAGATAAGTGAATTGCATTGCACAAACCTGCTAAACCTCCACCAACTATAACAATATCGTATTTCAATTTATCTTTATTCATGTATTTGACACCCTAATTTTGGTCTAAAGGTTTTTATTCACTTACTTATTATTTTATCACGAAGGTCTTTTTAGTTTTAAAAGTATATTTTTCTTAAAACTCAAATTTTAGTTGTACCCAAACAGGTTCTTTTTTTTCTGTATTTAAATTTCCAAAAGAAATACCTAACAGTCTTACAGAATTCAATAACTTTTCTTGATACAATAGCTCTTTTACAATGGGCATAAATTCTGTTTTTAATTGTAAAAAATTTGATACTGTTTTACTTCTGGTTTGTTGGGTAAAATCAGAATATTTTATCTTTAAAGTTACCGTTTTTCCTTTGGTGTTGGCTTTTTTCATTCTTCTTTCTAATTCATCTGCAATATTTTCTAATTTTTCTAGCATAAATATTTCTGATGATATATTTTCAAAAAAAGTTCTTTCTGCTCCTAAAGACTTTCTGATTCTATTTGGTTTCACTGGGCTATTGTGAATTCCGCGAACAATATTGTAATAATGCGCCCCTGATTTACCAAACAATTGCACCAACTCTTCTAATGTTTTTTTCTTTAAATCGTTACCCACAAAAATGCCTAAATTATACATTTTAGCTGCAGTAACTTTACCTACTCCATAAAATTTGTTAACGGGTAAATCCTCTAAAAATTGTAAAACGTCCTCTGGATGAACCGTTTTTTGACCATTTGGTTTGTTAATATCAGAAGCAACTTTAGCAATAAATTTATTGATAGAAATACCTGCAGAAGCATGTAAACCTGTTTCATCATAAATACGGCATCTAATTTCTCTGGCAATAGCATTTGCAGACGGATTCCCTTTTTTGTTTTCTGTAACGTCTAAATAAGCTTCATCCAAAGAAAGGGGCTCTACTAAATCTGTATACTCGTAAAAAATTTCTCTAATTTTTGCTGAAAGTTCTTTGTATCTTTCAAAGTCTGATTTTACAAAAATAATATGAGGACATTTTTGTTTTGCCAGCACATTACTCATCGCAGATTTTACGCCAAATTTTCTAGCTTCGTAACTGGCTGCAGAAACTACACCTCTATCTCCACCGCCACCAACAGCAATGGCTTTACCTCTTAATTCTGGATTGTCTAACTGCGCTACAGATGCATAATAAGCATCCATATCTACATGAATTATTTTACGAAAAGGAGGTTGCAATTCCATCTTTCGAAATTACAAAATTTGAAGTTGAAATTATCTTAAAAAATTGATACAAAGATTTGTAACGCTTTTTAACTCTTTAGACATGTTTGGTTTTTTCCATGGATGAGAAACATTAAAAACATGGTCTGCATTTTTAATAATTTCAAACTCACTTTTCGCGTTCCATTGATGTAGGTTTTCTCCTTCTTTTATAGAAACAGACGTGTCTACATCCCCATGAATTACTAAATGGGGTATGGTAATATTTTTAGCTGCTTTTTGAATATTTAGGCGTTCTTCGTTTTCTTTAAAATTAATGTAAAACTGGTAAAAGTGAGGCATTTGTTGTTTAGTTCGTCCGTTAACAACATATTTAACCCCTGTTTTTCTCCAGTTTTCTAAATCACCAATGGTAGAAGATCTTGAACCAAAATCACAAACTCCAGCCAATGTAATTACCTTTTTAACTCTCTCATCCTCATTCGCTTTTAACAAAACAATCCCTCCTCCTCTACTGTGTCCAATAATGGAAATATCGTTAGATTTTATTTCGATTTTAAATTTTTCTTCGGATAAAACCCAATCTAAAACGCTTTCTAAATCGTCTAATTCTTTTGTGTAATTGTTATTCCCAAAAGCATTTAAATCAGGAAAATCTGTGGGGTTTTCTGCACTACCTCCATTGTGAGAAAAGTTGAATTTTACAAAGAAAAAATCAGCTTTAGCGAATGCTTCTGCCATTATATTCCATGCACCCCAATCTTTAAAACCTTTGTAACCGTGGCAAAAAACAACTACTTTTTTTGGTTGATGAGTTTGTTTATAAAAAACATCTGTAACAATAGGTTTTTGATGTTTTCCTTGAATTAGTATATTTTTTAAAATTTTCATAATACAATGCTATTTATTGAGAAGATGCGTTAAATTTACTAGGCTAAATAAGCTCCAATATTTTCTTGAAAAAATAGTTCATTCGCAAATCCTCCAATTAAACAAAAAGCGGGTCTTTTTACATTTCTTAAACTGAATTTTACTACTGTTAAATTTAAAAAATTGCTGTAGTACTTTCACCTTTAGCAATAAAAAATCCTAAGATTATACTTGTAAAAAAAACATGTTTTATTTTAGATACACAAATAAACAAAAAAACGCACCAAATACTTGATGCGTTTCCAATTTATGATAACTTAGAAAATTTTAGATAATACCTTGTGCTAACATTGCGTCTGCTACTTTAACAAAACCTGCAATATTTGCACCTCTAATATAATCTATAGAACCATCTTCGTTTTCTCCATACTCTACACAAGAATCGTGTATATCTTCCATAATATCTTTTAATCTAGAATCTACTTCTTCTCTAGACCAAGAAATTCTTAAAGAGTTCTGGCTCATTTCTAAACCAGAAGTTGCAACTCCACCTGCATTACTTGCTTTTCCTGGTGCAAATAAAATTTTTGCTTTTTGAAATTCGTGAATTGCTTCTGGTGTAGATGGCATATTTGCCCCTTCAGAAACACACAAACAACCGTTTTTAATTAGTTGCTTTGCTTCTTCTCCATTTAATTCGTTTTGGGTTGCACATGGTAAAGCAATATCACATTTTACAGACCAAGGTTTTTCTCCTTCAAAATATTTTGCTGATGAATACTTATTTACATATTCGCTAATTCTACCTCTTTTTTCATTTTTAATATGCATTACATGCTTCAATTTTTTTAAATCGATGCCTTCTTCATCTAAAATATAACCACCAGAATCTGATAAAGTTAAAACAGTTGCTCCTAATTCTATGGCTTTTTCAGCAGCATATTGTGCCACGTTTCCAGCACCAGAAATTACAATTTTTTTACCGTTGAAAGAATCGTCTTTACGTTGCATCATGTTTTGTGCAAAATACACCGTACCATAACCTGTTGCTTCTGGCCTAATTAAAGACCCTCCCCAAGATTGTCCTTTTCCTGTTAAAACACCTGTAAATTCGTTTTTCAATTTTTTGTACATTCCAAACATAAAACCAATTTCTCTTGCACCCACACCAATATCTCCTGCTGGCACGTCTGTATTGGGTCCAATATGCCTAAATAATTCGCTCATAAAAGCATGACAAAAACGCATAATTTCATTGTCTGATTTTCCTTTTGGATCAAAATCAGAACCTCCTTTACCACCACCCATTGGCAATGTGGTTAAAGAGTTTTTAAACACTTGCTCAAAAGCTAAAAACTTTAAAATACTTGCATTTACTGTTGGATGAAAACGCAAACCCCCTTTGTAAGGCCCAATTGCAGAATTCATTTGTATTCTATATCCTCTATTTACTTGAATTTCTCCATCATCATCTACCCAAGAAACACGAAAAGAAATTAATCTTTCTGGTTCTACCATTCTTAACAAGATGTTTTTTCCATGATAAATATCGTGATTTACTATATAAGGAATTACAGTTTCTGCAACTTCTTGAACGGCTTGTAAAAATTCTGGCTCATGGTTATTTCTACTTTTAACCATTTCCATAAACTCCTTAATTTTTAACTCTATACTTTTTGACATAGTTTTTTATGAATTTAGTAAAATTTTCATCTGCAAAGATAATTAAATTATAGATTATTGAAATAATAATTATATTTTATTTAACGTCTTCATTACCTTATTTCAATCGATTTCGAGAGGTGTTTTTGTTTTTTAAGTTTTAGATTGATAAAACTCTATAAAAAACACTAAATTTGTTCCTTAATTTTACCTAAAAATGTTAGATAAAGTAAAGGAACTTATTGGAGATGTAAACGCATTTAATGCTACTACAAAAGAAGAGGTTGAAACGTTTAGAATTAAATATTTAGGAAGCAAGGGTTTGCTAAAAGATTTATTTGCTGAGTTTAAAAATGTTGATGCAGCAATGCGTAAAGATTTTGGGCAAGCATTAAACAGCCTAAAAAAATTAGCAGAAGATAAAGTTGCGGCTTTAAACGAAACTTTAGAAAACAGCACAAATCAAAAAAGTTTTTATGGTGATTTAACGCGTCCTTCAGAGCCTATAGAATTAGGTTCAAGACACCCAATATCATTAGTAAAAAACCAAATTATTGATGTTTTTAACAGAATTGGGTTTACCGTTTCTGAAGGCCCAGAAATTGAAGATGACTGGCATAACTTTACAGCCTTAAATTTGCCAGAATATCATCCTGCAAGAGACATGCAAGACACATTTTTTATTGAGCAAGATCCAGATATTTTGCTAAGAACACATACTTCTTCTGTACAAGTACGTTATATGGAAGAAAACAAGCCCCCAATTAGAACCATTTCTCCTGGTAGGGTTTTTAGAAACGAAGATATTTCTGCAAGAGCACATTGTATTTTTCATCAAGTAGAAGGTTTATATATAGATACTGACGTTTCTTTTGCAGATTTAAAACAAACGCTTTTGTATTTTACAAAAGAAATGTTTGGGAAATCTAAAATTAGATTGCGTCCTTCTTACTTTCCGTTTACTGAACCAAGTGCAGAGGTTGATATTTACTGGGGATTAGAAACAGAAACCGATTATAGAATTACCAAAGGAACAGGTTGGTTAGAAATTATGGGGTGTGGTATGGTTGACCCAAACGTTCTTAAAAATGCGAATATAGATCCTACAAAATACTCTGGCTATGCTTTTGGAATGGGTATAGAACGTATTGCCATGTTGTTATATCAAATACCAGATATTAGAATGTTTTATGAAAATGATAAACGTTTCTTAGAACAGTTTAAGTCGGTAATTTAGTTCAAAAGTAGAAATTTATTAAAGTTGAAAGGCTTTTTAACTTTGTAAACTTTTTTACATTAAAACTTTAAAAACAAATTTTGAAAAAAGACATCCAAATACCAGAAGTTACCAATGTAGAAATAGCTGTTGTTTATGAATACAATGATATTTATAAAACAGACGACTGGAATGTTTATATCATTAATAATAAAGAGGTAGACATAGAAATGGTGGTCATTGTTTCGCAAGGTTTTTCAACTACAAAAACAACTTCTTTATTGCGAAAAAAAGTAGAAAAATTACCTGCAAATTCTTTTGCTAAGGTAGAGTTAATTCAACCTGAATTATTTAAACTAAACAATCGTTTTCAAGTAACTTTTTTTGAGGGAAATACTTTGTTTGAAAAAACATTTATTTTTAAAGCAAATACAATTAAAGAAGGTGCTTTACGTTTTTTACCTGAGTTGAATAAACGTGGGGTTTTAGTTAAATAATATTTAAAATACACAGTTTTTCATACACAGTTTGTCACGCTGTAAGCGTCTCGCATAAAAATTCTAAACTACACGCATGAGATTCCTAAAAAATAACAAACTTTACATATTTTTACTTTAATAAAAAAAGAACAAACCTAAACACCACCACAATATGATATCCCACACTTCAGGTATCTACAATTTTTACGTTTACATTATTACCAATAAACATAAAACGGTTTTATATACTGGTGTTAGCAACAATCTAAAATTAAGATTACAACAGCACCAACAAAAAAAGAATCCTAAAAGTTTTACTGCGAAATACAATGTACATTATTTGTTGTATTATGAACATTTTGGTTGGATACAAGAGGCAATTGCGAGAGAAAAAGAAATAAAAAACTTAACAAGACAAAAGAAAATTAATTTGATTTTAGAAAAAAATGCTAAAATGGAATTTATGAATCATTTGTTTGAATAAGTATGTTTGAGCCAAAGTTTTATTAAAAGTTTTTGAAACACACAGTTTGTCATGCTGAAAGCATCCCACACACAATTACACAAAGCTTGTCACACCCAAATTGTCTTGCTCAAAATGTCTCTACAAAACCCAAAACTATACCCAGAAGATTCCTACGGAATGACAAAACTGGTTGGTAACTGGATGGAAAATCGATTAAATCCGTTTGAAACTAAACAAAAAATTAAGCTCTAAACAAGTGTAGAATTGTACTTTACTTACCCTAAAAACCCAAGAATCAAATACAAAATAACCGTAATTAAACCACCAAAAAGCGCATAAGGTAATTGTGTTTTTACATGATCTATGTGATCGCTAGCAGAGGCCATAGAAGAAATAATGGAAGTATCTGAAATGGGCGAACAATGGTCTCCGAAAATACCACCTCCTAAAGTGGCTGCTACTACCATGGTTATATCTGCACCATGTGTATTTGCCATAGGTATAGAAATTAACATCATAATTGCAAAAGTACCCCAAGAAGTTCCTGTAGAAAAAGCAATAAAAGAGCTTACTATAAAAACTACTGCTGGTAATAATTGTGGCGATAACCAACTTTCTGTTGCGTTTGCCACATAATTACCTGTGTCTAATACTTTACAAGCGTCTCCAATAGCAAAGGCTAATAACATTAACAAGGCTAATGGCATTAACTCGCTAACCCCTTTTAAGGTTAAGTTTACAGCTTCTTTGGGTTTTAAAAAACCCTGAATCATATACATAATAATAGCTACTAAAAGTGCTGTAATTACTGCATATAAAACAGATGAAGATCCAGAACCTACACCAATGGCTTGTTGTACATGATCAAAAGTAGAAGTGTATGTTTTTACTTGATTCCAACCCGTATATATTAAGTTGATGGGCATCATACAAACCATTACCAATAAAGGGACAACCATATTATAGGCTTTAGGTGGTATGCCTTCTTTGGGCGGAAAAGAAGTAACTTCATCAGAAACCATAGGTTTAGAACCTTTATTCATTAACAAACCTGTTTCTTTGGTTCTTTTTTCGGCTTTTTTCATCAAACCAAAATCTCTTTTTGATAAAATAACTACAAACACTAAAATAATTGCCAATAAGGGATAAAAATTATATTTAATAGAGGCAATCATTACAGAAAAAGGTTGCTCTATACCTTGTGTTAATAACAGGCCCATAATAAAAGCTCCCCATGCATTAAAAGGGATTAAAATTGAGGAAGGTGCAGAACTAGAATCTGCAATATAAGCGAGTTTTTCTCTTGGTATTTTTAATTTATCAAAAATTGGACGATACAATGTCCCTACAGTTAAAGAACTAATACTGGTTTCTACAAACAATAACAAACCTGTTAACGTTGCCAGAATTTGCACCATTACTCTACTGTAACCTGTTTTTTTACTTTCTAATTTTACTAATTTTTTATTTATAATATTTATAAAACCCTCTACACCTCTAGAAAATTGAATAAATATTAACAAAGCACCTACCAAAGCACTAAACATTATGGTTCTTGTGTTTCCTTGGGACTGAAATACATTTACCATTCCTTCTACCATAGATAAAGTGGCTTGTAAGGGGTTCCAGCCTTCTATAATTAACCAAGAAAACCAGATGCCAAATAACAAAGCAATATATACTTGCTTGGTTCTTAAGGCTAAAATAATGGCAATAATAGGTGGTATTATTGATAGAAATCCATATTCCATAAAAGTGTATTATTTTGGATAAAGGTAATAAATTAATACTTTGAGATAATGTAGTTTGGTGGTGGCGAATCTATTTATTTAAATGTCTAAATTCTATAAAAAATTAATGTTTAATACCTGTGATTAGACCTTATTTTGATATATTTAGAACGATTCTTGAGTTGGTTTATTCTTCTTTTTCGTTTTCTTTAATTTCTTGAGTTAAATCTAATTCTCTTAAAGTTGGGTTTGTAATGGCTGTAAAACCAACCGTTAATAAAGTCATTGTACCCCCAAAAACAACAGCTGCAACTGGCCCAATTAATTTTGCTGCTAAACCACTTTCAAACGCACCAAGTTCGTTAGAAGAACCTACAAACATAGAGTTTACAGAAGACACTCTACCCCTCATATCATCTGGTGTTTTTAATTGTAAAATGGTTTGACGAATTACCATAGAAATACCATCTGCAGCACCACTTATAAACAATGCTAAAACACTTACCAAAAATATAGAAGATAAGCCAAAAGCAATGATACTTATTCCAAAAATAAATACAGAAACCAACATTTTTAGTCCTGTTTTTTTATTGATAGGAATATAGGTTGTTAAAAACATAGTTACAATACTTCCTATAGAAATAGAGGCGTTTAAAAGGCCAAAACCTTCTGGGCCCACTTTTAAAATATCTTGTGCAAAAACAGATAAAATAGCGACTGTACCTCCAAAAAGTACTGCAATCATATCTAAAGTTAGAACCCCTAAAATTTCTTTGGTTTTAAAAACAAATTTTACACCTGCTTTTAAACTTTGCATCATTGGCTCGCCAATTTTTGTATTTAAAATGGGTTTCTTTTGTATAGAAAAAGTAAAAATTAACGATAATATTACTAGTATAAAGACCAATAATAAAGTATTATCTACACCTATCCAACTTATTAAAAAACCACCAAAAAGTGCCCCAGAAACAGAAGCTGTTTTCCAAGTACTTGTACTCCAAGTTGCAGCATTGTGATATATTTTTTTAGGGACTAATAGCGCAACTAAAGAAAATATGGTAGGACCAAAAAATGAGCGTAAAAAACCACCAAAAAAAACGAGTGCATAAATACCATACAAAATAGTATTTGTAGACCAATTATTAATAATGTTTGCTGTAGTTAAAAAATACAAACCCAAACTAATTAAAGAAAATGCAGCAGTACACTTTGCTAATAAATTTCTTTTTTCTGATTGATCTACGATATGGCCTGCAAATAAAGCCATAGAAAATGCTGGAATAATTTCCATCAACCCAATAATACCAAGAGAAAGTGGGTCTTTTGTAATAGAGTAGACTTGCCACTCAATAACAATAAATTGCATAGACCAACCAAAAACCAATAAAAATCTTACAAATAAAAAAATATTAAACTCCTTTATTCTAAGTGCCGCATAAGGATCGTTTTTCGCCATTTTTTTTAGCTCAATTTCATATCCATTAAAATGGCAAATGTTTGATTTATATCTTCTTCTTTTACGACAATTGTCATTTCATTTGTGGTAGAAATTATTTCTTGTAAAGAAATATCTGCCCAAGCTAATTGTTTTAATATAAAATAATAAATACCAGATTGCTCTTGGTTATCTTTTGGTAATTTTATAGTGATGGATGCCAAATCTAACACACTAGAAATAATGGTTTCTTTATCGAAAATTTTATTAACGTAAGGTTGTAAGTTTTTACTGGTAACAATATTTGTTTCAAAAATACCTTGAGAAACCGTTAAAAAATAGTCTGAACTTTCTGAAGATTTATTTAAAATTTTAGCAATTTCTTTTAATAAAGAAGGGGTGTTTTTAAAAGTAAAATCGCATAAATCAGAACGTACAATAACATCTCCTAAATCTAAGGCTAGTTTTTTTATATTTTTTCTAATACGTAACTCACTTGCAGGAGAAAGCCTGTTGATAGCCATCATTACTGCACCTACTTTAACATCTTTTTTTAAAACAGCAGAAACTTCTGGTAAAATAATTCTTGCTAAAGAAGAAACGTTTATCAACTTTTCATGTAAAGCTTCTTCTATAAAAGGAGTTTTTCTAATGGTACTTTCTACAACTTCTTGTATTGTTTTCATGGTAGTTGTTTAATATTTTAAACGAATGTTCAAAAATAAACAATTTATAGAAAATAAAACCTTAAAAAGAAAATAACTTTTAAACTACTAATTAAGTTTGTGTGTTAGTTTTTTAAACTCCTTTTTAGGGTCTTTATGATTATACAAAACGTTATAAACTGCGTTGATAATGGGTGTGTTAGCACCGTTTTTTTCTTTTAATTTAAAGGCGCTTTTTGTGGCATAATATCCTTCTGCAATCATACTCATTTCCATTTGAGCAGATTTTACTGTGTATCCTTTACCAATCATATTGCCAAACTGTCGGTTTCTAGAAAAAACAGAATAGCCAGTAACTAACAAATCACCCAAATAAGCAGAGTTGTTTATGTTACGTTTCATTTTGTGTACTTTTTTAATAAACTTTTTCATTTCGCGAATTGCATTGCTCATTAAAACTGACTGAAAATTATCACCATACCCTAATCCATGAGCAATACCTGCAGCAACAGCGTAAATGTTTTTTAACATGGCTGCATATTCTGTTCCAATAATGTCATCAGAAATTTTGGTTTTTATATACCAACTTTCTAAAGATTTACTTATAAATTTTGCTTTTTCTTCATCTTGACAAGCAATGGTTAAATAAGATAAACGCTCCATTGCCACCTCTTCTGCATGACAAGGTCCAGTAATAACACCTATATTTTCTATAGGAATGTTATATTGTTGATTAAAATGTTCGCCAACAATTAAACCTGTTTCTGGCACAATACCTTTAATAGCAGAAAAAACAATTTTATTTTCTAGAGATGTAGTTAGTTTGTCTAATTCTGAAGTTAAAAAAGCAGAGGGAATTGCAAAAATAAGGACATCGTAATTCGTTACAATTTTATTAATATCTCCTGTTAAATCTAACTTATTAGCATAAACATCTGCTGAAGATAAATATTTAGGGTTATGATCATTTTCTATAATATGAGCAATTATAGATTCATTTCGCATATACCAACCTACTGTTTCTAAATTTTCTTGTAACATTTTTACAATTGCTGTTGCCCAACTACCGCCACCAATTACTGCAATATTTGTATGTTCGTCCATTCTACATTTAGTTTAAAGCTCAAATGTAATAAAATTAGTATCTTTTGATGAATACTTCTTTGAATTATTATATTTGTAAAAGCACATTTGTTTTCTATGAAAAATTAATTTTTGGTTTTAACTTGTATGTTTTCTTTAATATTTTCTTATAAAAAAGAAACAAATGCAACTGAAAAAAACCTACTAAAACGTGCAATGTTTCAATTTTAAAGATACTGAAGGAGGTACTATGATGGCTGACACCAATAATATGTCAAAATTATTAGTAGATTTGGGGTTTACAAAAGAAAATATACACACCAAAATAGTGGCTGGAGGAAAACATACAGAATCTTTTTGGAAAGCAGAATTTTTAGAAACAATTACATTTTTATATTATTAATAATGAACGTACAAATTATAAATAAATCAAAACACGCTACACCAAACTACGAAACAGAAGGTGCTGCCGGTATGGATTTAAGAGCAAATATTAGTGAAGCAATTATATTAAAACCTTTAGAAAGAGCCATTGTAAAAACAGGATTATTTATAGCGTTACCAATTGGTTTTGAAGCGCAAGTTAGACCTAGAAGTGGTTTGGCCGCTAAAAAGGGAATTACGGTTTTAAACAGCCCTGGAACTGTAGATGCAGATTACCGAGGAGAAATTGGTGTAATTTTAGTTAATTTATCTAAGCAAGATTTTGTAATTAATGATGGCGAAAGAATTGCACAATTAGTAATTGCAAAACATGAACGTATAAATTGGCAAGAAGTAACTGTTTTAAGTGAAACAGAACGTGGTTCTGGTGGTTTTGGTAGTACAGGAGTTTAAAAGCCCCTTTAATTCCCCAAAGGGGAAAACTCTGGTGTAAATTTTTTCTTTCATCCAGGGAAAACAAATATATGTTTAAAGTAATTTAAGCGTTTTTTAAAAAGTCTTTTTATTATCAATATTAAAAAACAAAAATTATGATTTTAGGAGTATGTAAATGGTTAAGTACAAAAACAAATTTTACAGCAAAAAATATTAGAATTCTGTTTGTTTTATTAGTACTATTTGTTGGTTTTGGTATTGGTGCTTATTTAATATTATGGTTGGTTAAGGTATTGTCTAACGAATAAATTTACTTAATTTCTTTATAAAGCTGACTCATTTTTTTAACCTCATCTAACATATTATCAAACATTAAAAAGGTGTGCGAATGGTATTTATAACCCAAATTTTTGTAAAACTGAAATGCTTGTGGTTGTGCATCCATAGCGTCTAACCAAATAACAGTATAGTTTTTTAATTTAGAAAAAGCTTCAAACCAAAGTAATAATTGTTTTCCTATTCCTTTACCTTGTAATTTTTGATGCAAATAAATACGATGTAATTTTACTTGTTTTTCTTGAGACAAACCTGATAATTTTTCATCCCAAATAATTCTAAAATTGCCCACAAATTCATCCTTATAAACAATAAAATAATAATTTGCATTTGTTACTAATAGTTCTTTTAAAATATTTTCTTTAGCATATTGAGTGTTTACATACCATTGCCCATCATCTAACCAAAAATGTTTGTAAGCTGATGGATATATTTCTTGCATCAAACTATAAAGAGTTGCGCAATCGGAGTTTTTTATTTCTTTTAAAAAAAGGTTTTCTGCTACTTTTATCAATGTAAAATAGTTTACTTATACTCTCAAAAATAATTAAAAATAAGGCATAAAAAAACTGCTATAGATTGATTAATTTATAGCAGTTTAAAAATAATATAATATTGATTACATGCCGATTTTTATCAGGTTTAGTTTTACTAACTTATTCTTGATTATCAATGGCATCTTTTATTTTTCCTTCTAACTCTTCTGCTAATTCTGGATTGTCTTTTATCAAACCTTTAACAGCATCTCTACCTTGGCCTAATTTGGTTTCGCCATAACTAAACCAAGAACCACTTTTTTTAACAATTCCTAATTCAACACCAATGTCTAAAATTTCACCAACTTTAGAAATTCCCTGTCCATACATAATATCAAATTCTGCAATTTGAAAAGGAGGCGCTACTTTATTTTTAACTATTTTAACTTTGGTACTGTTTCCAATAACTTTGTCTCCGTCTTTAATTTGTGTTCTTCTTCTAATATCTAAACGAACTGATGCATAAAACTTAAGTGCATTACCTCCTGTAGTTGTTTCTGGGTTACCAAACATTACCCCAATTTTTTCACGTAATTGATTGATAAATATAACCGTACAATTTGTTTTGGAAATAGTACCTGTTAATTTACGCAAGGCTTGAGACATTAAACGTGCATGTAAACCCATTTTAGAGTCTCCCATCTCACCTTCAATTTCAGATTTTGGTGTTAATGCTGCAACAGAGTCAATAACAACAATATCTATAGCTCCAGAACGAATTAAATTGTCTGCAATTTCTAATGCTTGTTCTCCATGATCTGGTTGAGAAATAATTAAATTATCTATATCAACCCCCAAATTTTCTGCATAAAATTTATCAAAAGCATGTTCTGCATCAATAAATGCTGCAATACCACCTGCTTTTTGTGCTTCTGCAATTGCATGTATTGTTAAGGTTGTTTTACCTGATGATTCTGGTCCATAAATTTCGATAACTCTACCTCTTGGATAACCACCAACACCTAAAGCTAAATCTAAACCTAAAGAACCAGATGAAATCGCATCTACATCTTCGGTTACTACATCTCCTAATTTCATTACAGAGCCTTTTCCGTAAGTTTTATCTAATTTATCTAAAGTTAGTTGTAAAGCCTTTAGTTTTGCTGTTTTTTCTTTATCTGCTGCTGCCATAAATATTGCTAAATTGTTTTTTAAAAAGTATAGCAAGTTACAAAAAACTCTCTATAAATTCCTAAAAAATAATTTCGAATTTTGTAGTATTGTCATATAATTTATAAACATGAATAATATACTTTCTCTTAACTATAAAAATAGTGTTGTTACAATAGAAAAAGGAGCATTAATCTCTTTTAAAGTTAATGAAAACAAGTAGGTTTATCAAAAAAATAATAAAGGTTGACGAAATTCAGATAAAAAAATTAATTTATAACAATCAAAAAATTACCACCAAAGGTTTTGATAATTTTATGTTGTGGATAGAGCTTGATACTGAGTTATATATTGATTCTATTTCACAATATACAGACCAATAATTTTCTAAATAAAATATACGACTCTTAGAGAGGAAAACGAATTTTAAGTGCAATTTAAAATTTTATAATTTGATTAAAAATCATCATCATTTTGTCATTCACAAACCATGGGGAATGATTTCTCAGTTTGTAAACCCTGCTAAACGCAAGAAAAGATTGTTAGGAGAATTGTTTAATTTTCCTAAGGGAACTATGGCAATTGGAAGATTAGATGTGCCTTCTGAGGGCTTACTTTTATTAACAACAGATGGTAAAGTATCTGAAGCAATTAGAAGTAGTAAATACGAAAAAGAATATTATGTTCAAGTAGATGGAATTATTACTGAAAACGAAATTCATCAACTTAAAAAAGGTGTAGAAATTGGTTTTAATGGAAAAAAATATCTAACAAAACCAGGGAAAGCTGCTATAATTAAAGATCCTAATTTTCCGTTAAGAAGTCAAAAAATTAGAGATGCTAGACATGGCCCAACAAGTTGGGTTTCTATTTGTATTAGAGAAGGAAAATTTAGACAAGTTAGAAAAATGACAGCTGCCGTGGGTTTTCCTACCTTACGATTAATAAGAGTTCGTATTGGAAAAATTGAATTAGGAAATTTAGAAGTTGGTGAAGTTCTAGAGGTAGATAGTTTAATGTAACAAATATTACCTTCTATATTTTTAATTCTATTTAATTTTGGAACTATGGATAATTCTAACACTACAATTTACATTGTTGCTGTCATAATTATTTTACACTTTTTGGTAGGTTTTGGGTATTTAATCTACAAAATGAATAAAAAAAGTGAAAAAAAATAAAAAGGTGGTTGTGATAATAAAATAGAAAATATTTATTAATCTAATTAAAATTCTCTATCCATTCTTATATGAGGTATTCCATCTTCTAAATACTCATCTCCTATTTGTTTAAATTGATGAGATTCGTAAAATTTTTGTAAATATTTTTGAGCAGAAATAGTAACTTCATCAACTTTAAAATATTTTTTTATGGTATCTATAGAAACTTTCATTATTTGATGTCCATAACCAAATTTTCTTTGGTTTGCAGCAACCACTACTCTACCAATACTTGCATTTTTAAAATAATCTCCAGGTTTAAAAATACGTGTGTAAGCAATAATTTTATCATTTTTTTTACCAAAAATATGGATTGCTTTTTGGTCTTTAAAATCAACATCTTGATACACGCAGTCTTGCTCAACCACAAAAACTTCAGAACGTAATTGTAGTATTTGATACAATTCTGTTGTGGTTAATTCTGAAAAGAATTTTGTTCTAAAATTCATAACTTTAAAAATAGATTCTTATCTCTACAGTAATGAAAGAAAAAATTACCCAGCACAAGAAATTTTATTTACTCTTGTAGCATGTCTTCCACCCTCGAATTCTGTATTTAAAAAAACGTCTACAAAACCAATTGCTTGTTGTAAAGACACAAAACGTGCAGGAATAGTTAAAACATTCGCATCATTATGTTGTCTTGTTAAAGCAACCAACTCTTTATTCCAACATAAAGCAGCTCTAATACCTTGGTGTTTGTTAGCAGTAATTTGTGCGCCATTTCCAGAACCACATAAAATAATACCTAATTCTGCTTTACCAGATTCTACAGCATCTGCTGTTGGATGTATTGCATCTGGATAATCCATAGAACTATTAGTATCTGTACCAAAATTTATTACAGAATGTCCTTTTTCTTCTAAATGTTTAATAATTTCGAACTTGTATTCAGTTCCTGCGTGATCGTTTCCTATGGCAATTGTCATTATTTATTTTTTAAATTTTACCATTACAAGAAAAATAATAAAGTATCTGTTCATAAATAAAAAGATTACTTCATTACATTCGTAATGACGAAGTTACATCAACAAAAATATAGAAATTTATGCTTATCAACAGTTATAAACAACGTTATTTTATACAATTTTAATAACTCTTTAATTTTTAAGTTTTTAGCGTTTTAAGAGAATGTTAAGAAGTTGTATTGAAAAACTCGTAAGTTTTTTTGGTGGGTAAAAAAATTATTACAATACAAGTAGTAAATTGATATACGCAACTTTTTTTATTGATTTTTGATAAAACTTTATCAACATAAAATTTACAATTTATTTACATAGAAAAGTAAAATAGTTATGAGTTAAAATAGGTTGATAGCTGTTTATAACTATTGTTAACAACTGTATTTTAAAGTTGATTTTTAAGGATTTAAATAACTTATAAATTGTCAGCTATTTTTAATAACTCATACATAAAAATAAAAGTTTAAAAATTTATAGTAACTATTCACATACTATTATAAACATCATATTTTTTTTAAAATTTTCTAAAAGAAAAATAATTATAATATAGAATGTTTATAAGTGTTTAAATTTTCTAGAAAAAGAAGATTAAAATAGAAAAGAAAGTAAAATAGTTATATACAAAGTTTTTACCTATGTTTGCATTAGTATTTCGAATCTTTAAAAAGACATCCTTCTCTATAATCGAAATATATTTCTAAATACTATTCTAATATCGTTTTATTACAATTGTATTTTAAATAAAGAATATTACTTATTTTTAGGTTTATAAAGTAGTACTTCCATAAGTAATAAAAATTCCATTTAAAAATTAACATACAATCAAAATACAAGCAAAGAATCATAACACTTAATTAATAAGATTCAACACAAATAATTGTATTTTGGGATCACTTTAAAAATACACTGTAGTATATGCCAAAAAAGAAGAAAATATATAAAAAGAAAGGTAAAATTATTAAAGATTTAACCAGAAATATCTTTAGAATTTTAAATGAAGATAGTAGTAAGTTTTATAATTACAAACAAATTGCTGGTAAATTAGGTATTTCTGATACTGATGGTAAAACTCAAATTTTAAAAAAATTAACAGAACTAACAGCAACTAAAAAAATAAAAGAAGTAGATAGAGGTAAGTTTCAAATAAACGAAGACCGTAAATACTCTATAGGAACTTTAGATATTACATCAAATGGAAATGGATATTTTATAACAGATGATTATGAAGATGATATTTTTATACCCAATGTTAATTTAGGAAAAGGATTGCATGGAGATGTGGTTAGAGCTTATATTTATCAGCGTAAAAGAAGTAAAAAAGTAGAAGCAGACATTGTAGAAGTTTTAGAACGCGCAAAAACGGAATTTGTTGGGGTTTTACAAAAAAATAAAAATTTTGGTTTTGTAATTCCAGATAATAACAAAATGTATGCAGATATTTTTATATCGCAAAATAAAATGAATGGTGCAGAACATGGAGATAAAGTACAAGCTACCATTTCTGATTGGCCAGAAAATTCTAAAAACCCATTTGGTAAAATCACCACAGTATTAGGAAAACCAGGAGATCATAATACAGAAATGCACTCCATTTTATTAGAATACGATTTACCCTACGAGTTTCCTGCAGAAGTAGAAAAAGATGCCGAAAATCTATCCATAGAAATTACTAAAGATGAAATTAGCAAACGTAGAGATATGCGTAAAGATTTAACTTTTACCATAGATCCTAAAGATGCTAAAGATTTTGATGATGCATTGTCTTTTACTAAGTTAGAAAATGGAAATTACGAAGTTGGTATTCACATTGCAGATGTTTCTCATTATTTACAACAAGACACTATTTTAGATCACGAAGCTTACGAACGTGCAACCTCTGTATATTTAGTAGATAGGGTAGTACCTATGTTACCAGAAATGTTATCTAATGGTGTTTGTTCTTTAAGGCCTAATGAAGAAAAATTAACTTTTTCTGCAGTTTTTGAAATTAATGAAAAAGCACAAATAGTAGGCGAGTGGTTTGGTAGAACAGTAACCTATTCAGACCAGCGTTTTGCATATGAAGAAGCACAATATTTAATAGAGCAGAATCAAGAAAACAAAAGCGTCACTTCGAGTGAATTTTCGAAGGATGAGAATATAAGTATCAAAAAGTCTTTTAAAAATACAATTCCTAATGATGTTTCTATAACAGGAGCTGCTTATAAAGTTTCTACAGAAATTGTAGAGGCTACTTTAAAATTAGATGAATTAGCAAAAAAATTACGTAAAAAACGTATGAAACAAGGTGCTATTTCTTTTGATAGAGTAGAAGTAAAGTTTCACTTAGATGAAGAAGCAAATCCTGTTGGAGTATTTTTTAAATCCTCTAAAGATGCTAATAAATTAATTGAAGAATTTATGTTATTAGCCAATAGAAAAGTAGCTGAATTTATAGGACAAAAACAAGGCAGACCTTCTGGTAAAACTTTTATTTATAGAGTTCATGATGAGCCAGATGTAGAAAAATTAGCTTCTTTACAGAATATTATTAGCAAATTTGGTTATAAAATTAATACAGATACAAAAGAAACCACATCAGACTCTTTAAATCAACTTTTAAGTGATGTACATGGTAAAGCAGAATCTAATATGATAGAAACTTTAACTATTAGAACCATGTCTAAAGCTGTTTATACAACCCAAAACATTGGTCATTATGGATTAGCTTTTAACTATTACAGTCATTTTACATCACCAATTAGACGTTATCCAGATGTAATGACACATAGATTATTACAGCATTATTTAGATGGTGGAAACAGCCCAAAAGCGCTTTCTTATGAAGAAAAATGTAAGCATTCTTCAAAAAGAGAGGAGTTAGCTAGTAAAGCTGAACGAGATTCTATAAAATACATGCAGGTAAAATACATGCAAGAACATAAAAATGAAATTTTTGAAGGGGTAATTACAGGTGTTACAGAATGGGGTATTTATGTTGAAATAAAACAAAATAAATGTGAAGGTATGGTTCGTATTAGAGATATAAAAAGCGATTATTATATTTTTGATGAAAAACAATATGCTATTGTAGGGCAATCTACCAAACAAATGTATCAACTAGGAGATGATGTAAGCGTTCAAGTAAAGAAAACAGATTTAGAACGCAAGCACTTAGATTTTAACTTAATTGAGGATTAATTAATATTTTAGTTATTCTTCTAACAAAAATAAAATATCATTTATATATTATGATTAATTGTTATAAAAAATATATTAGTATACGAGTTATAAAAGATAAAATATTATTAAATTAAATTACTAGAAAAACGCTAAAAATGAGATAAATTTTAACGTTATTTATGTAATAGAGAGCTAAAAAAATCGTTATAATTGGTATAATTATTAAAGTAATTATCAAATCAAATTTAAAAAAATGAAAAAACTTAATTTTATATTGCTGTTTTTTATTGGATTAACAGTTACTGCACAATCTACAGTAAATAAAAACTTAGGAGATTATAATATTCTAAAAGTTTATAATGGTATAGAAGTAGAGTTGATTAAAAGTACAGATCAAAAGTTAGAAATAACTGGAGAAAAGTCTGAAATGGTTAAAATTAAAAATGTAAATAATACATTAAAATTGTCTTTACCATTTTCTTTAACTCCTGCAGACAATGCAGCAGATGGTAAAATACTGGTAAAATTATATTATAATAGAGCTATTAATATTATAGACGCAAATGAAAGTGCAACTATAACAAGTAAAGATTTTTATCAAGATAAATTAGAGGTAAATGCACAAGAAAGAGCATTTATCAACCTAACCACAAAAACTAATTATTTAATTGTTAGAGCTTCTTCTGGTGGTATTGTAAAACTTTCTGGTACTGCAAAAAATCAAGAAATAGATGTAGATTTATATGGTATTTATCATGGTTTTAATTTACAAGTTGCTGGTAATTCTAATGTAAAATCAGGAACTGGAGCAAAAGCAGAAGTAAACCCAGGCGAAACTTTAAATGCTAAAGTTAGTTTTGGTGGTACTATTTTTTATAAAGGAAACCCAGAGGTTGTAAAAGATAAAAAATTAATTGGTGGTATTATAGAAAAAAGAAATTAACAGAAGAAATACAAAAGAGTTTGTATAACAACCTTTTTTGTATCTTTGTACTATTAAATTAAAGAAGAAATGTATAGTTTATCAATAGTATCGGGTTTTATTGGCGGTCCACAAGTAATTATTATATTAGTGGTTGTGTTATTACTTTTTGGAGGAAGAAAAATACCAGAGTTAATGAAAGGTTTAGGAAGTGGTATTAAAGAGTTTAAAAACGCTTCTAAAGATGATTCTGAAGAAAAAATTGAAGAGAAGAAATAGAATAGTTAACATATAAACGAAAAAAAAGCGCTATCATTTGATAGCACTTTTTTTTTTAATTTTACATTAATTTTCTTCCTTCTTTTTTGCGGTTTTCATAGCTTCTCCAATTTGGTTACTTGCTGTAAAACTTGCAACCATGTCATTTAACATTTGGCTACCTGCTTGTGGCGAATTTGGCAATAAAATTAAGTTACTATTAGTTTCTTGACCAATAGATTGTAAAGTATCATAATGTTGTGTTACAACAATCAATGCAGATGCTTCTTGAGAGTTAATACCAACCTTATTTAAAACTTCTACAGATTCTTCTAAACCGCGTGCAATTTCTCTACGTTGATCTGCAATACCTTGACCTTGTAAACGTTTACTTTCTGCTTCTGCTTTTGCTTTTTCTACAATTAAAATACGTTGTGCATCACCTTCATATTGTGCTGCTGTTTTTTCTCTATCTGCAGCATTAATTCTGTTCATTGCTGCTTTTACTTGTGCATCAGGATCTATATCTGTAACTAAGGTTTTAATAATATCATAACCATATTCCATCATAGCATCATTTAATTCAGATTTTACTGCAATAGCAATATCATCTTTCTTAACAAATACATCATCTAATTTCATTTTTGGTACTTCTGCCCTTACTACATCAAACACGTAAGATGTTATTTGATCATGAGGGTAATCTAATTTGTAAAAAGCATCATATACTTTGTCTTTTATCACTTTATATTGTACTGAAACCTTTAACTTTACAAAAACATCATCTAAAGTTTTGGTTTCTATAATAACATCTAACTGCTGTATTTTTAAACTTAATCTACCTGCAATTCTTTGTACTCCAGGTATTTTTAAATGAAAACCAGATTGACGAATACTTGTAAATTTACCAAACGTTTCTATAATTGCAGCTGTTTGTTGTTTTACAATAAAATAAGATGCGAAAATAATAATTGCAAGAACTACAATAATAATAATAATAGTAGGTGGCATAGTTAATTTTTTTAATGTTAATAATTAATACTGTATAAAGATACTGAAAAACAGCTGTTAATTATATTAATTGTAAAAAATAGGTATAATAAATTTTTTAAGAAAACTTTTAAGAACATGTACTTATAAAATAGCAACCATAATTTTATATCCATAAGAACGCATTTCTGCTTCGCTTAAATCAAATTCTGATTTCATGATAATTTCTGAATTGCATTTTCTATTCTGTTGATGGTTTCTTCTTTACCAATCATAGCTATAATATCAAATAGGTGAGGACCTGCTAACTTACCAACCAAAGAAAGTCGTAAAGGTTGCATTACCTTACCAAAACCAATTTCTTTATTGGTAATCCAAGTTTTAATATGTGTTTCTGTATTTTCTGATGAAAAATCTTCAATACTTTCTATTACATTAATTAATTCTGTCATTAACGAGCCAGTTTCTGGCTTCCAATTTTTTTTAGAAGCTTTTGCATCAAATTCTGTTGGCGATGTAAAAAAGAAAGCTGATAAACCCCAAAAATCATCTATAAAAATAGCTCTTTCTTTTATTAATGAAATTACCTTTTCAACGTAAGATTTTTCCGTTTTAATTCCTTTTTCCTCTAAAATAGGTAAGTATAAATTAGTTAAAGCTGTATTTGATTTTAGTTGCATGTATTGTTGCTGAAACCATTTCGTTTTATCTGGATTAAATTTAGCTCCAGATTTACTAACACGTTTTAAATCAAACTCTTGTATTAATTTTTCTAAAGAAAAAAGTTCTTGCTCTGTACCAGGATTCCACCCTAAAAAAGCTAACATATTTATAAATGCATCTACAAAATAACCATCTTCTTTATAACCTCTAGAGACATCTCCTGTTTTTTCATTTCTATACTTTAAAGGAAACACTGGAAACCCTAATTTATCTCCATCTCTTTTACTTAATTTACCTTTACCAACGGGTTTTAAAATTAAGGGTAAATGTGCAAATTTAGGAGCTTTCCAATCAAAAGCTCTGTATAATAAAACGTGTAATGGCATAGATGGTAACCATTCTTCACCACGAATTACATGAGAAATTTCCATTAAATGATCGTCGACAACATTTGCTAAATGATATGTTGGCATGCCATCACTTTTACATAAAATTTTGTCATCTAACGTGTTGGTATCTATGCTAATTTTACCTCTAATTTCATCTTCCATTTGTAAAATTTCGTCTTGTGGTGTTTTAAAACGAATTACAAATTTTTCACCAGCATTAATTTTTTGCTGCACTTCATCTTCAGACAACACCAACGAATTTATCAAACGGCCTTTTGCACGATTGTGCCAATTGTACATAAAGGTTTTACCTTCACTTTCGTGTTGTTTTCTATGTGCATCTAATTGCTCTGAAGTATCAAAAGCATAATATGCCCAACCTGTATTTATTAAAATATCTACATATTTTTTATAAATTTCTTTACGTTCAGATTGTCTATAAGGCCCAAATTTATCATCTGTTTTTGGTCCTTCATCAAAAGGAATGTTACACCATTGTAAAGCGTCAATTATATATTGTTCTGCGTTAGCTACATAACGTGTTTGGTCTGTATCTTCTATTCTTAACACAAAAGTACCTTGGTGTTTTTTAGCGAATAAATAATTATATAAAGCGGTTCTTACACCACCAATATGCAACGGTCCTGTTGGACTTGGCGCAAAACGAACACGAACATTTGATTCCATTTTTTGTTTTTTAAAGATTGCTTTTAACGGGTGCAAAGATAGTTTTTAATAAAAAAACGTACCACGAATTCACGAATTAAAAAAAAACAAAAAATATTGATTATGAATATAAAACATTGATTTTAAAAAAATCTCACAAGTTTTTAAAAACAGTGAATTCTAAATTTTATTATTTTATTTCTGAATTTGCTGCAATATATTTTAAAACGTATTAAAAATACCAAAACTAAATGCAGCTTTTTTAGGCACATTGTTTCCAAAAAAAGCACTACCAAAACCAGCTGTTATACCAATATCGTAAAACTGTAAAATTCCTTTTAAACCGTAAGCACCATATTCTTGATTATTTATGTATAAACCTGTTAATAAGTTATTTGAAGGTAAATTAACATTACCATCTTCAAAAGATTTTACAACGTCTATATAACCAATTAACCATATATTTTTTGATACTTTACCACCAAATTCGCCACCAATTTTAAAATTATTACTATAATTATTGGTTTTAATATCAAAACCAATTTGAGATTGAAAAAACGTTTTTCCAAAACTTTTACCTGCTAAAAGTTGAGGTGTAAATGTAAATGCATCATAACCTGTTCTAATTCCTGTGTTTTCGTCATAAGAACCCGTATTTATTTCAGAAATTAATTGGGCTGCTACCACCCAACCTTTGTTATACAGTTGATGTTTGATTCCTAAAGAAACGTTTCCAAATGAAGACTTTTCATTAGAAGATTCCGGACAAGGAGCTACCAAACAAGGGTTAACTATTTCTTTATTATCTATCGATTTAAAAGGGATATTAAAAACAAATGAGGTTTTGTTTGTAAAACCATATTCACCATAAATTTGATAAGTTTGATCTGTAATTGAGCCAGAAATAGTATAATCTGGATACCCAAAAAGCTCGCTATAATCTGAGATTGTTGTGTAAGATAAGTTGATAAACAAATCTCCTTTGTCTTTTGTCCAAGGGTTTTGTGCAACTATTAATATTGTAAAGAATAAAAATAGAATTGTAGTTAGTTTTTTCATAAAATTGTTTTTACTTTAGTTTAGTAGCCAATATCTACAATTGCTTACAAAGTCTTTTAACAAATTATTTGTTGGTTTTCCTATCAAAAATACTATTTTTATTAGTTGATTATGAATGGATTTGAAAAAATAGAAAAAAAACTACATCAGTTTACTAGAAAATACTACCTAAACGAACTAATTAAAGGAACAATCTTGTTTCTTTCCTTAGGCTTTTTATACTTATTTTTTACCCTTTTTTTAGAGTATTTTTTGTGGTTAAAACCCACAGCAAGAACCTTACTTTTTTGGATTTTTATTGTAGTTGAAGTTTTTCTACTAATTCGTTTTATAGCCATTCCAATTTTTAAGTTGATTGGTTTTAGAAAAGGGATTTCATTAGAGCAATCGTCTAAAATTATTGGAGCTCATTTTCCAAAAGTAGAAGACAAGTTGTTAAATGCTTTACAACTTAAAGAATACACCAATCAATCTGATTTGTTATTGGCAAGTATCAATCAAAAATCAGAAGAATTACAACCGATTCCGTTTGTAAAAGCTATTGATTTTACCCAAAATAAAAAGTATTTAAAGTATGCAATTGTTCCTATTTTAATATGGTTAACTACTTTATTTACAGGTAATAACGCTATTTTTAAAGATAGTTTAAAACGCGTTGTAAACCATAGAACTAAATACACACCACCAGCGCCATTTTATTTTAATCTAAACAATCAAAATTTACAAGTTATACAAGGCAAACCCATAACAGTTTCATTAAAGACGGTTGGTTCTGTATTGCCTTCAGATGCTAAAATTATTTATAATAATCAGCAATATTATTTGCAAAATAATGGAAACGGTTCTTTTTCTTACATGTTTTCTGATGTTCAAAAACCACTTACCTTTTTTGTAGAAGCTAACGGAGTGCAGTCTCAAGATTATCAAATTAATGTCATTAACACACCAACTATAAATAATATTTCTTTGCAATTAAAATATCCATATTATGTGGGTAAAAAGAATGAAACTATTCAGAACTCTGGTAACTTAATAGTACCTGAAGGCACAAAAATATCTTGGTTGGTAGCAACCCAACAAACAGATGAGGTTGTTTTTATAAATGAAGAGCAAAGAGAAGCATTTAAAAAGACAGATGACAACAATTTTAAATTTACAAAAAGCGTTAGAAAAGCGTTAGATTATCAAATAGCATCTTCAAATAAAAATTTAAAAGATTACGAGAATTTACAATTTTCTGTAAATGTAATAAAAGATGAAGCCCCAGAAATAACTGTACAATCTAATATAGATAGTATTTCTAGAGGTATTGCCCAGTTTGCTGGTCAAATTTCTGATGATTATGGTTTAAAAAAATTACAATTGGTTTATTATGATATGGATTCCCCAAATCAATTAAACACTTATATTTTACCAATATCTAGAGCTAATGTGCAAACTTTTTTCTATCAATTTCCTGAAGGATTAAATTTGATAAAAGGCACCAACTATGAAATGTATTTTGAGGTTTTTGATAATGATGCTGTAAACGGAAATAAAAAAGCAAAAAGTAAACTTTTTAATTTCCGACAAAAAACAGCAAACGAAATAGAGGAGGAGTTGCTACACGAACAAAGAAACATAATTAATAGTCTAGAAAATTCAATTCAAAAACAACAAAAACAAAGAGAAGAGTTAGATAAAATTCAACAAGATTTTCAGAACAAGAAAAAAATAAATTGGAATGATAAAAAGAAGGTTGAGAATTTTATAAAACGTCAAGAAAATTATAAAAAAATGATGCAGCGTCAAACCGATCAGTTGCAACAAAATTTAGACGAAAAGAAAGAAGAAAATATAAACCTACAAGAAAATAAAGAAGAATTAAATAAACGTATTGAAGAATTAAAAAAGCACGAAAGACAAGAAAAATTGTTGGAAGAAATTGCAAAAATGGCAGAAAAACTAAATAAAGAAGATTTAGTAAAAAAAGCCAAAGAATTAGCACAACAAAACAAACAACAACAGCGTAGTTTAGAACGAATGTTAGAATTAACAAAACGTTTTTATGTTGAGCAAAAAACAATGCAAATTGCCAATAAATTGGAAGCATTGGCAAAAAAACAAGAAGAGCTTGCAAAAAAGGAAGACACAACTGTTAGAGAGCAACAAGACATTCATAAAGAGTTTAACGATTTAAAGAAAGAACTGGAAGAATTGGCTAAAGACAACGAAAAGTTAAAAGAGCCAATGGAATTACCAGATGTAGATGATGAGAAAGACGCTATTGATGAGGAGCTAAAAAAATCGAAAGAAAACCTACAAAAACAAGATAAAAATTCTGCTAAAAAGAATCAGAATAACAGTGCTCAAAAAATGAAAGAAATGAGTGCTAAAATGCAAAAAGCTATGCAAGCCATGGAAGGTGAATCTATGGAAGAAAACATGGATGATTTGCGAAAAATACTAGAAAATTTAGTTACGTTTTCTTTTAAACAAGAAAACTTGATGAACAAGTTTAGCGATATTTCTACCATGCATCCAAATTTTGGTAAAGCTTTAAAAAAGCAAAATGATATTAGAACTTATTTTGAACATATAGACGATAGCTTGTATGTACTTTCCATGCGTTTGCCAAAAATTTCTGCTAAAATTCAAGACGATTTATCTACCACACATTACAATTTAGAACAATCTCTAGAAAACTTTTCTGAAAACAGATTTAATAATGGTCTTTCTAACCAACGTTATGTAATGACAGCCACTAATAATTTGGCTGATTATTTAAGTAATATTTTAAATAGCATGAAAAACTCTATGTCCATGAAAATGGGCAAAGGAAAAAAATCAGGAGAGTTTAGCTTGCCAGATATTATTAAAAAACAGCAAGACTTAACTGAGAAAATGAAAAATAGCAAAAAGAAAGGCGACAAAACAGGAAAGAAGCCTGGAGAAAAACCTGGACAAGGTAAAGAAGGTAAAAAACCCGGTGAAGATGGTAAAACTGGAAATTCTGGTAAAGGAGATAAGTCAAGTAAAAACGGAAAAGGAAAAGGAAAAGGAGAAGGGAAAGGTGAAGGTAAAAACAGTAATGGAGAAAATGATGATTTAGATGGTGAAATTTATGAAATTTACAAGCAACAATCTCAATTAAGGCAACAATTACAAGAGGCCATAAAAGAAGCTGAACAAAGAAATCCAAATGGAAATGGAGCTGCAAAAAGAGCTTTAAAAACCATGGAACAATTAGAGAATGAAATTTTAGAAAAAGGTTTTAATGCAACAACCATTCAAAAAATGCAAAATCTAAATTATCAACTTCTAAAATTAGACAAAGCAGCTCTAGAGCAAGGTAAAGACAACAAAAGAAAATCTACAGCAAATTTGAAAGAGCGTCAAAGATATAAAGTAAAGGCACTCGAATTTAAAAAGCAGTTTTACAATCAAATAGAAATATTAAACAGACAATCCTTACCTTTGCAACAAAATTATAAAATAAAGGTTCGAAAGTATTTTTCTGAACCAGAAAAAAAAGAATGATCACGTTTAATTACGAAACCAATTTTATTTTAGAAGACGAAGTATCTGTACAAAAATGGATTCATCAAATCATAACAAAACACAATTGTGAGTTAGGGGAGGTGAACTATATTTTTTGTGATGATGATTATTTGCACAAACTAAATGTAGAATTTTTAAATCATGATACGTTAACAGATATTATCAGTTTTGATAATTCTTTAGGAAAATTAATCAATGGCGATATTTACATTTCTGTAGAAAGAGTTGCTGATAATGCAACCGATTTTAAGGTTTCTTTTAACGAAGAATTACGCAGAGTAATGATACATGGTGTATTACATTACATTGGTTTTAAAGATAAGTCAGTAAAAGAGCAATTAGAAATGACGAAACAAGAAAATTTAGCTTTATCTTTAATTAAGTAATTGATAATCAATTAAATAAAATAAAAGTTTCACGTGGAACTATAGAATATGAGTTTATTTTCAACAACATTTGATGTTATAGTAGTTGGTGGTGGGCATGCAGGAAGTGAGGCTGCTGCTGCCGCTGCAAACATGGGTGCACATACTTTGTTAATTACAATGAATTTGCAAAATATTGCACAAATGAGTTGTAACCCTGCAATGGGTGGTATTGCAAAAGGACAAATTGTAAGAGAGATTGATGCTTTAGGAGGTTATAGTGGAATTGTTACAGATAAAACAGCAATCCAATTTAAGATGCTAAACAAATCTAAAGGACCTGCAATGTGGAGTCCAAGAGCACAATCTGATAGAATGCAGTTTGCAGAATGTTGGAGAACACTTTTAGAAGAAACCGAAAATTTAGACTTCTATCAAGATTCTGTAAATGGTTTAATGTTTGACGGTGATAAAATTGTAGGAGTAAAGACAGCTTTAGGTTTAGAAATAAAAGCAAAAACAGTTATTTTAACTGCAGGTACTTTTTTAAATGGTTTAATTCATATTGGTGATAAAAGTTTTGGTGGGGGTAGAGCAGGAGAAGGGGCTTCTACAGGAATTACAGAAGACCTTGTAAAAAAAGGTTTCGAATCTGGCAGAATGAAAACAGGAACACCACCAAGAGTAGATGGTAGATCTTTAGATTATTCTAAAATGATTGAACAACCAGGAGATCAAATCACAGAAAAATTTTCTTATTTACCTACAACATCTTCTTTAAAAAAACAGCGTTCTTGTTGGTTAACATATACCAATTTAGAGGTGCACGATTTACTTAGAGATGGTTTTGATCGTTCACCAATGTTTAATGGTAGAATACAATCTACCGGGCCAAGATACTGCCCTTCTATTGAAGATAAAATAGATCGATTTGCTACCAAAGAGCGTCATCAAATTTTTGTAGAACCAGAAGGGTGGACCACTTGTGAAATGTATGTAAATGGGTTTTCTACTTCATTACCAGAAGATATTCAAGACAAAGCAATTCGATCTGTAGCAGGTTTTGAAAATGTGAAGTTTTTTAGATATGGTTATGCTATCGAGTACGATTATTTTCCACCAACACAATTAACACATTCTTTAGAAACTAAGTTAATTGAAAACTTATTTTTCGCTGGACAAATAAATGGAACAACAGGTTATGAAGAAGCAGCTGCACAAGGTTTAATGGCAGGTGTAAATGCAGCGTTAAAAGTGCAAGAAAAAGATCCTTTTATTCTAAAAAGAAACGAAGCTTATATAGGTGTTTTAATAGACGATTTAATCACAAAAGGTACAGAAGAGCCTTACAGGATGTTTACTTCAAGAGCAGAATATAGAACTTTATTAAGGCAAGATAATGCCGACTTAAGATTAACTCCAAGAGGTTTTAAAATTGGTTTAACGTCTAAAGAACGTTTAGATAGAGTTATAGAAAAGCAAGAAAAAACCGATTTGTTAATTAAGTTTTTAAATGAAACTAGTGTAAAGCAAGAAGAGATAAATCCTATTTTAGAAGCTAAAAATTTAGCCCTGGTAAAACAATCTATGAAACTTTTTAAGATTGCTGCAAGACCACAATTAAATTTTTTAGATTTTAAAAACATTGAAAAATTAAACACATTTATTGCGGAGCATCATATAGATAATGAGATTATCGAGCAAGCTGAAATTCATTTAAAATATTCTGGTTATATAGAAAAAGAAAAGAACAACGCAGACAAGTTAAACAGGTTAGAAAATGTAATTATTCCTTCTAGTTTTAAGTACGATAAAGTGAAATCTCTTTCTTATGAGGCTAGAGAAAAGTTGAATAAAATTAAGCCAACCTCAATATCTCAAGCAAGCAGAATTAGTGGAGTTTCACCAAGTGATATTTCTGTTTTGTTAGTCTATATGGGTAGGTAAAAAAATAAAAAATTGCTAAGTGTTCCTCGTGGAACAATTTGTATAAAAAGTAAAAAATGGAGATTGAAAAAAAACTCTACACCAATTTAAAACCCTTTTTAACTTGTAAAGATTATACAGTTTCTGGTAAAAAATTTCAGGTAAAAATTAACGAAGATTATCAGATGTTGGTAACAACACCTGTCCCAGAAAATTTAGAAAATTATTATGAAAGCGAAAATTATATTTCGCATACTGATAGCAAAAAAACAGTGTTAGATAAAGTTTATCAAAAAGTAAAAAATGTTGCTTTACAACAAAAATTAAAATTGATAAACTCATTTGATACGCCAGAAAAAAATGTATTAGATGTTGGAGCTGGAACAGGAGATTTTTTAAAACATTGTAGCAATAATAATTGGAATGTTTTAGGAGTAGAACCTAGTTTGAAAGCAAGAGATATTGCCCACAAAAAAGGCATTTATTTAAAAGATAATCTTTACAAAATAGAGAACACAAGTTTTGATGTAATTACTCTGTGGCATGTTTTAGAACATGTAAAAGATTTAAAAACTTACATTAAAAAATTAAAAGCACTTTTAAAGGAAGATGGCTATTTGGTAATTGCTGTTCCTAATTATAAAAGTTACGATGCTAAATTGTATAAAGAACATTGGGCTGCTTTTGATGTTCCAAGACACCTTTGGCATTTCTCTCAAAAAGCCATACAAAAGTTATTTACAGAAGTTCAAATGGAAGTTGTGCAAACCAAACCAATGAAGTTTGATGCGTACTATGTTTCTCTTTTAAGTGAAAAATACAAGAGCCAAAAAATGAATCCAATAAAAGCTCTTTATAACGGGTTTAGATCTAATCTTAAGGCAAAACAAAATTCTGAATACTCCTCTTTGATTTACGTGATAAAAAACCGATAATTTAGATTTTAAGACGCTTTTATGGTTTTTAAGCTATAATTCTATAGAAATACCTTACTAAAAATAAAAACACCTTTAAAAGCTTTTTTTTAAAGGTATTTTTAATAAACATTGGTTATGGTTTATTTAAAGTATATAGTTTTTAGTTATTTTGTTTCGATATCAAATAAACAGCGTATAAAATTGACATTTAAAAATATTGTAACTCCAAAATTTTTTTATTAACGTTCTTCAATTTAAAAAAATTAAAGTGATAGTAGAGGGTTTATTTCCGAACAAAGTAATTTTTCCGATTTTAAATTTCCACCTCTTTTATGTATTATTAGTTGAAATTTAATTTATTCAACTACCTCATCTTTAAGTAATCAAAGTTCTATTTTACTTAGAATAGTTTTTTTTTCTTGGCATATTTCTATTAAAAGTATGATCATAATTATTTGTAAAAAACCTAAACGTTTTTGTATCAAGCTCTTCTTACTTTTAGGTCTTCAGATTTAAACAACAATCAGCCAATTCCTATAAATCATTTTCAACTTTTTTATTTTTTGATGTTGTTTTCATACACAGTTATCCATTCTTTTACAGACAATTTTTTGCATAATGCTGCAATTAATTCATAGGGAATATCATCAACCTTTTTAAAACGGATACAACTTTTACCCATGTCTAATTTTCTAGAACTAAATTTTGGATACTCATTTACAAACCAATCATGTATTTCTGGAACAGCGTACAAACCCATATGATAAAGGTTTACAGAACTTTTCTGCGAAGCAAAACTCATAAAAGGCAAAGGTTCTTTTGGGTTGCAATGGTAACCTTCTGGATATATTTCATGTGGAACATAATAAGCAATCATTCTATATTGAACCCCTTCTTCAAATCCTTTTGGTAGGTTTTGGCTGATGGTTTCTCGTAATTTTTTAATTACAATTTGTCTTTCTTTTGGAGCTTGGTGAATGTAATCTTCTAGAGAATTTGCTTTGTTTTGCATAACAGTTGTTTTTTAAGACAACAAGTTAACAAAATTTTGCCTTTATTTTATCTATAATGGTTTGTGCTAACTTTTCTTTACTTTCTATTGTCCAACCTGCCACATGTGGCGATAAAATTACGTTTTCTGTATCTATTAAATATTGAAAAGCTTCTGGCATTTTAACGTCAGAAAATAGGTTTTCAAAAGATGATTTTTCATATTCTAAAACATCTAATCCAGCTCCTAAAATTTTACCAGATTGCAAACCAGCTACTAAATCTTTAGTAACTACTGCAGAACCACGTGCAGTATTAATCAACCAAAAATTCTTTTTAAAACTATTGATAAAATTGGCATTTATCATATTTTTTGTGAGGTCTGTTTGTGGTGTGTGCAAGCTTAAAATGTCTGATTTTTCTTGTAATTCTTTAAGAGAAACTTGTGTGCAATTTTCATCACCAACATTATTTTTTAAATCATAACAAAGTACTTTTACATCAAAACCACGTAGTTTTTTAGCAAAAGATTTCCCCATATTTCCATAGCCAATCAAACCAACGGTTTTTCCATCTAGTTCAATTCCACGATTTTCTTCACGCAACCATTTTCCGTTCCTAACTTCTTTATCGGCTTTGTTTAGTTTATTAAATAACGATAAAAGCATGGCTAAACTATGTTCGCCAACAGCATTTCTATTCCCTTCTGGAGCCGCAATTAATTCGATGTTTTTAGTTCTTGCGTAATCGCAATCGATGTTTTCTAAACCAGCACCCACTCTACCAATAAATTTTAGGTTTTTAGCTTTGTCTAAAAAGTGTTTGTCAATAGAAAATCGACTTCTAATAATAAAACCATCATACAAATGAATTTTTCCTTCAATTTCTTCTTTAGAAGATGTGTAATCTTCCTCATTAGTAAACCCTAAATCGTTTAATTGATTGAGCATTAATGGATGGTTGGTATCTAGATGTAGTATTTTCAAAATTTCGCTTTTTGGATTTATCGGACAATATAGATAACTAAATTTTTAGAAAGGAGACGAATTTCGACATCCTTTTAATGATTTGATTTAGAGTATTGTTAAGTTTATCAAATTCATAAGAACCTAGGAGTCTAAATTAATACTGCTCCTTTTCATTAGGAAAATCACCACTTTTTACATCAGTAATATAATTTTCAAAAGCGCCTGTCATATCTTTAAATAAATCTAAATATCTACGTAAAAAACGCGGATTGAATTCGTGTGTCATACCAATCATATCATGCGTAACTAAAACCTGACCATCTACACCATTTCCAGCACCAATACCAATAACAGGTATGGTTAAAGCATCTGCAACTTTTTTAGCCAATTTTGCAGGCACTTTTTCTAAAACCAAGGCAAAACAACCAAGTCTTTCTAACATTAAGGCATCATCCATTAATTTTTCTGCCTCTTCTTCTTCTTTTGCTCTTACAGTATACGTACCAAATTTATAAATAGATTGTGGTGTTAAACCCAAGTGCCCCATTACAGGAATACCTGCATTTAAAATTCGTTTTATAGAATCTTTTATTTCTTTACCACCTTCTAATTTTATCGAATGCCCGCCAGATTCTTTCATAATTCTAATAGCAGAACGTAAAGCTTCTTTTGGGTCAGATTGATAACTACCAAAGGGCAAATCTACTACCACCAAACAACGTTCTATACCTCTAACAACAGAGCTTGCGTGGTAGATCATTTGATCTAACGTAATTGGTAATGTTGTTTCATGACCTGCCATTACATTAGAGGCAGAATCGCCCACTAATAATACATCGATACCTGCACTATCTAAAATCTTTGCCATGGTATAATCGTAAGCAGTTAGCATAGAGATTTTTTCTCCATTTGCTTTCATTTCTACCAAAGATTTTACAGTTATACGTTTATATTGTTTATTAGCTACAGACATATATTTTATTTTAAAGTGGTAAAAGTAAGAAAAAGCTATAGATTTCTTGTTATGTGTATTTTTTTGCCATTTATCTTAAAAACCCCAACTCTAAAATTAATTTAGTAGCTTTAACCACTTTAAAATAAACGGACTATGTTTAAAAAAATGGATTGTATTGTTTTTTTGTTTGTTGATAACCAATCTACACGCACAAAAAAACAAAGAAGAATTAGCAATAAAAAAAGTAATTGGCACCTTTTTTAAAGGTTTACACCAAGGTGATAGCACTCTGATGCAAACCACACTTCATAAAGATATTAAAATACAAACCACCTCAATAAACAAAGAGGGCACAAGTACTTTAAAAAATGAAAGCAGACTAAAATTATTAACCTCGGTTGCTAATAAAAAACCAGAACATGTGTATTTAGAAAAGCTACTTGCCTATCAAATTAATGTTGATACAAATTTAGCTTCTGTTTGGACACCTTACGAGTTTTATTTCAATGGAAAGTTTAGCCATTGTGGAGCCAACTCATTTCAGCTTTTTAAAGAAGATAATCAATGGAAAATTATTTTTTTGGTAGACATTAGAAGAAGAGAAAATTGCAAAGCTTTAAAAGAAATGAATTAAATTTTTTAGAAGATAAAATTCAACGGAACTTGTAAGTATAAGTTCCGTTTTTTTGTAATTTTGATTTTCTGTTGCGGTTTTTTACGTACATATTAGTTTTAAAAATAGAATAAATTAAATCAGATGCACTTTTTACCAGAAAAAATAGATACTTACGTTGTTGCACATACCCAAGGTGAACCGAAAATTTTGCAAGAATTAACTAGAGAAACGTGGCAAAAAGTACTAAACCCAAGAATGTTAAGTGGAGCTTTTCAAGGTAGAGTTTTGTCGATGATTACAAAGCTTACTTCTCCAAAAAACATTTTAGAAATTGGCACTTATACAGGTTATTCAGCACTTTGTATGGCAGAAGGTTTGGCAAAAGAGGGTACTATTTTTACTATTGATAAAAACGAAGAATTAGAAACACTACAAAACAAATACTTTAAAAAATCTGGCTATCAAAAACAGATAAAACAGTTTGTTGGAAATGCACTTGAAATTATTCCAACCCTTCATAAAAAGTTTGATTTGGTCTTTATAGATGCAGACAAATCTAATTATATGAATTACTTTCATTTAATTATCGATAAAATGAATTCTGGAGGTATTATTTTGTCTGATAATGTACTTTGGAGTGGAAAAGTGGTAGAAGAGTTAGACCCTAAAGATAAAGACACCAAAGTGCTTTTAGAGTATAATCAACTATTAAATACAGATGATAGAATAGAAACAGTTTTACTACCTATTAGAGATGGCTTAACCATTAGTAGAGTAAAATAAAAGTTTTAAAATTGTCTTTTTATAGGGCCAGTTAAGTCGTCTATATCGTCTTTAACAGCATTAATTTCTTTATTGATGTCTTGGGCAACATCAGTATCTATTTTTGTTTTCTCAGAGCTATCTTTTATTTCTTTTTTAATATCGTTTGTAGCGTCTTTTACCTGACGCATTCCTTTACCCAAACCTCTAGCAATTTCAGGGATTTTATCTGCACCAAAAACCATTACCACAATTAACATGATAACCATAATTTCTGGACCGCTAATAAAAAAGAATATTATATTCATACGACAAAGATAATGAGTTATTTTAATAAATAGAATAAACTATTATTCTTTAACGTTGCTTTCTTTTTTTAGTAAATAATAAGGTTCAACAATAGCTAAAATTTCTTTTGCTAGCTTTTTCATTTTTTAAACCTTCTTTTTTTGTGTAAAAAACACTAAAATGTAAAGTGCTGATTATCATTTATTTAAAAACTTCGTATCCCTGAATTCAGGGATAAATATCCCTGGATTCAGGGATGCCAAAATATCCCTGAATTCAGGGATTGACAACATCGTTTTTAGTGTTTATTTTTATAACAGAAAAAATAACACACTTTATAGACGGGATATAACAACTTATTATTTGTTTATAAAGAGTTATGGGCAATTAAAACCAAGATTTAACCATATCCGAGAATAAACTCTGCTTGGAAGAAAAAAATAAAAGAGTTAAAACTTTGAATTGTCTGTTAACTGAGTTTCTTGAAAAAGAAGGCAAAATTGCAAGTATTCAATACTCCTAAAAAATTGAATGCGTGAAATATTAAATACAAATTAAAATGAAAAATTTAAAAATTAAACTACCTGTAAAACTAACTTTACTTACTCTATTTGTTATTTTATTAAACTCTTGTAATAATGATGAAATAGAAACTTCAAAAAAATTTAGTGATGTAAAATTACCTGCTCTTTTTCATTCTAAAATAGATAACGATTTAATGGGTAAAACTTCAACTAATTCTGAATCTTTTACAGAAGATTTCACATTTAATATTGTTTTAGAAAACGGGAATAACTTTGATGTTAAATTTAGAGCTAGTGGTTTGATAGATGTTGAAGGAATAACAAACCTTCAAATAGAAAATGATTTTTTTGAAAAAACAGGTTTATCAACAAATTTTCTAATTGAAAATCAAAATATGACTAAAGCATTATTTAAAAATAAATTATTAGCAAAAACATCATGTTGGGATCAATGTAAAGAAGATAGAAGAACAGGTTTTGGTAGAGCTATTTGTAGAACTGGTTGTGTTTTAAAGGACATTGCTAAAATAGCTAAAGAAGTAGCAATGACAATAGCTGCAATAAGATTATTATAGTGTATAATAATTTTATAAAATATTTTATTTTAGGTATCTTTTTGTGTAATACTATAATTGTATTTTCACAAAAAGATACTTTGAATAATGTAATCAAACTAAAAGAAATAGTTCTTTTAGATAGCTATAAAAAAAAAATAGCTTCCTCAATATTGAGAGATGCAAGGAATAATATAAGATATAATTATGCTTTCCAAAAAGGTGTTAATTATAAAGTTAAATCTATTTTTAAAAATTTTAAAGATAGTATCGATAATAATATAGATTTTTTAGTCTCATTTAAAAAACTGTTTAGTTCTAAAATAAAAATAATAGAAACTCGAGGTAATCATAAAGCTAAATTTAACTATTTATATCAAGTTATGTATGCGAATTTAAAATGGGCAAAAAAGAGTAATGGTAATATTTTAAGTTTTAGAGAGAGTTATAATTACTACCTTATTGAAACTGAATCAAAGCATCAATTTAATTTATTTAAAATAAATAAAAAGGATTATTCTTTTGAGAAAATAATTGTGACTAGGAATAAAAAAGGTGAAAAAGAAATCGATTGTGAAAATAGCAGGTTAGAGTTAACTTTTACTAAATTTAAAAAAATATACGAACCAAAAGAGTTAAGAATAAAATGTTATGATGATAATGATAATATAATAATTACTCATAATTTAAGTTTCTTAAAAGTTCTCCCCTATAAAAAAATAGATAATAATAATAATAATAATATTCATCGAATATTAAGGTTATATACAGATAGAAATAATTAAAAGCCCATAACACCGTACAAAATTAATTGCTTGCTTTTTGCTTACTTACGAAAATCCTCGTGGATTTTCTTTGTCAGTAATTATTTATTTTATTGCTAAACCACGTAACTAACCTTTTACAAACACGTTACTTCTTCACCAACATTCGCTTAATCTCATTCAGTTTCATAAGCGCTTCAATTGGCGTTAGTGTATCAATATTTGTTGCTAAAATTTCTTCTCTAATATTTTCTAAAAGCGGGTCATCTAACTGAAAAAAGCTGAGTTGCATTTCTTCATGTTGGGCTTGTTTTAAAACATCTTTTACCTCACTATTTTTGTTATTCTTTTCTAACTGCGCTAGTATTTTATTCGCCCTATGAATCACCATATTTGGCATTCCAGCCAATTTAGCAACATGAATTCCAAAACTATGGTTAGAGCCTCCAGAAACCAGCTTGCGTAAGAAAATAATGTTGTCTTCCAATTCTTTTACAGAGACATTAAAGTTTTTAATACGCTCAAAAGTGGTAGTCATTTCATTTAATTCGTGGTAATGTGTGGCAAACAAGGTTTTTGCTTTAGATGGATGTTCATGTAGAAACTCAGAAATTGCCCAAGCAATTGAAATTCCGTCATAAGTAGAGGTTCCACGCCCAATTTCATCTAACAACACCAAACTACGCTCAGAAATATTATTTAAGATTGATGCAGTTTCGTTCATTTCTACCATAAATGTAGATTCGCCCATAGAAATATTATCACTGGCGCCAACTCTGGTAAAAATTTTGTCTACAATACCAATTTTTGCATTTTGCGCAGGTACATAACTCCCCATTTGTGCTAATAAAACAATAAGTGCAGTTTGCCTTAGAATAGCAGATTTACCAGACATATTAGGTCCAGTAATCATAATTATTTGTTGTTGATTTCTGTTTAAAACAACATCATTAGCAATATAGGTTTGGTCAATGGGCAATTGTTTTTCAATTACAGGATGACGTCCGTTTTTAATTTCTAAATCGGTACTTTCATCCATTTGCGGACGCACATAATTGTTATCTACAGCTAATACAGAAAAACCGATCAAACAATCTATTTTAGCAATAATTTGCGCATTTTCTTGTATTTTTTGTATAAACTGAATGATGTATTGCAATAATTTGCTAAAAATTTCTTGCTCTAAAACCTGTATTTTCTCTTCAGCACCTAATATTTTGGTTTCGTATTCTTTGAGTTCTTCAGTAATATAACGTTCTGCATTTACTAAGGTTTGTTTGCGTATCCACGTTGTGGGTACTTTGTCTTTATGCGTATTTCTAACCTCTATATAGTACCCAAAAACGTTGTTAAAAGCTATTTTTAAACTACTAATTCCTGTTCGTTCAGTTTCGCGCGCCAACATTTCATCTAAATACTCTTTTCCAGACGATGCAATAGCACGTAAATCGTCTAATTCTTGATGCACACCATTTGCAATGGCATTTCCTTTATTGATGTTTACAGGAGCATCATCAAACAAAGTTTCAGAAATTTTAGCAATTAAAACATCGCAAGAATGCAGTTGTGTGCCCAGCTTTTTAACCGTTTTATTTTTGCTTTTTTCTGCAGCAGATTTTATAGGTAATATGGCTTGTAAAGAGCTTTTTAACAACACAATTTCTCTAGGTGACGCTTTGCTTGTTGCCACTTTAGAAATCAACCTTTCTAAGTCTGATATTTGTTTTAATTGATAGGTAACTGTTTTCGAAAAATCGACAGAATCTATAAAAAACTTCACCAATTCGTGCCTGTTTTTTATCTCGTCTATATTTTTTAAAGGCAATGCCAACCAACGTTTTAGCAACCTTCCACCCATGGGTGATATGGTTTTGTCAATCACATCTAAAAGTGTAACTGCATTTACAGAATTTGGATTATATAATTCTAAATTTCTAACAGTAAATCGGTCCATCCAAACATAATTGTCTTCAGCAATTCTACCAACAGTTTGTATGTGTTTTAATTGATTGTGTTGCGTTTCCGATAAATAATACAACACAGCACCTGCTGCAATGATGCCGTTTTTTAAATCTTGTATACCAAAACCTTTTAAGTTTTTAACTTCAAAATGATTTTGTAAAGTTTCGTAGGCATATTCTTTTTGAAAAACCCAATCGTCTAAATAAAAAGCGTAATATCTATTTTCGAAAAGCTCTAAAAATTGTTGTTTGTTTTGTTTTTCAACTAAAATTTCACTCGGATTAAAATTTTGAACCAATTTATCAATATACTCTGCATTTCCTTCAGCCACTAAAAATTCGCCAGTAGAAACATCTAAAAACGAAATTCCGATTTGTTTATTTGTTGCAGAGCGAATTGAAGTATGGAAATGAATGGCTGCTAAAAAATTGTTTTTTTTAGACTGTAAAACCTCGTCGTTTAAAGAAACACCAGGTGTAACCAATTCTGTAACACCACGTTTTACGATAGTTTTGGTCATTTTGGGATCTTCTAACTGATCGCAAATTGCAACACGCATACCTGCTTTGACCAACTTTGGTAAATAGGTGTTTAAAGAGTGATGAGGAAAACCTGCCAAAGCTGTTTCAGAATCGGAACCAGCACCTCTTTTTGTTAAAATAATCCCTAAAATTTCGGCCGCTTTTTTGGCGTCTTCTCCAAAAGTTTCGTAAAAATCTCCTACACGAAAAAGCAACATAGCATCAGGGTATTTTACCTTAATGGCATTGTACTGTTTCATTAAAGGTGTAACCTTTTTTGCTTTGGATTTTGCCAAGTTTTAGAAATTTTTGGATTAGTTTTGCGAAGATATAAAATATAGTTGTTAGTGTTTAGTTTTTGGTTAATAGTTAGCATACCATCAACTAAAAAACACCAACCACCAACTACAGAATATGAGAAAATTAAAAAATAACGAGTTAGGTAGAATTTCGGTTGATGAGTTTAAGGCTGTTGAAAAAATGCCTTTAATTGTGATTTTAGACAATATTAGAAGTTTAAACAACATTGGTTCTGTTTTTAGAACTAGCGATGCTTTTTTGATTGAAAAAATTTATTTATGTGGCATTTCTGCAACACCACCCAATAAAGATATTCATAAAACAGCTTTGGGTGCTACAGAATCTGTAAATTGGGAATACGCTGAAGATACTTTAGCATTGGTTAAAAAGTTGAAAGCAGAAAAAGTGAAAGTGTTGGCTATAGAACAGGCTGAAAATTCGACCAAACTAAACACATTTTTCCCAGAAAAAAATCAAAAATATGCTATTGTAATGGGTAATGAAGTAAAAGGCGTACAACAAGACGTGGTAAATGCTTCTGATGACTGTATAGAAATACCTCAGTTGGGTACCAAACACTCTTTAAACATTTCTGTAACTACAGGTGTTGTAATTTGGGATTTGTTTTGCAAGCTCAAACGATAGCTTCTAAAACCTAAATACCTAAAATCATTTTCGCAATCATAAAGTAAATTAAGATTCCAAAAATATCATTAGAAGTCGTTATAAAAGGCCCTGTTGCAATGGCTGGATCTATACCTCTTTTATTTAAAAATAAGGGTACAAAAGTACCTATTAAACCAGCTACAATAATTACAACTACCAGAGATACAGCTATTGCCAAAGCTAAATCTGTTTTGCCTTCATAGATCCAAACAAAGAGAAATAAAAATAACGAAAGAATAAACCCGTTCAAGGCCGCTAATAACATTTCTTTTAAAAGTCTGCTATTAATACTTCCTTTTACATCATCATTAGCCAAACCTTGTACAATAATTGCTGATGATTGTACACCTACATTACCAGCCATGGCTGCAATTAATGGTGTAAAAAAGAACAAAGCAGCGTATTTTGTAAATACTCCTTGAAAACCTTCCATAATAATAAAAGCACCTACACCACCAATTAAACCTAAAAATAGCCAAGGCAAACGTGCTTTTGTCAATTGAAAAATACTATCGTCTGAATCTACATCTTGCGTTAAACCAGCTGCCATTTGGTAATCTTTGTCTGCTTCTTCTTTTAAAACGTCTACAATATCATCAATAGTAATTCTACCTAATAAAACGTTGTTATCATCTACAACTGGTATGGCTTCTAAATCGTATTTTGCCATAATTTTAGCTACTTCTTCATCATCTAAAGAAACATTTACAGCATCTACTGTATTTTTCGAAATTTCTGCTATTTTTTGATCAGATTTGGCAATAATTAAGTCTTTTAAAGATAGTCTACCAACTAATTTTTCTTTTTTATCTACAACATAAATAGAGTGTACTCTTGTAACTTCTTTGGCTTGTCCTCTAATTCTACGCATGCAACCAGCAACCGTCCAAGTTTCGTAAACTTTTACCAGCTCTTTTGCCATTAATGCACCAGCTGTATTGTCTTCGTAAGACAGTAATTCTTTTATATCTGCAGCTAAATCATCATCACTTAACGCATTAATTACCCGTTGTTGTCGTTCCTCAGAAAGTTCTCCAATAATATCAGCAGCATCATCAGAATCCATTTCTTCAACTTCGTCTGCAATTTCTTGAGCAGATAGATTTTCTAAGATTTTTTCACGAATGTCTTCATCTAATTCAGTAAGAATTTCAGATGTTTTTTCGCTATCTAAAAGCTTTATTATATAAACAGCCTCATCAAAATCTAGCTCATCTAAAACCTCTGCAATATCTGCATAATGTACATCAGAAAATAGGGCTGTTATGGCTTTATTATCTTTTTCGACAATAAGCGTTGTTAGATCGTCTAAAAATTCGTCTGTAATTTCAAATGCCATTTTCTGCTATTTTTTGCGTGAGTAAAATAAATGCTGAAACCGATAATTGTTCAGGACGTTTGGCAAATATAGGGTCTTCTTTTAAAGAATCCGAAAGTTGAAAAGATTTTAAACTAGAACGCAACATTTTTCTACGTTGGTTAAAGGCTGTTTTTACGACTCTAAAAAATAATTTTTCGTCTACAGGAAGTGTGTAATTTTCTTTTCTGATACATCGAATGACACCAGAATCTACTTTTGGTGGTGGATTAAAAACAGTAGGTGGCACTGTAAAAAGATATTCTACATCGTAAAAAGCTTGGGTTAATACAGACAAAATACCATATACTTTAGAGCCTTCTTTTTCTGCAATTCTTTTGGCTACTTCTTTTTGGAACATGCCTGAAAGCTCTGGAACAAATGCTCTATTTTCTATGGCCTTAAATACAATCTGAGAAGATATATTATAAGGAAAATTACCAATAATTGCTACTTGTTGGTTTATAAATATACTTTGTAAGTTTTGCTTTAAAAAATCGCCCTCTATAATTTTAAATTTTTCTGCAGAGGTATCTATATTTAATTGTTCTACAGGAAAAACGTCTTTTAAATACACTACAGATTCTCTATCTAGCTCCATTACTGTAACTTTTGGTGTTTTTTGCAATAAATATTTGGTTAAAACACCCATACCTGGCCCAATTTCTAACACATTATTATAACCATTTTCTGTTAAAGCATCTGCAATATCTTTTGCAATACTTTCATCTTTTAAAAAATGTTGGCCTAAATGTTTTTTTGCTTTTACAGACATAAATGACTAATTATTTTCGTTTGTTGGATAAAACTCGTTTACAATTTTTAATTCGGTTCTAAAAGCTAACATTTTGTCTGCAAATTTTTTTAAACCTTCTAAACGCAAATTATCTGCATCTTCTCTGTAGTAATCTTCTAAATCTTCTCTGGTGTTTGCTGTGTATTGAATGGAGTATGTTTTGCCTCCCATTTCTTCGTTTACTAAAACTTCTGTAAGTTTTGCTTTGGTAAACTTGCCTGTATTTAACACTTCTGTGATATGAGATTCTATCCAAATTAACCACTCATTATGGGCGGCATCATCTATATTTATAGTTACGTTGTATATGTACATAATAGTTATTAGTCTTTGGTTTTTAGACGGTAGTTTTTAGGTGTCTTTCTAAAGACTAATCACTACAACTGTCATCTAAATAGTATCTCCTCTTAGTTTTCTAAAGTTTTTTCTGGCATCTACCAAATAAATACTAGAAGTTTGTTCAAAGATAATTTTTTGATAATATTTTTTGGCTTTTTCTATATCATTTAAATAATTCTTATAAATTTCTGCCATCATAAAATAGACATCATCTGTTAAAAAACCTTGATTATCTGCAGCAACAATTTTTTCTAAATCTGAAATGGCAGCCGCATATTTTTTTTGTTTGATAAATAATTTTGCTCTAAAAAAATACACGTCATCGTAAATTACTTCGCCTGGTATGAGTCCGTTTATTAAAATATCTTTAGAAGAAATTAAGTTGTTTAATTCCGCCAAAGCTTCATTATCTTTATTTTGAAAAGCAAGCAATTCTGCTTTTGCCAATTGTTTTAAACCCGAAGGAATTGAGTCTACAGGTTCGTTGTCGGAAATTTTTAAGAATAAGTTTACAGCATCGTTGGCAATTAGTTGTGTTGTAGAACTTTTAAGTACTTTTAATTGTGCTTTTGCCCAATCAAAATCTCCTTTAAAATAACTAGTTTGTGCTACTTTAAAACGTGCTTCATGCCCAAGTTGATGGTTTTTTAGTAGTGTTTGAATTTGCGAAAAATAAATTAATGCTTTATTAAACTTATTTGTAAACACTAAAACATCACCTAATTTTAATGTAATTCTAGCTTTGTCAAATTTAGAGTTTGCATAAGAAAGTGCTTCTTCTAAAACAGCATTGGCTTGGTTGGCTTGGTTTTTAGAGAAAGTTAAAAAATCAGCATATTCTACTTGTAATTTTATGGTTAAGGTGTTTTTACCAAAAGTTTCGAAAAGGCTATTAAAAAACGCTTTTGTTTTTGGATCTTTTGTTGCAACTGCAATTTTAGCAAGGTATAAATTGGCGTTAATAATTTGGCTATTAGTGGCTGACTTTTCTAAAATAAAAGCAAAACATTCTTTAGAAGCATCATAAGCTTGGTTCTCAAAAGCAATTTTACCTAAAGTAAAAATAGAGGTTAAACTTTCTTGTTTTCTTTGATACAAAGCTTTTTCTTGCAGTAATGCTTTTGTGTAATTTTTTTGTTGTGTAAACAACCAACTTAGTAGAATATTCCAAACATCTTTAGGCTTGCTTAATGATTTTTTTAAGAGTGTTTTTTTAAAAAGGATGTTGTTTTCATTTTCAGAATCGTCTGTAATGTATTTGCTGGTATATCTTTGTATAAGGCTAAAATATTGTTCGTTTTTATCTACCAAATCTATGTAAGACTCAAACATTTGCTTAAACTCGCCCTTTTCTCCGTAAATCTGTGCTATTTGAAAACTATAGTTTCTATTTTTATTGACATCCATAGCTTTTTGGTAAGCTAAAATTGCATTATCTAACTGATTGTAATCTTTAAACAAGCGCCCAATTAAACCCCCATAAGAAGGTGTTTTTTTTAATCCTTCTATAGCTAAATTATAGTTTTCTGTTGCTTTTTCTTTGTTGCCTTGTTTCTCGAAATTATACCCAAAATACACGTACAAATATATTTGGCTATTGTCTGCTTTTATTCTGTTTTTTAAAAGTGTTTCTGCTTTTAAAAATTGCGCTGTTTCTTGGTAACAATTTATCAACCGACCTAGATAGCTGGTATTAAAAGGACTAGAATCATATAATTTTTTGTAAATCTGAGTTGCTTTTTCGTAGGCACCTTCTCTATAATAATTTTCTGCAAGCAGATAATCATTCTGAGCTTCATTTCGTTGTGCGTTGCTTATAGTACTAATTGTAACTAAAAGAAGAAAAATTACTTTTTTCATTGTCTTCAAATATAATCAACCTAAATGTTATTTTTTTAGTAAACCAAAGCTATTTTACTTTCTTTTTGTAACAATTTGGCATAAAAATTGTCTTTAGGATAAATAACCAATCAAATTTTAATATGATGAATACATTTTCTAAACAATACGAAATCGCAAAACAAAACTCTATAAAGTTTATGAAAAACGGACAAATATCTGCTTACTTACATGCCTTAGTAGAAATGAATAAATACAAAAGGCTAATGGTTGCGGTAATTGCTAATTAGTATTTGATCGATGGTTTCTGGTTTTTGTTAAAAAAATATTTACTAAAAACTATTAACTAATAGTTTTAAACCCACAATAAGGTACTAATACATCTGGTATTTTAATACCATCTTGAGTTTGATAATTCTCTAGAATACCTGCTAACACACGTGGTAAAGCCAAAGAACTGCCATTTAAAGTGTGTGCCAATTCACTTTTACCTTCTTTATTTTTAAAGCGTAATTTTAATCGATTTGCTTGAAAAGTTTCAAAATTTGAAGCAGAACTAATTTCCAACCATCTATTTTGTGCTGTAGAAAATAATTCGAAATCAAATGTTAAAGCAGCTGTAAAACCAGTATCTCCACCACACAAACGTAAAATTCTGTATGGTAATTTTAATTCTCTTAAAATATTTTTAATGTGTTCTATCATATCATTTAAAGCATGATATGATTTTTCTGGATGCTCTATTCTTACAATTTCTACTTTATCAAATTGATGTAACCTGTTTAAACCTCTAACATGCGCCCCATAACTACCCGCTTCTCTTCTAAAACAAGGTGTGTAACCAGTTGCTGTAATTGGAAAATCGGTCTCTTGTACTAAATTACCACGAAACATATTGGTAATTGGCACTTCTGCTGTTGGAATTAAATACAAATCGTCTTGGGTTGCATGGTACATTTGCCCATCTTTATCTGGCAATTGTCCGGTAGCTGTTGCAGAATCTGTATTTACCAAATGAGGTACTTGATATTCTTTATAACCAGCTTCTATATTTTTATCTAAAAAATAATTAATTAAAGCACGTTGCAATCTCGCTCCTTTTCCTTTATATACAGGAAAACCAGCCCCAGTAATTTTATTACCTAATTCGAAATCTATAATGTCGTATTTTTTTGCCAATTCCCAATGAGGTAAAGCATTTTCGCCTAAATCTGGAATAATACCTTCTTTAAAAATTTCTTCATTATCATCTTCTGAACTCCCTGCTTTTACAGAGGCATGTGGCACATTTGGTATTTGGTACAACAACTGTTGTAGTTCCTCAGATAAACCTGTTAACTTTTCTGTTAAGGCTTTAGATTCATCTTTTAATTTGCTTGTTTTTTCTTTTAAAATGTTCGCCTTTTGTACTTCTCCAGATTTAAAAAGACCACCAATTTGTTTAGATAAGGTATTAGATTCTGCCAAAACAGTGTCTAAAGCAACCTGTGTAGCTCTTCTATTTTCGTCTGTACTTAAAACTTGTTCTACAATGCTTTCTGCATTTGCAAAATTACGTTTTGCCAAACCCGCTAAGACAGTTTCTTTATGTTCTCTAATAAATTGTACTTGTAACATTTTGTAAGAATTTGAGAATGCAAATATATAATTTGTACCACAAAAAAACCTTTAATCAACTAAAATTTATGGGGTATTTAAAATATAGTTTTTTGCCATTTTTTCGTCTTCTTTAAGTTGATGAATTAATGCATCTAAAGAATCAAATTTTTCTTCGTTTCTTAAAAAATACATTAATTCTATGGTTAGTTTTTTTCCGTATAAATCTTGATTAAAATCAAAAAAATGCACTTCTATGGTTTGATAATTACCATTTACAGTAGGTCTGTTTCCTATATTCATCATTCCAAAAACACTATTTTTATTTATGGTAGCTTTTACAACATATACACCCGTTTTTGGGATGAGTTTATAATCTTCTTCTATGCTAATATTCGCAGTTGGGTAACCAATTTTACCACCTAGTTTTTTACCATTTACCACAACACCATTCAGCATAAAATTGTACCCTAAATACCTGTTTGCAGTTTTTAAATTACCAGCATGCAAAGCATGCCTAATTTTTGTAGAGCTTACAGAAACATCATCTACATCTTGAGCTGGTATTTCTTCTACTGTAAAATCATATAAATAGCTATATTCTGTTAATTGCTGTATGTTTCCTTCTCTATTTTTACCAAAATGATGGTCGTAACCAATAATTAATTTCGAAATATTAAATTTATTTACCAAAATATCTCTAACAAATTCTAGGGCAGTAGTTCTAGAAAACTCTCTACTAAAAGGATGAATAATTAAGTAGTCTAACCCTGTTTTTTTTAGTAGTTTTTCGCGTTCGGTAATGGTGTTTATCAATTCTATTGAAGCACCTTTCTGCAACACCATTCTTGGATGAGGAAAAAACGTAAGTAATACCGACTTTTTACCAGTCTTTTTAGCTTCTAAAATTAATTTTTCTAAAATCTTTTGATGCCCATAATGTACACCATCAAAAGTACCAATAGTAACAAATGTTTTTTCTTCGGTTATAAAGTTAGAAATATCAATTATTGTTTTCAAAAAAAGTCGCTTTTTCTAGTTACAAATGTACAACACAAATTACTTATAAATTAAGGTTTTGGTATCATAATTCATCTTCATTACTTAAAAATAAGTGCTATTTTTTTATTAAAATCATAAAATAACTTGTGTAATAATCAATAATTCAAAAAAAATTGTATTTTGCAATCTAGTTAACAAATTAATTCAAATTATGATAAAAAAGACTTTACTACTTGCATTTATAGCTTTTAGTAGCTTTGCAATGGTTGCGCAAACCACTGTTAAAGGTACAGTTACAGATGCTAAAACAGGAGAAACACTTCCAGGAGCAAACATTAAAATTGAAAATAAAGCTGTAGGAACAACTACAGATTTTGATGGAAATTTTGTTTTAAAAGTAACAGATAACCCGCCTTTTACTATAGAGGTTTCTGTTTTAGGTTACAAAATGGAAAAAGTTGAGATTACAACTAGCAGTCAAAAGATTGATGTAAAATTAACAGAAAACGAAACTTCTTTAGATGAGATTGTTGTTTCTGCATCGAGAACTCCAGAACGTATTATGGAATCTCCAGTCACTATAGAAAGAATGGATGCCAGAGCTATTAAAAACACTTCTGCACCTTCTTTTTACGACGGTTTAGAAAACTTAAAAGGGGTAGATGTTAATACAAACAGTTTAACATTTAAATCTGTAAATACACGTGGTTTTGCTACGTTTGCCAACACACGTTTTATGCAATTGGTAGATGGTATGGATAATTCATCTCCTGCCTTAAATTTTGCAATTGGTAACCTTTTAGGGATGTCTGAATTAGACGTAAATACTGTAGAATTATTACCAGGAGCAGCCTCTGCATTATATGGTGCAAACGCTTTTAATGGTATTATGTTTATGACAAGTAGAAGTCCTTTTGATGACCAAGGAATTAGCGTTTCTTTAAAAGGAGGAGTTACAAGTCAGAATGCAGGAGGAAATAATGAGTTTACAGACTTTAATATTAGAATGGCATATGCTTTTTCAGAAAAATTTGCTGCAAAAGCAACACTTTCTGTTATGAATGGAACAGATTGGTTTGCAACTGATTACAGAAATACTGTAGGAGGTTTAAGAGGGGCTGTTTTAGCCCCTGGAGATAGAAACTCAGTTAACGATTTTAATGGTGTAAATGTTTATGGAGATGTAGCAGCAACTGATTTAGGTGGTGCAATTGGTAGAGTAAGCAGAACAGGTTATAACGAAAGAGATTTAATGGATTATGGTGTAGAAAGTGTAAAGTTTGGAGGCTCTCTTAATTATCGTCCTTTTGGTGATGATAGATTAGAAATAATTTGGAACTCTAAAGTAGGTACAGGTACTACACAATATTTAGGAGGTCAAAAATATAGTATTAAAAACTTTTTCTTACAACAACATAAATTAGAAGTAAAAGCTAAAAACTTTTTTGTAAGAGGATATATTACAAGTGAAGATGCTGGAGATTCTTATAATACATTATTTGCTGCATTAAATGTTAATAGAGCCTGGAGTTCAGACCAAAATTGGTTTACAGAATACGCAGGTACTTATTTAGTTACAGGTTCTCATGAAGAAGCAAGACGTTTTGCAGACAGAAACCGTTTAGAGCCTGGGACTCCAGAATTCGAAAGAGCTTTAGACAAAGTAACTTCAGATCCAAACTTATTAACAGGAGCAAAATTTAGAGATCAAACCAAACTATATCATTCTGATGTAAACTATAATTTTAGAGATCTTATAGATTTTGCAGAAATTCAGGTGGGTGGTTCTTACAGAAGATACTCTTTAAACTCTTTTGGAAATATATTTACAGATGCTGATGGTCCTATTAACTATGATGAGTATGGTGTGTATACACAAGCACAAAAAAACTTTTTAGAAGAAGACCGTTTAAAAGTTACAGCTTCTGTACGTTATGACAAAGCACAAAACTTTGATGGTAATTTCTCTCCAAGAGTTTCTTTAGCTTATGCAGCTGGAGAAAATAAGAATCAAAACTTTAGAGCTTCTTTTCAAACAGGTTTTAGAAACCCAACAACACAAGATCAATACATTGGCTTAGATGTAGGAAATGCGATATTGGTTGGTTCTGCTCCAGACAATTTAGATAAAAGTATTCAGTATTTAGATGAAAATGGAGGAACACAATCTATAAGTATTAGAGACGCATACCAAAATTCTTTTACTATTGAAAGTGGAGGAACTGTAGCAGCAGACATAGACCTAGTGAAACCAGAAAAAGTAACTGCTTTTGAAGTAGGTTATAGAGGTTTAGTTAATACAGGAAACGCTAATAGAGTTAGCGTAGATTTAAGTATTTATTACAATCAATATGAAGATTTTATTGCTAATAAAAATGTGTTTGTGCGTGGTACAGATAATGCTTTTAAAGTAGCTCAAGTATATACAAACACAGGTGTTGACATTAATTCTTATGGAGCTACTATTGGTTTAAATACAAAGGTTTTAAAAGGATTTGATTTAGGTGTAAATTATACGTATGCAAAGTTTGATTTTGATCAAGCATCAGACCCAAGTTTTGAAGCAGGGTTTAACACACCAGAACATAAAATTAAATTACAGTTTGGTCATACCAACCTATTCGAAAATTTTGGATTTAATTTTAATGCAAGATGGCAAAATGAATTTTTATGGGAATCTACATTTGTAGATGCTATGATAGGTGAAAGATTGGTACTAGATGCACAGATTAATTATGCTGTACCATCCATAAAATCTATTTTTAAAATTGGTGGAGCAAATTTAACCGGTCAAGAATATTTAAGTGCTCCTGGTATTGGAGCAATAGGTTCTCAATATTACATTTCTTGGACAATTAATAATTAAAAATATACTATTATGAAAAACTATAAATATATTGGTTTATTTCTCTTATCATTAGGAATCATTTCTTGTGAAAACAATGATTTTGAACCAATTGAAGCAGCAGTAATGCCAACAGTAGCCTTAGACGCAAATGGCTTAAACTTATCTAAATACGTAGCTGTAGGCGCCTCTTTTACCGCAGGTTATACAGACGGTGCTTTATTTAAAGCGGCTCAAGAAAATTCTTTCCCAAACATCTTAGCATCTAAATTTAGTATGGCAGATGGTGGCGAATTTAATCAACCATTAATGATTGATAATATTGGTGGTTTTGTAGCTGGTGGAAATGCAGTACAACCACCAAGGTTGTATTTTAATGGAGCTGGACCTACAAGATTAAACGCTTTGCCAACCACAACTTTAGGGGCAAGAGCAGCAGGTACGTCTTTTAACAACTATGGTATTCCTGGAGCTAAAAGTTTTCACTTAACATTTGCTGGTTATGCAACTTTAAATCCATATTTTGGTAGAATGGCTTCTAGTGCAACTGCAACAGTTGTGGGCGATGCTTTAGCACAACAACCTACATTTTTTACTTTATCTGAAGTTGGTGGTAATGATGTATTAGGTTTTGCTACTTCTGGTGGTTCTGGTGTATACCAAGCAGATCCAACAGTTAGTCCTGCAAATTATGGAGGGAATGATATTACAAACCCTTTAGTTTTTGATCAAGTTTTTAGTGGCATGGTAACAGCTATGACTTCTGGTGGTGCAAAAGGTGTAATTGCTACAGTACCAAATATTACTTTATTACCTTATTTTACAACTGTGCCTTATAACCCAATACCAATGGATGCTGCAACAGCAAATGCTGTAAATGCTGGTTACACACAATACAATGGAGGTATGCAACAAGCTTTAGCAGCTTTAGCAGGAACTGGTTTATTTACGCAAGAAGAATTAGACAAAAGAACGATTTCTTTTTCGGCAGGTCAAAATGCAGTAGTAATTATAGACGAAGATTTAACAGATTTAGGAGCTATAAATCCTGCTTTTGCAGCAATACCAAAATATAGACAAGCAACTGCAGAAGATTTATTAGTATTACCAAGTTCTGCTTTTATAGGTACTTTGGCTGACCCTAGTAACCCTGCAAGTGTAAATGGTGTTGGTGTTCCTTTAGCAGATAAATGGGTATTAACAGCTACAGAATTAGCAGCTGTTATAACAGCTACAGAAGCATATAACACAACCATTAAAGCCATTGCAAACTCTAATAATAATATTGCTTTAGTAGATTTAAATGCTATTTTAATAGAAGCTTCTGGTGGTATTAGGTTTGATAATTATACCATGACAACTAGTTTAGTAACTGGTGGTTTGGTAAGTTTAGATGGTATACATTTAACAGGTAGAGGGTATGCATTAATGGCAAACAAAATTTTAGAAGCTATGGATGCTAAATTTGGCTCTAACTTTACAACAGCTACAAATGGTTTGGCTAAAGCAGATGATTATCCTACAAATTTCTCTCCTACGTTAAGATAGAAAGTTTTAAATTGATAAAAATAAAAAAGGTTGAGCATTTGCTCAACCTTTTTTTATTATTGTTCTTTAAGAAAACATATTTACGGCTCTTTTTAAAGCAGTAATAAATATATCTATTTCTTCTTTTGTATTGTAAAAAGAAAATGAGGCCCTAATGGTTCCTGGTATTTTGTAAAAATCCATAATAGGTTGTGCACAATGATGCCCGGTTCTAACTGCAATTCCTAACTTATCTAATATAGTTCCAATATCATAGGGATGAATAGTACCTACGTTAAAAGATATTACAGCTGTTTTTTTTGCGGTTGTGCCAAATATTTTTACACCTTCTATTTTTAAAAGTTCTTCAGTTCCGTATTTTAAAAGCGCTTCTTCATAAGCAGCAATACTATCAAAACCAATAGAGTTCATATAATCTATAGCAGCTCCAAAAGCAATACCACCACAAATATTTGGGGTACCCGCTTCAAATTTATGAGGCAAACCAGCATAGGTTGTTTTCTCAAAAGTTACTGTGTCTATCATTTCTCCTCCACCTTGATAAGGAGGCAATTTTTCTAACCATTCTTGTTTGCCATACAACAAACCCACACCTGTTGGTCCACATAATTTATGTGCAGAAGCTACATAAAAATCAACATTTAAAGCTTGTACATCGGGCTTAATATGAGGTGTTGCTTGGGCTCCATCAATTAAAACAGCCGCATTAAATTTGTGTGCAGTTTCAATAATTTCTTCAATAGGGTTTATGGTTCCTAAGGCATTAGAAACATGGTTACAAAAAACTAATTTTGTCTTTTTGTTTACCAAATTATGATACACTTTCATATCTAAAGAACCATTTTCTAGCATCGGTATTACCTTTAAAATGGCGCCCGTTTTTTCGCATAACATTTGCCAAGGCACAATATTTGAATGATGCTCTAAAGCAGAAACTATAATTTCATCATTCTTTTTTAAAAGTGATGCAAATCCAGAGGCTACCATATTTATAGAATGTGTAGTACCCGAAGTTAGAATAATTTCGTAGGCATTTTTTGCATTAAAATGATGTTGAATTTTAATACGAGCTTCTTCGTACTTATCTGTTGCTTCTTGACTTAAAGTGTGCACACCTCTATGGATATTTGCGTTGTAATTGCTATAATAATCTACAATTGTATCTATAACAATTTGTGGTGTTTGCGACGTTGCAGCATTATCAAAATAGACTAAAGGTTTCCCATTTACGGTTCTCTTTAGAATTGGAAAATCTGCTCTAATTTTTTCAACATTCATCATACAAAATCATTTTAAAATACAAAGATAAAGGTTGATTTTTTAAACTTAGAATAAAGACCATATGATTTTCTTATTTTTACATTACTAAAACTTTCTTTTGATGAAAATATTTAAACGAATTCTACTTCTAATTGCCTTAATTTTATTAATTATAGGTATTTATAACTATCCAAAATTGAACATTTTAGCAGGGTATTCTGCAAAAAACACAGCTTCTTCTGTCTTTGTTGCAAATAGAACTTTAGCATTTACAGATAGTACAGACAATAATTTTTCGCCTGTAAAATTAGCTTTAGATAAAATTGATAAAAAACAAAAGACGGCTACTTCTTCTGTCTTTGGTTTGTTAACTAGAAAAGCCATTGTTAGAGAAGGGTTAGGATCTGTATTAACACTAGATAAAAGCGATGAAACAGCTTCTTATTTAGTACCAAAAAGACTAAAACCAGATAATGTAACACCATTTCCTTATGGGAATGCATCACAAAAAGATAGTGTTTTTAGCAATGTAGATTATCATCAATTAAACAAAACTGTAGCTTCTATTTTCGGAAAAAGGAAAACAAGAGCTGTTTTGGTAATTTATAAAGATCAAATAATTGCAGAAAAATATGCAGAAGGATTTAATAAGGATTCAAAATTATTAGGTTGGTCTATGTCAAAAAGTATTTTAAGTACTGTTTTTGGGGTTTTACAGCATCAAAATAAAATTAATGTGCAAAACAAAGCTCCAATAAATTCTTGGCAAAATGACGCTCGTAAAAACATTACGATCCACAATTTATTACAAATGAATTCTGGTTTGGAATGGGACGAAAATTATGATGAAATTTCTGACGCCACAAAAATGTTGTTTTTAGAACGCGATATGACTAAAATGCAAGAAAACAAACCTTTGGTGGGTAAGCCTAATGAAAGTTTTAACTATTCTTCTGGTACTTCTAATTTACTATCAGGAATTTTAAGAAAACAGTTTGATACGCATCAAGAATACTTAGATTTTTGGTACACGAATTTAATTGATAGAATTGGTATGAATTCTATGGTTATTGAAGCAGATTTAACTGGCAATTACGTAGGTTCTTCCTATTCTTGGGCAACTGCTAGAGATTGGGCAAAATTTGGTTTGTTGTATTTACACAACGGAAATTGGAATGGAGACCAATTGTTTACCAAAGATTGGGTAGCCTATGCAACTACACCCACACCCACTTCAAACGGAACGTATGGTGCACAATTTTGGTTAAATGCAGAAAAACAATTTAAAGACGTTCCTGCAAGCATGTATTTTGCAGACGGTTATCAAGGACAAAGAGTATATGTTTTACCAGATCAAGAATTAGTTATTGTACGTTTTGGACTTTCTTGGTTTGAAGAAAACGTATTTTTGAAAGGGGTTATTGAGAGTATTCAATAAACAAAGGGAGCGAATACTCCCTTTGCTTCTATTTTTTATCAATCTTAACTTTTTAGAATAAAAGTTACCTTTATCAGTTATAGATCGAACCCTAAATTAACACCTAATTTTTTAGCAATTAGTTTTGTAATACGTTGTTTTACTTCAGGTATTTTAACACTTTCTAAAACCGTATTTGCAAAGGCGTACATTAATAATGCTTTACCTTCCTTTTTAGGAATACCACGTTGTTGCATGTAAAATAAAGCATCTTCATCTAATTGGCCAATGGTACAACCATGAGAACATTTTACATCGTCTGCAAAAATTTCTAGTTGAGGTTTTGCATTAATCGTTGCTTTATCGCTTATTAAAACGTTGTTGTTTTGCTGATAAGCATTGGTTTTTTGTGCTTCTTTTTCTACAATTACTTTTCCGTTAAAAACGCCTGTAGAGCGCTCGTTAAAAATACCTTTATAATCTTGATGACTCTCACAATTTGGTTCTATGTGATGTACCAAAGTATGATGATCTACATGTTGTTTTCCTTCAATAATGGTAATTCCTTTTAAAATAGAATCTATATGTTCTCCTTTTTGATAAAAATTTAAATTGTTTCTGGTAATGTTTCCTCCAAAAGAAAATGTATGTACAGAAACGACACTGTTAGATTGTTGTTCTATGTAAGTATTATCTACTAAAGAAGCAGTAGTTTCATCATTCTGGATTTTATAATAATCTACATTAGCAGCTTTGTCTGCAAAAACTTCTGTAACTACGTTAGATAAAACAGGGTTTGCTGTTAAACTTTGATGACGTTCTATAATTTGTACTTGAGCATTTTCTCCAACCACAATTAAATTTCTAGGTTGTAGCATAGTAGCTTCTTGAGAACCTGTTGTAAAATTTAAAATTTGTATTGGTTTTTTAACCTCTGTATTTTTAGGAATATTAATATAAGCACCTTCTGTAGCAAAAGCTGTATTTAAAGATGTTAAATTATCTTGTTTTGCAATTTTATTAAAATACTTATCTATTACTGCTTTGTATTTTGGGTTTGTTAATGCAGAAGACATCAAACAAACATCGTAATGCTCGTGTGTAGTTTGCGATAAAAAAGAACTGTATTTACCATTGATAAAAACAATTTTATACGCATCTATTTCGTGGATAAAGTATTTTTTTACATCTGCTAATTCTATAGCTTCTACTTTACTAGGAAATAAACTGTAATCTTGCTTTAAAACAGAATTTAAAGAAGTGTATTTCCAAGCTTCTAGTTTTCTTGAAGGAAAACCTACTTTTTCGAAATTTTGTAGTGCCTCAGAGCGTATTTCGTGTACATCAGAATTTACATCTACATGGTTTTCAAATGCTACGTAAGATGATAGTAATTTATCTTGTAATTCCATATTATTGTTCAAAGTTTAAATTTTTTTATTCAAAGTTTTACAACCTTAAATATTAAATTTTAAATAAGAATTAGTTACGCTAATTCTTTAATCCAATCATACCCTTTTGCTTCTAATTCTAAAGCTAAAGAAGCGTCTCCTGTTTTTACTATTTTTCCATCGTGTAAAACATGTACAAAATCGGGTACAATATAATCTAACAAACGCTGGTAATGTGTAATTACAATTACGGCATTATCTTTAGATTTTAGTTTGTTAACACCGTTGGCAACAATACGTAAAGCATCAATATCTAAACCAGAATCTGTTTCATCTAAAATGGCTAATTTTGGTTCTAACATGGCCATTTGAAAGATTTCGTTACGTTTTTTCTCTCCACCAGAAAATCCTTCGTTTAAAGAACGACCTAAAAATTTACGATCTATTTCTAATAATTCAGATTTTTCACGAATCATTTTTAACATGTCTTTTGCAGGCATGTCTTCTAATCCTTTTGCTTTTCTAGTTTCGTTAATAGCCGTTTTTATAAAGTTAGTTACAGAAACACCAGGAATTTCTACTGGGTATTGAAACGATAAAAACACACCATTATGTGCTCTTTCTTCTGGAGCAAGCTCGCTAATATCTTCGTCATTTAGTTCTATAGAACCTTCTGTAACTTCATATTCTTCTTTACCAGCAATAACGTTAGCCAATGTACTTTTTCCAGCACCATTTGGTCCCATAATTGCATGTACTTCACCAGCTTTTACTTCTATATTCAATCCTTTTAAGATTGCTTTTCCGTCTATTTCTGCTTTTAAATTTTCTATTTTTAACATGGTATTTATGTGTAATCGTGTAAATGTTTATTTGTGTAATGGGATTTTTAATTTTAACTATTTAAACGATTTAACGGTTAAACAATTAAACGGATAATTTTTTAATTTTTATCCTACAGAACCTTCTAAACTGATTTCTAATAATTTTTGTGCTTCTACAGCAAACTCCATTGGTAATTTGTTTAACACTTCTTTACTAAAACCGTTTACAATTAAAGCAATTGCTTTTTCTGTATCAATTCCACGTTGGTTACAGTAAAATAATTGGTCTTCACCAATTTTACTGGTGGTTGCTTCGTGTTCTATTTGTGCAGATTTATTTTTTGCTTCTATGTATGGAAATGTGTGTGCCCCACAGGCATTTCCCATCAATAAAGAATCACATTGTGAAAAATTACGTGCATTTTCTGCTCTAGAATTTATTTGAACCAAACCTCTATAACTGTTTTGAGATTGTCCTGCAGAAATACCTTTAGAAATAATGGTAGACCTGGTGTTTTTACCCAAATGAATCATTTTGGTACCAGTATCTGCTTGTTGATGGTTGTTGGTTACTGCAATTGAGTAAAACTCGCCTACAGAATTGTTTCCTTTTAAAATACAAGAAGGATATTTCCAAGTAACAGCAGAACCTGTTTCTACTTGTGTCCAAGAAATTTTTGCATTGTTTTCGCACAAACCTCTTTTAGTTACAAAATTGTACACACCACCTTTACCTTCTTTGTTTCCTGGATACCAGTTTTGTACTGTAGAATATTTTATTTCTGCATCGTCTAAAGCTATTAATTCTACAACTGCAGCATGTAATTGATTTTCATCACGCATTGGAGCTGTACAACCTTCTAAATAAGAAACATAACTTCCTTTATCTGCTACCACTAAAGTTCTTTCAAATTGTCCTGTTCCACCTTCGTTTATTCTAAAATAAGTAGATAATTCCATAGGACATTTAACGCCTTTTGGAATGTAACAGAAAGAGCCATCAGAAAAAACAGCCGAGTTTAATGCTGCATAAAAATTGTCTGTAGTTGGTACAATTGTACCTAAATATTTTTTCACCAATTCTGGATGTTCTTGTATAGCTTCAGAAATTGGCATAAAAATAATCCCTTTTTCCCCCAATGTTTTTTTAAACGTAGTGGCTACAGAAACTGAATCCATAACAATATCTACAGCAACATTGGCTAATTTTTTTTGCTCATCTACAGAAATTCCTAAACGCTTAAAAGTATCTAACAATTCTGGATCTACCTCATCTAAAGAGTTTAATTTAGGTTTCTTTTTGGGTGCAGAGTAATAGGCAATATCTTGAAATTTTGGTTTTTCATAATGTACATTTGCCCATTCTGGTTCTTCCATTTGTTCCCAAACTCTAAAAGCTTCCAAACGCCATTCAGTCATCCATTCTGGTTCGTTTTTCTTTTTAGAAATTGCTCTCACAACATCTTCATTTAAACCAATAGGAAATGTATCGCTTTCTATATCTGTATAAAAACCGTATTTATATTCTTGTGTTTTTAATTCTTCTTCTAGTTGTTCTTCTGTGTACTTACTCATAATTCTATTTCAATTTTTAAATTCCTTCCTTTTGGGAAGGTTAGGAAGGGCTTTTACAAACTAAAAGATTCCCCACAACCACAGGTTCTATTGGCATTTGGGTTGTTAAATACAAAACCCTTTCCGTTTAAACCTCCAGAATATTCTAAAGTGGTGCCTACTAAATATAAAAAGCTTTTTTTATCTACAATAAGCCTTACGTTGTTTTCTTCAAAAATTTTATCGTCTTCACCTTTTTTGTTATCAAAAGTTAGATCGTAAGATAAACCTGAACAACCACCACTTTTTACGCCAACTCTAACATAGTCTTTAGTTGCGTCAAAGCCATCATCTTCCATAAGTTCTATGACTTTTTTCTTTGCTGTGTCTGAAACTTTTATCATAATTTTAAATAGATTAAATCTAAATTGAGTGCAAATATACAATATAAGTCGTAGAAAAGCACAGAACTTTCATTATCAAAAACGATGTTGTTATTGGTTTTATTGATTATTCTTTAAAACTAGGATTGTTGAGAAAAGAAGGGTCAGAAAGTGTAAGTAAAAAAGCTTTTAAATCTGCTTTTTCTTTGGGAGATAACCCTACACCACCTTGATTTACTTTTTTCATTAAAGGATCTATAGTTGACGATCTTTGCAAACCTTCTGAGTAGTGATTGATTACCTCTTCTAAAGTAGCAAATCTACCATCATGCATATATGGGGCTGTGTAAGCTAAATTTCTAATAGATGGCGATTTGAATTTACCATTGTCATTTGGGTCTCCAGTAACTGCACCCAAACCTAGATCTGTAAAATTGGTATCTAAACCATTGTTATGAAATTTGTTATCTGTCCAAAGGGGATTGTTGTTGCTTCCATGGCAATGAAAACAATCTCCCTTAGCTTCGTCCATAAAAATATTGAAACCATTTTCTTCTTCAGTAGTTAACGTTGCTTCTCCTAATAAGTATTTATCAAACTTACTATTGCCAGAAATTAACGTTCTTTCAAATTGTGCAATAGCTTTGGTTACTAGAGTTGAATCTATGTTTGAGCTACCAAAAGCTTGTAAAAATAACGCTGGATATTCTGGATGATTTTCTAATTTTTGAACAACATTTATCCAGTTTTCGTGCATTTCTATAGGATTTGTAACAGGCTCAAAAGCTTGATTTTCTAGGCTGAATTCTTTTCCATCCCAATTAAAAAGTTCGTCGAAATTCCAGGCTAAATTAAATAAAGGCATGGCATTTCTGGTTCCTAATTTTTTATCAATACCTAAACTAAACTGCTGATTATCTGAAAATGCGTTTTGTGGTTGATGACAACTTGCGCAAGACTGGGCATCATTACCAGAGAGTATTTTATCGAAAAACAACTTTTTACCCAAAGCAACACCTTCTTTTGTTAATGGATTGTCTACAGGTATTATTGGTGCAATTAATTTATTTGCAAAAAGAGTTGGTATTTCTAACTTGTATGGAACAGGCGAATACATTTCATCTTCTTTTGATGCGCAATTCATCAGAAGGAGAAGTGTACATAAAAACAGATATTTTTTTCTCATAATTTAATAGTTCTCGATACAAATTTTTTCATACTTCGAAAATTCACTCGAACTAACAGCCCATGATTATAATATTTATAAAATAATGTTTGACAATATATAATTATGATGCTACATCGAGTGAAATTCTTTTTTCAATAATTTTGTACCGAGATGTTTTTTACGAACCTACTTTTCCTAAAGAAAAAACCGATTTTCCATTGGCACTCATTAATTTCTGGGCTTCAAAATTGGGCATTAAAACCGTATTTAGTTGGTTTAAATTCCATGTATTGGGGTTTTTAAACCACTCTGCTAGGTTTACGTTAATTTCTATGGTTGTATTTTCTTTTAAGTCGATAGCCCCTAAATCTACCTCAAAAGAAGTGTCTTCGAATTTTAAATTATTGGGGTCTGTTCTATCTACAGCTCTAATTGCGTGATAGTTAAAACCAGATTCCTGATTGTTTGTGTCTAAATACTTCCCATCAAATTGCATGTAATGATAGCCACCACCTAACATTTCTGGAACATTAAAGTTTACCGAATTTAAATCTTGATAAATGCCATCTGTATTGTCTGTATCAGAAAAACCGAAAGTAAATTTTAATTGTTGATTTCCTGAAGGAACTTGATTAAATTCGATTTCTAACCCAGTGTTATCACCAACATTTATTAATTGATAATTATTATTTAAATCACCAATATTAATATTAGAAACCACATATCTTAGGCGCTCAATACTTATTGATTCTCCATTTTTATTAATGAATTTAAATATTTTAAAATCTGATGATGTTACAGGAACACCGTCCCAATTATGCGTAAAATTTAGGGTAACATTAACGGTTTTTATATTTTCACAGCAATTTAATTCTGCTTTACAACCACTAAAAGTGATTACAATAATGAATATGAAACCTATAATTTTTTTCATTTTTTTATTTTATGTTGATGATTAATGCATCTGTAAAACCTTTATTTTCTGGAATATCTCCATTAGAACTACTACTTTCTCCTACTGCAATTATGTTTTTATTGTTGAGTTCTACAGCGTCATATAGAAAATCAATTTTAGAACCACCTACAAGTTTTTGCCACTCTATTTCTCCTAATGCATTTACTTTTAGAACCCAAGCATCGTTTTGTCCTTTATTGGTAAAACCTGCATCAGAACTTCGTGAACTTCCAGAAATTACAAACCCGTTGTCTTGTGTTTTAGAAATTGATCGAGCCACATCAAAACTAGTAGCGCCAATTGTTTTTTGCCAAATTAAACCTCCATCAGCATTTATTTTTAGCATCCATAAATCTGCAGCTCCATTATTATTTGTAATATCTTTATCAGAACTTCTTGTATCGCCAACAATCATAAAATTGCCGTCATTTGTTGCTGTTATTCCTCTTGGCTCATCAATTTCTGAGCCTCCATAATTTTTTTCCCAAAGTAAAGTTCCGTCATTAGAAATTTTTAAAATCCAAAAGTCATAACTTCCTTTATTATTGGTAATATCTACATCATTACTATCTGAAGAACCAGCAATAATAAAACTATTATCTTCAGTTTTTACAACACCAAAAGGGGTTTCTGTAAAAGAACCTCCATAGTATTTACTCCATTCTAAATCTCCAGAAACGTTAAGTTTTATAGCCCAGATATCACCACCTGCATGTCTTTGAGTTGATTTTGAATTTCCTTCTCCTCCCGAAGCTGTAACGTCTAAAACACCCGTAATTAAATATCCATTATCATCGGTTTGAAGTAAAGTTGTACCGTAATCTGCTCCAGGATAACCAAAGTTTTTTTGCCAAGAAAGGTTTCCATCAGCAGAGATTTTTATCAACCAAAAATCTTGTGAGCCTGCATTTGAAGTTACATTTCCATCAGAACTTTTACTATACCCTAAAAGGGCAAAACCGCCATCATTTGTGGTAATAATATCTGCTCCTCTATCATCATCTGAACCTCCAAAGGTTTTGCTCCAAATTAAAATATCTTCTGATGAGAATTTCATCACCCAAAAATCAAAACCTTCATTATTTTTGGTGGTAATATCTTCATCATTACTTTGAGTATAGCCAAGTATTGCGTAGCCACCATCATTGGTTTTTACGATTGATTGAGTGACATCATTTTTTGAACCTCCATAAGTTTTTGCTGTAATTGTTTCTGCGGTGTTTTCAATTATGATTATAGGGTCTATAACCTCCATTTTAGAGCAATTACATAAAAAAATAAAACTTACTATGTAACAGATATTTTTCATGAAAAAATGGATACGTTTAGTTAACAACTAATTTTTTAATAAGAGTACTATTAACTTTTACAAGGTATATTCCTTTATTTAAATGGGTTGTATTTAAAACGTATTCTGATTGGTTTATAGTGTTTAAATCAATTACTTTTTTACCTAATATTGAAAAAACGCGAACACTATTAATCGTTTTATTATTAGCCATTCTGATGGTTACTTTTTCGGATACTGGATTTGGATATAAAGAAAATGAATTTTTGAGTTGTTGATTTTCTAATCCAAGAGTTCCGTTTTTTCTGATCACAAAAAAACCGTCATCAATATCACTAATAATAATATTCCCACTAGGAAAATAAGGATATACGTTCCAAACTCCATTAAATGCTGTGTTGTTATTATTAGGATAGGTGTCAAAATAACCTACTTCAGTGAAGTTTTTGTTTGTAGCATCAGAAACATCTATCATTCTAACACCTGCAGTATAACTTGCAAGGTAATAAATATTGTTTTTTACATATCCGTTATGATCTATGGCTGCACTACTTCCAACATAATCGAAATGATATAAAGGATTGTCTAAATCTGTAAAATCAAAAACAATGGTTCTTGTATTGTTTCCTACTCTAAGTTCATCTAATTCATCACCTAAAATAAAATATTTAAAATCTTCTGTAAACCAACCTTGATGAGCATATCTAACATTGGTATAGCTTATTGTAGCGATTACTTTCGGATTATTTTTATCAGAAACATCTGCAATTACAACTTCATTTTCATTACTACCAATAAGAATTTCTTTTCCAGTATAATCATTATCAGGTCCGTTATAAGTTACAACTTGCGCATCATGAGAATAACCACCTGCAGCAAAACCACCTTCTGATATAGGATTTAAAGGATCTTGAATATTTATAAATATTGGGCCGCCTATATAAGTAGAGCTTCTACTTGCACCAACTATATAAGCATAACCACTTTCTTCATTAATTACGATATTATGAGCACTTCCAAATTCTGTAAAATGTACATCTGCACTAAATTCTTCAGGAGGAGTTGTAACCGTTCTTAATCGTTTTAAATCAAAAACTTGCATTCCATGGTTAAGTGCTTCACTTACAATAAATGCATAATCTTTATATACTTTTATATCTCTCCAAGAACTATTTACTGTACTTGTTTTAAGAGTACCTAAAATAATTGGAGTTAAAGGATTTGTAATATCTATAAAAACAACCCCTTTGTTTATGCCCATTAAAGCATATTCTTTTTGGGTATTTGGATCTGTCCAACCCCAACTATCATTTCCTTCTGTACCATTTCCTGCCAGAGTATTCAAAGAAATATGAGAAAGTAAATCGTAATTATTACAAGGATATATGTTTGCAAAACCATTAACACAAGGTGTTTGAGCAGCAGTTAAAAAGGCTAAAAAAAAGAGTGAAAATGTAATTTTTTTCATCGCATAAACTTTTACATTTCTCAAAAATACTATTTAATGGTTAAATTAATTAAATAACTGTGTTAAAGTGTTTAGTAGCTTTTTAAAATGTAACTATCTTTGCAAAATGTTAGAAGATAAAAATCAAAGCAAAACCTCTTTAGCTAAACTTGGTGAGTTTGGCTTAATTAACCATATTACACAGTATTTTAAAATCAATCAGGCCTCTTCTTTAAAAGGAATAGGAGACGATGCTGCAGTTTTAGCGACTTCAGATAAACAAACTTTGGTAACTACAGATTTGTTAATAGAAGGTGTGCATTTTGATTTAAGTTATATGCCCTTAAAACATTTAGGGTATAAGGCTGTGATAGTTAATTTATCTGATGTATATGCGATGAATGGAGCTGCAGAACAAATTACGGTTTCTATTGCTGTTTCTAATAGATTTCCTTTAGAAGCTATTGAAGAATTATATGCAGGTATTCAGTTAGCTTGTGACACTTATAAAGTAGATTTAATTGGTGGAGACACCACCTCTTCTACCAAAGGAATGTTACTTTCTGTAACCGCTATTGGAAAAGCCGAAAAAGACAATGTTGTTTATAGAAATGGTGCTAAAGTAACCGATTTAATTGTGGTTTCTGGTGATGTTGGTGCAGCTTATTTAGGTTTGCAGGTGTTAGAAAGAGAAAAGCAAGTTTTTAAGGTAGACCCAAATAATCAACCAGATTTAGATAAATATACCTATTTAATTGAGCGTCAATTAAAACCAGAAGCACGTAAAGATGTAGCTGGTTTGTTAAAAGAGTTAGATGTAAAACCTACTGCTATGATTGATGTTTCCGACGGAATTTCATCAGAACTTTTTCATATTTGTACACAAAGTAAAGTAGGTTGTAAGGTCTATGAAGACAAATTACCTTTAGATCCACAAGTAATCTCTACTTGTGAAGAGTTTGAATTAGATTCTACCATGGTTGCTTTAAGTGGAGGTGAAGATTACGAATTGTTATTTACTGTGCCTATTGCCGATTTTGATAAAATAAAAGGCAATCCTAATTTTTCTATTATTGGGCATATTACAGAAGAAAATCAAGGCTTACAACTAGTAACAAGAGCCAACCAAGAAATTGAGCTAAAAGCCCAAGGTTGGAATGGAATGAAAGAGGAGTAAGTTTTTAAAAGATTTGTTTGATTATATAGATACGGAACATTTTTTAAAGTGCTTACATCAAACGGAGAAGGCAATTCATCTACATATAAAATTTTCTAATTGATTTTTATACGTCACTTTTTCTTACAGCTAAAGTTATTGTAAGTTACAATATTGGGTTTTTAATAAAAACCTTAACAGAATTTTATAAATGCCTTTAAAGCGGTAATTAATTCCTCTTTGTTTTCAATATGGCTCATGTGCCCACCATTTAAAAACACAATTTTAGTATTGGTTTTTTTAGCCTCTTGTAAAGAGATTTCTAAGTCTAAAACTGGGTCTTTTTTTCCAGTAATAATTAATTTTTTAAAACTGTTTTCAACCAAAACTGCACTGCTATTTTTACGAATTCGCATACCTTCGTTAGCAGCCATATATCCTTGTATTGGCGTTTGTAAGGCTTCCTGCAAAGCGGCATTTATTTCTGTTTTAAATGTTTTTCTATTTGCTTCGCTAAATAAATTTACAAAAGACATTCTAACCATATTGGTAAAGTTACTTTGTATCATTTTGTTAGCTCTAAAACGTAGTTTTTTACGTTCTTCAGAATCTTCATTAGAGGTTGAATTTAATAAGCACAACCCCTTTATTTTAGAAGGATTATTTTTGGCTAGTTGCAAACTAACATAGCCTCCTAAAGAATGCCCAACCAAAATATATTTTCTAAGTTTTAAGTGTTTTAAAACAGCTTCTATAGCCTCAGAAAAAAGTTCTATAGTATGCACATAACCCAAACAATCGCTTTTTCCATGGCCTAACAAATCTATAGTAACAACCCTGTTTCTTTTTGAAAGTTTCGGTTTTATGGTATTCCACATTGTGGAATTTTCTAAAAAACCATGGATTAAAACCACAGCAGTTCCTTTTCCGACGTCTGAAAAGGAAATTTTTGCATTTTTAAAAGTGATGGTTTTTTGCATCATACAAAAATATGTATATTTTCATCTCTAAATCCATCAATTTATAAACAAAATAAAAGAAATTTAGATTGCTTATTTTACACTCTTTTCACTTTTTTTGGATGAGGCAATTTAACTTTACTACCTATTTAGGTGTAAAAGTAGGTTTTATTGATAGAATAGGCTTATATTTTATTTATGGCGCACTTATTCTATTGCTTCTCTTTTTTCTGCAATCTTCATAGAAAATGCTTTTAGAACTGAAACTTTATAAAGTTTATGCACATAAATTTCAGGCAATTAGGCGCTACTTTTTTAAGTTTTTTTGGTGGCTTTGGCTTGTTTTATAAAATAAGGTTAAACAAATAACCAGAAAGGATAATACATAGGGTTACCACACCAAAAAAGATAGTTATTAATCTTAAAGTCATCACTTTTTTTAAAAGCATTGCTTCTGGTAAAGAAAGCCCTACAACACCCATCATAAAAGCAATTGCAGTTCCTAAAGGAATTCCTTTTGCTACTAAAACTTGTACAACTGGCAAAATTCCTGAGGCATTAGAATACATAGGCACTGCTAAAATAGTTGCAATAGGTACTGCAAATAAATTGTTTTTGTCTAAATATTTTTCAAAAAATCCTTCTGGAATATAACCATGCATTAAACCACCAATAGCAATTCCTACTAAAACATAAGGAATAATACCTTTTAAAATTTTTACAACTTCATCCCAAATAACGGACAAACGCGCTGTAAATTTTTTATTTTCTGCTTTAAAAATATCCTGATCTCTTTGTGCATTTTCTAAAACCTCTTTTACCCAAGGTTTTAAAAAACGTTCTAATTTTAATTTTTGAAGGATAATTCCAGAAATCGACCCTAAAAGTACGCCACTTACCACATAAATTAAGGTTGTTTTTAAACCAAACAATCCTATAAAAAGACCAATAGCCACCTCATTTACCAAAGGAGATGTAATTAAAAAAGCAAAAGTAACACCTAAAGGAATTCCTCCTCTTACAAACCCAATAAATAAGGGTACTGATGAACAAGAGCAAAATGGGGTAACCACTCCAAAAAGACTCGCCATTAGATATTCTAAACCATATAATTTATTTCTAGAAAGGTAATTTTTAACTTTATCAACTGGGAAATAACTATTTACAATTCCCATAAAAAAGATCACTACAAAGAGTAGAATAAGAATCTTTGTAGTATCATAAATAAAAAAATTAAGCGCTTCTGCTAAATGTTGTTCTTTGGTTAAATTAAGAACATCATAAACAAACCAATCTGCCAAATTTTGAATCCAATCAAACATTTTAAATGAGATTTATAACTGAAAAGCAACGAACTTTTTTAAAATAAAAAAAGGAATTTTTTATTTTAAAAACGCCAATATCTCCTCTTTAGAAGGGATACTCCCTTTTAATGCAACCACATTATTTATAACCAAAGCAGGTGTTGTTAGCACACTAAATTTCATAATTTCTTGAATGTCTTCTACTTTTTCAATAGTTGCATCAATATTATTTTCTGCAACAATATTTTTTACTAGATTGGTAAGTGTTTTACATTTTTGGCAACCAGTGCCTAATATTTTAATATGAGTCATAACACAAAAGTATTTTGTACAAAGGTAAGTTTGTAAATACTTTACAAGTGTGACAAAAGTGACACATGGGAATATTTTTTCTAAGGTTTTTTAAATATGAATACTACATATCACAAAATCTTTAATCAACTCAATTTCATTTAAAGATTTCCACACCAAATCTTTAAGTTTTTCTGAGAAAATTTAAACAATGATAAATAAAAGAACATCAAAATAAAATAGTTTATTTTTGCTTATATAATTTTGAAGAAACATTTGTTAAATTACTATACATATCCGCATGCAACTTCTAAAGAATGGGTAACTTTTGTTCATGGAGCAGGAGGTAGCAGTTCTATTTGGTTTAAACAAGTGCGCGATTTTAAAAAGCATTTTAACGTTTTAATTTTAGATTTGCGTGGTCATGGAAACAGCAAACCGTCTTTAAAAGATACCTTTAATCCTAAATACACGTTTGATTCGATTACCAATGATATTGTTGAGGTTATAGAGCATTTAAAGATTGAAAAATCGCATTTTATAGGTATCTCTTTAGGAACTATTTTGATACGTAATTTGGCAGAAAAAAAACCAGAATTAGTGCAAAGTATGATCATGGGAGGTGCCATTATTAAATTAAATATCCGTTCTCAAATACTAATGAAACTCGGTGTAATTTTTAAATCGGTGGTGCCATACATGCTATTGTATAAGTTTTTTGCATTTATTATTATGCCAAAAAGAAATCATAAAAAATCGAGATCGTTATTTGTAAATGAAGCTAAAAAACTTTACCAAAAAGAGTTTATAAGATGGTTTAAATTAACTTCAGAGATAAACCCGTTATTACGTTTTTTTAGAACAAAAGATATTAAAATACCTACTTTATATGTAATGGGTGCAGAAGATCATTTGTTTTTACCTTCAATAAAAAATATAGTTGCTAAACATGTTACATCTTCTTTATTTATAGTTGATAAATGTGGGCATGTTGTAAATGTAGAACAGCCAGAAACGTTTAATACAGAAACTATTAAATTTATTGAATCTTTAGCATAAAAAAAGTGAGTTTATTATGGGTTCATAATATCTTCAATTTCATCTGCTTCAATAGGAATATTTTGCATCAAATTAAAAGGTTCACCTTGTTTTTGAATCACAACATCATCTTCTAAACGAATACCAAAACCTTCTTCTGGAATATAAATACCAGGCTCTACAGTAAATACATTATTTGCTTGCATTGGCTCGTGTAATAAGCCATAATCATGTGTATCTAAGCCAATATGGTGACTTGTACCATGCATAAAATACTTTTTGTAAGCAGGCCAGTTTTTATCTTCATTTTGCACATCAGCTTTGTCTATTAAACCTAGTTTTAATAATTCTGATGTCATCAATTTACCAACTTCTATATGGTAATCTTTCCAAATTGTACCAGGAACTAATAATTTTGTAGCTTCTTTTTTAACCTGATTAACAGCATTGTAAACGGCTTTTTGTCTGTCTGTAAATTTACCAGAAACAGGTACAGTTCTAGATAAATCACTTGAGTAATTTGCATACTCAGCAGCAGTATCAAACAAAATTAAATCGCCAGCTTTACATTGCTGATTGTTCTCTGTATAATGCAAAACATTGGCATTGTTTCCAGAGGCAATTATGGGTGTGTAAGCAAAACCTTTAGATCTATTTCTTACAAATTCATGCAATAACTCTGCTTCAATTTCAAATTCCCAAACACCAGGTTTTATAAAGTCTAAAATTCGTCTAAACCCTTTTTCTGTGATGTTACAGGCTAGTTGCATTAAATCTAATTCAATTTGGTCTTTTACAGAACGTAAGCGTTGTAAAATAGGATTGCTTTTTGCTACAGAATGTGCAGGGTGTTTAGCCAACAACCATTTTGTAAATCGATCTTCACGAGTTTCAGTTGCTACATTTGCTCTGTAATGTTCGTTGGTGTTTATGTAAAAAGTATCTGCGTAAGACGCCATTTCAAACAAGACTTTTTCTAGGTCTTGCAACCAATAAATGGTTTGTACACCACTCGTTTTTGTAGCGGCCTCTTTGGTTAATTTTTCGCCTTCCCATACAGCAATATGTGCATTTGTTTCTGTTAAAAATAAAATTTCACGCAAATTTTCATTAGGGCAATCTGGAAACAGCATTAAAACACTTTCTTCTTGATCTACTCCACTTAAATAAAAAATATCTCTGTGTTGTTGAAAAGGCATTGTGCTATCTGCAGAAATCGGATAAATATCATTAGAATTAAAAACAGCAATACTATTTGGCTTCATTTTAGAAGCAAAATTTTTACGGTTTTTTATAAATAATTGGGAGTCTATTTGATGGTATTTCATATTGAATATTCTTTAAAACTCAAAGATAAGAAATCTAAACACCAACATGAAATACGAAATGTATAACAAGCACTTTGTCACGTTGTAAACGTTTCAACCAAAAGTGACAAAGCAATGTGTGAGACGCTTACAGCGTGACATATCGTATGAAAAAAATTCTACAAAAAAACTAATTTCCCCCTTTGGGGGATAAAAGGGGGCTATCTTCTTTTTTTTGGCGCTCCAGTTCTACCTCTACCAGAAGTAGCTCCAGCAGGTTTATTTTCTTTAAAATGTAGTTTTCTTTTTGGTTTTCTTTTTGATGCAGAACTAGTTTCAGTACCTGATTTTCTATTGGAGTTTGTTGTTTTTTTCTTTTTACCAAAAGACTTTTTGCTTTGTGTTGCAGCTCTTTTAGGTGGTGCAGTATCTGTAGGCTCAAAACCTTCTAAAATGGTAGATTTTAATTTTTCTTGTAAAAGTTTTTCTATTTCGTTTTGGTATTCAGTTTCTTCACTACACACAAAAGAAATAGCCTCTCCAGCTGCACCTGCTCTACCAGTTCTACCAATTCTATGCACATAATCTTCGGGTACATTTGGCAATTCGTAATTAATAACGTGTGGTAATAAAGGAATATCTAAACCACGAGCAGCAATGTCTGTAGCCACCAAAATTTTAATTGTATTTTCCTTAAAATTTTTCAGCGCTTTTGTTCTGGCCCCTTGGCTTTTATTACCATGTATAGCAGCAGCAGAAATACCTGCTTTCATTAGCTTTTCAGTTAACTTATTAGCACCATGTTTCGTTCTTGTAAACATTAAAACTTGAGACCAATTATTATCTTTTATCAATTTAATAGCCAACTCAGTTTTTTGTTTTTTATCAACCTTGTATACTTTGTGTGTAACCTTTTTTGCAGTCGAATTCTGTGGTGCAGTTTCTACAGATACAGGATTTTTTAAAATACCAGCAGCTAATTTTTTTATATCATTAGAAAAAGTAGCAGAAAACAGTAAGTTTTGCCTTTTTGCAGGCATAAAACTGATTATTTTGTTAATATCTCTAACAAAGCCCATGTCTAACATTCTATCTGCTTCATCTAAAATTAATACATCTACACGTTTAAAAGACACAGCTTTTTGGTTATGTAAATCTAATAATCTACCAGGTGTTGCCACTAAAATATCTACGCCTCTTTTTAAAGTTGCTATTTGTTTTGCTGGCTTTACACCCCCAAAAACAACAGCAGAATATATGTTTAAATACTTACTATACTCTCTAACGTTTTCGTAAACCTGTGCAGCCAATTCTCTTGTAGGTGTTAAAACCAAGGCACGTAAAGGCCTGTATTTTGGGTGTTTTGTTTCCGATAAATAGTCTAAAACAGGCAACGTAAAACCTGCAGTTTTACCTGTTCCTGTTTGTGCAGAAGCTAAAATATCTTTGCCTTCTAAAATATGTGGAATTGCTTTTTCTTGAATGGGAGATGGTTTTGTATATCCTTTTTCTTCAACTGCTTTTAAAATGTTTTTGGATAACCCTAAATCTTTAAATGTCATATATAATTTTTAAAAAATAGCATTTAAGTAACTATTTCTGCTACAAAGATACGTTCTTTAAACTTGAAGTAAATTTACCTGCAAAATCTTGCAAAACTTATAGGTATAATTTAAAACTTTAATACTTTTTTTTGGGCGTTTTAACGGGCTTTCACTACTCGCTTTTTTTCGTTCCTCAAAAAGAGCTCAAACAAATCGTTCAATCCCTAACGCAAAAGGCATACCTAGAAGTAAATTGCAAAAATTAAAAGCTTTTACTTGTCAAAAAACAAATCAATAAAAAATTTAAAAGATGTTAATTTTTTTGATAATGATTTTACAAGTGGTAAATTCATCATCTCAAAATTCAAACGTACTTTATTATGAAAACTTTTTTTAACCTTTTAACTCTCTGTTTTTCAGCATCATTATTGGCGCAAATACCAACAAATTCAACAGTTGTTCAAAATTCTTTAGAACAAAAAACCAAGATGATGAATACATCGATGGTTAAAAATATTGCGTTTACCAATATTGGCCCAACTGTGATGAGCGGACGTGTAGCAGATGTTGCTGTAAATCCAGAAAATACTACAGAATTTTATGTTGGTTACGCTTCAGGTGGTTTGTGGTACACAAATAATAATGGAACTACTTTTACGCCAGTTTTAGACAACTCGCCAACACAAAATATTGGTGATATTGCTGTAGATTGGAACACAGGAACCATTTGGGTAGGTACAGGAGAAAAAAATTCATCACGTTCTTCATACGCAGGTATTGGAATGTTAAAATCTACAGACAAAGGAAAAACATGGACAAATGTTGGTTTGCCAGATTCGCATCACATTAGTAGAATTCTAATCAACCCAAATAATGCAAACGAAGTTGTTGTGGGTGTTATTGGTCATTTGTACTCACCCAACCAAGAAAGAGGTATTTTTAAAACTATAGATGCTGGTAAAACATGGACAAAAACGCTATTTATTAACAACTATACAGGTATTATAGATGTGGCTGCTGCGCCAGAAGATTTTAATATTATGTATGCAGCATCTTGGGAAAGAGAACGTAAAGCATGGAATTTTGATGGTGATGGAAATAACTCTGCAATTTATAAAAGTACAGATGCAGGAAACAGTTGGTCAAAAGTTAGCGATAATTCAGGGTTTCCAATAGGAGATGGTGTAGGTAGAATTGGTTTAGCGGTCTTTAATAAAAATACAGTGTATGCTTTGCACGACAGTCAATTTAGAAGGCCTAAAGACAAAAGTAAAAAACCTTCAGAAACTTTAGCAAAAGAAGATTTTAAAACCATGTCTAAGGCAGATTTTTTAAATCTATCAGATAAAAAACTAAACATCTATTTAAAAAACAATGGTTTTCAAGAAAAATACCGCGCAGAAAATGTAAAACAAATGGTACGTGTTGGTACTGTAAAACCTGTTGATTTAGCTAGTTATTTAGAAGATGCAAATGCCATGTTATTTGACACACAGGTTATTGGTGCAGAGGTTTTTAAAACTACAAATGGTGGGTTGTCTTGGAAAAAAACACACAAAGATTATTTAGATGATGTGTACAGTTCTTATGGGTATTATTTTGGTGAAATTAGAGTCGATTTACAAGACCAAAATGCCATTTACGTTTTAGGTGTTCCCATCATTAAATCTAAAGATGGAGGAAAAACATTTACCTCTATCAGTAAAGAAAATGTACATTCAGACAATCAAGCTTTATGGATAAACCCCAAAAAACCGGGTCATATTTTAAACGGTAATGATGGTGGTTTAAATCTTTCTTACGATGATGGTGAAAATTGGTTAAAATTAAATGACCCAGCTGTTGGTCAATTTTACTCAGTGTATGCAGATAATCAGAAAAATTATAAAGTTTATGGGGGTTTGCAAGACAATGGTGTTTGGGTTGCAGACAACAATGCAAAAATGGATAAAAGTTGGTATCAAAAAGGGCAAAACCCATACAAATCTATTATGGGAGGAGATGGTATGCAAGTGCAAGTTGATGACAGAAACCCAAATATTGTATATACAGGATATCAGTTTGGAAACTATTATAGGATTAATAGAGAAACAGGTAAAAACGAATACATTCAACCCAAACATACTTTAGGCGAAACACCATACAGGTTTAATTGGCAAACACCTATTCACTTATCAAAACACAACCAAGATATTTTATATTTAGGAGGCAATAAATTACACAGATCTTTAAACAAAGGCGATGATTGGGAAACCATTTCTGACGACTTAACCACAGGAGGTAAAAAAGGAAATGTGGCTTATGGAACTCTAACCACAATTTCAGAGAGCCCATTTCAATTTGGGTTAATTTATGTAGGTTCAGATGATGGATACATCAATGTAACCAAAAATGGAGGGGGAAGTTGGACGCGAATTTCTAATAATTTACCACAAAATTTATGGGTTTCTAGAGTAATTGCATCAGCACATAAAAAAGAACGTGTATATGCAACTTTAAATGGTTACAGGTTTGATGATTTTACAACCTATATATACATGTCTAACGATTTTGGTCAAACCTGGAAAAACATTAGTAGTAACATGCCAGCATCACCCGTAAACGTAATTAAAGAAGATCCAAAAAACGAAAATCTATTGTATGTAGGTACAGATAATGGCTTGTATGTGTCTTTTCATCAAGGAAATTCTTGGGAAGCATTTGCAAACAATTTACCCAATGTAGCAGTACATGATTTGGTAATACAACCTACTGCAAAAGATTTAATTGTAGGCACACATGGTAGAAGTTTATACAAAACCAATATTGCCAGCTTACAAGAAATAACTGAGGCAGTTTTAGCAAAATCAACACATATATTTGCAACAAATAACATTAGAAAAAATAGAAATTGGGGGCGTTCTTGGAGTCAATGGAGAGATGCTTACACGCCAGAAATTACGATTCCTTTTTATGTAAAATCAAATCAAAAAGTTACAGTTTCTATTTTTAATGATGATGTAAAGGTAAACACTTTAAATATAGATGCTACAAAAGGTTATAATGCAGTAAAATTTGATGTTTCTTTCTCTAAAAAAGGAAAAAGAGCTTTTGAGAAAAAGAATAAAAAAGTAGCTATCAACAAAGCCAAAAATGGTGTTTATTATCTTCCAAAAGGAAAATATACCGTAAAAATTGGTGCTGCAGAAAGTGAGTATGAAATAAAATAAAACAACTCAAATCTCACAGGTTTTAATCAAGAAAAACTTCAAGATTTTATAGATAGAAAAGTTACTTTTAAAATTTTTTTTGAAAAGGCAAATCTAAACCCCAAAGCCAATTTAATAAAAGGCATTATTTGCGGTTATAGAATTGTAAATTTCATTTGAGAGCCGAAAAGCAACATCAAAAAAATACAAATGGTTATTTTTAACGTCCGGTGAAAAGGTTATTTAAAACAATTCTAAATACACGTGAAAACATTTTAAATTCTTTGTAAAGCAGGCTGTTTCGTTGTATTTTTGTTCGAACAATTTTAATTTAAAAATACAATGAGCGGATTTTTTAAATCTTCAATTGGAAGAAAGGTAGCAATGGCGCTATCAGCACTGTTTCTAATGTTCTTCCTCTTACAGCATTTAGCCATTAATATTTTATCGGTTTTTAGTCCAGAATTATTTAATGAAGTATCACACTTTATGGGTACCAACCCGGTAGTACAATTTGCATTGCAGCCTGTATTAATTTTTGCAGTGGTTTTTCACTTTGTAATGGGCTTTATTTTAGAACTAAAAAATAGAAAAGCAAATGGTGCTGGATATGCAAAAAACAACGGAGCTGCAAATTCTACTTGGTTTAGTAGAAATATGATTTTAAGCGGAATAACTATTCTTGCTTTTATTCTCTTACATTTTATTGATTTTTGGTTCCCAGAAATTAACACAAAATTTATTCAAGGCGATTGGTCTGGAACCATGGAAGGAGTTGAAGGATTGCGTTACCACGAAGAATTAGTGCATAAATTTGTAAATCCTTTAAGAGTGGGTGCTTATGTTTTAGCATTTGTATTCTTAGGATTGCATTTAGCTCATGGTTTTACTTCTGCTTTCCAATCAATTGGAGCTGCTTCTCTAAGAAAAAAATTAGAGAAATTAGGAATCGTATATTCAATTATAGTGCCTTTAGGATTTATTTTCATTGCACTTTATCATCACTTTAACCATTAATCTTATTAAACTATGGCTTTAGATTCAAAAGTACCTCAAGGTCCACTTAAAGATAAATGGACAGATTATAAAAATAAAATTAACTTGGTTAACCCTGCCAACAAACGCCATATAGATATTATTGTAGTTGGTACAGGTTTAGCAGGTGGTTCTGCTTCTGCTACTCTAGCAGAATTAGGCTACAATGTAAAAGCATTTGCTTATCAAGATTCTCCACGTAGAGCGCATTCAATTGCAGCACAAGGTGGTATAAACGCAGCAAAAAACTATCAAGGAGATGGAGACTCTACCTATAGATTATTTTATGATACTGTAAAAGGTGGAGATTATAGATCTCGTGAAGCAAACGTATACAGATTAGCAGAGGTTTCTGCAAATATTATAGACCAATGTGTAGCGCAAGGTGTACCTTTTGCACGTGATTATGGTGGTTTGTTAGACAACCGTTCTTTTGGTGGTGTTTTAGTTTCTAGAACGTTTTACGCAAAAGGGCAAACAGGTCAACAATTATTATTAGGTGCTTACTCTGCAATGAATAGACAAATAGCACGTGGTAAAATAGAAATGTTTAACAGACATGAAATGTTAGACGTCGTTGTTGTTGATGGAAAAGCAAGAGGAATAATAGCACGTAATTTAGTAACAGGAGAAATTGAAAGACATTCTGCACATGCAGTTGTTATAGCTTCTGGGGGTTATGGTAACGTATATTTCTTATCTACCAATGCAATGGGTTCTAACGTAACTGCAGGATGGAAAATTCATAAAAAAGGCGCGTATTTCGCAAACCCTTGTTATACGCAAATTCACCCAACTTGTATCCCACGTTCAGGAGATTATCAATCTAAATTAACCTTAATGTCTGAATCTTTACGTAATGATGGGCGAATTTGGGTTCCAAAGAATTTAGACGACGTAAAATTAATTAGAGAAGGAAAGAAAAGACCTACAGATTTATCTGAAGACGAAAGAGATTACTATTTAGAAAGACGTTATCCTGCATTTGGTAACTTAGTACCACGTGATGTAGCATCTAGAGCTGCAAAAGAACGTTGTGATGCTGGTTATGGTGTAAATGCAACAGGAGAAGCTGTGTATTTAGATTTTGCTGCAGCTATTGTAAGATATGGTACAGAGCAAGCAAAAGTAAAAAATATAAAAAATGCATCTGATGCAAAAATTAAAGAACTAGGTAAAGCAATCGTAAAAGCAAAATACGGTAACCTATTTCAGATGTACGAGAAAATTGTAGATGAAAACCCGTACGAAACACCAATGATGATTTATCCTGCGGTACACTATACAATGGGTGGTGTTTGGGTTGATTATAACTTGATGACTACAATTCCTGGTTGTTATGCAATTGGAGAAGCAAATTTCTCTGATCATGGAGCTAATAGATTAGGCGCATCTGCTTTAATGCAAGGTTTAGCAGATGGTTATTTTGTGTTACCATATACGATTGGAGATTATTTAGCAGATGATATTAGAACAGGAAAAATTCCTACAGATACTCCAGAATTTGATGAAGCTGAAAAATCAGTAAAAGAAAATATCAATTTCTTTATCAATAATAAGGGAACAAAATCTGTAGATTCTTACCACAAAAAACTAGGTAAGATTATGTGGGATAAATGTGGTATGTCTAGAAATGCAGAGGGTTTAAAAGAAGCAATTGAAGAAATTTCAGAACTTAGAAAAGATTTTTGGAAAAATGTTAACGTTCCTGGAGAAGCAAACGAATTTAACGAGCAGCTAGCAAAAGCAGGAAGAGTAGCAGATTTTCTTGAACTAGGAGAATTGTTTGCAAAAGATGCCTTAGTTAGAGAAGAATCTGCAGGAGGACATTTTAGAGAAGAACATCAAACACCAGAAGGAGAAGCAAAAAGGCTAAAAGAATTCCAATTTGTGTCTGCTTGGGAGTATAAAGGAGAGCCAAAAGATGCAGTATTGCATAAAGAAGCTTTAGAGTACGAAAACATAGAAGTAAAAGAAAGAAGTTATAAATAATATAGTTGATGGTTGATGGTTGTTGGTTTCTGGAAACAAAAACTAACAACAAACAACTAAAAACCAAAAACTAAAAAAAATGAATTTAACACTTAAAATTTGGAGACAGAAAGACGCTAGTTCAAAGGGTCAAATGGTAGATTATAAAGTAACCGAAATTTCAGAACATATGTCTTTTTTAGAAATGATGGATGTGCTAAATGAGCAGTTAGTAAATTCTGGTGAAGAACCTGTAGCTTTTGATCATGATTGTAGAGAAGGTATTTGCGGAATGTGCTCTATGTACATTAACGGAGAAGCACATGGACCAGATAGAGGCATTACAACATGCCAATTACATATGCGTATGTTTAAAGATGGAGATACAATTACTATAGAACCTTTTAGAGCAGCAGCATTTCCTGTAGTTAAAGATTTAGTAGTAGATAGATCTGCTTTTGATAGAATACAGCACGCAGGGGGTTATATTTCTGTAAACACCTCAGGAAACACACAAGATGCAAATTCAATACCTATTGCTAAAGAAGCAGCAGATACAGCTATGGATGCAGCAACTTGTATTGGTTGTGGTGCTTGTGTAGCAACTTGTAAAAATAGTTCTGCAATGTTATTTGTGGGTGCAAAAGTATCTCAATATGCATTATTGCCACAAGGACAAGTAGAAGCTGCAGACCGTGTACAAAATATGGTAGCACAAATGGATTTAGAAGGCTTTGGTAACTGTACAAATACAGGCGCTTGTGAGGTAGAATGCCCTAAAGGAATTTCTTTAGACAACATTGCAAGAATGAACAGAGAATTAATGAAAGCTTCTATTTAAAAACATAAGTCATTTCGAGGTACGAAGCAATCTTTTAATTTAAAACAAAAAACCCAAAACATATTGTTTTGGGTTTTTTTGTTTTAAACTATTCCATATCTTTAAAAAAATCTTTTAAAGGAATGTCTAAAGTGTTTAACATGTGTAGTAGTCTTTCTACATCTAACTTTGTTTTTCCTTTTTCTACTTTAAAATAGCCACTTTCTGTTAACCCTAAAGATCGTGCCATAGAAAACTGATTGATGCCTTTATTTTGCCTTTCTGCAGCTAATTTTTTTAAAATTGCTTGGTATTTTAAAGCAACTCTTTCTCTTTCTCTTTCTCTTTCTCTTTCTCTTTCTCTTTCTCTTTCTCTCATCATATGTTTTTTTCAAAAATAAGATAAAAATTATACATTTTTACTTTCCATTTTGGACTAACGGTTTTCAGGTACATAGAGGCATCCCTGAATTCAGTTAGTCTAAAATGGAAAGTGATTTTTTAGGTTTTATTAAAAAAGTTTCTCAGATTTGGAGAAAGAAATTGCTATGAAAAAAGAAAACTTCCCCTATAAAAAAAAGAAAAAATAGACACAGAACTAACTGTAGCTATAGTAAATTTTAGTTTTGCTTACTGCTTACTGCTTACTGCTTACTGCTTACTGCTTACTGCTTACTGCTTACTGCTTACTGCTTACTGCTTACTAAAAAAAAACCTCCGCTTGCGGAATTAAGAAATATAAAAATCCTGTAAATAAATGTACAACTTAAAACCATTGCCTATGTAAATAAACACTAACAAGCAGAGGAAGTGTTGCAAAAGTACCATTTTTTCTACAAGTTTTTTATAGAATTTTAGACTTGTTTACTCATTTAAAATCTTAAAAAAATAATTAACAAACCCAGTAAAAATGGGTTTTAAATTTTACAAAATGAAAAGATTAATATTAAGTCTAGTATTTTTACTAGCAGTAGGAGTAAGTTTTATAAATGCATCTTCTAATGATGAAGTTTTACCAAATAGCAAAGAAGCAATCGAAGTTGTAGAAGAGTTTGGGTGCGCAAGTGATTGTGTCCAAGCATCAAGGGAGGGAGCTTTAGCATTTGCCGAAGACCATGAAGACAGAAGTCCAGAAGGTGAGTTAATGCAACTTTATGGTAATTTTTATACTGCCTGTTATAGTGCTAATTGTGCTTAAATCAATAAATTTAGATGTATAGAGAAAAATTATTCTCTATACATCTTTTAAAAAACTATTATGAGATTATTAAAAATATACCTAGCAATTTTACTTTTTTTTACAACATCAATATTTGTTTCTCAAACAAATTTTTATGGAATTATTGAATATGAATCAAAAATAAATGGGAAAAAATTAGATGAATACTTATCTAAAAAAAGAAGTGAAATTAAAAATAATTATGTAGTAAAATCACTTGATAAAGTCTTCTTTTATACTAAAGGCATTAAATCAAAACTAATTTTTACAGACAGAAAAGGGTTATTTATAGTTGAGGATAAATTAAGTCTTGACATTCAGGATTTAGGACAAAGAATTAATTATACAAGTGCAGGTGGTACTAAAGAATATTATTATGATGACAACAACAAAACATATTTAATTAAAGAATGTGATGCAGTTGGTGAATGTTTTATTTTTCCTAACAAGTTTTTAAAGTGGCAATTAACGCAAGAAACAAAAAAGATAAATGGCTATATCTCTTATAAAGCAACTAGAAGTAATGGTAAAGTAATAGCTTGGTACACCCCAAAAATACCTATAAGTTTTGGGCCTAAAGGCGAATATGGCCTACCTGGTCTTATTTTAGAATTAGCTATAGGAAAAATTATTTTTAAAGCAAAAAAAATAGTTTTAAATCCAAAGCAAAAAATTATTGTTGAGGAATTAAAAGGAGGAGAGTTTGTTACATTTGAAGAATACAAAAAAATTATAGCAAAAGCTAAGAAGAAAGTTTTTGGTAATTAACTTTTTAGATCTCATAGTTTTTACCTTTATGATTAAAACAAAAGGATTGGTATGAAATTTACTTTTCCCATTTTATTACTGTGTATATCTACAACACTTTTTTCTCAAAAAGTAAATGGTACTGTAAAATATCAAGTTAGTTTAAATTTTACATTACAAAATATATTAAAAGAAGAGCAAAAACCATTTAAAATCTTAAAAAAATAATTAACAAACCCAGTAAAAAATGGGTTATAAATTTTACAAAATGAAAAAATTAATATTAAGTCTAGTATTTTTACTAGCAGTAGGAGTAAGTTTTATAAATGCTTCTTCTAATGATGAAGTTTTACCAAATAGCAAAGAAGCAATCGAAGTTGTGGAAGAGTTTGGGTGCGCAAGTGATTGTGTAAGCTGGGCAAAAGAAAGAGTTTTTGAAATTGCTTATGATGCTAACCAGCATCCAAATGATGAGCCTTTATATATGGGAATTTATATGAGAGATTATTCTTTATGTTATAAAGTAAAATGTTAATACTAATTATTACTCCTCAAATAATTTATATTTTGGGGAGTATTCAATTCTTCAAAAATGAAAAATACATTATTTATATTAATCTTTTTCTTTTATTTAACACCAATTTTTTCTCAAAAAATTGAAGGTAAAATAACCTATTTAGCAACTTCTAAAAATGCGATAAAATATATTAAAGAAAAAAAAACAAAAAAAAGTGCAGTAATAGATATTTATAAAAGAGCTAAAGATGTTGAAGTAGTTTTAAAATTTAATGAAACTATTTCTGAATACTATACATTGGAAAAAATAGATTTAGATAATAAAAATGGTTATAATTTTACTCATATTATGGCAGGAGGTGAAAAAAAATATTATACTTACAATTCTACTTTGAAATATAAAAATGAGACATTAGATTGTTATCTATTAGGAGATTGTTTTTTAATAGAAAATAATTTACCAAAATGGAATTTAAAACAGGACACAAAAAAAATCCAAGGGTTTTTATGTTATAAGGCTATTCTAAATAATCCAAGAAATAACAAAATTATACTTGAAGCATGGTACACCCCAAAAATTCCTTATCAATATGGGGTAATGAATTATTACGGTTTACCTGGTTTAATTTTAGAAATAAATAAAAATACTTTTACAATAACTGCTACTAAAATAGAATTAAATCCATTAGAAAAAATTAAAATTGAAGAACCTAAAGGGTTTAAAAAATTATCATATAAAGAGTTTAAAGAAATCTTAAAAAAGAACTCTCCTTTTAAAGACTAAAATAAAAATAGTCATTATTCTATATTCCATGAAAACTATTATTATCTTTTTATTACTGTGTATATCTACAACACTTTTTTCTCAAAATATAAGTGGTAAAATTACTTATGTGGTTTCTATGGAGCCTATTTCAGAAAAAATAATAGATTCTGTATCAAAAAAAAATATTCTAAAAAAAACTAGAATGGATAAATGGGTGCAAAATATTTTAAAAAACACTCCAAATGTAAATGCATTTTTAAGTTTTTCTAAGGAAGAATCTCTTTACAAAGTAGAAGATGAGATGCAAAATGATGGGAAATCTATTTTTAACATGAATAGAATTTTTGCAGGTGGAGACAATAAATATTATAAGAACACAGCAACCAAAGAGCAATTTCGTGAGAGCTCTACTTTTGGAGATTTATTATTAATAGAAATGCTGCCTAAGAAATGGCAAATAACACAAGAAACTAAAAAAATAGGCAATTACGTGTGTTTTAAAGCAATAGATATTGAATCTAAAAACACAAAAATGAAACCCTTAGTTTGGTTTACACCAGAAATACCTGTGAGCTTTGGACCAAAAGAGTTTAGTGGTTTACCAGGTTTAGTGTTATTAGTAGAAATGCATAAAAGAAGAATTGAGGCAACAAAAATAATATTAAACCCTGCTGAAGAAATAGAAATTACAAAGCCCGAAAAAGGCAAAAAAATAACAGCCGAAGAAATTGAAAAAAGAGGAAAATCTTTTTGGAAAAGAACTAGGAAACAATAAAAAAATCCCTAATGAAAAAGAAAAGTCTATTTGTATTGTTTTTTATAGTTTCTATTACTCTTTTCGCCCAAAAAGTAACTCTTTCTGGTACAGTAAAAGATAGTTTACAAAATCCAATGCCTTATGCCAATGTAATTGCAAAACCCAAAGATGTTTCTAAAAACTTACAATTTGCTATTACAGATAATGAAGGTTTTTACAAATTGGTGGTAGCACAAAAAGACACGCTAACCATTAGTATTTCTTATTTGGGTTACAAACCCATAGAGTATCAATTTATTGCGCTTAAAAACTCTAAAAAAGATTTTATTTTAAAACAATCATCAGAAAGTTTAGATGAAATTGTTATAGAAATGCCAGTAACCGTAAAAGGAGACACCACTACTTACAAAACAGACAAATTTGTAGATGGTACAGAGCGTAAATTAAAAAATATATTAAAAAAATTACCAGGCGTAGAAGTTGGTAAAAACGGTAGTGTTACTGTACAAGGTAAAAAAGTGACCAAAATGCTGGTAGATGGCAAAAAGTTTTTTGGAGGTAACTCTAAATTGGCGGTAGAAAATATACCTGCAGACGCAGTTGGTAATGTAGATGTTATAGACAACTATAACGAAGTCGCTTTTTTAAAAGGTTTAACAGATTCTGATGAAATGGCGATGAACATCAACCTAAAAGAAGACAAAAAACGCTTTGTTTTTGGTGATGTTGAGGCTGGCAAAGGCAATAAAAACTTTTACAAAACCAGTGCCAATTTATTTTATTATGCACCCAAAATAAACGTAAACTTTATAGGAAACCTAAATAATATTGGCGAAAAAACCTTTACGTTTAGAGATTATTTAAGTTTTTCTGGTGGTATAAACAGTGTTTTTAGTGGTAATTTTAATTTTAGAGGTGGCGATTTTGCTCAATTTATGCAAAGTAATGATGTTGTAAAAAGCGAGCAAAAATTTGGGGCGTTAAACATTACAAAAACCGCTAATTCTAAATTAGATGTTTCTGGTTTTGCCATTTTTTCTAGTAGCAATATTGGTAATTTTAAAGAAGATTTTAACGAGTATAATACTTTCACAGAACAAAGAACCAATAGCACAAATGCAGATAATTTATTGGGTATTGGAAATCTAAATATAGAATTTACACCCAACTCTAAAGAAAAATGGTACGCACGTTCTCAAGTAAAAAGAACCAACAATACACAATTCAATAGTTTAAATTCTATAGTAAACAATGTAGAAAATAATATACAAACTAATAGAAATTTAACTGCAACGTATATTAATCAAAATATAGAATGGCATAAAAGACAAAATGATAAACACACATTTTCTAGTGTAGTAAATTATGTTTTTGATAAAAGTAAAAAAGATGCTTTTTGGGAAACTCAAAACCCAATTTTACAAGGTTTAATTCCTACAGATAATAGCCAAAATCTAATTAGAATTTTACAAGAAAAAAATACCCAAGAGCAAAACATAGATGGTGTTTTTAAACATTTTTGGGAAATTAACAACAGCAATCACATATATTCTACTTTTGGGAACAAGCTTTTAATTGAAGATTTTTTTACAGACGATAGCCAACAGTTAGACAATGGAAATAGTAATAATTTTAAAACAAATGGTTTTGGCAATGCTGTAAATTTTAAATTGAATGATCTTTTTGCAGGTGTACATTATAAATTTAGAACAGGCATTTTTACCTTTAAACAAGGCGCTTTTTTACATAATTACAATTGGCAAGTAAATCAACAAACCCAAACAAACAAAAACAAATGGGTGGTTTTACCCGATTTTTTAGCAAAAATTGAGTTTAATAAATCAAAAAAAATCACCATTAATTACAATTTAAAAACTTCTTTTTCAGACGCAAGTAGGTTTGCTAATCAGTTTTATTTACAATCGTATAATTCGGTTTTTAAAGGGAATGAAAATTTAGAAAACAACTTGTATCATGCAGCACGTATTTATTACAGTAGATTTAGTTTGTACAGAGGTTTAATGCTTTTTGTAAATTTAAATTATAACAAACAAATACAAGGCGTTAGAAATACAGTTGCTTTTGATGCAAATAATACAGATCCTGCACAGAGAATCAATCAGTTTTTAACTGCTAAACTATTTCAAAACCCATCAGAAGATTTAAGAGGAAACATTCATTTAGAAAAAAGCATTAAAAATATAAAATACAAGTTTGATGTTGGTTTTAACAATAGTAGTTATATCCAAGAAATAGACAGCAATTTACAAACTAATAAAAATAAAAGTTATAATTACGAAGCTGGTTTTGAAACAATATTTGATAATTTTCCAACGATAGAAATTGGTGTTAGTAGAGATATTGGTCGTTTTGTATCACCATCAAATACCTCTAAATTTATTACAACACAACCTTTTGCAACCATTGATTATGATTTTTTAGAAGGTTTTATTTTTAATTTTGATTACAGAAAAAGTATTTATGAAAATAAAGATTTAGGGCAAAAAAACACCTACGAAATTGCGAATACAACTTTATCTTACAAAAACGAAAATTCAGCTTGGTCTTATAAAATAAGTGCACAAAATTTATTGAACGCACAATTTAAACAAAGCAACCGTTTTTCAGATTATGTAGTTTCAGATAGTAAAACCTTTATTTTACCAAGAATTATTATGTTTAGTATTGGGTATAATTTGTAGGTTTCAGTCTACAGTCTACAGTCTACAGTCTACAGTCTACAGTCTACAGTTGGCACTCTCAGTTTCCAGAATTTAACTGCCTGCCAACGAAATCATTTCCTCCCAAAATCAGCAGGAATTTCACCCCAAGCTTTGGTTTCCCATTTTAAAATAGGGTTTTTAAAGGTGTTTTCTTTTAGCCATTTTTCGGCTCTTTCTATCAATGTCAACAGCTCTTTATTAGAGGCATCAAATTGTAAGTTTGTTTTACATTTTTTTTGACGAATCCAACTCATGGCAATTTTAGAATCTGAATAAATAGGAATGTCTTCTTTTTTTTTGGCTTTTAGCAAAGCAATACCATGCACAAGTGCTAAAAACTCGCCAATATTATTGGTGCCCTTATTAAAAGGGCCTTTTCTAAAAATTTCTTTTTTGTTGTGCGTTAAAACACCTCTGTATTCCATTTTTCCTGGGTTTCCAGCACAAGCAGCATCAACAGAAATACTTTCTAAGTTGGGTTTGCCAAATTTAGCTTTCTCTTTGGTAGATAAAGCTGGTTTTTTAGTGTTTTTTCCTTTATAGTCTTCGTATTTTCCTTTAGAAGCTTTTTCAGCTTCGTTTAAATTGGCAAAAGACTTGTACTGTGCATTTTCAAAACCATCAATTTGTTGTTTACAAACCTTCCAAGAAGTAAAAACACCTTTTTTGCGGCCACTCCAAACTACATAAAACCTCTTTTTACTCATTCGTAGTTATAATTATTTCTTCTATAACTTTTGGAAAATAACGTTGTTCTAAAATATGAATTTTTTCTGCAATCGTTTCAGGGGTATCCTGCTCAGTTAAAGTTGTTTTTGCTTGAAAAATAATGCCACCTTCATCGTAATTTTCATTTACATAATGTATAGTAATACCAGTTTCAGGCTCTTTATTTTCTGCAACAGCCTTATGTACATGCATCCCATACATACCTTTTCCACCATACTTTGGTAATAATGCAGGATGTATGTTAATAATTTTATTTGGAAAAGCACTTATAATTTTTTCTGGAATTTTCCATAAAAAGCCAGCAAGAATCACAAAGTCTGCTTGCTTTTTTAAAATGTCTAATACCTTTTCTTTTTTAGAAAAATCAGCTCTATTAAAGTGTAAGCATTTGGTATCTAGTTTTTTACACCTGTCAAAAACTTTAGCTTGTTCATTGTTACACAACACCATAGTAACCTTAGCGGTTTTAGTGTGATTAAAAAACTTAATAATATTTTCTGCGTTCGATCCAGAACCAGATGCAAAAACAACAATTCGTTTCATAACTTATAATTTCTATATTACAAAAAAAGGAATAATTATTAACAAACGGATTGTTTTTAGGTAAGATTAAATAAAATTCTTTATTTTTAGTAATCATTTTTGGGTCAAAAATTAGTTATAATTAATAAGATTTGTATTTTTGCCCCGATTTAAAATTTAAAAATTAAAAAATTATGTCAGACATTGCATCAAGAGTAAAAGCGATTATCGTAGACAAATTAGGCGTAGACGATAACGAAGTAACATCAGAAGCTAGCTTCACAAACGATTTAGGAGCAGATTCTTTAGATACTGTTGAGTTAATTATGGAATTCGAAAAAGAGTTCGATATTCAAATTCCAGACGATCAAGCTGAAAATATTGGTACAGTTGGTCAAGCAGTTAGCTATATAGAAGAAGCAAAAAAGTAACATTTATATGCAGTTAAAACGAGTTGTAGTCACTGGACTTGGCGCATTAACGCCAATTGGTAATAATATTGAAGAATATTGGAATGGCTTAGTTAACGGAGTTAGCGGAGCAGCACCTGTTACATATTATGATGCTGCCAAGTTCAAAACTCGTTTCGCATGTGAGCTTAAAAATTTTAAAGCGACCGATTTTTTAGATAGAAAGGAAGCGCGAAAAATGGATAGATTTACGCAATATGCAATGGTGGCTTCTGATGAAGCAATTGCAGATGCAAAATTAAATCTAGACGAAATAAATAAATTACGTGTTGGCGTAATTTGGGGAGCAGGAATTGGTGGTTTAGAAACTTTTCAAAACGAAGTTTTAAACTTTGCTTCTGGAGACGGTACTCCAAGATTCAATCCGTTTTTTATCCCAAAAATGATTGCAGATATTGCTCCTGGAAATATTTCTATTAAAAATGGATTTATGGGGCCAAATTATACTACAGTATCTGCTTGTGCATCATCTGCAAACGCAATGATAGATGCTTTAAACTACATACGTTTAGGTACTTGTGATGTAATTGTAACTGGTGGTTCAGAAGCTGCTGTTACTATTGCTGGTATGGGCGGTTTTAGTGCAATGCACGCACTTTCTACAAGAAATGAAACTCCAGAAACAGCTTCTAGACCTTTTGATTCAGAACGAGATGGTTTTGTATTAGGAGAAGGAGCAGGAGCTATCGTTTTAGAAAGTTACGAACATGCAAAAGCAAGAGGCGCAAAAATTTATGCAGAAGTTATAGGTGGTGGCATGTCTTCAGATGCACATCACATAACAGCTCCACATCCAGAAGGTATTGGTGTTATAGCTGTAATGAAAAACTGTTTAGAAAATTCAGGCATTAAACCAGAAGAGGTAGACCATATCAATACACATGGTACATCTACACCTTTAGGAGATGTTGCAGAATTAAAAGCAATTTCAGAAGTTTTTGGAGACCATGCAAAGAACATCAACATTAATTCTACAAAATCTATGACTGGGCATTTGTTAGGTGCTGCAGGCGCTATAGAGTCTATTGCCTCTATTTTAGCAATGGAACATGGTATTATACCACCCACAATAAATCATAGTAATGTTGATGAAAATATAAATCCAGAGTTAAACTTAACACTTAATACACCTCAAAAAAGAGATATTAAGGTTGCAATGAGTAATACTTTTGGTTTTGGTGGGCATAACGCATGTGTGGCATTTAAGAAATTAGATGAATAATCTATGAATTTTATTCGTAAAATAGTGCAAACTCGGTCTGAAGAAGACTTGGAACTGCGCAGCGAATTAAAAAAACTACTTAATTTTTCTCCCAAAAATATAAACAAATACAAAAAAGCATTTACACACAGGTCTGTGCAAATGTTAGATAGAAAAGGCAACCCTATAAACTACGAAAGATTAGAGTTTTTAGGAGATTCTATTTTAGGCTCTGTAATTGCAGCTTATTTGTACAAAAAAGTACCAGAAGGTTCAGAAGGTTATTTAACCCAAATGCGCTCTAAAATTGTTAGCAGAGAGCATTTAAACGAATTAGGAAAAGACTTAAACCTTATTCGTTTTGTAAAAAGTAATATAGACCAAACCAATGTTGGAGACAACATACATGGTAATATATTTGAAGCTTTAATTGGAGCTATTTATTTAGACAAAGGATATAATTTTTGTCAAAAATTTATTTACAAAAATGTCATTCTACCTTATGTAGATATAGAAAAATTAGAAGGTAAAATTACTAGTTACAAAGGGTTAATTATAGAATGGTGTCAAAAACAAAAGAAAATCTATAATTTTGACACATACGAAGATACTGGTAACGAACCAGTAAAACATTTTAGTGTAAAAGTAAGTATAGATGGAGAGCAAATAGCCAAAGGTAGAGCTACATCAAAGAAAAAAGCAGAGGAGCAAGCCTCTAAAAGAGTCTATTTTGCATTTCAAAATCAAATTTCTTTAGACTAACACGATAACGTTTTCGTTAAATTAACAAAGAAAATCGGCAAACTATTAGTAATTTAGCCGTGTTAAAAACTATAAGTACATTTTCTATTTATGCAAATACATACTTTAGGTTTAGAAGATTTTTATGAAGACGAGTACTCGTTAATTGGTATCCATTCAGCTTTAGAAGACTACAGACTTGCATATTTATTAAATAAAAACTTAGATACTCGTTTTGCTAAATCTAACAAAGATTTAGAGTTTAAAAAAAATAAAAACAAACTTTCTTTTTCTATATTTAATTTTTTACATAAGAAATATGATTTTGAGTGGTTTTTAATTGCAAATAGCTTTAAAAAAGAAAATAAAACAACAGCAAACGAATTATTATTAACAACCGAAACAAAATTGTACTTAATTCCAGAAAAAAAGAAAGTTGATTATTTTATTAAAATATCTGGAGAAATAGCACCTCATTATGTGTTAAACATAGTGCAAAAAATAAAAAATATAGAGCAAGTAATAACCTCTTATACAATTGATAAAAACACATTAAAGTCTAAAGACTTTTTAATATTTTAATATGGTAGATTATAAAAAAACAAAAATAGTTGCAACCTTAGGACCCGCAACAGGATCTAAAGAAATTCTAACAAAATTAGCCAAAGAAGGTGTAAATGTATTTAGAATAAACTTTTCTCATGCAGAATATGATAACGTAAGAGAAACTGTAAAAACTATTAGAGAGATTAATAAAGAAAATGGATACAATGTAGCCATTTTAGCAGATTTACAAGGTCCAAAGTTACGTGTTGGAGTTATTGAAGATGGTGTGGTTTTAAATGATGGAGACACTTTTACATTTACCACAGAAAAATGTACAGGAACTAAAGAAAAAGCATTTATGACCTACCAACGTTTTCCAAAAGACGTAAAAGTAGGAGAACAAATTTTAGTAGACGATGGTAAACTATTATTCGAAGTAATATCAACAGATAAAGACAAAGAAGTAGTTGTAAAAACAATAGTGGGAGGTCCTTTAAAATCTAAAAAAGGAGTAAACTTACCAAACACTGCAATTTCTTTACCAGCTCTTACAGAAAAAGATATGGAAGATGCTGTTTTTGCTTTAGGTTTAGAAGTAGATTGGATGGCTTTATCTTTTGTTAGAACACCAGAAGATTTAAGAATGTTACGCGATTTAATAGACCAACACTCAGAATATAGAGTACCTGTAATTGCAAAAATAGAAAAGCCAGAAGCTGTTAAAAACTTAGATTCATTAATACCTTATTGTGACGGTTTAATGGTTGCTCGTGGAGATTTAGGAGTAGAAATACCAATGCAAGATGTACCATTAATTCAGAAAAAATTGGTAAGACGTGCAAAAAGAGCAAGAATACCTGTAATTATTGCAACTCAAATGATGGAAACAATGATTGAAAACTCTGTACCAACAAGAGCAGAGGTAAATGATGTTGCCAATTCTATTATGGATGGTGCTGATGCAGTAATGCTTTCTGGAGAAACTTCTGTTGGGAAGCACCCTGTTAGAGTTATTCAAAAAATGTCAGAAATTATTGCTAGTGTAGAAAACTCTAGAATGATAAAAGTGCCACATGAAGCACCACACATTAGAACCAATAGATTTATTACAAAATCGGTTTGTCATCATGCAGCATTAATGGCAAATGATATTGATGCAAAAGCAATTTCTACCTTAACAAGAAGTGGTTATACAGCATTTCAAATTTCTGCATGGAGACCACAAGCTAAAATATTAGCCTTTTCATCAGAAAAAAGAATTTTAGGAAAACTAAACTTACTTTGGGGTGTTAGAGCTTTTTATTACGATAAAAATCTAAGTACAGATGGTACGGTTGTAGATATTAATAAAATATCTAAAGAACAAGGTTATGTTAAAGAAGGAGACTTAATGATTAACCTTACCTCTATGCCAGTTGAAGCACAAGGTATGGTAAATACCATGCGTGTTTCTGAGATCGAGTAAGAATTTATAAACTCAAAATATTAAAAAGCATTCTAATAATTTTTTAGAATGCTTTTTTGTTTTTACAAACTCAATTTTTTAGAGATAATAATAGCATCATTGGTTACAAAAGGCATGGGCATCATTGCTTCAGTTCTTGGTTTTATGTTAAAGTTTTTGTTCGATAATAAATCACAAGAAATTTCATTTAGTATAATTTCTAATTTTTCATCAGTATTCATAGTAAAAGAAAGTGTGAGTTCTTTATCTGAATTGGCTAAATGATACACCAAAAAAGTACCACTTTTTAGAGTGTAATTTTTACCATTATTAACTAAAACATCGTTTACTTTAAACTGTTTTAAGGTTAGTTTGTTTTTGGTTATAAATTCTAACTTATTTAGTTTTCTATTCGGTATTATGGTTAATTCTATAAAGCGTTTTTTGCCAATTATCGTATCTATTTCTGTAATAATTTCAGACGAAACAATATTTTTAAAAGCTGTTTTTTTATGATAAGTAAAGCGTGTATTGTATTTACTTTTAGTTTCTGCATTTTGTATGCTACCTTTTGTAAAATTGCCATTAAAAACTTGCTCAGTATAACTATCTAAAGTACTGTTATAAGTACCAAAATAAGCAGTTTTATCATCAGAATTCTCAATATATACAATACTGTTGGGTTTTTTGTTTTCTATTGAAAAGCCACTGTTATAAGTGGCTATTCCAAAAAAGATAATTGCTAAAATAGCACTCCATTTTTGGGTCCAAAAAGATTTTTTTTGATGAAAACTTAAAATCATTAATCCAAAAACCAATACTATAAAAAGGGCACTTACAAATAAGATTTTTAAACCCAAACCTACAGGAAACATTTTTACCAAAGGTGCAAAAATATAAATGGTAGGTATAGATAAAATGGTGCATAAAATGCGTTTTGTTTTTTCTTCTAAATCCATAAAAATGCTAATTGCTAAAATTAATAATGCACTAATAACAGGAATAATAAAAAAGCCTGCACCTTTTAAATAAATGCTTATTATAAAATTAATAATCAACCAAAAGAAGATCGGTGCAATTAATAAATTTATTGGTTTTTCTACTTTAGAAGTCCTTTTGTAAATGGTGAATAATATCCATAAATTTAAAAATACAAAAGCAGTAATGTAGGTATAACCATTGTAAGTAAAACCATGTAAAATATCATTGTATTGTGGGTGTATTACAAGTAATAACTTCCATAAACTAAAAGAAATTCCACCACATAAAATAAGAGCCACTAAAAAAGGAATAAAACCTCTTAAAGTGTTTTTTACAGCTATTTTATTTAAAGAGATCCCAAAAAAAAGTAATAGTAAAAAAACAATTACACAAGTGATTAGCATAGGAGTAACCCAAGAAAAAGGATAACTAAGTAATTTTATAAACGGAAAATTTACGTACACAAAATCTTCATCGGAATTTAAATTTTCTAAATTACAATTGGAAAAATGCTTAAGAGTTGTTGTAAAATAATCTGCTTGATGTAGCAAGGTTTCTCTATCTAAACTTTCGTAAGAATCTTGTGCTGTATGATAATCGAAGTGATCTCCAATAAAAGCAAAATTAAAACCGTTAATATTGGCATCTTCTCTAAAAACGGTTAAATCTGTATCGTTTGGTAATTTTTTATATATAGAATACATTAAAGAATTTGCGGCTGGAAAATTGGGTTTTGCAGCAATAAACTCACTTAATAATTTACTGTTTTTACCATTGGTTTCCATTAAAACGTAACTTGGACCACCACTTCCTCTAGCTTCAAAATTTAAAATTAAACCCACATCTTTTGTTAAAGTATGTGTATCTACAAAAGCTTGTGCACCTAACAAACCCAATTCTTCAGCATCAGTAATAAGAATAATAATGTCATTTTTAGGTGTTTGGTTTTTTGCTAAAAAAGCTCTTATACCTTCTAATATAGTAACAACTCCAGAGCCAGCATCACTTGCACCTAAAGAAGAGTGTGGATTAGAATCATAATGCGTTAAAAGCATTAAAGCTTTTCCGGTTGTTGTACCCTTAATTTTTGCAATAATATTTTCTGCAGTTGTGGCTGCTAACCATTTTTTGTTGATGGCTGTTTGGGTTTGTATTTCTACCTCTAAACCCAATTTTTTTAATTCTTTTACAATATAATTCTGGACTTTTTTATGCTCTTTTGCACCTGTATAATGTGCTTCTTTAGAAATATTTTTTAAATGAAATAGGGCATTCTCTATAGAAAATGCTGTTTTTGAAACGTTTTTATCAGTATTTAGTGAAGGTTTTAAATCTGAAAAACTCCAGTAAATAACCCCTAAAATGATAATAATAGAAACAATGGTAGAAAATCTTTTCATAAAAAAATGTTTTTTATAAATGTATGAAAAAAAAAAACTTGTTAAAAAAAGTATAACAAAACAGAAATTTTGCTAACTTTAGTTCAAACTAAACAACTGTTATTATGGGTATTAAAAGTTTTCAAGGAAAAAGAGATTCAAATCAAAGAAAAGAAGAAGAGCAAATTTTGGTATCTGATTATATGACGACCAATTTAATTACATTTAAAGCAGAAGATTCTTTAGACCATGTTATTGCGCAACTAATTGCAAATAAAATTTCTGGTGGACCCGTTGTAAATGATAAAAACGAGTTGATTGGTATTATTTCTGAAACGGATTGTATTAAACACATCTCTGAAAGTAAATACTACAACATGCCTTCGGATACAAACAATACAGTAGGAAAATACATGGTTACAGATGTAGATATTATTGATAAAAATATGAATATTTTTGATGCTGCATTTAAATTTATTTCTTCTCGTAGAAGAAGATTTCCTGTGATAGATAATGGCAAATTAATTGGGCAATTAAGTCAGAAAGATGTTTTAAAAGCCGCAATTAAAGTAAAAGGAAATACTTGGAAATAGCTACAACGATCTTTTAGAACTTACATTGGGTAGGTATGTAATTATTAATTTTTCTGTTTTAGAACGCTAGTATTTGTAATTTTTTGGAAATTAAGTTAATTAAACTATTCTATTTCAATACTTTACCTTTCTTTTTTAATTAATAAAAAAGTTTCATTTTCTAAAGCCAAATAACCTTGGTCATAAATATAAAAATAGGTGTTGCCGGTTTTAGTTTTATAGATAGATGTAAAAAATTGAAAATCAAAACCTTTGTCATACAACCTAGTTCTAGACACCTTGGTTTTACCAGAAACATTTAATTCCGATAAAATTTTATAATTTTTTCTAAGTCTATTATTTATATTTCTAATTAAGTTTTTACTGTCTTTGTTTACACGATTGTTATAGGCATTTCTGCAATAATCTGAGCAAAATTTCTTGTCTATTCTACCTTTTACGGGTTCTTTACACTCTAAACATTCTCTGTTTTCCATTTGATAAATATACAATAAATTATTCGTTTACAAACGACTACAAATAATTACAACCGAAAGTAATTGTTTTCTAACCGAATACAACTTTAATCGTATCGCAACTTTGCAATGTTATTAGTACTGAACAACTTTTGGTATTTAATTAACAAAACATAAATTATAAACCTGCACAAAAAAACAAGTGCACAAAAACTTATCTTATGAATACGTTAAGAAACAAAGTACAATTAATTGGTAGATTAGGTCAAGATCCAGAAATTGTAACCTTTAAAGATGGTAACAAAATGGCAAAATTTTCTTTAGCTACAGACGATAGTTATAAAGACAAATCCGGTAACAAAATAGAGCGTGCTTTTTGGCACAACATCATTATAAAAGGTGGTTTAGTAAACGTGGTAGAAAACTACGTAAATAAAGGACAAGAAATTGCTGTAGAAGGTAAATTAACAAACAGAACCTATCATACAGAAACAGGAGAAAAGCGTTATGTTACAGAAATTTTAGTAAACGAATTGTTGATGTTGGGAGGAAAACAATAAGGAAACTTAATATCAAAAAGCACAAAATCCACTTTTAAAAAGTGGATTTTGTATGTTAAAAACAGTAGTAAAATGTTTTAAAATGAAACTTTTATATAAAAATTATGTAAATTTAATACTATTATAAAATCAGTAAACATGAAAAACACTTTCATATATATATTATTCTTTAGCTTTTTTTTGGTTGCTTGTCATTCATCCGAAGAAAAGATACAAGATCTTAATATAGAAACTGAATTTGAAGAAACAACAGCAATTGATTTCTATTTAGGCGCTGACTTATCTTATGTAAATGAAATGGAAAATTGCAACGCTATTTTTAAAAATGATCAAAAAGAAACTACAGATCCATTTACAATTTTTGCCAATGAAGGTGCAAACTTGGTAAGAGTTAGGTTGTGGCACAACCCCACTTGGACAAATTACTCTAATTTTAAAGATGTAGAAAAAACAATCGCCAGAGCAAAAAACGCTAAAATGAAGGTGTTGTTAGATTTTCATTATTCTGACGATTGGGCAGACCCAAACAAACAAGAAATTCCTGCTGCTTGGTTAGAAGTTGTAGACAATACTGCAAAATTGGGCGACTCTATTTATAACTACACTTATAAAACTTTACAAAACCTTTATAACAAAAACTTATTACCAGACATGGTTCAAGTTGGTAACGAAACCAATATAATGATTCTTCAAAAAGATGATAAACCTAGTGCTATGAATTGGTCTAGAAATGCTTATCTATTAAACAAAGGCATTAAAGCTGTAAGAAACATTTCTAAAGATGTAGATAAAAACATAGAAATTATGCTACACATTGCACAACCAGAAAATGCAATTTGGTGGTTTAAACAAGCAAAAGAAAATAATGTGGTAGATTTTGATTGGATTGGGCTTTCCTATTATCCAAAATGGTCTACTTATAATTTACAAGAAGCCTCAGAAGCTTTTAAAACGCTTATTAAAACATACAATAAAAAGTTAATGGTTGTAGAAACTGCTTATCCTTTTACAATAGAAAATGCAGATGCAGCTGGTAATATTTTAGGTGCTGATGCTTTAATTGATGGTTATAAAGCAACCCAAGAAGGACAATTAAAATATTTATTAGACCTTAAAAAAGCACTAAAAAATGCAGGTGCAAAAGGATTGGTTTATTGGGAACCTGCTTGGGTTGCTAATAATTGTAGTACACGTTGGGGAAAAGGTTCTCATTGGGACAATGCAACATTGTTTGATGCAAATTCTGTACCCACAAAAGGAATGAATTTTTACAACCAGCCCTAAAAAACTCGTTATTTGGCATTACATTTGAACAGCTCTATATAAATTAAAATAAAATGAAAATCATGAAAATTATATTTATACTCACAATACTACTTGGGTTTTCTCAATGTGGTAGTAACAAATTTGTTAAAAACCCTTCGTTTAAAATAGAAAAAGCGACTTATAATAAATGGTCTGGAGGTCAACCAGGTGTTAGTGGGGTTAAATTAGAGCTTCAATTGGTAAATGCGCTACAAATAGAGTTCGATTCTTTATATTTTCAAAAGAAAATAACAAAAGTAGAAACCAGAAAAATAAACAATATGTTACAAATTATTGGGCATTTTTCTACATCAAACAGAAAAAATAAAGATTTAATTTTAGACGCAAACCCAATAAAAGAGTTAAAAAATACACCACTAGTTGTGCATAATTTTCCTTTCGATTTAAAAGAAAATGAAGCAATTTTGAGTTTTAAAAAGAACAATAAAACCCATTATTATAAAATTAAAGAGGTAAAACAAACCCAACCTTCCTTTTTTCCTTCTACAAAACAAAAATAATAACACTACAGATTATCAGAATTTAAAACCACTAATTATAAGTGGTTTTATTTTTGGCACGTAATTTGAATATTTATAGCTGTAATCTTAAAACTACAGCTTATGAAATCTTTAAAATTACTTTCTGCAATACTTATAATAGGTGTATTTTTTAGCTCGTGTTCGTCAGTTTTTCAAGACGATTTTAGAAACGAAATTTCTTTAGAAGAAGTAGTTTCTAGATACGATTTATGGTATGTAGATTACCATAGAACAATTGGTAATAGAGATATACCTTATGTTTCTAAAGCCTTTACACTATCTTTTTTAAATGGTATTTTGTATGCCAATAATAACATTGTAGATATTGGTTTTACAGGCAACGGATTAGGAATAGATGTTGGGGTTTACAATACTTTTAATGGCTTTTTAGAAACCCGACACGATTTATATGGTAGAAACGATTTTGAAGTTAGTATTATTTCTAATAACGAAATAAGCTTGTACAACTATAGACAAAATGTTACCTATTTTTTAGTGGGTTATCAAGTAAATACATTTGATTACGACAAGCTATTTTATGAAAATATAGAATACTTTTTACAAGAATATGAAGCTTGGGAAAAAGTAGATACAAGAGGAGGTATACCAAATGCTTTTGATGCTGAAAATTACTTACAATTTACACCCAAAAATATAACAACATTTTATAGTTCTCAAGACCCTTTTGGCACACAAATTGCAAATATAAATTGGAGTTACGTTGGTGGATATGAAATATTCGATGTAGCAGGTTATGAAGACCTAAAAATTTTAACATTGAATTATGAGGGTGGAGATATAAAAGAGTTTGAATTAAGCGTTATAAACGATGGAGAAATTAGCCTATATAATGTAAACTCTAAAACAACTTACAATTTCGTAGGAAGAAATTTTGAACTAATTAGAAAAGGAAAAAACACAAAGAAAAGTACGAATGAAAATGTATGGAATAACAATAGAAAACGTACTAAAATAATAAGAAAAATAAAAGAAAGAAGACATTAAAAATAAGTTTGGTTAGTTGATTTTTGGTTGGTTATTGCTTAATAACCAATTAAAAGAGAAACCGTCCTGAGGAGGACGGTTTTTTCTTGTTCATAATTTGTGAAAACTACCAACCTTTTTATCACTTAAAACATACTTGTTTTTATAACTTTATGATAGATTTAGTTTTTAAAAAACTAGTTAAAATTCTCATTTTTATTATTTTACATGTATGGCTCAAACAGCTTTTATTACAGGCGCAACCTCTGGTATTGGAGAAGCCACTGCAATCATTTTTGCAAAAAATAACATTCGATTAATTCTTTGTGGTAGAAGAGTAGGTCGTTTAGAATCATTGCAGGAAAAATTAAGTAAACTTACAGACGTAACTACGCTAAATTTTGATGTTTCTAAAAGAGACGAAGTTGAAAAAGCCATCAAATCACTTCCAAAAGATTTTCAGCAAATAGATATTTTAATCAACAACGCAGGTAATGCACATGGTTTATCTACCATACAAGAGGGTAGTTTAGATGATTGGGATGCCATGTTAGACATCAACGTAAAAGGTTTATTATACGTTTCTAAAGCCATTTTGCCACAAATGACCCAAAGAAACACGGGTTTTATTGTAAATATTGGGTCTATTGCTGGTAAAGAAGTATATCCTAATGGAAATGTATATTGTGCCTCTAAACATGCTGTAAACGCCTTAAATAAAGCCATGAGAATAGATTTAAATAAACACAATATTCGTGTTTCTGGCATTCATCCAGGGGCTGTAGAAACCGAGTTTTCTGAAGTTCGGTTTAAAGGCGATGTAGAAAAAGCAAAAAGTGTGTATTCAGGCTACAAAGCATTACAAGCTGCAGATATTGCAGAGATTATTCACTTTGTAATTACAAGACCTTATCATATAAATATAGAAGACTTGGTAGTGTACCCAACAGCACAAGCAAGTGCTACCATTTTAAATAGAGATTGACATGATTAATAAAAGACTTTTAATTAAAAACTTACTTTCTCATAATGATGAGAATAGTTTTTATGACAAAAAGCAAAAAATATCATTCAATTCTAAAGAGGGTAAAGCTAAATTTTTAAAACATGTTTGTGCGCTATCCAACGCAAACCCCAATAACAACTCTTACATTGTAATTGGTGTAGAAGATGAAGCAAATAAAATAGTGGGTATCGATTTTTTTGATGACAGTAAAATACAAAACTTGGTAAATGCGTATTTAAAAAATCCACCAAAAATAACTTACGAAAATGTTCTTTTTCCGAGATTGCCACGTAATAAAGTAATTGGTTTAGTTACCATACATGCCAATAATAATGTAACATCGCTTTCTAAAAATGCATGGAAATATAAAAAAGACACTATTTTTTACAGAAGAGGTAGCAACTCTATGCCTTTTTTAGGTGATGAATTTGAGCTTAGAAACACTAATAAAGAAATTGTCAATTCCATAGAAAAAAGTGCAAGAAATAACATCCAATTAACCTTAGATGGTGTTTTTAATTTTATGAATAATCATAAAAAAATTTACAACCCACAATACAAAGTTTTTAACGAGCAATTTGTTTTGTGTTGGGCAGGAGAGCGTAAAATTATAAACGAACAAGAGTTTTTTTCTAGAGTAGATATCGAGTTGATTAACGAGCAAGTAAAACTCTTTTTTTCTGCCTTAGATGATGTACAAATAAGCTATAATAATCATACCTTTATTGTAGAAGAATATATTTATCTGGGTTTAGAAAAACAAGAAAAATACTATCCATTAGAAAAAACAATTATCAATTTTAAAAATAATGGGAAACATAATATTGTAAAACAATTTTTGTTTGAACCACCTGTTTTTAATGAAGAAATAATGATACACATTTACAACAATTGTAATTTAATTGTTCAAAAAATAGTACAGAAAAAACCACTTACAGCAACAGAACAAGAAGATGTTTTACGTTTACCAACCAATTATTTAATTTGTTATTTACATGGTTTTTTAGACGTTGTAGAACAGCTAAAAAAAGCAAAAACGTACATAAAAAACTTAGCAAACAATACCACTTATGTTAAATACAATGAGGCTTTAAGAATTATAAGAAAAGTAAAGTATGGTTAGTGGGTTCGTTTCACGGTCTAGTGTATGATTTCGTTGCGTGTTTAAGCGACTAATTTAGCAAATAATTATTTTTTAACAAATGAGCAAAAAACTAGTAATAAAATATATATGTTTTTAGGCTTAGCTTTTTTTCCAAATTTTAAATTCATTTCTGACTATATTTAATATTTCAACCATAAATACAAGCTCATCTATTTCATTAAAATGTTTAAAATAACTTTCAGGATTATAATATTTAAACTCATTTGTTTTATTAATTTCTTTAACCTGTATAGTATAACACACTCCATCTAATATACTTATGGATTTATAAACAGATTGATATTCAATAATTTCTTTACCTTTTCTATTTGTTTTAGTTTCAAAAATTGAATCTCTTCCATGAATTTTCCAACTAATTTCTTCTTGACTTGGCAAATTCATAACTTTACTTCTCAAGAACTTTAGAAATATAAAGTCAAAATTGTTTTTTGGTTTTAACTTTTTCTTCTTAATTATTAATTCAGTTTCATTAGGAATTTCAGCATAATGCTCATAAAGTTCCGCTTTCCATTTTTTTCTCTCGTAATTATACATTCTAAAGACAGAAGAATAATTATTAATTCCTCCTCCAGTATATATTCTAATTTCTCTGCTATATTTTAAAGTGTCACTTAAATTTAAATTCTCATTCAGTAACTTTATATTTTGAGCTTTAATTCCTAAAGAAATTAGTAAAATGAATATTAAATAGTTCTTTTTCATAATTAAATCCAACTAAAATGATATGGAACGTTTTAATGTTTTATATCAGAAGTTAAACGAATTTAGCTATTTTTCTTTTAAAGTATTTAAAAATCAATGTATTTCTATAGAATACTTAGCTTTAAAAACACCATTTGCAGGTAATTTTTGGGTGCTCTTTTTTAGTTTATTTTCTTTCTAATTAAAGACACAGTCCTTTTTGCTTTAACATCATTTATTCTTTATCAACCAAATAATATTCAGGTACAGAAGTTAAATAGATAGGTTTGCCTTTATCTAAAATCTTTTTTGTAACCATTTTATTTAAAGGATTGTTTACATCTTTACCATCTAATGTTATATGAATTCCGTTCCATTTTTTAGCTTTTAAAAACTTTTTCCATTGAGATTTATTTTTATCAATAGAAACAGTAATTATCTGAAAATCGGGATTATTAATGGTTTCTTCCAGCGCTTTTATATTCGAATGACCTTTTATACAAGGCCCACACCAAGTTGCCCAAAAATCGAGTAGCAAAACCTTACCCTTTACTTGATTGAAAGAAAACTTTGTTCCATCTACATTTTCATACTTATATCCTTCTAAAAAAACGGGAATACTATCTTTTATAGAAGCTGTTGGTTTATCTAAAGCATATTTTTTACCACTTGTAAAAACTAATAAAGTGATTAGAATTAGTAAAATTGGATATATTTTTTTCATTTTTTATACTGAATTAAGTTAAAATGTCAATGATTCTTTAAAAATTCAGAAACAATTCCAATTATCTTACTTAAAAATAGTTTTGCTACTCATAAATATTAAACTTTGGTAAAAGAGTATAACTTTCGCCTTTTTCTGTATTAATAATTAGTTCTTTATTGTTTTTTAGTAAATCAATTTGAAATGCTCTTAAATCTGAGTTGCTATGAAAGTATTCAGCTTTTTTTCCATTGATTTGAGTAATTTTATCACCCAAATTTAAAGCATTATATTTTGTAATGTTAGGGTTGTTCCATTTACCAGCAATTGTTAGTTTATTTTCAATTTTTACTATTATAAAACCAAAACTCTTTTTAGGACTTTCTTCTAGATTAGTTTCTCTTTCTGTAAGAATTATTTGATTTGAATTAGAATTAACAATACAATTGTAATGACGTAACATTTTATTTCCTATTCTTGCCTCATTAACATCATTTGTTAAAAATATTTTAATAGGATGTTTAAAGGTTATTCCTCCTATTTTATAGCTAAAATCTTTAATGCTATAGTTTATAGAGGGTTTAGCTATACCACTAACAGACATTGCTGAAATACCTTCGTATTTAGATTTTTTAGTATTTTTAAATAAACCTATAGCTTTTATGGTTAAATCAATTTCATCAGAATTTGAACCAAAATCTATTTCTACACCATTTGTAATTCCATTTAATTCTAAACTAGTAAACATTCTATTATATAAATCTAGTTTAAAAGGCATCACCATTCCATCTTTTTGAAACTCTTTTTGAGATACCACAACATAGTTTTCGTCAAAATTAAAGTTCCAGTTTAATTTCTTTATAACAGTTGCACCAATTATACCTTGTATATCTATACTACCTCCAGTTAAAGTATTTATATCAATAAGTAAAAATGGGCTATCTTTAATTTGATGATTCTTAATGGATAGATTATGGGCTATTTTTAAATCTAATTTTACTTGATTATTAACTGCATCTGTAGCAGAAATAGATTCTTTTTCTTTATATTTTTTTAAAGTAATTTTTTCAGATAAACTTTTATCGATTGCAGAAAAAGAAAACCCATTATCCCACATAAAATTCATTGGTTTGCCATTTAGTTTTGCTTCAATTACAATCATATCATTGTAGATTTTAATTGGGATAGTATCATTTATTTCATTTGAAACTAACTGGCCTAAGTTTGCCATTTTTTTAATTTTAGCAGTCTCAGGGTTTTGAGCTAAAATTATGTAGGGTATAAAAGTTAAAAGTAAAAGTAATTTTTTCATTTTTTTATTATTCTAAAGCCTTTAATATATTTAGTGTTTTAATGCTTATTCAAATTTGGAATATTTTCAAATTAACAGTAGTTAAAACGATTTTAGCTATGTTTTCTTATAAAGTATTTAAAAATCAATGTATTTCTACAGAATACTTAGCTTTAAAAACCCCATTTGCAGGTAATTTTTGGATGCCTTCTTTTTGGGTAAAATCTTTATTATGATGTATGTTTTCAGCAACACCAAACCAAGGTTCAATAGCAATAAAAGGCGTTTTTGGGTTGGGTTGCGTCCAAATACCTAAATAAGGAAAGTCTTTAAAGTGAATGGTAAATAATTGCTTTTCTGTTGGCTTATGTACTAAAGTTGCTTTTGTAAACGGATTTGGATTAAACACCAAAGCACCTCTTAAAAAAGTGGTATCTTTTATTTGTAAAACACCAGGTTTATCAAAATATTGGGTGTAAGAATCTACAAACAAACCACTTTTTTTATTTCTAGAAGTGGGCATTTCATCAGTATCAAAAACAAGTTCATATTCGTTTCTATGTTGTCCTTTTTCTAAAGGAATATTAAATGCTGGATGTGCACCAATAGAAAAATACAAATCCTCTTTTGGATCGGTGTTTTCAACAATATAATGTACGTTTAAAATGTTATTTTTTAAAACGTATTTTATCTGTAGTTTAAAATCAAACGGATATTGTTTTTTAGTTTTGTTAGAAGATACTAAGTCAAAAATAAGACTGTTTTGTGTTTTTTCAATTAAAATGAAATTGTTTTTCCAAGCAAAACCATGAAAACTCATTTTATAAAGCGAGTCTTTATAATAAAACTCGTGGTCTTTTAAACGCCCAATAATAGGAAATAAATTAGGTGATTGATGTTTCCAATAAGTAGTATCTGCTTGCCAAAGATATTCTTTGTCTTTTAATTGTATGCTTGTTAATTCTGCACCAAAAGTTTTTACAGACACTTTTATAGTATCGTTAGAAATGGTGTATTTTTCTTGCTTTTCAATTACTGAAGAACTATTTTCTTTCGTTTTTGGGTTGTTTTTGCAACCTAAAAAAACAATTATCAACAAATAAAAAAGCAGGTATTTTTTCATAAAAAACTTCTTAGAAATGCTAATGTAGCAAAATTCAATTTTATGAAAAATATAGCAACAGAAAACTACACAAATTTTAGTTTAGAAAAGCTTTTATTTAAAATGGCAGCATCATCTACTTGCAACCATTTGTCTAAAATAGTAGCGTAAATTTCTCTAAAATCAATTTCGTGTTTTAAATTTCCATTGGCGTCTAAATCGTTTAAATTAGGTAAATTATTATACAAACCTTGCTTTTTTAAATTTTTACCAATAACAAAAACGTTGTTGGCAGTTCCATGGTCTGTACCTTTCGATTCGTTTTGTTTTACACGTCTTCCAAATTCAGAAAAGGTAAGTATTAGTACATCATCAAAATTGTTGTTTTTTTGTAAATCTTCTACAAAAGTGTTTATACTTTCTGCATATATTTTTAACAATCTTGCTTGTGTGTTTTGTTGATTTGCGTGCGTATCAAAACCAGTTAAACCCGCGTAAAAAACCTGTGTATCTAAACCAGAATTTATAAACTGAGAAATGGTTTTTAACTGTTTGCCAAATAAGTTTTTTGGATAATTATTAGACGCATTTTTAACCTTTGTTTTTTCAAAAATATATTTTGCAGACGATTTTGCATCAATCATAGTATTGTATAAATACCCTAAATTATGTTCGTTTAAATGCGCATCTGTATTGGCATTTATTACACTTTTGTAAAAGGGTTCTTTTAAAGAATTGTACAAGGTTTTAGCATCGGTTACAGCCAATCCATTTTGTGTTTTTCCTTTTAATAAAAGTGATAAAGATTCGTCTACTTCAATGGCTTTTGTTGGGTTTGCTTTGGTATAATCTAAATAACGCCCAACCCAGCCATTTTGTAAATATTCGTTGCTATTACTAGCTGTTTGCCATATATCTGTAGATCTAAAATGTGATAAATTTGGGTTTGGATACCCCACATTATTAATAATACTTAGAAAACCATTATCGTATAATTTTTGTAAATCTACTAAACTTTTGTGCAAACCAATTTCATCAGAAATTTTTAACAAATCTGTTTGTTGCAAAGCAATATTTGCACGTTGTTGGTAATAGATATCGTTTCTAAAAGGTACTACTGTATTTAAACCATCATTACCCCCTTTTAATTGAATAATAACGACCTTTTTATTACCAAAAGTTTTGGTAGGTATTTGCTCAAAAGCCTTTAAAAACTGAGGTACAAAAAACATACCCGAAGCAAAAGTAGTTTGTTTTAAAAAATCTCTACGTTTCATAATTTTAGTTTTATGATTTTTCAATTAAAAATCGAAAGTTTAACAAAGTTGATATTCTGGAATAGACATTAATTGAACGCAGAAATCCTTTTTTGGAATGTCTAAATTGTCCGATAGCATTTGTGCTGTACCTTTATTTATTTGTGATGATATTATCAAAGAAATCATCCCTTTATTATCTATTTTTTTATAGTTTTTTTCAAAAGCATTCCAATCTGTTTTTGTTTTAATAAACGTTTTTCTTTTTAACTTTTTAGTAGTTAAATCAGTAAGCATTGTTTCCTCATCTCCAGTATCTGAATAGGTAATTGCTGCATTATTTAATAAGATAGAAGCCAAACGCAAACGCCTAACCATTGTATTAGTATCAATCCAATTTCTACCTGTTTTCCAGCCAGCCACATTTGGTGGTCTTAACAAAGTTTGGCCTAATAAACGTTGCATTAATAAAGCTTGTTTAGGTCTTTCAAATTGGTAAGGAATTACTTGATGTATACCTGCTAAAAATTCCATGGGCGACTTTATTTTAGTGCCTATGTTTTCATCATCATAAAACCAATTAGACTGTAAAACAAAACGCATTAATTTTTCAATATCATAATCTTTGTAAAAAACGGCAGTCATTGCAGCAACATGTTCTTTATTTATGTTTTCATTTACAAAAAAGCGATATATTTTTTCTGAAATAAAACGAGCACATTGTTGTTGTTCTAAAATGATATCAATAATATTATCACCATTAAAATTGCCTGTTTTTTTAAAAAATGTTTTTTCATTTTCATCATGATGTCTTTTTCTCATTAAAAATTTACCTCTAAAATTATGGCTATATCCTGTAAAAGCTCTTGCAGATTCTTTAATATCTGTTTCTGTATAATTTCCTTGGCCTAAGGTAAAAAGCTCCATCAATTCTCTTGCAAAATTTTCATTTGGGCTTTTTTTACGATTTTGTTTGTTGTTTAAATAGCCTAACATAGAAGCATCTTTAGAGATTTTCTTGGTAAAATCTCTAAAATTTCCAAATGCATTTTCTCTAAGTAAGTTGTTATAATTCTGAGTAAAAAGAATGTTGTTTCTACTTTCGCTAACAAAATGATTTGCCCAAAAAAGCGTCATTTTTTCTCTAAAAACTTCAGAAGGATTTAAAATCCTTTCCATCCAAGAAATCGAGAATTTTTGTATTTTTTTCCTACTAATTTTTTGAAGTTCTTGTCTTTTTTCTTTGATCTTTAAATCGCCAGGTTTTATATCTTTTAAGAAAGATATATCTGCTTTTAAAGGGCTAGTTTTAGATGAATTTGTAAAAACTTCATCTATAATTTCACGTTTGTTTTTGTTAGACAAACGCTCTAATTCATTGGGAGTAATACCAAAACCCACTCTGTTATATAAATGTTGTATGTGTTTTGCTTTCATAATCCTTAGACTTTAATGTGTATATAAAGTTTAATCTAAAATTACTTTTTTGTTAAATTTAGTATAAAAAAACACTTTAATTAAAAAAAATGTAATTTTTTGTAACTTAGAGCAATCAATTAAAAACCAACTTTTTATGGCAAACTATATTTTAAATGTTAACGGAAAACAAGTTTCTGTTTCTGCAGATGCAGATACACCCTTACTTTGGGTTTTAAGAGACGAATTAAATTTGGTAGGCACAAAATTTGGCTGTGGTATTGCACAATGTGGTGCTTGTACAGTACATATAGATGGCGTTGCTACAAGAAGCTGTCAAATGCAAGTTTCTATTTTAGATGATACAAAAATAACAACCATAGAAGGCTTGTCTAAAGATGGCAAACATCCTGTTCAAGAAGCTTGGAAAGAAATAGATGTTCCACAATGCGGTTATTGTCAATCAGGGCAAATAATGACAGCTGCTGCTTTTTTAGAAGAAAATAAAAATCCTTCTGAAAACGAAATTAGAGAAGCGATGCATGGTAATATTTGCAGATGTGCGTCTTATAACAGAATAGAAAAAGCAGTAAAATTAGCATCTAAAAACTCATAACATGAAACTTCATAAAAACGATAATTTTAGTAGAAGAAACTTTTTAAAAACATCTGTTTTAGCAAGTGGAGGTATGCTAATTGGTTTCAATTTTTTAACAGCTTGCAAACCAGAAGCGAAAATGCCTGAAGATATTGCTAGCCTAAATTTTAACGATTTTAATGCTTACATTAAAATTTCAGACAAAGGCTATGTAACTATTTTTTCTCCAAATCCAGAAATTGGGCAAGGTGTAAAAACATCTATGCCCATGATAATTGCAGAAGAACTTGATGTAGAATGGAAAAATGTAACAGTAGCTCAAGGAGTTTTGGATATTAAAAATTATAAAAGACAAATTGCAGGTGGTAGTCAATCAATTAGATCTAACTGGAATGTTTTAAGACAAACAGGTGCCACAGCAAAACAAATGTTGGTAACAGCAGCTGCAAATAAATGGAAGGTAAATGCATCTACATTAAAAGCATCAAAAGGAACTATTACCAATGCAAATGGAGAAACATTAGGCTATGGAGATGTTGTAAAAGAAGCTGCGTTATTAGAAGTTCCAGAAAAAGTAAAACTAAAAGAAATAAAAGATTTTAGCATTATTGGTAAAGATGCCATTAATGTAGATATTGATAAAATTATTACAGGAAAACCATTATTTGGTTTGGATTACAAAACAGAAGGCATGTTGTATGCATCTGTTTTAAGACCCCCTTCTTTTGGGCAAGTTTTAGCTTCTTTTGATGCTACTCAAGCCAAAAATATTTCTGGTGTTGTAGATGTAATAACAATTGGTGATAAAGCTAGAAAATTTTTAGATAAAGGTTATGTAAGTTGGACAGTAGCTTTAAGTGAAAGTGATAAAGTAGTTGTATTAGCAACGTCTACTTGGGCAGCTATAAAAGCCAAAAAAGCAATAAAAGCAATTTGGAAAGACACTTCTCAATTAGAAAGTACAGAATTGCATCATCAAAAACTAACCAGTCTTTTAGATCGTAAAAAAACCAAAGTACTAAGAGAAGATGGTAACTTAACAAAAGCGTTTAAAGAAGCAGATACTGTAATAGAAAGAGTTTATTCTTCTCCTTTTTTACCTCATAATTGTATGGAACCCATGAATTTTTATGCCAATGTAACTGCTGCTAAAATAGATTTGGTGGGACCCACGCAAACACCAGCTGAAGTTCAAAAATCGGTAGCAGTTCTTTTAGATAGAAAAAAAGAAGAAATTAGCGTAGAGATGACCAGAATGGGAGGTGGCTTTGGTAGAAGATTATATGCTGATTTTGCTATAGAAGCTGCAGAAATTTCAGACAAAGTAAAAAAACCAATAAAAATGGTTTCTACCCGAGAAGATGATATGACTACTGGTATTTACAAACCTTCTGTAAAGTATAGCATTAAAGCATCATTAAAAGGTGGCAAAATAACGGGTTATCATTTAAAAGAAGCAGCCATGAATGGTGGTATGTATGGTGCTATTTCAAACTTTTTTCCAGCAGGATGTATACCTAATATTAAAGTAGAATCTGCAACCTATAATTCAAACATAACCACAGGAGCTTGGAGAGCACCTTATACCAATTTTTTAGCATTTGCAGAACAAAGTTTTTTTGATGAATTAGCTACAGAATTAAAAGTAGATCCTATTCAATTACGTTTAAATTTATTACAAAAAGTAAAAAATACTACCGATAAGAAAATTCAATATTCTGGTAAAAGAATGGAAGATGTTATCAAACTTGTAAGACAAAAAGGAAATTGGGGAAAATCATCAAATGGAGTTTACCAAGGTTTTGCAGCTTATTACAGCCATAACACTCATGTTGCAGAGATTGCAGATCTTGTTTTACAAGATGGTAAACCTGTAATTAAAAAAGTAACAGTAGCTGTAGATTGTGGAGTTGTAGTAAATCCAACAGGTGCAAAAAACCAAGTAGAAGGTGGAGTAATTGATGGTATTGGACACGCAATGTATGCTGATTTTGCTTTTAAAGATGGAAAACCGCAGTCTAAAAATTTTGATAGCTACAGACTTATTAGAATGCAAGAAACACCAAAAGTTGAGGTTCATTTTGTACAAAATGAATTATCGCCAACAGGTTTAGGAGAACCAGGTTTACCACCTGCAGGAGGTGCTGTTGCCAATGCAATTAATGCAGCTTTAGGAAAACGTATATATAAGCAACCTTTTATTAATGATTTAAAAAAGAGTTCTATTTTGGGATAGTTTATTAAAACAAAGATTTAAAAATAAATATCTTGAGCCAATCTAAACGTGTTTGCGTGTGCATTTACAATGGTTTTAATATCTGGAGAGTAGCCACCACCCATAGAACACATGACAGGAATTTTATTTTTAAAACAGGTTTCTAACACAAATTGATCTCTTTCTTTACAGCCATTTACAGTCATGCTTAATTTACCCAATTTATCTGTCTCTAAAACATCTACACCACATAGATAATAGATAAAATCTGGTTTTTCTTGGTAAATAATTTTTGGTAAAATCTCTTTTAAAATGGATAAATATTGCTGGTCTTTTGTGTTGTTTTCTAAAGCGATGTCTAAATCTGATTTTTCTTTAACAAAAGGATAATTGCTTTTACCATGCATAGAAAATGTAAAAACAGTATCGTCTTTTTGAAAAATTTCTGCAGTACCGTTTCCTTGATGTACATCTAAGTCTACGATTAAAATTTTTGTTGCTAAACCTTTATTTTGCAAATATTTTGCACCAATAGCTTGGTCATTTAACATACAAAAAGCCTCTCCTCTATTAGAAAATGCATGATGTGTACCTCCAGCAATATTCATGGCAATTCCGTATTTTAAAGCAAATTCAGAGGCTTTCATAGTGCCCTCTGCAATCATCATTTCTCTTTCTATAAGTATTTCAGATAAAGGGAAACCAATTTTTCTAGCTGCTTTTTGAGAAAGTGTAATATTTAATAAATCGAAAAAATACTCAGGAGTATGAACCGTAAAAAAATGTTTGTTATTAGGTGTTTTGGGCTCAAAAAAGTTTGCAGGTTTGCAAGTACCTTCGTGCATTAATTGTTGTGGCAGCAAATCATATTTTTCCATAGGAAAACGATGGTTTGCTGGCAATGGATGTTTATATATTGGATGATATGCTATTTTTAGCATCAACTAACCTCCTGTCCGTTTTTAACTACTTTTTCTGGTTCTATAAAAGCCAATTTCCCATCAGGTGTGTCTGTCATTAAAATCATGCCTTGGCTTTCTACACCTCTAATTTTTCTTGGAGCTAAATTTACCAATACAGAAACTTGTTGCCCAATAATATCCTCTGGAGCAAAGCTTTCTGCAATACCCGAAACAATGGTTCTTGTATCAATACCAACATCAACCTTAAGTTTTAATAGCTTTTTAGTTTTAGCTACTTTTTCGGCTTCTAAAATGGTACCAATTCTAATATCTATTTTGGTAAAATCGTCAAATTCTACAGTTTCTTTTTGAGGTTCTACTACTTTATTTTCTTGTTCGTTTGCTAATTTTGTAGCTTCTAATTTTTCTAATTGAAAATCAATAGTTTTGTCTTCAATTTTAGAAAATAATAATTCCGCTTTGTTTATTTGGTGGTTTGCAGGAAGTAAAATATCTTTTTCTGTTACGTCTTTCCAAGAATTTTTTATAGCATTCTCCTGTGTCGAATCACTCGAACTAATATTTAAAATGTTTTTTAATTTAGTTGATGTAAAAGGTAAAAAGGGCTCAGAAACTACAGCCAATGCAGATGCAATTTGCAACGCAACATACATAATGGTTTTAGTACGTTCTTCATCAACTTTTATAACTTTCCAAGGCTCTTCATCTGCTAAATATTTGTTTCCTAGTCTGGCTAAATTCATTAATTCTTGAGACGCCTCTCTAAATCTGTAGCGTTCTATAGACTTACCAATACTATTAGGAAACTCTTTTACGCTGTCTAAAATAGCAGTGTCAATCTCTGTAAAATCATTTGGTTCTGGTACGATACCAGCATAATATTTGTTGGTTAACACCACAACTCTATTGATAAAATTACCAAAAATAGCTACCAATTCGTTGTTGTTTTTTGCTTGAAAATCTTTCCAAGTAAAATCGTTGTCTTTACTTTCTGGTGCATTTGCGGTTAGAGTGTATCTTAAAACATCTTGTTGATTTGGAAACTCTTCTAAATACTCATGCAACCAAACTGCCCAATTTTTAGAGGTTGATAATTTGTTGCCTTCTAAATTTAAAAATTCGTTGGCTGGTACATTATCAGGTAAAATATAATCACCATGTGCTTTTAACATACTAGGAAAAATAATACAGTGAAAAACAATATTGTCTTTCCCAATAAAATGCACCAATTTGGTATCGTCTTTTTTCCAGTAGTCTTCCCAATTTTTACCTTCTCTTGCAGCCCATTCTTTGGTAGATGAAATGTAACCAATAGGCGCATCAAACCAAACATACAATACTTTACCTTCTGCGTTTCTTAAAGGTACAGGAATTCCCCAATCTAAATCTCTAGTTACTGCTCTTGGTCGCAAACCATCTTCTACCCAAGATTTTACTTGTCCGTAAACATTGGGTTTCCAGTCTTTTTTATGCCCTTTTAAAACCCATTCACGTAAAAATTCTTCGTGCCTATCTAAAGGTAAAAACCAATGTTTTGTTTCTTTTACAGTAGGTACATTACCTGTAATTGCAGATTTTGGGTTGATTAAATCTGTTGCATTATGGCTTGTTCCACAGTTTTCACATTGGTCTCCATAACTTTCCTCAAACCCACATTTTGGACAGGTACCTACCACAAAACGATCTGCTAAAAATTGATCTGCTTCAGCATCATACAATTGTGCTGTAGTTTCTTCTGTAAATTCTTTTTTATTGTATAAATCTATAAAAAACTGAGAGGCAGTTTCATGATGTATTTTTTCTGAAGTTCTAGAATAATTATCAAAAGAAATACCAAAATCTGCAAAAGATTTTTTAATAATACCATGATATTTATCGATAATATCTTGTGGAGAAACGCCCTCTTTTTTAGCTCTCATTGGTATGGCAACTCCATGTTCATCTGAACCACAAATGTAGGCTACATCTTTACCAGTTAAACGTAAATAACGTGCATAAATGTCTGCTGGTACGTAAACACCTGCTAAATGCCCAATGTGTATTGGGCCATTTGTATAAGGTAAAGCTGCTGTAATTGTATATCTTTTTGGAGCACTCATGTGATTTGTGTATTTATTTTGCTGTGCAAAAGTACGAAAAACAAAATTTTAAAATCGATTGAAAATTGATACATTTACATTCATACAATATTTTGACTTATAGCACCAAGAAATAAAACAAATTTTGAAGAAATTTATAGTATTAACAGCTTTTTTATCGATTTTTTTCTCCTCTGTAAAAGCACAAGAAACATTACAAAGACCAGCTTATTTAACACTTGGAGATTCTATAGCTATTGTTGCACCAGCAGGCATTTTAAAAAACAGACAAGCAACCATAGAAAAAGCGAAAAAATTGGCAGAAAGTTGGGGTTTACATGTGGTTTTAGGAAAACATATTTATGTGCAAAACCATCATTTTGCAGGTACAGATTTACAACGTTTTCAAGATTTTCAAGAGGCTTTAGATAACCCAAATATTAAAGCAATTTGGGCAGCAAGAGGGGGTTATGGTTCTGTTAGAATATTAGATAAATTAGATTACACACAGTTTTTAAAAAGCCCAAAATGGATTATTGGTTATTCTGACATTACAGCGTTTCATAATCACATACATAACTTAGGTGTAGAAACTTTACATGCAATGATGGCAACTAGTTTACAAGAAAAACCAGAAGAAATTATAAAAACCGTTGCTAGTTTTAAAAAAGCACTTTTTGGAGAAGAAATTACATACTCAGTAAAAGCCTCAAAATACAATAGAGGTGAAGTTGATGTTAAAATTAACGGACAATTGATAGGTGGTAATTTGGCAATTTTAACTTCTATGTTGGGCTCTAAAAGTCAGTTAAACACAGCTGGTAAAATTTTGTTTATAGAAGAAATTGGTGAGTACAAATATGCTATTGATAGAATGTTGCAAAGCTTAAAACGTGCTAATTATTTTACCAATGTAAAAGCGGTAATTGTAGGCGATATGAGTTTGATTAAAAAGAATACTACAAAATGGGGGAGTTCTATAGAGCAATTAATTTTAGAGGTAATTCCAGCAGATGTTCCTGTATTTTTTAATTTTCCTGTAGGACACGAAGCCGATAATAGAGCTATAATTTTTGGGAGAGATGTTCAGTTATTAGGTAGTAATAAACAATATTCAGTTACTTTTATAAAATAAAAAAAACAGATCCCACAAGTTTTAAAAACTTGTGGGGTCTAGTTTTCTTACAATACTTTTAATCTTGTAAAAAGTAAATAATAAACTGTAAATTAACACTTTGGAAGTTTAATTACATTTTATATTTAAAACTAACTAAATATTATAATTGAAAACCGAATACTAAATTATGGCGCAACATAATGATCTTGGTAAAAAAGGAGAACAACTAGCTATCGATTTTTTAATTAAAAACGATTATAAAATCTTAGAAAAAAATTACCGTTATTTAAAAGCTGAAGTAGATATTATTGCCATAAAAAAAGATGTTTTAGTGGCTGTAGAAGTAAAAACAAGATCTACCAATTTTTTTGAAGAACCACAAGATGCTGTAAAACCAAAAAAAATTAAATTAATGGTAAGTGCCATAGATTATTATGTTACTCAAAAAGAGTTAGATGTAGAGGTTCGTTTTGATATTATCGCAATTGTGCATCAGCAAAACCATACAAAAATTGATCATTTAGAAGATGCTTTTTTGTATTTCTAAAACGCTAAAGTTTATCTATAAAAGCCTCTAATTCTTTTAGTTCTTCTGGATTTGCAATAATTTTTTTGTTTGCATCTAATACAAAATAAGTAGGTGTTGCATTAATGTTATAGGTTCTTGCTATCTTGTTTTCCCATTTATTTAAACCCAAAACATGATGCCAATTGGGTAGGTTTACTTTCATATTTTTCCAACCAAAATCATTTGTTTCTAAAGAGAAAGCAACAACTTTAATATTGTTTTTATCTTGTAAAAATTTATGTAACACAGGTATTTCTTTCAAACAATGAGAACAACTTGTACTCCAAAAAACCAACACATAATTTTCGGCATCATTTAGCTTAGCTAATTCAAGTTTTTTTCCATTTTCTGTCCAAGAAAAGTTAGGTGCTACTCTGCCAATTTTTGTAGCTAAAAGTTTTAGTTTTTCTTCTTTAAACTTTTTATTTTGTAAGGTTTCTGGTAATTTATCGAAATAGTTTTTAAACAAATGATCTACCATTTTTATGTTGCTATTTTGCTCAAATTGGTCAATTAAAAACTCAATAATATCTTTCTTAAAAATGGGATCATTAATTTTTGTAAACACTTTTTCTACAGAATTTTTATAAATTTTTTGTTGTTTTTCTGCATCATCAGAATAATTAATGTAAAAAATATAATCGGTAATTCTATCAACCAAAAAAGAGGAGTTTTTAAGAGCTGTGTTAGAAAAATCCATATTATCAAAGAAAGTACTAGTTATATTAGACATGTAGTCTTGCACAGTGGTTTTAATTTCTGGTGGATTTGCTCTTAAAGTAGCCTTTATAAAAGGTTTTACATACATATTTCTAGTACTATCTAAATATTTACTTTGTATTGTATTTATGGTAGCTAAGCTTTTTTTGTAGGCTGTTTTAAGATCGAAGTTAGGGTTTCTAATGGCTGTAATTTGCAAAGAATCTAACCTTTGTTGTTCATTAGAGATTTGTGTAAGGTAGTTTCTATACACAATATTTTCATCAGATTCTGAAAACAAAACAGTTTGTTCTGGGTAATCTGGATGAAACGTAAAACGGATATTTTCTTTATTAAAAATAAAATCTACAAAGCCTGCTTCTTTTGTTCTGTAATTTATTCTATAAGAACCTACTTTGGTACTCGCTGGTAAATTAAATTGAAAAGAACCAATTTCTTGCTTGTGGCCTTCTATTAAAATAGTATCTTTTTGTATAGTTGTGTTTTGAATAAAATGTTGACTTGTGCCTTCTATTCTATATAACATAACCCAATCTGTATCTACCGTGTTTGTCATAGTTGCGTTCACCAAATATTGTGCATTTGCAAATGAGGATATTAAAAATATAAAAGCGAGTAATTTTTTAAATTGTAGCATTGTAATTGTATTTTAAAAAAAAGATAGTCAATAAGTATATCAAAAATACTATTTCTAAAGCAAAATAGGTATCTTGTATTTTAAAAAACAATGTCTTTATCAAACAAAGTAATTTGGGTTACAGGAGCCTCTTCTGGTATTGGAAAAGCACTAGCCATAGCACTTTCAACTAAAAATGTAAAATTAGTACTATCATCTAGAAATATAGAGTCTTTAGAAAGTGTAAAAAATCTTTGCAAAGAGCCTAAAAATGTACACATTATTCCTTTAGATTTAGAAGATTTTAATTCTTTAAAAGAAAAAGCAAATCTTGCTATAAATGCTTTTGGACATGTAGATATTTTAGTGAATAATGGAGGTGTTAGTCAGCGTTCTTTAGCACACGAAACACAAATTGCAGTAGACAAACGTATTATGGATATAAATTATATTGGTACAGTTGCACTAACAAAAGCTATTTTACCACATTTTATTGCTAATAAAAAGGGGCATTTTGTGGTAACTACTAGTATTGTTGGTAAAATTGGTACTCCATTAAGATCTAGTTATGCCGCTAGTAAACATGCTTTACATGGTTTTTTTGATAGTTTACGAACAGAAAACCATAAAAATAATATTGTTGTTAGCTTAATTTGCCCTGGTTTTATTAAAACCAATGTTTCTAAAAATGCACTTACAGGAAATGGAACTGCATTAGGAAAAATGGATGTTGCAACAGGAAAAGGTATGTCTGCAGAACGTTGTGCAACGTTAATAATAAAAGCAATAGAAAAACAAAAAGCTGAGGTATATATTGCTGGTGCTAAAGAAAAAATGGGTGTGTATGTAAAAAGGTTTTTTCCTAAACTGTTTGCTGTTTTAATAAGAAAATTGAGTGTAACTTAGTCTGCAAAGTAGTTTAATGCCTCAAAATAATTTACAATAGCTTCTTTCATTAAAACGGTTTGTTCTCCTGGTTTTAAATTGGGTAATTCTGTTAAAACTTTATAGTGAGGCCAGCCATCATCATCAAAAAAATCGAACTCATAATACCCATAAGGTTCTAATAATTTGCAAATAGCAATGTGCATTAGATTTACTTTTTCGTCTTTTTTAAACTTTCTGTTTCCTTGCCCTAATTCTTGAACACCAATTAGGTAAATAATTCCGTCTATATTTAACTCATCACCATCTGCAAACTGATTTGTTAGTTTTTCTACTAACAAAGTCCACATTTCTTTAAGGTTACTAATTTTTGGCATAGCATTTGGATTTAAAGATGTAAAGATACAATGCCTATTTTTAAATTTTAAAAAAAAGATGTAGGTTTACCAAAACTATTTTAATGAATATTTTTGATATTATCATTGCTGCGCTTTTAATTTTTGGCTTTGTAAGAGGCATTATGAAAGGGCTTTTTGTAGAGGTAGCTTCTTTAGTGGCTTTAATTGGTGGTGTGTATGGAGCCATACATTTTTCATATTTTTTAGGTGATTTTTTAAAAGAATACGTCTCTTGGTCAGAAGAATATATTTCTTTAGCAGCCTTTGCAGGCACATTTATAATTATTATAATTATTATTGCCTTGTTAGGTAAAGTGTTAACAAAATTAGCAGATTTTGCAGCTTTAGGAATTTTAAATAAAATATTGGGTGGCGTTTTTGGCGTACTAAAAATAGGCTTAATTTTAAGTGTAATCTTTATTTTTTTTGGTAAAATGAATAACACCATTCCTTTTGTAGACAAGGAAACCTTAGAGAGTTCTATTTTGTTTGAACCCGTAAAGAAAATTGCTCCTACCATATTTCCTTCAATCATTAAAGATGATGATAAAGAAGGTGTAAATCCCCTACACATAGAGATATAGTTTTTGCAATTTTTTTTGTGAATTACTATAAAAATTATAGTGGAAAAATTAATTTTTATAGTTGCTTTTATAAGTTTAAGATTCTTATTGTTTTTACTATAAAAGATTGTTCTATCTTAAAAAACAAAACCTATATCTACAAATTTCGTAATAAAAAAGTATAGATAGTATTTGGCTAGGATGAATGAAATGAAAAAGTACTACATAAAGTCTGAAATTGAATGAATTACAGATTGTGAATACAATTTAATTATAGAAGCGTCTACGTTATCCAATTTTATTTTTAAACCTGGTATAAAAATGCATACTAAAGTAGATAGGCAAAAAGGGAAAAAAAACTATCAAACAGCTACTTTAGACGGTAGAAGTAGGGAGTGGAAAATAACCAAGGTTTGAAAGAGAAAATGTTAGTTTGTTTAATCTAAGTGATAAATTTTCATAATATCCTCTAAATATTTTTCAAAATCTATGTTTAAATCGATTAGCTTACCTGAGTGAATGTCGAAAACCCAGCCATGTATTTTTAACCCATTGTTTCTAATTGCTTTTTGTACTGCAGCAGTTTTAATTAGGTTTACACATTGTTCTTTTACATTAAGTTCGGTTAATCTCTCGTATTTTTTATCTTCATTAGAAATTAAATCTAATTCTTCTGCATGAATTCTATAAACATCTCTAATATTTCTAAGCCAAGGGTTTAAAATACCTAAATCTACAGATTGCATAGCTGCTTTTACACCACCACAGCCATAATGCCCGCAAACAATAATATGTTTTACTTTTAGTATAACTACAGCGTATTCTACAACAGACATTACATTTAAGTCTGTGCCAGAAACCATGTTTGCAATATTTCTATGCACAAATACTTCTCCTGGTTTTGCACCCATTAAATCCTCTGCAGTTACTCTACTATCAGAACATCCTATATATAATAATTCTGGACTTTGTCCTTTAGCTAAATGCTCAAAAAAATCTTTATTTATAGCCAGTTTTTCTTGTATCCAACTTTTATTGTTCTTAAAAACTTTGTTTAAATCCATTTTTAGTAATTAGGGTTGTTTTTAACCAATTTACACACTCATTAAAAGTAGCAAATAGATGTTTATGAGGAATTAAATCTGGAATAACATCTATGTTTCCATCATATATTTTTTCTTCTTTATTCATGCAAAAGATCTTCTAAAGTATGCCAACTAGATGGCATCTAATTTTCTGTGTACTAATGTACTTATTTCAAAGTAAAAAAGAGCGTTTTTTTAAGTTAAAGACGCTCTTTTAATATATTAAATCGATTAAAAATGATTATTCATAAAACTTTACAGAACCATCTTGTATATTGTACATAGCGCCAACAATCATTATTTCGCCATCTTCATGCATTTCTGCTAATACTTGGCTTTCTGCTTTTATTCTTTCTATAGATAATAAAACATTTTTTTCTGATACAGAATCTACAAATTCTAAATTTGCTGAATTTCTTTTGCTAGCTTCTTTGGGTTCTGAAACAGCATTTACAGCTGGTTTTATTTTACTTAACATAGATGTTAAATTTCCTAGTTTTGCATCATCGCAAGCACCTTTTACAGCACCACAACTTGTGTGCCCTAAAACGACAATTAGTTTTGTGCCTGCAAGTTTACAAGCAAACTCCATACTACCTAAAATATCTTCGTTTATAAAGTTCCCTGCAATTCTAACACTAAAAATATCACCTAAACCTTGATCAAAAACCAATTCTGCAGAAACTCTAGAATCTATACAGCTTAAAATTGTTGCAAAAGGAAATTGCCCTTCACTAGTATCATTTACTTGTTCTAAAAGGTTTCTGTTTGCTTTTAAATTGTTTTGAAATCTTTTATTCCCTTCCTTTAAATATCGTAACGACTTTTCTGGAGTCATTGTAGATTGGGTTTCTCTAGTATGTGCTTTCATAATTATTTTATATTTTAAATTCGTTTAGACTAATTTGGGCTTGTTGTTAAAAAAATCTATATAACTTTCAGGGTTTTTTACAATACCTCTCTCAGAAATTAGCTTTATATCTATATGTCTTTCTTTTGCTTTAATGGCAAAGTCTTCTAAAATTTCTATAATATCGTGGTCTAAATATGTGGTTTTTCTTACATCTAATTCTAAATAGGAATCTTTTGGCAACTTGTCTAATTCTTTTAAAATAGCACCCTTGTTAAAAAAGGTAACTTCTTCTGCAAGTGTCATTTTTATTTTTCCATCATCAACGTCTTCCCCTTCTTTGTGCAAAAAGTGAGAGTTTTGGAAACTTTTAATTAAAATTACAACAATGCCTACTAATAAGCCTAAACCAATACCTACTAATAAATCTGTAAAAACAATACCTATTACAGTAACTACAAAAGGTACCCATTGTTTCCATCCTAATTTAACCATTTGTTTAAACAATGCAGGTTTTGCTAATTTATAGCCAACAACTAATAGCACTGCTGCCAATACAGATAATGGAATTTTATTTAACAAATTGGGTATTATAATTACTGAGATTAAAAGTAAAAAACCATGAACAATTGCAGAAAGTTTTGTTCTACCTTTAGATTGTATATTGGCAGAACTTCTTACAATTACTTGAGTAATTGGCAAACCACCAACCAAACCAGAAAGTATATTTCCTGTACCTTGTGCAAGTAGCTCTCTATTTGTTGGAGTTACATTTTTATGTGGATCTAATTTATCTGTAGCTTCTACACAAAGTAGTGTTTCTAAACTAGCTACTAAAGCGATAGTAAAACCTGTTACCCAAACTTCTGGGTTGGTAATGGCATTAAAATTAGGGAAACTAAATTGCCCAAGAAAAGAGCTTAAACTATCTGGAACAGGAACACTAACTAAATGTTGTGCATTAATACCATATTTATCATCTCCACTTGTAATAAAAAAGTATACAATACCTATAACAACAGCTACTAAAGGACCTTGTATTACTTGAAAAAATTTTCCTTTTTTAGATAAAACATGGCTCCATAATATTAAAATAGCCAAACCAATAACACCAATAATGGTAGAGCCTAAACTGATATTGTTTGCTGTATTTAATATTTCTGAAAAGGTATTTTGACCATCTACTTGAAAAAAGGCAAAATCTCCTTCTGGATCAGCATCGTACCCAAAAAAGTGTGGTATTTGTTTTAAAATGATAATAATACCTATACCTGTTAACATCCCTTTTATTACAGATGATGGAAAATAATAACCAATAATACCAGCTTTTAAAAATCCAAATATTAATTGTATTACACCACCAATTACAACTGCTACCAAAAAGTTTTGATAACCACCCAATGTACCAATGGCAGTTAATACAATTGCTGCTAAACCAGCTGCAGGACCACTAACTCCTATTTTAGAGCCACTTAAGGCACCTACTACAATACCACCAATAATACCAGCAATTAAGCCAGAAAAAAGAGGTGCACCACTTGCTAATGCAATACCTAAACATAAAGGTAATGCTACGAAAAATACTACTATACTTGCAGGTAAATCGCTTTTTATGTGTTTAAACATATATAAATATTTTTTTCTCCAATTTTTAAATTAGAGTGTTGTTTATTATTAAATTTAATGATTTTTGTTGATTTATATTATAAGAAATTACAATATAATTTTTGGAGGAGGAGTAGTTACCTTTAAATACTTACAGGTGTATTTTTTAGAAAAAAATCGGATACTTGTCTTTATTTGCTCATTTTTTAATACAATTGCGTCTTTGTATGAAGAAGAAGGTTGTAATTTTATTTCTGTATCTATTTTAGATTCTTCTTTGCCATTATTTTCTTCTTCATCTTCATTTAAATCTAAAAAACAAGCAATATTTTGAGATGCATCTGTTAAACTAATAACAGTTGGGGTAACTAAAATACTAATAAATAGTAAAGAGAAAAATAATGCAATCTTTATTTTCAATAGATACAATTTGGAATTAATCAAATGTAAGAATTTTTTTTGCAAAAAGTATTATTTACTGCTTAGTAGTTTTATTTCTTTGGAAATAATCCAACCTTGTTTACCATCTGCAATTTTAATTTTTTTCCAATTATCTATGGTATCTAAAACGGTAACTTTTGTACCTTCATGTAAGGTAAAAATTTCTTCTGAATTGAAAGTAGGTGCATTTCTAACTTCCGTTTTTGTAGCAAAAACAATAGCTTGTATATTTTTTTTAGATTGACTGTATTGCTTGTAAGTTATAAAAGTTGTAATTATTAACAAGAGAAAACTAATCATACTTGTAGTAAAATAAAGTCTTTTCTTTTTGGGGATTTCTGCAAAGTAAAATAACAAAAACATTAGAGAGGATACAATGGCTAATAAAACAACTACAATTGCCCATTGATTATAAGTTAATTGTTGTAAGTAATTTGCATTTAATTTTTGTAATAGGGTTTTAGGTATTGCTTCTATGTTGTCTAAAGCCAAACGTTTTGCAAATACTAAATTGTTTTTTACATCTTGGTTTTGCGGATTTAACTGTAAAGCTTTTTCGTAGTAAAAAATGCTAGGCCCTACTTTATTTAACTTGTAATATGCATTTCCTAAATTATAGTATAATTCAGCTGAAATTGCGTTTTGATTTATAATTTCTTCGTAAACTTTTATGGCTTTTTCATACTCTCCATTTCTATAGTTTTCGTTAGCAGATACAAACAAACTATCTAAACTTTGAGCCGTTGTAAAGTGGGCAATTATCAACAATAAAAATACAAGCTTTCTCATTTTATAATTGTTTATCTAATTGTACAATAACTTCTTTTGCTCTTTCAAACTCTTCTTTCATTTGAGTGGCTGTAAATGGTGTATAACGTGCAAAATCTGAACTTTTAAGGACTTCTATAAATTGTTTAATAGTTTCTTGATCTACATTTTTATCCTCTAACAAACTCGTTATTTTTTCTTTACTAATATCTGCAGTTTCTATACCTAATTTAGCTTTTAAGTAATTGTGTAAAGCACGTTCTAAAGCTTCGTAAAAAGCTTCTTTTTTGCCCAATTGTTTTTGGGCTTCAGATAAATATTTTTTAGCTAATTTATTTGCTCTTCTTAATTTGTTGCCTACTAGATCATTATTTCTTTCTTGCTGTTTTTTACCAATAAAAACGGTAATAGGTATTGCAAATAAGGGCACTAAAAATAAGATGTAAAACAAAGTAGATTTAAAGAAACCTGATTTTTCTTGAGTTATAAAACTTGTTTTTGTGGCTATGTATCTAAAATTTTCTCCCGTAGCAACTACATTTTTTTTGGTAACAGTTGTTGTATCTGAAGTTACCAGTTCTTTACCTTCTTGTACATCAACATAAAAATCTTCTGTATTAATTGTTTTGTACTTTTTTTCTTTAGGATTAAAGTAAGAAAACGATACACTTGGTATTTTGTATTTTCCCTTATACTGTGGCACTACAGTGTATGTATCTGTTACAGAGCCCGAAATTCCCTTAGCGTTTGTTCTTACTTTTTCTTTTCTTTCTGGTTGATACATTTCTAATTCTGCAGGAGTGGTTATAGTAGGTAATTCAAATAAATTTAAATTCCCCTTACCAGAAATGGCTACTTTTATTTGAGATGTTTCATTGGCTTTTAAAACATCTTTACTAAGCGCAACATCAAATTTAAAATCGCCAACAGCACCCGTAAAATTATTAGGTTTGCCTTCTATAGGAAGACTTTTTGGAATGATTGTTTTTTTGGCTGATGCAAACTCTCTTCTTACATTTTTTGTAATGATGTTACCAAAAAAATCTGCTCTTCCAGAAGGTACACCAATTATAATATCCATTTTCATAGGATCTATGGTTAATTTACCGGTTTTTGTAGGAATTAATAAGGCTTTTTGTAAGACAATATATCTATAATCTTCGCTATTATATTTGCCCATTTTTACTGGGTAACCATTTATTTTTATGTTCTGATTCCAAAAACCATTGTATTGTGGTGCTTCTTTTACATTGGTATCGTATACGCTTACATTTTCGCTTACATACAATCTGTATTCTACATAAATACCTTCGCCCACAAAGGGTTTAGATTTAGAAATTTCTGCAACTAAATGAATGTTTTGTTGGGCAATATAATTAGGATCATTGGGGTCTTTTGGAATTTCTACAGCATCTAAAACAATAATTTTTACAGGGTTTGATTTTATTGTTTTGCCTCCTATTTTAATGCTAGCACTTCCAATAGAAAGTTCTCCTTTTTTTTTGGGTTGAATAATATATGTATAAGACTGTAAAAAAGTAACTTTTCTACCACTTGGTGTTTGAGATATCGATTGGCTAACAGACTGACTTGGTCCACCAACTACTTTAAAATTGTTGAAATTGGGAGGTGTAAAGTTGTCTGCACCTTGTTTGTTTATAGAAAATATGACCCGTAAACGTTGGTTTACGCCTAATTTATTTTTACTAACTTTTGTTTTTAGGGTAGCTTCTTGCGCTGCTAAAGAAAAACTTAGCAAGCCAATAAATACGATTATGTAAAACTTCAATTTCATTTTCTTTTTTACCAATCTTTTTCTTGTTTTACTTTTTTGCCTTTTGCTTTTTTAGCATTCATTTTCTTTTGGGTTTTTTTCTCCTCGTTATTTAAGTTTTCTAGCAATTGTTTTATTTGCTGAGGCGTCATTTTACCTTGTTGTGGTTTTGGTTTTTCTGGATTTTTTTTATTGTCTTTTTTAGGGTCTTTGTTTTTGTCTTTATCCTTATCTCCTTTACCGTCTTTATCTTGATCTTTGTCTTTGTTTTTATCTTTGTCTTTGTTGTCTTTATTTTTATCGTCTTTATCTTTCTTATCTTTGTCTTTATTGTCTTTGTTCTTATCTTTATTTTTATCGTCTTTATTTTGTTGCTTTTCTTTCTCTAAAAGCTTTTTAGCTACTGCTAAATTATAACGGGTTTCATCATCAGAAGGATTATTTCTTAAAGCATTTTTAAAAGCATCTACTGCACCTTGATAGTTTTTAGACTCCATCATTGCATTACCAAGATTATGGTAGGCTTGTGCTTTTGTAATTTTATCTGTAGCTGTTTTTGCAGTATGTTCGTATTGTGGTATTGCCTCTTTAAAATTTTTATTTTGATATAAAGCATTCCCTAAATTATAGGTGGCTTTATCGTAATTAGAGTTGCTACCTAATGCTTTTTGGTACGCTACAGAAGCATCTGTAAATTGTTGTTTTTTATACAAATCATTTCCTTTACGTAACAATTGTCTTGCTTTTCTTTGTTTTGTAATGGTATCTTGTTGAGCTAAAATATTTTTGGTTGAAAATAGCATCAAAAAAATAATAAGTGCGTACTGTATTTTTTTCATGGGTCTATTTTTTATTGTTTTCTTCGTTAAATAAATCTACTTTTTTAAGCCATTTTGTTTTCTTATCAAATAAGAATATATCTATTACTAGAAATAATAACCCTAATGCTAAAAACCATTGAAACTGATCTTTGTAGTCTGAAAACTGCTTGGTTTCAAACTCATTTTTTTCTGCATTCGCAATAATATTTGCAATTTTATTTACAGGATTGTCTGTAACATTTCCATCAATATAAGTACCATTAGAAGCATCTGCAATACCTTGTAAAACTTTGGGTACTCTTTTGCTAATTACAGTTTCTCCTTTATTATCTTTTTTATAACCAATCATAGAACCATTTAAACGCATTGGTATTGGGCCACCTTTTTCTGTACCTACACCAATTGTGTAAATTTTTACACCTTCGTTTGCTAAATTTTGTGCTACTTGTTTGGTTTCTTCTTGGTGGTCTTCACCATCAGAAATTATAATTAAAAATCGATTGGTTTGCTCGTCGTTATTGTAATAGGTTTTTGCTAGTTCTAAGGCTTCGTTTATTGCTGTACCTTGGCTAGAAACCATATCTGGATTTGCATTTTGTAAAAACATATTGGCAGCTCCATGATCTGTTGTTATTGGTAATAATGGATAAGAATTACCTGCATACACAATAATACCTACTCTATCTGAACCTAATTTATCTATAATTTTAGAGATAATTTGTTTTGATTTTTCTAATCTGTTTGGGGCAATATCTTCTGCCAACATACTTTTAGAAACATCTAAAGCAAAAACAACATCTACACCTTCTCTTTTTACCGTTTTTAATTTGGTTCCCATTTTTGGATTGGTTAAACCAATTACTAAAAAAGCAATACCTACTACTAAAAAAATTAGTTTTAAAGTGTTTTTAAATGTTGATGAATTTGGTGCTAGTTTTTTTAATAATGCTGCATCAGAAAACGTACGCTGCATTCTTTTTTTCCACCAAAAAACCAACAAGAAAATCACAATCATTGCAGGGATAATTGCTAGCAAGTAAAAATATATTGGTTCTTCTATTCTATACATATTTAGAATGTGTAACTGTTTAATTGTTTAATTGTGCTTTTCGTAAAGCATTCAACATATTAGATATTTTGTAAATTTTTTCTCTTAATTCTAAATAATTTTCTTCGGATATAAATTCTAATTCCTTTGATAGAATTATATGATTTAAAACTTCCATTGTTGTGCTATATGCAATTGTTGTAAAATGTGCTTTATCTTTATTTGTATTTCTAGATGTACCTTCTGCAAGGTTAGCTGCAATTGAATTTGTAGCTCTCCTCATTTGGCTAACTAACCCAAATTTTTCATCATTTGGAAAAGTAGAAGTTATTTTATAAACTTCTTTTGAAAGCTGAATTGCATCTTGCCAAACTTTAAGCTTTTCAAATGAAAATATGTACATTTTTTTACATTTACACGATTCAACAATTACACAATTACACTTTTTATATAAATGATTTAAAAATTGTGTTTCTTAAAATAAATTCTAATCCTAATAAAATTAGCGCAATAAATATAAAAATTCTATATTTTTCTTGATAATTGTAATATTTGAATTCTTCTATTTTTGTTTTTTCTAGTTTGTCAATTTCATCATAAATTTCTTTTAGAGATTCGTTATCTGTGGCTCTAAAATATTTTCCTTCAGTTTCTGTTGCAATTTCTTTTAGCAAAGTTTCATCAATTTCTACTTGTTGTTTTCTAAAGTTTAATTTGCCAGTTCTTGGATCTCTACTCCAAGGAAAATCTGCCATTCCGTTAGTACCAATACCAATGGTGTATACTTTAATACCCAACTCTTTTGCTAATTCTGTAGCAGTTCTTGGGTCTATATTACCAGAATTATTTACACCATCTGTTAACAAGATAATTACTTTACTTTTTGCTTTGCTTTCTTTTAATCTGTTTACACCAGAACCTAGGCCCATACCAATGGCTGTACCACCTTCTAACTGACCCCACTTTAGTTCAGAAATGGTTCTTTTTACAATACCCTTATCGCTGGTAATAGGTGTTTGTGTAAAACTTTCTCCAGCATATACTACAATACCAATTCTATCATTGGGCCTTCTATCTATAAAATTTACTGCTACTTTTTTTAAAGCTTCTAATCGGTTCGGTTTTAAATCTCTAGCCAACATACTTGCAGATACATCTATTGCCATTACAATATCTATACCTCTGTTTGTTTTTGTTTTTTTACTAACAGATACATTTCTTGGTCTTGCCAGCGCAATAATTGTTGCTGCTATGGCCAATATTCTTAATGCATATAATACCGGTTTTAGCTTTGTTATTATAGAGGTTGTTTTAAAACCTTTAACACTAGGTACAGTTAATACTGCTGCATCTTTTTTACGCATAAAAAAGTGCCAAATTGCTAAAATGGGTACTGCTATTAGTAGCCACAAAAACCCTGGACTGTAAAATTCAAAATTACTCCAATCCATCTTCCTCTTCTTTTTCTATTGTTGGTTTTGGTTTTAAGTTGCCAATTATATACTCTGCATCTTTTCTATCGTCTTCTATTTCTGGAGCCAAAGGTTTAGATTTTGCAAATTTTACTAAATCTGCTTCTCTTAATAAATCTTTTAGCTTGTCTATCGTTTCTTTAGAAGTTTGTATGGTTTCTGCATTTTTAAAATCTTTTAACATCGATAAAACTTCGTCTGTGGTATTTTCTAAGGCAGGTACTTTTAGTTCTCTTTCTATATAACCCCTTACAATTTCTGTTAATTCAGAATAGTACTCTTTTACCTTGTTGTTTTGCCATAAAAGTTTTTCATCCAACTCATTCAACCTATAAATTGCTTCTTCATAAGGTGGTAAGGTTCTATAGGTTGGTGCCTCTTCCTCTTCTTTTCTTTTTCTGATGACAAACCAATAAATCCAAAAAGCAATAATGGCTAAAACTGCCAAAGATATGTATATATATATTTTAAAATCATCAAAAGTGTAGGGTTCGCTTTTAATAGATTTTATTGGAAATTTTTTAATTTTTGTAGTGTCTACAGCAACAGAAGCTACATTTACTAATAATGAGTCTGTTAAATAAGCTTGATTTTTTACAAATATTTGTTGTTGAGGTATGTAAAAAGCACCACTATCAAAACCGGTTAGTATATACCTTCTAATTAAACTATTTTTTAGGGTATCTATTTTGGTAGAATCTATAACTTCTAAACCCTTTAATTGTAATTTAGGTAGTATAACATTTTCGGTTTCGTTTATAGATATTTTTAGATTAAACTGCTCTCCAATTCTAATATTGGTTGTATCAATTTCTACTTTAACCATAGAGTTTTGAGCAAAAGTAGCAAAGCTGAAAAAAACAAATAAAACAAAATAAAAGCCTCTCACCTCAATCCTCTCTCCAAAAGAGAGAGGACGTTTAGCTTGTGCTTTTTTTATAGCTTTTGGAAGCATTTTATGTCTACTATTTGTTTTCAAATTTTTAATTTTTTTTATGTTTTCACAAACTTTTATACAAGAGTGTTTCTTCCCTTTGGGAAGATTAAGATGGGCTTTTTATCTTCCTTTATGTTTAAAATAACCTAATAATTTTTTCACATAACTTTCATCAACTCTAGTGTTTATAGTGCCTGCACCACCTCTTTTAAAAGTGTTTGTAAAATAATCGTTTAAACGTAAAGCGTTTGCTTTGTAACTATTTCTAACAGATTTAGATGATGTATTTACCAATTGTACACTGCCAGTTTCTGCATCTAATACAGGTACCATTCCTAAATTTGGAATTTCCTCATCATGTTTATCAAATACTTTGATGCCTGTTAAATCGTGCTTTTTTGCAGCAATTTTTAATGTTTTTTCATAGTCATCATCCATAAAATCAGACAGCATAAAAACAATCGCTCTTTTTTTTAAAACACTAGATAAAAACTTTAAAGCTGCTTCAATATTGGTTTTTTTACTTTTAGGTTTAAATTCTATCAATTCTCTAATAATTCTTAATACATGACTTTTTCCTTTTTTTGGAGGAATAAAAAGCTCTACATCATCAGAAAAAAGAATTAAACCTACTTTATCGTTATTTTGGGTTGCAGAAAAAGCTAATGTTGCCGCAATTTCTGTTATGGTATCTTTTTTAAATTGGTGAGATGTACCAAAAGATTCTGAGCCAGAAACATCTACCAACAACATCATGGTTAGTTCTCTTTCTTCTTCAAAAACTTTTACGTAAGGTTCGCTGTAACGTGCAGTAACATTCCAATCGATACTTCTAACATCGTCTCCAAATTGGTACTGTCTAACTTCAGAAAAAGTCATACCTCGCCCTTTAAAAGAGGAGTGGTATTCACCTCCAAAAATATGATCAGACAAACGACGTGTCTTAATCTCTATTTTACGAACTTTTTTGAGTATTTCCTTAGTATTCAACGTGTAACTGTTTAATTGTTTAAAAGTGTAACTGTTGGTTTTGCGTAATTGTTGTGTTTTAAACAATTACACGATTACACATTTTATGGCACTTCTACTTCGTTGATAATTGAGTTAATGATGTCTACAGAAGTTACATTTTCTGCTTCAGCTTCGTATGTAATGCCAATTCTGTGGCGTAAAACATCTGCTACTACAGCTCTAACATCTTCTGGAATTACATACCCTCTTCTTTTTATAAAAGCATAACATTTAGCTGCTTTAGCTAAGTTGATGCTTCCACGAGGTGATGCCCCAAAACTAATTAAGTCTTTTAAATTTGCTAAGTTGTATTTTTCTGGGTAACGTGTTGCAAAAATGATATCTAGAATGTATTTTTCTATCTTTTCATCCATATAGACTTCATTGGCAACTTCACGTGCTTTTATAATTTGATCTACAGAAATTACTGGGTTTACAGTTGCAAAACCACCACTTAAATTCTGACGCATAATTACTTGTTCGTCTTGTAAACGCGGATAGTCAATAACCACTTTTAACATAAAACGATCTACTTGTGCTTCTGGTAATGGATATGTACCTTCTTGTTCTACAGGGTTTTGTGTTGCCATTACTAAAAAGGGTTCGTCTAGCTTAAATGTTTCATCGCCAATTGTAATTTGGCGCTCTTGCATTGCTTCTAGTAAAGCAGATTGTACTTTTGCGGGTGCTCTATTAATCTCATCTGCCAAAACAAAGTTTGCAAAAATAGGGCCTTTTTTAATAGAAAAGTCATTTACCTTCATGTTGTAAATCATGGTACCTACAACATCTGCAGGTAGTAAATCTGGTGTAAATTGTACTCTACTAAAACTACCTTGTACTGCTTTAGATAAGGTATTAATTGCAAGTGTTTTTGCTAAACCAGGAACACCTTCTAGTAAAATATGTCCGTTTCCAAGCAAACCAATTAACAAACTTTCAATCATTTGTTTTTGCCCAACAATAACCTTATTCATTTCTAAGGTTAAAATATCTATAAACGCACTTTCTCTTTCGATTTTCTCATTAATAGCTCTTACATCTATATCCATTCTATGTTATATTATTTTTATTTTATTTAGTGAAACAAAGCTACAATTTTAACAAAATTATTTTGTTAAAACAAGGTTAAAGATTAAGGTATTAGAAGTGTATTAAATAGGATTAGTCTTTAAATTCTGTTAATTTAAATTCTGTATTGGAAAAAACACCAAAAGTAAAGTACTGAATCCAGTCTCCAAGGTTGATGTATGTACTGTTTTCTTGTAATTTTATTTCTAAAGGTAAATGTCTGTGGCCAAAAACAAAATAATCATAATGTGTTTCTGTAAGCTTCTTTTTACAATATTGTACTAACCATTCATTTTCTTCGCCTAAATATTTAGCATCTTCATCACCAGAAATCAGTTTGTTTTTTACAGACATGTATTGCCCTAATTGTATGCCTAAATCTGGATGTAACCATTTAAACATCCATTTAAATAAAGGAAAAGTAAACACTTTTTTCATGCGTTTGTAGCCTTTATCTCCAGGGCCTAAACCATCTCCATGACCAATTAAAAACTTTTTATTATTGATGAGAAACTCTTGTGGGGCATGATATACAGGTATGTTTAATTCCTTTTCAAAATAATCATTCATCCATAAATCATGGTTACCAACAAAGAAATAAATGGGAATTCCGCTATCTTTTATTTCTGCTAATTTGCCTAAAACCCTTACAAATCCTTTTGGTACTACTGTTTTATACTCGAACCAGAAATCGAATAAATCGCCTAATAAAAAAATGGCTTCTGCATCTTTTTTTACAGTATCTAACCAAGTTACAAACTTTTTTTCTCTAGGAAAACTGGCTTGTGCTGTTGGTGCACCTAAATGTTGGTCTGATGCAAAGTAGACTTTTTTATTCTTAGAAGTTGTTATCGAAATCATTTTTACAAAGAAAAGCTATTCTTGTTTAGTTTCCAACTCTAAAACTTTTTGCAGCATTTTATCTTCTTGATGAATGATTCTGTAGAAACCAACATCGCCAAAAAGTACATTGGCGATAGAGGCTTTTAGGTATTTTTTTATGCTTTGTTTTGCTCTAAATGATGGTGTAATTTTATCTTTTATTTTTGATAAATAAGTATCAAATATTTTTTCGTCTTTATCAAAACCATTGATATAAGTGGCTATAGTCCAATTTTCTAATTTTTTACGATTGTTATCTACATACTCAAACGCAAAATTATTGATGGTATTAAAGTAGAAATTAGACATGTAAGAAGTAGTATCTACAGCCACAAAAACATCGGGTATAATACCACCACCACCATAAACTACTTTGCCTTTGGGTGTTTTAAATTTTAAAGAATCTATTACTTTAATACTGTCTTTACTTAATAATTCTCCACTGTTTATTCTTTGTTGATAGTCTTTGTAATAGTTTTTGTTTCCATTTCCAGCATATGGTTTTTGTATAGAACGACCTGTGGGGGTATAATATCTTGCTGTGGTTAAACGTACTGCAGAACCATCACCTAAATCCATTTCTATTTGTACCAAACCTTTTCCAAAAGAACGTCTTCCAATAATGGTGCCTTTGTCATTATCTTGCAAAGCACCTGCTACAATTTCTGATGCTGATGCTGAGTTTTCATCAATTAAAACATACAAACCACCTTTTTCGAAATCTCCTTTTGAAGTAGCAAAAGACTCGTCAATTTCTCCTTTATTATTTTTGGTAAAAACAATTAGTTTATTGTCTTCTAAAAACTCATCTACAATACTATTTGCAATGTCTATAAAACCACCACCATTTCCACGAAGATCTAGTACTAAATTTATCATACCATTATTTACCAAAGTTTTTAAAGCGCTTTTAAATTCTCTATAAGTATTTCTTGCAAAACGATCTAATTTAATATAACCTAGAGAATCGTTAATCATGTAAGCTAAATCTACACTTTTAATATTTACACTACCTCTAGTAATGTTGATATTAAAGAGCGAATCTGTACTTTTTCTGTACACTTGTAAATTGACATCGGTATTTGGTTTTCCTTTTAAATATCTAGGTACAGCAACACTTAACATATTTTTACCAAAAAGGGTGTCTTTGTTGGCCATTAAAATTCTGTCTCCAGCTTTAATGCCTGCTTTAATACTTGGCCCACCTTTTATGGGCTGTATAACAGTGATCGTGTCTGAAATGATGCGAAATTGTACACCAATACCTACAAATTTACCTTGCATACTTTCTTGAACTGCTTGTAAATTCTCTTTTGGTATATATACAGAATGTGGGTCTAATTTGCCTAACATTTGGGTAATTGCCCCATCTAAAAGTGAGTCTGTGCTTACTTTGTCTACATAATCATTTTCAATAAAATTTATTAATCTTTTTATTTTACGCTCTTGTGTAGAACTTTTAGAGAAAGACAACATATTGCCCGAGTTTCCACCAATAGAGACGCCTATAAAAAGACCAAAAATTACGGCTATAGATAGGTATAGAGGTAGATGTTTTTTATTCATAAGGTAAATTCATTAATTCTACACCTGCTTTTTCTAAAAATTTTAAGCCAGAACTGTCTTTGTATGCATTAGCATACACCACTCTTTTAATACCAGCTTGATGTATAAGTTTGCTACATTGTGTGCATGGAGAAAGTGTAATGTACAGAGTAGCATTTTTGGCAGATTGTGTAGAGCTTGCTACTTTTAAAATAGCATTGGCCTCTGCATGTAAAACCTCCCATTTTGTGGCACCATTTTCGTCTTCGCAACAATTATCAAAACCTGTGGGTGTTCCGTTAAAACCATCAGAAATAATCATTCTGTCTTTTACAATTAAAGCACCTACTTGCTTGCGTTTACAGTGAGATAATTTACCCCATTCTAAAGCCATTCTTAAGTAAGCTTTGTCGTATTTTAATTGTTTTTTTTCTGTCATTAGTACGAAAGTAAAAAGATTAATAAGATAGTAAAGTTAATTAATTACCAAAAAATACGTTCTAACATCATTTGTATGGCAAATCCAATAACTATAGATGAGCAGACTAAAATCCAATCTCTTCTTGTAACTCTAAAAAAGTTTTGTAGTAAAGTACCCACGATTAAAATACCTAAAACTATAATTATTTGTGCAGCTTCTATGCCTAAGGCAAATTCTAATAATGGTATTAGTTTGTCTTCTTCATTGCCAATCATCATTTTAAAATAATTAGAAAAACCCAAGCCATGTATTAACCCAAAAAATAAGGCAAAAACTAAGTTGGTGTTTTCTTTTCCTGTGGATGATTTTTTAGCGGTAAATACATTAATTACTCCTGTAATAAAAATGGTTACAGGAATTAGAAATTCTATCAAATTCATACTCACATTTAAAATACCATAAGCAGCTAATGCTAGGGTTATAGAGTGCCCAATTGTAAATAGGGTAACCAGCCATAACACTTTTTTAAATTGATTAAAGCTAAACACAACAGCTAAAACAATTAAAAATAAAATATGGTCGTATGCAGAGAGGTCTAATACATGATTTAAACCCATCTTAAAGTATAAAATAAAATCGTTCATTATATTTTTAGTTTAGACGAGTTTCAAAGATATTAAAAAGATAAAAGAATAGGGAATTTTTGTTTGAAGATAATAATTGGTTAATAAAATTGATTACCCAATTTTATTGTTTTTATACATTTGTTTTTAAGATTTTTTTGTTAGAAGAAGTTCTAATAATTAATTCTGCTTTTAATATTTGTTTCTTTAAAGATTGGTTAATTGTTTTCTCTTTTGTGTATCTTAAAAAAGTTTCTGCAGCCAATTTACCTATATCAGCACTATGTTGATGCACACTGGTAATACTTGGGGTAACCATTTCTGTAAAAGGTTCGTTACCAAAACCTACCAAAGCAATTTCATTAGGCATATTTATGTTGTTTTCATTTAAAACTTGCAAAGCACCAAGTGCAGCATAATCACCAGCAACATAAACAGCATCTGGTCTATTTTTTAAGTTTAAAAGCTGTTGCATTTTTTTTCTACCATCTTCTTTAGTTAAACTACTTTCTAGCAAAAGTTCATCATCTAATGGTAAATTATACTTTTTTAAAGCATCTACATAACCTCTAATTCTGTTATTAAAAATTCTTGTATGCTTAAATCCGCCAATATGTGCAATTCTTTTACAACCTTCATCAACAAGATGTTTTACAATTATTTGGCTACTGTTATAATCATCAATACCTATATAATCTACGTTTAAATCATTTTCACCTCTATCAAATAAAATTAAAGGGATTCCTTTTGATTTCACTTTCTCGTAATGTTCTAAATCAATAGTTTCATTTGCCATAGATGCTATAATACCATCCACTTGTGTGTATAATAAAGTATCTATATTATCACACTCTTTTTTGAAAGACTCGTTAGACTGCGTAATAATAATATTGTAGCCTTTTTTATTTAAAACTTCCTCTATATTTTCTATTACAGATGAAAAAAAGTTACTATTTGTTCTCGGTACAATTACACCAACCAATTTGCTTTTTCCACTTCTAAGCGCACTTGCTAAGTGGTTTGGTTGATAATTAAGGTTTTTAGCAACCTGTTTTACGGCTTTTTTTGTTTTTTCGCTTATCCTTGCATCATCATGTAATGCTTTAGAAACAGCAGCAGCAGATATATTTAGCACACTAGCAATATCTTTTATGGTAGTTTTCTTTTTAGTTTTCAAATTTTTAATATATTTGCTTAAACGTTAAAGCAAATATAGAACGATATAAATTACAATCAAAATAGTAGATAAAAATAAGCTATTTTGATTTTATTTTAAAAAATTGGTTAAACGTTTAAGCAAATAACTATAAATAGTATAAAATAGCAATTAAAATGAGTAAAGTAGTAACATTTGGAGAGATCATGTTAAGATTAGCTCCACAAGGATTTTTAAGATTTTCGCAAGCAAATAATTTTGATGTGGTATATGGTGGAGGAGAGTCTAATGTAGCAGTTTCTTTAGCAAATTATGGTGTTGATGTAGATTTTGTAACACGTTTACCAAAAAATGATATTGGTGAATGTGCTATGATGGAAATGAGAAAACGTGGTGTTGGAGTAGATAAAATTGTTTGGGGTGGAGATCGTTTAGGAATTTATTTTTTAGAAACAGGAGCTGTATCTAGAGGTTCTAAAGTAGTATATGATAGAGCACATTCTGCCATTGCAGAGATAAAATCTGGGATGATAGATTGGGATGCTGTTTTTGAAGGAGTAGAATGGTTTCATTGGACAGGAATTACACCTGCAATTTCTCAAGGTTCTGCAGATGTTTGTTTAGAAGCAGTAAAAGCGGCAAGCGCTAAAGGGATTACCATTTCTACAGACTTAAATTATAGAGCAAAACTTTGGAAATATTGTGATGATGCACACAGAGAAAAAGTAATGACAGAATTAACTTCTTACTGTGATATTGTTCTAGGCAACGAAGAAGATGCAGAAATGCATTTTGGTATTAAACCAGCAGGAATTTCTGTACAAACAGAAGGCCATAATGTAAAAGCAGAAGCATTTTTATCTGTTTGTGAGCAAATGATGGAAAAATTTCCAAGAGCTAAAAAAGTAATTACAACCTTAAGAGGTTCAATTTCTGCATCTCATAACACTTGGGCTGGTGTTTTATACGATGGTAAAACATTGTTTCAAACACGCCAATACCAAATTACAGATATTGTAGATAGAGTTGGTGGTGGTGATTCATTTATGGGAGGTTTAATTTACGGATTATTAAAATACCCAGAAGATGACCAAAATGCATTAGACTTTGCAGTAGCCGCTTCTTGTTTAAAGCACACAATTAAAGGAGATGCGAACTTAGTTACTGTTTCTGAAGTAGAAAAACTAATGGGTGGTGATGCTTCTGGAAGAGTAGCAAGATAAATTTTGGTGTAACTGTGTAAGTGTTAAATTGTTGAATCGCAAGGTTTTTCAAAACAATTACACAGTTAAACAAATACATTATTAAATAATAAAAAATTACACAAAATTATGGCTCAATATACAAGAATAGAAGTAGCACAAGTAATGAAAGATACAGGGATGGTACCTTTATTTTATCATTCAGATTTAGAAGTAAGTAAAAAAGTAATTACTGCTTGTTATAAAGGAGGTGCAAGATTATTAGAATTTACAGCTCGTGGAGATTTTGCTCACGAAGTTTTTGGTGAATTGGTAAAATATGTAACTAAAGAATTACCAGGAATGGTAATGGGTGTAGGTTCTGTAACAGATGCAGCTGCAGCCTCTAGATTTATGGCATTAGGTGCAAACTTTATTGTAACACCAGTTTTAAGAGAAGATATTGCAATTGCATGTAACCGTAGAAAAGTTTTATGGTCTCCAGGTTGTGGTACGCTTACAGAAATTGCAAAAGCAGAAGAATTAGGATGCGAAATAGTAAAATTATTTCCGGGTGATATTTACGGGCCACAATTTGTAAAAGGGATCAAAGGGCCCCAACCTTGGACAAGTATAATGCCAACAGGAGGTGTATCTCCAACAAAAGAAAATTTAGAAGGATGGTTTAACGCAGGTGTAACTTGTGTAGGAATGGGTTCTAAATTAATGGCCAAAGATGCTAATGGTAATTTTGATTATGATAAAATTGAAAGTGCTACAAAAAACGCTTTAAACATTATAAAAGCACTTAGAAAATAGTTTTATGAGGTTGATTAGTTTATAAAACGAAGAAAACTCGGACTATTATTAGCTCCGAGTTTTTTATTTAAAATCATAAAAGAAAACCTAATTTTACAATTCAATATTCTTGTATGAAACCCAACAAATACACAGCCATTTATTATATGATTTTTAGTGTTATTGCTTTTGCAATAATGAATACTGTAGTTAAATATTTAAGTGGTTACAGCGTATATCAAATAGTGTTTTTTAGATCTATTGGTACTCTATTATTTACAATTCCTTTAATAATTAAACTAAAAATTTCCATTTTAGGAAATCATAAAAATCTCCTTTTTTTAAGAGGTGTCATTGGGGTAATTTCACTTACGTGCTTTTTTGAATCTTTAAACTATTTGGCTGTGGGCACAGCAGCTTCTCTTCGATTTACATCACCAATTTTTGCAGCAATTTTTGCGTTATTATTTTTAAAAGAAAAAATAAAACCCATACAATGGTTGCTGTTTTTAGTTGCTTTTGTAGGCGTATTAATTATTAAAGGTTTTGGAGTAGATGTTCATACAATTGGTATATTGTTGGCCATAACTTCGGCAATTTTTTTAGGGTTGATTTTTGTGGTTATTAGAAAATTAGGCAACAGAGAACATCCATTGGTTATTATAAACTATTTTATGGTGATGGCATTTGTATTTGGCGGTTTAATGTCTATAAACAATTGGAAACAACCAAATATGTCAGAATGGTTTTTATTGTTAAGCCTAGGTATTTTTGGTTATATAGGTCAATTATATATGACCAAAGCCTTTCAATCTGATGAAACCTCTGTAATAGCACCTTTAAAGTATTTAGAAGTAATTTTTACCATAATTATTGGTGTCTTTTGGTTTGGAGATATCTATAATATATGGACCTTATTGGGTATCTTTTTAATCTTTGTAGGCTTAATTTATAACATATATTTAAAGAGAAAAACAAGTTAATTTAGTTCACCAATTAATTTGCCGCAAAAAACCAATTTTTAAAGTTGCTTTTTTTGTTTAACAACTAGAGTAATTAAAAAGCACTTCCAGACTCTTTAGAGCTTTGTTCTTTTCTATATTTCTGTTCCCAATCCCAAGAAGATTTTACCATTTCATCTAAGGTTTTGTTTGCAGACCAACCTAATTTCTCTTTAGCTAAATTAGTTGCTGCATACAATTGAGGTACATCACCAGGTCTTCTTTCTACAATTTCATAGTTTAGTTTAGAGTTGGTTACTTTCTCAAAAGAATTGATAACATCTAACACAGAAAATCCATTTCCTGTTCCTAAATTAAAAATTTCATACGGCATATCTTGTTCTTTGTTTATGATTCTTTTTACTGCCAACACATGTGCTTTTGCTAAATCAACTACATGAATATAATCTCTTATTGGTGTTCCGTCTTTTGTAGGATAATCATTACCAAAAACCATTAATTTTTCACGAATTCCAGCAGCAGTTTGTGTAATGTATGGCATTAAGTTATTGGGTATTCCACTTGGTAATTCGCCAATTAAACCAGATTCATGTGCTCCAATAGGATTAAAATAACGCAAAGAAATAGCCTGAAAATTATTGCTGGCTTTTATAACATCATCAATTATTTCTTCTGCAATTTTCTTCGAATTTCCATAGGCAGAAGAAGGACGCTGTGTTTCGTTTTTTTCAGTAATTGGTAGGGTTTCTGGTGTGCCATAAACCGTTGCAGAAGAAGAAAATATAAAACCTTCTATATTGTTTTCTATTTGAGCAGAAAGTACGTTTATCAGAGAACACAAATTGTTATTGTAATACATTAAAGGGTTTTTTACTGACTCGCCAACAGCTTTGTGAGCAGCAAAATTAATAATAGCTTTTGCATCTTTATGTTTTTTAAAAACAGCTTTAGTAGCCATTTCATCTTTTAAATCAACATTTGCAAAAGTTGGTTTTGTCCCTGTAATTTTTAAAATTCTTTCTAATGTTTCTTCTGATGAATTAGATAAATCATCTATAATTACAACATTATAATTGTTTTCTATCAATTCAATTACTGTATGAGAACCTATGTAACCACAGCCACCAGTTACTATAATTTTATTTTGCATTGTGTTTCTTTTTTAACGATGTAAATATAGTAAAAACATTAAAAAAACCAACTAGAACCTACTAGTTGTTTATTTGTTTAAAAAATGTATTTTTGTTGTATGGAAATTGTATCACTTAAAAAAAATATTGGGGTACCAAAATACAAACAAATAGTAACTTCTATAGAAGCTGCTATTGCTAATGGTGCATTAAAAAAAGGAGATCAACTACCTTCTTTAAATGCCATAAAAAATAAATACAAACTCTCTAGAGATACAGTTTTAACAGCTTTTAATGAGTTGAAAAATAGAGGTATTGTACATTCTGTAGTTGGTAAAGGATATTATGTTTTTAGTGAAGATGTGTTAGTAAAACAAAAAATATTTGTGTTGTTTGATGAGCTAAATTCTTTTAAAGAAGATTTATACAATTCTTTTTTAGAGCATTTGGGTGATAAGATTCAAATAGATATTTTCTTTCATCATTTTAATATTGATGTTTTTAAAAAATTAATTCATGATAGTGTAGGCAACTATTCTTACTATATTATTATGCCTGCCAATTTAAAAGAAACAAAACCAACGATTCAAAATTTACCAAAAGATAAAGTATATCTTTTAGATCAAGTTCCCAAAGAATTAAAAAATTACCCAGCTATTTATCAAGATTTTGAAAATGATATCCAAAAAGGATTATTTACAGCTTTGCATGCCATTAGAAAATATGAAAAATTGGTTTTATTATATTCAAATGATAAACAACCCAAACAGTTGTTAAAAGGATTTAAAAATTTCTGTAACAATTACAAAATAAAGTATGAAATTACAGAAACCATTTACAAACGAACCCCAAAAAAAGGGGAGTTGTATATCGTTTTTGAAGACAAAGATTTGATTAAAATCATTAAAAAAGTAAAAGAACAAAAATTACAAATTGCAAAAGACATTGGAATAATTTCTTACAATGATACACTTTTAAAAGAAGTAGTTGCAGAAGGTATTACAACCATTTCTACAGATTTTAAATTGATGGGAAAAACATTGGCAGAAATGATTTTAAAAAACAAACAAACATCTGTAATAAACCCAGGTAAATTACTTTTTAGAAAATCTATTTAATATTAAAATAATCCACTAAAATGAGTGACAAATTAATAAAAGAAGTAAAACAAAAATTTACAGAAATCTTTACTATAGAACCCTTGTTAATTTTTTCTCCAGGAAGAATAAATATTATTGGAGAACACACAGATTATAATGGTGGTTTTGTGTTTCCTGCTGCGGTAGATAAAGGTATTGCCGCTGCAATTCAGAAAAGTGATACGGGTAGCTCTACTGCAATTGCTTTAGATTTAGATAGCACCGTCCAGTTTGAATTAGACAAATTAAAACCATCAAAAGAAGGCAGTTGGGAAAACTACGTTTTTGGTGTGGTAGCAGAAATACAGAATAGGAATAAAATTATTGGCGATTTTAACATCATTTTTAAAGGAAATATTCCTGGTGGAGCTGGTATGTCATCATCGGCAGCATTAGAAAATAGTGTGGTTTTTGGTTTGAATGAATTGTTTGAGTTAGGTTTAACCAAACACGAAATGATTTTGATCTCTCAAAAAGCAGAACACAATTATGTGGGTGTTAATTGTGGCATTATGGACCAATACGCAAGTATGTTTGGTATTAAAGACCATGCTTTGCATTTAGATTGTAGAACCATAGAATCTCGTCCTTATAAGATTGATTTTAAAGACCATCAGTTATTATTAATCAACACAAACGTAAAACATAGTTTGTCGGATAGCGCTTATAATGATAGGCGTTCTGCTTGTGAAAGCATATCAGAATTATTAGGCATAGATTTTTTAAGGGACGCAACAGAAGCAGATTTAGAAACTGTTATAAATAAGGTTACTCCTACAAATTATCAAAAAGCACTATATGTTATTCAAGAAAATGCGAGAACGATTAAAGCGGCTAAAGCCATCAAAAATAACGATTTAGAATTGTTGGGTTCATTAATCTATCAATCGCATGCAGGTTTATCAGACCAATACAAAGTAAGTTGTGCTGAATTAGATTTTTTAGTAGCCCAAGCAAAAAAGAATAAACACGTTTTAGGAGCAAGAATGATGGGTGGTGGTTTTGGTGGTTGTACTATCAACTTAATTGCAAGAAGTGAAGTTAAAGCTTTTGCAGAATCAGCATCAAAAGCCTACAAAAGTAAATTTGATAAAGATTGTTCTGTGTATTTTATAGAACTTTCTGAAGGTACACACATCGTAAAATAAACGACTAGAAAAGAATTATAATGAAACATACAAACTTACAAGATTACGCTCATAAACGATTTAATATCTTAACAGGAGAATGGGTGTTAGTTTCACCTCACAGAGCCAAAAGACCATGGCAAGGCCAAAATGAAGCCGTAAATAACCAAAAACGACCTTCTTATGACGAAAATTGTTATTTATGTGCTGGTAATACCAGAATTAATGGAGAAGTTAATCCAAAATACACAGATGTATTTGTATTTACCAACGATTTTGCAGCTTTACAAAACGATTCGCCAACATTTAATGTAAATGATGGTTTGTTAAAAGCAGAAAGTGAAACTGGTATTTGTAAAGTAATTTGTTTTAGTCCAGACCATTCTAAAAGTTTGGCAGATATGTCATCCGAAGAAATACAAAAAGTAGTTTTTGCGTGGCAAAAAGAATATGCTAAATTGGCAAAACAACCCACCATAAACTATGTGCAAATCTTTGAAAACAAAGGTACTGTAATGGGGTGCAGCAACCCGCATCCTCATGGTCAAATATGGAGTCAATCTACTTTACCCAATGAAGTTGATAAAAAACATACCCAACAACTCAACTATTTTAAAGAGAAAAAAAGCAGCCTTTTGGGCGATTATTTACAACAAGAATTAGCCGTAAAAGAAAGGATTATTTTTCAAAATGATGATTTTGTAGTGTTGGTTCCTTTTTGGGCGGTTTGGCCTTTTGAAACCATGATTGTTCCCAAAAAACAAAAACAAAGTATTTTAGATTTAAATGATAAAGAATCATTTCATTATGCAGAGGCTATTGCTGTAATTACAAAAGCTTACGATCAATTATTTAATATTTCTTTTCCCTATTCAAGTGGAATTCACCAAGCGCCTACAAATGGTTTAGACAATCACCATTGGCATTTTCATATGAGTTTTTATCCACCTTTATTAAGAAGTGCAACTGTAAAAAAGTTTATGGTGGGTTATGAGATGTTTGGCACACCACAAAGAGATATTACTGCAGAACAAGCAGCAATTAGATTAAGAGATTTGGTGAGTTTATGAAAATTGAAATAGGGTAATCTCGAAATTAAACTTTAAAAAAATACCTTTTTTAAGTAAACAAAATTCAATTTATAAAATAGCAAATAAATATCTTTACTGTTAGAAAAAAAAAGATCAATTACTACTTTTTAGGGTTTTTACCTTACTTTCAATTTATTTTTGATAGATCATCGATACATCAAAAAGTTAATTCTAAAATACTTGTATTAAGATTTTATTTGAAAACAAAAGGCATTTATAATTTCCTTTTATCCAAGTATTCTCTTGGCGTACATTTTTCGTATTTTTTAAAAATAGAGTAGAAGTTAGATCTAGAATTAAAGCCAGTTTTTTCGGCAATATAATTTAGGTTATACGTTAATCTTGTTTCTTCTAATATTTTTTTAGCAAGTGATAAGCGTACCTTATTTTTTATATCTATATAACTTGTATTCTCTGACTTTAAGTAAGCTCTTATAATATGGTCTGGAAAGTTTATAAACGTTGCAAAATCTCTAAAACTGTTTTCTGGGTCCATAAAAAAATACTTATTTTTTTTTATTTCTTTAATTTTAAATGCTATTTGTTTTTTGTCATCTTCACTAATTAATATTTTGTTTGGTATTTTTGAAAAAGGCGACTCATTTAAATACGATTTGTTTATTTTTTTTAAGCTTAAATACAATTCTGGAGCTTTTACAAACTCTAAGATTAGTAAAAACAATAAAAAAACATCTAGATTAATAATTGTTTTCAAGAGTAAGGTATTATAATTATTATTACTTATAATTAATACAATATGAACATAATATAATACTACCACACCAAAGGTAATTATTGTAACCTTTTTTAGCTTTTTTATATGGGGCACATTTTTTACTTTATTTAATCCAATAAAAGAAGCTGTTAGATATGCTATTAGGTGAATTAATCTTATGATATAGTTGGTTTGGGAGCTAAAAAAAATACTAACGTTTAAACTAGACTGTTTTTCTGGAGCTAAATAAAAACTATTAACCAACTCCATTTTTGTTTCCCAAGCAATCATGATGTATTCATGAATTGCAATGCATTGTATAACAAATGGTATTAAGTGAATAAGGTGTTTCTTTTGAAACTTAAATTGGTTATTTGTTCCTGCTTTTGTAAAAAAATAAAAACTAGGACCTGCAAGTAAATAAAAAGGCGTAAAATGATTAAAAAGTATTGTTTTTAAAACAGCATAACCTTGGCTGTTTACGGCAGTATGTGCAATGGCATAAATTACAAAAAGTATTAACGAAGTACTTAATAATTTAATTTTTAAGTTTTCTCTATTTCTTGTAAAGATATAAATACAGAAGAATAATGTAAAAAACAAAAGTTCCATTAGGGGGGTATGAAATCAATTACAAATATAGTCCTTTTTTTTAAAACAGGAGTCCTTTTTTTTAAATACGTATAGATTTATGTGCTTTTCGGTATTAAAAATGAGCATGGAAATTTACATTTGTAAAAAAAATCATTTTTCATGAAATTTAAATTATTCACTTTTTTAGCTTTTTTTAGCACTTTTTGCTTGGCTCAGGTGCCTACAATCACTTCTTTTTCGCCAATGAGCGCTGAAGTTGGAGAAACTGTTACTATTACAGGCACTAATTTTGGTACTTCAGTTATTGATAATGCAGTTTTTTTCGGTGGTATTAAAGCTCAAGTTTCAAGTGCAAGTAACAATACTATTGTTGTTATTGTGCCTCAAACCGAAAGTAGATCAAAGATTCAGGTTGTTAATACTGCTTCAAATTTATCTATCATTTCTTCATTATATTTTTCTATAAAAAACGGAGTTGGAGCTGTTACGACTGATATGTTATCATTAGTGCCAGTTACGGCTGATATGAATAATGTTTTTAACCTTGGTGCTGAACAAAATTTTGGATTTGCGGATTTTGATAGTGATGGTAAAATAGAAATTGTTACAACTAGTGGTTTTTCATTAAAAATTTTGGAAAACATAAATTCTTCCTTAAATGTTTCTAAATCTATAATTAATCTTTCTGGAGGAACATCAGATCGATCTTACAATACTTTACTAGCTGATTTTAATAACGATGGATTAATTGATATTATGAATGCCAAAGGCGGTGGTTCTGGCGGTGGTTGGGTGCATCAGAACTCAACCTCATCTTCAATTTCATTTTCTTCTGCTGTGACCCTTAATCCTGGTTCTTCTTGGGGTTTTAATGCTTATGATTCTGAAATTGGAGATTTAAATAAGGATGGAAAAATTGATATCATAGGAGCTTATTGGTTGGCTGATATTTCTGATTTTACCTTAAATTCATCCGCAGGAGGGGTATACAGTTCAATTTCACAAGGTGATGGTCAGGCTCAATATAGTAGCATGGGATATGTAGACTTAGTGCCTGGTGTTTCTCTAGGTAATACTGTAACTAAAATTGAGACGGCTGACTTTAATAATGATGGTTATGTTGATTATGCTGTATCCGGAAGTGCTGGTTTTTGGATTGTTTTAAATTCAACTACCACCCCAGGGTCAAGTTCAATTTCATTGAGTCCTTCATCAAATTTTAATTTAAATGCTAAGTTTATTTCAACCTCGGATCTTGATGACGATGGTGATCTTGATATTGTTGCTGCTACTGACGGAGGTTTAATAAACATTTTAAAAAATGATGGTTTTGGAGTGTTTACAATGTCAGCTTCTACCATTCAAACAAAAGGTTTTCAATTAGCAGATTTTAATGGAGATGGAAAGGATGATTTGATTTCATTTAAGAATACCTCAGGAGGTTATGTTTATTACAGTAATAATTCTACCAGTGGCCAGCCTTCATTTGATGTAAACTCCGAAGTAACATTAGTTTCTAGTGGGGCTAGTACAGGTCAATTTAAAATTGCTGATATTACGGGTGATGGAGAATTTGAAATAATTGCATCAAATGGCGCAACCTTAAATATTTATTCTTATATACCCCAGCCATCAATAAGCTTAACTGAATCTCTAACCTCATTTGTCTCTTGTGCAGGTGTTACAAGCTCACAAAGTTTCACTGTAAGTGGATTCAATTTAACAGCGGATATTTCGATAGCTGCGTTAACCGGGTATGAGTATTCGTTGGATGATAATACGTATTCTAGTACGCTTACTTTGACGCCTACTTCTGGTGCGGTTGCATCGACTACGGTTTATGTCCGATTGACAGGAGCTACTGCCGGTAATCCATCGGGTAATATTACGTTTAGTTCTACAGGAGCGACTTCACAGACTGTTGCGGTGAGTGGAACAGTAAATGAGACTACTGAACCACTAACAAATACAAGTATTTCTTATTGTATTGGTGATTCAGTGTCAGTATTAGAAGCAACAGAATCTACAGGTCATACTTTACAATGGTATACAGTAGCTACTGGTGGTACAGCTAGTGCCACAGCACCAACACCAACAACTACATCTGCAGGAACCACAACTTATTATGTTTCACAGGTGAATGATACTACAGGATGTGAGAGTGATAGAGCTGCAATTGATGTAACAGTAAATGCACTTCCATCTTTACCAACAGTAACGGATATAAGTTATTGTGAAGGCGAGACAGCGAGTGCATTAACAGCAACAGCTGCTACCGGTCATACTTTACAATGGTATACAGCAGCCACAGGCGGTACAGCAGAGACATCAATTACACCAAGCACTACATCAACAGGAACCACAACGTATTATGTTTCTCAAGTAAATGATACTACAGGATGTGAGAGTGATAGAGAAGAAATTACAGTAACAGTAAATGCGCTTCCATCTTCACCAACAGTGTCTGATATAAGTTATTGTGAAGGCGAAACAGCAAGTGCATTAACAGCCACAGCTGCAACAGGTCATAGTTTGTTATGGTATACAGCGGTAACAGGAGGTACAGCTAGTAGTACAGCACCAACACCAATAACTACCTCAGTTGGAACAACAAAGTATTATGTAAGTCAAAAGTCAGAGTCAGAAGAAGTAAGTACAGGTAATTCTCAATTTTCTTATCAAGAGCAAGTTGGAAGTAGAGCTCAAAGAATTGGCCAAACTTTTCGAGTTACACAATCACAAATATTAACATCCATAACTATAAAACTTACTTCGTGGACTACCCCAATATATTTGAAAGTTTATGATGATGTTGGTGGTAATTTATTAGGAACTTCAGATAATGCATATACATTTGGTTACAATCCACAAGAAGTTGTTTATACTTTTAACGATACTGCAATTACACTTAACGAAAATCAAACTTATTACTTTGAAGTACAGGCGAATGATTATAATCAAAATGTTTATCAAACACCAAGTAATTCCTATAACTTGGGAGCTAGATATGATAATGGAGTTTTAAAAACTAATGATGTATTATTTAATTTAATAGGACAAACGATTGCTAGTCCATGTGAGAGTGAAAGAGAAGAAATTACAGTAACAGTAAATGCTCTTCCATCTTCACCAACAGTGTCTGATATAAGTTATTGTGAAGGCGAGACAGCGAGTGCATTAACAGCAACAGCTGCAACAGGTCATAGTTTGTTATGGTATACTTCGGCAACAGGAGGTACAGCTAGTAGTACAGCACCAACACCAACAACTACATCAGCAGGAACAACAACCTATTATGTTTCTCAGAAGAATGAAACTACAGGTTGTGAGAGTGATCGAGCTTCAATTACAGTAACAGTAAATGATGCATCCCCTTTACCTGCTGTATCTGATGTTTTATATTGTTTAGATGAAACTGCGACAGCATTAACTGCAACAGCAGCTGATGGGTATAGCCTACAATGGTATACTGAGGAAACAGGAGGCACGGCAAGTACTACAGCGCCAACTCCAGTTACTTCTTCAGCAGGATCTACTACTTATTATGTAAGTCAAAAAGAAGATGTAGAAGTTATAGAAATAAAAAACTCAAGAGGTTCTTTAAGTAGTAATTATATTTCTACTAGTGGTAGTGTCGGTCAAACATTTACAGCTTCAGATAATTTTACATTAAGAAAACTTATTGTAAGAAACTATACGTTTTCAGGTGCTGTTACTATTACAGCAAAGATCTATGATTCTCCATCTAAGACAACTCTTTTAGGTCAAGGAGATTCAGATTATTTGGAGTCGGGAGGTACAGCAAATTCACCTGTTTTTAATTTTAATAATTCTAATATTTCATTAAATGCAGGTTCCGTTTATTATTATGAACTTACAAAAACAGGTTCAGGTAGCATAAGATTTTATGACGGTAATGCTATAGCGGGAGACCTATACTTAAATGGTGTTCTTCAATCAGGAAGTGATATGTATTTTGAGTTGACAGGTAATACAATTTCAAATTCTTGTGAGAGTGGTAGAGCTGCAATTGATGTAATAGTAAATGATACACCATCCTCACCAACAGTAACGGATATAAGTTATTGTGAAGGCGATACAGCAAGTGCATTAACAGCAACAGCAGCAACCGGTCATACTTTACAATGGTATACAGCCGCTACAGGTGGTACAGCTAGTAGTACAGCACCAACACCAACAACTACATCAGCAGGAACAACAACCTATTATGTTTCTCAGAAGAATGAAACTACAGGTTGTGAGAGTGATCGAGCTTCAATTACAGTAACAGTAAATGATGCATCCCCTTTACCTGCTGTATCTGATGTTTTATATTGTTTAGATGAAACTGCGACAGCATTAACTGCAACAGCAGCTGATGGGTATAGCCTACAATGGTATACTGAGGAAACAGGAGGCACGGCAAGTACTACTCCGCCAACTCCAGATACTTCTTCAGCAGGATCTACTACTTATTATGTAAGTCAAAAAGAAGATGTAGAAGTTATAGAAATAAAAAACTCAAGAGGTTCTTTAAGTAGTAATTATATTTCTACTAGTGGTAGTGTCGGTCAAACATTTACAGCTTCAGATAATTTTACATTAAGAAAACTTATTGTAAGAAACTATACGTTTTCAGGTGCTGTTACTATTACAGCAAAGATCTATGATTCTCCATCTAAGACAACTCTTTTAGGTCAAGGAGATTCAGATTATTTGGAGTCGGGAGGTACAGCAAATTCACCTGTTTTTAATTTTAATAATTCTAATATTTCATTAAATGCAGGTTCCGTTTATTATTATGAACTTACAAAAACAGGTTCAGGTAGTATAAGGTTTTATGACGGTAATGCTATAGCGGGAGACCTTTACTTAAATGGTGTTCTTCAATCAGGAAGTGATATGTATTTTGAGTTGACAGGTAATACAATTTCAAATTCTTGTGAGAGTCCAAGAGCTGAAATAGATGTAATAGTAGAAGATGCCTTAACCCCACCAATAGTTGGTAATACAGTTATACAAACATTTACAACCGTTGGCCCAACAACATGGGTTGTGCCTTCAGGAGTTACAACCGTAGATTATTTAGTTGTTGGCGGCGGTGGCGGCGGTGGTAACGGCTTTGATACCGGCGGCGGCGGCGGTGGTGCTGGAGGTATGGTACTCAGCGGTTCATTAAATGTTGTGGCTGGTCAATCATATAATATTACTGTAGGACAAGGTGGTTCTGGCGGTCAAGATATTAGAAGTAATAGAAGTGGTCAAGCCGGAAATAGTAGTGTTTTTCATACGATAACAGCCTTTGGCGGATTAGCTGGAGGGGGAAGTAGAACTGGTGGAACCGGTAATGGAGGAGCTGCTCAAATCGCTAATTCTAATGCCCCAATTGGAGGTGCTGGAGGTGGTAATGCCAGCAGTAGGGTAAGAGGTTCTGGCGGCGGCGGCGGCGGTGCAACAGGAAATGGTAGTAATGGAAGTTCATCAAGTGGAGGTAATGGAGGAAGTGGATTTAGTTCCTCATTGAGTGGTGATGTAGTAATCTATGGTACTGGAGGTAATGGAGCCAGAGGAAATGCAAATACCACAGGTATAGATGGCACACCTAATACTGGAAATGGCGGCGGCGGCGGTGGTGCCAGATCTAATAGCTCTAGACCAGGAGGTGATGGTGCAACTGGAATTGTAATTTTAACTTATCCTGCGAATACATCTTTTGAATATTGTGTAGGTGAAACAGCCAGCGCTTTAACAGCAACACCCGCTACAGGAAATATTTTACAATGGTATACAGAAGCCACAGGAGGAATCGCAAGTACAACTGCTCCAACCCCTGATACTTCTTCAGTAGGTACTACTACTTATTATGTTAGTCAAAAAAACTCGAATGGTTGTGAAAGTTCAAGAGTTTCTATTCAAGTTACTGTTAATCCTACACCAGTTATTTCTGGGGATACCTCAGTTGCAGCGGGTGAATCCATAACACTTTCAGCCACCACAGACCCTGCAACTTCAAATGCATGGGTTTCTTCTAACCCAACAAATGCAACTGTAGATACAAATGGTGAAGTTAGTGGATTGGTTCAAGGAAATACAGTAATTACGTATACGAATGCAAATGGTTGTAGTGTAGATTATCCAATAACAATTACTGTTGGTACTACGCAAGATCCAGTATTAACCTTACCAGCTACAGATACCACAGGAGCTACTACATTACAGGTAGATTATACGTTACCAGAAGCACCATTAAGTGGTTCTGTAACTTTAACTTTCAGTCCAACAGATGGCAATACTGCTACAGTTTGGACCATGTCAGATGCTACTTCAGCTACTTTTAATTATGAAGTGGGGTCAGACCCAACAATAATTACAAATGTAGTTTCGGGCGCAGCGCTTTCATTTACAACATATAATGTAACAATAAGCTATCAAGATGCATTTAGTAATCCTTTAGCTTCTACTACAAATACAAATATTCAAACATTAGCTCCACCAGCTATTACTTTAAGTCAAGCTGATTATAATGGCGTAATTAATGTTGCGTTAACTGCAATTAGTACAACAAATTCTGGAGGTACGATTACTTCTTATGCAATATCACCAGCATTACCTTCTGGTTTAAGTTTTGATACTTCAACAGGTGCTATAACAGGAACACCAACAGTTGCGCTAGTGCAAACACAGTTCACCATAACTGCAACAAATGCAGCAGGATCAGGTACTGTTAATTTTAATTTATTCATAGATATTGATACAGATAATGATGGTGAAGGAGACGCAAGCGATGACGATATTGACGGCGATGGGATACCAAACGACGAAGATGCCGATGTAGATGGCGATGGAACCATCGATAACGGAGACGATACGGATGGCGATGGTATCAACGATGCAAGCGATGACGATATTGACGGCGATGGGATACCAAACGACGAAGATGCCGATGTAGATGGCGATGGAACCATCGATAACGGAGACGATACGGATGGCGATGGTATCAACGATGCAAGCGATGACGATATTGACGGCGATGGGATACCAAACGACGAAGATGCCGATGTAGATGGCGATGGAACCATCGATAACGGAGACGATACGGATGGCGATGGTATCAACGATGCAAGCGATGACGATATCGACGGCGATGGGATACCAAACGAGGAAGATGCCGATGTAGATGGTGATGGAACCAACGATAACGGAGACGATACGGATGGTGACGGCATTAACGATGCAAGCGATGACGATATCGACGGCGATGGGATACCAAACGACGAAGACGCTGATCCAGATGGTGATGGAACCAACGATAACGGAGACGATACGGATGGCGATGGCATCAACGATGCAAGCGATGACGATATTGACGGCGATGGCATCAACAACGACGAAGATGTGGATATAGATGGCGATGGAACCAACGATAATGGAGACGATACGGATGGCGATGGCATCAACGATACAAGCGATGACGATATTGACGGCGATGGGATACCAAACGACGAAGATGTGGATGTAGATGGTGACGGAACCAACGATAATGGAGACGATACGGATGGCGATGGCATCAACGATGAAAGTGATGACGATATTGACGGCGATGGGATACCAAACGAGGAAGATGTGGATCCAGATGGTGATGGAACCAACGATAACGGAGAAGATACGGATGGTGACGGCATCAACGATGCAAGTGATGACGATATTGACGGCGATGGGATACCAAACGACGAAGATGTGGATGTAGATGGTGATGGAACCAACGATAATGGAGAAGATACGGATGGCGATGGCATCAACGATGCAAGCGATGATGATATCGACGGCGATGGCATCAACAACAACGAAGATGCGGATATAGATGGCGATGGAGTCAATGACAATGGAGACGATACCGATGCCGATGGTATCAACGATGAAAATGATCTAGATGACGATAACGACGGTACTTTAGATATTAATGATGCCTTTCCATTAGATCCAGAAGAAGATACAGACACGGATGGAGATGGTACAGGAGACAATGCAGATACTGATGATGATGGCGATGGTCAGTTAGATGTTAATGAGATTGCTTGTGGATCAGATCCATTAGATTCCAGTTCATTAGCCACAGATACTGATGGAGATACACTACCAGACTGTGTAGATTCAGACATTGATAATGATGGTATCAACAATGATTCTGATGCAGATATAAATGGCGATGGCTTAAATGACAACGGAACAGACAATGATAATGATGGCGTAAATGATGCCACAGATACTGATGATGATAACGATGGTGTCAATGATGATCAAGATAACTGTCCTTTAGCATATAATCCTTTGCAAGAAGATAGAGATGGTGACGGTTTAGGAGATGTTTGTGATACGGTTGAGATTAATATCTCAGAAGCAGTTACACCAAATGGCGATGGAATTAACGATACTTGGATGATTCATAACATAGAGAACTATCCAAATAATCAAGTGTTTATCTACAATAGATATGGCGAAGAAGTCTATCGCAAGAAAGGGTACTTGAATACTTGGAGCGGTAGAAAACAAGGCAACACAGGAAAAGCTTTACCAGATAACACAGCTTACTTTTATCAACTAGATTTAGACGGAAATGGTACAATCGATTATAAAGGTTGGATATACAAAACAAAATAATCATTAAGATACCCACTAGAATTATGAAAAAAATATATTTTATAGCTTTATTAATGATTATAGTATCATTAGATACCAAAGCACAACAAGAGAGTTTAATTACACAGTACAACTCACAAATGGTATTATTTAATCCAGCAGCGGTTAGCTTAGATGGTGGTAGTACGATGACTTTATTACACAGGCGTCATTGGGCAAATGCACCAATGTCTCCAATTACCACAAGCTTTACCTACGGTTATGATGCCGGGAATAATGTGGGACTAGGAGTTTCTGTGATTATGGACAAGGTTTTTGTAACACAATCTACCTTTGTAAGTATCGATTATAGTTATCGTTTACAACTAGAAGACGAGGCCTTCTTATATTTAGGTGTTAAGGCAGGAGCCAATTTTTATGCGATTAATGCAGGTGGTTTAAACACCTATAATTTAGTAGCAGATCCTTCTTTAAATACGACAGATATAATTTTACCCAATATTGGTTTTGGAGCGCATTATACAAAGGGAGCTTTTTACTTTTCGGTAGGAGTACCAAGAGTTTTAGATACCAGACAAACCAAGACAGAAAATGGATTGGTTAGTGTTGTTACCGATAAACCTCATTTGTACAGTGCTATGGGCTATGAGTTTTTGGTTTCTAAGTCAGAGAATATTTACGTAAGACCAAGTGTTTTTACGCGTACTGTAACAGGAGCGCCAATAATAACAGATTTTAATACCATGGTAGGTTTTAATAGAAGTTTTGAGATAGGCGCTACCTATAGAACCAACAATGCATTTGCAGCTTTAATGAACTTAAAATTAAACAATCAATTTACAACAGGTTGGGTATACGAGGTTAACTCACAAAGCCAATACAGCAATGTAGGTAGTTCATTAGAAGTCTTGTTAAAGTATCAATTTTAAATTAAGAAAAAAAGAGAGAATTAAAGCTCTTAGAGATAAAAAACCCTTAACATCAGTTGAGGGTTTTTTGTATAACCTTATGATACATAAGGTTTTATAGAGATGTTTTATTTCCTTTTATTCAAGTAATCTCTTGGTGTACATTCTATATGTTTTTTAAAAATAGCGTAGAAGTTAAATCTAGAATTAAAGCCATTTTTTAGCAATATAATTCAGGTTATATAATTTGGTTGCTACAGTATTTTTTAGCATGTGATAAGCTTTTGTAAAATAATAAAAACTAGGACCTGCAAGTAAATAAAAAGGCGTAAAATGATTAAAAAGTATTAACGAAGTACTTCATAATTTAATTTTTAAGTTTTCTCTATTTGTTATAAAAATATAAATACAGAAAGATCAGGTAAAAAATAAAAGTTCCATTAGGTGAGCAAGACGATTATAATGATAGTACTCTTTTTTTAAATTAGGTGTCCTTTTTTTTAAAAGAGTACGTATTATTTATTTTTTAATAATCTTTTAAAAAAATATCTTTACTTTTGTCAATTAAAATAGTATTCAAATTTTTATAAATAAAATTAATTTATAAAATCTAAATCCAATCCCCCACCATGAAAAAGAAATATTATATTTTTCTATTTTTATTCTCATTTTTTGTCTCTTCTCTATTTCATTTATTAATTGCACAAAATACAAGTGCCATTGAATTTAATTCTTCATCAGACCTAAATAATTTTTATACTGACGGAAATCAATCTAATGGTGGAGAAATATTACCCAGATATGAAACCTCAGGAGGTCTCTTTAATTCTGGTTATTTAAGGGTAAATGATAACAATAGTAGTAAAGATATAGACGAGGTTTTTATTTCTAAGCAAGGTTACTCTAATAGTGGAGTTGGAAGTGTTTATAAATTTAGTATTTATTTTAAAAGTAATGGCGTAGGTTATGGCGGTTTAGGATTTCAAATACCAGAGTCTAACGGTACACTTAACACTACTGCACAAGGACTATACGCAAGGAGTAATGGTAAGGTTCTTGGAATCTCTTTTCATGGCGGAGGCTATATTTGGCACAATGGCACAACTAATTCACCTTCTAACTGGCAACCTATCAATGGATCCTCTGGACTCACTCAGCATTTTGATAAAAACGGAAATGGAACTATAGAAGAAGAAGAAAAATGGTTGTTTGCAGAATTAACTATTGAAAACCTAAGTGAATCTAATTTTAAACTCTCTTTCAAATCCTATAAGTCTAATGTAGATGGAGAGTTGCACGGTATAAATACTTCTGAGAGTATTACCTATGCGAATGCAAATTTTCAAGATGCAAATATACTACATTCTTATTTTGCAGTAGGAGGTAACAGAATATCTCATTTAGATCGCTACAGTGTAAATCTTTCTGGAGGTTCATCGTTCATTGAAGCGGGGCTTCCAATTGTAACGGGTAACGCTTCTCGATCAGGAACTACTATAAACCTTAATGGAGAGGTTACAGATGATCGAGGTTCAACAGTTATCGAAAGAGGTTTTGTCTGGTCACAAACAAATGAAAACCCTACTATCTCTGATACGAAAATAATAGAAGGTACTGGTGAAGGTGTTTTTACAGGAACCATAAGTAATATAAACGGAGGAGTTTATTACCTAAGATCTTTTGCTAAAAATAGTGAAGGAACATCTTATGGTCAAACTACTGAAATTATTGTTGAAAGCAACGGAAACTTAAAAGTTGTTACTAGTGGAGGTTCAGAAAGAGGAACTACATGGGACCTCATTTCAGGCTTTATCGTTTCTCGTAGTTCTGAAGAAGCAAGTATTAACGCTTCAGTTATTAATGCTGCCCTTAACGTTGGTGATTTAACCCTTCTTACTAACGGTTATATCAATATGGAATCTGATATAACATGGAATACAGATTCTAATTTAACTTTAAAATCAGCTGGTAATATTTTATTTAACAGTCAAATTTTAGCAACCAATGACGATGCAGGACTAAATATTTATTATGGAGGTAGTGACGATACAACGGTGCCATCTAATTCTTTTGATTACATATTCAATTTGTCAAATGAAGCTAGTATTAAAATGACTGGTACAAATGCCTCTGTAAATATTGCTAATAATTCTTACAATATAGTTAATGATATCTCTGAGCTTTCATCTATACCTTCTTCTTCATCAGATAGAGTAGTATTAACTGATGATATTGATTTATCTGTAAATAATTATTCTACAGCAGTAATTTCTTCTGTTTTTGAAGGAGTTTTCGAAGGTTTTGGTAATGAAATTCAAAACATGAACATTAGAAATTCAGGTGGTTCACTAATCAACTTAGGATTCTTTTCAGAGGTTCGAGGTGCTACTATTAGAAATTTAGGAGTAACTGATATGGATATCTTTACTTCGTCAACTAGTAATTCTACAGAATATAGAGTAGGAGGTATTGTGGGAAATATAGGACAAGCAGACCTGTCTTCGGGTTATTCAAAAGAAGCCTATACAACAACTTTAAATGGTTTATGGAGTACAGGTAAAATAGCAACAGCCAATACTGATCCTACCGTAACTGCCAGTGATACCGATAAACAAGCTATATTTTTTGCAGGTGGGTTAGTAGGTAATGTAAATAATGGTACAACTTTTATCACGAGATCTTACAGTTCTGCCGATGTAAGTTCAGCTGGTTCTGAAATATCTAGACGCTTATCTGTTGGTGGTTTAGTTGGTGATGTTGGTAATTATGATAAGACTAATTCTTCCACAACGGTTAAATTTGTACTTGAAAGATCTTATTCTACAGGTAGTATCTTGACAGCTCACCATTCATCAGGTTATTATGGTACAGGTGGTTTAGTTGGAGTTATATATGTTTCAGATAGTTCAATTTCTAACTGTTATTCTTGGAGTAATGTAGTTTCTCAAGACGTTTCTTATGGTGGTATTGCTGGTTATCAGAATTCGTTAGCAACTTCTGTTAATTCTTATACTACGCTTACTAAAAAAGGTAATGGCTCATTTCCTACAAGTGTTTACTCTAATGTAACTGAAACTTCTCCAGTTTCAGGAACTAATATTCCTGGTGGCTTTAATAACATCTATTGGTCTAAACAAGAAGGTAAGCTTCCAAGTTTAAAAGAACTTACTTATCCTCGTACTGCCTTGTATGTAAAAGTTAATAATGGTATTGGACCAGTGGGTAATATTTTTCCAACATATACTATTTTAAATGAAAGTGGAAACGAAATTGATTTAGTTTCACTAGGTTTATCTGCTCCAACCGGAACTGCACTTTATACAATAGATAACAATACCCCAGCAGGTACTTATAATGATGTTGCTTATTTAGGAGGTCTTACTCTTAATGGAGTAAATAGCGCTTTATATACGCTTAAACCTTATTCTGTATTTGGAACATATGAAATTAATGCAAATGCTCCTAACATTACCTCTTTTTCACCGACATCAGTAGAAATTGGTTCTGAAATTAATATAATTGGTGTAAACTTTAATTTAGTAAATACAGTAACAATTGGTGGAGTAGACGCAATATTTACACTCAATTCTGACACTTCTATTACTGTTATTGTGCCACAAGAAGCAAAATCTGGAGCTATAACTGTTACTACTTCAAGTAACGGTCAGTCTTCTAAATCTGGTTTTATATTATTAGTTCCTATTAATAACATCACAATCAACGAAGGTTCTGATTGGGGTGTATTTACAGTAAATGGTCCTGTTGGTGATGTATTTTCACTAAAGCTATTACAAGAGTCAGGAGAAGCAGATTTAGGTAATCCGCCAACTATACAATCATGGAATGGTAGTGCTTGGATTGACTATAATCCCGATGATCAGCTCACTGTTCCTAGTGGAGGTTCGGTTAACGTAAGAGTAGACATCACCAATGAGAAAGATACTGTTTTTGAAGGTGTAGAAACGTTTTCTTTAGAAGTAATTGAAATACCAAATGATTTGGTAGGTTTAACGGTATATGATGCAAATTTTCAAACCTTTAATCTCGATAATTACAATAGAACAGGAACAGATGGGGCTGTTGGTACAACTTATAAAAAAGTAAATGCCATTACTATTAATGGTCAAGCAATTGATGTTGTTATTCGTATCGATGATAAATCAAATGTGAGTAGTTTTACATTTGATAGTAATACTAATCCTTCAAGATTTGAACCTCGAATCAATTCAAATTCAAGCTCTGGCTCATTTGTAGATTTTACTTTTGAATTTTTCTTATCTGGAACCACAACAAAAGTGGGAGTTAAAAACTTTGTTATACATCCAGTAGATATTGATGGTAGTGCGTCTAGTAAAGAGTTTGTTGAGCTATTTGGTTTAAGTTCTTATCAATTAGGACAAACTTCTGGTTTAACAGTGATTGAAAATCCATCAGGTAGAACTGGATTTACCAGATTCGAAGGAATTAATACAAGCTTATCGGGTATTGACTTCGAAGAAACAGCCTCTTTTATAGCTTACTATGAAAAACCTGTTGATAAATTCAAAATTAGAATGGGGGTAACTGGTTCTAGCTCTGATACGAGGCTTTTTTCATCTTCAATTGGTTCTGCAATTGGTACTTTCGCACAACCTGCAAATAATAATATTACAACAATCTTAGGAATAGCAACTATTAAAGATGATGGTACAGGAAATTATTGGGTAGGAGATAATCTTCTTCCAGCTACTTCATCTGAATTGGTAAATGCTAATATTACGTTGGATGATGATCAAGTAAAGGATATCAATGCGAGTGGGATTACAGTCGCATCTATCTCTGATCTTGTTTACTCAGGATTTGCTCAAACACCAAGTCCAGAGGTCAAAGATGGTACCACAGTTCTTTTAAAAGATACAGACTATGAGTTGAGTTATGTAAACAATACCAATGTAGGTACAGCTACAATTACTATTACAGGTAAAGGCAACTACAACGGAACAAGAACAGTAACTTTCAATATAACCAAAGCTTTTTTAACAGTAACAGCTGATTCAGGTCAAACAAAAGTATATGGCGCAATAGATCCAGCGCTAAACTATACAATTACAGGATTTGTAAATAGTGATACAGAATCTAGTTTAGATACAGGAGTTAGTATTGCAAGAGCAACAGGAGAAGATGTAAATACCTATACCATTACACCTTCCGGTGCTGTTGATAGCAATTATGACATAGGCTTTGTAACAGCCGACTTTAGCATCACCAAAGCTTCTTTAACAGTAACAGCTGATTCAGGTCAAATAAAAGTATATGGCGCAACAGATCCAGCACTAAACTATACAATTACAGGATTCGTAAATAGTGATACCGAATCTAGTTTAGATACAGGAGTTAGCATCGTAAGAGCAACAGGAGAAGATGTAGATACCTATACCATTACACCTTCCGGTGCTGTTGATAGCAATTATAACATAAGCTTTGTAACAGCCGACTTTAGCATAACCAAAGCCGCATTAACAGTAACAGCTGATTCAGGTCAAACAAAAGTATATGGCGCAACAGATCCAGCACTAAACTATACAATTACAGG
>NZ_CANNFF010000008.1 GCF_947503855.1 uncultured Polaribacter sp. | reverse complement strand
GTTTGAGCTCTTTTTGGTACCCTTTATGGTACCTAAAAAGCGAGTGCAGAAAGCCCGACCACAACCTTTTGGCGTGGAAACCCCCAAAAAAAATTAATCTTTTTTCTTGTTCTTTTTTCTGGAATTCATTTTCGCAAACATTTCTTTATACGTTTCTACGTTTATTTTTGCTTTGTTTTCTTCTAATGTTTTAATGAAATCGAAATTTAATTTAGATTCTTCTGGTTTTAACCGGCTGTCTCTAAATGAACTTTGTAGTATGTATTCTATTAAAAAATCTTCGTTTTCTATTTCTGGATTGTATTCTGTTTTTAAGGAGAGTTTGAAAACGTTGGCTGTTGTGTTGTACCAAAATGCTTTCCAGCCACTTCTGATACCTTTTATATTGTTAAATGCTGTTTTACCTGTTTGACGATGGATTAATTTAATGAGTATACGACCTTCTGTAGTGGTCATTTTTTTTATTTGGTCTGTAAACTCGCCTTCTATATAGTTTTGTACGAGTTTGGTGTATCTTCTTTTTTGGTATTTAGAATCGATTCTATTTAGTCTTGCATGTAAACTGTCTAACCTTTCTGAAGCTAGTTTTGCATAGGGATATGCTTTGAATACCTTTTTTTTGAACCAAAGGTAATAACGAATATCTTCTCTAGAATTAAATTTTGGTTTGGGCAATAACGAGATTTCTTTTAATTGAATAACAACAGAATCTCCAGGTTTTACAAATATATAATCGTCTATATGATTAGGTAACGAGTCTGTTTCTTTTATCTGAGAAAATGCGATAAAAGAAAAAGACATAACATATATGTAGAAAATGTTTTTCATTTTTATTTTAATTGCTAACTAGATATAAGGTTTTAATAATTCTTGTTTTTTGGTTTTTAGACTACAAAATGAATACCAAACTACTTGCTAACTAATTTTATCTATAAAGTCTTGTTCTGTAATTATTGAAATACCTAAGTCTTGTGCTTTTGCCAATTTACTTGGGCCCATATTATCGCCAGCTACAATAAAGTTTGTTTTTTTTGAGATGGATGAACTTACCTTACCTCCATTATCTTCTATGGCTTTTTTTAATTCGTTTCTACTCATTTGATGGAAAACGCCTGAAACTACAAATATTTGTCCTTCTAATTTATTGGTTTGATTTTGTAAACTTTCTTCAGAAACTTTTAATTGAACTCCTACCGACTTTAGTCTGTTAATTAATTGGATGTTTCCTAAATCGGTAGAAAAATCTACAATACTTTGTGCGATTCTTTCTCCAATTTCGTCTACATTTATGAGTTCTTCGAAAGTTGCTGCCATTAAATTATCTATAGACTTAAAATGTTTTGCTAGTTTTTTAGCCACAGTTTCTCCTACAAAACGAATACCGAGTGCAAATAGCACTTTTTCAAATGGAATTTCTTTTGATTTTTTGATACCCGAAATCATATTTTTTGCAGATTTTTCTGCCATACGTTCTAAAGGAATTACCTGCTCTACTTTTAAATCGTACAAATCTGCATAATTTTCTATGAGGCCTTCTTTTCTTAATAAATCTACAGTTTCGCCACCTAAGCCATCAATATCCATGGCTTTTCTACTAATAAAATGTTGAATTTTCCCTGTAATTTGAGGTGCACAGCCGAATTCGTTTGGGCAATAATGTTTTGCATCACCTTCTGTTCTTACCAGTGGTGTATTACATTCTGGACAATTTGTAGCATATACAGTATGTAAAGAATCTATGGGTCTTTTAGAAAAATCTACTGCTATTATTTTAGGAATAATTTCGCCCCCTTTTTCTACAAAAACGGTATCTTTTTCTCTAATATCTAACTTTTCTATTTGGTCTGCATTGTGTAGAGATGCTCGTTTAACTGTTGTACCTGCTAATTGTACAGGTTCTAAATTTGCTACTGGGGTTATTGCACCAGTTCTACCTACTTGATACGTTATTTCATTTAAAACTGTAGAAACTTGTTCTGCTTTAAACTTATAGGCAATTGCCCATCTTGGAGCTTTAGAGGTGTACCCTAATTCTTCTTGTTGTTGTAAATTATTTACTTTAATAACAACACCATCTGTTTCGTAAGGCAATTGATGCCTTTCTATATCCCAATGATTTACAAACTCAAAAACCTCGTCTATAGATTTTGCTAAAGTGATGGTTTTTGGAACTTTAAACCCCACATTTCTTGCGTTTTCTAAAATTTGAAAATGCGTTTTGTATTTGCGTTCTTCTGTAACTACTTGATACAATAAACAATCTAAAGGTCTTTTGGCAACTTCTGAGCTATCTTGTAACTTTAAACTTCCGCTTGCAGTATTTCTTGGATTTCTATATGCTTCTTCTCCATTAGCTAATCGCTCTTGATTCATTTTATTAAAACCGTCTAAAGGCAAAATAATTTCTCCTCTCATTTCAAAATTAGAAACAAATTCTTTTTGTATTACTAGTGGTATAGAGCGAATGGTTTTTATATTTTCTGTTACGTTATCACCTTGAAAACCATCTCCGCGAGTTACCGCTTTTACAAATTTTCCGTTTTCATAGGTTAAATTTATAGAAGCACCATCATATTTTAATTCGCAGGTATATTCTATATCTGTACTTCCTAAGTTTTTTTGAATCCGTTTTTCCCAGTCTAACAAATCATCTTTAGAATAAGAATTATCTAAAGAATACATTCTGTTTTTATGTGTAACTGTTTCAAAATTTTTAGTAATTGCCCCCCCTACTCTTTGTGTTGGTGAGTTTGCATCAAAAAACTCTGGATGTTCTTTTTCTAGTGTTTCGAGTTCTTTTAATTTGATATCGAATTCGAAATCAGTAATACTTGCATTATCTAATACATAATAGTTGTAGTTATGCAAGTTTAACTCGTCTCTTAGTTTTTGTATTTTTTGTGCTGCTGTCATTTATTTATTATTCTCTTACTGTGCCAGAAAAATGATTTACTTTTGGATTGATAGGATTTCCAGAGGAACGTCTAAAACTTGCAACTTGTCCCGTATGCCAGATAGCATCTGCAATTGGCCCGTTTATAACATTAAAAAAAGGTATACTTACTTTACCATCGTTTTTTACCGAAAACTGTGCTAAATTTTCACTTACTTTTACTTTTTTACTTACAGCTTCAATGTTTAATAAAGTTTGCTTTCTCATTGCTATAAACGTCATTTTAGACTTTTCTACCTCTTGATTAACTGCTGTTTTGGTTAAACGCAACATCATGTTAGACAAATCGTACAGATGATTTATGGTGGCTTGACAATTTCTACCTTCGCCTTTAGGCTGGTATGCCAAATCTTCTGGTCTTAAACCATTGGTTGCCCAATAGTATCTAAAGCCTAAACCATCAATCATTCTTACTACTATGTTTTGTGCTGTATATTTTTCATCCATCTTGGGTATTTCGTAATATGGAAGTTTTTCTTGTGCGTTTATTAACAAAGTTAAAAATAATAGACTTGTTAGGAATACTCTAAATTTCATTGCTATTTGTTTTAATGGCTAAATTAAGGAGAATATTCTTTTTTACACACAGTAACACATAAAACATAAATCTATTAGGAGAAAATTTCTTTTTCAAAGATTTGGCAAGCAAGTTTAGCCACGATTGAAATGGCATCCTTTTTATGCTAAACTAGATTCACTAACTTTGAAGTTAAAGAAATGAAGTGTTTTAAAAAACGTGGTTTTGATATATACAGCATAAAAAGATATAATGTAAAGCGTGAAATAGCTTCTTAAAAAGAAACCCGAAACAGAAATTTGAAACGGGTTTCTACATTCATTTTTACATGAACGAATTTGCACTAAGAGTATTTTTATAAAATCCTGATACAAAATAAGGATGATACATTAATAGTAGGTATATCTTCTAACTTTTGCAATGTGTTTTGCTAAACGAATTACTTGATGCGAGTAACCATATTCATTATCATACCAAACATAAAGCACTATCGTTTCTTGGTTTGTTATTGTTGCTTTGCTATCAAAAATTGATGGAGCTGTTGTACCCATAATATCTGATGACACCAACTCATTATCTAACGAATATTTTATTTGCTCAACCAAATCGCCTTCTAAAGCATATTGTTTTATTATAGCATTTACACTTTCTTTACTTACTTTACCTCTTAATTGTAAATTCAATATTGCTAAAGAACCATTGGGTACTGGCACTCTAATTGCATTAGATGTTAATCTACCTTTTAAAGCAGGTATTGCTTTAGAGACAGCTTCACCTGCGCCTGTTTCTGTAATCACCATATTTAAAGCCGCTGCTCTACCACGTCTGTATTTATCATGCATATTATCTACCAAGTTTTGGTCATTTGTATAGGCATGTATGGTTTCTAAATGACCTTTTTGTATTCCGTAGTTTTCTTCTAAAACTTTTAAAATAGGTGATATTGCATTGGTTGTACAAGAGGCTGCCGAAAAAATATCTACCTTATCTGAATTGTATTGTTTATGATTTACACCATGTACAATATTTGGCACTCCTTTTCCAGGCGCTGTTAATAATACTTTACTTGCTCCTTTAGATTTTAAGTGTCTTTCTAAAGCTTCTTTATCTCTAAAAGCACCTGTATTATCGATAATTAAAGCATTGTTGATATCATATTTTGTATAATCTATATCTTCTGGTTGATTTGCAGAAATTAAATGAACTGTTGTTCCGTTAATTTTTAATGCATTATTTTCTACATCCGTGGAAACAGTGCCTAAAAAATCTCCATGAACAGAATCAATTTTTAATAAAGATGCTCTTTTTTCTAAAATAGTTTCATTTATTTCTCCACGAGTTACAATGGCTCTTAAACGCAACTGAGAACCTTTGCCCATTTTGGTCATTAGTTCTCTTGCCAACAAACGCCCAATTCTACCAAAACCATATAAAACAACATCTTTGGGTTCTATACTCTTAGCTTCTTTAATGTTTTTTAATTGCTTTTTTACAAAATCAACTTTATCTGCACATTGTTTTGAGTTTAAATAACACTCGTAAGCTAGTTTACCAATATCTAATTTTGATGATGGTAAATCTATTTGCTGTATAGCTTTGGCAATTTCTAAGGCATCTATAATAGTAATAGGTTTGCTTACAAACTCTCTTGTATAATCTATTAAGTTTAAAACTTCGCTAGCTCTTTTATCTACCAAAGGATTTCTAAACATTACTAATTCTATGGCTTTATCATACCATAAATCGTTTACAATATTCATAAATTGTACAGTAGCTCTTCTTGTTTGCGCTTGCGATAAAACCTCTTTGTTATAATCTATAATTATTGACATCTTTGTAACTATTATTTAATAATTTTGGGCAAAAGTATTTAATTTTTCTAAAATACGAAATCGATTTCGTAAAAAGTTTTAAAATAAAAAAAAATCCAGATTATAAAATCTGGATTTTAGTAATTGTTTTTGTAATTGTTTATCTTATTGCGTAGCGTTCTCTTTCTCCTTTTAAATTGATAACTTCTAAATAAACAGGTTCGTTTCTATTAGAAGCATCATCTAATAATTTGGTAGCTTCTGAGGCATTAGATACCTCTTTTTTATTAATTTTGGTGATAATAAAACCTTCTTTAACTCCATAATAATCAAGGTACTTATTGGCATTTTTGTAAATTTTAACCCCTTTAGAAATATCATATTTCTTTAAATCTTTTTTAGGTAAATCTTTTAAGATGATTCCAAATGCTCTAGAAACAAAGGTGTCTTTTTTACTTAATTTTACATTTTTTGTAATAAAGTCGCCATCTCTATTTACGGTTATATTTACAGACTCTCCTGGTCTTTTTGCGGTTAATTGACCTCTTAATTCAGAATATTTAGAAATTTTTACATTGTTTACTTGGGTAATAATATCACCAGATTGTAAACCTGCTTTTTCTGCTCCACCCTCCTCTGCAACAGATTCAATTTTAACGCCGTCAATATCTTCTCCTTGATTATTAATATTAATTCCTAATATAGCTTCTTGCACAGCACCATATTCTAATATATCGTCTATAATTTTTTTAGCAATATTAGAGGGCACCGCAAAAGAATACCCAATAAAAGAACCTGTTCTAGAAGAAATTGCTGTATTTATTCCAATCAATTCTCCACGTGCATTTACCAAAGCACCTCCACTGTTTCCAGGGTTTACAGCTGCATCTGTTTGTATAAAAGATTCTATGTTTCTATTTCCCTCTAGATCTCTACCTTTTGCAGAAACAATACCTGCAGTTACTGTAGAAGTTAGGTTGTATGGATTACCAACGGCTAAAACCCACTCGCCTATTTTAATATTATCTGAATTTGCAAAAGCAATGTAAGGCAAATCATCATCTGCTTCAATCTTTAATAAAGCAAGGTCGTTTGCAGCATCTTTACCAATTAATTCTGCTTTGTATTTCTTTTTATTATTTAGTGTGATTTCTAAATCATTTGCCCCATCAATTACATGATTATTGGTAACAATATAACCATCTGCAGAAATTATAACTCCACTTCCTGTTCCTACTTGTTCGTATTTTCTTTGCCCATTTCCATTCCCAAAAAATAATTCTAACGGATTGGTTTGTGTTCTAACTGCAGTATTTTTTACATGAACCACAGCATGTACTGTTTTTTCTGCTGCTACAGTAAAATCTGTATTCACTTCTGTTGCATTTGTATTCCTAAGAGTAGGATTATAACTAGCTTGTAGTGTTTGCAGAGGCTTTTCGATAGTTCTTTCTATTACTACTTGATCATTAAAAAGCAATTTGTACCCTCCTAAAGTTAGAGCGCCTCCTAAAATTGCTATACCAAGAAAACTGAATGCTTTTTTCATTTTAATTTAGTTTTTATTATTCAAATATAGTATTTTAACATTTTCAGAAAATCTGTTTAACTTGTTTTTAACGCACTTTAACCACATTTTAACAAGCGACATTTATCCTTTTAATATGTATCTTTGTTTTATGAAATTTAGATTTTACAAATATCAAGGAACTGGGAACGATTTTGTGATGATTGACAACAGAACAAAAACCTTTCCAAAACAAAAAACTGACATAATTTCACATATTTGTGACAGACATTTTGGTATTGGTGCAGATGGTCTTATTTTAATTGAGAATGACGATGATGTTGATTTTAGAATGATTTATTTTAATGCTGATGGTAGCGAAACCTTTTGTGGTAATGGTGGTAGATGTGCTGTTGCTTTTGCAAAACAATTACACATAATAGAAAATAGCACTAACTTTATAGCTGTTGATGGACCTCATTTTGCAGAAATAAACAACGATACTGTATCTTTAAAAATGATTGATGTTGATGAAGTTGAAGTAAATGAAAACCATGTTTTTGCATATACAGGTACACAACATCATGTACAAATTGTAGAAAATTTAGAGAATTATCCCGTTTTTGAAAACGGAAAAAAGATACGAAATTCTTATAAAAACCCAGGAAGCAACGTAAATTTTGTAGAACAAGTAGATGAAACTACATTTAAAGTAAGAACTTACGAAAAAGGTGTAGAAAATGAAACTTTAGCTTGTGGTACAGGCGTAACTGCAGTTGCTATTGCCATGCATAAAACAGGTAAAACAAAAAGTAATCGCATTTCTTTACCTGTAGAAGGTGGTAATTTAGAGGTTTGTTTTACTGAAAAAAATGGTATTTATGCTAATGTGTTTTTAAAAGGGCCAGCAGTTTTTGTTTTTGAAGGAGTCATTAAAATTTAATTTGTTTTTAAATTATAATCTACCTTAATTTCTTGTCTGTTTTTATGCAATCTAAAATCTTTAAAAATATTATTAACATCTAACTTTACAATATTAGAGTGATCTTTAACATTATTTAAAAAGTTGTTTTTAACTGTAATTGTTTTAATGTTTTTTTTCGAATTAGATAAAAAACAGATTACTTTTGCGTGTTCTCTTTCTAATTTTATAGCCAAAACCTTTGGTATTAATTTTTCGCCATCAATTTGCCAACTTGTAGTTTTATTTAGGTATTTACTAAATTCTGGCTTCGTTATTTTATGATTATCAATTTCATCTAATTTTAAATAATCGAACCTATCAAACTCAATTTCTAACATTAATACGTGTCCTTTTTCAATAAGATTAAACGATGCAGAAATTGCATCGTGTGTTTTAAAAATTGTACTAATATTAAAAAAAGTAACTAAAATTATTATTAAAACTCTCATTTTACAATTACTTTAATAGTTCCTAACACTTTCCCTTCTTTTGCTATTCTTAAAAGATAAATACCGGAAGCATTTATATCTTTAAATTCTATAACACCAACGCCTGATTTTTTATCAATCAATTTTCCAGTTACAGTAAATAAACCAACCTTATATTTTTCGATATTTGTAGAAATTATAGAAAAAACACCATTATTAGGGTTTGCGTTTACATAGTAACCTAATTCTTCTAAATCAATTTCACGAGCCCCTAAAGTAGCTCCACAACTTTCATCTATTTCTGTTGCTGGATTATCTTTTGCAAAAGGATTTATATTTGCGTTACTATCATCACAATCAAAAACACTTACAAATCCATCAGAATCGTTATCAACATCATTTAAAGATCCTGCATTACTTATAAAACTATCATTAAAATTCCCTTTCATACATCTTGATATTTGAGGAAAATCTTTTGTTACCACGTAATAATATTCAAAAGTTTCTTCACCTTGGGCAGTTTTTAAAGTTATAGATGCTGCTATACCATTACATTCATCTAGATCTCCTTTTCCTGCTATAAATTCAAAATCATTTGTATATTTTCCAGAATAGGAGCCACAAGGTGCACTAATACCATCCCCAGGCCTTATGCCACTTTTTAATTGAAAACTTGGAAACATTTCCTTTACATTTCCATCTTTATCGGGCCCAAATCTATACACAATAGGAAAGCCATCAGCTGCCCAACCTACTTGTAAAAAATTCTCTGGTATAAAATTTGTTGTAGAAATTCCAGGTTTCAATTTCTCTACATATTCAAACATATTTCCATGATAGTGATACCCTGAATTTGGGTTTACATGAGCTGAAGCGCAGTCTAAAGACACAAAACCACTACCTTCTCCTATATTTGTTGTAGGCTCAAAAACCCAATCCCAATTATATTGTCCTGTATTTTTATCTTCAAAAATAAAAGGAGTTGCTGGTGCTGGCATCATATATACACCATTTAAACTAATCCCGAAAAAGTTTACAGGTCTTCCATTTGCTCTTGTTAAGTTTGTTGTTATTCCAGATAATTTTGGTTTTAAATCAAATTTATAGATTCTATAATATGGTTCTGGTATTCTAGGAGAAACATAAGAAAAGTTATGATTTGGATAATTGTTAGAATATACAATTCTTTCGTTTGCTTCTATGTATTCGTAGTAAATACTTGGGCTTATAGGTTCATCTGTACAAGCAATATTATCAAAACTTAATACATCTATTACTCCACAAGTATTATTACAATCATCTATTGTAGTTTCATTTCCATTTTTTATACCATCATTACAAGACCAACCTGTTCTAATGATTTGAGCCTCTTTTTTTAGCATTGTTTTTATGGTTTCTTGCTCTGTTGTTAAGTTATCTATTAGGTTGTTTTGTTCTTTAATATCAATTAGAATATTGTAAAATTCTTCATTTCCATTTTTATCTTCGATTAATTTATAATTAGCATTTCTTGTTGCCCAAGATTCTACTCCACCACTTTCATAATCAGAATACAAAATTTGCCTTTTAATTTGATTTTCTGATGTTAAAGCTGGTTTTAAACTTAAACTATTTTCTGTACCTCCCAATAATTGTACACCCGCTAATTCTAAAATTGTGGCATGTAAATCTGTTGCTTGTACTAAACTAGATTCGATTTCATTTACTCTTTCTACAGATTTTCCTGTAATAATCATGGGTACTCTAATACCCCCTTCATATAGTGAAGATTTAGCATGCCCATTTGGCCAATAATTGTTTGTTCTTCCTGGAGTTCCATTATCACCAATAAAAATAATAACTGTATTTTCTAGTGTTTTATCATCCATACTTTCTAGTAGTCTATTGGTTTCAAAATCTAAATTTTCTATCATTGATAAATACGTTGTTCTATCATTAGTTGGTGTAGTTGTATAAGTGCCTGAAGGTGGTGTTTGAAAAGGCGTATGTGGTGCTATATGAGATAACCATAAAAACCAAGGTTTTGTTTGATTGTTTACCCAAGAAATGGCCCTATTTGTTAAGTGTGTTGTAATATATTCATTTACTTCTTCTTCTTTTTGTGTTGTGTTTAATTTTGTCCAGTTGTAATAATCTGAAACTTGCGCTGTAAAAACCCCTTCGTAATAAGGAACTCCAGAATTTGCTGGATGGTTATAATTAGCACTATTATTGCCTCCAATATGCCATTTTCCAATTACAGCCATACTATAATCTGTTGTACTTTGTTCTTTTATTTTTGTAAACAATGATGTTTGGCTTGGATCTAAAATTAATGGTGGTCTCATTACACCTGTTTTAATTCCGTATTTACCACTTATAATTGCTGCTCGAGTTGGAGAACATTGTGGTGTTGCCCAAGTGTTTGTAAAGGTGACTCCTTTTTCTCTAAAAGAATCTAGTGTTGGAGTTACAGGTAAATCGTTTTCAATGCCAAAACCTGGAGTAGAATCTATGCCTAAATCATCTGCTATAATTAGTAATATGTTTGGTGTCTGTTGTTGACTTAAAATGGTTGATGTAAAGAAAAAGAAAAATAATACTATTTTTAATTGCTTCATAAAGTGTAAGTTAAAATTGGTAGTTTGTTAATTTCTCTAAAAATCACAAAAAGTATATATTAGAAAGTAATTAGACATATATTTTTATAAAAAGTTTAATTATAAAGTAAAAATAATAGGATATTTACCATCTAAATATAAATATTTACTTTTAATTATGACAACTAATTTATTAATTGGTAATAAAATAAATTTAAGAGCCTTAGAGCCCGAAGATTTAGATTTCTTATATCAAATAGAAAACAACTCTTCCTTTTGGGAAGTAAGCCATACACAAACTCCATTTTCTAAATTTATATTAAAACAGTACATAGAAAACGCACATTTAGATATATATGAAGCCAAACAAGTGCGTTTTATTATTGAAGAAAACACCTCTAAAAAAGCCATTGGTACTATAGATATTTTTGATTTTAATCCACAACATAAAAGAGCAGGAATTGGTGTTTTAATTCACCCAAATTTTCAAGAAAAAGGATATGCAACTGAAGCGCTATCAGTATTAATTCAATATTGTTTTTCTAGCTTAAACCTGCATCAACTATATACAAATATTACTAGCGATAACAGCAAAAGTATTCAGCTTTTTACCAAATACAACTTTACAAAAGTAGGTGTAAAAAAAGATTGGATTTTCTCTAAAGGAAAATTTAAAGATGAAGTATTATATCAACTGATAAAATAGTAACTTTGCCGCTTTGCAAAAACAGGTACCATTGAAGAAAAAAACAATTTATTTATTAGCATTTTTTTTCCTTTTAGGAGGAATATTAGCATACAACTATTACCAAAAAATATTTGGTGAAGCCATTACTAAAAAATATGTTTTATATGTAAATAGTGATGATACTTTACAAGATATAAAAGCTCATATTAAGGATATATCTAAAAATCCAAACACATTTCTTTGGGTGGCAGCTCGTAAAAACTTTTCTAAACCAAAAGTGGGTAGATATGTTTTAACAAAAGGCATGTCTAACAATGATTTGGTAAATATGCTAAGAGGCGGAATGCAAACACCTTTAAAAATATCTTTTAATAACCAAGATACTTTAGAGAAATTTGCGGGTAGAATTTCTAAACAAATTCAAGCAGATTCTATTAGTTTATTAAAATCTTTTACAAATAAAGAGTTTCTTTTAAAAAATGAACTCTCAGAAAAAAGTGTATTGCAAATTTTTATCCCAAACACTTATGAAGTGTATTGGACAATTAGTCCAGATAAATTTAGAAGCAAAATGCTAAGGGCCTATAATAGATTTTGGAATAAAAACAGAATCAGCAAAGCAGAAAAATTAGGATTAACCAAAAGTGAAGTAAGCACATTGGCTTCGATTGTTCAAAAAGAAACTGCTAAAAAATCTGAAAGACCTATTGTTGCTGGATTGTATTTAAACAGACTAAAAAAAGGAATGCCTTTGCAAGCAGACCCAACCATAATTTATTGCATTAAAGAAATAAAAGGACAAGCTTATGTTGTAAAAAGAGTACTAACTGTAGATTTACAAATTAAATCACCTTATAACACTTATAAATATAGCGGTTTACCAACAACATTAATTGCAATGCCAGATGTTTCTGCTATAGATGGTGTTCTAAATGCTAATAATCACGACTATTTATACATGTGTGTAAATGTAGATAAATTAGGGTATCATTCTTTTTCTAAATCGTTAGCAGAACATAATAGAAATGCAGCTAAATATCACAGATGGCTTAACAAGCAAAAAATTAATAGATAATAGTTGGTGGTTTAATCTAAAAACTTTTTTTAAAATATATACAATCAAGTTTTTGTTTTTAATTTAAGACACTCCACAAGTAAAATTAGCATTCTTTAAAAAACCTGACACAATAAATAAACCTATAAGAAATATTGTAATAATTACAGAAAATATTTTAAGCACAGAATATTTGTTGGCTTTAAACGAGTATTAGCACAAAGAATATAAACTTTGATACAGAATACATTTTTAGGGCGAAACAAAACTTATAAACCTAATATTACAAAACTCTTACAGTCAATTTTATATAAATTTAGTGAGAGAATTAACAAAAACAATACAAAATCGAAATTCTTAAAATTTGTGTTTTCTATTGTTAATTTCATAAAGACACCAGCTATTACCCAATAAATTAATATCAATAGGTAAATAAAATTTCATTATATTTATTTTTATTAAATTTTAACATATTGATAATCAATTGTTTTAAAATTGCAATGTAAATTTGCACTCGCAAAACAGAAAGTTATTTTTTATCAAAAATAAATTTATATTATTAGCTATTGTTTTTATTTTCATGAATGCAATTGCAAAGAATGAAAGTAATGTTTATAAAGTAGAAAATGTAAAAACATTACATTCGGTTTTTCCTAAAAAGATAAACCACAACATTTTATACTTAAAAAAAGACTTTGTTGCTTTTAAAGAAGCTGTTGCTTTTAAAGAATCTCAAGGAAAATATAGTGTCGTAAATACTTTGGGCTATCTTGGTAAATATCAGTTTGGTAAAACTACTTTACAGAGATTTAAAATATACAATGCACAAGCTTTTTTAAACAACCCAGAAATACAAGAAAATGCCTTTATAGCTTTGTGTAAAGTAAACAAATGGATTTTAAGAAAAGACATTAAACGTTCTGTTGGTAAAATCATTAATGGTATTAAAATTACAGAATCTGGTATTTTAGCTGCAGCTCATTTAAGTGGTGCTGGAAATGTAAAAAAATTTCTAAGAAGTAATGGTGTTGTTCGTTTTACAGATGCTTATGGTTCAACAATTCAGCATTATATGAAAAGGTTTGGAGGTTACAATGTTTCTAACCTTGTAGCCGATAAAAAAGCAAAAGTTTAAAGACTTTAATTAATTATTTTTCATCACTTTTATTTATAAGTTTTTCAATTCTAGAGGCTGTGAAAAAAATACTGTTATCACCAAAAAACAAATACTGGATTTTTTAAAACCACAATTGATCTAAAAATATCTTTATTCCTAAGTTAATGATATTTAGATTGTATTTTATAATTGATAGAGTTACAAGTTTTATGCTTTCTAAGTTATTTATGAATTATAAAAATAGCTGGTTTTTTATGTAAATCTGGAGTTTGTTTTTTCCAGTTTTGTATAGAATCTGTTTTAATAAACTCAGTAGGTAAAGTAATATCTACAGCAATACATAAATTGGTATTGGGTGTCAATGTTACTTTTAAGTCGGCAAACATTTTTTCGTTTCTATAAGGTGTTTCTATAAAAATTTGAGATTGATCCTTTTCTTTAGACAACTTTTCTAGCTCTTTAATTGCTCTTTTTCTATCTGCTTTATCTATGGGTAAATAACCATTAAAAGCAAAATTTTGTCCATTCATACCAGAACTCATCATTGCCATCAAAATAGAACTTGGACCTACCAAAGGCACAACTTTTATATTTTTTTCGTGTGCTAATTTTACAATACTAGCACCTGGATCTGCAACTGCAGGCACACCAGCTTCTGATAGTAAACCTACATTGATACCTTCTTTACAAACGTCTAAATACTTTCTAGTTTCAATTTCTTCTGTATATTTATCTAACAGCATTAATTGTAACGAAGGTTGCGATTTTTTTGGTGAAATTTTTTTGATAAATCTTCTTGCAGATTTTTCATTTTCTACAATGTAATAATCTATTTGCTCTACTACTTTTTTTACAGAAAGTGGCATCACTTCTAAAGGTTCTGTATCTCCTAAAGTTGTAGGAATTAAATAAAGTTTACCAAACATATTTTTTAATTTATAGTAGTAGTTTAATTGATTTAGTTCTTACCAGCATACGAATTCGCCTTCTAAAATAAACAATATTTAATTTTTTAAAGTTTATTGGCAATAACTGTACAAGCTTTATCTAACATATTATATACATTTTCAAAACCTTGATCTCCTCCATAATATGGATCTGGCACAGAGTGATTATCTTCAGAAATTTCATTTAAAATTAGCTTTACTTTTTGTTTATCATCTGCATTATTTGCCAATAAAAGGATGTTGTTGTAGTTGCTTTTATCCATAGCATAAATAAAATCAAACTCATCAAAATCTGCTGCTACAAATTTTCGTGCTCGTTGATTGTTAATATTTAAACCATATTTTGCTGCTACTTCTATTGAGCGCTTATCTGGTAAATTACCAATATGATAGGCTGCTGTACCAGCAGAATCTACCAAAACTTCTTTTGAATCAACTTTAGATTGTAAAATAGCCTCTGCTAGTGGAGATCTACAAATATTACCCAAACAAACCATTAAAACTTTTTTCATAAAATATTTTTGGTAAAAAATAATAAAGATTTTATCTCTTATAAAAAGTTAAGTGATTATAATAACAGACTAAAAATGCAATGAAAACTTTTAAAAAGTAAGCTTTTTGGTTAAATCGTCTACGTATTTTCTAAACTGCTTGTCTGTTTCTGTTAGATTATCTACAGTTTTGCAGGCATGTAATACAGTTGCATGGTCTCTTTGCCCAATTTGATTTCCAATACTTGCCAAAGAAGTTTTAGTTAATCTTTTCGCAAAATACATTGCTAATTGTCTCGCTTGTACAATATGACGTTTTCTAGTTTTAGATTGTAAAGTGGCTACATCCATATCAAAATATTTAGACACCTCTTTTTGTATGTAATCTATAGAAACTTCTTTCTTAGTATTTTTTACAAATTTATCTACAATCTGTTTTGCTAATTCTATAGAAAATTCTCTTCTGTTAAAAGAAGCTTGTGCAATCATCGAAATAATAACACCTTCTAATTCTCTAACGTTAGATTTTATATTTTTTGCAATATATTCTATAATTTCTTCTGGCATCTCTACACCATCTCTGTACAATTTATTTTGTAATATAGAAATTCTTGTTTCATAATCTGGTGCTTGTAGTTCTGCAGACAATCCCCATTTAAATCTAGATAATAAACGTTGTTCAATATCTTGCATATCAACAGGCGCCTTATCTGAAGTTAAAATTACCTGTTTTCCGTTTTGGTGTAAATGATTAAAAATATGGAAAAAAACATCTTGTGTACCTGCTTTACCCGATAAAAATTGAACATCGTCAATAATTAACACATCTATCATTTGATAAAAGTGAATAAAATCGTTTCTGGTATTTGACTTTACGGAATCTATAAATTGTTGTGTAAACTTTTCTGAAGAAATATACAAAACTGTTTTGTCTGGATATTTATCTTTTATATCTACACCTATTGCGTGAGCCAAATGTGTTTTACCTAAACCAACACCTCCATAAATTAATAATGGATTGAATGAAGTACCACCAGGTTTATTTGCAACTGCCATACCTGCAGAACGTGCTAACCTGTTAGAGTCTCCTTCTATAAAATTATTAAAATTATAATTTGGATTTAATTGAGATTCTATTTTTACTTTTTGTAAACCCGGTATAATAAATGGGTTTCTTAACTCTCTTTTATTAGACTCTAATGGTACTGTTACCTTTTGTGGTTTTAAAGGATCTCTGTTAGAACTCGGAATTTTTACAATTTGCGGTCTATTGCTACTGTAATTGTTTTCCATTTTAACATCGTAAATCAATTTGGCATCATTCCCTAATTGTCTTACCAACGCAACTCTTAATAATTTAATATAATGCTCTTCTAACCATTCGTAAAAAAATTTACTAGGCACTTGTATTGTTAATGCTTCTCCTGAAAGTTTTACAGGCTTGATTGGTTCAAACCAAGTTTTGTATGCTTGTGGTTTTATGTTGTCTTTTATAAAAGACAAACATTCATTCCAAACTGAATCAGCAGTAGTTGTCATTTGTTATTTAGGGCGGGGTTATACGTTAATAAAATTAGATAAAAAAAAGCTTTTGAAAACTTTGATTTTTACGTTCTACAAAAGTGTGAATAAATTTCATCATAAAAAAATGAAATTGCTATTGATTATTAATTATTTTTTGCGTAAAATGGAAAACTTAAATAGTTCACTAATTTTGAAAAAATCATCAACAAAAACTAGAATTCGATATTCTGAAACTGACCAAATGGGCGTTGTTTACCATGGTAATTACGCGCAGTTTTTTGAAATGGGTAGAACAGAATGGTTGCGTTCTTTAGGGGTTACTTACAAAGATATGGAAATCAGCGGAATAATGCTTCCTGTAATTTCATTAAAATGTAATTTTATAAAATCTGCTTTGTATGATGATATGCTAACCATACATACTTTTCTAAAAAAGAAACCGATGGTTAAAATTGAATTTGATTATGAGATTAAAAATCAGAATAATGAATTAATTTGTACAGGAAACTCTGTATTAGCTTTTATGAATTCTGAAAACATGAAACCAACCCGCTGTCCTGATTATTTATTAAAAGCATTAGAATATTAAATAATACTGTTGAATTATTTACACAAATTGAAATATATTTTTTAATACTTCTGGCAATTGTAATTTAAATAAAAGTGATATACACTCTTAAAAAATTATTTTTTTAGATTAAAATTAAACGCAATTAACATTTTTTTATTGTTAGTTTATATAAACTATCAAAAATGGTAAAAATGGCTTTTGCATCATTTTTACGAACAGAAATTACATATTCACAATCCATTTCTAATTTCTGAGAAACAATTTCTAGATTTTTTTCTTTGATAATTCGCTGTACCGCATTCATTAAATCGTAATTAAATTTTAACTGGTAGTTAACATCTATCGTTTTTACTAAAATTTCTGAAGCTTCTAAAGCCAATTGAGCCGATGTTTTATAAGCAGAAATCAACCCACCAACACCCAATTTGGTTCCTCCAAAATAGCGAACAGAAACTACTAAAATATTGGTAACCCCAAAAGACTGTATTTGCCCGTAAATTGGCAAACCCGCAGAATTATTAGGTTCACCATCATCATTGGCCCTGTATTGTGTTTTTTCGAATCCTATTTGATATGCGTAACAAAAATGTCGTGCTGAATGATGTTTTTTCTTTAAAAGTTCTAACTTCTCTTTCACATCATCTTCTGCTAAAACAGGAAAAGCGTATCCAAAAAACTTACTCCCTTTTTCTTTAAAAAGTGTTTCTTCAGATGGTTTTTTAATTGTTTTATATGTGTCTTCTTTCATTATGCAATAGTTACTAAAATAATACCTAGAACAGCCAAAACAACTCCAATTTTATTTTTATTACTAAACTTTTCTTTAAAAAACAACAATCCCACTAAAGTGGAAACAATTACAATAGCAACATTATTTATGGTAAATAATGTAGAGCTTTCAAAATTTTTAATTTGTAATGCTTTTATTAAAAAAATGATAGAAAAATAATTAGGAACACCCAAAGCAACACCTGCTAAAATATTTTTATAACCGAATTTCTCAGGTTTCTTTAAAGTTTTAATACCCAAAATAATCAACCCAAAAATGGCTGCAATACCAAACAAACTACCAGAAAAAATAGAAACATCTCTATCATCAACATAATTAGTCTGCACAAATTTTAAAACAGTATCTATAATACCAGAACCTAAAAAAAGTAAAATGGGAAATAATAAGGTTCCATTTTTTGTGTTTTTTTCTTCATTTACAGAGGATAAATACACAGCCACTAAAGCAAATAAAATTCCTGATATTTTTAAAAAACTAACAGATTCTTTGTAAAGAATAATACCAAAAAAAACAGGAATAACCACAGACATTTTTCCTGCGATAGAAGTTACAGAAACACCATTTTTTTGAGCGGTCATTGCCATTACAAAAAAAACAGACACAAACATTGCTCCTAAAAACAAAGCGCCAAAAAACCAAGGTTCTAAATATATTTTGTGAATAGGTATTTGTCTTTCTGCCAATAAAAAACCCATTGTAAAAGCCACTATATAATTGACAACAATGGCTTTTAAAACATCTATTTTATAAATACCGAAAAACTTAAAAATAACAAATAATCCTGTCGAAAAAAGGATGCTTAATAAAAGGAAAATCAAAATAAATGTTTTTTTGTGGTAAATAATTGGGTTACATCTTCTTTACCTGGCGTTAAATTCCAAACCTTCAAACCTATAGATTTAGCAGCCTCTGTATTTTCTTTGGTATCATCTATAAAAAGTGTTTCTGTAGCTTTTAAATTGTGCTTTTTCAAAACAAATTGATAAATATCTAAATTCGGTTTTCTAAAATTAATTTCATGTGTTAAATAAAATGCTTCAAAACAATTTTTAAATTGATTGTACAAATCCATTCCCCAACGTTCTTGAATCCAAGAAATGTGTAAATCATTTGTATTGCTTAATAAAAACAACCTATATTTTTTTTCTGAAGCTAATTTCTGAATGAATTGTAATCTATGTTCAGGAAAATCTCTCAAGATAGAATTCCAAGCTTTTTTTAAAATTGCAGATGGGATTTCTAATTTTTCTTCAAAGTAATACAAGAACTCTTTTGTTGAAATTAGCCCCATTTCATAATCATTCAAAACACGTATTATAGTTGCATCATCCTGGTTTATTCCTAAGTTTTGTAATTCTTTGGCAAAATGTTTTTTATCTAAGTTGATAAAAATATCTCCAAAATCGAAAATGATGTTTTTAATCATTAAAATACGTTTTTAAAATATCATTTTGTATTTTTTCTTCTATAAATTCTCCTTTTAAAACAGGTGCTTTTACTCCTTTTTCAAAAACAGAACATCCCACAAAAACAAACGCTTCGTCCCAAAGGTTTTCATCAATAAAAGTTTGTAAAGTTCGGGTTCCACCTTCTATAATTAAAGACTGTATTTTGTGTTTGTGTAGAACTTCGCAAATTTGTTGTGCTATATTTTCATCAAAGTTTATACTTTCAAAAAAAACATTTTCTCTAGTTTCTTTATGAATATTTTTTGAATCTAAAATTACAATGGTACTTACTTTTCCATCAAAAACATGTAAATTTTTAGTTAATTTTAATGAACTATCTATCACAATTCTAATGGGGTTTTGTCCAGACCAACTTCTAACATTCAGTTTAGGATTATCTGCCAAAACGGTATTTGTACCTACCAAAATTGCATGTTCTTTTGCTCGTAATTTATGCACCAATTGTTGAGAATACGTGTTGGAAATCCAAAAAGGATGTTGTTTATCTTTTTTAATGGGAGCAACAAATCCGTTTTTAGTTTCTGCCCATTTTAAAATAATGTAAGGACGTTTTTTTTCTTGAACTGTAAAAAATCGTCTGTGATGCGCTCTACATTCATCTTCTAAAACACCTACAACCAATTCAATGCCTGCGTTTTGCAATCGTTCAATTCCTTTTCCAGCCACCAAACTATTGCTGTCTACACAACCAATTACTACTTTTTTAAATTGATGTTTTACCAATAAATCTGCACAAGGTGGTGTTTTACCAAAATGAGAACAAGGTTCTAAGGTTACATAAATAGTAGCATTTTTTAAAACTGATTTGTCTTTTACTGCATTTACAGCATTTACCTCTGCATGATTACCACCATAATTAGAGGTAAAACCTTCGCCAATAATTGTGTTATTTAGCACAATTACAGCACCCACAGCTGGGTTTGGTCGTGTAAAACCAATACCGTTTTTTGCAATTTGCAAACAGCGTTTTATGTAAAATTCGTGTGTAATATCTGTTGGCTTAAAATTTAATTTCTTGCTCTTGATCTATGTGGTAAACTTTAGAGAAACCAAAAAACGTATACTTTAAATCTCCTTTAAAATGGACTTTTATAGATTTATTTAGTACAGAGTTTAACAATCCGCCTAAAATGCCATTTTTATTATTTTCGAACACTTTTTTTGCAGGCACAACCACTTTTAAAGGTATTGCAAATGCTTTTCTTGCCGGTACTTTAAACTCATCTGAAGATACTTGCGCCAGTTCTGCTCCATTGATAATCACCTTAATTTCGTCTGTAGAAATTTTACCACCAACATCATTTGGGTTTTCAAAATAAGCAGCAGCTTTTAACCGAATTGTATCACTTTTAAAAGAAATTAATTTTAAATCGTCTACCTTTAAAAATACTGGTTTTTTCTTTACAGAACATCCTAAAATAAACAAACATAAAAAAATAAAATATACTGGATTTTTCATATTAAAAATTAAAAAAATAGGTAAATTGCTCCTGCAAAAATACGGTATTAAATGATATATGAAGATTTTATCATAAGAGAAATAAAAACCAAAGATAATAAAGCACTAGCAAAAGTTATTAGAAATGTAATTTTAGAAATGGGCGCACCAAAAGTGGGCACTGCTTATGAAGATGAAGCCACAGATAAAATGTTTGAAACCTATGAAAAAGAAAAAGCAGTTTATTATGTTTTAGAACATAAAGGAAATGTGGTTGGTGGTGCAGGAATTGCTCAGTTAGATAATTTTGATGGCAATGTTTGTGAATTACAAAAAATGTATTTTTTACCCATTGCAAGAGGCAAAGGTTTGGGTACAAAATTGATTTCTAAATGCCTAGAAAAAGCAAAAGAATTTGGTTTTGAAAGTTGTTATTTAGAAACCTTACCGTATATGCAAGACGCTGTAAAATTATACCATAAAAATGGCTTTACTAATTTAGAAAAACCTTTGGGAAACACCTGCCATTATTCTTGTAATGTGTGGATGCTAAAAGAAATATGACATTAAAAAAATTTAAACTTTATTTTTCTGATAAACTCTCAGAAATTTATCCACAAACAGAGATAGATTCATTTTTTTTTATCCTGATTGAGGAACTTTTAGGCCTCCAAAGAATTGATACGGTTTTAAAACCTGATTTTATAATAGAAAATGAAATTTTAAATAATTTAAAAAACATCATTTCTAGATTAAAAAAAGAAGAACCGATACAATATATTTTAGGAAAAACAGCATTTTACGGTTTACCATTTTTGGTAGATAAAAATACGTTAATACCAAGACCAGAAACAGAAGAATTGGTTGAGTGGATTTTAAAAGAGATTCAAGAATTAAGAATCAAGATACAAAAGGAATCACTTTCTATCTTAGATATTGGTACAGGAACTGGTTGTATCCCAATTTCACTAGCAAAAAACCTAAAAAACATAACTATTTCTGCTATTGATGTTTCTTCAAATGCTTTAAAAATAGCAAAACAAAATGCTAGTCTAAACAACGTTACTATTGATTTTTTTGAGTTAGATATTTTACAAGCAGAAAATCTTAATAAATTATCTGTTTTAGCACAATCGAAAACTCATTCTAATAACAAATATGACATTATTGTTTCTAACCCACCTTATGTTAGAGAATTAGAAAAAGTAGAAATAAAAAATAATGTTTTAAACAACGAACCTCATTTGGCTTTGTTTGTAGATAATGAAAATCCACTTATTTTTTATAAAAAAATAGCTGATTTAGCAAAAAGTCATCTTACTAAAAACGGGCTGTTATTTTTTGAAATCAATCAATATTTAAGCAACGAAACTGTTACAATGCTCAAAGAAAAAGAGTTTACAAATATCGAGCTAAAAAAAGATTTGTTTGGTAATTATAGAATGATACAAGCAAGGTTGATTTAGTTTGTATCTAAATTTAAAAACCTATAACTAAGTTAATACCAAATTTAAGTCTTTAAAACGATATCACATTCCTCTTATTTTAAAAAAATCTCCCCAAAAAATGACAAAAATTCTCTCAAATAATCTTCTTTAAATTACCTACTTTTGTGGCATGGTTAAAGAAATTCAACTTCGTGTAAATTTAATAGAAGAGCGTAAAGAAAACATTCTTTTATACAAAGCCTCTAAGCAATTAAAAGTTGATAAAACAGAAATTACGGCTATAAAAATTTTACGTAAATCTATAGATGCTCGTAAAAAAGACATCATTTTTAATTATAAAGTAGCCGTGTATATAAACGAAGCTGTTCCTGAAAAATCTGATTATATTTTTGAGTATAAAGATGTTTCTAACGCTAAAGAAATTCATATTATTGGTTTTGGTCCTGCAGGTATGTATGCTGCTTTACGCTGTATAGAATTAGGTTACAAACCCATTGTTTTAGAACGTGGTAAAAATGTACGAGACAGACGTAGAGATTTAAAAGCAATCAATCAAGATCATGTTGTAAACGAAAATTCTAACTATTGTTTTGGCGAAGGTGGTGCAGGAACGTATTCTGATGGAAAATTATACACCCGAAGTTTAAAACGCGGTGATGTAAGAAGGATTTTTGAAAACTTAGTTTTTCATGGAGCAACTGAACAAATTTTAGTAGACGCACATCCTCATATTGGCACCAATAAATTGCCTAAAATTATTGAGAACATTAGAGAAACCATTTTACAATTTGGTGGCGAAATTCATTTTGAAACCAAAGTCGTAGATTTTATAATAAAAAATAATGCGTTAAAAGCCATTCAGCTAGAAAATGGCTCAGAAATGACTGTAAATTCGGTAATTTTAGCCACAGGTCATTCTGCAAGAGATATTTACGAATTATTGTATAAAAAAGAAATAAAAATTAAAGCAAAGTCTTTTGCAATGGGCGTTCGCGTAGAACATCCACAAGAAATTATAGACCAAATTCAATACCATTGTTCTGGAGAAAGAGACGAATTGTTACCAGCAGCAGCCTATAGTTTGGTGCAACAAGTAAATAATAGAGGTGTGTACTCTTTTTGTATGTGTCCTGGTGGTTTTATTGTACCTGCAGCAACTGCAGAAGGCGAAGTTGTGGTAAATGGAATGTCTCCATCTAGAAGAAATAATAAATTTGCAAACTCTGGTATTGTTGTAGAGTTAGATATTGATAGAGATTTTAAAAAGTATGAGAAATTTGGCGCTTTAAAAGGTTTAGAGTTTCAAAAAGATTTAGAAAAAATTGCTTTTTTTGCAGGTGGTAGAACACAAACTGCACCAGCACAAAGATTAGTAGATTTTGTAGATGGTAAATTATCTACAAATTTAAACGATTGCTCTTATCAACCAGGATTAAAATCGGCTCCACTACACTCTCTTTTACCAAGAATTATTGGTAGTAGATTACGTAAAGGCTTTTCTGAATTTGGAAAAAAAATGCATGGTTATTTTACCAACGAAGCTAATATTGTGGGTGTAGAATCCAGAACTTCATCTCCGGTAAACATCCCTAGAAAAGAAAATTTAGAGCATGTAGAAATTAAAGGATTATATCCTTGTGGAGAAGGTGGTGGCTATGCAGGTGGTATTGTTTCTGCTGCCATGGATGGAGAACGTTGTGCAGAAGCAGCTATTGAAAATTTATAAATAATTAACAAGGTGGTTTAAACAAGTCTTTATAAATTTACAAACATTAAATTGCAAGAATGAAATTAACTATTGGTAGAGAAGACAAAGCAGATTTTCCAGAATTTTATTTAGAAGACATAGATATTAAAGTAGATTCTGGCGCTTACACCTCTTCTATTCATTGTGCTAATATCAAAGAAATTATAAAAAACAATAAAACTATCATAAAGTTTACGTTGTTAGATAAAGAGCATCCTTTATACAATAACAAAGAGTTTACATCTGATGATTATACGTCTAAAATTGTAAAAAGTTCTAATGGTATAAAAGAAACAAGATTTAGAATTCACACAAAAATCACAATTTTTAATCAAACTTTTCCCATCTATTTAACACTTAGTGAGCGTAAAGACATGAAATTCCCTATATTACTAGGACGTAAATTTTTGAATAAAAAATTTGTGATTGACACTGCAAAGAAAAATTTATCGCACAAATTAAAATATAAAAATAAATGAGAATTGTAATTTTATCTAGAAATCCTAAACTTTATTCCACAAAAAGATTAGTTGAGGCTGCAGAAAAACGTGGACATGAAGTAATGGTGGTAGATCATTTAAAATGCAATATCGAAATAGAAAAAAAATCTCCAAAAATATATTATAAAGGAGAATATTTAACTGGCATAGACGCCATTATTCCAAGAATTGGCGCCTCTGTTACTTTCTATGGTACAGCTGTTATACGTCAGTTTGAAATGATGAAAGTGTTTACCTCTGTTTCTTCTATGGCGCTAACTAGATCTAGAGACAAATTAAGTAGTTTACAAATTTTAGCAAGAGCAGGAGTAGGTCTGCCAAAAACCGTTTTTACCAATTATACAAAAGATGTAGAGCATGTTGTAAAATCTGTTGGTGGTGCACCTTTAGTTTTAAAATTATTAGAGGGTACACAAGGGTTGGGCGTTGTCTTAGCAGAAACTAAAAATGCAGCTACTTCTGTTTTAGAAGCTTTTAATGGTTTAGGCGCCAGAGTAATTGCACAAGAATTTATAAAAGAGGCTGGTGGTGCAGATATTAGAGCTTTTGTCATTGATGGTAAAGTTGTGGGTGCTATCAAGCGACAAGGTAAAGAAGGCGAATTTAGATCTAACTTGCACAGAGGAGGAAATGCAACTGTTATAGAGTTAACAGACGAAGAAGAAAAAACAGCATTAAAAGCAACCAAAGCATTAGGTTTGGGTATTGCTGGTGTAGATATGTTACAATCTTCTAAAGGCCCTTTGGTTTTAGAAGTAAATTCATCACCAGGTTTAGAAGGAATAGAAATTGCTACAAAGAAAAACATAGCTAAAGAAATTATAAGATACTTAGAAATTCATGTCGAATAAACCATTCTTTTTATTAGGAAAAGAAATTCCTGAAGGAGAACGTACAGTTTTAGACTTAAAAGTTGCCAAATTACATACAAGAACCACAGTAAATGTTCCTGTAATTATAGAGCGTTCATCTAATCCTGGGCCTGTAGTACTTTTGCTTGCAGGTATTCATGGAGATGAAACCAATGGTGTGGGTATTATTAGAGAAATAATTAGTCAAGATATTAACAAACCTAAAAACGGAACCATTATTTGCATTCCTGTTTTTAATATTTTCGGTTATTTAATTCAAACAAGAGAATTTCCTGATGGTAGAGATTTAAACAGAATGTTTCCTGGCTCTGCAACTGGTTCTTTGGCCAGCCAATTTGCCTATCAATTTACCCAAAAAATTGCTCCCTTTGTAGATTATATTATCGATTTTCATACAGGTGGTGGAGAAAGAGATAACATCTCGCAAATACGTTGTGTAGAAACAGATAAAAAAGCTTTAGAATTAGCCAAAATATTTAACCCACCCACTATTGTGTATTCTAATAATATTGCAAAATCTTTACGATATACTTGCAATAAAATGGGTAAAACTATTTTACTTTTTGAAGGTGGAAAATCAAAAGAACTAAACCCAACTGTTATTAACGAAGGTGTAAATGGTACTAAAAATGTACTGATACATTTAGGTTTAATTGATGGAGAAATCACTGTAAGAGAAAAGCCTATTATTGTTTCTAAAGCAAAATGGTTGCGCTCTTCTCATTCTGGAATGTTTAAAATAGTAGCAAAAAATGGAAGTTTTGTAAAAAAACACGAAGTTTTGGGCATTATACAAGATCCTTTTGGTGAATTTAAAAAAAGAATTAGAGCGCCACATAATGGGTATATTTTTTGCACCAATAAAACTCCTATTGTAAATAAAGGTGAAGCTTTGTTTCATGTAAGTATAGAAGATTAGAAAAAAAATTTGAAAAAGTAAAAATAATTTAGCAAGTAGCAATTCTTTAAAAATACTACATTTGCAAAATGCGAATAGATATTATTTCAGTAGCACCAGCTTTATTAGAAAGCCCTTTTAACCATTCCATTATAAAACGCGCCAAAGAAAAAGGTTTGGCAGAAATTGTAATTCACGATTTACGCGAATATGGTTTGGGTAACTACAAACAAATAGACGACACACAATTTGGTGGTGGTGCAGGGATGGTTTTAATGATAGAGCCCATATCTAATTGCATCAAAAAATTACAAGCAGAAAGAGTTTATGATGAAATTATTTATATGACTCCAGATGCAAAAACACTGAATCAAACTACTGCAAACACCCTTTCTTTAAAAGAAAATATTTTAATTCTAACTGGACATTACAAAGGTGTAGACCAACGCATTAGAGACCTTTACATTACAAAAGAAATTTCTATTGGAGATTATGTTTTAACAGGTGGCGAATTAGCAGCAGCTGTTTTAGTAGACGCTGTTGTACGTTTAATTCCCGGTGTTATTGGCGATGAACAATCTGCCCTAACAGACTCTTTTCAAGACAATTTATTATCTCCTCCCGTTTATACAAGACCTGCAAATTTTGAAGGTACTAAAGTGCCAGAAATATTATTATCTGGTAATTTTCCAAAAATTGATGATTGGCGATCAGAAAAAGCCTATGAAAGAACGAAACAAATAAGACCAGATTTATTAGATGAGTAAATTCGTTTCATTCATAAAAAACAACAAAGCCATTTCTTGGGTTTTAGGTTTTCAACTTTTTAGGTTGATATTACTCCCATTTATGGGCTTAATGCCACAAGATGCTTACTATTATTTGTATGGGCAAAATTTATCTTTATCGTATTTTGATCATCCAGGAATGATTGGCTATTTGCTGCGTATATTCTCAGAGATATTTGGGCAATCGATTTTTGTGGTAAAATTGACAGATTTTGTAATAACCTCATTAACCATTTTAAGTTTTTACAAACTAGCTTCATATTTTTTATCAAAACAAAAATTACAAAGAGCTCTTATTTTAATAGCTTCTACTATTTGTGTTTCTATTTTATCGTTCAACTCTACCCCAGATGTACCTTTACTTTTATTCTGGACATTAAGTTTAATCTGTTTATACAAAGCTATTTTTGAACAACAAAAGTGGTATTGGATTTTTGCGGGTTTAGCCATGGGGTTCGCATTTAACAGTAAATACACAGCGCTTTTATTACAAATTGGTTTATTGGGTTTCCTTGTATTTTCTAACCAATACAGAAAATTATTACTTTCTCCTTGGTTGTGGTTTTCAATCATAATTTCTGTAGGAGTTACTTTTCCTGTTTGGTATTGGAACTATCAAAATGAGTTTGCCTCTTTTGCTTTTCAATCCTCAGAAAGAACCAGTTCTATCTCAGAATTTAAAATATCACCCAATTACTTTTTTGGTGCTATTGGGCATCAACTATTTTTATTGTTACCCGTTTTATTTTTACTATTTATCACTTTTACCTTTAAATACATCAAAAGAGCATTAGCAAAATTTAAACTTCCACAGTCTAAAACATTATTTCTATTTGCCTTTTTTGTGCCAACCTTTGTAGGTTTCTTTAGCCTTACTCCTATTTATTGGGTAAAATTAAATTGGATGATGCCTTCATATATTACAGGAATCATCATTGCAGCCATGTTTATCACTAAAAAGCAATTAAAAATTCAGTTAATATTTTCAATTGTTTTTCATGTACTTTTTGCCTTACAAATTTTGTTTTATTTAGTTCCTATTAAAAGTGATGATACTTGGGTTGGGTGGAAAGAATTGGCTGAAGAAACAAAAATCTTACAGCAAAAGTATCCAAATACATTTATTTTTTCTAACGATAATTACAAAACATCTGCCTGTTTAAACTTTTTTATTGATGATAAAGTTTTTGCACAAAACATTATTGGTTTACCAGCATTACATTTCGATTATTTAGGTGATAACTTATCTAAATTAAAAGGAAAAAACGCACTATTTATAGATTCTGATAAAAGGTTTAAAAACAAAGATAAATTAGGAGAAGTAAATCCATTATTAAAAACCTATTTTAAAAACGTAACAGAATTAGCCCCTATTATTATTAAAATTAATAACAAAGAGGTTCGTAAATTTTGGGTTTTCTATGGCACTGACTATCAACCCAAAAAATAATTAAAATAATTTGTATCAACCAAAAAATAATTATTACTTTTGCAACCGCTAAATTAACCTCTGACGAAGAAATCGTGAATGTTGCTTTACAAAATCAATAAAATTAAAAGATATGGAATCTTTAGTAAAATTTGTTCAAGACGAGTTTGTAACAAAAAAAGAATTTGCAGAATTTGCTGCTGGTGATACAATCACTGTTTATTACGAAATTAAAGAAGGAAACAAAACACGTACTCAGTTTTTTAGAGGTGTTGTTATTCAAAGAAGAGGAAATGGAGCTTCAGAAACATTTACTATCAGAAAAATGTCTGGTACTGTAGGTGTAGAAAGAATCTTTCCTGTAAACTTACCTTCTATCCAAAAAATTGAAGTTAACAAAAGAGGTAAAGTACGTAGAGCTCGTATCTTTTACTTTAGAGGTCTTACTGGTAAAAAAGCTAGAATTACCGAAAAAAGAAGATAATACTTCATTTGATATAGAAACAAAAAAGCGTTGTAAAATTTACAACGCTTTTTTTTATGAACAAAAGTTAACAATCCTTGTTAGTAATATGTTGATTATTAATTGGTTAAAAATTATACGGAATACAAATAAAAAAATATATTTATGTAAGTATTTATTAAGCCTTGTTAGTTTTATAAACTAAAAACGGTATGTAAATATTTAAAGAATGTTCTTTAAAATATTGTTTGTCTAAGTTTAAAGAGATGTATAGCCTTAAAAAAGTTTTCTTTTTACATTTAGATAAATAACATAAACACAAATAAAGTTTTAAAAAAGTAGAATGCTTTTTAAAATAAAGTGTTTTAAAATTTGAAATAAATTAGCTTATTTTTTTCTTAAAGAAGAAAAATTAAATGATTTTAATTTATTTCAAAAAAAGCCATATTATAGCAAGAAATTGTTTAATATGGCTTTTATTTTTTAACTTTCACGAAATCGATTTCAAAAATTACAAATACTTTAATAAAACATACTAATTAATAACATATTACCAATTAAAATTTCAACTTAATTTCTTAAATTTGCTCGCTTTCAAAAAAAACATATTTTTTATTGAAAGATTTTCTATAAGTACAACTACAAAAACATAGTTTCATGAGTAAAATAGCTAAAATAGTATATACAAAAACAGACGAAGCTCCAGCTTTGGCTACACGTTCTTTTCTACCCATTGTAAAAGCATTTACAAAATCTTCTAATATAGAAATAGAAGTGAAAGATATTTCTTTAGCAGGTAGAATTTTAGCGAATTTTTCTGAGTATTTAAACGAAGATCAAAAAGTAGAAGATGCACTTGCTCAATTAGGTGAATTGGCCAAAAACCTAGAAGCTAATATTATAAAGTTACCAAATATTAGTGCATCTGTACCACAAATAAGTGCAGCTGTTAAAGAATTACAAGCTTTAGGTTTTGCAATTCCAGATTACCCAGAAGAAGCAAAAACTGCTGAAGAAAAAGCAGTGTTAGCCATTTTTAATAAAGTAAAAGGTTCTGCAGTAAACCCAGTTTTAAGAGAAGGTAACTCTGACAGAAGAGCACCAAAAGCAATTAAAAATTACGCTCGTAAAAATCCACACTCTATGGGTGCATGGTCTGCAGATTCTAAAACTCATGTAGCAACAATGTCTGAAGGAGATTTTGCAAATAATGAAAAATCTGTAACACTAGATAATGCAACCTCTATAAGCATACAACACATTGCAGAAAATGGTGCAAAAACTGTTTTAAAAGAAAGTGTAAACCTATTAGAAGGAGAAATAATAGATGCTACTGTAATGAGCAGAAAGACACTATTAAACTTCTTAGAAACAGAAATCAATGACGCTAAAGAACAAGGTGTTTTGTTATCATTACACATGAAAGCAACCATGATGAAAGTTTCTGACCCAATTATTTTTGGGCATGCAGTGCGTGTTTTCTTTAAAGAGTTATTTGATAAACATCAACAAACATTTGATAAAATTGGTGTAGATGTAAATAACGGTTTTGGTAATTTATTAAGAAATTTAGAAGAATTATCAGAAGGAAAAAGAGCAGAAATACTATCAGATATTGCAGATATTTATAAAAAGAGACCTGCTGTAGCCATGGTAAATTCAGACAAAGGAATTACCAACTTACATGTACCATCTGATGTAATTATAGATGCTTCTATGCCTGCCATGATTAGAACTTCTGGCCAAATGTGGAACAAAGAAGGGAAATTACAAGACACCAAAGCCATTATTCCAGACAGTTCTTATGCTGGCATCTATACAGCGACCATCGATTTTTGTAAAAAACATGGCGCTTTTGATCCTACAACTATGGGTACTGTGCCAAATGTTGGTCTAATGGCTCAAAAAGCTGAAGAATATGGTTCTCATGACAAAACTTTTGAAATTGAAGCAAATGGAAAAGTAATTGTTGTAGATGCAGATGGTAACACATTATTAGAACATACAGTTGAGGCTGGTGATATTTGGAGAATGTGTCAAGCAAAAGACGCTCCAATTCAAGACTGGATAAAATTAGCAGTAACAAGAGCAAGAGCTTCTAAAACACCTGCTGTTTTTTGGTTAGATAAAAACAGAGCTCATGATGCAGAAATTATTAAAAAAGTAAATAAATATTTACCAAACCACGACACTAGTGGTTTAGATATTAGAATTTTATCGCCAATAGAAGCAACACATTTTACTTTAGAGAGAATTAAGAAAGGAGAGGATACGATTTCTGTTTCTGGAAATGTATTGCGTGATTATTTAACAGATTTATTTCCTATTTTAGAATTGGGTACTTCTGCAAAAATGCTATCTATTGTGCCATTAATGAATGGTGGCGGATTGTTTGAAACAGGTGCTGGTGGTTCTGCTCCAAAACACGTAGAGCAGTTTATGGAAGAAAACCATTTACGATGGGATTCTTTAGGTGAATTTTTAGCATTAGCAGTTTCTTTAGAACACTTAGGAACTTCAAACAATAATGAAAAAGCGTTGGTTTTAGCAGAGACTTTAGATGATGCTACTGATAAATTTTTAGACAATAAAAAATCTCCATCTAGAAAAGCGGGCGAGTTAGACAATAGAGGAAGTCATTTTTATTTAGCTCTTTTCTGGGCAGAAGCCTTGGCAAATCAGACTAAAAACACAGCATTAAAAGAAGAGTTTACTGAATTGTCTAAACAATTAAAAGAAAACGAAGCTACAATTATAGCTCAGTTAAATGAAATTCAAGGGAATCCTGTAGATATTGAGGGGTATTACATGCCAAATGAAACCCTTGCAAATAATGCTATGAGACCTAACGCTAGCTTTAACAATACACTAAGTAATCTATAATTGTAAAATTATAAAGATATTAACATAATGAGAGCCTTTTGGCTCTCATTTTTTTTTAGCTTTGGTTTTTAATAATCAACCCAAAAAAATGAGCAAAAAAAGAATTGCAATAATCACAGTAGCTTTTTTAGTGATTTCTTACTTAATATACAGTTATTTTTCTCCTTCTTCAGACGATAAAGTATACCTTACTTCTAAAGTAAGAAAAGGGAATTTTATAAGTGAAGTAGTAACTTCTGGAGAAGTACAATCTACCAGTCTTAAAAAAATTACAGGACCACCAAACTTAAGAAAGTTTAGACTAAGAGATATTAAAATTCAAGATTTAGTGCCAGAAGGAACTATTGTAAAAAAAGGAGACTATGTTGGAAAGTTAGATCCATCTGGAGTAAATGAATTGATTTTAGATGCAAGACTAAACTTAGAAGCTGAAGAATCTAAATTTACACAACAACAGTTAGACACTACACTTACCTTAAAACAAGAAAGAAACGCTGTAAAAGATTTACGTTTTAGTATGGAAGAAACCAAACTAGAACTAAAACAATCTATTTATGAGCCACCAGCAACTATTAAAGGTCTAGAGAATAAACTAGAAAAATTAGAGAGAGATTTTAGAGAAAAACAAGAAAACTATAAAATAAAAAAGAGACAAGCTAACGCTAAAATGGTTGAAGTTGGTACTAAAGTTTCTAAAATTAGAAAAGAATTAGACGATCTTTTAAAGTTATTAGAATCTTTTACCATTTATTCTGATGGTAATGGTATGATTACTTACGATAAAAACTGGGATGGTACTAAGAAAAAAGTTGGTTCTACAATCAGCCCTTGGCAACCATCTATTGCAACCTTACCAGATTTAACCAAAATGGAATCTAAAACCTACGCAAATGAAGTAGATATTAGAAAAGTGGAAGAAGGTTTACCTGTAAAAGTAGGTTTTGATGCTTTTCCTGATGTAGAATTAGAAGGTGTTGTTACAGATGTAGCAAATGTTGGCGAAAAGAAAAGAGGTTCTGATATTAAAGTTTTTCAGGTTTTAATTAAACTAAAGGAAATAGATAAAAGTATTAGACCTGGTATGACAACCTCTAACAAAATATTAACTTTCGAAAGAAAAGATGTTTTAAGCGTTCCTTTAGAAGCTGTTTTTACACAAGATTCTATTACTTATGTATTTAAAAAGTCTGGTTTTTCTATCAATAAAAAACAAGTTAAAATAGGAGATTCTAACAACGATTCTGTAATTATAAAAGAAGGCTTATCTGAAAACGACGAAGTGTACTTAAACAAACCAGAAGGATTAGACAAAAGCGCAATAGTAAAATTAAACTAGCATTTCTATGTTCGATAAAATTTATATAGAAAAGCTAAAGTCTAACTTTACTGAAGCTGTGCGTGTTATTGCATCAAACAAAGTAAGAACTTTACTAACTTCTTTAGGTATTATTTTTGGGGTTGCAGCTGTAATTACAATGCTAGCCATTGGTAATGGTGCAGAAAAAGAAATTTTAGCACAATTAGAATTGGTAGGTGTAAACAATATTGTTATAACACCAATACCAGATGAAAAAGATGATGGCAATGAAGAAGATTCAGATGATGGCACAACAGAATCTAAACGTTTTTCTAAAGGTTTAGATTTATTGGATGTAAAAAGTATTCAAAAAACCATCCCTTCTATAAAAACAGTAAGTCCAGAAATTGTTTTAGAAACCTATGTGATAAAAAAAGGAAGACAAAATCCTGTAAAATTAATTGGCGTTTCTAACAACTATTTTAAAACCTCTAACATAGATATTGAAAGTGGCAAAAACTTTTCTTCAGCACAATCAGAAAATGCATTACCTGTTTGTATTATTGGAAAAAAAATAGAAAAAAAATTATTTACAGGAGAAAGTGCTATAGGAAAAAGAATAAAAGTTAAAGATGTTTGGCTACAAGTTATTGGTGTTATTGAAGAGAAATTTATTTCAGATACTGCACAAGAAAACCTAGGTATTAGAGACATGAACCAAGATGTTTATATACCTCTACAAACTTTTTTGGTAAGATATAAAGACAGAAAGATAATATCAGATAAAACTATAGAAATTTCTAGTGGTGGTGTGTTTATTAGTAGTGGTGGTCAACAAGGGCCTAAAAAGAGAATTCCTAGAGGTAACTATCATCAGTTGGACAAATTAGTAGTACAGGTAGAAAACTCTAATCAACTAAATGCAACTGCAGATGTTTTAAGTAGAATGTTAAAAAGAAGACATAATGGAATGTTAGATTTTGAAATATCAATACCTATTCAACTTTTAAAACAACAACAAAAAACAAAGCAAATTTTTAATATTGTACTAAGTATTATTGCTGGTATTTCTCTTTTAATTGGGGGGATTGGTATTATGAATATTATGTTAGCCTCAGTTTTAGAAAGAACGAAAGAAATTGGTATTATTAGAGCCATTGGCGCTACACAAGAAGATGTTATTCTACAATTTTTAACAGAATCTGTATTAGTAAGTATTGGTGGTGGTATTATAGGTATTGCTTTGGGCGTTTTGGCCTCCTATATTTTAGAAGTAACTACAGGTATCGAAACTATTTTATCACTTAGTTCCATCTTATTATCCTTTTTTGTGGCCACCTTAATTGGTTTAATATTCGGAATTGCACCTGCAAGATCAGCCGCAAACAAAAGCCCAATTGAAGCTATTAGACACGAATAAACTATGAAAAATATTATAATTACATTTTTTTGCTTTCTATCAATTCAAGTATTTAGTCAGCAACAAATCACCTTAAAACAAGCAATAGCGATTGCTCAAGAAAAATCGCCAGAATACAAGGCTTTAATAAATCAAAATCAAGCAAGTTATTGGCGTTATAGAAATTATAAAGCAGGTTTTTTACCACAATTACGTTTACAAGCAACCTTACCACAATATAGAAATTCTGTGAATAGAATAGTTTTAGATGATGGTTCTGATGATTTTAGAAGATCTAATCAAATAAGATTTGATGGAAGTATCTCTTTAAATCAAAATATAGCTTTAACTGGTGGTACTATATCTGTTAGTTCTCAGCTAGAAAGAATAGATAGGTTTGAGCCAAGTGAATCTACAGGTTTTGCAGTAATCCCTTTTTCTTTAAATTATAATCAAAATTCTTTACTCTATAATCCTTTTAAATGGCAAAAGAAAATAGAACCACTTCTTTATGAAGAAGCTAAAAGAGAATTTATAGAGCGTATGGAACAAATTTCTTTAAATACAAGTAGAAGATATTTTGCTTTATTAAAGTCTCAAATACAGGCTAAAATTGCCAAATCTAACCTCTCTAATCAAGATACTTTATTCCAAATTTCTAAAGGTAGATTTAAAATGGGTAAAATAGCAGAAAATGATTTATTACAAATAGAATTATCTGTTTTAAACTCAGAAAATGAAGTAATTACCAATGAAATTAATCTAAAAAGAGCTTCACAAAATTTATCAAGATACTTAGTATTAGATACAGAAAATATTTTATTATCTACTCCAAAAGAGTTATCAACTTTTACTGTAACAGTAGAAAAAGCTTTAGAAGAGGCTAAAACTAACCGAAAAGCTGTTATAGAATTTAGAAGAAGAAGACTGCAAGCAGAACAAGACGTTGCAGAAGTAAAAGGGAACAATAAACTAAGTATGAGTTTAAGAGCAAATTTTGGTATTTCTCAACAAGGAAATCAATTTAATACTTTATTCGACAACTTTAACCAACAACAGAGTGTTGTTTTATCTATTGGAATGCCAATTTTAGACTGGGGTGTATCTAAGTCTAGAAAAAAATTAGTAGAAGCTAATAAAGATTTAGTAAACACAAATATTAAAATAGAACAGCAAGAGTTTGAGCAAGAAATTTATTTACATGTTTTAAACTGGCAGAATCAACGAAACTTTTTAGAAACTACTAAAAAGGCACAAGAAATTGCTTTAAAAAGATATGAAATAGCCAAAAAGAGATTTATTTTAGGTAAGATAACCATAACCGACTTAAATATCGCATTACAAGAGCAAGACAGATCTGTTCTATCGTATTTAAATTCATTAGAAAAATTCTGGAACGACTATTACATATTAAGAAGACTTACTTTATACGACTTTGTAAAAAACAAAAAAATTGAAGTAAAAGACATTATTTATGATTAGAAAATAATTTTAGAAAATTACTTTTTAACGTTTTCTTACCAAAGTTCTGTTGTACTTTTGTTTTACAATTTTAACAACCAATTAAACAAAATGTTGCTATCAAAAAAAATACTAATCCTGTTTTTTTTATTGTCTATAACTGCTTTCAGTCAAGAAAAAATAACTTTAAGTGGTACCGTTTACGATAATAAAAATAATGAAACGCTTATTGGAGTCTCTATATATTTTCCAGAAATTAATATTGGTACAACCACCAATCAATATGGCTTCTACTCAATTACAATACCCAAAGGAAACTACCAAGTACAAGTAAGTTATTTAGGGTTTTCTACCATTGTAGCATCTTTAAAATTATTAGAAAAAACAACAAAAAACTTTAAACTGAAAGAAGCTACAGAAAGTTTAGACGAGATAGTTTTAGAAACTAATATAGAAAAACTAAATATTAGAACGCCGCAAATGAGCGTTAACAAACTTTCCTCTGCAACCATAAAACAAATACCTGTGGTTTTAGGAGAGGCAGATATTATAAAATCCTTAATTTTATTACCAGGTGTAACTAGTGCTGGCGAAGGTGCATCAGGGTTTAATGTTAGAGGTGGCGCAGCAGATCAAAACTTAATTTTATTAGACGAAGCTATTGTTTTTAACTCCTCTCACTTATTTGGTTTCTTTTCTGTTTTTAATCCAGATGTAATTAAAGATGTAAAATTATTTAAAGGAGGTATTCCTGCAAAATACGGTGGTAGATTGTCTTCTGTGTTAGATATTTATCAAAAAGAAGGAAACAGCAAAGATTTTAACGTAACTGGTGGTATTGGTTTGGTTTCTTCTAGATTGTTAATTGAAGGTCCTATTGAAAAAGAAAAAATATCTTTTTTAATTGGTGGAAGATCTTCTTATGCACATTTATTTTTACCACTTTTTGACAATGACAATATTGCTTATTTTTATGATTTAAACACCAAATTAAATTACAGAATTAACTATAGAAACAGCGTTTTCTTTTCGGGGTATTTTGGTAAAGATTTTTTTGGAATTAGCGAAAATTTTATAAATACTTACGGAAATCAGGTAGCTAATTTACGATGGAACCACTTATTCTCTGATAAATTGTTTTCTAATTTATCTTTAATTTATTCTGATTATTTTTATGGGCTAACCTTAGATTTTGTAGGTTTTGAATGGGATTCTGGCATAACCAACTACAATATAAAGTACGATTTTAATCATTATGTAAATGATAAAATAAAATTGAGTTATGGTATCAATAACATTTACACAAAATTTAATCCAGGGAAAATTATACCCAACAGAGAAGATTCTGGTATTGTTGCAGAAAAGCTAATTGACAAATACGCCAATGAATTTGCCTTTTACTTAAATACAGAGCATAAAATCAGCGATAAATTTAGAATGCAATATGGTTTACGATATAGCAATTTTACACGTTTAGGACAAGACGAATTAAATGTGTATGCAAATAATGAAGCTGTAATTTATAATCAAGAATTTAAAAGATACGAATCTGCTACTCTTACAGGAATAGAAAATTTTGAAAGAAGTGATGTGATTGCAAGCTTTAATAATTTAGAACCAAGAGTGTCTATGTCTTATATTATAGACGATTTTACTTCTGTAAAAGCTAGTTATAATAGAATGGTACAATACTTACATCTACTGTCTAACACTGCATCTCCTACTCCATTAGATGTTTGGGCACCCAGTGGAAAATATATAAAACCTCAGTTGTTAGACCAATATGCTGTAGGTTATTTTAAATCTTTTAAAGATGGGAAATACACATTAGAAACAGAAGCGTTTTACAAAGACATACAAAATAGAATAGATTATATAAATGGTGCTAATTTAGTAGCAAACAACGAAATTGAAACCGTTATTTTAAATGGTAAAGCACGTGCTTATGGTTTAGAAATGTTATTAAAGAAAAACGAAGGAGATTTTCAAGGATGGTTTTCTTATACGCTTTCTAGATCAGAACAACTAACTTCTGGTAGAACTGCTAATGAACCAGGTATCAATAATAGCGAATGGTATAGTACACCATTTGATAAAACACATGATTTTTCTATAAATGCAAGTTACAAACTAAATGAAAAATGGAAATTCAACAGTAATTTTGTTTTTCAAACTGGGCAACCTGCCAATTATCCAGTGGGTCAATATGAAATACAAGGTTTAAATGTGCCTATTTTTGATGATAATAGAAGAAATGCAGATAGGTTACCTGCCTATCACAGATTAGATATTTCTGCAACATTAACCCCCAAAAAAAATAAAAACAGAAAATGGCAAGGAGAATGGGTTTTTGGTATTTACAACTTGTATGGCAGACAAAATGCAGCTTCATTAGCATTTAGACAAAATCAAGAAACCTTTAGAAACGAAGCTGTACAAACCTCTATTTTTGGTATTGTACCTTCTGTAACTTATAATTTTAACTTCTAAGAACATGAAAAAATTATATATACTACCCGTTTTAATGATTATGCTTTTTTCAAATTGCGAAAAAGTTGTAGATATAGAGGTTCCTACAATACAACCAAAATTAATTATTGACGCATCTTTTGAAGTTTTTTTTGACAAAATACCTGTAAACGCAAATACTGTTGTAAAACTTAGATTGTCTGCCGATTATTTTGAAGAAACAATTCCAACTGTAACCAATGCAACCGTATTTTTAACAGACTTATCAAACAACACAATTATTAATTTTTCTGATGGAGATGCTGATGGAAATTACGAACCCTTAAATCCTTTTATCCCTATAGATAATGTTACTTACGAATTGACAATTATTTACGATAATGAAACTTATAAAGGTACTGCTACTAAAGTGAAGTCAACGCCGTTATCAAAAGTAGAACAAGGAGATAAAACCTTATTTTCTGGGGAAGAAATTGAATTAAAAATAAGTTTTAAAGATAACATTTTAGAAGAAAATTATTATTTATTTAATATAGATTTCTATAACTTTCTAACAATTGAAGACCGATTTTTTAATGGTACTAATTACAATTTTTCTTACTTTTATGAAGATGAAAATATTGAATTTCCACAAGAAATCGATATCAAAATTTCAGGAATTACAAAAGAATATTTTACCTACTTTAGAGTATTGGTAGATCAAAGTGGTCAAAATTCTGGAGGTCCTTTTGAGACTGTTCCATCCTCACTTTTAGGAAACATGATCAATACAACCAACAAAAGTAATTTTCCTTTGGGTTATTTTCATATTTCAGAAACAGATACATTTACCATCAGTTTAGTTGAAAAGAGTAATTAAAATCTATTTTAAAACTAATAAAATTTTTAATTTTTTAAAATTATATTTTCTGTATTTTTGATGGCAATGGAATTTATTAAAACTACAGAGCAAGACTCTAAATACAATCATCTAGAAAAGATGACTGTAACAGAATTGTTAACCAACATTAATACTGAAGACAAAACTGTGCCTTTGGCTGTTGAAAAAGCCTTACCTCAAATATCCTCTTTAACAGAAAAAATTGTACATAAATTACAAAAAGGAGGCAGACTTTTTTATATTGGTGCTGGTACTTCTGGTAGATTGGGTATTGTAGATGCTTCTGAATGCCCACCAACTTTTGGTGTACCCCAAGAATTGGTTGTAGGCCTAATAGCTGGTGGAGATATTGCTATAAGAAAAGCCGTAGAATTTGCAGAAGACTCTAAAACCCAAGGTTGGCAAGATTTACAAAAACATCAAATTTCTAAAAAAGATATTGTAATTGGTATTGCTGCTTCTGGCACCACTCCATACGTTATTGCGGCACTACAAAATTGCAATTCAAATGGAATTATTACAGGATGTATTACCTGTAATAAAAATAGCCCATTAGCACAAGTTTCTCAATTTCCAATTGAAGTAATTGTGGGCTCAGAATTTGTTACTGGTAGTTCTAGAATGAAAGCAGGCACAGCTCAAAAATTAGTACTAAATATGTTGTCTACAGCTACTATGGTTCAATTGGGTAAAGTAAAAGGTAACAAAATGGTAGATATGCAACTTTCTAACAATAAACTAGTAGAAAGAGGTAATAAAATGCTTGCTAAAGAACTAGATATCAACTTAGAGGAAGCATCTATTTTGATAAAGAAATATGGCAATGTTAGAAACGCAATAGAAAATTATAAAAATGAGTACTAACGTTAATTTATTAGGCAAAGGCTTAAAGTATTTAGCCGTTTTAATTTTCTTATTTATTGCTTCACCAATTACCCTTACCATGGGTTATAAAGCTTTAAACAAGTTTAAAGATACTCCTAAAGAATACATTTCTTACTTAATTTTAGCTGCAGCAGCTATCTTATTAGTTTTTACTATCTTTTTTGCGTTTAAAACTTTTAAAATTTTATTAAAAGCGATTTTTAACAATTAATTACAAGTAGCATTCTGATGGTATTATTGTTATTATATCATTTCTAGATACGTTAGTTAGAACTGTATATTGGAAAAAATCAATTGCCTTATGACTAGGTGAAATTGAAACAAAACTTCTAGTAAAAGCAGGTTATACAGCTTTATTATTGATAAAAAAAGCGCCTAAGAAATTAATAATTTCGATTTTAAAAGACACATTACTAATTATGGAAATGAACGCTTTAGAGGTAAAGAAACAGATTCATAATTAGCAGGTTTTGTAAAGGCAAAATTTAAAAGTACTCTTTTTTAATTCTTAAAAATTATCTTATTAATTTTTTATACTTAATTCGTTTTGGCATTAAATCTCCTCCTAAACGTTTTTTCTTATTTTCTTCATAATCTGAAAAAGAACCTTCAAAGAAATATACCTCACTATTCCCTTCAAAAGCTAAAATATGTGTACAAATTCTGTCTAAAAACCATCTATCGTGAGAAATAACTACAGCACAACCTGCAAAGTTTTCTAGACCTTCTTCAAGTGCTCTTAATGTATTTACATCTAAATCGTTTGTTGGCTCATCTAACAACAATACGTTTCCTTCTTCTTTTAAGGTCATTGCTAAATGCAAACGGTTACGTTCTCCACCAGAAAGTGTATTTACTTTTTTATTTTGTTCTGAACCAGAAAAATTAAATCTACTTAAATAAGCTCTAGAGTTAACTTGTCTGCCTCCCATCATTACTAAATCTTGCCCATCAGAAAAATTCTCCCAAATGGTTTTATTTGGATTAATATCTGAATGTGCTTGATCTACATAGGCTATTTTTGCAGTTTCTCCAACATGAAAACTCCCTTTATCTGGAGTTTCTTCGCCCATAATCATTTTAAAAATAGTGGTTTTACCTGCACCATTTGGTCCTATAATACCAACAATACCTGCTTGTGGTAAATTAAACTCTAAATTTTCGTATAATAATTTGTCCCCAAAGGCTTTAGAAACACCTTGAGCTTCTATTACATTGGTTCCTAAACGTGGTCCATTTGGAATGTAAATTTCAAGTTTTTCATCAACTTGTTTTTGGTCTTGACTTAATAATTTATCATAATTTTTTAAACGTGCTTTTTGCTTTGTTTGACGGCCTTTAGCCCCTTGCCTAACCCATTCTAACTCTCGTTCTAGAGTTTTTTGACGTTTAGAAGCTGTTTTACTTTCTTGCTCCATTCTTTTAGATTTTTGGTCTAACCAAGAAGAGTAATTTCCTTTCCAAGGAATACCTTCACCTCTATCCAACTCTAAAATCCAACCTGCAACATTGTCTAGAAAATACCTGTCATGAGTTACAGCTATTACAGTACCTTTATATTGTGCTAAATGATGTTCTAACCAATGTACAGATTCTGCATCTAAATGGTTGGTAGGCTCATCTAACAATAAAATTTCTGGTTCTTGTAATAATAATCTACACAAAGCTACTCTACGTTTTTCACCTCCAGAGAGTACTCCTATTTTTTTATCAGATTCTGGTGTACGCAAAGCGTCCATGGCAATTTCTAATTTAGTATCTAATTCCCAAGCATTTGCAGCATCAATTTTGTCTTGTAATTCTGCTTGTTGGTTCATTAGTTTCTCCATCTTATCTGCATCAGAATACACCTCTTCTAATCCAAACATGTCGTTTATTTTGTTGTATTCATCTAAAATTGCTACCGTTTCTGCAACACCTTCTTTTACAACTTCTAAAACGGTTTTCTCTGGATCTAATTGAGGCTCTTGTTCTAAATACCCCACTTTATAGCCAGGAGAAAAAGTTACTTCTCCTTGAAAATTCTTTTCTACGCCTGCAATTATTTTTAACAAGGTTGATTTACCTGAACCGTTTAGACCAAGAATCCCGATTTTTGCTCCATAAAAAAAACTTAAATAAATATCTTTTAAAACTTGTTTCCCTGTAGATTGGTAGGTTTTAGAAACTTTATTCATCGAAAAGATGACCTTCTTATCATCACTCATTATTCTATAATTTTAAAAATTAGATTTAAAAAATCGCCCGAAAAAGGCGATTGAAAAATTGATTTGTTTATAAATTAAACACGCCCTTTTAAAGCGTTAAATACCCATGCAATTGCAAAAAAGCCTAGACCTACAGAAGCAAAACCCCAGCCAGCAACATCATCATATCTAAAAGCGCCCATGGCAATTAAGCCAAGTCCTACCAATATCATAATAAAAGTTGCCCATGCAAGTACTGTATTTTTATTCATTCCCATATTTATAATTAGTTAGTTTCAAAAACAAATATCGTTAGTTTTTTTCGGATGCTAAAATTTTGTTTTTTTTTAAAAAAAAGTAAATATCATTTTTATTAAAACCTTCTACCCCCCATACCCATACCTCTTGTTCTATTAATGTTTTGAGGTTGTCTAGTATTTCTACTTTTTTGTTGTGGAATCAGTTTTCTTTTTTCTCTTTTTTGATATTTTAACCACTTTTTAAATTGTTTTTTAGATAAAAATTCTTTTAAAGTAGTGTTTAATGTCTTCTCGTAAACGACTACAGAGTCTCTAATAGGCAAAACTGTGGCTTCTATTTTTTTTCTTACTTTTAAAGCTAAATCTCTATCTTTATAAAGTTGTTTTCCAGCAGAATTTACAATTAAGTCTAACTCTTGAAGGTTTGGTGTATTTAAAAAAGAAATCTTTTTAATTTTATCGTTGTAATTTCTTAGCGCTTTTATGGTTTTATTTTTAGTTACATCATCCTTTACTTTAATCTCTTTTGGTATTTCAGATAATTTATAATAAAAAATATTTGATGCATTTTTTGCATTGTATTTTACCATTTCTGGTGCATCTTGTGCAAAAATACCAATGCTAAAAAATAAAATTATTATAGATACTAAATTTTTCATGTTTTAGATATTTTTACAAAAATAAGAAAAGATTATAGTTTAGCTGCCAATCTTGCTCCTTGATTTATAGCTCTTTTTGCATCTAACTCACTTGCAAAATCTGCACCACCAATAACATGTACATTTTTACCTAAATCTAATAAAGGTTGATGCAGTTCTTTAAACGGTATTTGACCTGCACAAATAACAACATTGTCCACTTCTAAAACTTTTGCTTCATTATTTTGAGTGTAATGCAAGCCTTGATCATCAATTTTTTGATAAGATACTTCACCAATAAACTGTACATTTTTCTTTTTTAAAGTTGATCTATGAATCCAACCTGTGGTTTTACCTAAATTGCCTCCAAATTTACCAGCACTTCTTTTAAACATGTATATTTCTCTTGGTGAATGATGAAGATTAGGTTTCACACCTTCAATACCTGCTCTGACTTTTAAAGTTTTGTCAATTCCCCATTCTTGCAACCAAGCATCTATATTTTTAGATGTTGATTCACCTTCGTGAGATAAATATTCTGAAACATCAAAACCAATACCACCTGCACCAATTACAGCAACACGTTTACCAACTGGTTTTTTATGTTTTAAAACATCAATATAACTAAGTACTTTTGGGTGATTAACACCTTCAATATTTAGCACTCTAGGTTTTATGCCAGTAGCAATTACTATTGCATCAAAATCAGAATTTTCTAAATCTGCAACACTTACTTTTTTATTTAATTTGAGGGTTACCTTATGGATTTCGATTTGTTTATTAAAGTATCTAATGGTTTCATAAAACTCTTCTTTACCAGGAATTTGTTTTGCCATATTAAATTGACCACCAATTTCTGATGCAGCATCAAACAAAGTAACCTGATGCCCTCTTTGAGCAGCAATTGTTGCAGCGGCTAAACCTGCTGGACCTGCACCAACTACTGCTATTTTTTTGCGATTTCGTGTTTGAGAATAGCTTAATTCTGTTTCATGACAAGCTCTTGGATTTACCAAACAACTGGCCACTTTTTGTTTAAAAACATGATCTAAACACGCTTGATTACAGCCAATACAAGTATTTATCTCATCTGCTCTTTCCTCTTTTGCTTTGTGTACCCATTCTGGATCTGCCAAAAAAGGACGCGCCATAGAAACCATATCTGCATCTCCCTCTGCCAAAACTTTTTCGGCAGTCTCTGGCATATTAATTCTATTAGAAGTAATTAACGGAATGTTAATTTCAGCTTTCATTTTTTTGGTTACCCAAGTAAATGCAGCTCTTGGAACTGAAGTAGAAATTGTAGGAATTCTAGCTTCGTGCCAACCAATACCTGTATTAATAATCGTTGCACCAGCTTTTTCTATTGCTTTAGCTAATTGTACAATTTCTTCCCAAGAACTGCCCTGTTCTACCAAATCTAACATAGAAAGTCTATAAATAATAATAAACTTATCGCCTACGGCTTTTCTTGTTTGTTTTACCAATTCAATAGGAAAACGCATTCTATTTTCATAAACTCCACCCCATTTATCTGTACGTTTATTGGTTCTTTTTGCTATAAATTGGTTGATTAAATAGCCTTCTGAACCCATAATTTCTACTCCATCATAACCTGCTATTTTTGATAATTTTGCAGATCTCACAAAATCTTTAATCGTTCTTTGAATACCAGATTCTTTTAATTTAAAAGGTGTAAATCTATTAATGGGTGCTTTTATTTTTGAAGGTGCCACATTAAAAGGATGATATCCATATCTACCCGCGTGTAAAATTTGCATACAAATTTTACCTCCAACTTCATGTACTGCTTTTGTTATTTTTTGATGATGTTTTGCATGCTTTTTTGTAGACATTCTTGCTGCAAATGGTCCTGTCCAACCTTGTATATTTGGCGCTATACCTCCTGTTACAATTAAACCTACGCCACCTTTTGCCCGTTCTGCATAATAAGCTGCAATTCTATCTATACCATTTTTTTCTTCTTCTAAACCAGTATGCATAGAACCCATTAAAATTCTATTTTTTAAGGTTGTAAAACCTAAATCTAAGGGTTGAAAAATGTGTGGATATTTACTCATTTCAATATATTATTCTAATTAAAAAAATGAATTTAAAACTATCAAAGTTTAGATTCCTGTTTTCACAGGAATGACAGTTTCAACTGAATTTTGTGGCAGAGCGACAAAAAACTCTCTTTATTTATTATGCACGCATAATACTTGCAAGATATGTTTATTTTTTGGGATTAAAAAAAATTGCCCCAAATTCATGAATTATTAGCATTCATAAACTTGGGGTAATTGTATTAAAAGGTAAATGTTTATAAAACTTATTAGAAAAATTAAATCATTGGAACATCTATAATCAATAATTTACTATTTTTTGTTGCTTTTACTGCTACTTTGTCTGTTTCTATAATTCCAACAGCATCTCTATTTTGTAAAGTTTCATCAGCAACTGTAACCTCTCCGTTAATTAAGAAAAAATAAGCACCATTTTTTAGTTGGTATTCGGTTTTAAAACCTTCTTCTAAATCAATCATAGAAATATATCCTTGTTGATGTATGGGCAACGAACCTTCTACTTGTTTATCTCTTGGAGACACCAAGGTTTGAAACTTGTTTTTTCTACCATCTTGCTCAAACACTTTTTGATCATAATAAGGGGTTACTTCTTGTTTTTCTGGTAAAATCCAAAGTTGTAAAAAATTACTTTCAGAAGTTTTACTATCATTAAATTCTGAGTGTGTTATACCTGTTCCTGCACTCATTACTTGTACCTCTCCTACTTCAATGGCACGTTTGTTTCCCATGCTATCTTTGTGAGACAAAGGTCCTGTAATTGGTATCGAAATAATTTCCATATTTCTATGAGGATGTGTACCAAAGCCCATTTTTGGTTGCACAACATCATCATTTAGTACTCTTAACATCCCAAAATTCATTCTTTCTGGGTTTTGATAACTAGCAAAACTAAATGTATGATATGATTGTAACCATCCATGATTTGCGAATCCTCTTGTGCTTGCTTTGTGCATTGTTTTTTTCATTATAAACTTTATTATAACCTTAAACTTGATTCAAGATGTTGTTATTATTTTTAAATTCCTGTTTACGCAGGAATGATAAATTAAAAGTTTCTAAAATTTTATTTTAGAAAGCATTTTTTCAATATAAATACCCCATTTTTCCTTGCTGATAATCGCGCATTGCTTCTAAAATTTCTGTCTGCGTATTCATCACATAAGGGCCATATTGGGTTATTTTTTCTTTAATAGGTGCTCCTGATAAAATTAAAATTGAACTTTCTTTTTGTGCTTCAAATTTTATAGTATTTCCATCTTGATGAAAAGTTACCATTTGATGCGCTCCTTTTTGTAAAACTGCTGTATCGTTTATTAAAATTTCTCCATCTAACAAATAGATTAAAGATTGATGATTTTCTGGAATTTCTATTTCAATCTGTCCATTTTCTTTAGCTTTTGCAGTAAAAACATTTACTACAGTTTGTGTTAGAATCTTACCATATACATCACTTTGATTTCCAGCAATAATATTTAATTGTACCTTTTGATCTTTAGAGATTATTTTAGGAATTTCTTCATCTTCTAAATGTTGATAATTAGGTGTTATCATTTTGTCTTTTGCAGGCAAGTTTAGCCAAAGTTGAATCCCTTCTAAATCTCCACCTTTTTTTACAAACTCTTTTGTAGGTGCTTCTGCATGAATAATTCCACGACCCGCTGTTGTCCATTGCACACCACCCGCTTTTACAACCATTTCATTACCCAAAGAATCTCTATGAAATTGTTCGCCTTTAAACAATAGTGTTATGGGCTCAAAACCTCTGTGAGGATGTGGGCCTAAATCAAAAGGATTGTTAAATTCTGAAATGGCGTATGGACCATAGTGGTGCAATAATAAAAATGGATCTACATTTTCTATTCCTTGTGAAGGCAGAGGCTGTCTCAAACGTATTGGCCCCATATTTACTAAAGGGCTTGTTACTGTATGCTGTATTGTTTTTAATTTTGTCATGACTTTTCTTACTTAAAAATAATTTACAAGGAAAATATTTTGAGATTTTTTTATCTTATTTTATCTAGTAAATCACTTAAAACATTGGCTTCTTCTTCTGATAGTTTCTCTAAAAAAGATAATTTATCATGTTTATCTATGGCAGATAATAATTCTAAACCTTGATTGGTAATTTTTACATAAACCACTCTTCTATCGTGCTCACAACGTTCTCTTTCTATTAGTTCTTTATCACACAACTTATCCATTAAACGAGTGGCATTAGGTGCTCTTTCTATCATTCTATCTTTAACAATTTGCACTTTTATTTTTCCTTTTGCACCTCTTAAAATTCGTAATATATTATATTGTTGCGGTGAAATTCCGTAAGGTTTGAAAAACTCATTTTCTTTACTGCTTAACCAATTAGCTGTGTACTTTATATTGATTAAAGCTTTTACTTTATTGGTTTTAAAACTTGATTTTATATCATTAGAAATGTCTCCCATTTATTTAGTATTAGGTATTAAGTAGACAGTACTAAGTGCTAAATAATGACTATAAACCATCAACTGTATACTTAAAATTACGCTCTTAATTTTAAATCTTGCATTATTTTATTAAACTCCTCTGTTGTTGGTGTTAAATAGACTTTGTTATCCACAAATAAAGTGGGATATTTTACAATACCATTATACAGTTCTTTACTGTGCTCTCTAGCTTCTACATCTTTTGATATATCTTTGTACGTATAAGGTTCATCAATCGAGTTTAAAAAATTTTTAAACGCTACAGTGTATGGATGGCCTTTTTTTCCATATAAAATTATCTTCATTTCTTAATTGTTTACAAAACTTTCAAACTGCGTTAATTGTTGTTTCAATAAAGTTAAATGTTTTTTACTTGCAAGTTTACTATCCTTAAAATTATCAGAAAAATTTGGTAAAGAAAAAGTTAGTAATTCTTTTGCTCCATGCCTTGGAAAACGCTGTTCTGCTGCTGCTAAAACAAATTTACCTCCCATACCTCCTGGCGAAGTTGCCATCAATAATAATGGTTTTTCTCTAAATAGTTTATTATTTATTCTTGAGGTCCAATCTATAACGTTTTTAAATGCTGCTGCATAAGAACCATTATGTTCTGCCATAGAAATAATAAATCCATCATAATTATCTAGCAATTCAGAAAACCTCTTTGCTTCTTTTGGGAAACCATTTTCTTGCTCTTCATCTTCACTATAGATTGGCATTGAAAAGTCTCTTAAATCAACTACATCAAATGAGGTGTTTTCTAATTTTTTTGCAGCAAAAGTTGCTAATTGTTTGTTTATTGAAGTAGAACTTGTACTGCCAGCAAATGCTAATACTTTTTTCATATTTATAAATTTATAAGCAAAGTTACAAAATATAATTTTATTTACCAAGGGTAATAAATCCATGGAAATATATTAATTTAAACACAAAGTTATGTATCTACAAACAGGTTTTGAGTAATTAAAAACTTTCAAAAAATGTGGTTAATTGTTGACCTTCGTAGTAATTTAAAGATTCACTTTATACTTCATTTTTAAAACAATTACATTGTATTTTCTAAAAAATGAATAAAATTAGAACTCAAAAATCAAAGAAATTGTTTAACCAATTTAAAAAAAATGATTTTGTAATCTTTTAAATCAATAACTGTTTGACTTGTACATATTGTAATAACATAATTGTTCTTGCATCAATTATATCGTTATTTTCTATCATTTGTAAAGCTTCTAAAAATGAAATCTCTAACACTTCAATTTCTTCATTTTCTGAGGCTAAACCCCCTCCGTTATCTATTTTATCGTCATCATTAAACTCTGCAACATACAAATGCACTTGTTCTTTCATTAATCCCGGTGATAAAAAAACAGTAGCAACTTTTTTTAATTTTGAAAAGTGATACCCAACTTCTTCTTTAGTTTCTCTAATTACTGTGGTTTCTGGTGATTCGTTTTCATCAATAGCACCTCCAACTACTTCGATTGAAAATCCATTTTTTACCCCAGCAACATACATCGGGATTCTAAACTGCTTAGAAAGTATCACTTTTTTTGTAGAAGTATTATACAACAATATTGCAACTCCATCATTTCTGCCATAGACTTCATGCGTAAGACGTTCAACTTTTCCATCCTTGAAAAGAAAATCGAAACTTACTTGCTCTAATTTTGCCCAAAAGCTGGAAATTACTTTCGAGGTTACGTTCTTAATACGGTTGTTCATTATCATCTTTTTATATTTATAAAAACTTTTAAATATAAATACTTATCGACTAAAATAATTTTATGTTTTCAATTTCGTTAATAATTTTGTATTAAAAAAAAAAGATTGATACTAAAATAAAGTGCAATTAAACTAATTTTGATTTAAGAAGTCTAATTATTTTATAGGTTATTTATTGTCTAAATGATTTATTATTACTTTTAGAAAAATTTTTACCAGAAAAAAATTTATGCAAAATTTAAAACCCTCATTTTTCTTAGTACTCTTTTTTTTTATTGGAGTAACAACCATAAATGCTCAATTAAGTAAAAAACATTTTATACCACCTTTAACTTATGCAGAAACAGGAAATGCCAATCCTGAAAACCAATATTTTTATATTTCAACGCCTAGTTCTAATAATGTTTCATTTACCATTAAACAAATTGGTTTCCCCAATAACAATATTACAGGTTTTGTTTCTAAATCTAATCCACAAGAAATTTTTATAGAATCTGGAGATTCGCAATTATTTGTTTCTTCTCCTCAAACAAGTGTAATACATAATAATAAAGGCTATATTATTGAAGCAGATGATGTAATTTATGTTTCTGTTAGAGTTTTAGCTGGTGGTGGTGCACAAGCTGGGGCATTAGTTAGTAAAGGTTCTGCAGCTCTTGGCACAATTTTTAGAGCTGGAATGTACACTAATGAAAACCCCCAAAGTAATTATCTCAATTTTATTTCTGTTATGGCATCCGAAGATAACACACAGGTTACTTTTAGTGATTTACCAACTGGTATAGCTGTTAAAAACTACTCAGGAACTTTACCTATTTCTATAACTTTAAACGAAGGAGAAAGCTATATTGTAGCCACAAATGCTGCAGATAACACTATAAATAAAGATGGCTTAATAGGAACCTTAATAAATTCAGATAAACCAATTGTTGTTAATCTAGGTTCTGCTAATGGTAGTTTTCATAATGGAGGTGGAAGAGATTATGGTATAGATCAAATTGTAGGATTAGATAAAATAGGAACAGAATATATTTTTGTTAAAGGTGATGGCGAAAATGGCTGGGAAAATGTATTAATTGTTGCTCATGAAGATGATACAGAAATAAGAGTAAATGGTAACAGTAATTTTTTTGCTAAAATACCTGCTGGAGGATACGCTCTAATTGAAGGAAATCAATTTAATAATGGCAACTTATTTGTACAAACAACCAAACCTGTATTTGCTTATCAAGGAGTTGGCGCTAGTAATAGTGAAGCCAACCAAGGAATGTTTTTTGTACCTCCTTTAAGTTGTGAGAGCAGAGGAAAAGTAGATAACATTCCCTTTATAGAAAATATCGGTAATGTTACTTTTACAGGAGGAGTAACTGTGGTAACCAATGCAAACGCAACTGTTACCATAAATTCGGAGCCAATTGCTAATTTTTCTACTTCTGGCCCTTTTGAAATTGATATAAATAATGATGGAATCTCTGATTACGAAACCTATAAAGTAACAAATTTAACAGGAGCCATAAGTGTAGAAAGTAGCGAAGAACTATATTGTGCTTATTTTAATGTTAATGGAGCTGCCACATCTGGTAGTTTTTACTCTGGTTTTCCTTCAAACCCAGAGATTAATTTTGATGCCTCTGTTACAGCCTTAGGAAATTGTATACCAAACGTAACTTTACAAGCAGCAAACACAGATGCTTTTGATAGGTTTGAGTGGCAATTTTTTGATGAAAGTATGAATACTTGGGTACAAAAAAGTACAAATTCAAACTATTCACCAGTCATTTCTGAACCAGGAAGATATCGTCTAATTGGTACCATAGATTGTACAGGAGCAACATTTAATTCTGTAGAAATCCCAGTAAGTTTATGTCCTGATGATTATGATAACGATCTAATTATAGATAATCTAGACTTAGATTTGGATAATGACGGAATTTTAAATGTAATTGAATCTTTTGGTGATGGTATCCTTAATTTTTCAGATATAGATAATCCTTCGATAAATACAAATAGTAAAGTTATAAACAATTTTTTTACTACAGAATTGACAAAATCTGGAAATGTTGATTTTGTTGGTAATCCTAATGGAAACTTCACTTCTACCATTAATGAAAACAGTACAAGTAATGCTTCAATTTTTTATATTTTAAATAGTACAGAAACCTTTAATTTTGAATTTACACAAAATCAAGCTATTACTCATTTTAGAATAGATGGAGAAGAATTTGAAATAAGTATTGCGCCATCTGCTAAAAATATAACATTAATAGACCCTGATAATATTTTAATGGTAGACACCAATTTTGATGGAGAATTTGAAACAGGAGTCACCAATTTCTCTAGTTCATTAATTCGTTTTAAATACAATCCAAATCCAAATGGAACAATACCTTTTAAGTTTGTTGCTAATGATGTAGAGAAATTCCTCTTTTTACATACAGCCACATCAAATGTGTTAAATTCTATTTTTAATGCTTCATTAAAACTTACCAGTGTTAAAAGAGACTCTGATGGAGATGGCATTGAAGATGCTTTAGATTTAGATTCTGACAATGATGGAGTTCCAGATTTGTTTGAAGCTGCTAATCAAAAAATTAATTTAACAAATACAGATGCTAATTTAGATGGTTTAGATGATATTTTTGATAGTTTTACATTAATAATGGATACTGATGGAGATGGTGTTCCTAATTATTTAGATTTAGATTCTGATAATGATGGAATATACGATTCCACAGAATCTAGCCATAATTTAGACACCAATGTTGATGGTTTAATAGATGGTTTTACAGACACCAATTCAAACGGAATTACAGATAATTTAGAAAATGATATATCTGTAACCACTCTTTCAGTTAATTACTCAATTGCAGATACAGATTCAGATGGTATTTTTAATTTCTTAGAATTAGATTCAGATAACGACGCTTGTTTTGATGTTATTGAAGCGGGTTTTACAGGTAATGGATCTGGTATTTTATTTGCCAACCCTTTTGTTGTAGATTCAAATGGTCTAGTAATTAACAATACAAATGGCTATACAACTCCTAGTATAAACTATACAACAAGTGCTGCCATCGTAATAAATAGTTTTACAAATGTTACATTTTGTGAAAACTCAACAAGTATGATTACCATAGATACTACTGCAGACGGTTTTCAATGGGAATTTTCTACAGATAATGGTACAAATTGGAGTCCTATTTCGAACAATGCTATTTATAATGGTGTAAATACCAAAGATTTACAAATTACAAATATACCTTTGTCTTTTAACAACAATCTTTACAGAGTTCTATTAACAAAAGTAGGAAATTCATGTGAAAAAATTTCTAATGCCATTACAGCCAAAATTAATCCAGTACCTGTTGTCGTTGCAGAAGTAGACTTATTACAATGCGATGATGATTTAGATAGAATATCATCAGTAAACCTTACAGAAGCAGAAATTTCTATTTCTTCAAATTCGACAAACGAAACTTTTCAATATTTTGAAAATGAAGCAAATGCAAAAGCTGGAACACCTTTAGTGGCTGATGAAATTCGTTTTCCCGTAAATCAAACTGGAGAAGCTTGGGTTAGAACCATTTCTTCAGAAGGATGTTTTACGATTTCTAAGATTAACATTGAAGTAGAAGCTGCTGCAGATGTAGCTTATAATAAAGAATTTCCTAGCGTTTGTGATGATTTTCTTCAAGAAGATGGTACAAATGGTACACTAAATGATGATACTGATGGAATCACAAATTTTGATTTTAGTATTGCTAACACAGAAATTTTAGCATTTTTCCCAATAACTTTACGTCCAGATTTAGAAGTTTCTTATTATGAAACCACTGCAGATAGAACTGCTGTAATTAATGCCATTGGTAATATTTCTAATTATAGAAACATCGGTTATCCTTCTAATAATACAAGGCAAACTATTTATTTTAAAATAACCAACAAAAACAATAACAACTGTTCAGGTACTGGAGAGTTATACTTAAAAACAGACTCCACACCAACTGCAAACCCAGTTACAGATTTAGAATTATGTGATGATGTTACAGATGGTGATGCAGAAAACGGAATTATACAAAACTTCGACTTAGAAGCTCAAACAGCTACTATTTTAGGCTCTCAAAATCCTGCCGATTTTTCGGTAACCTACCACCTTTCTGCAGCTGAAGCAAATTCAGGTTCAAACCCGCAAGCTTCACCTTTTGCTAATACAGTTAGAGATATACAACCAATTTTTGTACGAGTAACCAACAATAACACTGGTTGTTTTACAGATCATACCAGTTTTAATCTAATTGTAAATCCTATTCCTGTGGCAAATTTTGTGGCAGATTTAGAAATCTGTGATGATAATTCTGATGGCTCTGCCAGAAACGGTTTTTCACAATCTATTGATTTAGACTCCCAGACTTCTGGTATTTTGGGTATACAAGATCAAAGTATAAATGCTGTAACCTATCATCGTTCTTTTGCTGATGCCCAAAGTGGTAATAACCCTTTGGTATCTCCTTATTCTAACGAAACTCCAAATAGAGAAACCATTTACATCAGAATAGAAAATACAGATACAGGCTGTGTAAACAGTATTTCTAATTTTGATGTTATTGTAAACCCTGAGCCTACTTTTACACCTGTTTCTAACCTTTCTTATTGTGATGATGATTTGGATGGTGATGATACTAATGGAATCATTCAAAACATCGATTTAGATAGCCAAATTCCAGCTTTATTAGGTTCGCAAGATCCAGATGATTTTAATGTTACATTTCATGCAAATGATATAGATGCTGCTACTGGATTTGCACCAATTGCTTCTCCTTACACCAATTCAAATCCTACAGAAACTATTTTTGTTCGCATTCAAAATAAAAGAACTTTGTGTGTAAATGATGACGCTAGTTTTCAGTTAATAGTAAATCCTTTACCTGATTTTATGGTAACTTCTCCTCAAATTATTTGTTTAAATGATACACCTTTAACCATTGGTGTAGAAAATCCTGCAGGTGTATACACTTATCAATGGAAAGATTCATCAGGAACAATTATTAGTTTTGCAGAAACTGCAGATGTTACAGTAGGTGGAAATTACACAGTTACTGCAACAACAACCAATGGTACCAATTGTACTAGATCAGAAACCATTGTTGTGAACGAATCCAATCCTGCAACCTTATTATCTAGTTTTGTAACCATTGTAGATGAAGGCAATATTATTGGTAGTAATGCAAATTTATCTATCTCTATAGATACTATAAATAACGATTTAGGTCCTGGTGATTATCAATTTGCATTAAAAAATGATGATGAAAACACCACCACTCCATTTCAAAACGAACCTTTATTTGAAAACTTAGAAGGTAGTATTTACACCATTATTGTAAACGATAAAAATGGCTGTGTACCAGATGCTACTTTGCAAGTTTCTGTTATTCAATTTCCAAAATTCTTTACACCAAATGGCGATGGTAAAAATGATACTTGGGCAGTAAAAGGCGCTAACAAAACTTTTTATCCGAATGCAAGTATCAATATTTTTAATAGGTATGGTAAATTAGTCGCACAAATTCCTATAGACTCCCAAGGTTGGAATGGTACTTACAATGGCAAATTACTAACCTCAGATGATTATTGGTATAACATCACCTTAATTCCTGCTGACAAAACTAAACCAACCATCAACAAAAAAGGAAATTTTTCTTTGGTTAGAAGATAACAAAAGTTCTTATTTTAAATTTTAAGAAACATTTATGTAATTACCAAAAAACTCAACAAGGGTTTCACAACATATTTTCTTAATTTAGCAAAAACTTAGATAGAATTTCCTATGGATTTAAACTTCAATAAAAACGAAGATTATAACAAACTTTTAGTTTCTGATTTAAAAAGAAAATTTGCAAAAGTAAAATTAGGTGGGGGTCAAAAAAGAATTGATAAACATCATGAAAAAGGAAAGTTAACAGCAAGAGAACGTATTGACTATTTATTAGACAAAAATGAAAAATCTATAGAAATTGGGGCTTTTGCTGGCGAAGATATGTATGCAGAACATGGGGGATGTCCTTCTGGAGGTGTCGTTGTAAAAATTGGCTACATTAAAGGCAAACAGTGCATTGTAGTTGCTAATGATGCCACTGTAAAAGCAGGTGCTTGGTTTCCTATTACAGGAAAAAAGAATTTACGAGCACAAGAAATATCCATAGAAAATAAATTACCAATTATTTATCTCGTAGATTCTGCAGGTGTGTATTTACCAATGCAAGACGAAATTTTTCCAGATAAAGAACACTTTGGACGCATTTTTAGAAACAATGCTGTAATGAGTAGTATGGGGATTACCCAAATCTCTGCTATTATGGGTAGTTGTGTTGCTGGTGGTGCTTATTTACCTATTATGAGCGACGAAGCAATGATTGTTGACAAAACCGCAAGTATTTTTCTAGCAGGAAGCTATTTGGTTAAAGCAGCAATTGGCGAGTCTATTGATAATGAAACATTGGGCGGTGCAACCACACATTGCGAAGTTTCTGGAGTCACAGATTACAAAGCAAAAGATGATAAAGATGCACTTGATAAAATAAAATTTATAGTCGATAAAATTGGCGATTATGACAAAGCTGGTTTTAGTAAAATAGAATCTTATCCACCAAAAGAAAACGAAGAAGATATTTTTGGAATTTTACCAAGAGAAAGAAACGCGCAGTATGATATGGTAGAAATCATCAAGCGTTTGGTAGATAATTCTGAATTTGAACAATATAAAGAAGGGTATGGCAAAACCATTTTAACAGGTTATGCCAGAATTGATGGTTGGGCAGTAGGCATTATTGCCAATCAACGTAAATTAGTAAAAACAACTTCGTCTAAAACCAAACCTACAGAAATGCAATTTGGTGGCGTTATTTACAACGATTCTGCAGACAAAGCAACTCGTTTTATTGCCAATTGTAATCAGAAAAAAATCCCTTTAGTCTTCTTACAAGATGTTACTGGTTTTATGGTAGGCAGCAAATCAGAACATGGTGGAATTATAAAAGATGGTGCTAAAATGGTAAATGCAGTTAGCAATTCTGTGGTACCAAAATTTACTATTGTAATTGGTAACTCTTATGGTGCAGGTAATTATGCTATGTGCGGTAAAGCCTATGATCCAAGATTAATTGTTGCATGGCCAAGTGCTGAATTAGCGGTAATGAGTGGTAATTCTGCCGCTAAAGTTTTACTACAAATAGAAACAGCATCACTAAAAAAGAAAGGCGAAAAAATTACACCTGAAAAAGAAGCTGAGTTATTTGACAAAATAAAATCGCGTTATGACAAGCAAATTTCTCCTTATTATGCAGCTGCAAGAATTTGGACAGATGCTGTGATAAATCCCTTAGATACAAGAACATGGATTTCTATGGGAATAGAAGCTGCAAACCATGCTCCTATTGAGAAAAAATTTAATATGGGTGTTTTACAGGTTTAAAACACCCTTAAGTCCCTTTTAATAATTAATATGACTAATATCACAATTAGTCATTTTTTTATATCTTATTTTTGTGCCATATTAAAAATAAAAAATGAGTAAAGCCATCTATATTGCCACTGTTGAATCTGACAGTGGTAAATCTTTAATTTCTTTAGGACTCTTAAGAATGATGTTAATTAAATCTGCCAAAGTAGGGTATTTTAGACCTATTATTAACGAGTTTAATGAACATAGTTATGACGAACATACAAACACAGCAATCAAATTTTTTAACTTAGATATAAACTACAAAGACTGTTTTGCTTATACGCAAAGCGAAGTTGTAGAACTTTTAAGTGAAGGAAAAGCAGATGACGTAATTCACAATGTCATCAAAAAATATAAAAAACTAGAGGCTAGTTATGATTACGTTTTAGTAGAAGGTACCGATTTTTCTGGCGAAGGTGGTTTTACAGAACTCGACGTAAATTTAATGATTGCCAAAAATCTGGGCATACCAGCACTTATTGTAGGATCTGGAAATGGTAAGAAAAAGAAAGATTTTATAAATACTATGCAACTTTCTTACAATTCTTTCATCAATAAAGAAGTAGATGTAATTGGTATTATTGCAAATAAAATAGAAGTAGATGAGGTTGATTACATTCGTAAAGAGTTGATAAAAAGTTTTCCAGAAAAACTACAGATAGATATTATCCCTAAAGTAGATTTTTTGGCTTTTCCAACGGTAAAAGAAGTGGTACAAGCTCTAAAAGGCAGAGTGTTATTTGGCAAACAATTTTTAGACAATGCTATTGGAAGCTATAGTACTGGCGCTATGCAACTTAGGAATTACTTAACCCGAATTAAAGAAAATGCATTGGTAATTACACCTGGCGATAGAGCAGATATTATTTTAGGAGCCTTACAAGCAAATGCCTCTAAAAATTATCCAAAAATAGCAGGGATTATTTTAACAGGATCTTTAGTACCAGAAGATGCTATTATTAAATTAATAGAAGGTGTACAATCTACAGTACCTATTATAGCTGTAGATGGAGGTACCTTTAAAATTACTAATAAAATTGGAGCAGTAAAATCTAAAATTTATGCTACTCATAACAAAAAAATATTACTCTCTTTAGATACTTTTGATAAGTATGTAAATGCAGAAGGTTTAACCAATATTTTAACCTCATATCATTCAGATAGATTAACACCTAGCATGTTTCAGTATAACTTGTTACAGAAAGCTAGAGCTCATAAAAAACATATTGTGTTGCCAGAAGGTGATGATGAAAGAATTATTAGAGCTGCAGCACGTTTACAATTATTAGACATTGTAGATTTAACTTTGTTAGGAGATAAAAGAACCATTCAATTAAAATGCGATCAAATAGGAATTCAAATTGATTTAGACAAAATAAATGTTCTAAATCCAGAAGACTCTATACATAATAAAGAATTTGCAAACACACTTTTTAATGCCAGAAAACATAAAGGAATGACTGAGACAACAGCTATGGATTTAACCAGAGATGTTTCTTATTACGGTACTTTAATGATTTTAAACGGTTTGGCAGATGGTATGGTTTCTGGTGCAGTACACACAACCATGCATACCATAAAACCAGCGTTACAATTGATAAAAACAAAGCCTAATGTTTCTATAGTATCTTCCGTATTTTTTATGTGTTTATCAGATAGAGTTTCTGTTATGGGAGACTGTGCTGTAAATCCTAACCCAAATGCAGAACAACTTTCTGAAATTGCAATTTCATCTGCATTATCTGCAGAAGCTTTTGGTATCGAAGCCAAAGTTGCCATGCTTTCTTACTCTTCTGGTAGTTCTGGAAAAGGAGAAGAAGTAGAAAAAGTTCGTAAAGCAACTCAATTGGTAAAAGCCAAAAATCCTAATTTAAAAATTGAAGGCCCAATACAATATGATGCAGCTGTAGACACGTCTGTTGCCAAAACAAAAATGCCAAATTCTGATGTTGCAGGTCAAGCTTCTGTATTAATTTTTCCAGATTTAAATACCGGTAATAACACATACAAAGCCATACAAAGAGAAACTGGCGCCTTAGCCATTGGACCTATGTTACAAGGTTTAAACAAACCTGTAAACGATTTAAGCAGAGGATGCACTGTAGACGATATTTTTAACACAGTTTTATTAACGGCAATTCAAGCAAATCAACAATAAATATGAATATTTTAGTATTAAACGCAGGTTCTTCTTCTTTAAAATATCAAGTCATAGAAATGCCTTCTAAACATGTAAAATGTGTTGGTTTGGTAGAAAGAATTGGGATGGAAGATGCCATATTTAATCACGATAAAAACGGTGAAGAATACCACGAAACAATGCCAATTTTAAACCATAAAATTGGTTTGGAAAAAATTGCAGATACTTTATTAGATAAAAAGTTAGGTGTTATAAATACGGTTGATGAAATTGAGGCAGTTGGACATAGAGTGGTTCATGGAGGAAATAAATTCAGTAAAACTGTAATAGTTACAGACGATGTAAAGAATAGTATTCGTGATTTATATGATTTAGCACCTTTGCACAACCCTGCAAATTTAACAGGAATCGAAATTGCAGAAACTATCTTTACAAAAGCAAAGCAAATTGCTATTTTCGATACTTCCTTTCATCAAACTATGCCAAAAGTTGCATACCAATATGCAATTCCTACTAAATATTTAGAAAAACATAAAATTAGAGCTTATGGTTTTCATGGCACAAGCCACAAATATGTTTCTGAAAAAGCAATCGACTATCTAAAGCAAGAGAACTCAAAAAATATAATTACCATTCATTTAGGAAATGGCTGTAGTATGGCTGCCATAAAAGAAGGTAAATGTATTGATACTTCTTTAGGTTTAGGACCAGCAAATGGGTTAGTTATGGGAACTCGTTCTGGAGATATAGATCATTCTGTAATTTTCTTTTTGATGAAAAAGTTAAATAAAACAGCAGAACAAGTAAGTAATTTGTTACAAAAACAATCTGGCATGAAAGGCTTAACTGGTTTTTCTGATTTGAGAGAAATTACAGAAAATGCAGCAAATGGAAATGCTGAATGCCAACATGCTTTAAATTTAGCAGCTTACAGAATTAGAAAATATATAGGTAGTTATGCAGCTGTTTTAAACGGATTAGATGCTATTGTTTTTACTGCTGGTATTGGAGAAAATTCTGCAGAAATGAGAAAAATAGCATGTGAAAATTTAACTTTTTTAGGAATTGAATTAGATAAAGAAAAAAACAAAATTCGTTCTAAAAAAATTAGAGAAATACAGTCTGCAACATCAAAAGTAAAAATATTAATAATACCAACAAATGAGGAAATTGAAATAGCCAAACAGTCTTATCAGCTTTTAAAATAAAGAACCCTCAAAAATTGCAATAAACCAGCCAAATTTTTACATTTGTAAGCATTTTAATTAAAAGAAATTATAGAAATGGGTAGAGCATTTGAGTTTAGAAAAGCAAGAAAAATGAAACGTTGGTCTGCAATGGCTAAAACATTTACCAGACTTGGTAAAGACATTGTGATGGCTGTTAAAGAAGGAGGACCAAACCCAGACACCAACTCTCGTTTACGTGCTGTAATACAAAATGCAAAGGCTGCAAATATGCCTAAAGACAATGTAGAGCGCGCTATAAAAAAAGCCTCTGATAAAGATACAGCAAACTATAAAGAAGTTTTATTTGAAGGATATGCACCTCATGGAATTGCCGTTTTAATAGAAACTGCCACAGATAATAATAACAGAACAGTTGCCAATGTTAGAGCCGCTTTTAATAAATGTGATGGTAATTTAGGTACTTCTGGTTCTGTTGTTTTTATGTTTGATCATACTTGTAATTTTACCGTTAAAAAGGAAGATATTACAATGGATATGGAAGAACTAGAACTAGAATTGATAGATTTTGAAGTTGAAGAAATTTTTGATGATGAAGAAGGCGTAATAATTTATGCACCTTTTGAACAATTTGGAGCTTTACAATCTTATTTTGAAGAAAATAATATAGAAATATTGTCTTCTGGTTTTGAAAGAATACCAACAACTACCACAAAACTTACAGAAGAACAACAAGCTGATGTAGACAAACTTTTAGAAAAACTAGAAGAAGATGATGATGTACAAAACGTATATCATTCTATGAAAAGTAACGAGTCATAAAAAACAAAGGCTGTGTAAAAAATAAAAACAAACAATAGATAAAAATATTTTTAAAATTGAATTAAATCCAGTGTTTTTTTACGTTGGATTTTTTTTGTTTCTGTTTCTATAAATTGTGCTACAAAATAAATTTCTTTCGGAATTTCATATTTTGATAAACCTATATCCTTGATACTTTCTTTTAAAGACATTTCAACTTTGTTTGAAATTTGGGAATCCTCAATAACTAAAACTAATTTTTCGCCTAATTTTTCATCAAAAATCCCTGAAACAAAAAAGCGTTGGGTTATCATTTCTGTCAATTTTTCTTCTATTTTTTCGGGATGTAATTTGACTCCACCAGAATTAATTACATTGTCAAAACGACCTAACCATTCAAATTGCGTATCTGAAATTAACTGTACAACATCATTTGTAAAAACCACTTTATTAGAAATTGTGTCGTTTTTTATAACCAAACAATTTCTTTGATCTTTATAAATACTGGTATTTGGTAACGTTTGATAAAACGCTTCTTTATAAGAATTTTTAGAAGCCATCTTATTGGTTATTTTAACTCGAAAAGATTTTACATTGTTTAATCTTTTTATTGCAACATGGGTAATGGTTTCTGTCATGCCATAAGTGGCAAAACATTGCGTACTTACTTTTTGTAATTTGTTTTTTAATTGTTCAGAAACGGCTCCTCCTCCAATAATTAATTTTTTAATAGTGTGTAATTTTTCCAAAGAATTTTCTACCTGTAAAGGCACCATAGCTACAAAATCGTAAATTTTAGTAGTCGTTTTTAAGGGTTTAGAACTGGGGTTAACAACGTCTAATTGCCAACCTAAAGTAAATGCTCTAATAAGCATTAATTTACCAGCAATATAATCTACAGGTAAGCATAATAACGCTTTTGTATTTTCTTTTAATTGAAAGTAAGCACCTGTTGCTTTTGCTGAGTTTACAATGTGGTCTTTTTGTAATGTTATTTTTTGTGGTTTTGCTGTAGAGCCCGAAGTTTGTACAGAAATCGTATCTTCCTCTGAAAACCATTCTACTAAAAAAGTATATATTTCTTTAGAATTATTCTTTGAATACGCTAATAAATCATCAACATTTAAAAATGAATGATTGTTTAATTGAAAACGTTTATGAAATGGTTTTGGTATCAATATTATAAAACTCTGTTGTTTTCTTTTTAGTTTACTGGCTCAATAATTTTACCTGTTAGTTTTTCTTTCCAGTTTTTCCAGCCGTATTTCTCAGAAAACAAAAACAGCAATATAGGATATAAAACAAACACAGGCAAAAACATTTCCCAAGTTAAAGATGGCTCTGAAATATCTATGTACAAAGCATCTGTTTGAAAAACAGTCCAATCTGTAGTAATAAAAAAGGCAGCTGTTATGTTATTTACTGCATGTAAACCTAATGCTAGCTCTGTGCCTTCATCCATCAAAGTTACAATACCATAGAACAAGCCGGTACCTATGTAAAAAACCATACTAAGTTGCCCCAATTTTGCCACTTCTGGATTTGCACCATGTAATAAGCCAAAAACTACAGATGTAAAAATTAAAGGAAGCCATCTATTTTTAGCCAAAACTCCAAGACCTTGCATTAAATAGCCTCTAAAAAGCAGTTCTTCTAAACTAGTTTGAAATGGGATAAATAAAAAAGAAATGGCTACCAAAATAAAAAATGGCTTTGCATTAAAATTCCAGATAAAATTTTCTGGTGCTAATAAAATACTAATGTAGGAAAATGCAATTGCAATAAAACCCCAAACAAAAAAGCCATAAAAAAAACGTTTCCAATCTACTTTTTTTCTACTAGTAATTAAAGAAGTAATGGTTCTTTTATGTATATATTTTACACCAATAAACAGAAAAAGTAAGCCCACAAAAAAAGTAAAAATAATAAGGAATAATAAAAGATTTTTATCTATTCCTGCAGTCATAAAATTAGTTTGTGCAAACTCTAAAAACTCTGCTATATTTTTAGATTTTGCTGCTGCAGCCATCACTAATGGTATTACTCCTAAAATTTGCCAACCTAAAAAAACTAAAAATAGAGTTGTTAGCCAATGATACCATTCGTTTTTTCCTTTATATGCTTGTTGTATAAAATTCATTATTTTATAAAATTAAATTTGTATTCCATTTTTTAGAATTATTGTAATGCAATGCTCCGTTTTTTACTTCTAAGGGACTATCTAAATTATTGGTAAACAAACTACCTGTACCTAAACCTTGGGGCAAATTATTATTCAAAGTATATGTAAATTGTGCTATCGCATTTAACCCGATATTACTTTCTAAAGCAGAGGTAATCCACCAATTAATCTGATTGCTTTTAGCTACATCAATCCAATCGTTACTACCAGTAAAACCACCAATTAAACTTGGTTTTAAAATAATATATTGGGGCTGTATGGTTTCTAATAATTGTTTTTTCTGTTGATAAGAAAAAACTCCAATCAACTCTTCATCTAAAGCAATAGGCAAAGGTGTTTTTTGACACAACAAAGCCATTTCTTCAATTTGCCCTTGTTTTATGGGCTGTTCTATCGAATGAATATCTAGTTCAGAAAGAATTTTTAATTTTTCTAAAGCCTCTTTGGGAGAAAATGCACCATTTGCATCTACTCTTAACTCAATTTCTTTTGCAGAAAATTCTTTTCTAATCGATTTTAGGAGGTTGATTTCTTCTTCAAAATTAATCGCGCCAATTTTCATTTTAATACAAGAAAAACCTTTTTTTAATTTTTCTTGAATTTGTTGTTTCATAAAACCTTTATCCCCCATCCAAACCAAACCATTTATGGATATTGCTAGGTTACCTTTGGTAAATTCTGACGGAAATAACTGGAATTTATTAACACTTTTTAAAGATAAAAATGCTTGTTCTAAACCAAATTGAATTGATGGAAAATTAAAAACTTCAGCTACTAACTTTTGTAAACCTAAATGAATATTATTACAAACCCATTCTAGTTTTTTCTCGTAATTTGGTACATCATCTATACTTAAACCTCTAAACAAACCTGTTTCACCAATACCAATTTTACCATTTTCTTCTAAAATGATAAACCAAGTTTCTTTGGTTTTTAAAATACCTCGAGATGTACCACTGGCATTTTTAAATTCTAAGACGTATTTTTTGTAGCTGGCTTTTATCAAAATAAATTATTTTTCTTCTAAAAATGTTTTAAAATTGTTTAAATACGATTGATCTTGCTCTCTAAATGTACTTTTAAAATAAGGAAAAATACATGCCATTAAATAAGAATCGCTTTGACAACTAGCGTTTAAACGAATGGTAGTAACCCCATTTTTTTCAGAAAAAAGATAATCGTCTTTTTTTAACATATTTTCTGCATCGTAAAACAGGGTGATTTTTTCATTGGGTATGTAAGCCATTATTTTTTCTGTCATGGTAATTTCTTCACCTTGATTTAAAACCACCAAACTATACACACTACCTGTAATTCCTGGGTTTTTATGAACAGTTTCTACAGACTGTATTTCCGGAATCCAATTTTTTACACTATCTATTTTTGCAAAATTACTAAAAACCTCTGCTATAGGTTTGTTTAGAGTAACTTCTGCTGTATACCTCGTTTCTTTAACAATTAAACCTGTTACCAAAAAAGCACCCACTAAAGCTGATATTGTTATTAATATTACTTTTATTGTTTTCATTATATTTTTATTTTATTAAAATGATGTACTTGCAATGCTGAATAAAATCGAAAATAAAAAAGTGCTTAATGCTACTTTTTTTAATTCGCCATCTAATTCAGATGGAATATTATTTTTGGCTACTGTAACACAATTTTTTATTAGCGGTACAAATGCAATTAAATAAATGCATTGATAAATAGATCTGAAATCTAAAAAAGTAAATACTAACGCTGTAATTAAAGCTCCAAAAATTAAAAAATAGTGATATTTTTTTGCGTTTTTAGTACCTAACTTTACCACTAAGGTATTTTTATTGTTCTTTTTATCTTCTTCTCTATCGCGTAAATTATTTAAATTTAATACTGCTGTACTTAAGAAACCAATAGAAATTGCTGGTAAAAATATTTTAAAATTGATGGCTTTGGTGTATAAAAAATAACTACCTACCACACTTAATAAACCAAAGAATAAAAATACAAACAAATCTCCAAAACCACTATAACCATAAGCAGAATTACCTACTGTGTATTTTATAGCTGCAGCTATTGAGGCAATTCCCAAGACAAAAAACAAAATAGAATACCCAAAATTTTTACTACCAAAAGCAACGTAAATTAATAATAGTGCAATAATTAAAGTGATGATTGTTGTTATTATCATTGCTATTTTCATTTGCTTCGGTGAAATGACCCCAGAGGAAACCATACGAGCTTCGCCAGTTCTATTTTTATCTGAACCTTTGATGCCATCTCCATAATCATTAGCAAAATTTGATAACACTTGAAAACCTATGGTGGTTAGAATGGCTAACCAAAAGATTGGTGTACTCCATAAAGTGATTGTACTATTTGCATACATTAGATCTCCAAGCCCTAACTTACTCCCCACAATAATTCCAGAAATAGACAAAGGCAACGTTCTTAAACGTGCAGCTTTTATGTAACTTTTTACATCCATGATTTTTTACTTATTTCTATTTTATACAAGGTATAATTGTAAATTAATAATGCTTTTTCTATAGGTATACAAGGTATTTTAACTTTACCAGATGCAGTTTGAAAAACGATATCTGCTACGTTTTTTTTTACTTGAAAGATAGTTTGCTTCAACTTTACATTTTGAACTTTAAAAAATGGTAAAATTGTTTTGTGTGTTTCTATGCTTCCTTGACCAACTACTAATAATTCTTCGTTAAAAAAATAATATCTTTTCTTATATTTTAATTTGATAAACAAGATAAAAATTGGTAAAATAATAACATTTAACCCAAACACATAATTGTTTTCGAAACCGAAAAACAATCCAATATTTATTAAAATTAATAAAATTAAAGTTCTAAAATACAATCTGAATCTAAAATAAATATCTGGTAAGTTTTTTGTAAATCCTTCTAAATTTTCATTGGGAAAAAGTAGGTTTTTTATTTCTAAAACTTGGGCTTTTTTACAACCTACAATTTTAATAACCTTGTCTTGTTTTTTTTTTACTTTCCCGCTAATGGCCTGTTTAAAGGTGATAAAAGAAATACCCAACCATTTTTTAATGGGGTTTGTAGACACTGTAATGTGCTGTACTTTTGCTTTTTTTAAAACTACTGATTTTTTTGTAGTTAAACCTTGGTTAATTTCTAACGCATTATTTTTTATAAACACCGTTAAATCAAAATGCCTCAACACAACTCTAACTACAGAACTTAATACAGCTATAATAGTAAAAAAGATAAGCAACCCAATAATTAAAACAACACTTGTTTCTAGAGTAGATGTATTTTCGGAAATGTAATTATCTAAAATTTCTCTTTTTCCTAAACCATCAAAAAGATCGCTAATCTGTTGAAAAAAACCAACCAAAAGCGCAAATAAAATTAATAAACTTTGCAAGTGATTTTCTGTTAGACTTACTTTTATCAACTCAAAAAAACCAATTTTTAATAAAGGTTTTTCTATAATTTCTTCTTCGTTAGCAGCATCTTTTTTGTCGTAAATAGTAATGGCTTTTTTTAATGCTTTAGCCTCTATAATAGACAAGGCTTTTATAGATATTTCTGCTTTACTAGATCCAGCAGTTTCTATATTTACTTCGTGCACATTAATTATTTGCTGTATAATATTTTGTTTGTAATTTATGTTTTGAATCCTATCAAAAGGAATAGAAGTATTTGTTTTTTTTAAAATTCCTTTTTTTAAAATAAAATGATTATTATATATTTTAAATTGAAAATTTTTAAAAATTAAAAAAGCTCTAATTAAAAAAAATAACAACAAAAACCCTAGGCCAATATAGATGAAGGTTAGTGTATTTTCAGGAATTTTAGCAAATTTCTGAATGAATAAGAATAACAATAACCAAAAAGCTTTAAAAACTTTGTAGAGTAGGTTTAGATAAATAATAACAATGCCTTTTTTAGATTGATGTCTAAATTGGCTAAAATTTAGTGTATTATTCATCTATTTGATTGCTAATATACTCTTTAATCTGTTGGGCATCTTCTTTTAAAAGACCACTTATTTTTAAATCTTCACTACTATCACCAGCAGTAAAAACACTTAAAGAGGCTAAATTAAAAAACCGAGCTATAGGACCTTGATCTATTTCTACATGCTGAATTCTATTAAAAGGAACCGTAGTTAAACTTTTAAAAAATAGACCTTTTTTGTAAGAAATATCTTTTTCTCTAACTGCATATTTTCTTTTTTTTAAACCAATAATTTTAATAAAAACTACAATTAAATAGACAAAAGATAAACTAATATAAAATCTTAAAAAGGTATATTGAAGCTCAAAAAAGTTTATATAGTCTGCTACAAATAAAAGTGCAAACAATACTAAAAAAAGTAAGGATAGATTAATTAAAATAACTTTTAAATAGCTTTTTTCTATTTTTCTAAAAGTGATATTAGCAATTTCAGGAAAAGTAATAACTTCTAAATTTTTGAAAGAATCTATCATAAAAACTACTCTATGGCCTCTTTTATAGAAATTGGCTTATTATTTTTTAAAACTTGTACAAATGCACCTTTGTAAGAATTTCTTAATTGATTTCTATAATTTCTAGCTTCTAAATAGGTATAAAAATTACCCAATCTATACTTTATAAGTCCATCTTCTAAATATAATTGTACCCCTTCTAAATTTGCCAATTTTGCATTTTTCTTTTTTAAAGCAGCTATTTGTACGGTAAAAATCACAGTATCTTTAATTGACTTTGTTGTAACTTCTGATTCGTTACTAACTGTATCTATTTTTGTAGTATTTAAAATAGTTTCTTTTTGTGTTTGCTTTTTTGAGCAAGAAATAAAAAATAGCAGCGTTAAAACGGTTATTAAAAATAGTTTTTTCATAATTACAATTTATTAGCTTCAGCAATTAATTCGGCAATATCTTTTACAATAACTGAATCTTCTTTTTCTTTAAATTTGATACCATCAGTCATCATTGTATTACAATAGGGGCAACCTGTAGCAATAATTTCTGGTTTGGTTTCAAGTGCATCTTCTGTTCTTAGTATATTAACCTCTTTATCTCCAGCTTCTGCATCTTTAAACATTTGTGCACCACCTGCACCACAACATAAAGCTGTTCTTTTGTGGCGTTTCATTTCTGTTAGATTTACACCAAGTCTTCTAATTAAATCTCTTGGAGATTCGTAAACCTCATTAGCTCTCCCTAAATAACAAGGATCATGAAATGTTACTCTTTTACCCTGTAAAGTATTGTCGTCTATTTTTAAACGTCCTTCTGCAATTAAGTTTTGTATAAATTGTGTATGATGAAAAACGTCATATACACCTCCTAATTCTGGATATTCGTTTTTTAAAGTATTGAAAGAATGAGGATCGCAGGTCACAATTTTTTTTACTTCGTAACCATTTAAAACCTCAATATTCATAATAGCTTGCATTTGAAACAAAAATTCATTTCCAGCTCTTTTTGCAGCATCTCCTGTAGAAGATTCTTCGGTTCCTAAAATAGCAAAATCTACATTGGCTTGATGTAATATTTTTACAAATGCCCTAGAAATTTTCTTTGCTCTATCATCATAACTTCCTGCAGCACCAACCCAAAACAACACTTCTGGTTGCTTGCCTTGAGCCATCATTTCTGCCATTGTTGGTACGTTCATAATACTTTTGTTTAATTGTTAAAACTTATAGATACAATTTTTATTTATGCTTCTAAAAAATCACAATAAGTAATACTTACTGTTTACTGCCGCTATAAAACTACTTGCTTTATTAAACTTCTTTAGTCCAGTTTAATCTGTCTTGTTGGTTGTATTGCCATGGTGCACCGTTGTTTTCTACATTGGTCATCATCATATTTAATTCTTGTGGTGCTGCACTTTGCTCCATCACTAAATATCTTCGCATATCCATAATAATAGATAGTGGATCTATACTTACAGGGCATTCTTCTACACAAGCATTACAACTTGTACAGGCCCACAATTCTTCTGGAGTAATGTAATCATTTAAAAGTTGTTTTCCATCGTCTTTAAAAGTACCTCCATTTGCATCTATATTTCTACCCACTTCTTCTAAACGATCTCTGGTATCCATCATAATTTTACGAGGCGATAATTTTTTACCTGTTAAGTTTGCAGGACAAGCAGATGTACAACGTCCACATTCTGTACATGTGTAGGCATTCATTAATTGTACCCAATTTAAATCTGTTACTTCAGAAGCGCCAAATTTCTCTGGTATTGGTTCTTCTTCTCCTTCTGCAGGTGCTGCATAGGGGTCTGCACTAGAATCCATCATTAATTTTACTTCGTTGGTAACTGACGCTAAATTATTAAATTGTCCTTTTGGTTTTAGATTTGCATAATAAGTATTTGGGAATGCTAACAAAATATGCAAATGTTTAGAATAGTATAAATAATTTAAGAATACTAGAATTCCTAAAATATGAATCCACCAAGCTGTTCTTTCTACTGCATGTATTGTTTCTGTTGAAAACCCATCAAACAAAGGTGCTAAAAACTGACTTATTGGATTACCTACACCTGCTTGTTGAAAAGCTGGATCTGTGGCATTCATCACCAAAAAAAGTGTCATTAATACCATTTCGAAATAAAGGATTAGGTTTCCATCCATTTTTGGCCAACCTTTCATTTCTCTACTTAAAAAACGTTTGATATTTGCTAAATTTCTACGTGTCCAAAATACAATTACAGATACAAAAACTAAGGCTGCTAATATTTCGAAAGTTCCTATTAAAAAGCCATAGAAAGCATCACCCAAAAACCCCTGAAAAACTCTGTGTGTACCTAACAAACCATCTACAACAATTTCGAGAACTTCTATATTTATAATTATAAAACCAACGTAAACCACTACATGTAAAATACCTGAAATAGGTCTGCGAACCATTTTATATTGCCCTAATGCAATCTTTAGCATATTTTTAAAACGTAGGCTTGGATTGTCGGTTCTATTAACGTTTTTACCTAATTTAATGTTTCTAGTTAGTTTGCGAATATTCATCACAAAAAAACCAACACCTGCAAGTAATGCAATGAAAAAAAGTATATTGGGTAAGTATTGCATTGTAAGTAATTATTTAGTTAAACTATTCTTTTTTATCTTCTGCTGCTTCGAAAGGGTCTGAGTTTTTACCAAAGATAGAAAAATGTACATATCTTTTGGGGTTTAATTTAATATCTCTAAGTAATTCTTCTAACTCTTTGGTGGCAGCTTCTAAATTATTATACATTTTTTTATCGTTAATTAATTTAGCTATGGTACCATCTCCTGAGTTTAGTTTTGTAGACAAATCGTTAAAATTATCTACTGCATTTTCTGCTTTTGCTATAATTTTTTTAAAGTCTACAGCTGTTAAACTATCTGTAACTTTATTGATGTTTTCTGTAATGTTTTTTGTTTTTTCTAAGGTAACCTTTAAATTATCTTGATTATCTACCACCATAGAATTTACAGATTTTACAGTCTCTTTAATATTTGCAATTGTTGCAGCTAAATCTGTTACAGAACTGTTTATACTATTTACTGTTTTTTTATTTAAAATTTTGTTGATATTTGCAAAAAGCGAGTCTGCTTCTACAATTACAGCCTCTATTTTATTTTGTAACGGGTTTAATCTTTCTCCTATTGATGTAAATAAACTTTCTTCTATTTCACCTTCTAATGTATCTCCAGAAACCGCCCAATCACCTTCGTAACTGGGTACAATTGCTAAACTAGAATTGCTTAATGGATTAGGTGAATATATTTTTACAATACTTTTTTTTGAGAATTGAAAATCGTTTTCTACAATAAAAGTAACTATTAAATTACCTCTTTTTTTATCTGTTATATCAAACTCTATTTTATCTACTTTGCCAACTTTAAACCCATTAATGGTTACAGGGCTAGACTTAGAAAGGCCTCCAATTTTAGGATACTCTACCTTAAAAACTCTTTTACCAGAGTCTAGTAAGTTTTGTCCTTTTAAAAAATTATAACCCCATATAAAAATTGCAATTATAAGTATTGCAGCAATACCTGTTTTTAGTTCTTTTGACATACTTGTAATTTTTAAACAATATTACTAATATTTTTTAGGAATAAGTGCCAATTTTACCTCATTTTTAAGACTTCTTTTAGAGAAACTTTCTTACCATCTTTAAAAGCAACTATAAATGCTGATTTATATCCTTTAGCAACAGCTTTTTGCAAAGCTTTCTTAGTTTCTTTTAAACTACTTGAGTTACCGTAGTAATATTTATAATTAGAACCTACCTTAATTCTTTGTATATTTTTTAAACCTTTAAAGTTATAAGATTTAGTTGCTAATTTATTTTTACCAGAAGCTAATTGCACCTTAAACTCAATAGGTTTTTTAAGTTGTTTTGATGGTAATTCTGCTGTTACTTCTTCTATAACTGTATTTAATTTTAAGTTTTTTATGTAGTTGTAAATGGCCTCTGAAATAGCTGAAGACATTTCATTTTGACCTTTTTTAGAATTTAAATATCTACCTTCTTTCTTATTGGTTAAAAAACCCAATTCTACCAAAACACTTGGCATGATAGTTTCTCTTAAAACTTGGAAATTATCTTGTTTTACTTTTCTATTATTTCTTTTTAGTTTAAAAGCAAAGTTATTTTGTATTAAACTTGCTAAAGTTAAACTTTTGTCTAAATTTTCTTCTTGCAATAGCGATAAACCAATAACAGATTCTGCAGAATTAGGATCAAAACCCTCATATCTTTCTTTAAAGTTATCTTCTAATAAAATAACGGCATTTTCTCTTTTTGCTATTTCTAAATTCTTTTTATTACCTCTTAAACCTAAAACAAAAGTTCCTGCTCCATAAGCATTAGAGGTATGCGAATCGCAATGAATAGAGACAAATAAATCTGCTTTTGCGTGGTTTGCAATGTCTCCTCTTTTCCATAAATCTATAAAAACATCTTTTTTTCTGGTAAATATTACTTTAACATCTTTATTTTTGGAGAGTTTTTTACCAACAGCTAAAGCAACTTTTAAGGCAATATGTTTTTCTCTAAAACCGTTACCAAGATTACCAGGATCTTTACCACCATGACCAGCATCAATTACAACAACATATTGTTTTTGTGCAGAAACAGTATTAAAATTGAATAATAAAAGATAAGTAAACAATATTGTAAATAAAATTTTACTTGTATTGATATTTTTAGGTTTTTGTTGGGATTGCATCAATAAAATTTAACTAATTTTGAAATCTAATAATTTGGAGCTTCAAATATTGCACCACATTTTTAATCATAGACAAAAATAGTATTTATAGCATTGCAAACAAACCTATCATACCTACTTTTATTTTGCTGCTTGTTTTTTACCAAGATGGTTTATTGTCAAGACATTAAATCTACTAAAAAAACAATAATCCCGATAGTTACAAAAGATACAATTAGTACAACTAAAGAAAAACTTTTAGCCAGACAAGATTCTGTAATTATTAAAAAAAGAGACACTATAGGTTTAGATACTATAAAACCTAAAGAAAGTATAGAAGATCTTATTACACATATTGCAACAGATTACACGGTGCAAGATGCTAAAAATAAAACTGTAACACTTTATAACGAAGCCAATATTACTTATACTAATATCGATTTAAAGTCGGGAATTATAAAAATAGATTATAAGAAAAACACCTTATTTGCTAAAGGAATTATAGACAGTACAGGCTATGTACAAAGACCTGTTTTTAAACAAGGTAATGAAGAATCTGAACAAGACTCTATCATCTACAATTTTAAAAGTAAAAAAACCATAATTTATGGTTTAAAAACAAAACAAGGTGAAATGTTTACTTATGGTGAAAAAACTAAACGAGTAAACGACTCTACCTTATATATCAGAAAAATTAAATTTACAACTTCAGAAAAAAAGAACCCAGATTATTATATTGGTACAAATAAAGCAAAAATAGTACCTGGTAAAAAAATTATTGTAGGTGGAAGTCAGCTATATATTGCAGACATACCAACACCTTTATTTTTACCTTTTGCATATTTTCCCATAACAGAAACTAGTATTTCTGGTTTTTTAATTCCTGCTTTTGATACGGGTAGTAGTGCCAGAGGTATTGGTATACAGAATGGTGGCTATTATTTTGCTATAAGTGATTATATAGATTTAGCTGTTACTGGTGATGCTTATTCTAACGGTAGTTGGGGCTTACGAGCCAATTCTAGTTATAACAAAAGATATCGATTTAATGGTAGATTTAATTTTAGTTTCGAAAATAATATAAACGGTATTAGAGGTTTTGATGATTTTAGTAAAAACAATAATTTTAACATAAGATGGTCACACAACCAAGACCAGAAAGCAAGCCCAAATTCTAGATTTACAGCTTCTGTAAACTTAGGAAGTAGCAAGTTTTTTAGGCAATCTCAAAATCAGTTTAATGTTGCTCAAACACAAACCAATACATTTAACTCTTCTATAAATTATAGTAAAACTTTTGTTGGCACTCCATTTAATATGAATGTTACTGCAACACATCAACAAAACACCAACACAGAAGAAATTACAATGACCTTGCCTTCTTTAACATTAAATATGAATCGTGTTTTTCCTTTTGCAGGAAAAGATGGAGTGAAGAAAAACGCCATACAAAAAATGGGGTTTAACTATATTTTAGATGGTAAATACTTAATTAACACAACAGATGATGAGTTTTTAACTGCTAAAATGTTTGAAACTGCTAGAGCAGGCATGCAACATAAAACTAGCACAAGCACCAACTTTAAGGCATTTAAATATTTTACAGTATCACCAAACGCGAGCTACGAAGAAGTTTGGCAGTTTGATTATATTCAGAAGAATTATGATGCTGGAGAAAATGTAGTTGTAACAGATACTTTAAGGGGTTTTAAAAGTTACAGAGAATACAATACTGGAGTTAGTTTATCTACGAATATTTACGGTACTTTCAACTTTAAAAAAGGAAGATTAAAAGGGATAAGACATACCTTTAGACCCTCTATTTCTTATTCTTACAGGCCCGATTTTAAAGATAAATATATTCAGCAAGTTAGAGCTAGTAATGAACCTAATGATTTTGAAGAATATACTGCCTTTGACAGAGGTCTTTTTGGAGCTCCTTCTTCTGGTTTAAGCAATTCTATTGGTATAAGTTTAAACAACGTTCTAGAGGCAAAAGTAGCCCCCAAAGATCCAGAAAGTGATGATGAAGAAGATGAAAAAATTACACTTTTAAATAATTTAAACTTTAACACCTCTTATAATATTGCCGCAGATAGTTTACGTTGGTCTCCCGTTAGTTTTTCTGCTGGAACTCGTTTATTTAAAGACAAGTTAGCGATTAACTTAAGTGGTTCTTTAGACCCATACAAAGTAGTTAGAACAGCTTCTGGTGGTACTGCTAGAATTAATGAATTTAACTCTAACATATTAAGATTAACCAACGCAAGTCTAACTGCAAACTACTCAATTTCTAGTACCGATTTTAAAAAGGATAAAAAAGGAGGAAAAAAAGAAAATAATAGAGACCCAAACAACACTTCTGATGTTATTGGAGCTACCATAAACCCCAATAATAGAGATGAATTTGGAAATACAAACAAAAGTGCAGCGCCAGACAATGATAAAAATAAAGACAAAACTGCAAAATTATATCAAGCAGAAGTGCCTTGGTCTATTAATTTAGCCTACTCTACCAACTATACAAATAACGGTTTGGATGGTGGGCAAATTGGTGTACATAGTATTATGTTTAGTGGTAATTTAGAACTTTCTCCTAAATGGAGTTTAGGTTATTCTTCTGGTTACGATTTTAAAAATGGTGCTTTTACTTTTTCTAGATTTAATTTTTCTAGAGACTTAGATAGTTGGAATTTTAATTTTAATTGGGTACCTTTTGGAACCAATTCTTCTTACACATTTTTTATTGGTGTAAAATCATCTGTATTATCAGATTTAAAATGGGATAAAAACAAACCTCCAGATAGAAGACTGTTCTAATTGGAAGTTGGAAATTGGAAAACAAAACTTTTTGAAATTATCTTTTTTGTTTAAAAATAACCTAAAAATTTTAATTTTATAGTTATCAAAAAAACCAAAAAACATGAAAACTATTATCACTACAAAAAATGCACCTGCTCCAATAGGCCCATACAATCAAGCTGTTTTAACAGGAAATACCTTATATACTTCTGGTCAAATTGCCCTAAACCCAATATCTGGAAAATTAGTTACAGGCGATATCTGTATGGAAACAAAGCAGGTAATGGAAAACTTAAAAGCTGTATTAGGAGCTGCTAAAATGACTTTTGAAAACGTTATTAAATCTTCTATTTTTATTTCTGATATGAATAATTTTACTGAAATCAATAGAATTTATGGAGAGTATTTTGATAATGAAACAGCACCCGCAAGAGAAACTTTAGAGGTTGCTAATTTACCTAAGTTTGTAAATGTAGAAATTAGTATGATTGCTGTAAAATAAGCTTTTGTAGTATATCATTGAAACATCAGAATAAATGGCAGAAAAAATAGACAATATAGACAGCTATGTAAAAAATCATTACATACACAAAAGTAATTGGTTAAGAGCCGCTGTTCTTGGAGCAAACGACGGAATTTTATCAACTGCAAGTATTGCTATTGGTGTTGCTGCAGCAAGTGATGTTAGAGAACCTATTATTTTAGCAACTTTAGCAGGACTAGTGGCTGGAGCTTTATCTATGGCTGCTGGAGAATATGTTTCTGTAAGTTCTCAAACTGACATAGAAAATGCCGATATTGAACGCGAAAAGCAAGAGCTAAAAGAAATGCCCGAGTTAGAATTACGAATGCTAGCAAAAATTTATGAGGAAAGAGGTCTAAAAAAAGAAACTGCCTTAACTGTTGCAAAAGAATTAACCGAACATGATGCACTTGCCGCACATATTAGAGATGAATTAGGGATTAATGAAATAAGTCAAGCTAGACCTATACAAGCTGCATTTGCTTCTGGAGCAGCATTTACTGTTGGTGGTTTACTTCCTTTTTTAGTTACTTTATTTCACCCTTTAAAAAGTATGGAATATTCTCTTTATGGTTTTGCTATATTTTTTCTAATTCTATTAGGTGCTTTAGCTGCCAAAACCGGTGGCTCAAGCATTATAAAAGCAGTACTTAGAATTACATTTTGGGGCACAATTGCTATGGGACTTACAGCTTTAGTTGGGTATTGGTTTAATGTAAATGTTGCCTAAAATTGGATGGTAAAACATATAAAACAAAAAAACCTGATAGAAAAATCTATCAGGTTTTTTTGTTTTATATAAAATATACTTTCTACAAAGTAGCAGCATATTCTATTAAATCTACAATTTTTGTAGAATATCCCATTTCATTATCATACCAAGAAACAACTTTTACAAAGTTATCATTTAAGGCAATACCTGCTTTGGCATCAAAAATAGAAGTTCTAGTATCTCCAACAAAGTCTTGAGAAACTACCAAATCTTCTGTATATCCTAAAACACCTTTCATAGCTGCACTTTCTGAAGCTGCTTTCATAGCTGCACAAATATCTTCATAAGAAGCCGCTTTTTCTAACTTTACAGTTAAATCTACCACAGAAACATCCATAGTTGGAATTCTAAAAGCCATACCCGTTAATTTACCATTCATTGCAGGAATTACTTTACCTACCGCTTTTGCAGCTCCTGTAGAAGAAGGAATTACGTTACCAATGGCAGAACGCCCGCCTCTCCAGTCTTTCATAGATGGGCCATCTACTGTTTTTTGAGTTGCAGTTGCAGCGTGTACAGTTGTCATTAAACCTTCTACAATACCAAAGTTATCGTTTAAAACTTTAGTTATTGGTGCTAAACAGTTAGTTGTACAAGATGCGTTAGAAAAAATCTTTTGGTCTGCTTTTAATTCTTTGTTATTTACACCCATTACAAACATTGGTGTATGATCTTTAGAAGGTGCAGATAAAACTACTTTTTTAGCTCCTGCTTCTAAATGCTTTCCTGCAGTTTCTTCTGTTAAGAAAAATCCTGTAGATTCTATTACATATTCTGCTCCTACTTCATCCCACTTTAAGTTTGCTGGATCTCTTTCTGCAGTAATTCTAATTTCGTTTCCGTTTACAACTAATTTACCGTCTTTTACGTCTACAGTTCCTTGAAAAGCTCCATGAACTGAATCGTATTTTAACATGTAAGCTAAATAGTCTACATCTAATAAATCATTAATTGCAACAACTTGCACGTTGTCTCTTAATACTGATGATCTGAATGCTAATCTTCCTATTCTTCCAAATCCGTTAATTCCTACTTTTATCATTTTTTAATCTTTATATAATTAATATTCTACGTGGTCATAATATCAGAAACTCTTAAAAGTTCTTGATCGATTACGTGCCCACCTTTTATTGCATCTGCAATGCTTGTACTTATTACTTCGTTATCTTTTAAACCTACCATTAAATTGGTTTTGCCATCTAATAATAGTTCTACAGATTTTACACCCAATCTACTTGCTAAAACTCGGTCAAAACAAGATGGAGCACCACCTCTTTGCATGTGTCCTAAAACAGATACTCTAACATCATATTCTGGTAAGTTTTCTTCTACGTATTGTGCAAGCTCGTACACATTTCTACCAGACTTATCTCCTTCTGCAACTACAACAATACTAGAAGATTTACCTGTTCTTCTACTTTTTTTAAGAGATTCTAACATTCGGTCTAAACCAAGGTCTTCTTCGGGTATTAAAATTTCTTCGGCACCTGCACCAACGCCTGCATTTAAAGCGATAAACCCAGCATCTCTGCCCATAACTTCTACAAAAAATAATCTGTTATGTGATGATGCGGTATCTCTAATTTTATCGATTGCTTCTACAGCTGTATTTAGTGCTGTATCATAACCAAGCGTGTGTGATGTTCCAAAAATATCGTTATCGATAGTGCCTGGAATTCCTATAACTGGGAAGTTGTATTCTTGGTTAAAAACAACAGCTCCAGTAAAAGAACCATCACCTCCAATTACAACTAAGGCTTCTATTTCCTCTTCTTTCAATTTCTCAAAAGCCTTAGCTCTTCCTTCTTTTGTTCTAAATTCTGTAGAACGTGCAGACTTTAAGATTGTACCACCTTTGTTAATAATATTATTAACACTTCTTGCTGTAAGTTCTATAAAATCTCCTTCTATAAGGCCTTCATAGCCTCTATAAATACCTACACAACTTACTCTATAGTAGGCACAAGCCCTTACTACAGACCTAATTGCTGCATTCATTCCTGGAGAGTCTCCCCCAGAAGTCATGACTGCTATTTTTTTAATTTTTTTCATATTTATCTTTGGTAAAATTACTGTTTTTTAAACACTTGAAATAATAAAATTACGAAATCGTTTTAGCGTTTTCGTCCTTATTTTTATAGGTTTTTTTTAATTATATATTCCTTTATTTTTATCTGTTTTATGTATCATTTTTAAATTTTTTAAAAACAGTTTAAAAATATGCCTAAATGTAATTTAAAAGCCTGGTAATTATCGCTTTTAATTAAAAATTCATTTAGATCTTAATTTCCTTCAAAATTTTTAATATTGTTTTCAATTGTATTTTTAGAGTTTTTAAAAACCTCTTTTTTTGCGTTCTGTTTGAGTTTCTTTTTTAAGCCAATTTTTTGCAATAAACCAGAGAGTGTGTTAAAGTTTACTTGGTAAGAAAGACCAACACCCTGGGTATAACCCTGATCTTCAATCGTGTATTGAATTTCGTTTTGCCTATTAAAAATTACACTTCTAAAATTACCTTCTTTATTTAAAAGCACCTCTACTTTTACCTCTCCAATAACACTAGACTGAGTTTGTGTACCAATAGGCACTCCTACTTTTCCGTTTATAATAACTCGATCACTTACTTGTGTGCTTACAGATAAATCTACTTGGTTATCTATATTTAATCTATCTAAATCATTGTCTCTTTGTCCTTGTTGATAATCTACACCTAGCTGAAATTTGCTATCTGGACTGTTTAACAAACTAGAAAAGGCTGTTGCAATGGCACTAGAAGCTGTACTTGTAATCGTGGCATTGGCATCAAAATTTACTCTATCTGGATTTACAAAGTTACCGAATGCCAATAAAGAGATAAACTGTGTTGTTTTTTCGTTTACGTTATTATCATTTAAAATAAACTCAAGCTCGTTTGCAATAGTTGGATCTACATTGGTTAATTGTATGTCTAATTCTTGTTTAGAGGTAAATAAACCTCCTGTAATTCTTGCTACTAAATCTACCTCAATATTTCTATTTGAATTAAAGTTTTCTAATAAAACACCTGGGTTTGCTTTTGCTTTATACACAGCAGTCACATCTAAATTGGCGTCTGCAGGGTTTCCGTTCCAAGATACTGTACCTCCTTTTTGTATCACAAAAGGTTTGTTTACAATTCCTCCATATTTAAAATCGTACACTCCACTATCTACAACATAGTCTCCAAACATATTAAATTTACCTCTGGTATTTATTTCTATTTGTAAATTACCAGAACCTCTACCAGAAAGTTGACTTCCATAAACCTCATCTATAACCACTTGAGCAACAGCATCTTTAGTTATCTCTAGGTTAATATTTAATGACAAACCTTTAAGAGCCTCTAAAGCAACTTCATTTTGCCTTTCTTCTACAATTACCTCATCAGATTTAAAATGAATTAAACCAAAACTATCTACTGTTTCAACGTCTTTTAAAGGGACAACAAAAACAGTACCTGCCATTGTTTTGGCGTTGATATCTATGGTTAACCTATCTGTTAAGCCATAAATATCTGCAGAACCATCAATAAAAGTAGAACCATAATACAAAGCTTCTTCTGTATTATCTGTATCTAAAACCAGTAAATTATCGCTTTCTATTTTTAATTGTAAAAACCATTGTTTAAAGTTTAAGTGAGAAATACTTCCTTTTAAAATACCTCTAGTGTTGTTTTTTGTATCTAATAGATTAAAATTTTCTAAAATAAAAGATTGTTGTGCTAATGTAATAACAGATGGGCCTTGAAAATCATAATCTACATTTAAATATGGAAATTTTAAACCTGCATTTTCTAAAGTTAGGGTACCATCCATATCTGGATTACTTAAAAACCCTCTTAAAGAAAACGCACCAGATGCAGAACCCCTTAAAGAAGACAACACATCTTGACCTAAAGGACTAAAAGCATCAAGTTTAAATTCTTCTAAAAAAACATCGAGGTCTATTAAAGGCCTTTCTTCAGAAAAATCTAAATTACCATTTGCTGCAATACTTTTAACGTTTTTATTTTCTATGGCTAAATTTACTTTGTATTTCTTGTAAGAATTTTCTCCAATCACATTTACAAACAAATCTCCTTGTTTAAAATCGTTAACTTCAAAATCTTTTACTTTTAAAGAGGCTTCTGGTAAATAGCTACCTTCTTTTTGAACAAAATCTAAATGACCAGATAGTTGTCCTTTTAAGGATAGGCTATCTATAACTGGTAGAAAGCTTTCTAATTCTACTTTGGTAAAATCGGCTAAAAGTATTTTTTCATCATCGCCTCTTAAACTTCCGGTAAATTCGATTTTTTGTTCTTCTGAAACTAGTTTAAACTGGCTAAAATTAAATTCATTGGTTTTTAGATCAAATATAATTCTATCTGTATTTTTCTGATCTGGGTTAATATTCCAGGTATTTCCTTTAAAAATAAAAGAGGATTTTTCGAAACCTAATACAGATTTTCCTTCTTCATTAAACGTGTAGAAAAAGTCTAAATTAAAGTCTTCATTTTTCTTTTTTCCTCCAATAAATTCTGATTTAAAAAAAAGTGTATCATTTCTAGTTAAGTTTAACAACCTTAATTTAGAAACTTTATAATAATCTGTATTTAATTCATTTGCAGATAAAAAAGTATTGTATAAAGGATTTTTATTGTCAGTAATTAAAGAAAAATCTTTTACCTCATTACCATATGCATTTATTCTTGGTGATGAAATGTTTGCTCGAAATAAATCTTTATCAGAATTTATTTTTCCTTTAATTTTTGTTTGATCATCTATAGAAATATCAGGAAAAAAGACGGCTACAATTTGATTATAAATGGTAAAATTGAAATCTAAAAACTGATTTTTTTCAACTTCATAAGGCTGGTAGTTTGTATAAATACTACCCAATGCATTTTGTGCAACATTAGGTAGTTCTGCAAAAGAAAATTTACCAGAAATAAAACCATTTGCAATGTCTTTAGAGGCAACCTCTATGGTTTTTATACTATTTTTTATAGATGATGTAACTTGGAACTTTTTAAAAATGTATTCTTGTTGCTGATTTGTGTAAAGTACATTTTTAAAAATGGCTTTTCCAACAATATCATCTAAAGTATTACCTTCTATATCTAGAGCAATAGTACCTTTAACAACAGATATGCTGTCTCTTGTAAATAAATTGGTTTCTTTTAAGTTTAAATATGTAATGTTAGAAGTAAAATCGAATTTATGGGTTTTAGAAGATAAATCTGCCAAACCTTTAAAGTTCATTTTAAAATTTTCATCATCTATGGTTAAATCTCCATCAAATTTATTGTTTTGATACTCGCCATTTGCTACTAAATTTTTGTAGGTATAGTCATTAAAATTAAGTTCAGAAATTTTACCTACAAAACTGGTATTAATATTGTTTAATGTAAACCCACTTCCATCTACATCTCCTTTTAAAGAAATTTTACCAAAAATAGAATTTTCAAAAAATTTACCCATATCAAAATTTATCAATTCTAGATCTCCTTTATAAGAAGCTGTATCAATTTCGTCTATATTATCAATTTCTAGATCTGAAACAGCACCACCTATTTGAGAGTTTACACGAATGCCTGCCATCATTTTATCTGGAGTTATCGATATATTTCCTTTAATTATAAACTGCCCTAACTTTCTAAATTCTGATGGTAAAGTTTTTCCTAGAACATTGGGTAAAATATTTTTTAATTCATTGTAGGTTGCTGTTAAGTTGTTTAATTGTCCTTTAAAGGTAAAACCTCTTTCTGTGTTTACGGCATTTTTAAATGCTAAATCTCCATTTACTTTTATTCCTTTTTGTGTAGATAATATTAAATTTTTAAGTGTGAAATCATTAAGTAGACCTTTTATTTTTCCAGAAAAACTAATAATATCTTCACCACTTAACTCGTTGTAAAACTTTTTTAAATCTTGTACTTTTAATTTACTTTTATCAAAATTTCCCGTAATTTTTACTTTGTCTGTAAAGTTGGCTAAATCTTCTCTTTTATAATTAAAAACAATATCTCCTATCACTTTGGAGTCTTTGGTTTCTAAAACTGTATTTTTAAAGTTCATTGCAGTTTTAGTATAGCTATAATTGGTGGTTAGATTACTAACCTTTAAACCTTGATTTGTTTTAAAATATAGACCTCTAATATTTGAAGAAAAATCGGCTCCATTTACAATTAAATTCTGCAAATTTCCACCAGTATTAGAAGCAGAAAATCTAAGTTCTCTGTCTTTATTTAGATCGGTAATTCTAAAGTTTAAATTTTCCACGTAAATATTGCTTGCTTTTAAAATAAATGGAGGTGCAAGCGAATCTTTAGGTTTATCACTCTTAAAACTATCAATAAAAATACCCATATTATCTGTAGTTTCACCTTTATAGGTTTTCATGTAATAATAGGCATTTTCTATGGTAATGTTGTCAAATAGCAATTGACTATTTACAGCTTTTCTAGCACTTAAAATAGATGTACTTATTTTTTTTACAAAAATTAAAGTATCTTTATGATGATCTCTAATTTCAACCTCTTTTAACTGTATACTTCCCAAAAAAGATAAGTTTACTTTTCCAATTTTTAGATTGGTGTTATAAGTTTTGTTGATGTTCTGGGTAACGTATTTACCTAACTTAGTTTGCACGTAAGAAGTAGAAAGTAAAATACTTAGAAATAGTAAAAAGAGCACAAAATACCCAAACCATTTTACTATTTTTTTTCCTACTTTTTTGATGATAATTTATTTTTAAGGTGATGCAATACTGAATTAAATAAACAAAAATATTGCCAAATAATACAAATAACGTGCAAATTTAATAAAGAATTAAATTTCTATTGGTAAAAAAAGAAAATGACTATAAAATATACTTAATTTTGTGCAAATTTGCAGTATGGAAACACCTATTTACATTTTAGGCATAGAATCTTCTTGCGATGACACTAGTGCATCTGTAATTTGTAACGCACAAATATTAAGTAATGTTGTTGCAAACCAAGAAGTGCATGCAAAATATGGTGGTGTGGTTCCTGAATTAGCTTCTAGAGCGCATCAACAAAATATTGTACCAGTGGTACAACAAGCGTTAGCCCAAGCAAATATTGGCAAAGAACAATTAGCTGCTATTGCTTTTACAAAAGGCCCAGGCTTAATGGGTTCTTTGTTAGTAGGTACTTCATTTGCAAAATCTTTGGCTTTAGGTTTAAACATTCCTTTACTAGACGTTAACCACATGCAAGCGCACATTTTAGCGCATTTTATTAAAAGTGATGACAACAAAATGCCTCCTTTTCCTTTTATTTGTTTAACCATAAGTGGTGGCCATACTCAAATTGTAAAAGTGACCAATTATTTTGAAATGGAAGTTTTAGGAGAAACAATAGATGATGCAGTTGGAGAAGCTTTTGATAAATCTGCCAAAATCATAGGGTTGCCTTATCCTGGAGGTCCTTTAATAGATAAATATGCTCAATTAGGAAACCCAAAGGCATACCCTTTTACCAAACCAAAAGTGGGCGATTTAGATTTTAGTTTTAGTGGTTTAAAAACTGGGATTCTATATTTCATTCAAAAACAACAGCGCATAAACCCTAATTTTATAAAAGAAAACTTAAATGATATTTGTGCATCTATCCAATTTACAATTGTAGAAATTTTAATGGATAAACTAAAAAATGCTGTAAAAAAAACCAATATAAAACACATTGCCATTGCTGGTGGAGTTTCTGCAAATTCAGAAATAAGAAAAAGATTACAACTAGCTGAAAAACATTTGGGTTGGACTACCTACATACCAAAATTTGAATACACAACAGACAATGCTGCTATGATTGCAATTTCTGGGTATTTAAAATATTTAAATAAAGATTATTCTGATGTTTCTGTAACCGCAAAAGCACGTTTAAAAGTTACCGAATAAAATTTTATGAGACATTTTAAAAACAGACTCGTATTTAACCTTAGTTATTTTTTATTTTGGATGGGTTATTTTGCCTTTGCAAGATTATTTTTTCTTTCTTTTTACTTTGAAAAAACAAAAGAACTAGGGTTAACAAACACTTTAAAAACCTTTTTATATGGTTTGCAATTAGATGCGTCTTTTGCAGCCTATTTAAGTGTTATTCCGTTTTTAGCAACTATAGTTACCGTTTTTAGCAACGCTAAAAAAATCTATAAAACAATCTTATGGTACACCATAACAGTACTTATTGTTTTAAATTTATTTTTAATTATAGACGCTAGTTTGTACCAAGCTTGGGGTGTTCGTTTAGATACTTCTTTGTTAGCCTATATAAATACTCCAGAAGTTATGTTGGCTTCTGCATCTACTTTTCAAATGATTGCTGGCAGCTTATTTTGGATTGCATCAACCTATGTGTTTATTATCGTTTTTAAAAAATTACTACACTCAAAACACCTAAAAATAAAAACCAGTAATTGGTCACAAGCACCTTTACTTTTAATTCTAACAGCATCATTAATACTACCAATTAGAGGTGGCTTACAAACCATACCCGTAAACCAAAGTAATGTGTATTTTTCTAATAAAATGTTTGCAAATCATGCTGCTAATAATTTTATATGGAATTTTGCTAACACTATTACACATAAAACAAACGGAAAAAATATTTATAAATTTTATGATAAACATGTAGCTAAAAACATCATAAAAAAAAGAAAAAATCAACTATTACAACCAACCACAGATTCTATTTTAAACACTACAAAACCCAATGTTATTTTAATTATTTGGGAAAGTTTAACAGCCAAAGTAGTAGGTTCATTAGGTGGGGAGCCAAATGTTACAGAAAACTTAAACAGACTCTCTAAAGAAGGGGTTTTATTTACAAATTTTTATGGAAATGGAGACAGGACAGACAAAGGTTTACCTGCTATTTTAAGTGGTTATTATCCACCTCCTGTAAAAAGAATTATGCGAATGCCAAATAAAACAAGAAGTTTACCAATGTTGCCAAAAAAAATGAATAATTTAGGCTATAAAACTTCTTTTTATTATGGTGGAGATACCAATTTTGGTAATATGAATACCTATTTAAGAAATGCTGAAGTTTCTAAAATTGTAGATGGTAGTGAGTTTGATAAAAAAGATTGGAACTCTAAATGGGGCGCTTTTGATGATGTTTTTATGAAACGTTTTGCCAACGATTTAACCACAAAACAAACTCAGCCTTTTTTTACAGTAGCTTTAACCTCTACAAGTCATGAGCCTTACGAATTAAATAGCACCTATAAATTTGGCAAAGATTCTGAAGACAATCTTTTTAGGAGCTCGCATGCATATACTGACAAAGTTATTGGTAATTTTATCAATTTTGCAAAAAAACAAGATTGGTATAAAAACACTTTAATTGTAATCATGTCAGATCATGGGCATAGCTCTCCCAAACATACAGGAGAATATTTTTCGCCAGAAAAGTTTCAAATCCCTATGCTTTGGTTAGGTGGTGCTTTGCAGAAAAAAGGAATCGAAATTGACAATATGACGAGTCAAGTGGATTTTGCTTACACCTTATTAGATTTATTAAAAGCAGATAATTCCGATTTTAAATTTGGTAAAAATTTGTTTAACTCTTCAGAAAAACAATACGCGCATTACATTTTTAATAAAGGTTTTGGCACACTTACTAAAAAGAGTTTTTACTTATTTGATTATGTAAGCAACAAGCCTATTTTAAAATATGGTGATGAAGCTAACAAGTTAGATTCTTTGGGTAAAGCTATTACACAAGATGCTTATCAAGATTTTTTAGACAGAAAATAATTATTACTTTTTTTCTAGATGCTCTTCTATATCTGCAATATGATGTTGCAAAGCTTTAGCCGAAATTTGTATTTCTTTAATTAATAAAGCAAGTGATATAATTAATAATACCAACGCAAAACCAAAAATATAGGCAGCTATTAAAAAGAAATTAATGTAAATTAAAAACATCGTTAATACACAAAAAAGCAAGCTTGATATTCCAAAAATCTGCATCCATCTTGTTAGATTTAAACGCAGTTTTAAGTTTTTAATTTGTCTTAATAAAGATTTATCTTTTTTTTCTAAATAAATATCATGTAGGTTTCTTATTACAGAAGCATATGCCAAAAATCGATTGGTATATGCTAACATTATTAAAGAAATTGCAGAAAATAATAAAGCTGGCGTTGTTAATGTTAGTTGTTCCATATCCCAAAATTAAGTAATAATTTTTGATGTTTTAATTTAAAATCATTCTAAAATTAGAAACTCCCTTTAAATATTGTATTGCAAATAAATAATTAATAACTTTATGAAGATTTAAAACATCGCTATCATAAAAAAAATGGGTTCAGTAGACAAAAATGTAAGAATTAGTATCGCATTTGTTTTAGGTTTTGTGCTTTATACAAATGCAACTTCTAGTACTTTGGTTATTAATCTATTAGTATTAGTAGGTATTTTTGTTTTTATTAGTTTTTGTCCATTATATTTAACTTTTGGCATCTCTTTATCAAAAAAAATTAAAAGTAATTAGCCTATGAAATACAACTTTCTAATTATTTTATTCTTTAGTTTGTCCTTTTCTGCCCAAAACTTACCTAAAGAATTTGTGTATTTAAAAACAATTGATTCAAGCATAAAAAGTGAATTACGTTATTTTTCAAATAATAATTTCATAGGAAAACCGATAGATGGTTATGAAGGCAATTGTGTTATTGTAACTATTGAAACAGCAAAGGCTTTAAAAAAAATTCAACATATTTTATCAAAAAAAGAGTTAGGTTTAAAAATTTTTGATGCATACAGACCACAAAAGGCCGTAAATCATTTTGTAAAATGGGCTAAAGTTTTACAAGACACTTTAAAAAAAGCTAAATACTATCCCACCGTCTCGAAATCTGAATTATTTAAACAAGGGTATATTGCATCTAAATCTGGTCATTCTAGAGGAAGTACAGTAGACTTAACAATTATTAATTTAAAAACAGGAAAAGAATTAGACATGGGAAGTCCTTATGATTTTTTTGGTCAAAAATCGCATCCCTTTTCTAATAATATCACAAAAAAACAACGCGAAAACAGAATGCTTTTAAGAAATATTATGTTATCAAATAATTTTAAACCCTATGCAAATGAATGGTGGCATTTTACACTTAAAAATGAACCTTTTCCTAATACATACTTTAACTTTCCTATAAAATAAATAGTTTTAACAATTCTTAAACACCAACAATATAAATCGGCATTATATTTGCTCTAAATTGTTATAAATAACACAATGATATTTAAAAAAAATAACATTATACTTCTTATATGCATTTTATGTAGCTCACCTTTTTTTGCGCAGTTAGATAAAAGTAATGGCAATAACGAAAAAGGAAAGGTAAAAGCTATTGTTTTAAAAAACACCAAAGCTGTAGAAAAACCAAAATCTATAGAATTAAATGGTAACGAAGGTTTTAAAAAAGCATATGATAAAGAGCAAGAAAAGTTAAGAGAAAAACAAAAAAAAGACGCATTAAATAACAAAGGTATTTTAACTCAAAAAAAAATAAACGAAGCCCGTTTTTTAAAAGCATTTAAAAAAATAAACGGACAATACATTTATCCTAAAATAGACCAAGATTTAGGTAGCTTTAGAACTACTTCAAATAGTGTAAACATTATTTGTAGAGATTTTCAATATCCAGATGGAGATAGGGTAACTATTATGGTTAATAACATACCTGTAATTACCAATGTTTTATTAAAACAAAATTATCAAAGTTTTAAAATAAACTTAAATAAAGGTATCAATAAAATTTCTTTTGTGGCATTAAATCAAGGTACTTCTGGCCCCAATACAGCCGCTTTTAAAGTTTATAATGATGCTGGCATGCTACTATCATCCAATGAATGGAATTTAGCCACAGATGCCAAAGCAACTTTGGTAATTGCCAAAGAAGAATAACAGAGAAATAGCAACGCTACGAAAACGATTGAGTTAAATAAAAAAATGATGTTTTTTTATTCTATGTAAAACAGTTATTTTTGTATTCCAGTTTTTAAAACGATAAACGAACAACAATTTTTAAGAATGAAAAAAATCACCAAACAAACCTATTTAGATTGGTACAGAGAAATGCTTTTTTGGAGAAAATTTGAAGATAAATTAGCATCTGTTTACATTCAACAAAAAGTAAGAGGTTTTTTACACCTTTACAATGGGCAAGAAGCAATTTTAGCAGGCGCTTTACATGCTATGGACTTGTCTAAAGACAAAATGATTACCGCTTACAGAAACCATGTACAACCCATTGGTATGGGAGAAGACCCAAAAAAGGTGATGGCAGAATTGTATGGAAAAGCAACAGGAACTTCTAAAGGAATGGGTGGTTCTATGCACATTTTTTCTAAAGAATTTGGTTTTTATGGTGGTCATGGAATTGTTGGTGGTCAAATACCTTTAGGAGCAGGTATTGCGTTTGCAGATAAATACAAAGGAAGTGATGGTGTTACTTTAACTTGTTTTGGTGATGGTGCTGCAAGACAAGGATCTTTACACGAAGCATTTAACATGGCAATGTTATGGAAATTACCAGTCATTTTTATTTGTGAAAACAATGGATATGCAATGGGTACTTCTGTAGAAAGAACAGCAAACCATGATGATATATGGAAACTTGGTTTAGGTTACGAAATGCCTTGTGGCCCTGTAGATGCTATGAATCCTATTAAGGTTGCAGAAGCTATAGACGAAGCTTTACAAAGAGCAAGACGTGGAGATGGCCCAACATTTTTAGAAATGAAAACATATAGATATAGAGGACACTCTATGTCTGATGCACAGCATTATAGAACAAAAAATGAAGTAGAAGAATACAAAAAAATAGATCCAATAACGCAAGTTAAAGATGTTATTTTAGATAAAAATTACGCTACTGAAGATGATATTGCTGCAATTGATAAAGAAGTAAAAGCGAGAGTTAAAGAATGTGAGCAATTTGCAGAAGATTCTCCTTTCCCAGAAACTCAGCAATTATACGATATGGTATACGAACAAGAAGATTATCCTTTTATAAGTTAAAATATGGCTACAGTTGTAAATATGCCGCGTTTAAGTGACACCATGGAAGAAGGTGTTGTGGCAAAATGGTTAAAAAGTGTTGGAGATAAAATTGAAGAAGGTGATATTTTAGCAGAAATTGAAACCGACAAAGCTACTATGGAATTTGAATCTTTCCATGAAGGTGTTTTGCTACACATTGGTGTGCAAGAAGGTGAAACCTCTCCTGTTGATAAATTATTAGCAATAATTGGTGAAGAAGGTGAAGATATTTCTGCACTTTTAAATAATAATGCTAATGATGTATCTCAAGAAAAAGAAGAAACATCTAATAAAACAGAAAGTTCTTCTGAAGAATCTTCTAACGATGAAGATTCGAACGAAGAAGCTAGTATACCAGAAGGTGTTCAAGTAATTACAATGCCACGTTTAAGTGATACGATGACAGATGGTACTGTAGCCACTTGGTTAAAAAAACAAGGCGACTCAGTAGAAGAAGGTGATATTTTAGCAGAAATAGAAACCGACAAAGCTACTATGGAGTTCGAATCTTTTTATGAGGGAAACCTACTACACATTGGTGTACAAGAAGGAGAAACTGCTCCTGTAGATAGTTTATTAGCTATTATTGGACCAGAAGGAACCGATGTTTCTAGCATTATTGAAAATGGAGTTCCTACAGAAAAGAAATCTTTATCAGACAAAAAAGCTGCTCCAAAAGAAGACAAAAAAGAAAACAAACAAGACAACAAAGAAGAACATAAATCTTCTAATGCAAATACAGGTACAAATAATTCTGGTGGTAGAATTTTTGCATCGCCATTGGCGAAAAAAATTGCATCAGACAAAGGAATTAACTTAGCAGATGTTAGTGGTTCTGGAGAAAATGGTAGAATTATTAAAAAGGATGTAGAAAACTACACACCTTCTGCTACTGTTTCTGTAGAAACACCTACACCAGCATCTTCTGCTGCTGTACCTTCTTTTTCGGTAACTGGAGAAGAAAAATCTGAAGAAGTTAAAAATTCGCAAATGCGTAAAGCAATTGCTAAGTCTTTAGGTAATTCTAAATTTACTGCACCAGACTTTAGTTTAAATATAGAGGTAGATATGGATGCAGCAATTGCCTCTAGAAAAACCATTAATGCTATACCAGATACCAAAGTATCTTTTAATGATATGGTGGTTAAAGCATGTGCTATGGCATTACAAAAACACCCACAAGTAAACACTTCTTGGACCGATAATAATACTGTTTATCATTCTCATATAAACGTTGGTGTTGCTGTTGCTGTAGACGAAGGTTTATTAGTACCTGTAATTAAACACACCAACCAAATGAGTTTAACCCAAATTGGTGCTACTGTTAGAGATTTAGCTGGTAAAGCTAGACATAAAAAAATTACTCCTGCAGAAATGCAAGGCAGTACTTTTACAGTTTCTAATTTAGGCATGTTTGGTATCGATAATTTTACATCAATTATAAACCAACCAAACTCTGCCATTTTATCTGTTGGGGCTATTGTACAAAAACCTGTAGTTAAAAACGGACAAATCGTAGTAGGTAATACTATGAACTTAACTTTAACCTGTGATCATAGAACGGTTGATGGTGCTGTTGGGGCGCAGTTTTTACAAACATTAAAAACATTTATAGAAAACCCTGTTACAATGTTAGCATAGTTTCCTGTAAATTTAGTATAAACTAAAAATGCCTTGAGAAATTAATTCTCAAGGCATTTTTTATATTTCAAGTTTTAAAACTTATATTTTAGTTGTTTTTACTTTAGCAGTTATGATAACCTCTGCACCATTTGCAGACACTTTTACCTCTGTATTTGCAGTATCTTGCACTCCAGTAGTTGCATCAATAACAATAGCACCTGTAACTTTTCCAGCACCCATACCACTAACATCTCCTGTTACATCTAAGTAAACCTTACCTTCAATAATTTTAGAAACTGTATACTTTGTTACAATTTTCATTCCTTGTTGATTTAGCTCTGTAGACCAAGAACTACCCACAGACACTTTTTCTTCAGGATATTTAATGCTACTAGATTGTTTTAAAAATTCTTCCATTCCTGGCGCCATTGGCTCTACTTTTATATCTGTAGCTTCACCCCTATTAGTCATTTTGGTCGTAATCAATGCTTTTAGCATAGGGTCAAACTGTTGTTTAAACATTTTACCTGTTTCATCTAAATCTTCTTCTTTTTTAGTAGAATCAAAATCCATTATCCTACCACCTTGCAACATATTCATTTTAATAGTAGATATTTTAGAGGCTGCTGTAAAGCTATCTCCTTCTTTTTTAATAATGGACATGTTCATTTTTATTTTCATATCCATACCACCAGCAGCTCCCATATTTTGAGACTGCTCTAGATCTATCAGAAACTCATCTCCTTCATTGTAGTTGGCTCTTAATAAAACAGAATCTTGACAAAATGCACTTAATGAAGTTGCAACAACAAATAATAATAACAATTTTTTCATATATTTTAATTTTAATTTATAATATGCTAATTTACTATTTTAAAAATTGTAAGTTCAGATAAAAGAAATAAAATAGTTGAAAACCCAAACATAGTAACTCTCTAAAAACTTTCATACTTTACTTTTTGTTAAAATTTAACTTCACTAAATCATAGTGTAATAAACTAAATATCAGTAATATAAAAATTTAAGCTAGCTAAAAGTAAAAAGCTCACAAATAGTGAGCTTTTTGGATTATATGATTTATGTATTTTTAAAAATCTTGATTTACATCCCAAGATTCTAATATTTCTTTTAATGTTTTAATAAACATACCCCCCAAAGCTCCATTTACAACTCTATGGTCGTAAGAATGTGAAACAAACATTTTTTGTCTGATTCCAATAAAATCTCCATCTGGAGTTTCTATCACAGCAGGTACTTTTCTAATAGCACCCAAAGCTAGAATAGCAACTTGCGGCTGATTTATAATTGGTGTACCCATTACAGAACCAAAACCACCTACATTAGTTACAGTGTAGGTTCCTCCTTGTATTTCATCTGGTTTCAAAGCATTATTTCTTGCTCTATTTGCTAAGTCGTTTACAGCAGATGTCATACCCACTAAATTTAACTGATCTGCATTTTTAATAACGGGCACAATTAAATTACCATCTGGTAAGGCTGCAGCCATCCCTAAATTAATATTTTTCTTTTTAACGATGGTATCACCATCAACAGCAATATTAATTAACGGATATTTTTTAATGGTGCTTGCTACAGCTTGCATTAAAATAGGAGTAAACGTTAACTTTTCTCCTTCTCTTTGCAAGAATTCGTTTTTAACTTTATTACGCCATTTCACAATATTTGTAACATCTACTTCTATAAAAGATTGCACATGTGCTGATGTGTGAACCGAATCTACCATATGTTTGGCAATTAACTTGCCCATTCTTGTCATTTCAATCACCTCATCTTCACCATTTATAGAAACAGGTACTGATTTCGAAACTGATTTTTCAATATGTTTCGGCACAACTGATGAATTAAGTTCTTCAACTTCATTTGAAATATCACCCCTAATTTCTAAATAAGATAGGATATCATCTTTTGTAACTCTCCCATCTTTACCAGAACCAGCAAGGGTTTCTAGTTCTTCCATAGAAACACCTTCTGTTTGAGCAATGTTTCTAACTAATGGTGAGTAAAATTTACCTGAATCTGAATTTTTAGCAAGAGGTGTTGCAATAATTTCTGATGCTTTTTCTATAGTTTTTTCTACTTCTTTAACTTTTTCTGTAGCAACTGTTTTTTCATTTTTCGTAGGAGTTTGTTCTTCAACATCATTTTCTCCTTCTGTTTCTATAATAGCAATTGTATCACCAACAGCAACAACATCATCTTTTTGAAACAGAATTTCTACCAAAGTTCCTTCTACTTCAGAAGGTACCTCAGAATCTACTTTATCTGTGGCAATTTCTACAACAGCTTCATCTAATTCAACGGAATCTCCAACATCTTTTAACCAAGAGGTGATGGTTGCTTCTGCAACACTTTCTCCCATTTTTGGTAACTTTAATTCAAATCTTGCCATTTAATCAAATTTTATAAGTTGCAAAAGTACTAAAAAAAGAGGTGATTTTTTCTTAAAAAAATTACTAAAATTAAAATCATTAATTACAGTAATTTGTATTATTAATATTAATTACCACTAATTATTAATAAATACATAAAAATAAAATTATTTAATACTTAAATATTGCGTATTTAACAATGTTTTGTTTTATCTAAATAAATGTGATATAAAAAAAAGAATATTTTTCTATTTTAATTTTCCTAAAATAAAATATTATTAAAGTTTATTAAAAACTAAATAAGAGAACCACTCTTACTATTTAAAACCTTTTTGAAGCTATACACTGTCTAGAGGAGAAATAAATGGAATGGTTATAAAAACAGTAACATCATTTTAATCAAAATTATTTTAAAAATGAAAACTAAACCCATTTTTTGGGCTGTTCTAAAACCTTTAACAACCTAGCTTCTTCTGAATTTTCTTTGGGTTGATGATTGTATTTCCACTGTACAATTGGTGGTAAACTCATTAAAATACTTTCTATTCTGCCATTTGTTTTTAGACCAAAAAGTGTGCCTCTATCGTGTACTAAATTGAATTCTACATAACGACCTCTTCTAACTTCTTGCCAATCTCTATGTTGCTGTTCATAATCAAGTTCTTTTCTTTTTTTAACGATTGGCACATAACTTTCTAAAAAACTATTACCTATCTCAGTAACAAAATTGTATCTATCTTTAATTGAAAATTCTTCGGTTTCTTTTAAATAATCGAAAAATAAACCTCCAATTCCACGTGCTTCATTTCTGTGTGTGTTCCAAAAATACTCATCACAGGTTTTTTTAAACTTTGGATAAAACTCAGGATGATGTTTGTCGCAAGCTGATTTACAAACTTGATGAAAATGAGTTGCATCCTCTTCAAACAAATAATAGGGTGTTAAATCTTGACCCCCACCAAACCATTGGGTAACAATGTTTCTAGCGTTATCATACATTTCAAAATAACGCCAATTTGCGTGTACAGTAGGTACAAAAGGATTTTTTGGATGCAATACCAGACTTAAACCACAAGCAAAAAAATTACCTTCTTTTACACCAAATTGCTTTCTTAGGGCTTCTGGTAACTCTCCAAAAACTTTAGAAATATTTACCCCACCTTTTTCAAAAACATTTCCGTTTTCTATGACGCGAGTTCTACCTCCACCACCTTCTGCTCTTTGCCAATTATCTTCTTGAAATAATGATTTTCCATCAATTGCTTCTAAATTAGAAGTAATGGTGTCTTGAAGATTTTCTATGTAGGCGAAAAATATATCTTTCATAACTTTTGCTTTTAAATTGATGCGTTAGCGATTGAAATGACATCCTTTTTGCTTTTTCTGCAAAAAGATATAATGGAAAGCGCGACTTGGTCCTGAATGCTTTCAGGATAAAGTAACGCCCAAATAAAACTTTTTTTAATTTGCTTTATATTCTTTAACAGCGTCTATAAATGCTTTTGCGTGATCTAAAGGAATGTTTGGTAAAATTCCATGACCCAAGTTTACAATGTATTTATCTTTGCCAAATTCGTTAATCATTTGGGTAACCATTTTCTTAATTTCTGATGGTGGAGAAAACAACCTTGTTGGATCGAAATTACCTTGTAAGGTAATATTTCCTCCTGATAAATAACGTGCATTTCTTGCAGAACAGGTCCAATCTACACCTAAAGCTGCTGCTCCTGATTTAGACATTTCATTTAACGCAAACCAACAACCTTTCCCAAAAGCAATTACAGGAATTTCATCTTTTAAAGCATCTATTATTTGCTGAATATATTGCCAAGAAAATTCTTGATAATCTACTGGAGATAACATTCCTCCCCAAGAATCGAATACTTGCACAGCATTTACACCTGCAGCTACTTTTGCTTTTAAATAGGCAATGGTTGTGTCTGTTATTTTTTGCAATAAACTATGAGCCACAACAGGGTTTGTAAAACATAATTCTTTGGCTTTATCGAAGTTTTTAGAACCTTGACCTTGAACACAGTAACATAAAATTGTCCAAGGTGAACCTGCAAAACCAATTAACGGAATTTCATCGTTCAACTTTTCTTTAGTGGCTTTAATGGCATCCATTACATACCCTAAAGTGTCTTGAATGTCTGGTACAATTACAGCATCTAAATCTTTTTGATTTCTGATTGGATTTGGTAAATAGGGGCCAAAATTAGGTTTCATTTCCACATGAATATTCATGGCTTGTGGAATGACCAAAATATCTGAAAACAAAATGGCAGCATCCATACCATACCTACGGATAGGCTGCACCGTAATTTCTGAGGCTAGTTCTGGCGTTTGACAACGTGTAAAGAAATCGTATTTTTTTTTGATTTCTTGAAACTCTGGCAAATACCTTCCTGCTTGACGCATCATCCAAACTGGTGGTCTTTCTACAGTTTCACCTCTTAATGCTCTTAAAAATAAATCGTTTTTTATCATGATTTTGCTTTGAGCTTTAAGCTATTCGCTTTAGGCAGCAAATTGCATAAAGCGTATTGCATAAAGCAATATTAGTTTACATTCCTGAAACTTTTTGCATGGCTTTATCTGTTGCCGCTGCAAAAACTTTAATGTCTTTTTTTGAAATTGCTGAGTTCAAAAACCAAGCTTCAAACTGACTTGGTGGTAAAAACACTCCGTTTTTAATCATTTCCCAAAAGAAAACTGCAAATTTTTGGGTATCTGAAGTTTGTGCTTCTTTAAAATTAGTGACCTTATTTTTTGTAAAGAAGGGATTCATCATAGAACCAAATCTGTTTACTATTAAATCTACATTGTATTTTTTAGCAGTTTCTAATAAAATCACTTCTAAAACACTTCCTATTTCTTCAAATTTATCATACGGATTTTGTCTTTTCAATTCTGTTAAAGTTGAGATTCCTCCAGCCATTGCAATTGGGTTTCCAGATAAAGTTCCCGCTTGATACATGCCTCCCAAAGGCGCTACTTGTTGCATAATTTCTTCTCTTGCTCCATAAGCTCCAACAGGAAAACCACCACCAATTACTTTACCTAAACAGGTAATATCTGCAACAACTCCTAATTTTTCTTGCGCTCCTCCAAAAGTTGAACGGAAACCAGTCATTACTTCATCTGCAATTAACAAAGCATTTTTAGATTGTAAATACTCTTTTAATTCTTTTAAAAAATTATTCTGCGGAATAACAACCCCCATATTTCCACCAATTGGCTCTATAATTACACCGGCAATATCATCGTATTTATCAAAATGCGCTTTTACACTTTCTAAATTATTATACTCTGCAATTAACGTATTTTTTACAGCGCCTTCTGGAACTCCTTTAGAACCTGGTAAACTTAAAGTTGCTAAACCAGAACCTGCAGCTACCAATAATGCATCTTGATGCCCGTGATAACAGCCTGAAAATTTTATGATTTTATCTTTACCAGTAAACGCTCTTGCCAAACGAATTCCACTTAAAACAGCTTCTGTACCCGAATTTACAAAACGTACTTTATCCATTTCTGGAAAAGCATCGCAAACTATTTTTGCTAATTTTATTTCTGCCTCTGTAGAGGCACCAAAAGAATAGCCTTTTTTCAAGGCTTTTTTTGCTGCTTTTTCTACTTTTTTATGACGATGACCTAAAATCATTGGTCCATAAGAAACTACTAAATCTACATATTCATTATCATCAACATCATAGATTTTACTGCCTTTTGCTTTTTTGATAAACAAAGGGTTTCCACCTACAGAACTAAATGCTCTTACTGGAGAATTTACGGCTCCAACTAAGTTTTTTAATCCTTTTGTATATAATTTTTGTGATTTTTTAAAGTTCATTTTTTAATCTTTTGCAATTCGTTTTTAAAGATTCTGTCATTCCTGCGCAGGCAGGAATCTCTTATTTTAATCAAACCAATCTTCTGATAAATCTATCCAATCAGCATTGTCTTCAACTATCAAATTTATTTTCCAATCTCTTTTCCACTTTTTTAAATTCTTTTCTCTTTTAATAGCATCTTTAACAAATTGATACGATTCAAAATAAATCAACTTATTTAAATTATATTTTGAAGAAAAACCTTTAACTAATTTATTTTTATGTTCAAACATTCTTCTTTCTAAATCGTTTGACACACCAATATATAAAACTCCATCTTTTTTATTTGTGATAATGTACACATAATATTGATGTTTAGTTTTAAACAATTATTATCCTTTTTTAATTTGAGATTCCTGCCTACGCAGGAATGACAGCATTTCTATTTATTTTTTGCCCCCAATAATTTTGCAGCTTCTTTTGCAAAATAAGTAATAATAATATCTGCTCCTGCTCTTTTCATAGACAATAAACTTTCCATCATAACTTTTTCGCCATCAATCCAACCTTTTTCTGCGGCTGCTTTAATCATAGCGTATTCTCCACTTACATTGTAACAGGCTATTGGTCTATCAAAATTATTTTTTAAATCTCTGATGATATCCAAATAAGACAAAGCTGGTTTTACCATTAAAATATCTGCTCCTTCCTGATCGTCAAAAGTTGCACGACGCATTCCTTCATCCCTATTTGCAGGATCCATTTGATAGGTTTTTCTGTCTCCAAATGTTGGTGCAGAATCTGCAGCATCTCTAAAAGGACCGTAAAAAGCCGATGAATATTTTACAGAATATCCCATAATTGGCAAATCTGCAAAACCTGTATTGTCTAAAGATTGACGAATCATATCTATGGTCCCATCCATCATTCCTGAGGGCGCTACCATATCTACGCCTGCTTTGGCATGAGAAATAACTTGCTTTGCAATGTTTACCAAAGTAGCATCATTATCTACATCATTATCATGTATAATTCCACAATGACCATGAGACGTATATTCACAAAAACAAACATCTGTAATTACATATAAACTTGGGTAATTTTTCTTGATAAAACGAATAGCTTGTTGCATAACACCATTATCATTCCAAGTTTCTGTGCCTTGATCATCTTTTTCTGATGGAATACCAAATAATAAAACTGCAGGAATATTTAGCGCTACAACTTCATCTAATTCTTTAGAAATTGTATCCAAAGAAAAACGTTTGATACCAGGCATAGAAACGATCTCTGTTTCTATATTTTTACCTTCTTCAATAAAAAGTGGATAAATAAAATCGTCTACAGAAAGTTTGGTTTCTCTAACCAATCTTCTAATTCCTTCTTGTTTTCTAAGTCTTCTTGTTCTAAACATTTACTATAACTTATTATCATTACAAACGCAGTAGAGAAATAAAGAAACCTCTTAACTGCAATCGAGGAAACATTTTAAACATCTAATTTGCTAAAAAATGAGATTTTACCAATTCTAACAGACTTTCTGCACTTGGCAAATTAGCAACTTGTACCTTATCAAAATGTTTTCTAGCTTCTTTTGCTGTTGTTTCTCCAATACAAAAAGCTATTTTATCTGTTGAATTTTCTTGTAAATAGCTTTCAATTCCTGATGGACTGTAAAATAAAACTCCAGAAACATCATCTGCAATTTTTTCTGAACTCAGCATTGTTTTGTAAGCTTCAACTTCATTTACAACAATATCATTTGCCTTTAAATAGGTTAGAAAAACATCCATTCTTAAATTGCTACAAAAATAGGTAACTTCCTTGATGTTTGTTTTTTTAGAAATATATTCTGCTAATTTTAAAGCATTTTTTGCAACGTAAGTTACTGCTCCTATTCTATTTTCAATTAATTTTTTGGTTCTTCTACCAACACAAAAAATATTCTTAAATTTTAATTCGTTTTTAGTAAAAGAATTTAAAATGGCCTCTACTCCGTTTTGGCTAGTAATTACAACATTTTCTAGCTCGTTTTTCATCACCTTTGGTGGAATTCTATTAAAACGGATTTTAATAAAATCGCTATCTTCTATACCAATAGTATTTGGTAAAGTTTTCTTTTGAATTTCTGATAACTTTTTAGTTGAAAATACTTTATGAGTTACAATTGACTCCCCTTCAAGATCTTCTAACATCAACTCTTTTCCCCCTCTATTGATAACATAATCTGCACAATCTTTTGCCAATAAGTGATGTTTACCCAACACTGCTGTTTTAGTGACTGATATTTTTTTAGAGCCATCTTTTTTTAACAAAACTCCTTTAAAATTAATTTCTTCAGTTTTAGCATCTACATAAGCTAATGCTCCTATTGGCGCTGTACAACCACCTTCTAACAGTCTTAAAAACTCACGCTCTATACCAACACAAACTTTGGTTTCATGATGATTTAATTGCTCACAAGCATCTAAAATATAATTGTCTTTTTCTAAAGCTGCAATCATAATTGCCCCTTGTGCTGGAGCTGGAATCATCCAAGATAAATTAACTGCTCCTGCTGGACGAATTCCTATTCTTTCTAAACCAGCTGCTGCAAAAACAGCTCCATTCCAATCACTATCATCTAGTTTTTGTAAACGTGTGTTTACATTACCTCTTAAATCTACTACATTATGTGTGGGATAACGATTTAACCACATTGCTTTTCTACGTAAACTACCTGTAGCAATGGTTGCATTGGGTTGCCCAAAAAATTCTTCTGTGTCTTTTAAAACTAAAATATCATTATAGTTTGCTCTTTTTAAAACAGCTGCTTGTACAATACCTTCTGGTAATACTGTTGGCACATCCTTTAAAGAATGAACAGCAATATCAATGTCTCCATTTAACATTGCAATATCTAAATTTTTTGTAAAAACACCTGTAATACCCAATTCGTAAAGTGGTTTATCTAAAACAATATCTCCTACAGATTTAATAGGAACAATCTCAGAATCGTAACCTAATTCTGTTAATTCTTTACGAACTTTATTAGCTTGCCAAAGCGCTAATTGGCTATCGCGAGTTCCTATTCTAATAATTTTTTGCATTTATTTTTGGTTAAGATTGAAACACTTTTTGGATAACATCTATGCTTTCTGAAACAGAAGTATTTTCATTTTTTAAATGCTTTACAAATTGCGTAGTAATTTTTTGAATAAGACGTGAAGTTAAGATTTCTGCTTGATTTTCATCGAAATTAGAAAGTTTCTTTTTTTGAAAATTAATTTCATCTTTCTTTATAGACTCTAAAGAATCTTTCAAAGCAGAAATTGCAGGAGTAAATCTTCTATGATTTAACCAATCTTTAAATTCTGTTTTGTGAGTGTCTATAATTTTTTCTGCTAATGGCACTTCTGCCAAACGTTTGGCTAAAGTTTCGTCAGTAATTTTAGAAAGTTCGTCTACATTTATTAAAGAAACACCTTTATGGTCTTCTACATTATGAGCCACGTTTTCTGGCATAGACAAATCTAAAATTAACAACGGTTTATTTTTAGAAATGTGTTTTTTTGTAATTGTAGGTTTTTCTGCACCTGTAGAAACTATTAAAATATCTGCATTTGCAACTTCTTCAGTTAAGTTTTCTATAACAGCTTTTCTAATAGAACTATGCTCTTTTACAAATTCTGTGGTTTTTTCTTCTGTTCTATTAATTAAACAAACTTTCTTATTATCTGTATATTCTGCAAGGTTTTTACATGTGTGTTTCCCCATTTTACCCAAACCAAAAACTAATATGTTTTTAGTGTTGTAATTAGGTATAGTTTTAGTGATGTACTGCACTGCAGCATACGAAACTGAAGTTGTACCAGAACTTAATTGGGTTTGATTTTTTACTTTTTTACTAGCTTGTAAAACACTATTTACCAAACGCTCTGTATAGGCATTGGTGGTTTTTATTTTTTTTGCTAATTTGAATGATTGCCTTAATTGTCCTACAATTTCATAATCGCCCAAAATCTGACTATCTAAACCCGTACCAATTCTGTATAAGTGATTAATGGCTTGTTGCTCTTCGTAAACATGAGAAAATGCAGAGAATTCTTTTGTGGTACCTTCAGAAAAACCGCACAATAGCTCTATAAGCAAACAAGGTCTGTTTGCAAAACCAAATATTTCTGTTCTGTTGCATGTAGAAATTATTAAAACCCCAGAAATACCTTTATTTTTTGCTGCTTTTAAGAGTGCAATCTGGTTTTCTGCAGACACAGAAAACTTACCACGTATTTCTGCATCTGCTTTTTTATAACTTACACCAATATTGTAAAAGTGCTCCTGCCCTAGTTCTTTCATATAATTTAAAAAGATGCCACAAAAATAATTAGTATATCTATAAAAAAGTATCGACAAAAGAACTTTTAATAACGATAAGTGTTTTTTGAGTTTTTTTTACTATTAAATTAACCAAATACCTTATTTTTGCTTTATATATTAGGTTTTAATTATTTTTTATATAGAATGATTCTAAATAAAAACAAACTAAAAAATAGTCTTTTCTATGTTTAAAAATGTCGGAGAAAGTACTTTAGATGAAATTACGCTTGAAAAAGGTTTTTATGTACTTCATTTTCAGAACGAAAGCAAAGATTCTGTAAATTTTGAAAGAGAAATAGACCAATCTTTCATACAAATGCATTTTTGCTTGCGTGGTAAATCTAAATTTTTATTCAATAATGGCAGTTATTCTTTTGACGTTTTAGACAACAGGTCTATTTTACTATACAATCCGCAAAGAACTTTACCTATTCACTTAGAAATTCAACCCAAAACAACCTTATTATCTTTATTAATTTCTATAGAAAAATTTCACTCGTTATTTTCTAAAGAGTCTAATTACATTCCTTTTTTAAGTGATGAAAATAGCAATAAAAAATATTATGATGATACTGAAATTAAACCTACAGTTTTAATTGTTTTGCAACAAATCATCAACTCTAATATTAATAGTTCGATTAGAGAATTATATGTAAAAGGAAAAATTTATGAATTGTTGAGTTTACATTTTCAACAAGAAGAAAATATTGCTGGAGAATATTGCCCTTTTTTAGTGGACGAACAAAACGTTCTAAAAATTAGAAAAGCGAAAGAAATTATTATTTCTAGAATGGCAGAACCACCAAGTTTACAAGAGTTAGCCAATGAAATTGGACTTAATTTAAAAAAACTAAAAGAAGGTTTTAAACAAATTTATGGTGATACTGTTTTTAGCTTTTTACTAGATTACAAAATGGAACATGCCAGAAAACTACTAGAAAGCAATCAATACAATGTTAATGAAGTTGGGTTGCAAGTTGGATATAGTACAGCAAGCCATTTTATTGCCGCTTTTAAAAAGAAGTTTGGTACAACACCAAAAAAATATGTAATGAGTTTGAAGCAGTAAGAAAATATTAGTGTTTTAACTTTGAGATAAAAAAATGAAACAATTAACACATTACGATATCGAAAATATTCAGAAACAGTTTCCTATTACCATTGTTTGTGATGCGATTAGAACTCCAGAAAATATTGGGATGTGTTTTCGAATTTCTGAGAGTTTTGGGGTCGAAAAAATTTATTTTCATGAAGCTTCTCCCTCCATAGAAAATAGAAAAGTAATCAATACTGCCAGAAATACGATCAATCAAATTAACTATGATTATTATCGTAGTTTTGAAGAAACTATTCAGCAATTAAAAGCCGCTGGAAATACCATTATTGGTATAGAAATTACTGATAAAAGCATCAATATTCAAGATTTTAATTTTAAAAATCACAAAAAAATCGTATTACTTTTGGGTAGCGAACGCAATGGAATTGAACATATAAATTTGGTTGATTACACTATTGCAATTCCAATGTATGGGAGAAACTCGAGTATGAATGTTATACATAGTTTGGCTATTACTTTATATGAGGTTACAAGTCAGTTGACAGCTAAGAATTAGGAAATATCAAAATAAACAAATAGATACTTAAATAAATTCAGCATAAAAAATGAAAGGAGTTTTATTAGTAAATTTAGGATCACCAGCAAGCACATCTACCAAAGATGTAAGAAAATATTTAGATGAATTTTTAATGGACGAACGCGTAATAGACGCACCAAAATGGTTACGTACTATTTTAGTTAAAGGAATTATTTTAAATACAAGACCAAAAAAATCTGCAAAAGCCTACAAAAAAATTTGGTGGGATGAAGGTTCTCCGCTAATAGTCTTATCAGAAAGATTATTAGATAAAGTTCAAAAAAAAACAGAATTGCCTGTTGCATTAGCAATGCGTTATGGAACACCATCTATAAAAATGGGATTACAAGAATTGCATGACAAAGGTGTAACTGATGTCTTAATTGTACCTCTATACCCACAACACGCAATGGCAACTACAGACACCATTTTAGTACTGGCAGAAAAATTAAGAGCAGAATTTTTTCCACAGATGAAATTCAAGCACATTCCTGCTTTTTATCACAAAAAAGAGTATATAAAAGTATTAGGAGATAGCATAAAAAATTATTTAGAAGGCAAAGAATGGGACAAGATTTTATTTTCATATCATGGTATTCCAGAAAGACATGTTAGAAAATCAGACATTACAAAATCGCACTGCAAACCAAATGATAGTGTAAATTTTGAATGCTGTAAAACAAACTCTCCTGCTCATGAGTTTTGCTACAAACATCAATGCTATGAAACTACAAAACAAGTGGTAGAATATTTAAACTTAACACCAGAAGAATATTTTGTTTCGTTTCAATCTAGATTAGCAGGAGACCCTTGGTTACAACCTTATACAGATAAAATGATTGAAAAATATCCAGAGAAAGGTATTAAAAAGTTAGCGGTAGTTACCCCAGCTTTTGTTTCCGATTGTTTAGAAACTTTAGAAGAAATTGCCATGGAAGGTAAAGAAGAATTTTTAGAAGCTGGTGGCGAAGAATTTCATGCAATTCCTTGTATAAATGATAACGATGATTGGGTAGATGTTTTAGTAAATTGGATTGAAGAGTAGTTGTGGCTAATGATTAATAAAAAACTTTTGAAACTCTGAAACTTAAAACAAAATTATGGACTTTTTATACATAAAAGCGTTACATATTATTTTTGTAGTAACCTGGTTTGCTGGTTTATTTTACATTGTTCGTTTGTTTATTTATCAAACAGAGGCAGAAAATAAACTAGAACCCGCAAAGTCTATTTTACAAACGCAGTATAAATTAATGAGCAAACGCTTATTGTACATAATTACGTGGCCATCTGCAATTTTAGCAAGTATTTTTGCCTTTTGGATGTTGTACCAAAATCCCTATTACTTATCTGAACCTTGGATGTTGGTCAAACTAGCTTTTGTATTGGCACTGTATTTTTATCAAGGTTTTTGCCATACTATTTACAAGAAACTACAAAATGATATTGTAAAATATTCTGCTTTTAAATTACGAATACTAAATGAAGTTTCTACCATAATTCTGTTTGCAGTTGTTTTTTTAGTGACTGTTAAAAGTGCCATCAACTGGATTTGGGGCGTTGTTGGTATTATCCTTTTTGGTATTTTAATGATGTTAGGCATTAAACTCTATAAAAAGATTAGAGAAAAAAAATCTTGGGAAAAAGCTGAAAAAGAGGTTTTAAATGAAAAGCAATAAAGAATAAGTTAAAACTCATTTTTTTAATAAGTTTTTTCTTATGCTTTCAAAGATTGAGAAAAAGGAATTCTATTTACAATACTTCTTCCTAAAGTAACCTCATCTGCATATTCCAATTCATCACCTACAGAAATACCACGTGCAATCGTAGAGGTTGTAATATCAAATTTTTCGATTTGCTTAAAAATGTAAAAGTTGGTAGTATCACCTTCCATTGTAGAACTTAGGGCAAAAATCAATTCTTTAACTTCTCCTTTTTCTACTTTACTAACTAAAGATTCTATTTGTAAATTTTGTGGACCAATACCTTCTATTGGAGAAATTTTACCCCCCAGAACATGATATAAACCATTAAATTGAGAAGTGCTTTCTATAGCCATTACATCTCTAATATCTTCTACCACACAAACAATCTCTGGATTTCTTTTGGTGTTTTGGCAGATATCACAAAAAACAGTATCTGAAATATTATGACATTTTTCGCAGGTTTTTACATCATTTCTTACATGTAATAACGCTTCAGACAAAAATTTTGTATGATCTTTGGGCTGCTTTAATAAGTGTAAAACCAAACGCAAAGCAGTTCTTTTACCAATACCAGGTAATCTGCTTACTTCGTTTACTGCGTTCTCTAATAATTTTGATGAAAAATCCATATAGCAAAATTACGAATTCACAATTACGAAATATAAAATATTGCATTATTTTTTAAATAGATTATATTCGTAAATCACAATGTATAATTCGTAATTAAAAAATGCAACCACACTATATAATTTTATTAATTGTAGCTTACTTTTCAATCTTAATCTTTATTTCTTATTTTACAGGAAAATCGGCAGATAATACTACATTTTTTAAGGCAAATAACGCATCACCATGGTATTTGGTGGCCTTTGGTATGATTGGAGCCTCACTTTCTGGCGTCACATTTATTTCTGTTCCTGGTTGGGTAGAAGCACAGAACATGAGTTATTTTCAAATGGTTTTGGGCTATATTGTCGGGTATGCTGTAATTGGTTTGGTATTATTGCCTTTGTATTACAAACTCAATTTAACATCTATTTACACTTATTTAGAAGATAGGTTTGGTAGATTTTCTTACAAAACTGGCGCAAGCTTTTTCTTACTTTCTAGAACAATTGGCGCTGCATTTCGTTTATTTTTGGTAGCTAAAGTATTGCAAGTAGTTTTATTTGATGATTTTGGGGTTCCTTTTTGGGTTACTGTTTCTATTACCATTTTACTAATTTGGTTGTACACATTTAAAGGCGGTATTAAAACCATTGTTTGGACAGATACTTTGCAAACTTTATTTATGTTGATTGCTGTTGGCGTTTGTATTTACACCATTTCTAGCGAAATGAAAATATCTAATTTGTTTACCTATGTTTCAGAAAACAAATTATCTAAAACATTCTTTTTAGATGACATTAGCAAAGGAAATTACTTTTGGAAACAATTACTTTCAGGAGCTTTTATTGCTATAGTTATGACAGGTTTAGACCAAGATATGATGCAAAAAAATCTTACCTGTAGAAATTTAAAAGATGCACAAAAAAATATGTTTTGGTTTACAATTGTATTGGTAATTGTAAATTTTTTCTTTTTAGCATTAGGTATTTTACTTACAGATTACGCACAACAAATAGGTATAGATGCACATAAAGATCAACTTTTTCCTGTAATTGCTACAAGTGGAAAATTAGGTTTAGCAACAGCTTTATTTTTTATTTTAGGATTGATAGCAGCAGCGTATTCTAGTGCAGATTCTGCATTAACCTCTTTAACAACTTCTTTTAGTATTGATATTTTAGAGATCGACAAAAAGAAAAACAAAAAAGATCAAATTAAAACTCGTAAAAAAATTCACGTTGTATTTTCTATTCTTTTAATTTTAATCATATTAATATTTAAATATTTTATTGCCAATGAAAGTGTTATTGCCAATATTTTTAAAGCAGCTGGTTATACATATGGCCCTCTATTGGGCTTATATGCTTTTGGCTTATTTACCCAATTAAATGTGAAAGACAAAATGGTACCTGCAATTTGTATTTTAGCGCCTATATTAACATTTATAATTAGTTACCACAGTTTAAAATTTTTCGATTTCGATGTTGGTTTTTTTGTTTTAGTTTTAAATGGGTTTTTAACTTTTTTGGGTTTATATTTGTTTAAAAGAAATACAAAAAATGCCTAAAGATTTAAGCAACTACAGAAAATCATACGAAAAACAAGAACTTCTAGAAGGTAACTGTCCAGAAAATCCAATGGAATTGTTTCAAACTTGGTTTAGAAACGCAGACGAATCTGAAACAGTAGAAGAAACCAATGCTATGACAATTGCCACAATTGGCAAAGATGGATACCCAAAAAGTAGAGTGGTTTTATTAAAAAAAATTACTTGGGAGGGTTTTGTTTTTTACACCAATTATTCTTCGGAAAAAGGGACTGCAATTCAAGAAAATAACAATATTTGTTTATCTTTCTTCTGGCCAGCTTTAGAACAACAAATTATTATCAAAGGGAAAGCAGAAAAATTAGCAGAAAATTTATCTGATGGTTATTTTGAATCTAGACCAGATGGAAGTAAATTAGGTGCTTGGGCATCTAACCAAAGTAGTGTTGTTAGCTCTAGAGAAGCATTAGAAGAAAACTTATCATCCTTAGAAAAAAAGTTTGAAGGTAAAGAAATACCAAGACCAAAACATTGGGGAGGCTACTTAACAAAACCAACTTCTATAGAGTTTTGGCAAGGGAGACCTAACAGGTTACATGATAGAATTTTATATACTTTGCAAGAAGATTTTTCTTGGAAACTAGAAAGATTAGCACCTTAATTTTTTTATATTTACCTATTTACAACCAAAAATTAAATGAAAACACTCTATATAGTTAGGCACGCAAAATCATCTTGGACCTACAAAGGTATTGATGATATAGATAGACCTTTAAAAAAAAGAGGGATTAAAGATGCGCATTTAATATCTAAGTATTTATCTAAAAAAATTATAAGACCAGACGCTTTTATTACCAGTAGCGCTAATAGAGCTTTACATACTGCTGTAATTTTTTGCGAAAGATTTGGTTTTCCTCATGCAAATCTTCAAATAAAAAAACAATTGTATAGTTTTAGCGATGGTTATTTAGTAAAAACAGTAAATGCTTTAGATGATGGCTTTAACTCTGCAATTATATTTAGTCACGATCACGGTATCAATACTTTTGTAAACAAATTTGGAGACAAACCTATTGCACACGTTACCACTTGTGGAGTAATTGGTATCCAATTTAAAGAAAAACACTGGAAAAACATTCGAAAAGGAAAAACTGTTTTAATAGAATTTCCTAAAAATCATAAATAAAATATTTTGTTAGAAATAAAAAAATATGCTGCAATAGATATTGGTTCTAATGCCGTTAGATTATTAATTTCAAACGTAATTGTAGCAGAAGACAAAGAACCTCAATTTAAAAAATCATCTTTAGTTCGTGTACCCATTCGTTTAGGTGCAGATGCTTTTGTTGGCAATGCCATTATTAGTGATAGTAATATTACCCGAATGATAAACGCCATGGAAGCATTTAAACTATTAATGAATGTACATGGAGTAGAAAAATACAAAGCTTGTGCAACTTCTGCTATGAGAGAATCTAAAAATGGAGATGAAGTGGTTGCCAAAATCTTTGAAGAAACTGGGGTAAAAATAGATGTTATTGGTGGTAAAGAAGAAGCTGCAATTATATCTTCTACAGATTTAAATACCTTAATAGAAGGAGACAATTCTTATTTATATGTTGATGTTGGTGGTGGTAGCACAGAGTTTACTATTTTTTCTAAAGGAAAAATTACCACCTCTAAATCTTTTAAAATGGGTACAGTACGTTTATTAAACAACAAAAAATCTGTAAACAAAGAAATTTTTGCCAACGTAGAAAAATGGATTAAGAAAAACACCAAAGACTTAAAAAAAGTATCTCTAATTGGTTCTGGAGGAAATATTAACAAACTCTTTAAAATGTCTGGTAGAACAGAAGGTAAACCTATTTCTTTTATTTATCTGAATGCTCAATATCAGTTTTTAAAAAACATGAGCTATGAAGATAGAATTTCTGAACTTAGCTTAAACCCAGATAGAGCAGATGTTATTATTCCTGCAACTAAAATTTATCTTTCTGCTATGAAATGGAGTGGAGCTAGAAAAATTTATGTGCCAAAAATTGGGCTTTCTGACGGTATCATTAAATCGCTATTTAACAATACATTATAAAAAAATTTACATTAATTAAATTCTTTCACATGTTTATAAATCAGATGATCAAACTCTTTATGCTGATTTTGTAAAAAACTTGTTTTTATAGGCAAATAAGAGAGTTCTTCGATGCTTGATGATAATCGAACATAATCTTTTTCTGTAGTTAAAATTAGTTTTTTAGAAGCTGTATCTTCTCTAAATTTGGTTATAATATCTACAATTTCTATATCTGTAAAATTATGATGATCTCTATATTTTAAATGTTGTATCGTTATTTGATGCTGTTTTAAAAAACTAGTTAAAGGTTTTGAGTTGGCAATCCCTGTAATTAACAAAACACTATATTCCTTTAAAGTTTCTAAATTAAAATTATAAAATCCTTTAATAGTATTTGCATATGTGATGCTTGTAAAAAATACACTTTTATTAAATTTTGAAATTTTTTGTTTGATTACCTTTTGCTCTTTTTCCAATAAATTTTCTGGACATTTTGTTACTAAAATAACATTGGCTCTTTTTGCTCCTTTGCTACTTTCTCTAAGACTTCCTGTTGGTAATAGGTAATCATCCGTAAATAAATCGCTGTATTTTGTAAGTAAAATATAAAAACTCCCTTTTACTTTTCTATGTTGATAAGCATCGTCTAATAAAACCAATTCTGGCTTATTTTGTGCTAACAAATATTGAATTCCTTCTACCCTATTTTCATCAACAGCAACATTAATATTTCTAAATTTTTTATAATATTGCAATGGTTCATCACCTACTTCATTTGCAGAATGTTTATTGCTTAAATGGATATACCCTTTTGTTTTTCTACCATAACCTCTACTTAAAACAGCTGTTTTGTAAGTATCTTTTAATAACCGTATTAAATATTCTGTTTGTGGTGTTTTACCTGTGCCTCCCACACTTAAATTACCTATAACAATTACAGGGATTTTAAAAGAAGTTTGTTTTAAAATACCTTTGTCAAAAAATAAGTTTCTAATTCTAGTTACAAAATCGTACAAAACTGCAAAAGGAAACAATAAAAATCTAATTACTTTCATCTGGGTAAAAATACATTAAAAATGTTAACTTTGGTATTCGAAAATTACAGAAATGATTGTTAGAGACATTACAAATTACATAGAAAAATTAGCGCCTTTACAGTATGCAGAAGATTTTGATAATGTAGGTTTATTGGTGGGTAATTATAACGCCCAAGTTACTGGTGTATTAGTAACTTTAGACACTTTAGAAGCAACTGTAAATGAAGCTATTGCTAAAAAATGCAATTTAATTGTTAGTTTTCATCCAATAATTTTTGGTGGTTTAAAAAAACTAAATGGAAATTCTTATGTAGAGCGTGTAGTTTTAAAAGCCATAAAAAACGACATCGCTATTTACGCAACACATACAGCTTTAGACAATTCTAAAAACGGTGTTTCAGCAAAAATATGTGAAGTTTTAGGGCTAACCAATACAAAGGTTTTAATTCCTAAAAAGGGAATTATAAAAAAACTAACCACCTATGTACCTTCTAATGATGCCAAAAAGTTAAGGGATTCACTTTTCAATGCTGGTGCTGGAAATATTGGGAATTACGACCAATGTTCATTTAACATCAAAGGTGACGGAACTTTTAGAGGCAATGAAAATTCGAAACCAGTTTTAGGTGAAAAAGGGAAATTACATACAGAAAAAGAAACTCAAGTTTCCATAACTTTTGAAAGCCAGCACGAAAATGCAATTTTAAAAGCCTTGCAAAAAGCTCATCCTTATGAAGAAATTGCCTACGAGATTACTACCACAGAAAATGTACATCAAAATATTGGAATGGGCATGCTTGGTGAACTTGAACAAGAAATGAGTGAAAAAGAATTTTTACTATTTTTAAAACGAGAAATGAAAACCGACTGTGTAAGACATTCTGAATTACTAAACAAAAAAATTAAAAAAATAGCAGTTTTAGGTGGCGCTGGTAGTTTTGCTATTCCGAATGCAAAAAAAGCGGGTGCAGATGCCTATGTGAGTGCTGATTTTAAATATCATGAGTTTTTTAAAGCCGAAAAAAGTATTTTATTGGCAGATATTGGGCATTATGAGAGCGAACAGTTTACAAAAAACCTTTTGGTTGATTATCTTACAAAAAAATTTAGTAATTTTGCAATCATTTTATCAGAAAAAAGTACAAATCCAATTTATTACATATAAACATGGCAAAGAAGAAAGAAATTTCAGTTGAACAAAAATTAAGAGCATTGTATGACTTACAATTAATAGACTCTAGAATTGACGAAATTAGAAATGTTAGAGGTGAACTACCCTTAGAAGTAGAAGATTTAGAGGATGAAGTTGCCGGTTTAAATACGCGAATTTCAAACTTAACAGAAGATGCTGCTAACTTAGAAACCGAAATCAACAATAAAAAACAAGCTATTGAAGATTCTAAAGCATTGATGGCAAAATACGAAGAGCAACAAAAAAATGTTAGAAATAACAGAGAATTTGACTCTTTATCTAAAGAAATTGAATTCCAAGATTTAGAAATTCAATTGGCAGAAAAAAGAATTAACGAGTACAAAGCCAAAATTGCTCAAAAACACGAAGTAATTGACGCTACTAAAGAAAAATTAGCTAAACAAGAACAACATTTAGCTCATAAAAAAGCAGAATTAGACGCTATTTTAAAAGAGACTGAAAAAGAAGAAAAATTGTTAGCTGAAAAATCTGAAGAATTTTCTCAATCTTTAGACAACCATTTATTTTCTGCATATTCTAGAATTAGAAATAAAGTAAAAAATGGCTTAGCAGTAGTTGCAATAGAAAGAGGTGCTTCTGGGGGTTCTTACTTTACAATTCCGCCACAGGTTCAGTTAGAAATTGCTAACAGAAAAAGAATTACTATAGACGAGCATAGTGGTCGTATTTTAGTAGATGCTGCTTTAGCAGAAGAAGAAAAAGCTAAAATGGACAAATTATTTTCTTAAGAAAATTAAAATATATTTATAAAAAAACTCGAAGCTGTAGCTTCGAGTTTTTTTGTCTATAAGTTTAGAAAAATTTAATAATCTAAATTTTTAAGATAACTTAGTTTTTCTTTCCAAATTGCTAAATCATCTTTAAATTCTTGCACTTTGTTTTTTACATTTAAAACAAGTGGATTGTCATCTTTCGCATTAGAAAAGAAACCTAAATTGTTTTCTAACTGTTGTATTTCTCTAACAATTTCGTCTATTTTTTTTCTAACAAAGATTTGTTCTGAGTCTAATTTTCTTACATCGTTATTAGCTGCTAAATTATCAACAACATTTGTAAATTTTAACATAGAAACTTCTTGTTTATCTAAAGACAAACTTTCTAACATATTATCTACTTGTTTATTAAACTTACCTTCTAAATGCCTTACGCTTCTTGGTAAAGCTCCTAGGTCTTTCCACTCTTCTATAATTGCTAAAACGTTATCTTTTGTAAGGTCTTTTTTATCTTTTAAAGTTTCTAAAAATGCTTTTTTAGCGTCTATTACAGTCTGTTGCTCTTTACTAACTGCATTTTTTTGATCATGGTATCTATCAAAATAATGGTTGCAAGCATTTTTAAATTTTTTCCAAATATCATCAGAAAATTTTCTGGGTACATGCCCAATTTTTTTCCAATCTGCTTGTATTTTCTTAACAGCATTAGTTGCCATTTCCCAATCTGTACTCTCTTTTAAAGACTCTGCAACTTCTATTAGCGCCAACTTTTTTTGCAAGTTTTCTTGTTGCTCATTTTTTTCTTGCTTGTAGAAAAGGTTTTTTGCACTATTAAATTTTTTAGTGGCAGCTTTAAATTTTTGCCAAACCTCTTCACTTTTAGCATAAGGCAGTTTACCAGCTTTAAAGTACTCTTGTCTTAACGCTTCTATTTCTCTAATACTTTTTTGCCAGTCTTTATGCGTTTTGTTATTGGAAGTATCATAGGCATCTATAGCTTCTATAACTACTAATTTTTCTTTAATAATATCTTGGTACTTAGACTTCATTTCTCTGTAATGGTCATGACGTCTATCATGAATTTTTTTAGTAGCAGCACTAAATTTTTTCCAGATATCTTCTCTCATTTCTCTAGCCACTGGTCCAACATCTTCTTTCCATGTTTTATGTAAAACTTGTAATTCTTTAAAGGCTTGTTGTATATCTGTCAATTCTGCTAAAGCCTCTGCTTTTTCTATAATTTTAAGCTTTTCATCAAGATTATTTTTAAAGTCTAAATCTCTAAAGTCGTTACTCATGTGAAGTAAATCGTAAAAACGCTCTACATGATGATGATAGGTTTTCCAAGTATCATTATATCTCGTTTTAGAAACAGGTCCTATTGCGCGCCAAGAATCTTGCAATTCTTTAAACTCCTTATACATCGTATCTGGATTCGCATTTTCGATAAGACTTTTTAAGCTTTCTATAACGTTTAATCTTTTTTCTAAATTTTCATTAAGTTGTTGTTCTAATGCTTTATAATGAGCATCTCTTTCTTTTTTATATTTAGAAAGTAAACTATTGTAGGTCGTTTTTATGGGACTAGAAAATTGAAAGTCTATAGAATTACCACCCGCTTCTAAAAAAGCTTTCTTTTTAGTTGCCAACATTGTACCAAACTTTGTATTAAATTCACTTTTAATACCTTCTACTTGGCTTTTAATTTTTTGAACTGGATGGTTAGAAATTACTTTTTCTAAAGTAGTTACCAATTCCTCAAGCGTAAATTTAGAATAATCTACTACCGCTTCTTCCTCCTCTTTAGGTTCGTTGTTTTCTGCTTTTTCTGCAACCGATTTTTCTACTTCATCTATAGCCTCAGAATTTTCATCTTCTGCTTGTACTACAGGTTCTTCTTCAGTTACTTTAACGATCGGTTCTTTTGTTTCCTGATTGATTTCTGATGGCTCAGTAACCGCTTCTGTTTTTGCAGGTTTATTGGTAATTTCTTCAGCCTTATTTGTTGATTTTTCAACGTTTTCTTTAGGATCTAACATATCTACAATGTTTAAGTTCGATTAATAATACATTATTATTATATTCTATAAATATACAGACAACTTATAAAACTAACAAAAAGTTATTTGTTTTTGAATTATTTGGTTTCATTCCATATCCTCCAAGACTCTTCTGCTTGTAGTTCTAGCATTTGGTAACCATTTTTAATGGCAGCTCCTTGCGCTAATCCTTTAGATAAGAATGTAGATACCTCTGGATTATAAACCAAATCGAATAATAAATATTGATTGGTTAAAAACTGATATGGAATATTAGGACATAAATGAGTATTTGGTGATGTTCCTAAAGGCGTACAATTGATAATTATTTGATATTTATGTAATTTTTTTTCAGATAAATCATCATAAGATATTTCTTTTTTACTTGAAGGTTTTCTAGAAACAAATTTGTATTTGATATTATTTTTCTTTAATGCATAAGCAATGGCTTTAGAGGCGCCACCTGTACCTAAAATTAATGCATGTGTATGGTGCTTTTTTATAAATGGTAAAATAGATTGCTCAAAACCAACTACATCTGTATTATAACCTTTTAAATTTCCTTTTTTTGTAATTTTTATAGTATTAACGGCTCCTATTTTTTTGGCAGTTTTATCTAATTTATGTAAATAAGGAATTACGGCTTCTTTGTAAGGAATGGTTACATTCATTCCAGATAAAAATGTTTCGTTTTTAATGATAGACGGAAAATCTGAAATTTCTGGAATATCAAAATTTTTATAGTGATGGTTTTCTAAACCTAAATCTTTAAATTTATCTGAAAAATATCCTCTAGAAAAAGAATAGGATATGTTTTTACCTAAAAGTCCAAATATTTTATTTCTTTTTTCGTCCATAAAAGTCTATAATTAAAATTAATACAATTCCTAAAATAATATAAAAACCAGCATACCAAGTTTCTGCAGATGTTAAGTCTGGTAAATATCTATTATAATTTTCTACAATCTTATTACCTTTTTTATCAAATAAAAGAGTGTTATTGTTTTGTAAAAAAACAGCTTTTTTCCAAGGCCAAACTATACCTAAAGAACCTGTTATAAAACCAATAATTACAGCTGTAACAATGCTATGATATCGTTTTAAAACATAGCCTAAAATATGACTAATGGAAACCAAACCAAACAGAGAGCCTGCTGTAAAAACACTTATTATTTTTAGATATCTAATTTTTTCTGGTTCTTGTAAAATATCAAAATTACCAATTACCAAATTGCTCATTATGTAAAGTAATTCGTTAACAGAATCTACCAATAACAACACATAATTCCCTAATAATATTAAGATAAAAGAACCTGACAAACCTGGTAATGTCATGCCAGAAACTCCGATAATACCACAAACAAATACAAACCAAAGATTATCATTTTCTCTGGCTGGCTCTAAAAAACTGATACCAATACCAATAACTGCACCAGTGATTAATGAGATGATGTTGGTATTATTCCATTCTCCAAAGTCTTTACCTATGTAATATATGGAGCCAATAATCATCCCAAAAAACCAGCTCCAAACATAGAGCTCGTAATTATCTAAAAAATAATCTAACACTAAAGAAATGCTAAAGTAGCTAAAAATGCTACCTCCCATAATCAACAATAAAAATTCTGCATTTATATATTTAAAAAAACTTTTATAACGCCTATTGATCAATAGTTTAAAAGCGACTAAATTTATTTTTTTAAAAGAATAAATTAATTCTTCGTAAAAACCAAAAACAAAAGAAACTGTGCCACCAGATACACCTGGCACTTTATTTGCAGCCCCCATTGCTAATCCTTTTAAAAAAAGATATGTTTTTTCTAAAAAGCTTCTTGGTTTTTGCATTTATGCTTTATTTACGGCTAATTTTTCCATTATTAAAATCAATGCAAAACCAACAATAGCTAATACTATTGCCATTAATAATTGCGGATCTTCTGTATAAGAAAAGGGGGAAATACTTTGTTCTACCAAAGGTTTTGTAACCCCATGGCTATTGATGTATGTAGAAACGGTTTCTTTCCATGGCCAAACTTTGTTTAAAGAACCTAACATAATACCTGTTAAAACAATTAGCATTTGTTCTTTATAATAAGTAAACAACCATTTTAATAATTTAGAAAAAGACAATAAACCTATAATGACTCCAACACCAATTGCACCTATTATTTTAACATCTTTTGTAGTAATGGCTGTCATAACGATAGGGTAAACACCTATTAAAAGGAGTATATAAGAACCGGATATTCCTGGTAAAATCATTGCACAAGAGGCAATTGCACCCGCAAAAACTAAAAATAAAAAGTTAGAATCTGCAGCATTTGTAGAAGGCATTACTGTGATGGTATATCCAAATGCAATACCTAAAATAAAAAATAGAATTATTTTAAAATTCCATTTTTTTACTTGTTTACCAATATAGATTATACTTGCTAAAACCAATCCAAAAAAGAAAGACCAAAGCAATACGGGTTTATTTTCTAACAACCACTTTATGCTTTTTGCTAAAGAAATAATACTGATAAAAATTCCGATAAAAAGCGCTAATAAAAAAGAACCATTTACTTGTTTCCAAACAGCTTTAATTCCATCGTTTTTAAGTGTTTTTAATAGTTTAAAATTAAAATTACTAATAGAGCCTAATAATTCCTCGTAAATACCCGAAATAAATGCAATAGTGCCTCCAGAAACACCTGGCACAACATCTGCTGCCCCCATTGCCATTCCTTTTAAACCTATTACAATATAATCCTTTAAACTTCTAATCATAATAATTTGTTATTTAGAAAGACGAAGATAGTAGATTTTAAAGAAAAAATGGAAAGTGTTCTATGATTTGTAATATATCTAAATATTGTACTTTTACTTTATAATTTTTTTATGAGATGCCCAAAAAAGGAAAAGAAAAAAACACGGTTAATAAAGCAAAACATGCTAAATTAATGGCTCGTAAAAACGATAAAATTAAGAAAGAAAAACAACTGCACAAAGCACGCTTAAAAGCTATTGTAAAAAAAGCCAACGAGCAAAAAAAATCTCAAGCAAACACTTGAGATTTAGTTTATTTATATGGCTATAAATTATTGATCTATAGAACCCAAAACACGTTTCATAAACGTATTTAATGCTTCTTTTTTTGAGGTGCCATCTTTTACCATTTTATCAACTTCAATTGCACCATACATATTAGAAATCAACTCTCCAATAACATCTAACTCTTCATCTTTTAAAGAAGGTACTTCTGTTAAAGCTTCTAGCGTTTCGATTGTCTCTAAAATGTAATCTTGATCGTTTTCTTCTATAAAATTAGTAAGATGTTTAATAACAGGTAATTTCATAACTATGTTTTTAGCTTCTTAAAAAAATTTATTGTATTTCGCTTACTAAATCTTTCAAAACATCAAACTTGTTTGTTTGTGTTTGATTTTTCTTTGCTCCGTCTACAAAAGTTGCAAATGTTGGTAAATTACTTACATCTGCTAACTTTCTACTTTCTGGAAATTTTTCTGCATCTACAATTACAAATTTTAAATCTTCTAATTCTGTAGATAATTTTTTAAATTTAGGTTTCATTATTCTACAATTACCACACCAAGTGGCAGAATATTGTACCACAACTTTTGTGTTTTCGGCTATAATTGCTTGTAAATTGTCTTCTGTTAATTCTTGTACCATAACTTTTATTTTTTAGAGAAAAAAATCGTGTTTCATTTTTCACAAAACCAAACACGATTTATATCTTTTTATATTATTAGTTTTTTGACAAATAAGCTGCTGTTCCTTTTGCATCAGGAGACATTGCTTCTTTACCTTCTTCCCAGTTTGCTGGACATACCTCTCCATGAGATTGTACATGAGAGTAAGCATCAATTAAACGTAAAAATTCGCTTACATTTCTACCCACTGGCATGTGGTTAATTCCTTCATGAAAAACAGTACCTTCTTCATCAATTAAATAAGTAGCTCTATAGGTAACGTTATCTCCTTCTACTTGTACAGTTTGTGTAGCCTCATCAAAAGTTTCGTTTGTGATATCTAAAATGCCTAATATAGAAGATAAGTTTCTGTTGCTATCTGCTAAAATTGGATAGGTAACGCCTTCGATACCTCCATTATCTTTAGAAGTACTTAACCATGCAAAGTGAACTTCTGGAGTGTCACAAGAAGCACCAATAACGATGGTATTTCTTTTTTCGAATTCCTCTAATGCAGCTTGAAAAGCGTGTAATTCTGTTGGACAAACAAATGTGAAGTCTTTTGGATACCAGAATAATAAAACTTTCTTTTTATTGTTTATTGCTTCTTCTAATACATTTAATTTAAATGTATCTCCCATTTCATTCATTGCGTCTACATTTAAATTTGGGAATTTTTTACCAACTGCTGTTGCCATTTTATTTATTTTTAAATTAATATTTATTTTCTTTCACAAAGATAAAAATGATAATAGAAAATGTAAAAAATAGGAATGGAATGTTCTTATCTTACTATAAGAATAAATTATAACGAGGTGTAATTAAAATAGATTTATCCTATTTACTAGCAAATAATTTCACATCCTTTTCAGAAACTTTTTTTTCGCCCAAAATAATTAAACGCTCTATTACATTTCTTAATTCTCTAATATTTCCAGTCCAATCATACTCTTGTAAGAGTTTAATTGCTTCTTTAGAGAACTCTTTTTTAGGTGTACCTTGTGCATCTGATATTTTTTTGGTGAAGAAATCTACCAATAATGGGATGTCTTCTCTTCTATCATTTAATGCTGGAACTTTTATTAAAATTACAGCTAATCTGTGATATAAATCTTCTCTAAAACGACCTTTTGCTATTTCTTCTTTTATATTTTTATTAGTGGCAGCTACTACCCTAACATTTACTTTAATGTCTTTATCTGACCCTACTCTAGATATTTTGTTTTCTTGCAAAGCACGTAATACTTTTGCTTGTGCAGAAAGACTCATGTCTCCTATTTCGTCTAAAAAAATTGTTCCTCCATTTGCAGCTTCAAATTTTCCTGCCCTGTCTTTGTTTGCGCCTGTAAAAGATCCTTTTACGTGTCCAAAAAGTTCGCTTTCTATTAATTCTGAGGGAATTGCAGCACAATTTACCTCTATCATTGGAGCTTTTACTCTTTCTGATTTTTCGTGTAACCAATGTGCTACTAACTCTTTACCTGTTCCATTGGGTCCTGTAATTAATACTCTAGCATCTGTAACAGCAACTTTTTCTATAATTTCTTTAATATGAGTAATGTCATTACTTTCGCCAATCATCTCATAATTTTTGCTAACTTTTTTCTTTAACCTTTTATTTTCTACAACTAATGTTTTCTTTTCTAAGGCATTTCTAACGGTGTTTAACAATCTATTTAAATCTGGTGGCTTAGAAATATAATCAAAAGCTCCTAAACGCATTGTGTTTACAGCTGTATCTAAATCTCCATGACCAGAAATCATTACAATAGGTGTTTCTGGCTTTATTTTTTTTGTCTTTTCTAACACCTCAACACCATCCATTTTTGGCATTTTAATATCACATAAAACCAAATCGTAATCGTTGTTTTTTATCATTTCTATACCCAACAAACCATCTTCTGCTTCTTCTACTTTATAGGTATCGTTTTCTTCTGATATAATTTTTATAAGCACCCTTCTAATAGCTGCTTCGTCTTCAATAATTAAAATCTTACTCATTTTTTATATTTAAATGTGTTTTTAAGCTTTTGACCCTTTATTAAAGAAATGCACATCTCTTTGTGGAAAAGGGATTGTAATTCCATTTTCTCTAAATACTTTATCTATTTCAAAACGTAAATCGCTTTGCACAAATCTTGCTTCAAAACTGTTATTTAACGAAAAAACCAAGGTAAAATTTAAAGAACTGTCTGCAAAATCTGTAAACAAAACAATTGGTTCTGATATTTTTAAAATTTTATCGTGTTTTTTTGCGACTTCTATTAATAATTTTTTCACCAAAGCGACATCACTTCCATAGGCAACACCCACATTTACAACTTCTCTTGTTTCTGTGCCATTCTCTGTCCAATTAAACAAAATATTTGTAAGATATAAGTGGTTTGGAATTACCAAAACCTTGTTATCTATAGTAACCGCTCTTGTGGTTCTTAGTCTAATATCTAAAACCCTACCTACTTTTCCTTCTAACTCAATAATATCTCCTACATGCACAGATTGATCTACCAAAATAAAAATTCCAGAAATAATATCTTGAAATAAGGTTTGTAATGCCAAACCAACACCAATTAGTAATGCGGCTGATGCTGCAAAAACTGCAGTAACATTAACACCAGAGGTGTGCATACCTATTAAAAAAATAACTAAAAACACAAACCACCTTATGTAGCTAAAAACGGTTACAAATTTTTGCTTATCGTTTACAGGTAATTTTTTTGTTAGAAATTTTCTAACAAATTTTAGAATTACAGAGGTTAAAATTAAAGCAATAGCAATAAGAAGCAGCCCTTTTACAGAAATACTAATCTCTTTTGTAAAAGTAAAAGTATAATCTAAAACAGCGTTTGCTTCTTCTACAATAGTATCTTTAACATAGTTCATTTTATCTTGCATGTATGAGTCTTTTAACCGTTTGTATAAATCTTTGGATGTTAGTCTTTTAACATAGTTTAAATACCAACTCTATTTTTTTTTGCTACCAACCAAACCATAAACACAAAAGTTGCTAAAAAAAATATCGAAATTAATAGTCCGTAAACACTTTCTTTAAATATATGAATAAAAACGTCTTTTAACGCTGCAAAATCTCCATACTTTTTTTAACATTATTTATTTCTTATAAGTTACTCATTTTTATTTTTTGAGATAGTTGATCTAAGCAAACTATACAAACTTACATATTTATATGTACTTGAAACAATTTTATAGAGACTTAAAAGATTAAAAATTTTGTTAAATTTACTATGCATGCATAACTTTTTTGCAATTTATTATGCATGCATAATAAATTTTTATATATTTGATGGAATGAATAAAGATAAAACTATAGATCATCAATTAAGAGCAACATGGCAAGCTGTTGCTAAGATGTATAATGAGCAGGCTTTGGCACATAACAGTACAATGGCTACTGCTTTTGTATTACTAAATATAGATAAAGAAAAAGGCACACCTTCTACATCTTTAGGACCTTTAATGGGTATGGAGCCCACAAGTCTTTCTAGAATTCTAAAAAACATGGAAGATAAAGGAGCTATTTCTAGAGAAAAAAATCCAGAAGATGGTAGAAGTGTCATTATAAAATTAACAGATTATGGTAGAGAAATGCGAAAGATTTCTAAAGGCCACGTAATTCAGTTTAACGAAACAATTATTAATAATGTTTCAGAAAAAGATCTAGAAGGTTTTTTTAATGTAACATCCACTATTAATAACTTAATTTCAGGAAAAAAAATTTTTACTGATCTTAATAAAAAAGCGGTTTAAAAAATAAACAAATGACTAGAAGAATTAAAAAAGTAGCAATTATTGGTTCTGGAATTATGGGAAGTGGGATTGCCTGTCATTTTGCAAATATTGGCGTAGAAGTTCTACTGTTGGATATTATTCCAAGAGAATTAAGCGACAAGGAAAAAGCAAAAGGACTCACCTTAGAAGACAAAGTTGTAAGAAATCGTCTGGTAAATGACGCGCTAACAGCTTCCCTAAAATCCAAACCATCACCAATTTACAATCAAAAATTTGCAAACAGAATTAGCACTGGTAATTTAGAAGACGATATTGCAAAAGTTGCAGATGCAGATTGGATTATAGAAGTGGTGGTGGAAAGGCTAGACATCAAAAAAACAGTTTTTGAAAAATTAGAAAAATACAGAACTCCTGGTACTATTATTTCTTCTAACACCTCTGGTATTCCTATTCAATTTATGAATGAAGGAAGAAGTGAAGATTTTCAGAAACACTTTGCTGTAACACACTTTTTTAATCCTCCAAGATATTTAAAACTTTTTGAAGTAGTACCTGGACCAGGTTGTAAACAAGAGGTTACAGATTTCTTAATGATGTATGGTGAAAAGTTTTTAGGAAAAACATCGGTTTTAGCTAAAGACACGCCTGCTTTTATTGGAAATAGAATTGGAATTTTTGGAATTCAATCTCTTTTCCATCAAGTAAAAGAATTAGGTTTAACTGTTGAAGAAGTAGATAAATTAACGGGGCCAGTTATTGGTCGTCCAAAATCTGCAACTTTTAGAACTGTAGACGTGGTTGGTTTAGATACATTGGTACACGTTGCTAATGGTATTTATGAAAACTGTCCAGATGATGAAGCACATGAATTGTTTAAACTGCCAGATTTCATCAATACAATGATGGAAAATAAATGGTTAGGTAGCAAAACAAGACAAGGCTTTTACAAAAAAATTAAAAATGATGCTGGTAAAAGTGAAATTCTAACTTTAGATTTAGATACGATGAAATATCGTTCTAAAAAACGTGCAAAATTTGCCACATTAGAACTAACAAAAACCATAGACAAACCCATCGACCGTTTTAAAATTCTAGTAGGTGGTAAAGACAAAGCTGGCGAATTCTACAGAAAGAATTTTGCAGCAATGTTTGCCTATGTGCAAAATAGAATTCCAGAAATTTCTGATGAATTATATAAAATTGATGATGCCATGAAAGCTGGTTTTGGGTGGGAAAATGGGCCATTTGAAATTTGGGATGCTGTGGGTGTAGAAAGAGGTATTGAATTAATGAAAGCAGAAGGTGCAAAACCTGCAACTTGGGTAACAGAAATGTTAGCAAGTGGTTCAAAATCTTTCTATTCTGTAAAAGAAGGTGCTACTTATTATTATGATATTCCTTCGAAATCTCAAACAAAAAAACCAGGTCAAGATGGTTTTATCATCTTAGATAATATTAGAAAATCGAACGAGGTTTTTAAAAATTCTGGAGTAGTTATAGAAGACATAGGAGATGGAATTTTAAATGTAGAATTCCAATCTAAAATGAATACGATTGGCGGTGATGTTTTAGCAGGAATCAATAAAGGAATTGATTTGGCAGAAAAAGATTTTCAAGGATTGGTTGTTGGTAACCAAGCAACAAACTTTTCTGTTGGTGCCAATATTGGTATGATTTTTATGATGGCAGTAGAGCAGGAATATGATGAGTTAAATTATGCCATTAAATATTTCCAAGACACAATGATGCGTATGCGTTATTCATCAATACCAACAATTTCTGCTCCTCATGGAATGGCTTTAGGTGGTGGTTGCGAAATTTCTTTACACGCAGATAAAGTAGTTGCGGCAGCAGAAACCTATATGGGTCTAGTAGAATTTGGCGTTGGTGTAATTCCTGGCGGTGGTGGCTCTAAAGAAATGGCATTAAGAGCATCAGATTCTTTTAATAAAGGCGATGTTGAGCTAAATATATTACAAGAAAACTTTTTAACTATTGGGATGGCAAAAGTATCTACCTCTGGTTACGAAGCGTTCGATTTGGGATTATTGCAAAAAGGAAAAGATGCAATTGTTATTAATAAAGACAGACAAATTGCAACCGCAAAAGCACACGCAAAATTAATGGCAGAAAGTGGGTATACACAACCTGTAAAACGTAAAGATGTAAAAGTATTAGGTAAACAAGCCTTAGGCATGTTCTTAGTTGGTACAGATTCTATGGAACATTCTAAATACATTTCAGAACACGACCAAAAAATAGCCAATAAATTAGCATACGTAATGGCTGGTGGCGATTTGTCTGAACCTACACTGGTTTCTGAACAGTATTTATTAGACATTGAAAGAGAAGCATTTTTATCATTATGTACAGAACGTAAAACCTTAGAACGTATTCAGCATATGTTAAAAACTGGTAAACCGTTAAGAAACTAAAATCCCCATCGATCTTCCACAAAGGGGAAGGAAAAGTGAATGAAAAAAATAATTTATTAACTAAAATATGCCCACAAAAGTTCCCTTTCCTTTGGAAAGGGTTAGGGATAGGAATAATATTATGAAAACAGCATACATAGTAAAAGCATACAGAACTGCAGTTGGTAAAGCTCCAAAAGGTGTTTTTCGCTTTAAACGTGCAGATGAGTTGGGGGCAGAAACCATTCAACATATGATGAAAGAATTACCCAATTTAGACGTAAAACGTATAGATGATGTAATTGTTGGAAACGCAATGCCAGAAGGTTCTCAAGGATTAAATATGGCTCGTTTTATTTCTTTAATAGGATTAAATTCTGTGGATGTTCCTGGAGTAACTGTAAACCGTTTTTGTTCTTCTGGGTTGGAAACAATTGCCATGGCCGCTGCTAAAATTAATGCAGGAATGGCAAGTTGTATCATTGCAGGTGGTGCAGAAAGCATGAGCTCTGTGCCAATGACAGGTTTTAAACCAGAATTAAACTACGACACCATTAAAGACGGCCATGCAGATTATTACTGGGGAATGGGAAATACTGCAGAAGCAGTTGCTAATCAATTTAAAGTTTCTAGAGAAGACCAAGATGAATTTGCCTATAATTCTCACATGAAAGCCTTAAAAGCACAGGCAGAAAACCGTTTTCAAGATCAAATTGTTCCTATTGAAGTAGAACAAACTTACTTAGATGAAAATGGCAAAAAAACAATTAAAAAATATACAGTTACAAAAGATGAAGGCCCAAGAGCTGGAACATCTACAGCTGTTTTAAATAAATTAAGACCTGTTTTTGCTGCTAATGGAAGTGTAACTGCAGGAAATTCATCACAAATGAGTGATGGCGCTGCTTTTGTAATGGTGATGAGCGAAGAAATGGTAAAAGAATTAAATATAGAACCTATTGCAAGAGTTGTAAATTATGCTGCTGCTGGTGTAGAACCTAGAATTATGGGTATTGGTCCTGTAGCTGCAATTCCAAAAGCTTTAAAACAGGCTGGTTTGCAACAAAAAGATATTGAGTTAATAGAATTAAATGAAGCTTTTGCATCACAATCTTTAGCTGTTATGCGTAAATTAGATTTAAATCAAGACATTGTAAATGTAAATGGTGGGGCAATTGCATTAGGACATCCTTTAGGTTGTACAGGTGCAAAACTATCTGTGCAATTATTTGATGAAATGCGCAAACGCACTATGAAAAATAAATACGGAATGGTAACAATGTGTGTAGGAACTGGACAAGGTGCAGCAGGTATATTTGAGTTTCTCTCTTAATTAAAAGAATATAGAAAAAAGAGAAAAGAAGAAAGAAAATGTGCGCTAAACAAAGACATAATTATAAAAATTTGAAGATTTGGAAACTCGGATTAGAGATAACAAATGATATTTCAGATATTTTATTAAATTTTCCTAAGCACGAAAGGTATGATTTAAGTTCACAAATAAGTAGATGTTCTGTGTCAATGCCAAGTAATATTGCTGAAGGTTCTTCTAGAACTGACAAATCTTTTAAATATTACCTTGATATTTCTCTTGGCTCTTCTTTTGAATTAGGCACACAATTATTAGTTGCAAATTATAGAAAATATATTAATAACGAAGAATTAAAAAAATAGAAGACAAAATAGAAGAATTTCAAAGAATGACAATGGGCTTTCAAAATAGCCTACAATAAAGGTCTTTTTTCTATTTTCTTTTTTCTAAAATCTAAAAAAAAAATAAAAATGGCAGAACTATTAAGAGGTGGACAGTTTTTAGTAAAAGAAACTAACTGCGAAAATGTATTTACTCCAGAAGATTTTACTGAGGAGCAACAAATGATGAAAGAAGCTGTAACGGAATTTAATGACAGAGAAATTATTCCCCATAAAAATAGGTTTGAAGCAAAAGATTATGCTCTCACTGAAGAAGTAATGCGTAAAGCTGGTGAGTTAGGTTTTTTAGGTGTTGCTGTACCAGAACAATACGATGGTTTAGGTATGGGCTTTGTTTCTACATTATTAACTTGTGATTATATTTCTAGTGGAACTGGCTCTTTTAGTACCGCTTTTGGTGCGCATACAGGAATTGGAACAATGCCAATTACCTTGTATGGCACAGAAGAACAAAAACAAAAATATGTACCCAAATTAGCTACTGGAGAGTGGTTTGGAGCTTATTGTTTAACAGAACCTGGTGCAGGATCTGATGCAAATTCTGGGAAAACAACTGCAGAACTTTCTGCTGATGGAAAATCGTATAAGATTAATGGACAAAAAATGTGGATTTCTAATGCAGGTTTTTGTCGATTAATGATTGTTTTTGCAAGAATAGAAAATGATAAAAATATTACTGGTTTTATTGTAGAATATGATAAAAACAACCCTAACGGAATTACATTAGGTGAAGAAGAACACAAATTAGGTATTAGAGCATCCTCTACAAGACAAGTATTTTTTAACGATACGATTGTACCTGCAGAAAACATGTTAGCAGGTCGTGGAGAAGGTTTTAAAATTGCCATGAACGCCTTAAATGTAGGACGTATAAAATTAGCAGGGGCTTGCTTAGACTCACAAAGAAGAATTGTTTCTCATGCTGTTAATTATGCTAACGAGCGTAAACAATTTAAAACCCCTATTGCAGATTTTGGCGCAATTAAAGTAAAGTTAGCAGAAATGGCAACCAATACATATGTTGGTGAGTCTGCAACTTATAGAGCATCAAAAGATATCGAAGATAGAATTGCTTTAAGAGTAGAAGCTGGTAATAGCCATCAAGAAGCAGAATTAAAAGGTGTAGAAGAATATGCCATAGAATGCTCTATTTTAAAAGTAGCTGTTTCAGAAGATGTACAAAATTGTGCAGACGAAGGAATTCAGATTTTTGGTGGTATGGGCTTTTCTGAAGAAACACCCATGGAAGCTGCTTGGAGAGATGCAAGAATTGCACGTATTTATGAAGGCACAAACGAAATTAATAGAATGCTTTGCGTAGGAATGTTGGTTAAAAAAGCAATGAAAGGTCATGTAGATTTATTAGGTCCTGCAACTGCTGTTGCAGATGAACTAATGGGCATACCATCTTTTGATACACCAGATTATTCTGAATTGTTTGCAGAAGAAAAAGAAATAATTGCAAAATTAAAGAAAACATTTTTAATGGTTGCTGGGTCTGCAATTCAAAAATTTGGAACAGAATTAGAACAACACCAACAATTATTAATTGCAGCTGCAGATATTTTAATAGAAATTTATATGGCAGAATCTGCAATTTTAAGAACAGAGAAAAACGCGAAACGTTTTGGAGAGGATTCTCAATCTATACAAATTGCAATGTCTAAATTATACTTATATCATGCAGTAGATAAAATTGAAGAAAAAGGTAAAGAAAGTATTATTTCTTTTGCTGAAGGTGATGAGCAACGCATGTTATTAATGGGCTTAAAGCGTTTTACTAAATATGCTAACTATCCAGATATTGTAGATTTACGTAACGAAATTGCAGAAAAAGTAAAAGCAGAAAACAAATATTGCTTTTAATAAAAATATGTAAAAACTTCTTAAAAATACGTTTTTAAGAATTAGTTGTTTGTTTAAAAAAGCCCCTCTTAATTGAGGGTCTTTTTTTATATAATTATGTAAATTCGTAATAAAATAAAGTTAAAATGAAAACTACTATGAAAAAAGCCATCCAAATAATTACCAGTTTATTATTTATATTTTGTTCTCTTGTTGATGGCAAAAAAACGGTTACAAATACAAACCAAAAACTTAAACCCACTAAAAAACATCCTAAGTTTAGTGAATATTGGTATGCAGGTAAAGCAGAAATTACTTCTTACAAACTTACTCAAAACAGGTATGGAGAACTCCATCAAGGTACTGCTGTAAATATTTTTGTAACCGAAGATTTTTTACCAGAAAAACAAGTAAAAGCAGATAATCAAAACAAAAAAAATGTTCCTGTTTTAAAACTGAATAGTACTAAAAAATTTACGACAGGTATTTATCCTTATTCGTTAATGACAAGCATCTTTACTCCTATTGATATCAATAAAAAAACGATTAAAATTTCATTTTCATCACAAGAATGGTGTGGTAATACTTTTATGCAATTAAACAATAGAGAAAAATTTAAAATTGATTTCTTTTCTTATTTTGAAAGTAATGCAGATAGAAAAGTTTCATTAGAAAAAAATGCATTAGAAAACGAACTTTGGAATCAATTAAGAATAAACCCAAAAAGCATTGCAAAAGGGAAGTATAAAGTAATTCCTTCTTTTGAATATCTGGCTCTAAACCATCAAAAAATAAAAGCGTATGATGCTGAAGTTAATTTAATCGAAAAAGGAGAATTTATAAATTTTTCTGTGTATTATCCAACATTAAAAAGAAAACTGACTATTAAATTGACTAAAGATTTTCCATATACAATTGAAAGTTGGGAAGAAATAACAACCAATAGAGGAAAGACTTTGACTACTAAAGCAGAAAAAATAAATACCATAAAATCTGCTTATTGGACTAAAAATGGTGCAACAGATACTAAAGAAAGAAAAGAATTGAGGTTATAATTTTATAAAATTTACAATGGTTCAGATAACGATGCTTCTATTATTGTAAAAACGACCACAAACTTACAAATACATTTCCAACAATTATACATAGAAGCTGTAAAATTCATTATAAAAGCTATAGAAAAATACCACGCCGTTTTAGAATCGTTTTTTTTCTTATTAAAGAAAGGAAATAAAACATGAAAGAAACAGTTAATCACTTTTTTTATCAATACTTTTGCACGCAATTTTTAAATTTAAAAATGAAACGCATAAAAGAATATAAAAAACTATTTAAGATTGATGGTACTATCAATTTAAAAGAGTTAAAAACTACTTATAGAAGTTTGGTTAAAGAATATCATCCTGATAAATTTTTAGACGAAGACAAAAAGCTAGAAGCAGAAGAAATTAGTACAAAAATTATTGATGGTTATCACTTTTTAGTTAGTATTGCTCCAGAAACTAAAGAAGCAAATTTAGACGCTTACAAAAAAACAATTACCGAGTTTCAAGTTGCAGATTGGCGCCACAAAAGCATGTTACTAGAAGTTACTTTTACAGATGGTAATACCTATGAGTATTTTGGAGTCAATAAAATTTTGTTTGGTAAATTTATCAATGCAAAATCGGTGAACAACTTTGGAAAACGTAACATTTTTAACAAGTTTACGTACAGAAAATCGATGAAAGCAGCTGTAAACGCTTAATTATCTGTCCATTTAGAAAATAAAACTATTTTAGATTCCTGCCTTTGCAGGAATGACAACAAAAAAAAAGAGATTACAAACTGGTAATCTCTTTTTTTATCAATTTATTGTAGAAACTATTCTAAAGCTCCTAAGTAACGTTCTGCATCTAAAGCAGCCATACAACCTGTACCTGCAGCAGTTACTGCTTGTCTGTATTCTTTATCTTGTATATCTCCAGCAGCAAAAACACCTGGTAAATTTGTTTTGGTTGTTTTGCCTTTGGTAATTAAATAACCTGTTTCATCCATATCTAAAACACCTTTAAATAAATCTGAATTCGGTTTATGTCCAATAGCAATAAACACACCTGTTACAGGTATTTCATGCTTTTCTTTGGTTTGATTATGTATTGCTCTTACACCTGTAACCACATTATCACCTAAAACCTCATCTATTTCTGTGTTATACAACACTTCTATATTTTCTGTTTTATTAACTCTGTGTTGCATAGCTTTAGAGGCTCTCATATAATCTTTACGAACCAACATCGTTACTTTGCTACAAATATTTGCTAAATAGGTAGCTTCTTCTGCAGCAGTGTCTCCTGCTCCAACAACCACTACATCTTGTCCTTTATAGAAAAAACCATCGCAAGTTGCACATGCAGAAACACCTCCACCAATTAAACGTTGTTCACTTTCTATTCCTAAATATTTTGCTGTAGCTCCTGTAGATATAATTACAGTTTGGGCTTCTATGTGTTTAGATTCATCCACAATTATTTTATGAACTCCGCCAACTTTATCACTCAAATCTACTTTGGTAACCATTCCAAAACGAACTTCTGTACCAAAACGCTCTGCTTGATGTTTTAAGTCTTCCATCATTGCAGGTCCATCCGTACCATCTTTATAACCAGGAAAATTATCTACCTCTGTAGTAGTGGTTAATTGTCCACCCATTTGCATACCTGTGTACATTACAGGTTTCATATCTGCTCTAGCTGCATAAATTGCTGCAGTATAACCTGCAGGACCAGAACCAATAATTAAACATTTAATTTTTTCGATATTTTCTGACATAATTTGATTTGAAAAATTTAGATAACAAAACTATATTTTTAGATTTATTTATCACATATTTTTATATGAATAATTATAATTAGTTAATAACAAAAATTTATAGATTGTTTATATTTTAATAGTACTTACTTTTTAGAAACGGATTCCACCTCTTTTTCTGAAATCATTTTATTATTTGTATTTCCCCAAGAATTGGTCCTATAACTCATAACATCTGCAACTTCATTTGCATACAAACCTAAATAAGTCGTCATACCTTTATATGTAACACCGTTTACTATTATTTTACCAATTAAACCATATTTAATAGCTTTTATACTTGCAATGAAAATCCCCAAGACATACCCATATATGGAACAATAATTTCGTAATTTTTATTATTTGATTCTTGAGAAAAACAAAAAGCAAATAGCATTAAAAAACTAAATAGTACAAAATATTTTTTTTTATTTTCACCTTTAATTATTTTAATAAAATTAACACAAAATATAAATATTATTCTATATTTGCAGTCCTAAAATTGATGACTTTTTGGATTTGTAATTTTACACTTTTTAAAATTACAAATTTACATTTTCGGGGTGTAGCGTAGCCCGGTCATCGCGCCTCGTTTGGGACGAGGAGGTCGCAGGTTCGAATCCTGCCACCCCGACAACTTTAAGTATTAAACTAGAACAAAACCTTGGTAATCTTACGATTAACGAGGTTTTGAAGTTTTTAAGCAGTCATAAAATTTGATTGAATTTAAATAAATAAGTAACTTATATGGTTACCTAAATATTAAAATCAAAAAAAGTAACCGATTTGTATTGATTTTAAAATAGTTAACTATGAACAAACGATTACTAGAAATTTTTAAGGTGAAAAAAACAAAACTTTTGCTACTGGCTTTTATTGGCTTGTGTAGTTTTCAAATGAAAAACCATGTAGGAGTTGAGCTAACTCCATAACGCTCTCCTAACTAAACACTCGATAAACTTTTACTACTTGTAGTCATTTCAAAGATCTTACAAAAGGTTTTTTGTAAACCAAATTTAACTTTATAAAAGGGCGTATTTACTGTTGCACTTTCTATATGATGACAGGCATAACAATGATATCTAAATGCCTTTTTCAAACAGTCTTTTTTGATTTCACATTTGCTATATTTAAAACCATCTTGCCATTTATATTTTGCCAAATATTCCTTATATTTATGATCATTTGGTAATTCTTTTACAAAGTTTAGTAGATTCTTACCTTCAAATTGTTCTATATCTCTTGTTTTAAAAGAAAAAAGATACGGAATATATTATTAGTAAATCTCTAAAACTTATATTCACCCAAAGGTTTTGGAAACTTTTCTGGATTTGCTGCTAAGTGATAACGAGGGTCATCAATATCTTCTTCTATTATATCTTTGAAAATCGGTGAGGCTTTGTATAATAACACTTTACAGTCTTCACTTAAATGCTTTAAAGTTATTTTTTTACCTGCTGCTTGGTATTTTTCTACCAAAGCAAAAATGGCTTCTATTGCAGAATGATCAGAAATACGTGCCTCTACAAAATCTATTTCTACAGTATCTGGGTCGTTTTTAACGTCAAATTTTTCGTTAAAAGCACTAATACTTCCAAAAAATAAGGGCCCCCAAATTTCATAAATTTTAGTACCATCGTCTTTAAAACGTTTTCTTGCTCTAATTTTCTTTGCATTTTCCCAAGCAAAAGCTAAAGCAGAAATAATAACTCCTACAAAAACAGCAATAGCTAAATCGAAAATTACAGTAACTGCAGAAACAATTACAAGTACAAACGCATCTGACTTTGGTATTTTCTTTAAAATTCTAAAACTAGACCAAGCAAAAGTTTCTATCACCATCATAAACATAACTCCAACCAAAGCAGCAATAGGTACTTGTTCTATCAATTTATCTGTAAAAAGTATAAAAGTTAGTAAGGTAAGTGCCATCATAATACCCGATAAACGCCCACGTCCACCAGCATTGATATTAATAACTGTTTGTCCTATCATACCACAACCTCCTGTACCACCAAAAAGACCACTTAAAATGTTTCCTGCTCCTTGTGCAACACATTCTCTGTTTCCATTTCCTCTAGTTTCTGTTAATTCATCCACTAAATTCATCGTCATTAAAGATTCTATTAAACCAACAGATGCTGCTAAAAAAGCATATGGCAATATAAATGTAAGCGTATCTAAATTAAAAGGTAAATTTTGCCAAAGCTCTGTATTTGGTGTTGGAAACTCTCCTTTTAAACCTGTTCCTCCACCTTCTATAATGTAAGAACCGACTGTAGAAACATCTAAACCTGTAATTACCACAAGAAAAGTTGTAATTAAAATAGCCGTTAAAGAGGCTGGCAATTTCTTTGTTATTTTAGGCAATACCCAAATAATTGCCATGGTTAAGGCAACCAAACCAAGCATTATGTAAAGCTCTGTACCCGTCATAAAACTACTTACATATTCTTTTACACCATCTGCAGAAACTTGTAAAGATTTATGTGAAAACATTTTTACTTGCGCCCAAAAAATAACAATGGCTAATCCGTTTACAAATCCCATCATTACAGAATGTGGTATTAAACGTACAAATTTTCCTATTTTAAACACTCCTGCAAATATTTGAATTATTCCCATTAAAATAACACAGGCTAGTAAATAGAAATAACCCATATTATCAATAGGTGTATCAAACAACATTCCTTTGGTATGACCTTCTGAAATCATAGTTACAAAAATTACAGCTACAGCACCAGCTGCACCAGAAATAAGTCCTGGTCTACCCCCAAAAATAGCTGTAATTAACCCTATAATAAAAGCTCCTGATAATGCCACTAAAGGATCTATTTGCGCTACAAAAGCAAAGGCTACCACTTCTGGTATCATTGCTAAAGAAACTGTGATTCCTGCAAGAACATCATCTTTTGCATTCGGAGTAATTTTTTTAATAAATTCAGTCATTTTGCGCCTATTTTAAAGTCGGCAAAGATACTAGGTTTTTATAGAAAATCACATTTTCAAGTAAGTATCGTACACCAATTTTATGTTTTCGTAGGTATTCTTAAAAGCTTCTTTAAGATCTGCTTCATTTTTAAATACAACTTGGGTGATACCTTCTTCTAATTGCGGAGTTAAAGTTCCTTTAAAATCAGAAGTCATTAAAAACCAAAAAGTTTCTTTTAACTTTAAACCATCCTGATAATAGGTGTGATAAGTTGTTGTAATCGGTTTTACAAGTGATAAGTTTGCAATACCACACTCCTCTTCCACCTCTCTAATCGCGGCATTTTGGATAGTTTCCCCTTTTTCTATTCTGCCTTTTGGTAAATCCCAAACACTATTTCTAAAAATAAAAAGCACTTCTTTTTTAGGGTTTACAACCAAACCACCACCAGCAGAAATAACATCAAAAGAATTTATAAAAAATTGCCAACCCACCTCTAAATCTGGGGTGTATAAATTGATACCATCAACATTCTCATTAATTAATTTATAAATAATCTCTTCCTTTACAGTATTTTTTAAAAGATATAGGGGAAAATTATTCTCATTTTTTTGAGAAGATGTTACGATTATTGGCTTATCATTTACAAAAACTTTATACATTTGCGATATGATTTTAAACAAAGATACGTCAAAAAAAACAGCCGAACTTTTATTGCAAATAAAAGCGATAAAGTTAAACCCAAACGATCCATTTCATTGGGCATCAGGTTGGAAATCACCAATTTATTGTGATAATAGAGTAACGCTTTCATATCCTCCAGTTCGTGTTTTCTTAAAACAAGAAATTGCAAAAATTGTAGAGAATAAGTATGGTAAACCCGATGTTATTGCAGGTGTTGCAACAGGTGCAATTGCTATTGGTATTTTAGTGGCTCAAGAATTAGGTGTTCCTTTTATTTATGTAAGGCCAGAGCCTAAAAAGCATGGTAGAAAAAACCAAATTGAAGGATATTTAGAGAAAGGCCAAAATGTGGTGGTTATAGAAGATTTAATTAGCACAGGTAAAAGTAGTTTAAATGCAGTAGAAGCTTTAAAAGAAAGTGATGCTGTTGTAAAAGGTATGGTTGCTATTTTTTCTTATGGTTTTGATATTGCTACCGAAAACTTTAAAGAAAAAAATGTTGAGCTTACCACTTTAAGCAATTACGAAAACTTATTAGAACAAGCTTTAGACAGTAATTATATTTCTGAAAAAGAACTAATTACACTACAAGAATGGAGATCAAATCCAAGTATTTGGAAACAATAAAAGGTAAATAAATGAACATAGAAGGAACAAATGTAACTGTAGAAAAATCGCAAGAAGAATTGTTTAATTTTTTTTCTAATTTAAATAATTTCGAGAAAATTATGCCTGAAAACATCAATAAATTTGAAGTTGATGGAGATTCTTTTTTATTTGGTTTGCCTGGTATGCCAGAAATTAGATTAGTTTTAAAGGAAAAAACACCGTTTTCTAACATTACTTTAGGTGCTGCAAGCAGTAAATTACCATTTACATTGGCTGCAGATATTGCTAAAATTGAAGAAACTAAAAGCGAAGTTTCTTTACATTTTAATGGAGATTTTAACCCAATGATGGCAATGATGATTAAAAAGCCATTAACTAAATTTGTAGATACATTATCAGAAAATATAGGAAACCTTTAAACCATAGCAATCTCTTTGATTCCGAATTCTACCATAGATTCGTTTTCTAGTTCTACTTGAAGTTTACCATCGTTAGAAATACCTCTAATGATTCCCATAAACAAAACATCTTTACTATCTTTAAACATAGTTGGGATGTTTTTTTTGTATAATACATTTAAGTAATTTGTTTCTAAACTTTTAAAATCTTGCTTTTCTAATTGTTTAATTTTTAGCTTTAACTTAACAGTGATTTTTTTTAGTAAAACATCTAAATCAAAAAATTTACCAGAAATATTACTTAAAGAAGAAACATTTTGTAAGCTTTTAGAAAATAATTTTTGATTCACATTTAAACCAATTCCTATTACAGAAGAATTAATTTTTGTTCCTTTTATATTATTTTCTATTAAAATTCCACATATTTTTTGCTTTCCTGACAGAATGTCGTTAGGCCATTTTATCGCAATATTTTTAATTTTTTGTTCTTTTAAAACCTCAAAAACAGCTAAAGAAACAGCAAAATTTAAATATTTTTTGTCTAAAAAATTAAAATCAGCAAACTTTACAAAGACGCTAAAAGTCAAGTTTTTAAAAGGTTCAGAAACCCATTTAGCGTATTGTTGCCCCCTACCATTTAATTGATTTTCGGTTTGTACCACCGTAAAATTTTCTAAGGCAGAATCTTTTGCCATTTCTTTTAAAAAAGAATTGGTAGAAGCAATGGCATTAAGTTTGATTATTTTCAACTGTTAAATAAAGTGTAAAGTAGTTCAAAATTAGGCAAAATAGTCGCAAAAAAACAATAACTTTGCGTTTAAATTAGAAAAAAGTTAATGACAAAAAAACAAGTAAGCACAGACGATTTAATCGCTGTTATCATTCAAGGTATTGAAGAAGTTAAAGGAGAAAACATTCAATTACTAGACTTACGAGAAATAGAAAATACTGTGTGCGATTATTTTATTATCTGTACAGGGAACTCAAACACACAAGTAAACGCAATTTCTGGCTCAGTACAAAAAACAGTTAGCAAACATATTAAGGACAAACCTTGGCACGTAGAAGGAGAAGGTATTGCAGAATGGGTTTTAATGGATTACGTAAATGTAGTTGTTCATGTTTTTCAGAAACATGTTAGAGACTTTTACGACCTAGAAAGCCTTTGGGGTGATGCAAAAATCACAGAAATTAAACCTGCTTAAATTTTAGACAAAATAATGAAAGATTCTAATAAAGACAACAAAACAAATTCGCCAAAATTTAAGTTTAATTCATACTGGATTTATGGTGCCATTTTCTTACTAATTATAAGTTTTCAGTTTTTTAGTAGTGGAGATTTAGCCTCTAAAAGTATCTCTAAAAACGAGTTTAATGACGTATTAGAGGAAAACGACATTTCTAAAATTGTAGTGATTAATAAAAATATTGCTCAAATTTTTATAAAAGATGAAGCTCTAAAAAAAACTAAATACCAAAAATTAATCAATTCTGCTTTTTACAGAAAAGGTTCATCTTTATACGAGTACAATTTTGGTGATTTACAAAATTTTGAAAATGATTTAGAACAAGCCAAAAAAGAAAACGACTTAACATTCGACTTGAAAAATGAAAGCAGAACAAGTATGGTAGATACTTTAATAGGCTTTTTACCATTTATTATTTTAATTGCAATATGGTTGTTTTTTATGCGAAGAATGTCTGGTGGTGGTGCTGGATCTGGTGGTGGAGGACAAATTTTTAGCATCGGAAAATCAAAAGCAAAATTATTTGACAAAGACACAAAAGTAAAAACTACATTCGAGAATGTTGCAGGTTTAGAAGGTGCAAAAGAAGAAGTACAAGAAATTGTAGATTTTCTTAAAAACCCAGAAAAATATACTTCTTTAGGTGGTAAAATTCCTAAAGGCGCCTTATTAGTAGGACCTCCAGGAACTGGTAAAACATTACTTGCAAAAGCAGTTGCTGGTGAAGCAGAAGTACCATTTTTCTCTTTATCTGGATCAGATTTTGTTGAAATGTTTGTAGGTGTGGGTGCATCTAGAGTGAGAGATTTATTTAAACAAGCTGCCCAAAAATCGCCTTCTATTATTTTTATTGATGAAATTGATGCCATTGGTAGAGCTCGTGGTAAAAATAGTATGACAGGTGGTAACGATGAACGCGAAAACACACTAAATCAATTACTTACAGAGATGGATGGTTTTGGTACAGATACCAATGTAATTGTAATTGCAGCAACTAACAGAGCAGATGTTTTAGACAGCGCTTTAATGAGAGCAGGGCGTTTTGACAGACAGATTTATGTAGACCTACCAAACATTAATGAGCGTCAAGCAATTTTTGAAGTACATATTAAACCTTTAAAACTTGCAGATGATGTAAACTTAGAGTTTTTAGCACAACAAACACCTGGTTTTTCTGGTGCTGATATTGCGAATATGTGTAATGAAGCTGCTTTAATTGCAGCTAGAAATAGTAAAAAAGCAATACATCATCAAGATTTCTTAGATGCTGTAGATAGAATTGTAGGTGGTTTAGAAAAGAAAAACAAAGTAATTACACCAAAAGAGAAAAAAGTAATTGCTTTTCATGAAGCGGGTCATGCAACTGTAAGCTGGATGCTAGAACATGCAGCCCCCTTAGTGAAAGTAACTATTGTACCAAGAGGACAATCTTTAGGCGCAGCTTGGTATTTACCTGCAGAGAGGTTAATAGTACAAACAGAACAAATGTTAGATGAAATGTGTGCTACTTTAGGAGGAAGAGCTGCTGAAAAAATCATCTTTGATAAAATATCTACAGGCGCTTTAAGCGATTTAGAAAAAATAACCAAGCAAGCCAGAGCAATGGTAACTGTGTATGGTTTAAATGACGAAGTTGGTAACATAACCTATTACGATTCTTCTGGAAATGATGCCTTTGTTAAACCTTATAGTGATGATACTGCCAAAAAAATTGATGAAGAAATTTCTAAAATGATAGAAACCCAATATGCAAGAGCTATCAAACTATTAACAGATAATAAAGAAAAATTAACTATACTTGCAGAGTTGCTTCTAGAAAAAGAAGTTATCTTTAAAAACGATTTAGAAAAAATATTTGGCAAAAGACCTTTTGAAGCTTTGGATGTAGCAATAAAAGACCCAAAAAAAATTGAAGCAGAAATAAATATTCCCCCAGTAACAGAAGGCACTGAAGAATAATTATAAAACCTTTAATTATATAATGAACTTTTTTAAAAAACTATTTAACACATCTAATAAGGAAGATAAAGAAATTCAAAAACAGGAAGTAGATTTATCTTTAGACGATTTATTTGTACACAATTTTATTGAAAAGGGTGGCAAGTTCTTATATTGTCTTAAAAAAGAAGAAATAAAACAAAACCTTAGTTATATATTATCAGAAAATAACTGGAAAAATGCCCTTGTAACTAACAAAGAATTAAATACTTTTTTGGACGAAAAAGAAGTTTTGTTAGATACTGAGTTTAAAAAAACCATTCCGTTTTTTACAACTTGCGAGCATTTAATTGCAGATAATGGCGATATACTTTTTTCATCTAACCAATTAAAAAGCACAAAGCTATCTGAATTATCAGAAAACTTTATTGTCTATGCAACTACTAGCCAATTGGTTAAAAATACAGGCGAAGGTTTAACAGGTATTAAAACCAACTACAAAGGGGCAATACCTACTAATATATCATCAATAAAAAATTACGAAATCAATAAAAATGATGATAATTTTCTAAACTACGGTAACAGTAACACAAAAAACTTATATTTGCTGCTATTAGAAGATTTATAATATGCGCAACCTTTTAAGAAGGAGTTTTTCTGGAATTATTTACGTTTTAATTTTTGTTTCTGCTATTCTTTTTTCTAAAGAATCTTACATAGCTTTAGTAAGCATATTTAGTGTACTTTGTATTTGGGAGCTTTCTAAATTAATACAATTTAAAAGTATAATTACATATATTTTTTTCGGAATCACTTTATTTTTAATGATTAAAAGACCTACAAGCTATGCTATTACAGGCATACTTACCATCAACATTTTATCCTCATTATATTTAATTTACCAGTTATTTGCAAAAGAAGAAATTACGTATTCTACCGATAGGCAAAAACTAGGTTTAACTATTAGATACCTAATTTTTTCATTTTGTTTTTTAATATTATTACCTTTTAAAAATCAAAATTACACACCTTATTTAATGATATCGATATTAGTACTTATTTGGGTGAATGATAGTTTTGCTTTTTTAGTGGGTAAAAACTTTGGTAAGAAAAAACTGTTTGTTTCTGTTTCTCCTAAAAAAACACAAGAAGGTTTTTTGGGTGGATTTATCTTTACGCTAGTTGCTGCTTATATTATTAGTACAATAAATAAGGAATACGCTCTGGTAAACTGGCTAATTATAGCATCTATTATTTCTGTAATTGGCACTATAGGAGATTTGATAGAATCTAAACTTAAAAGACAAGCAAACATAAAAGACAGTGGTAATATTATGCCAGGTCATGGAGGTATTTTAGACAGACTAGATAGTTTGTTGTTTGCTGCTCCATTTGTATATTTGTATATTAACTTTATTATTTAAGTATGATTCGTTTTCATAAAGAAGGATTTAAAATTATTGTTATTACTTTTATTTTAGCTATTGTTGCTATTTTGGCAGCAGAAAAATTGATAGAACTAAATTGGGTTACCAAGGCAATACAAGTTTTAATTATTGTACTTTTAATTACTGTACTTCAATTTTTTAGAAATCCAAAAAGACTTACTTCTTTAAATGATGATACAATAATTGCTCCTGTAGATGGTAAAGTTGTTGTGATAGAAGAAGTAGAAGAACCTGAATATTTTAAAGACAAAAGATTACAAGTTTCTATTTTTATGTCGCCCATAAATGTACACGTTACTAGATATGCAATGAGTGGTATTATTAAATATAGTAAATATCATCCAGGTAAATACTTAGTTGCATGGCATCCAAAAGCATCTACAGAAAACGAAAGAACTACTGTGGTAATTAACAACAAATCTTTTGGAGACGTTTTATATAGGCAAATTGCAGGTGCTCTTGCAAAAAGAATTGTAAACTATGCCAAAGAAGGTGATAAAGCAATACAAGGTGCAGACGCTGGTTTTATAAAATTTGGCTCTAGAGTAGATCTATACCTCCCTTTAGGCACAAAACTAGCTGTAAATTTAGGTGACAAAGTTAAAGGTGGCACACAAGTTATTGCATCAAAATAAGCATGAAATCTGACTTAGATATAGCGTTTAAAGAAGCTTTTGATAAAGTATCAAAATTACAAGAAGCTGTTGCACCAGATGTAATGCTAAAATTTTATGCATACTATAAAAAAGCAACCTCTGGTAAAGTACTTTCTTATGATAATAAGTCTAATATTAGAAGTGCATTTAAAGTAAACGCAAGGATGCAGATTAAAGATATGAGCTCTAAAAAAGCAAAAGAAGAGTATATAAAACTAGCAAACACTATTTTAACCAATAAATAAAAGTAATTATGAAAAAAATCATACTATTAGTAGTCGCTATTTCTTTAAGCTTTACGGCATGTAAATCAGAAAAGAAAACAGATTCAGACAACAATAAAACAGAAAATAACGCTTTATATTCTATAGAAAAAGCAGAAAACGATATTGTTTTTACAGCTTATAAGTTTACAGAAAAAACACCTGTAAAAGGACAATTCAGACAAGTAAATATTACTAGTGGAGGAAAAGGAAACACCATTAAAGAAGCAATAAATAATACAGAATTTTCCATACCTGTAAGTAGTATTTTTACTAAAGATTCAAGTAGAGATTATAAAATACAAAAGTTTTTCTTTGGTGTTATGAAGAATACAAAATTATTATCTGGTAAACTAACTATAGAAAATGATTCTATTGGTGCAGCACTTATTAATATGAACGGTATATCAGAAAAAGTACCATTTTCTTATACAATTGCAAACAATACATTTGTAATGAGTGCAAAAATGGATGTTACAAATTGGAATGCCTTAAATGCACTAGCTTCATTAAATAAAGTTTGTGAAGCATTGCATACTGGATCTGATGGTATTTCTAAAACTTGGAGCGATGTAGCATTAAACATCACTACAAAATTTTAAAAGTATTTTTTTATACTAAAAATATTAAGCAGTTCGTTTGAAAAGTATTTAAATTGACTCTTTTAACCTTAGTAAATAAGCATTATTTAGTTTACATAAAACAAATGCACTAAAGTTAGAAAAGTAAGTTTTAAAAATACTTTTCAGACACCCATTTTTCTATTTATAAATTATTTAATGCCTCTTTAAGTTCTTTGTGTTGAAAATTAAATCCTTTTTCTGCTATTTTTTCTGACGACAACCTACTACCCTCTAGAAGTATGATAGCCAATTCACCAAAAATTAATTTTAACAAAAAGCCAGGAACATTAATTGCTAAAAACGGTCTTTTTATAGCTTTTGCTAAGGTTTTAGAAAAAGTTTTACTAGTATGAAACTCTGGTGACACAGCATTGTAAACACCAGTAAAATCTTCTTCTATAGCCTTTATATACAAACCACATAAATCATCTATATGTATCCAAGCCATATATTGTTTGCCAGAACCTAAAGGAGCAACAATTGGGGTTTTCATTTGATCTAAAGCTCCTCCTTTTTTAGAAAGAACCACACCTGTTCTTAAAATTGTTACTGGAATGTTTAATTTTTCAAATTGATGTGCCGCTTGTTCCCACTTTTGACAAACTTCACCTAAATAATCATCACCTGCATTGTCTGTTTCCTTATAAATTTTATCGGTGGTTTTTGCACCGTAATAATTACTTCCAGAAGAAGAAATAAATCCTTTTAAGGTAATTTTTTGTGCTTTTATTTTCTTGAAAATTAAATTTGCTGTATCTACTCTACTATCAATAATTACTTTTTTCCTTGCATCTGTCCACCGTTTATCTGCAATACCTGCACCTGCTAAATGTATTACATACTCTATATCAGTCAATGCTTTTTCATCAATATAATTATTAGAAATATCCCATTTAAATTCATTTTTACCTTCTGGGGTTCTGCTTAAAATTCTTACCTCATGTTTATTTTTAGTAAGCAATTCAGTTAACCTAGACCCTACCAAACCTGTACCTCCTGTAATTAATATTTTTGCCATATTGTAAAGATAGAAAAGAACCATTGAATAAATTGTGGTTCTGATAAAGATTATTTATTTGTTTATTTAACTTCTTTTAAAATATCTTGAAATACTTAACACTTAAAAAATAACTAATATTATCTAAGTTTAAAATTAATAAGAATCGAGTAATATATCATAAGAATAAACAATCCTGAAATATATTAAAGCAATGTTAATTATTTTTAACGCCTTAGATAAAGCCGTATTTTTATAGTGATGAAAAATAATAAGAAAAGAACTGGTTTTGTATTTAAACCTTATGAGGCTAAAAACAAATCGCCTTTTGAAAAACTTTTTGAAATTTTTAAAGAATTAATTACACATACTGCTGGCGATTTTGATGAAGCCATAGAATGGTTGCGTTCTTTAGACAAAGAGTACAAATTAACAGACGAAAATTATACCATTGATGATTTTATTGAGGACCTAAAAAAGAAAGGTTACATCAAAGAAGAAATTGAAGGAGATGGAATTGCAGGCACAAAAATAACAGCCAAAACAGAACGTGCAATTAGACAACAAGCTTTAAATCAAATTTTTGGTAAAATTAAAAGAAGTGGTACTGGTAATCATAAAAGTAAATCTCCCGGCAATGGAGATGAGCATACAGGAGATTTTAGAGCTTATCAATTTGGAGATAATCTGGATAAAGTTTCAATAACTGAGAGCATCAGAAATGCACAAATTAATAATGGAATTGGAGATTTTACATTATCTGAAAATGATTTAGTAGTAGAAGAAACACTTCATAAAGCTCAAATGAGCACTGTTTTAATGATCGATATAAGCCACTCTATGATTTTGTATGGAGAAGACAGAATTACACCCGCTAAAAAAGTAGCTATGGCATTGGCTGAATTGATAACAACTCGTTACCCAAAGGACACCTTAGATATTTTAGTATTTGGTAATGATGCTTGGACCATCAAAATTAAAGATTTACCTTATTTACAAGTAGGCCCTTACCATACAAATACCGTGGCTGGATTAAACTTAGCTATGGATTTATTGCGTAGAAAAAGAAATACCAACAAACAAATTTTTATGATTACAGATGGTAAACCAAGTTGCTTAAAAATGCCTGACGGACAATATTATAAAAACAGTAACGGTTTGGATAAATACATTGTAAATAAATGTTATGGGATGGCACAACAAGCCAGAAAATTACACATTCCTATTACCACATTTATGATTGCCCAAGACCCTTATTTAATGCAATTTATAAAGGCATTTACACAAGCTAACCAAGGAAAAGCATTTTATACAGGCTTAAAAGGTTTAGGAGAAATGATTTTTGAAGATTATGAAACCAATAGAAAAAAAAGAATTAGAGGATAATAAATTAAAGATGAATTTAGAAAACATAAAAACACTAGGAGAGTTAAAAAAATCAGGGTATCAATCAAAATCTATTAAAGACGAATTGCGCGAAAATCTTATCAGTAAAATGATGAGTAAAGAAACCGTTTTTAAAGGTGTACATGGATATGAAAACACTGTAATTCCTGAGTTAGAAAGAGCTATTTTAAGCAAACACAATATCAATTTATTAGGTTTACGTGGGCAAGCAAAAACACGTTTGGCTAGACTAATGGTAAATTTATTAGACGAATATATTCCTGTTGTAGCAGGTTCAGAAATTAATGATGACCCTGTGAAACCAATCTCTAGATTTGCTATAGAAATCATTAAAGAAAAAGGAGATGATACACCTATTTTTTGGTTACACAGAAGCGAACGTTTTGCAGAAAAACTAGCAACACCAGATGTTACTGTAGCAGACATAATTGGTGATGTAGACCCAATAAAAGCAGCCAATTTAAAATTGAGTTATGCAGATGACAGAGTTATTCATTATGGAATGATTCCAAGAGCCAATAGATGCATTTTTGTAATTAATGAGTTACCCGATTTACAAGCTAGAATTCAGGTAGCTTTATTTAATATTTTACAAGAAGGTGATATTCAGATTCGTGGTTTTAAATTAAGATTGCCTTTAGATATGCAATTTGTATTTACAGCAAATCCAGAAGATTATACCAATAGAGGTAGTATAGTAACACCTTTAAAAGACAGAATCGGTTCGCAAATTTTAACACATTATCCAGAAGATATAGAAACTGCAAAAACCATTACACAACAAGAAGCTAACAAAGCAAATGCACAAAAAGACTTTATCGAAGTACCCGAATTGGCTAAAGATTTGTTAGAACAAATTGTTTTTGAAGCTAGAGAAAGTGAATATATTGATGCAAAAAGCGGTGTAAGTGCACGTTTAAGTATCTCTGCATTTGAAAATCTTTTAAGTACAGCAGAAAGACGTGCCTTAATTTCTGGAGATGAACATACTGTGATTCGTTTAAGCGATTTTGACGGAATTATACCAGCCATTACCGGTAAAGTAGAATTAGTGTATGAAGGTGAGCAAGAAGGCGCTCACATTGTTGCAGAAAATTTAATTAGAAAAGCTATTAAAACTTTATTTCCAGATTATTTTCCAGAAATTAAAAAACTAGAAAAACAAGGTGAAGAAACTGTTTACGACGGTATTGTTTCTTGGTTTTTTAATGCCGAAGAAGATTTTGAACTGTTAGAAGAATACACCGAACAACAGTACAAAAATGCCTTAGATAAAATAAAACCTTTAAACGACTTTTTAAAAGAACATCAACCCAATATGAATGATGCTGATACTTATTTTATGAAAGAATTTGTGCTCTGGGCTTTGGTAGAGTTTAGTAAATTAAGCAAACAAAGATTTACAGAAGGCACACAATTTAAAGACCCTTATGGTAGTTTCATTAGTGGATTATAATTTAAAAAACGAAAAAATAAAAACCTCAAAATTTATTTTGAGGTTTTTTAAAATAAACAATTTTTAACTTTTTAGCTTTTTTATCCTCAATCTTTAAGGATGAGCTTGATAATGTTGCTTTTTTACAATTACAAAAACGGAGTTTTTGATACTTTACAACTTAAGTAACTTGACTTTTCTTGTTTTTCTCGAAAGAAAACACACAATCAATAAATTTTTATCTCCAAATTTTATTGGGAAACATAACCATGCTTTCATGTCCATTTTCTCCAACTGAAGCAACACCAAAGAAAAAATTATCTATTACAATACCTTCTAGAGCGAACTCAGTAGTTTCTACATATCTAGAATTATCCCAAGTTGGTGATGTTGTGTCTCTCCAATAAATTTTATAACCTTTTGCCCCTTCTACTTTACTCCATTTTAATCTTACATTTGCTTCTACAATACCTCCAATAGCAACTTCTTTAGGTGCAGCTGGTGCCCAAGCTAAACTCGCTAAATTTATGGCGTTTACTGCTGTTAATTTTTTAGCATACGGAAAGTTTACATGCTCAAAAGTATCACCATATTTTATACCATTTTCGGTTCTAATATCTTGGTGTTGTTGTGTATAGTTTTCATGAGCCTCCATAATTCTAATACCTGCAAAACCTAAATCGTTAAAAGGCCTGTGGTGCCCACCTCTACCAAACCTATCCAACCTATAAATCATCATCGGATTCATTTCTGGCATATATGTTTTGGTTGTTTTATGCACATATCTTGCTAATTGTCTTGAAATACCATCAACTTCACCACCGTAAAATCTACGCATTCTTCTTTGTCTTTCTGTTTCGCTTGCAGGAACTGGTTCACTAAAAATCCTAAAAGAACGATTGTCTATAACACCATCTACACCTTCAATGTTTCCAATCATATCATTATTTAAAATTCCAATAATATCCCATCCTTTTTCTTTAGCGTATTTTGCTAATCCTGCACCACCAAAAAGACCCTGTTCTTCACCCGAAAGACCTACATAAATAATACTACTTTCAAATTTATATTTACTTAAAACTCTTGCTGCTTCAATAGTACCCGCCATACCAGATGCATTATCATTGGCTCCTGGTGCATCTTTTGTAAAGTTAGAACCATCACTATTTCTAGAGTCTATATCTCCACTCATAATAATATATCTATTTGGATATTTGGTTCCTTTTTGTATTGCAACAACATTTACAACATAAGCATCATGAGGTACTCTTTTACTCATTTCTGTAGTTACCAAATCTTTTTGATAAAAGACATTAATACAGTTGTTACAATCACTAGAAATCTTATCAAATTCAGACTTTATCCAACGTCTTGCAGCACCAATACCTCTTGTATTAGAAATGGTATCAGAAAAAGTGTTTCTGGTGCCAAATTCTGTAAGCGTTTTTACATCTGCTTTAAGTCTATCTTCTGAGACAGCATTAATAATATCGTAAATTTTACTGTCTGTTTGAGTAAAACTAACATTTGAAATTAATAAAATTAAAAAAGTAATTTTTTTCATTGGTTTAAATTTTAAAGACTAAAATACAAAAGAAAAAAGAGAATAGTTGTTATGGGACCATTCTATTTTTATATTTAACAAGAGATTAAACCTGTTACTCTTTACCTAAACTCTTTGTTAGTTTAAATCCTACTAATAATGATACACTTCTGAATAAGAAAATTTATTTACTTAAAATTCTACCAAAAAACTAGCTATGCCAATTAGATAGTTTATTTTTTGATTCTTAATCTTTAAATTTAAGAGCTGTTAATATTTTTACCCCTGTACTCTATAAATTTTATAGATGCATTTATCAATAGAAAATATGGTCTTTGTTTGACAATTATTTCAATCCTTAGTATTTTTACCTAGAAAAATTTTAACAATAAAAAGTTATACATCTATAATGAAAATCATTATCTCACCTGCAAAATCTTTAGATTTCGAAAGCAAAGTACCTACAACTTTGCATACACAACCTCGTTTTTTAGAAGAATCTCAAAAATTAAATAAAAAACTAAAAACACTATCTAAAAACAAGCTTTCTAGTTTAATGTCTATTTCTGATGATTTAGCAGCTTTAAATTATGATAGAAATCAAAATTGGAAAATACCATTTACAAAAAAAAATGCGAAACAAGCTATTTACGCATTTACAGGCGCTGTTTTTCAAGGAATTGATGTAAACTCTTTACACGAAGATAAAATTCCTTTTTTACAAGACAAATTAAGAATTTTATCGGGTTTATATGGTTTATTAAAGCCTTTAGATTTAATACAACCTTATAGATTAGAAATGGGCACAAAAATAAAAGTAGGTAAAAAAGATAATTTATACCAATTTTGGGATGATGCTTTGGCAAAATCTTTAAATAAAGAACTAAAAGAAGACGAATTACTAATTAATTTAGCAAGTACAGAATACTTTAAAGCATTGCCTAAAAAAGTTTTAAAAGTGCCAATGATAACACCTGTATTTAAAGATTTTAAAAACGGACAATATAAAACCATTATGACCTATGCTAAAATGGCACGTGGTTATATGGTTAGATATATTGTAGAAAACAATATAGAAACCATAGAAGACTTAAAAGGATTTAATATAGAAGGTTACGGTTTTTCTGAAGAAATGTCTTCTGGTAATAATTTGGTTTTTACCCGTTAGTCTTCATAGAAGACATTACCCACATGTGTGGTGCTGTAACCGCAAACAAAACAGCAAATAAGCTAGAAGAAAAAAGCTTTAACGACGGTGTTAAAAAGTAAAGTAATAAAATACCTACTGCACTAATTACCCAAAATAAAAGAGCCTTTTTAATAAATTTTAGAATTGTTTGCTTATTTACCTCTCCAGATAAAAATAAAACTTGATGTAGTATGGATGGTAGTGAATGCCAGAGAATAAAATAAATAGCAAAGCCAAAAATCAAAGAGGTAGTTTTAAAAACCAAAAAAAGAAACATTAAATAAAATAATTCTTTCATAATTGTTTTTAAAGAAATTTGTTTCTTGAAATAAAAGTAGATACTCATTAGTAAAAACAAAAGCCCACTAATAAGTAAAATTAACTTTACAAGGAAAGGACTAAAAGAAACACCAACTAAATCTATCATTATTTCTTTTAGCTGTATTTCCGAATTATAAAAAAGCATTGCAAATACAATTAAGCCATAAACAAAAAAATAAAAGTAGCTTTCAATACTATTTTGTTTTATTTTTTCTGAAAAATGTTCCTCTCCAAAATGAAAAGCACTAATTATAATAAACATAATTATTGCTAAAAAAGAGTTCAAAAAGAATAATAAAACACATAAACCAATCATAAATAGATAGATAAGTAAATTTTTATTAACATTTTTATTTGATGCAAAATTTCTCTTAGAAAGAATTAATAAGTCATTGGCTCCGTGAAGTATACCTATTGTTATCACTAGGAAAAACGCAAATGAATCCTCTACAATTTCTCCGAATTGTATCCCAAACCAGAACAGTAAAAATGTAAAAAATATCATAAAATTTTGATAATGTGTAAAAATTTCATCTCTCATATTGCAAATATATCATTTTTATATTGTAAGTTTGTTATATCTTTATTAAAAAAGATTAAACAAAACTAATACTAACTTAATTATTTTTATTATGAATTTTACAAGTTTTTTAGCTGTTTCTAAAATGGCCCCAGACGATTATGTAGGTTTTACATTTTTTGTAGGATGTATGGCTATGATGGCTGCATCAGCATTTTTCTTTTTATCAATGAACAGTTTTGATAAAAAATGGAGAACCTCCATTCTAGTTTCTGGTTTAATTACATTTATTGCCGCTGTTCACTACCTTTACATGAGAGATTATTGGGCTGCTAATGCAGAATCACCAACTTTCTTTAGATATGTAGACTGGATTCTTACTGTACCATTAATGTGTGTTGAATTCTACTTGATATTAAAAGTAGCTGGTGCTAAAAAATCATTAATGTGGAGAATGATATTATTTTCTGTGATAATGTTGGTAACTGGTTATGTAGGAGAAGTAATTGACAGACCAAATGCTTGGTTATGGGGATTAATTTCTGGAGCTGCCTATTTTGCAATTGCTTACGATATCTGGTTAGGAAGTGCGAAAAAATTAGCTGTAGAAGCTGGTGGATCAGTATTAAAAGCTCACAAAGCGCTATGTTGGTTTGTTTTAGTAGGATGGGTTATCTATCCTATTGGATACATGGCAGGAACACCTGGATGGTATGAAGGTATTTTTGGTGGTTTAAATCTTGACGTTGTTTACAACATTGGAGATGCAATTAACAAAATTGGTTTCGGGTTAGTAATCTATTCTTTAGCTACTGAAAACTCAAAATAATAACCGTTCAAACGACAATCAAAACCCAAAAACGTATAGTTTTTGGGTTTTTTTATATTAACAATCTGCCATTCTAACTGTAACTGCCAAACCACCTTCAGAAGTTTCTTTGTAATTTTTATTCATGTCTTTTGCAGTTTCCCACATTGTATCAATTACTGTATCTAAAGGCACTTTTACATCTTTAGGGTTGGTTTCTAAAGCCATTTCTGCAGCGTTAATTGCTTTTATAGCTCCCATGGCATTTCTTTCTATACAAGGTATTTGCACCAAACCACCAATAGGATCACAAGTTAAACCTAAGTGATGTTCCATCGCTATTTCTGCTGCTACTAAACATTGTGCTACTGTACCACCTAACAATTCAGTTAAAGCAGCTGCAGCCATAGCAGAAGAAACACCAATTTCTGCTTGACAACCCCCCATTGCTGCAGAAATGGTGGCGTTTTTCTTAAAAATGCTACCAATTTCGCCTGCAGTTAATAAGAATTTTTTAATATGTTCAAAATCTGCAGTATGATTTTCAATCACCAAATAGTACATTAAAACTGCAGGAATTACACCTGCACTTCCATTTGTTGGAGCTGTTACAACTCTTCCTAAAGAGGCATTTACTTCATTAACAGAAAGGGCAAAACAACTTACCCATTTTAAAATTTCTCTAAATTTCACTTCTGTATTTCTTATAGCAGCAGTCCATTGTTGAGGATTATTATAAACACCATCTTTTATTAATTTTTGATGCGTTTCGTAAGCACGCCTTTTCACATTTAAACCTCCTGGAAGCTTGCCTTCTGTATGACAACCTATGTACATACATTCTAACATGGTCTCCCAAATTCTACACAATTCTTTGTCTATAAATTCTGCTGAATTTAATTCGAGCTCGTTTAACAAAACAATTTCAGAAATGGTTTTATGTTCTTTCTCACAATACTCTTCTAACTGAATGGCTTTATTTATAGGGAAAGGAAAATTCTTTTTATCAATGTTTAATTCTTGTTCTAAATGGTCGTTTTCTTGAACAATAAATCCACCTCCAATAGAAAAATACGTTTGATTAGAAATTTCTTCACCTTTTAAAAAACCCCTAAAAGTAAGACCATTTGGATGAAAAGGTAAAAACTCTCTATTAAAAATAATTGAATTTTTATAAAAAGGGATGGTTTTACCTCCTTTAAAAATAATTTCTTCTTGGGTATTAATTCTATCAACAATTATAAAAATATCTTCTACAGGTATATATTCTGGATCTGCCTCACTTAAACCTAATAAAATAGATAGATCTGTAGCATGTCCTTTTCCTGTTAAAGAAAGTGAACCATATAAATCTACCTTTATTTCATCAATCAAATCAAATTTATTATTTGCTCTAATTTTAGAAATATAGGCTTGTGCGGCTCTCCAAGGACCTAAAGTGTGCGAGCTTGACGGCCCCACACCAATTTTTAGCATATCAAAAACACTTATAAATTGCGACATTGTTAAAATTAATCAATTTATTTAATGTAAATGTAAAAAACACAACTAAATAAGTTTTATTTTTTCACATAATTTAAAAATAACTTTTTATTTCATTCTATAAGCTGACTTTTTTCAGATTTTTCAATTAGCATATCGAAAGTTATAGTACTATATTTTATTTTCAGACTTTCCAATTCTTTCTAAAACCTCTTCAATACCTTCGTCTAATTCTTTAGCTTTAAAGCAAGAAACAGTTTCTACAACTGCTTTAAAGATTAATGCCTCTAAAACTTTGGTTTCAGCAGTTAATAATTAGATATTAGAACGCAGGTTTTTACTTTCCATAAATTGCTTATTTAAAACCACTTTTTCGTTAATTATCTGCATAAAGTTTTAAACTTTTAAAATCAATCAAAATATTATTTAAACTTAAGTAGTAATTTCAATAGATAAATTTAAAATATTGTTATTTCTTTAAATAAATTAGACGAAAATATGTCAACATGTCACATAATTTTTCATTAAAAAATAAAAAAACTGACAATTTTCTATAAAAATGTAGATGGCACACACTTTGACTATTTGTAAACGTAAAATTGAATTAAAAAATTATTAAAATAAATATTATGAGTAAAATAATTGGAATCGATTTAGGTACAACCAACTCTTGTGTTTCTGTAATGGAAGGTAACGAGCCAGTGGTAATACCTAATGCTGAAGGAAAAAGAACAACACCATCTATAGTTGCATTTGTAGAAGGTGGAGAACGTAAAATTGGAGACCCTGCCAAAAGACAAGCGGTAACAAACCCAACAAAAACGATATACTCTATTAAACGTTTTATGGGTAATAAGTTTTCTGAATCTTCTAAAGAAGTAAAAAGAGTTCCTTATAAAGTAGTAAAAGGTGATAATGATACACCAAGAGTAGATATAGACGGTCGTTTATATACACCACAAGAAATTTCTGCAATGGTGTTACAGAAAATGAAAAAAACTGCTGAGGATTACTTAGGTTCAGATGTTGCTGAAGCTGTAATTACAGTTCCTGCATATTTTAATGATGCACAAAGACAAGCTACAAAAGAAGCCGGAGAAATAGCTGGTTTAAAAGTTAGAAGAATCATAAACGAACCAACTGCAGCTGCTTTAGCTTACGGTTTAGATAAGTCTAATGATGATAAAAAAATTGTTGTTTTTGATTTTGGTGGTGGTACACATGATGTTTCTATCTTAGAATTAGGAGATGGTGTATTTGAAGTATTAGCTACTGATGGTGATACACATTTAGGTGGAGATGATGTTGATGAAAAAATAATCAACTGGTTAGCAGAAGAGTTTAAAGCTGATGAAAACATGGATTTAAGAGAAGATCCAATGGCTTTACAACGTTTAAAAGAAGCTGCCGAAAAAGCTAAAATTGAATTATCTTCTTCTTCTTCTACAGAAATTAACTTGCCCTATGTAACTGCAACTGCAAGCGGACCAAAACACTTGGTAAGAACTTTGTCTAAATCAAAATTTGAGCAATTAATTGATGATTTAGTAAAAAGAACCATACAGCCTTGTGAAACTGCTTTAAAAAATGCAGATTTATCTAAGTCTGATATTGATGAAATAGTTTTAGTTGGTGGATCTACAAGAATACCTGCTGTACAAGAAGCTGTAGAAAAATTCTTTGGAAAAACACCAAGTAAAGGTGTAAATCCAGATGAAGTTGTTGCTTTAGGTGCTGCAATACAAGGAGGTGTTTTAACGGGTGATGTAAAAGACGTTCTTTTATTAGATGTTACACCATTATCATTAGGTATTGAAACAATGGGTAATGTATTCACAAAATTAATTGATGCAAATACAACAATCCCAACAAAAAAATCACAAGTATTTTCAACAGCAGTAGACAATCAACCTTCTGTAGACATCCATGTATTACAAGGTGAAAGAGCAATGGCTGCTGACAATAAAACAATTGGACGTTTCCAATTAACAGATATTCCACCAGCACAAAGAGGTGTACCACAAATTGAAGTAACCTTTGATATTGATGCAAACGGAATTATTAAAGTTTCTGCAGTAGATAAAGCTACAGGAAAATCTCAAGATATTCGTATAGAAGCATCTTCTGGTTTATCTGAAGAAGAAATCGAAAAAATGAAGCAAGAAGCAGAAGCAAATGCAGATGCTGATAAGGTTGCAAAAGAAACTGCTGAAAAAGTAAATGGTGCAGATTCTATGATTTTCCAAACAGAAAATCAATTAAAGGAGTTTGGTGATAAATTATCAGTAGATAAAAAAGAACCTATTGAAGCTGCTTTAACAGAATTAAAAGCTGCTCATGAATCTAAAGACTTAGCACAAATAGATGCTGCTATGGAAAAGATAAATGAAGCTTGGAAAGCTGCCTCAGAAGAAATGTATGCTGCACAAGGTGGTGCAGATGCCGGTGCACAACAAGCACAACCAGAAGCTGGTAATGCAGATGAAGGTGATAATGTAGAGGATGTAGATTTCGAGGAAGTAAAATAAGTCCAATCTCTGAACCTAGTTCAGAATCTATATAAATTGAAAACGCAATCATTAATTTGGTTGCGTTTTTTTATGACTTTTAACTATTTTTACCAAAAAATGTTTTTGAAAACTTACAATCAAACCAACTTTTTTAAACATACTTTTTGCGAGTTTCAACAAGTTGATGATTTTCAATTTCCAGAAAACACCTATTATAAAAGTAAATCTAACAGCATCTATTTTTATACAGAGAAAGGCGTGTATAGAAAATCGAATCATTGGGGGCGTGTTGCCAATTGTAGATGGAGATTGATAGCTAATAACAATTATAAAAACCAGCAATTTGTAATTGGTTTTGCAAAATGGGCAGACTTCTACCCTATCAATTCATCAGAAAAAATATTTTTCATTAAAGTTGATTTTGAAGCTAAAAAAACCACAATACAGCCAACAAAAGAAGAAACTAATCATTATTTATTTACATATACCGAAGCTCAAAAAAGAATAAAACAAATACATCATTTACTTAAAGATGATAAATGGACAAATTATTTTGAATTAAAAACTGAAGAATTACGCTTTAATATTGTTACTGAATTCATAAATTCGGATATATCACTTCAGGAAATTAAAAGTAAGTTTAATTAAAACCTAATCAATTCAACACGTTATTAATCTTTGAAATCTGTTTTATTTTTCGCTATTAATAAATTCCTTTTTAGTAAATTTAAATTTATAATTATTGATGATGATTTTGCTACTTTAGCAACGGTTTAAGAAAAACAATAATTACAGCTATTTTTAATAGAAAACCCATCACAACATGAAAAAATTAATCTTAATTGTAGCCATTATTTTTGGGAGAACACTTACAACAAACGCACAAGAAAAAACGTATAATTTAACCATTAACATTACTGGCTTAAGCTCTAATAAAGGCAACGTTTTGGTTGCGTTATATGATAAAAAAGAAGCTTTTTTAAAAAAAAGTTTTAAAGGTGGCATTGTAAAAATTATAGATAAACAAACAACGTATATTTTTAAAGATATTCCGAAAGGGGAATATGCTGTTTCTTTTTTTCATGACGAAAACAACAACAACAAAATGGACACCAATTTTATTGGAATCCCAAAAGAAGATTATGGGTTTTCTAACAACACAAAAGGGTTTATAAGACCACCAAAATATAATGATGCGAAGTTTCAGTTAACTGAAAACAAAACCATCAACTTAAACATATAATACAGGTTATTACCGATTAACAATTAGCTTGATCACCAATCTTTTGCACCCAATTATTTACCTTGTAATTGGCACAAATAAAATGGTGTTTCGCTATAACAATAGTCTTTTCTATTGATTAGCCCACCAACTACCATTATAATATATTCGCAGTAATGTTAAACTTATTTGTTACCAACTGGCGGTTTTAACAAATAACGATGTTCGTCTATCTATTTTTCATCTTTAAAATTGATTCTTCCTAAAAATAAAAAACTCTAAATTTAGAAATAATTTTAAATGAATAAATTAGTATCTTTATTGTGATAAAATGTTAAAAATATTTTTATGAAAATCACAAAAATCTTCTCTTTATTAATTGTAATTCTATTGTTTTCTTGCAGCAACAATACTAAATTAATTTCTGGTTTAAAAAGTGTAAGTAGAAGCATTCAAGAGCAATATGCACCAGACAAAAGAGTTGCCATTTTTAATATTAATTTCGGTTATTCTGATGGTAAAATTATTGTAACTGGCACAACTGATACTAAAGAAGCCTATCTAAAATTATTAGATACTTTAAAATCTTTAGAGATTAAATTTGTAAATAAAATTAGAGTTTTACCAGATACTACTTTAGGTAATAAAAAATATGCTGTTGCTAGAAATTCTGTTATTAATATTAGATCTGCACCTAAACATTCTGCAGAATTAGGTACACAAGGTTTGCTTGGAATGTCTTTAAAAGTACTAGATAATGAGGGCGATTTTTACAGAATACAAACCCCAGACAAGTATATTTCTTGGGTTGATAAAGGTGGAATTACCTTAATGAATAAAGAAGAACTTGACCAATGGGACAATAATAAAAAAATAATTTACACCAAAAATTTTGGTTATGTTTATGCTGATAAAAGCACTAATGCCAGTATTGTTTCTGACATTTCTTTAGGAGGGATTTTAAAGCTTGTTTCCTTACATCCTAATTACGTTAAAGTCGCGTACCCAGACAATAGAGTAGGTTTTATTAAAAGAGATGAAGCACTGATGTATGATGCTTGGTTAGATAATTTAAATCCAACTGAAAGCAATGTTGAAAAAATTGCAAAAACAATGGAAGGCTTCCCTTATTTATGGGGCGGCACTTCTGCCAAAGGAATGGATTGCAGTGGTTTTACAAAAATGGTGTATTTAATGAATGGTTTTATCATTCCTAGAGATGCCTCACAACAAATACATGCTGGTAAAAAAGTAGACGTAAACCTTAATTTTTCTGATTTGCAAAAAGGGGATTTATTATTTTTTGGAAAAAAAGCAACCCTAAATAAACAACAACGAGTAACACATGTAGGTATTTGGTTAGGAAATAATAAACAAGAATTTATTCATGCTTCTGGAAATGTACATATTTCTTCTATGGATGCGAATCATCCTTTGTATGACGAATATAACAAAAATAGATACATAGGCAGTAGACGTTATTTAGGGATTAAAGACAAAAATATTATTGATTTAAGAGATAAGTTAAAACTTTAAATCATTATAAATCTTTGTTGCAAAAACTGGAATAACTTAACAAAAAAGACCTCATAAATTATATAATCTATGAGGTCTAATATTTTATAAACTTCAATTTTAATACAAGACTCTAAACTTAATAGTGCCTTCTACTTTTCTTAATTCGTCTATTACTTCTTTATTATATTCTTTATCTAAATCTGTAATTACATAGCCCACTTTTGGGTCTGTAGATAAATATTGCCCGTTGATATTCAGATCGTATTTTGCTAAAATCTTATTAATTTTTGCCATCACACCTGGTACATTTTTATGAATGTGTAAAAAACGGTGTGCATTGGTTTGTCTTGGCAAACGAATGTTTGGAAAGTTTACAGCATCTACAGTGTTACCAGAGTTAATGTATGCCATAATTTTGCTAGGTACAAAATCTGCAATATCTCTTTGTGCTTCTTCTGTACTACCACCTACGTGAGGTGTCAAAATTACGTTATCTAGTCCTTTTAATTCGGTAATAAATTCGCCATTTTTTCTTGGTTCTTCTGGATAAACATCAATAGCTGCACCTGCTATTTTTTTAGATTTTAAAGCAGCAACTAATGCGGGTATATCTACTACAAATCCTCTAGATAAGTTTACTAAAACCGCTCCATCTTTCATTTGAGAAATTTCTCTTTCTCCAAAAAAGTTTTTATTGGCTGCATTGTCATCTACGTGCAAACTAACTGCATCCGAAATAGACAATAACGCTTCTAGATTACTCACTTTTGTTGCGTTACCTAAGGCTAGCTTATCTTCAACATCGTAATAATAAACATCCATACCTAAAGCTTCTGCTAAAACCGATAATTGCTTACCAATATTACCATAACCAACAATACCTAATTTTTTACTACGCACTTCTCTAGAACCTGCTGCTGTTTTTTGCCATTGACCATTGTGTATTTCTGTACTTCTTTGAAATACAGAACGCATTAACATAATAATTTCGCCAATTGCCAATTCTACAACAGAACGTGTATTACTATAAGGTGCATTAAAGACCACAATTCCTTTTTCTTTACACGCATCTAAATCAATTTGTTTGGTACCAATACAAAAGGCACTAACTACCATTAATTTTTCTGCAGCATCTACTACTTTTTTTGTAACGTTGGTTTTAGAACGGATTCCTAATACATGTACGTCTTTTATTTTTTCTATCAATTCGTCTTCAGACAAACTTTTAGATACAGTTTCTACAGAAAAACCATCAGAAGTCAACTTTTTAAAAGCATCTGAATGTACGTTTTCTAATAATAAAATTTTAATTCTGTTCTTTGGGTAACTTATTTTTCTAGGCAACTTATTTATGTATAAAAATTCATCTAAATTTGGGGCAATGTGGTCTGCGTTTTCTGTTGTTTTTTCTCTTGAAACGTTTTCTGTGTAAGCAAAAAACTTATCTGCTACACCAGCTTCACGAGTTACATAATCACTATAACCATCGCCAATAACTTGTATTTCTCCTTCAAGGTTCATATCTTTTAAACACTTGATTTTTCCATTGTGCTGAGATAATGGATTCACACTATCAAAACCAATGATTTTCCCATTGCTATCAAACTCAAAAGTATTGGCATACACTCTTTCTGATGGAATATTATATGCTGCCACAATTGGGTCTATAAACTCTTTAAATCCGCAAGAAATTACATAAATATCATCTGCAAACTCTTCAAAAAACTCTTTGTTATTTTCTATCGATTTAGAGACTTGTTTTCTTAAAGCCTCAACCAAACCATCTAAATCTGACTTATTGGCTTCTAGCAACTTAATACGTCTTTCTAAAGATTCTGTAAAAGAAATTTCGCCATCAATTCCTAAGTTAGTAATATCTATTATTTCTTGAATAATTTCTTCTTTTTTAGGATTATTTTCTAGCGTAAGTTCTGCTAAAACATCTAGTGCCTCTACACGTGTTAAAGTACTATCAAAATCGAAAATATAATTTCTTTTCTTGGTAATCATTTTCTTATAAAATCTTGGTTGATTTATCGTTTGTAAAACTACAAATATCAATGCTTATTAGAAAGCTATTTTAAAGTTTTATGATATTTGTTATAATTTTTTACATTAAGCTATAAGTTGATAAAATAGTGCTAAAAAACTAGAAAATATTATGAAATCCTAAAAGAACCAACCACCAAATAATTGGTAAAGATTCTACCCAAAAAGAACTATAATATTTAGATTGATTGATTTTGGCACGCATCAAAAAAATGAGCATTATAAAAAAAAAGACCATAAAGGCATTTTTAAAACCATCTCCTGCATGAATTGCATACTCTATTAATAAGGCAAAAAGCATCAAAGAAAGCCCTACTCTTTTTGTTTTTTCTAATCCTATTTTTTTGGGGATGGTTTGCAGTGAAATGGCATCATACTTTACATCTCTAATATCAAAAGGTAAAATTAAAACCACCACTATTAAAAAACGTTGTAAGCTTAGTAAAAACACATTATAGGTTAGTGTTTGTGCTGTATCTAAATACGGAATTAAAACCGTAAAACCAGTCCAAACCAAAGCCACTACAATAATTTTTAAATAACTAATTTGTCGTAAGTTTTTATCAAATCCGCTTAAAAAGGGAATGGCATATAAAATAGTTAAAAAGGTAAAAGGTAGAGAAAAAAGTAAGGTTGTAAAAGGCACCAAACACATGTAATAACACATGATAATAAAGCAGATAAGAGAAAAAATCTGAATGATTTTTAAGTTGTTGGTTAAACTTCTATGATGCAATTTGGCAACGCCTGCATATTTTACAAAATTGTAGCCTGTAATGGTACCAAAAAAAATAAAATAATTTAAGTTTTCATTATAAGGCAAACTAACATATTGTTCAGTGAGTCTTAAAAAGGCAAATACAGCCAAAGCCACATGAATACTAGCGTTGATGTAAAAACTAAAAATTTTTTGTAAAATGTTCATTAAACAAAAATAAACTATCTGTTTATAACATTCAATTTTAGTTAATAATTAACTAGAAATTCTTAGAATTCTACTAAAAAAGATTTCTTTTAATGCTTATTTTTGTACATCCTTAAAATTAAGCAATTTTTTGGGTGTTAAAACGTATACTAAATCTATTGAAATCAGTCGAAAACAAAACTCAATTAATGAATACAAATTCGTTTCAACTTAGACATATTGGCCCTAATAAAAAGGAGCAAGAAAAAATGCTTTCAACTATTAAAGCAGACAGTTTAGAACAATTAATAAATGAAACTGTGCCAGACAATATTCGTTTAAAAAACGACTTAGATTTGGATCCTGCAATGAGCGAATATGAGTATTTAGGTCATATTAAAACATTAGCAGATAAAAATAAAGTATTTAAAAGTTACATTGGTTTGGGCTATCATGAGTCCATTGTACCCAGTGTGATACAGCGTAATATTTTAGAAAATCCAGGTTGGTATACAGCTTACACACCTTACCAAGCAGAAATTGCTCAAGGGCGTTTAGAGGCACTGTTAAATTTCCAAACCATGGTTTGCGATTTAACAGGTATGGAATTGGCAAACGCTTCTTTGTTAGACGAGTCTACAGCCGCAGCAGAAGCCATGGCTTTGCTGTTTGATGTTAGAGAACGTGCAAAGAAAAAAGCAGGCGCTAACAAGTTTTTTGTTTCTGATGAAATTTTACCACAAACCTTATCCTTATTGCAAACAAGATCTACACCCATTGGTATAGAATTGGTGGTGGGCAATCATGAAGAATTTGATTTTGCAGACGATTATTTTGGTGCTATTTTACAATATCCAGGAAAATTAGGGCAGGTTTTTGACTACGAAGATTTTGTGGCCAAAGCCAATAATAATGATATAAAAGTTGCTGTTGCAGCAGATATTTTATCACTCGTAAAATTAAAAGCTCCAGGAGAATTTGGTGCATCTGTAGTGGTTGGTACTACCCAACGTTTTGGAATTCCTTTAGGGTATGGTGGGCCACATGCAGCATATTTTGCTACCAAAGAAGCTTATAAAAGAAGTATTCCTGGGCGTATTATTGGTGTTACCAAAGACAAAAATGGTGAGTTTGCTTTACGCATGGCATTGCAAACACGAGAACAACATATTAAAAGAGAAAGAGCAACCTCTAACATTTGTACAGCACAAGTTTTACTAGCAGTAATGGCTGGTATGTATGCTGTGTATCATGGTAAAGAAGGTATCCAATTTATTGCAGATTCTGTTCATAATAAAACAAAATTAGTTGCTAATTATTTTGATAAAGCTGGTTTTAAACAGCTTAACACCTCTTATTTTGATACCTTATTAGTAGAAATTGATGCAATAAGATTAAAACCAATTGCAGAATCGTTTAAAGTGAACTTTAATTACGTTTCAGATAGTTTGGTTTCTATTTCTATAAACGAAGCAACCACAGAAAAAGATTTGATGCAATTGTTTACTATTTTTGGGCAATTAAAACCTCGTCAAAATCCTTTAAACGAAGATTATAGTGGACAATTTTCTCAAATTTTAACCCAAGAACCTTTTCACTCTAATTTTGAAATAATTAAGGAAAATGTTGCTAGAAACACCTCTTTTTTAGACAACGAAATTTTTAATACGTATCAATCTGAAACAGCTATGATGCGTTATATTAAAAAATTAGAACGTAAAGATTTAGCTTTAAATCATTCTATGATTTCTTTAGGTTCTTGTACCATGAAGTTAAATGCAGCTTCAGAAATGTTGCCTTTAAGCAATCCTCAATGGGGAAACATACATCCATTTGTACCTTTAAATCAGGCAGAAGGTTACCAAGAAGTTTTACAAAAACTAGAACATCAATTAAATATTATTACGGGTTTTGCAGGTACATCTTTACAACCCAATTCTGGTGCGCAAGGTGAGTTTGCTGGCTTAATGACAATTAGAGCCTATCACCAATCTAGAAACGAATCACACAGAAATATTTGTATCATTCCTGCTTCTGCACATGGTACAAACCCTGCATCTGCTGTAATGGCTGGTATGAAAGTTGTGGTTACCAAAACTGCCGAAAACGGAAATATAGATGTGTCAGATTTACGAGAAAAAGCAGAAAAACACCAAGATAATTTAGCAGCCTTAATGGTTACCTATCCATCTACACATGGTGTTTTTGAAAGCGAAATTCAAGAAATTACTAAAATAATTCACGATAATGGTGGCCAAGTCTATATGGATGGTGCCAATATGAATGCTCAAGTAGGTTTAACAAATCCTGCAACTATTGGTGCAGACGTTTGTCACTTAAACCTACACAAAACTTTTGCTATTCCGCATGGTGGAGGTGGCCCAGGAGTTGGCCCAATTTGTGTAGCACCACAATTAGTGCCTTTTTTACCTACAAACCCAATGATAAAAACAGGTGGCAAACATGCCATAACTGCCATTTCTGCTGCTCCTTGGGGATCTGCTTTGGCTTGTTTAATTTCTTATGGCTACATTACCATGTTAGGTTTTAGAGGATTAACCAATTCTACTAAAAACGCCATTTTAAATGCCAACTATATTAAAGAGCGTTTACAAGGACATTATAAAACCTTATATACAGGCGAAAAAGGACGTGCAGCACACGAAATGATAATAGATTGTAGAGATTTTAAAAACAACGGAATTGAAGTGGTAGACATTGCCAAACGTTTGATAGATTATGGTTTCCATGCACCAACAGTATCTTTTCCTGTAGGTGGCACTATGATGATTGAACCTACAGAATCTGAATCTATTGCAGAGTTAGATCGTTTTTGTGATGCTATGATTTCTATACGTGAAGAAATTAAAAATGCGACCAAAGAGGATGACAACAACCCTTTAAAAAATGCACCACACACACAAGAAATGTTAACTGCAAATAATTGGGATTTACCTTACAGCAGAAAACAAGCAGCTTTTCCTTTGCCATACATTGCAGACAATAAATTTTGGCCTACTGTACGCAGAGTTGATGATGCTTATGGTGACAGAAATTTAATTTGTTCTTGCAACCCAATAGAAGATTATATGTAAGACACACAGTGTCTTTTAAGTATACAAAACCACCTCAAAATTGAGGTGGTTTTTTTATAGGGTTTTTACCTGTTGGGTTTTAGCGAAAAAAAACATAACTTAGATAACTTGATATATAACGAATTAAAACTCGGTCATATAAGAATACAAGTTACTTTTTTACCAACTTTCGCTTCATCTCATTTAATTTCAGCAAAACTACAATAGATGTTAAGGTAGCTACATTAGTAGCTAAAATTTCTTTTGCTAGCTTTTTCATTTTTTAAACCTTCTTTTTTTGTGTAAAAAACACTAAAATATAAAGTGCTGATTATCATTTATTTAAAAAATTTGTATCCCTGAATTCAGGGATAAATATCCCTGGATTCAGGGATGCCAAAATATCCCTGAATTCAGGGATTGACAACATCGTTTTTAGGGTTTATTTTTACAAGAGAAAAGATAACCCACTTTATAAACGGGATATAACAACTTTTTATTTGTTTATAAAGAGTTGGCAACAAGGCTCGCTCACTCGAATGAATAAAACCTATACGATTGAAATAAATTTTAAAAATTGACAGATATCATTTAAACAAAAAACAGAATAGATTTATGGACATCCGACTTACGGAATTTAAAAAATAGAAATTCAACCTCTGATTGAAAGTAGAATGATAACTGAAAAAGGTCGAAAACTAATCGCTCTAGACCATTAACGGAGCAATTAAATTAAGTATTATGAAGTTTTTTTCAAAAAAAATGTTGTTTTTAACACTATTATGTAGTGTTTCAATTTCTCTAATGAGTTTTAAAAACAAAACTAATTCTAACTTCGGAGAAGCTAATGTTGTTTATTCTTCTTCTGCAAGTTTGAACGCAAATCCTCAAGAAGTACAATTTACTGCTGCTGCAGCTAGATTTGTTATGGTTGCAGGTAGATACGCAGCAAGATATTCAGCAGCAGCGGCTAGAAATTTGTCTAGGTATATGGATGAAATGGCTATTAATACTGCTTGTTTTATGCCAAGTGTTAATGATGAGAAAAATGGTTCATTAATATTAGATGAACTAAAAAAAATGAAAATGGTTTCATTAAATTAATGGCAATGAAAGCTCTAATGATATCATTAGAGCTTTCTTTAAACAAGTAAATTATGATTAGAAAAATAATATCATCAATATCTATTTTAATATTTGTGTTTTATTGGATGACCACTTTAATTTTTGTATCTCCTAAAAATTACCTTAACATTAATCTACTAGAATATTCAGATTTATTTAATTCTTTTTTTTATCAAAAATGGGGTTTTTTTGCACCACCTCCAAAAACAAACGAAAGATTATATTACACATTTGAAAATAAGTTTAATTCTAAAGACATACAAATTTTCGAAGTTATTGAACCTATAACAAAAGCAAAAAGTGAAAATAATCCATTTAATACTGAAGAAGACTTGCTAGATTATGTTTTGTCAAATTCTATTAATAATATTAGAGAAACAGTTATTAACACGAGTGAGTTTATTAAATATCAAGAAAAAAAATTGAATAAAAAATTTACTGAATTAGAAAAAGAAAAAATATATGATAGTGAAATAGATAATTCTTCGAGATTTAAAACCTTAAAAAATTACTCAAAAAATGTAGCTATTAAAAATAATATAAATATCAACAATTATAATATTAAATTAACTATTTCGCTTATAGAAATAGTACCTTTTTCAGAGAGAAATAATATAATATATATATGTAAAACAGAAGACATGTACATTAGTAAATCTTTTAATTTAAACAATGATGAAAAAATTATTAAATAATTATTCTACAAAATTCGAGTACTCATTTTATTGTGCATTATTTAGAGTTTTTATAGCTTTATTTTTAATTAAAGATGTTATAATTACAAACGGTTTAAAAAACTTACTATACAAGGGGGTTGAATTTTATATTCCTACAAAATCATTTTTACTTGAAATATTATCTATTGACACTAACTTTATAAGAAATAATTTCGATTATTTTAATATTCTATATCTTATTATTATTATCCTATATCTTTTTGGTGTTGGAAAGAAATTTACAGCTTTTATGCTTTATATAATCTTTGATATAATGCAACAATTAAATTCTGTTACATTAAATGGTGGTGATAATTTATTGAAATTTATTTTATTATATATGGTGTTTATTAATTCATATGAATATTTTTCAATCTCTAAAATAAAATATAAAAACCCTGAGTTCAAAAAGTTTGATAATTTTATTTCAAATATGGGTGTTTTATCAATTAAATTACATCTTTGTTTGGTGTATTTTTTATCAGCTGTTCACAAAATAAATGCTGATGTTTGGTTTAATGGTGTTGCCACATATTATACACTTTCTTTAGAACGTTTTAGAGGGACAACTTTTAATCTTTATATAGCAAAAAACGCATTTATTGTTTTAATTTCAACATATATGACTATACTAATAGAAATTTCATATCCTTTTTTAATTTGGTTTAAAAAGACAAGAAAAATATTAGTTATTTTAGCAATAATGTTGCATATATCTATTTCAATCTTAATGATGTTATTAGATTTTCAAGTGGTATTTATCCTAGTTCAAGGTTTTTTCTTTTCAAATAAAGAAATCTTATTAACAATTAATAAAATAAAGAATTTTCAAAAAAAAACAAAAAAAATGAGTAATCCTATTAAATTAAAAAACATCTTTAAAATATCTGGAATTTGGATATTTATAATAATTATGTTAAGAGTTATGTATTTACTTATAAAAAATTATCTATTATGAAAAGAATAATATTATTTGATGGAGAATGTTTTTTATGTAATTCATTTATTAATTTTGTAATTGAAAATAACAATTTTAATTTTTATTTTTTAGACCAAAGAAGTCAAAAATTTTCTTTTTACCAAAAAAAATTTAGATTGGACGATACCTTAAATACAATATACTTAATTGAAGATAATAAAGTATATTCTAAATCAAAAGCAATTAAGCTAATATTAAAAAGATGTGGTATTTTAGGTTACATTATTTTTCTTTTCTTACAGATTCTACCAAAATTTCTATCTGATTATATTTATCAATTAATTTCTAAAAATAGATTTTTTATATTCAAAAAAAAATGTGTAATTCCAAATAAAAAAATAAAATCAAGAACAATTTAAATTATATTATGAAAAAATTATTTAAAAAAACAAGACCTTATATTAGTAATGGTATATTAATAGGGTTTATAACCTTTTTTCTTACATTCATAACAACTTTTTATCTTAATTATGATAATTTATCATTAATTGAAGTTTCTTTATTACCGTTTATAGGTGGTTTTTTCTTCTATTTTTCACTAACTTTTATTAGTATTAATCAATTAAATAAAATAAATATTGAAAGTAATTTTATAACAATTAATCGTTATTATCAAATTTTGTTACTTTTAATAATTTCATTTATCACTTATTTATTATTGGATTCATTTATATTTATTTTTGATAGTAGTTTATCAGAAAATTACAGTCAAGGTCTTATTAATCTAGCAAAAAATAACAATCAAAACGAAATTGAAGAGTTTAAAAAATTTGGAAAAATACCTTTTGGTTTACAAAATTTTGTTTTAACGATAATTGCAGGTATAGTATCGTATATAACAATTTTAGTAACTATGAAAAAGAAAAAAAGTATAAAACATAATAATTAAATTTAAATTTTATACTTGACTTGTTCTATGTGGAAATTATTTATACTTTTAATTTCTTGTGAAAACATAAAATTAACTATAATTTATTTTCAAATTTTATTTAATTTTTTTTACACTATCCAAACTATTACAATTGTATTAATCTATTATATTAATTGCCTATATTTACAATTATAAACTTAAAACCTGAGTTCGATTAATAAAATGCAAGTTGATTTGTTTTGACTGTCTGGTATTTTATGGACGGCTTTTTAGGTAAA
>NZ_CANNFF010000007.1 GCF_947503855.1 uncultured Polaribacter sp. | reverse complement strand
ATTATGCAAAGACTTTTCAAGGGTTTAAAACTAGAATATTATCAAAAATTACAGCGTTAACAACGGTTCAGTACATCTATAAATTTATATTCGATAGGAATATTAATAATATTAAAATTAGCATTATTTAAAATGCACAACGGGTAAAAGCATATAATGGAGTTGTTATCAGAATTTGTAAAAAAACGCAGAAAAGAAGTACATCTTACCCAAGAAGAGTTTGCAGAACGTGCAGGAGTTGCTTTAACAGTAGTGCGTAAAATAGAACAAGGTAAAACCAATTTGAACTTAGAAAAAGTGAATTTGGTTTTAGCGATGTTTGGTCATGAATTAGCACCTGTAGAAAGAAAAAACATAGACGATGAGACAAGGTAATGTATATTATAAAGACACACTTGCAGGTAAAATTACAGAAACTGCAGAGGGAGACTATGTTTTTACTTATGCGCATTACTTCGTCTCTAGAAATACTTATCGGGTTTCTTAATCGGTTGCAGTTCCAGAATTGAAACAAAGCAATGTATAAGCTGATATGTGTTGGATTTAAGGTATGATCGTTGATGACTTTATCAAAGAAACCTGTTAGGTGTTTTATGAAATTAATGTTTTGCATAATTCTATTATTTTCATTTTGCCTTAATACAAAACGAAACAAAAAATTAAGACTTACTTTTATTTTTCTTAGATTCTACTTTTTACTTCACTAACGAATCCATACCGCAAGCTCCCCGAAATAGGTTCGGGACATGCTTTGGATTCTATCGCTTCATAAAAATTGATATTTTACAAAAAATAAAATAAGTCAATGTTAATATTGATTAAAGTTGAGGTAACTTAACAAACCTTCTAAATATCAAAACTTTTTGTGAATACGGTTGGACTACCTAATACTTTTTGAATTTCTTCATAATCGTAATAGATTACTCCAGCAACTTTAGAATAGGGTAATGTGCCATTGATTCTTAAGTTTTGCAATCTGCCTGGTGTGATGCTTAATAAATCTCTGACTTCCGGAGATTTTAACCATTTTTTTGGAGCAAAGCCTGATTGATGATTGATCATTGCTTTGATATTTTCTAGCAATTCCACTTTAAATTCTTGTAGATCTTCTGTTGTAATAATTGTAGCTGTTATAGTTTTTTTTTAAGAAAGAATAGGATAAATATTTTAGTATTACACCCTACTTCTTTATATGTTATTAATTATTTCTATGACAAATATGAACTTAATATTCATATAACAATCACAACCTTTACCCAAGATGGGTATTTTTACTACTCATTAACAATACTTTAAATTATATTAATTTGTTCTTCGTTTTAAAAAAAGAAGTAATAAAAAAGTGCAAATTATATGAATATAATTTGCACTCAAAAAAAACTAAGTTGGGTATTTATTCATCAGATTCTAGCATTTTGGTTATTAGGGATTCTTTAAGCTTATCAATGAATTTTGTTTGATTTATTTTTCTTGAGCGTATTTCTAGGAACGTTCTGTAAAAATCTCCTAAATTTATATTGAACATCTCTTCAAAAGTCATTGCCAATTCTTTAATATCTGCAGTACCACTATTTATTTTACCAGCACTGTAAAGAGCATAAATAAGCTCTACTAATTCTGTTTTATTTCCTGTCCAAAATAATTGTGATTGTTTTTTAAAGGTGTTTCCGTTTGTTTCCATACCATTATCTTCTAGTTTATCAACTTCTTTCTTGAGATGGATTATTAACATATCAAACGCTAATATTTTAGCTACTGTACTGTCCTTACTTGTAGAAAACTGTTCGTCTGGTAAAAATGAAACGTATCTGGATACAAACGCATATTTGCTCTCCCTCTTAAAAAATATTGTTCGTCTAAAAATGTAGCACCTCTTCTATAATATTGGTAAAATTCTAAGTTTTCATTGAAATAAATTTGTAATTTATCTATATGATTATTAAGGTATTTAACTATTGACTTATTACTACTTCTAGGTCTCTTACTTTCTATATTAAATAAAGTTACATAATAGATTACTTTACTATATACCTGAGGCTTGTATATTTTAAAAAATTGTATTTCGTTTAATTTACTTTTGAATTCTTTTCTAACTACAGTATTTCTAATCTCAATTAAAGTTTTCTTGGTTATTTTAATACCTCTTTCTGCAATTTTTAAAATATCTTCAATTTCGGATTCTAATATTTCTAATTTATTTTCTAATTCTTTAACTTTTTCTTCATATTTTTTCAGTACAATTTATCATTATACTCTTAAATAGAGTTGTTTTCTATTTTTTTACTGATTTGATGTAAGGATTTAAAAACTCATTTATTTCCTTTTTTGCTATATTGGGGTTAGCTCCTTCACTTTGCGCTACTAAGGCACCCACTGCACAAGCAAAATCAATGGCTTTTTGCGGATGAACTTTATTAAGAAGTTGGCTGATTAAAGAAGCTAAAAAAGAATCACCAGCACCTACAGTGTCTATTACATTTATTTGAAAACCGCTATTGTAAAATAATTTATCATTGTAGAATAAAACTGCACCATGAGGACCTTTGGTAACACAGACATATTGTGTATTTGTTTTTTCTGAAATAAACCTTAGATTTTGTTCTAATGAGTTGTATTTTGAGCCTAGTTTTTTACAAACTTCATATAATTCGTCATCATTAAATTTTATAAAATCTGCTTTTTCCATTAAATAACTTAAGACTTCTATGGTATAATAGGGTTCTCTTAAATTTAAATCGAAGATTTTATATTTTGCAAATTCAATTAATTGATATAATGTATTACGAGAAGTTTCATCTCTTGCTACAAGACTACCAAACACAAAAGCATCAGAATTTATAACTACATTTCTAGCGCCCTCTGTAAATCGAATCTTATCCCAAGCTCTTGGGTATTTTATATCATAAGACGCAGAACCTTTTTCATTGAGCATTACATTTACTTTACCCGTTTGAAATTCTTTTTTAATTTGAATATTATCTGTATTGACTTTATTCTTATTTAAAAACTCTATTAATTTTTGGCCATATTCGTCTTGCCCTATTGCACTTACCATTGCAACACTATTGTTAAACGAACTTAACCTACTAGCTACATTTAAAGGGGCACCTCCTATTTTTTTATGGGTTGGAAAAACATCCCACAAGACTTCACCAAAACAAACTATTCTACTCATATACAAATTATTATAAAAAGTTCCAAAAAAAGGTTTTACACTTTTTTTGGAACTTAATTAACTAAAACAAATTATTTTTATAATTGATTAATTTTTAATTTTTTAATAAATTCTATTTCATTATTACCAGAAATCTCTAAATTTTTAAAAGGTGCTAGTGGAAATACTAAAGCTGTTAAAACACGCTCTCCATCATTTAGAAAAATTTCCATTGAAGATTTATCGACTAACATACTTATTTTTAGTTGATTTGAATCAGGTAAAACATAAGGACATTTTAAAACATTTCCATTCAAATTATTAAATTTATAACCAGATTCTGACCTATCCAATAATAGCTCACCTGTAACTTTGTTATAATTTATAACAACACTTGAGCTTTTATTACCCCATTCTATTTTAGCTTCATTAATAGCACTAAAATCTAGAGTAGTTTCTAGATAGAATTTACCTTCTCCCAACGTTTCATCATTCAACAATTCGAATTTGCTTGTAGCATTGTTGTTGTCAACCATATTACCACCAATTACGTAAATTAACTCTGTTGGTAATTTACTAACAATGATACTGTTGTTATTAGTGTTTTGCCAATGTAAAGTTCTTGCAAATGTCATAGCACTTCTGTAACTATAGGTTGGTACATTTTGGGCATAACTCCAATTACTCATCCATCCCATAAATAGATTTCTATTACTAGGCTCATTACTCCATGTTACACCAGCATAATTATCTGTACCATAATCTAACCATAGGGTACTTTCTTGTGAAGATGTAAATGTTTCACCATCAAAATCTCCCAAGAAATACTGTGTTCCTGAACCTCCATTTGGACCACCAGGGTTAATACTTACCAATAATGCCCAAGTTTCTTGACCGTTTTCATCTTTAATTTTAAACAAATCTGGGCATTCCCATACACCTCCATGAGCCCCTACATCTTTCCCGAAACTATGCTCATAGTCCCAATTTATTAAGTTAGGAGATGAATAAAACATGATTTCATCTCCAGCAGCAATAACCATAATCCATTTTTGCGTTTCTTCGTGCCAAGAAACTTTGGGATCTCTAAAGTCTACTATATTATTATTTACCAAAACAGGGTTGTCTTCATACTTCGTCCAACTTCTGCCTTTGTCGTTGCTAAATGCTAAACTTTGTGTTTGATTGTTATTGACAGGGTTTTGATGTGTAAATATCGCAACAAGAGGGCTTTCGCTACCCGTCTTAAACCCAGATGTGTTATTAGAATCAACAACAATACTACCTGAAAAAATGTTTCCTAAATCATCAGGATATAAAGCAATCGGCATTTCTTGCCAGTTTACCAAATCTTTACTGATTGCATGTCCCCAGTGCATAGGACCCCATACACTTGCATCTGGATTATGCTGATAAAACAAATGATACTCCCCTTCGTAATATACCATTCCATTAGGATCATTCATCCAATTTGATTGTGGTGTAAAATGAAAATCTGGTCTATAATCTTTATCACCTATTGTTACTAACTCAGCAGTTGAATTAGATAATATTTCATCCTCATTACAGTTTGAGAATATTAGGGTTAAAAAGGTAAATAATAGTATTCTACTAACTTTTAACAATTTCATATTATTTGGTTTTTAAGTATTCTAAAGCATTTTTAGTTATTCTCTCTATGTTGTCTTGATATAAATTTACACCGCTGTTTTGATTCCACTCAAAAGCACCAATTCCGATAGCAATAGCAGTTCCATTAAAATCATCATTAGGCATTGCTTCAAAATTAGCCATCATCCAATAATCTCTAATACCATCCCAAACTCCAAGAATTCTAAGTTTTGCATCATTAAATAAATTCGAATACACCTGCTCATTAGCGTTGCCAATACCATAATAATCTCCAATCCATAAAACAAAATTATGATCCTCTCTGTATCCTGGGCCTATTAATGGAATTATTTTTCGCTCATCTGGTTGTATCACTTCTACCCCTTGATAAATCGGATGAGTGCTTTCATCATGCACAAGGCCTATATTTATGCCAACAGACCATGTGTCGCCATTAGAAAATCCTGCACCTGCTCCTTTAAGTTTCCCAATATTGTCTGTTATTCTTCCAATTGTCCATAAATATTCAATAGCATGGGTGTTAAGTAAAAGCCCACCACCATTAGCATGAAAATTAGTAATTGCAGTAACTACATTTATTGTTAATGCTTCAGCTGGAAGTTCTGGATTGTCATCATCTTTGTCGTAATGCCACCAAAGTACTCTAAAACTGCTTAGATCTTTTCCATTCTCAATATCAGAAAATGAGATATATTCTGCATCTGGATAATTTTCAAAAAGCCATAGAGCTGATGCCTTTTCATCATCATCACTAATTGAATTAACATCTGCTGCTAAACCTAAATAACCAATTTTAGTTTTTCCAACCTTAAAAATTAAGTTTCTAGATGGTGATTCTTGATTTTGTGAATTAATAGTATTTATTTTAAAACTATATTCTCTAAGCTCAGCATTTTCAAGTGTATATGTAGTAGCATTACTAGGCAAACTAACCACTTCAGAGCCATCAATAGTTAATTTAACTCCAGTAATATCGGTATCTTGTATATCCCAGGTTAAAATAACATTAGTTCCTTCTTGTGTACCAGCAAAATTTAAAACGGGTTGTGGCCCTTCTCTAGTTAAACTAACTGTTTCACCTAAAGAGAAATTTCCAGTATCATTATCTTTTAATTTTAGCGTAAAAAAGTATTGAACATTAACTTCACCAATTTCAAATTCATAACTTGATGTTGAAAAATCAAGTAATTCTAATCCATTATTGTGTTTTAAAATTGTTGTAACATTTCCAGTATAAGACGGATTACTCCATGTTAATTTTGCAATATCACCTTCTAATACAATATTTAAATCGTCTACTGAAGGGACAATAGTTTCTGCTGCAGCTTCTATATCACGATCTTGAGAACATGAATAACTTATAATAAGCAAGAAACTTAGTATTGTTATCTTTATTATGTTTAATGTATGTTTCATAATATTATTATTTAATAGATTAATTATATCCTTTATTTTGTTTGTAAATTTCTTGACTAAAATTAATTTGAGCTTGAGGTATAGGACAATACTCTTCTACACCTGAATTAAAGTTAGCACCACTATAATATTCAACTTCATCCGTTTCCTCTAAATAATATTTGTTTAGTGTTTCTGCGGCAATACCCCAACGAACCAAATCGAAAAAACGACTTCCTTCCATTGCAAACTCTAATCTACGTTCCCATCTTAATGCTTGTCTAGCGAAATCTTGTGTCCAAGTACAATTAACACCATCTACATATGGACTTATATTTAAGTTATTTGCATACCCAATTAAGTTTGTGCTTTGGGATGCTCTATTTCGTATTTGATTAATTAATGGCAAAGCATCGTTAAACTGACCCAATTCAATTAATGCTTCTGCTCGCATAAGTAAAACATCTGCATATCTAATTTGAATTCTATTTTTTGAATTACCGTAAAACGGATCAATATTTACAAAACAGCTACCACAATTTGGTGACACATTTTCTTTTAATGAAGCATAGTAACCATATGGATTCGGTGATCTAACCCAACTTTCTGCATATATATAATCATTATCGTATTTATAAGGTAAATTTGGTATTGCCACTGTATGATACAAACGTGGGTCAACCTTAACAGCATTTAAATTATTATAATCAACATTTGCGTTATTATATGTGTTAAATAATGGAAGGCCATTAGTATCTGTTTTATATGCATTTACAAGATTTTGACTTGGTTTATGAAAATCGCAACAACCAAGACCTTGAGGAGTTGATAATACATCGGAAAAATTTAACCTTCCATGTAATGTATTGTCACTATCTGTATATTGAATGGCAAAAATAGATTCTGGACCATTTTCAAAACTTCCTGGTAAAAAATTGCTTGCAAAATCTGTTTCTAGAAAACCTAAACCTAGAACATTATCAGTTGCCTCAATTACCTTTAGTAATTTAGCTTGATTAATGCTTGTTACTTGATTATTGTCGTCTTGTTCATAGGCTTGATAAAGTCTTACTTTCGCCAGATAAGCATAAGCTGCTGTTTTACTTGCTCTACCTATCTCTTGTTGAGACACTGGTAAACTTTCTATTGCCGTTTCAAAATCATTAGCAATGGCCTCCCATAATTCATCATTTGTAAGATCTCTATTGGATATTGTACCATAATCTTCAACTGGTATATCCTCTGTTATATATGGCACATACTTGAACATTATTTTAAGCATAAAATAAAAATGCCCTCTTAAGAATTTCATTTCGGCAATCCTAGTCTCTTTCAATGGGAAATCGGAGTCGGTCATTTTATTCAAATTTCTTATAGCACGATTAATTCTAGAAATAGCTATGTAACTATTGAACCAAAATTTATCTAATTCTCCAAAGTCTGTTCTTATATTTTCGGATATTTCAAAAAAGTGAAATACTTGAATATCATTAGGACCACTACCTCCTTTGTAGGCATCATCAGATCTAACATTGCCATAAGGCCATAAACTAAATGGTGTATCATAATGATCGTTACCTAATGCTGCATAAGCAGCTGTTGCAAAACCATCGACGTTTTCTGGAGTTATAAGATCTTCTTCAGATAAAACTGATCTGGGACTTTCTTCTAAAAAGTCTGAACATCCAGTAGCAATAACCAACAGAATGCATCCAAATAAATATTTTAAATTCTTCATGATAAGTGTTTTTATTTTTTAAAATGTTATATTAAAACCAAGAGTTGATGTTAAAGGTAAAGGGTATCCAAACCCAGCATTTTCAGGATCAACACCTGTAAAGTTAGATGATGTTATAGTTAATAGATTTTGAACTCCTAGGTAAATTCTAAACTTGTTTATAGTGTATTTTTCTAAAATAGATTCTGGCAAAGAATATCCGAGTTGAATATTTCGTAATTTAATATAACTACCATTTTCAATAAAATAAGTTGAAAAACGGGATTCAGCATTTTTATCAATAGTTGTTAATGCGGGAATAGTAGAATTTGGATTGCTTGGTGACCATGCATTTAAAAGCCTAGAACCTTTGTTTGACCCTATATCATCTACACTCCAAAAATCTGTTTGATATTTTAGTTGATTTACTATAGCTACTTTTCCTATACCTTGCCAAAACATGGTAAAATCAAAATCTTTATATTCTAGATTTATATTTAAACCATAGGCAAAATCAGGATAAGGTATGCCTATCCAAGTCCTATCATCGTCGTTGATAATACCATTACCATCTAAATCTCTATATCTAATTCGTCCTAAACCCTTTCCTTGTTGTTCTGCGGAATTCAATAATTGTTCATTTGTTGTAAACAATCCATCAGCTACATAGCCATACATTGAATTTAATGGTCTTCCTAAAATATTATCATCACTACCATTACCACCATAATTATTTTTCACCTCTTCAGGAAGCTTAGTTATTTTGTTTCTATTTGACGAAATATTTGCATTGATTTCATAAGAAAAATCCTCTGAAGTTTCATTTCTATACCCTAGTGAAAACTCAATACCTTCATTTTCCATGCTAGCACCATTTACCCATCTATTTCCTCCTTCACCTATTGCAGCTAAATAAGGTGGTAAAACCAAAATATCTTCAGTTATTTTTTTATAATAATCTACTGAACCATAGAGTTTTTGGTTAAAAAAGCCAAAATCAAGACCTAAATTTGTTTGTGTGGTAGTTTCCCATTTTAAGTTGTCGTTACCGATTTGAATAGATCTAAACCCTGATGGCAACAAACCTGAGCCTTGGCCAAATAAATCATAAGCTGTTCCGTAAGATGTATTCCATGTTGGGTCTCCTCCTGCATAATCAGCTACATATAACGAATAAATTGCGCTATTATCTATTTCTTGATTTCCTGTCTGACCCCATCCTACCCTAAATTTCAAATCTGATATCTTAGAGAAATCATCTTCTATAAATTTTTCGTTGCTAATTCTCCAACCTGCAGAAAACGCTGGAAATGTTCCAAATTGATTGCTCTTCCCAAATCTTGATGAACCATCATGCCTTATTGTGGCAGAGAATAAATACCTACCATCAAAATCATAACTTAATTTTCCGAAATACGACACTAATGTATAAGCAGATTCTGATCCAGAATTAGTTCTTTGACCAGTTGCTGCATCTGGAAACATAAAGTCTGGGTTTTCATTTGTAAAATCTTCTGCCCTTAAAAAAGAGTTTTCAAATTTATCTTTAAATATCTCTGAACCAATAAAGACCTCTAGGTTATGCTTTTTTAAATTCAGCTTATAGTTTAACGTATTTGTCCATGTAAACTTTGTACTTCTAAAGTTATCAATATTCACTGCATTTTGGTCATTTTTTAAATAACCTGACTGATAACTAAACTGTAATGATCTTTTATAGAAATTACTATAATCCAAACCATAGTTAGTTTTAAAATTCAAATTTTTTGCTATTTCTAAATTAGCATAAACGTTACCAAACAACCTATGATACTCATAACCATTATACTTGTTAGCATCTAACAAACGGACAGGATTTTGTCTATCATTCATACCTCCAACTGGACCACCCCATCCTTGGCCATCTACAGTTCTTACTGGAATAATAGGAGATGCTTTTAATGCTAAATCTAGTACTCCAGGGATTTGAAGTTCTGCTGTTTTATTTATAGATAAATTCTCCCCAATTTTAAGTTTATTGTTAAAAAGCTTATAGCTGGTATTTAAACGGGCAGAAATACGTTCAAAATTTGAATTTTTTACAATACCCTCATTATCTAAATACCCTAATGAGAATAAATAATTTCCTTTTTCAGTTCCATTAGAAATATTTAAATTATAAGAATTAGCAATTCCTGTTTGCGATATTTCATCATACCAATCTGTATCAGCTGACTTTAAAGTTTGTTCATCATCTAAAAACTCTGGAACTGTAATATAATCTAAGACTGCATTATTGTTTGAGTCAAAGCTCCAATCAAATTTATAACTCAAATTGTTATTATTAGGATTCAGGCCATCATTTATATTGGCTTGCCAAAGAACTTCTCCATATTCTTTAGCGTTTAGAACATCTAATCTATTAGCATAACTAGATGCCGTTAGGAACGAACTAAATTCAATCCTCATCTTCCCACTCTTACCTTGTTTTGTTGTTATAATAATAACACCATTAGATGCACGTGACCCATAAATACTCGCAGAAGAAGCGTCTTTTAAAACCTGAATTGAAGCTATATCATTAGGGTTTAATTCATGCATACCAGATTTTGTAGGCACTCCATCAATAACAAAAAGAGGAGCAGTATTATTTAGTGTACCAACACCACGAATTAATATTCCTGTATTACCACCACTGGGTGAACCATCTGTACTAATTTGAACACCAGGAATCCGACCTTGTAAAGCTTTTATTGGATTTGGCTCTACTTGTTTATTCAGATCTTCCATCTCTACAACTGCAACTGCTCCAGTGATGTCTGCCTTCTTTTGACTAGAATAACCTACAACTATTATTTCATTGAGTTCATTTTTCTCAATTTCTAAATTAATGTTGATTGTTTTTTGACCATTTACAGGGATGCTTACCGTCTTATAACCTAAGTAACTTACTACTAAAATTGAATTAATAGGTACTTTATTTATAATGAAATTACCATCGAAATCTGTTATGACTCCGTTCTCTGAATTTTTTACCAATACAGATGCTCCAGGCAAGGGCATAGCATCTTCTTTTGATGTTACTTTCCCCTTTACATTAATCTCTTGAGCTGCAACATAATATAAGGAGCTAAGAAGAAAAAGATAAGTAATGAATTTGTATCTCATAATCATTAATTTAGTTTAATTGTTTAATTGTTTAAATTGGTTAATTGTTGCATTTTGAATTATAGAATTATCGTTTTGATTAATTTTAAAAGTAGTAATGTTACTCGTAGGAAATATTTGAGTAGTCATAACATATTGACCTTGGTTTATAAAAATTTCTATAGATGAAGCGTCTAAAATTATATCTAAATCAAGTTCATCTTCTCTGCCTATATTTATTGTTTGAAAAGATGAATTTTTAAAATTATTATTAAAATTCACGTTTCCAGATTGCGACCTATCAATAGAAAAAATGCCAGTTTTTTTGTCATAAGAAATAAAATACTTATCCTCATTTGAATTGGATAATGTAACTACTAGTTTATTATAACTTTTTGCTTTAAAAGAAATTTTGCTTTGCTGTAAATTTTGATATTTAAAATTATTAGGAAAATCACCAATAATTTCTTCTTTTAAAACTTCTGTAGTAATTGTTTCAAAATTTTCAATAATTTCACTTTTAACAAGATATTTTCCATTTTTATGAATCAATTTCAATTCTCTTGGTAACGTCATTGCACTTCTCCATTTTTTTGTTGGAGTTTCATTTGCATAATTCCAATTAGACATCCATCCAATAAAAATTCTTTTCTGATCTGGTGTATTATTGTACGTTACACCAGCGTAATTATCGGTACCATAGTCAATCCATTGACTTTCTTTTTGATCTGTTGTAAAGGTTGTACCGTCATAATCGCCAACGAAATATCTTGTACCTGAGCCACCATTTGGTGCACTTTCACCTCCATGACTAACTATAAGCACCCATTTTTCTTGATCCATGCCATTTATTTTTAGCTTGAATAAATCTGGACATTCCCAAACACCAAGAGGCGGATTGTCTACGAACCTGAACTCACTTATTTTCACCCATTGTTTAAGGTTTTTAGAATCATAAATTTGAACATGATCTTTAGCTACTAATATTAACTGCCACATTTTTTTATCTTCATTCCAAATAACTTTTGGATCTCTAAAATCTCTTATTCCGGGATTATTTATCACAGGATTATTAGCGTATTTCACCCATGTCACCCCTTCATCTAAACTATATGCAATTCCTTGAGTTTCATAATCTATTCTCCCCTCTTTTTCTTTTACAGGATCATGATAAGTAAAAATTGCTATCATTGCACCTTTGCCAAAACCAGCGGTATTATCTTTATCTATAACTGCACTACCAGAAAAAATATACCCTAATTCATCAGGAAATAGTGCTATTGGCATATGCTCCCATTTTAATAAGTCTTTACTTTTTGCATGTCCCCAGTGCATAGGCCCCCAAACGGTTCCATCTGGATAGTATTGATAAAATAAATGATAAAAACCTTTTGAATACACTAATCCATTTGGGTCATTCATCCAGTTAGCTTCTGGAGTAAAATGGAATTTAGGTCTATATTTTTCTACTTTTTCTTTAACGTATGAATTTTGAGATAACTTATCAGTCTTGGTTGCTTTATTGCAACCAAGAACTAACAAGACCATAATCAAAACTAATTCAAATTTTCTCATAATTATTTACTTATTTTTTTAGTATTTTTTCTGTTAACTCTTCTAGGGTTAATCCTTTTGTTTCTGGCATCATAAATACCACAAACAACAATTGTAGTACCATCATTATTGCAAAAAACAGAAAAACTACCCCTGCACCTATTGTAGAAAACAACATAGGAATTAAGGCTGGTATTAGTGCTGCTAAAAACCAATGTGTTGCGCTCCCAAAAGATTGACCTGAAGCTCTTAAATGATTTGGAAATATTTCTGAAATGAATACCCAAATTACAGCTCCTTGACCTATTGCATGCGAAGCGATAAATAAGAATAGGAATATTGGCACTGCCATACCTGACCATCCAAAAAAGAATGCACAGGCTACTAAACTTAAAGAAATAATATACCCTATTGACCCAAAATACATGAGTGTTTTTCGACCTAATTTATCGATTAAAAACACACCTAATAATGTGAAAATTAGATTTGTAACCCCTATCCCTATACTACTTAATAATGCTGTGCTTTCTCCTAAACCAGCTTCTTCAAAAATTCTTGGTGCATAATATAGAAAGGCATTTATTCCTGATAATTGATTAAACATAGCTATCAAAAAAGCTAAGGTTAATGGAATTCTATATTTCTTTAAAAAAATTGTTTCTTTTAAATCATCATTATGATTATTAGAATTCATTTCTAATAATAATATTTCTGGATCTATATCTGGGTTAATTATTGATAAGACATCTTTAGCTTCCTTATTTCTAAACTTAGATAATAACCATCTTGGACTCTTAGGAACAATAAGTACAAAAAGTGAATATATAATTGCTGGAAATGCTTCAACACCAACCATCCATCTCCATGCATTTTCACCAATATCACTTAATAAATAATTAGATAAAAAAGCTATTAAAATTCCTAAAACGATATTAAATTGATATAAGGCAACTAAACGCCCTCTATGTTTAGCAGGTGCAATCTCAGAAATATAAGCTGGTGCTGCAATTGTAGATGCACCAACTCCTAAACCACCTAAAAACCTAAAAAATGCAAATGTATATGGATCATTTGCTAAACCAGAACCTATAGCTGACACCGTATAAAGTATTCCTATTATTATTAATGTATTTTTTCTTCCTAATTTATTAGTGGGAACACCTCCAAAAATAGCCCCAATAACAGTGCCCCAAAGAGCCATTGCCATTACAACACTACCATGAAATGCATCAGAAGAGTTCCATAATAATTGTAGCTTTTTATCTGCACCTGAAATAACTACAGTATCAAAACCAAATAAGAAACCTGCTAAAGCTGCCGTAATTGACCAAACTAATATTTTATTATTCATTATAATTATTGGTATTAAAGTTTTTATAAAACTATAAAACCAACCTATCCTAAATGATAAGGAATGTTACATTCAATAAAAAAAACAAATAAAAAATTTAAAATACTGTAATTCAATTATTTAAACCAATTTTATTCACTAAGAATCTAGTGATTAAATAAAAAAAAATGTTAATTTAGATACATTTACGATTAATATAGTTGTGTTATAAAAAACAATTAAACACTTTACAAACCAAATGCTATTAATTTTTTCTATATGATTTTGGGGTTTTACCAAACTTATTTTTAAAAGTTGAAGAAAAATAACTAGGAGAAGAAAATCCAACGGAATATGAAACTTCTGAAATAGTAAGCCTTGAATCTTGAAGTAAAGTTTTTGCTTTTTCTAATCTAATATTTAAAATGTAATCACTAACACTTATGTTTAGAATTGATTTAATTTTTCTATATAATTGAACTCTAGATATGTTTAATTTAGCTGCTAATTGTTCTACTGTAAAACTTGAATCATCTATATTTTCATAAATATGTTTATTCATTACCTCGATAAAATCTTGTTCAAATAAACCTATTTTCTTAATTGGTTCAGATTTATAAATATTTTTAATATAATGTTTACGAAGTTTCTCGCGGTTATATAAAAGGTTTTTAATTGATCTGTATAGAATAGCAAAACTAAACGGTTTCGTTAAGAATAAGTCTGCTCCAGATTCTAAACCTTGAATATAAGATTCTTTACTATCATAAGCAGTTAAAATAATAACTGGGATGTGCGATGTTCTAATATCTTTTTTTAATATATCACAAATTTCAAATCCATTTTTCTCTGGTAAATTAACATCGCAGATTATAATATCTGGCATTACTTCAAATGCTTTTTCTAAAACATTATTACCATTATTTATACTTACGTTATATTCTAATTTTAGCTTACTACTTAAATATTTAACCAAATCTTCATTATCTTCAATAAGTAATATTGAATCTCTATTTTCTTCAATTAAATCATTTTGCACAGTAAAAGCATCATCTTCATAATCTAAATTAAAATTTAATAATGGATTATCTATGATAGCTGGTTCATAAACAATTTCATCTATACTCAAGTGTACATTATCTTTATATAAAGTAATGATAAATTCTGTTCCGTTACTTGAACTTACTTCAATTTCTCCTTTATGTAACTCTATAAATTCTTTTGACAAATGCAAACCTATACCTGAACTAGATTTATTATTATTTGATCCTTTATAAAAAGCTTTAAAAACATTATTTATTTCATCATTTGGTATTCCAATACCAGAATCTTTAAAATAAATTTTAACAAAATTACTTTCTTTTATATCTTTAATTTCAATTTTTATGGTACCGCTATTAGGTGTAAACTTAAAAGAATTTGAAAGTAAATTAAAATATACTTTATCCATTAGGTTTCTATCTAAATAGATATCTAAATATTCATTATTTGTATTTAATAAAAAGTTAATATTTCTTTTTTGAGCTTCTCTTTCAAAATCTTTAAAAATTGTATTCGAAAACTGAAATAAATTTGTTTTTGATGCTCTTAAAATAAATTTTTTATCTTCAACTTTTCTAAAATCTATTAACTGATTAATTAAACGTAATAAACGTTTTGAATTATTAAAAATCAAACCAACTTCTTTTAAAAGTTTATGATCCCTAATCTTTTTATTTTCAGAAAGAGAATCTATTGAAGATAGAATTAGTGTAATTGGTGTTTTAAACTCATGAGAAAGACCTGTAAAAAAATTGGTTTTTGCTTCATTAATTTTTTTTATTTGATTTCGTTGAGTTGTAATTTTATTGTTTTGAATTTCTAATTCTCTTTTCTTTTTCTTTAAATTATAACCAGAATAAATACTAAAAGCTGTTAGTAAGATTAGTAGAATCAATAGAAATAAAAGTAATTTCAAAGCATTACTTTGAGTAGTATAAGTTTCTTCTTGTTTTTTAATCTTTATTTGTTGGTTTACTATATCATTTTGATGCTGATTAATTTTATCAAACTGATTTTTCATTATATCAGCATTTCTAGAGTCAATTACAGTAGTAGTTAAAAAATTTATTTTAGCCACGCTCTCTCCATTCAAAATTTTTAATGCTAATTTGATTGCTTCGTCTCCACCTGTAGGATATAATATAGATGCAGATAATATACCTTTTTGGACTAATTGAATACCATTATCATCACCATTTAAACCATCTATACCAACAAATTTGATAGTTGTTTCAACTCCCTTAGATTTTGCAATCTTCCAAGCGTTGTAAGCAATTTCATCATTAAATGCGAAGACATAATTAATTGATTTCACATTTAAAGAATCTAGTATTTGAGGTATTCTTAGGTTAATGTCTACATCTTTAATACTATAAGGAATAGTTATTTTTGGCTCATTTTTAGCTATTTGATAAAACCCAAAATGTCTTTCTATAACAGGTGAAGAATTATCGCCTCCTTTTATTTCTAAAACATTGATCTCTTTTTCATTTTGTGAAGCAATATAATAGGCAGCATTTTGACCAACCTCAATATTATTTGCTCCAATATATGCCGTGAATTTTTGAGAATTAATCTTTCGATCTACAATAATAACTGGAATCCCTTTATCATAAGCTTTTTCAATTATTTGAACTAACGGTTCTGGTCTCAGAGGAGAAATTATAATAAGATCGAAATCATTTTTTATCATTGATTCAATCTGTAACTTTTGAGACTCAATATTACCATCTGCTTGAAAAATTGTTAGATCAATCTCAGAATATAATGAAGCTTCTACTTTCATTTCATGATCCATAGATTTCCGCCAATCATCAACACTTATACACTGAGAAAAACCAATTTTGTATTTTGTTTTCTCATTTTCCATAGAACAAGAAATAAATAAAAGTAGACTTAAAAAGGTTACAATTTTAATTTTTATAATTTGATGCGAATTCAATATATTTAGTTTTATGATAATTTTCAAAGGAAAAAAATAATATTTAAAATAACTCACAGTATTGTAAATAATTTTTTAAGAATTTGCAATTTTAAATTTATTTTTAAGTTCTTGCATATCTTCACTAACTTTTCTATCCAAAATCCTGGCATAATGTTGGGTAGTTTTTAATGGTTTATGCCCTAACATTTTACTAACTGATTCTATAGGTACACCATTTGTAAGAGTCACAGTTGTAGCAAAAGTATGGCGAGCTAAGTGAAAAGTTAGATTTTTATTAATACCACACAAATCAGCAATTTCTTTTAAATAAGCATTCATTTTTTGATTACTTAAAACAGGTAATAAAAGCTGACTTTGTACTAAATCTGGATGTTCTTTATATTTTTCTAAAATAACTTTTGCAGTGTTTAGTAATGGAATATTGCTTCTAGTATTAGTTTTTGTTCTTTTGGTTTTTATCCATCTATCTCCATCCAAACCAATAACAATATCGTTTTTTGATATTTTTTTAACATCAGCATATGCCAAACCAGTGAAAGAACTAAATATAAATATATCCTTAACTTGATCTAAACGCTTTATAGAAATTTCTTTTTCCATCAATTTCTGTATCTCCTCTTTAGTTAAAAACTCTCTATCAACTGTTTTAAGCCTTGCCTTCCAATTATAAAAAGGGTCTTTACTTATCCAATCATTTGCATAAGCAATTCTTATTATCTACTTAAAATTAGTTATATACTTGATTGCTGTATTATGACTACAATTTCTTTCCGTTTTTAAATAATATTCTAAACCATTTATAAATTTATGATCAATCTCTTTTACAGATATATCTTCTATTTTATATTCTAATTTAATGTAAGATTCTAAATGTTTTTTTTCTGTCTTATACCTTTCTAATGTTCCTGGAGCAAAATCTTTTCCAACTAACCTTTCAACTTGATTGTTGTGATCTTGAAATATTTTAAGTAACATTTTATGGTTTTCTATTTTACCTGTAAAAATATTCTTTATTAACAATGCACTTATAGGGCGATTATCATCTAATAATTTTTGCTGAATTTTAAATATCTTATTTTCTAAAGAGTTTAAATAACGATTTAACTCCCTTACCTCTATAGATTTCCCTACTACTTTTCCGGCTTCACTATTCCATTTTTCAACGGCTACTTTTCTTTTAATACTAATTTGACTACGTTTTCCATTTACAGTTATACGCATGTAAATAGGAGCTTTACCATCTTTGGTCACTTTATTTCTCTGCAGAAAAAAAAGAATTGAAAAAGTCTTAAACATCGGTTACCTATTTTTTTACATACTAAATATACAAAATTTTAGGGAGTAAATAAAACATAAACACCTAAATAACAGTTTTTTATACTAAATACTATGAAATTCGGTTACCTATAAAAAAAACAAAATAGGTAACCGAATAGGTTCCTTTTTATTGAATATTTCTTAATTTAAAATGATGTTTGAAGAAAACAAATAAGCCCATAAACATAATGTTTACGGGCTTTTGGGGAGAATTGTAATTCTCTCAGCGGAGAAAGAGGTAAGTGAACCTATCTCTTAATGCCTTTATTTATTACTGTTTCAGTCCTGTACCATTATGAGGTCACCTAATAGGTCACCTTTAAAACCTTGTAGTAAAGATAAGGAATTTACTTGATTAATCCTTGTACTTTACTGATTTCAAAGCCCATAAAGTCGCAAAATTCGTCGATAGTAACTAACTGATGAGCTTCTTTGTTTAGGTTGTCTTTTATCTTCTTGATAATTGACCTTCCATAACGCTCACTCTTTCCTGTTACCACTTGCACGTCTTTAGGGTAAATACAGATTCTACTCATTTACTTTAAATTTAAAATTAATACTCTAACTATACTTTATCTATACCGTTGCTATAAAGCTCTTATATACAATATACGACAATATTCACATTGAAAAAACTATCTATTTCGGAAGTTTTGGCAAGTTGTAAACACTACGGAAGTGCCTTTAAACAATGGTGAGTTATAGCACGTATATTTGGTATTCATCAACAAAAAATGTAATAGTTATGGCAAAGTTAAAAGGTATTATTAAGTTAGAAGGAACGTTAGACAATCTAACTTTTTACAAAGCAAAAGAAGGCTATTTAGTAAAGACCAAAGGAGGTGTTTCTAAAGAGCGTATTCAAAACGATCCAGCGTTTGAACGTACTCGTGAAAATGGTTCAGAATTTGGTAGTTCTGCTTCATCTGGTAAATTATTAAGAACTACTGTAAGAAACTTAATGATTAGAGCAAAAGACAATCGAGTTTCAAGTCGTGTTACTCAAAAAATGACACAAATTAAAAACTTTGATACAACCTCTGTAAGAGGGCAAAGAAATGTGGCTATAGGATTATCTACTCCAGAAGGACAAGCTACTTTAAAAGGCTTCGATTTTAATAATAGAGCTATTTTAAGTGCTGTTTTGTTTGCTCCGTTTACACTTGCTCCAGCTACTGGTGAAGTTACAATTCCTGACCTTGTTCCGTTAAATGATATTGCATATCCTGGAGGAGCAACTCACGTAAGTTTGTCGTCTGCATTCTTGAATATTGATTTCGCTACTACAGATAATGCGATTGAGTACAGTCCAACAGTAAATATTCCGATTGATTCAACTTCTGCAACTCAAACGTTAACTCCTGCAGGTGTGCCAGCAGGTACAGGAAACGATATTTACGTGTTGTTAGTTGAGTTTTTTCAAGAGATTAATGGCGTTCAATACCCACTTAAAAATGGTGCGTTTAACGTGTTAAACATCATTGATGTAGCATAGTTTCATTCTGACCTTTGAAACCGAAATGAGTCCTATGATTTTAAATTATAGGGCTTTTTCTTTTGCCATAATTTTTTGAAGAAAAGAAAAAAGACAGCCAATGTTAAAGGTAGCGTGGAAGATGCTGTCAAGGTTTTTGGGTAAAAGTTTTTTTCTCTAAAATCTTGAAACCTTTTAATAATTCTGCTTAAAAAAGTTTTATTCAAAACCCATAGGGCTTGACCTTTATAGCATTGAGCGTTGGCTGAAGGAAGCTACTTATATTTGCTTTCTTTTTTATTTTATTACCTCAACTCATTCTTCTTTAATAAGGCAATTATTTCTTGTTTGTTATAATATCTTCTATTGCCAATACCATAGCTTTTTATTTTACCCTTGTTTGTCCAATGCCAAAGTGTAGTGATATTAATCTTCAAAAAATCTGCTGTTTCTTGTCTTGTTAGATATACATCACTTTCATTAGTGTGCAATACATCTAAATAGTGTTTTATCTTATTTAATAGTTTATCAGCTACTTTATCTGCTAATTCATCTACTGTAATTTCTTGAATTTGAATTGTCTTTGTTATCATAGTATTCCTTTTAAAGTTGTTCTAAAATGTAAGTTAACGAAATGAAGCAAACAAAGATTTGAGGTAAGGAATACTTGGACTTAACGATGATTTTGTGCAGTTGAATGAGATAACGTCATTTTCTTTGAAGTTCTAATGTGAGCGTGGGCAAAGCGGATATTTTACATAATACCAGTTATAGCTACGAAATAAATAAAAACTGCTTTAGCAAACCATTGAAAGGCATTTTGCTACTATAACTTGTATTATGTAACATAGCTTGGGAGAGTTTAGGGTTTTATGATAAAATAATAACAGAATAGCTTATTGCAGTTTGGTTTGATTTTATGAAAAGCAAAGCTGTAATATGCTATTACCTTAAAGACAAAAAAACGATAAACTTGTATGGTAAGCGGAACAACACAAAAGACAGAGGATTTTGAGGTACGAAAAAACTGGGTTTTGGGTTGTGGGGGAATTGTTATTCAGAATCTTTAAGTAATTCTTCCAACTTCAATTTTAATTCTTTAGAAATTGGATATTTTTTAATCTTTAATAGAATAGTTTCTTTTGATTCCCCTTTATCTAAAAGTCCTTTTATTGTACCCGTATATATCTTTTCAAAACCATATTTAGAAATTGCTCTTGAAATTATAAGACTAAAACCTAAAACACCAATACCAGCAATCATTCCAAATCCAAGACCTATTGTTGATAAAGCTACAGTAATTGCAGCTGCACCTGCAAAACCACTTGTTGATATTGCTACAAGTAGAATTAAACCTGGAATACCAAGGCCAACTAAATTTTCAATTAGTTTATCTATTTTCATAACTTAAATCGCTTGTTTAATGAGACTCATAATATATTCCATATCCTTCGTGTTTTTTACAATGGTTTCATAATCTCCATTACCCCAATGACCAGTATTTGAAACATCTCTCATAATTCCTTTTGGATCATCTAAATTCCCTTTTGTTAGATTTATAAAAATCTTTAAACCTTTTTTCAGTATAACTATATCTGAAAGATTTTTGTCTTTTTTAAAGGCAATATATAATTTAGTTGCTTTTATATCAATATCATCTGCTAAATTTAAAATGGCTTCCTTGTAACTCTCATACAGTTCAATAACAGCATCAGGTTTATTAATTAAATGTTCTTCTTCAGTATATACTTTAATTTCTTTTGTAACTGATTCTAATTGTGAATTTGAAGATGTAATTGGTTTAATGCTTTCTGCTGAATTACTTTTCTTTATAGGGTTTATACTAATTAAATCATTTTCATATTTTTTGACTTCCCATAATTCAATAGCTATATCTTTAAAATTAGTAGCTGTTTTTTGATTTTCTGTAAAACTCGTAGAAACAAAAATTACTCTCGTTTGACTCCAATCTACATCTGTACGTTTTAGTGTTGACTTTAGAGTTTCATTATATTCTACTATAAAATCGGCTTTATTTTCAAGCATTAAACTTAAATATGTAAAACCTTGATCTACAACACTAATGTTTTTACTTCTTTTGTATTCAATAATTATAAACGCTTTAGATTGTGTATCATAAGCTAACGTATCTATCCTCTTATTTTTTATGGTAAATTCAGATTTAACTAAAACTAAACCTAATACTTCCTTTAAATTCTGCTCAAAAACATTTTGAATATCACGTTCAAGTTTAAAAGGAGTTTCCTTGATATGCTTAATAGAATTGTTTTTTGCTAAACTATATATATTCATTACTTTTTTGTTTTTCTATAATCTCAAATAATTTATTCTTTTCGTTAAACCCTCTTATTTTACTACAATAGAGTTCTAAATTTTCAATACTATCAAGTTCTTTTTTTCTTGCAACACCTAAATTTAAGTATTTATTTAATTTATCAATACCTATAAATCTTCGACCTAAAAGGTTTGCTGCTATACCTGTTGTACTACTGCCTGTAAATGGATCTAATATTAATGCATTAGGTTTAGTAGAAGCCAATATAAGTCTTGTTAATACTGATAATGGTTTTTGAGTAGGATGCTTACCAAATTTTTTCTCCCAAGGAGCGATTGCAGGTAAAGTCCAAACATCTTTCATTTGTTTATTTTCGTTAATCTCTTTCATTAAATCATAATTGAAATAATGTCCTTTCTTTTGAGATTTACGTGCCCAAATAATTTGTTCAGTAGAATGTGTAAAATATCTACAAGCTAAATGTGGGGGAGGGTTTGTTTTTTGCCAAGTTATTACATTTAATACTTTAAAATCTAATTCATCTAATACTTGAACTATATTAAAAATATTATGCAGTGTACCGCTAATCCATATTGATGCGTCATCATTCATTTTTTCTCTAACCGCAGATAACCATTTACGATTAAAGTTAGTCATCTCCCTTCTACTTTTAGATTTATCCCAAGTACCTTTATTTACACTTACTATTTTACCGCTTTCTATCGTGTTACCACCACTTGATAAAAAATAAGGAGGATCAGCAAATACCATATCAAACTTATCATCAATTTTGGGGATTACCTTTTTTGCATCACCTTTTAAAAGTTTGAAATTTTCATTTTCAGATTTATGATAAAATTTTAACATTTAACCAAAGTAATTATATTTACCCAAAAATAAACCATTAAAGTTTAAATACTATTATTATGACCTATCCACAAGGAGTTCAACATATGACAAATCTATATAACGCATTAGCACAAAATGAAAAAAATCATTTTACTGTAGGGAGTTTACGAATTGATTATCCAGGATATAAAAAGAAAGGTGATTATAGACTTTCAAGAAATGGAGTAGCACCAACACATATTAATATAGTTAATGGTATTTACAATATGGTTACACCTCAAAATTTTAACGAATTAAAAGAGGCTTTAGATGATTTATATACATATGGACTAACATCTACAAATACTTTTTTTGCACAAACACAAAAAGAACTAATATATTGGATTACACTACAAGAGGAAATAAATTATCCACAACCAAGATATGCTGGTCGAAAATTACCTTATCAAAGATTTTTTGAAGGAGCATTAGCGAAGATTGGGCATTTAACTATAAATAATGTACGTGCAAGAACTAACAATCACGGGGTTGGGAGACCTGTACTTTTTAATTGTAACAGTGTTAATATAATAGCGCCTTCATTCTATATATAATTAAAACCCTTTGGGTCTCATTATAGCATCTAATTCACGCCATTTTTTTCCTTTACTAAAATTAGCTGCAATACTTGGAGATAAGTTATCAATTAAAACTTGGTGCATCCCTAATCTTTTGACACGTTTTTTAAGAATTGCAAATTGTTTGTTTTCTTCTGCTATCATACCAGCATATAAAACTGTAAACCATTGTTCTATGATAATTTGATGTTGATTTTGATATGTAATAACAATTTTATTAATTTGATTAATAACATTTGCATCAATGCTTTTCGTTGTTAAGCTATATATCGTAACAAAATCAACATAAACTTTGTTACCAGTATAATGAGCAGATAATGTTTTTAAATCTGTAAAATAATCCACATCAAAAGGAGCTTTTCTACTTCCATCTTCTTCAACTACATATACGCACCATTCATCAAAACTACCAGAGTCAAATATTACTTTTCTATTGTTTTTTAAATCTTTTATTAATCTTGCCATTACTTGGGTGTTGCTAAATATAGTATTGGTTCTAAATTTAATTTCGTATATAAATCACCTTGTACTTTATAATATTTACCTACATTTAAATTTGTATCAAAATCAAAGAGTCGATAAAGAAAATAGTTGTCGTTGTTTAATTTAGAATATTCGATTTCATTACTTGTCAAGTAGAATGGTCTTGATATATTACTCCTCGTAGTTTTAACTTCAATATATTTTTCTTCATCCTTCAGATTAAATGAAAGAATATCATAGCCTGCACCATCGCCTCTTACTACAGAGGTATGTTCTACCTTTTCAGCTAAATCAGGTCTATTGTTATCACATAAATATTTTTTTTCTGTATGTAAAACAAGCAGTTCTCCAAGTAAGCCCAAATGTTTGTTTTTTAATTCTTTTTCAATAAAATCAATATTCTTTGATGGAGAAAATCGCCTTTTCTTTTTGGTTATTTTTACGCTTGGTGCTTTAACTAAAACTAATTGAATGTTATCAATATTGTTTTCCAATATAGCAACCTCAAAACCTTGTTTAAATGCACAATTAGTACATTTGTGTCTACCTGCACCACCTTGATTCTCTCCTAAATTCTTTAAGACTATTGAAGGAGCTATACTCCCTTGAGGACACTTTTCAGGATCTATGATAGACAAAGAATAATCATCATAGCTTTTCCATTTACCACTACTACCTACAATAAAACCTTCCTCAAAGGCACAAGTTGGGCAACGATGTCTACCACTACCACCTTGACTATGATGTAAACTTTCTAATAAGCTAACAGGAGAGATACCACCGTGAATACAAGTTTCATTATTCATTAGAGGTTAGTGTCTTCTTTAAGTTTATTATATAATTTTGATTGACCTACACCACCAGATGCATATTCTGCATTAGTAAAATCAGCATTGCTTAATGTAACTTTATCTAATATATCTCTAAACTCTTTTTCGGTAATTATTTTATTAGTAGCATAATGTTCAACAAAATCTTTTAATAGTCTCATAAAAGCTATTATACCTGTTGATTTAGATAAAATCTTTGAGTCATCAAACCAAGCATCACTCCATTTAGATGATATAGCATCAAAATAATTAAGTAATATTTTTAAAATCTTACTATCCTCTTTTTCAATAAACCAATTTCTTAAAAACAGCTTTTTCTCATCATTACCTGAAACCTTTTCAAGTTTATTACCTCTTATCATTTTGTCCCTATCAACTAATGGTTCTTTTGATATGTATTTTAGGATAGACTCAACCAACGTAGCTTGAGTAACTGTTTCAATATTTGAAATTGCAGTACCAAGTCTCTTAATTTTACCTTTAAAGGGTGTTCCTTCTTCATTTAAAAACTTAACTATATTATGACAAGTTCTTTGTGGGCTTCTTGATTCTGACAAGCTAAATAAATCATAAACAAGAGATTTGTTTACTTTAGTTTGAGCTTTATTTATTGTAGAAAAGACCATTGCTTCATCTTCAGGTGACATATCAAGAAATACTGTAACAATTAAATCGAAAACGAACCCATCAACAAACAACCCATTAGATTCAATATATTTTTTTAACCCAAAGACTCTATGTTGTCCATCTATTATTTTAGCAATGTTCGGTTTATTTTTTAAAACTAATTTACCATCTTTATAGGATTCAATTAAGCTATTGCCTTCTTCATCTTTAGTTGAAATAGATAATACAATACTTGTTGGAAAAGTAGCATCACTAAATGAAACGTATTTAGCAATTTGCTTTAACCTATTAGGAGATAACCTTCTTTGTAAGCCAAAATACAAATCAGTTTCGTCCTCAATTCTTCTAATATCTGAATATGCTATATCAAATAGTTCTTTCCAGCCTAATTTTCCAGAATAGAAAACATCAATCGGCTGTCTAACTTCAACACACTCTATTGTAACTGTTTCTGGTTTAGACATTATCTTCCTTTTTTAAATTTTCTAAATCTTTTTTTAATTGGTCAATCTCATTCTTTTCTCTTTCTTTTCCTTTAGAATTATCATTAACAGCATTAGTCTTTTTAATACCTACAAAATCGTTTGCTTGATAGAATAAATAAATTAATAATGATACACCAAATATCAGGTAAATGACTACGCTTAATGCTAAACTTATTTCTTCTATTGATTTATTATTTGTTTTAATAAATAAATATCCGAGGAGTGGTAGAAAAATAAAAATGAATATCAACATTGAAGTTGGTAAACTGTTGTTTTCAGAATTTGATTTAACACTTTTAAGCCAAAGGTATAGTGTAGTAGAAAGGAGCGTACCACTTAAAACTAAATAAGTAAAAGGTTGATGAATTGATTCAATTACTACGCTACAACTAAACTTTTTCTCAATCAAATTTATAATTAACAAAAACCAAATCGGTATTGTATTGCCTAAAAGATACAAAATGGTATAACCCCAAAAGTTTTTATTAAGATACTTACTTTCTTTAATTTTATTTAAGTTGGTTTCCATAAATACTTTTATGTTATTATATAATTTTTTTAAGAATCCCATTTTTTAGCATTTCTAAATTCAATAAATATTCTGCTTTATCAAAATATTCTCTTAATGGCTTTTGCGTGTTAATCCATCCAGCACCATCTGTTATCCAAATAAATTCAATATTTTGATTATTCCAATATTGATTCATATTTACATACTCTGTAGCTGTCGACTTTAATTTAGAACCTCCGCCATTATAAAAATTTACTTCAAAAAAATATAGTTTACCATTGTTATTTATTACATAGTCTATTCTCCTTGAAGACTTATCAACAGCAATTTGAATACCCCATTTCTCTTTAATAGTTTTTGCAGTGCCTTCTTTAAGGTATGTAAGGTTTAACTCTTCGCAAACTTGGTTGATATAAAACTCAACAGCATTTTCCATTTGATGACCACCTCTGTTCTTTCTGCCATTACTATCTAAACCAACTTCAACACCTGTAGCATAGTCAACTAAATTTTTAACTTTTTTATCTTTAACTAAATCACCTAAACCGCAACCCATAAAAAAAGAAGCAATGTTTTCAGCTTCAAATTTGTTTGGGACTTTTATAGATAGGTCAAAATGGTCATATTCAAATGTTTTAATGTTTGAAACGATATTTATTTTCTGTTCTTTCTTGTTTTTAAAACGAATAGCTAATAATAATGGAATTACGTTTACTACTTTAGGGTATTGTAATATTAAATTAGTTAGTTCTTCCTTTATATTTTGTTTTCCTATAAGAACATTTAGAATATTTAATTCTACCTCGTAAGGTTTTATATTGTTATGAACTTTATCCCATTTAACATAGTAGTCCCACTGTGTGATACCTTTAACTTTTAGGGTTGATATTAAATAATCAAATAGGTCATCATCCGAATTAAAATTTAAAAGGTTGGTTAATCTTTTCATTAAGATAGATTGGTAATTAATAATTCTGTTAATTTTCCTCTTTTGTTTCCTTTAGAGTTAATACTCCTTCTTGCATTTACTCTAAAAATATTAAACTGTTCATATAAATCATCAAAGAAATTATCATCAGGATTTATATTTTTCATATCAGAATTACTTAAAATCCATTGGTGACCTAAATTATTTAAAGTTTCACAAAATTCTTTTAATCTAATTTGTTGCTTATCATTAAATACATCTTTAGCATAAGAATTAAAACTTGAAGTTTCACTTAATGGTTTGTATGGTGGATCAAAATAGAATAATGTATTATCATCAGTATGTTCTAAAGTCTCTGCATAATCGCCATTTAAAATAATTGTTCTTTGTAAAACTTCTGAAACAGCTTTTAAATTAGACTCGTTACATATATTTGGTAAAGATTTGGATCTTCCAATAGGAACATTGTATTGATTTTTGCTGTTTACTCTATAAAGCCCATTGAAGCAAGTTTTATTTAAAAATATAAACAATGCACTTTGTACTGTTCGAGATGATTTTCGAGTATTAAATAATGTGCGCTTTTCATAATAATATTCTTTCGCTTTTTCCTTATCGTTAAAAATAGGGTGGTATTCAGCTTGATATTTTGATAGAATTTTTATTAAATCTTCTAAATCATCTTTAATTGAAATATAACAATCCGTTAAATCTGTATTTATATCATTAATAACAGCTTTTTCAATATTTGGAAACTTATTCATCATCCAAAAAAATACAGCACCACTACCAACAAATGGTTCGATGAAGGTAAAGGAGTTATTATTTAAATTTACTGGTAGGTTGTTCTTTATTTCATCAATAAGTTGTGTTTTACCACCTGCCCATTTAAGAAATGGTTTAGCTATATTGTTTGACATTATTTATAAAGTGTATTTATTGTTAAATCTATAAAAACCAAATTTACTAATCTTTTTAAACTATAATTGGAATATTTCCAAGTTAATAATAAAACCCAAAAAAACCACTGGGTTAATTGGGTTCTGCTGGGTTATTTATGCAACCACTTTTGCTTTTTCTTCCAAAGTTCCAAGATGCTTAACCATATTGCTTTTACACCATACCTCACGAGATAATTTAGGTTCGTGACCAATGGCTTTAGATAATTCCTCTTTCATTATCGCCTCAACAACATCTACATATTCTTCTGTAGTAGAAATACTATCGTGTATTGTGTAAATTGGTGCATCTGGATATTCTATGAATATACGCTTTGCTATAATATCTATCATTAAATAACTCTCAATACTTTGCAATAATCTTGGAAGTAGTGAGTTGTCTTTCTTCTTAATCTGTCTAAACACCTCATACACGTATGGAAACATCTCCTTAAACATTTTCTTCGGTTTCGCATCTTCCTGTCCTAAAAACCTGTTATCTGTAAACAGTACTTGGAATACTGCTGTTTTAACCTCTTTACGGTTTGCAAATGTTTCTCCCAATCGTTGACTAAACTGGTGTTCTAAAAACTCATAAAGTGTACCACTCACCACAAGATTTATATACTGACTAAACTCATTATTCATAAGGGTTTTATCAATATCTCCTAACATAATGTAAGAATCAGTATCGTGTACTTTTATATGTGATATATTTAATCTATCATCAATCCTACTACCAACCTCATAATTATTATCATTTATATTATTAAAAGAATAAGATAATGACTTTTTGGGCTCGTCAAACGTAATTGATAACTCTTTTGGTGCATTTGGCTCATTTTTTTGCTCAATCCAGAACGAGCGACTCAACAATATAGTGCTTAAATAGGGTTGGCTATTTTTAATATCAATCGAAATTAATTTTTGGCCATCATATGTTACTGCATTTCTAATGACGCTTCGCATATTAGTAAGGTTGGAATGGAAACGATATACATTATCATCGTGCAACAAATAATAATCTTGACGACTTATTTTTTCTGCGCTAATTTTTGCGTGGTTTAATTGGTCAATCGGTCTTTTATATTTGACTTCGACCTTACCATAGTTATTAACCTTTTTGGATTGCCACAAAGATTTGTTGTCTTTCTTCAACGCATATTCTTCGGCTAAAAACTTGTTGACGTAATCAATATCAATTTCTAATTTTTCATCAAACCATTTTGTTAGGTAGTTTAGATGCTTTACTGAAACTTCTCTATTGTTACGTTCAATTTTTAATTTCCTGTGAAATGTTTGGTCGCTAATAGAATGAATAGCTACTTCGCATCTATATTTTTCAGTAAGTCTAAACCCTTTTGATTTTGACCCAACAAAATATTGATTATCCGTTTCTATAATTTTTGCAACATTGATAAGATAATTTAAGTACTCTTTGTAATTAGAGATTTTGTCCTGTAAGATTTTTGCACTAATAGACACAAAATCATCATACATTAACTCTTTATTATAGAGTGTAAGCGCATTTATTAAATGAATAACATATAATAGCTTATCTCTTTTGTGCTTATATTTCTTAAAATTAGGAGGGTAATCATAAACAATTTGATCTATGTCTAAATTTTCTGGTATGTATAATCTCATTAAGCACTTTTGTTTTGGGTTAAAATTTTAACTACTTCGTCATACTCATAGTACATCGTTTTACCCATTTTAGTGTAAGGTAGTGTACCATTGATTCGTAAATTCTGCAACGTCCCTGGAGAGATATTTAATAGCTCACGTACGTCTGCCGATTTTAACCATTTTTTTTGCTCTGTCTTGCTTCCAATAATTGTTTTAAGTTCTGTAATGATTTCCTGTTTAAGAGTCTTTAAATCATCCTTTGTAATAAGTTCTAAATGCATAATCAATCAAATTGTATTAGAAGGTGTAAACACCTGATTTATATTGTGTTAATTTACGACATTTTGAGTGTTTCTTAAAACGAAGTTATTAACAGTTATAAACAAAAAGTGCAACTTATTCAAGAAGAAAAACCCTTGATTTGACAAGGGTTTTAATTGCATAAAACAAAAACTGTATCACTTTTTTTTATAGGATGTTTATATCTCCTAATTGGCTAATCGTTTGGATTCTTCCAGATTCGTTTTGTCTATAAACTTTTGTTTCAGAATAGCCATATCATCACTTACTTTTCTGTCCAATATTTTAGCATAATGTTGCGTCGTTTTTAAAGATTTATGACCTAACATTTTACTTACCGATTCCATTGGCACTCCATTGGAGAGTGTTACAGTAGTTGCAAATGTATGACGAGCTAAATGGGTGGTTAAGTTTTTATTGATACTACACAAGTCTGCTATCTCTTTTAAATAGGCATTAGACTTTTGATTGCTCAATACAGGAAGTAATACACCTTTTGTTACTGCCTCTGGATGGTTCTCGTATTTCTTGATGATTTCTAAAGCTGTTGGAAGTAGGGGGATATTACTGCGTGTATCTGTTTTAGTACGCTTTGTTTTAATCCATTTATCTCCATCAATTCCAAATACCAAATTGTCTTTTGAGAGCTTCTTAACGTCGCTATATGCCAAACCTGTAAAGCAACAGAATACAAATATATCTCGTACTTGTTCTAAACGAGCTGTGTGTAATTCTTTATCTAACATTGCTTGTATTTCTTCTTCAGAAAGAAATTGACGTTCTACTTCTTTTAAACGGACTTTATAATTGAGAAATGGGTCTTTTTTAATCCAATCGTTGGCTATAGCAATACGAACTATCTTTTTAAAATTCTTGATATACTTAATAGTACTGTTGTGTCCGCAGTTTCTAACGGTTTTTAAATAGAACTCAAAATCTGTAATATATTTGTGGTCTATTCTCTTTATGGATATATCACTCACTTTGTATTGATGTAGCATAAACTCTTGCAGATGTTTACATACTGTTTTATAGCGTTCTAAAGTTCCAGCTGAAAACTCTTTACCAACTAATTTTTCAACTTGCTTGTTGTGATTGTTAAAAATAGTTATGAGTGTTCTTTCCTTATCTTCAATACCTAAAAATTTATTTTTAAGCGTTTCGGTTGTAACAGCTTTATTGTCTTGAATTAAATCTCTTTGACTTTGATATACTTTTGTAGTAAGTGAATCTAAATAAGCATTTAGTTCTCGTATATCTTCTGTTCTTCCAATAGCTTTATTGGCTTGATTACTCCACTTGTTAATTTCAATAACACGTTTTGTGCTGATTTCTGTACGTTTACCATCTATAGTAATACGTAAGTAAATAGGGCATTTGCCCTGTGTATCTACCTTACTTTTCTTCAAGTAGTACAATAATCCAAATGTTTTGTTCATTCTGGTGACCTTTAAAATTATACATTAATTTACAAAATATTGAGGTCTTTAAAGTTGTTTAAATAGCTGATTTATAAACAGTTATTAACAAATTAGGTGACCTAAATAAGGTTTAAAAAAGGTCACCGAATAGGTCACCAACAGAATGGTTTTTAATACACTTTTTGATGTTTTGTAGAAACTAAAAAGTCCCATAAACATAGTGTTTACAGGACTTTGTTGGAAATTGAATAAATTTCAGCGGAGAAAGAGGGATTCGAACCCCCGGACCTGTTACAGTCAACAGTTTTCAAGACTGCCGCATTCGACCACTCTGCCATTTCTCCAGAAGCCTCATCAGGTATTCCCTGAATGCGGATGCAAATATAGAAAGGTTTTTTATTTCTTTAAAATAAAAAAGATGTTTTTTTTTACTTTTTTGAATATCATTTTTTAAAGAAGCTATCTATTTCAATATCAATGCTTATTTACAAATAAAAAATACTAGAAATCATTATTTAAAGAATAATTTTAAAGTTTTATCTATACATGTTATTATATTTGTATTTCTAAAATTTACTATAAAATGTCATTTAATTCTTTTGGAAATTTATTAAAAGTTACAACATATGGAGAATCTCATGGAACAGCTATTGGTGGTGTTATTGATGGATTTCCTGCTGGTTTAAAAATTGATTTTGAGGCTATACAAGAAGAACTAAACAGACGTAAACCTGGACAATCTAAAATTGTTACTCAACGTAAAGAACCAGATACTGTAGAATTTTTATCAGGAATTTTTGAAGGAAAAACAACAGGAACCTCTATTGGTTTTGTGATTAGAAATACAAATCAGAAATCTAAAGATTACAACCATAATACAAATGTATATAGACCTTCTCATGCTGATTTTACTTACGACCAAAAGTACGGTTTAAGAGATTATAGAGGTGGTGGTAGAAGTTCTGCTAGAGAGACTGCCAATTGGGTTGTAGCTGGTGCTTTGGCAAAACAATTGGTTGCTAGCATTAATATTAATGCCTTTACATCTTCTGTGGGCGATATTTTTATGGAAAAACCTTATCAGGAGGTAGATTTTTCTAAAACAGAAAGCAATATTGTACGTTGTCCAGATGAAGTCTCTGCTGAGAAAATGATTGCTAAAATTAAAGAAATTAGAAAAGCGGGAGATACTATTGGAGGAACTATAACTTGTGTAGCACAAAACGTTCCTGTTGGTTTAGGTGAGCCTATATTTCATAAATTACATGCCGCACTTGGCCAAGCAATGTTATCTATAAATGCTGTAAAAGGTTTTGAATTTGGTAGTGGGTTTTGTGGTGCAAAAATGAGAGGTTCTGAGCATAACGATATTTTTAATGCAGATGGTACTACACAATCCAATTTATCTGGAGGTGTACAAGGTGGAATTTCTAACGGAATGGATATTTACTTTAGAGTTGCTTTTAAACCTGTAGCTACTATTATGAGCTCTCAGCAAACCATCAATTCAGAAAATGAAGTTACAGAAATTACTGGTAAAGGAAGGCATGACCCTTGTGTTGTACCTAGAGCTGTACCGATTATAGAAGCAATGACCGCTTTGGTTTTAGCTGATTATTGGTTATTGAACAAAACAAGAAAAATTTAAAATATAAAAAAAGCGAAACTTAAAAGTTTCGCTTTTTTTTAAAAATAGAATTTTATCTAAACTATTCTATAATTTTACTAAAATTATAGAAGTAAAAGTTTTTATTATTATTCATAGATACAAACAAACCACTATCAAATGTTTTGTTTAACGCAACTGTAACTACCTCACATCCATCTGTCTCTAAAGTAGATAAATTTACAGCTTTTATAAACGTATTTGTATTTCTATCAAAAAGGTTAAATTGTCCTTTTTGTTGATCTGAGACAATTAAATAGCCAGCACCATTTTCTTGTTTTGCAATGGCAATTCCTTCTATATCTCTATAAAAATACTTAGCACCAAAACAACTAATTTCATCATTACCTTTTGATGGTTCTGCATAATATTTACGAATGCAATGCATTTCATCAGCATAATAAATAAAACCCATTTCAGCATCTACTGCAATTGCTTCGATTTCCTTTTGACCACTATACTTTCCAAATTTTCTTACTAGAGTAGATTTTAGAAGGCTATTTTCTGAGGTCAATTTATATTGATATAAATAGCCCTCTTTGGGTCCAGATTTTCTACCAACAATTATATAAAAAGAGGAATCTACTGCAGATTTATATATAGCTACACCCATTGGTAAATTATATTCAGGCTTTGTTGCATCTTCAAAAACAGGAAATCCACCATTATCTAAAGCTTTCATATCCGGAATAGAAAAAACTCTAATTTGTTGCTTTTCTCTTTCGGTAAATACTAAAATATCAGTATTTGTTGAATCATTTAATTTAAAACCATATTCTAAATCGACATTATTTGGTCTTTTTATATTTCTAATGGTTTTATCTTCAATAATTTTTCCTTGTAAATCAAAAGCATAAATAGCTCCGTTTGTTTCTTTATCTGTGCCAAAAACAATACTTTTTTCTGTGTCTGTTGGGTGAATCCAAATTGCAGGATCATCAGTGTCATTTAAAGTATTTTCTGTAATTACATCTGGTTTAATAACGGGTAACTTACTTTTGTTACCACAAGAAAGCAGTATAAAAGAACTTAAAAAACAGATGATTAATTTATGAATTGTTTTCATTATCAATTCTAAATTACTTTTTAAATAAATCATACTTTAGACCTAGTGTTATTCTTCTTCCATAATATTCCATTTGCATGGTTCTATCACTAACTCCTTGAAAATAACGTAAAGGTTGGTCTGTAATATTGTTTACATCTGCATAAATTCTTAAATTCTTATTGATGGTAAACGTAGTGTTAAAATCTAGAAAGAATTGCTTGTCATAATAACGATCTTCAAAAGCATTTCCTCCAATTTCATCTACATAAGAATCAGAGAAATTTGCTGAAAGTCTACCGCTAAAAAATTTATTAGTATACCCTAATGAACCATTAAACATATTAGGTGCTGTATTGGGTAAATCTAAATCATTTCTTTCATCTCCATCTTCATTTCTAATACCATTTGCGCTTGACGTTAAATAGGTATAATTAACATATAAGCTAAAGTTCTTTAAGAAACCTGGTAAAAAATCTAATTGTCTTTGTAGCGCAAACTCTAATCCAAAAATAGAAGCATCATCTCCATTTACTGGCCTTTTTGTATCAAAACCTGTTGTGTTTGCTCCAAGAGAATCATCTGTAGTTTGAGATACTAAAGGATAAATAAAGTTATCTATTTTTTTATAGAAAATACCACCTGATAAAATACCAACATTTTTAAAGTATTGCTCACCTAATAAATCAAAGTTCATAGATGTAGTTGGGTTTAAATCTGGATTTCCTATTTCTATTTCTGCATCTTCTCTTATGATGTTTCTAAAAGGAACCAAATCTATATAATTAGGTCTTGCAATAGTATTTGTCCAAGCAAAACGTACTGAATTGTTTTTAGTGAAATCATATTTTAAATGCACGCCTGGTAATATGTTTGTATATGAATTATTTTCTGTTGTTGATGTAACACCATCAAAATCTCCATTTACATCATAATTAACAATATTACCTGTAGTTTCTATTTTAGTGGTTTCTAATCGTAAACCTCCTAATAGTGTTAACTTGTCATTCAACTTATGAGTAACCATTACATATCCAGCAAATACATCTTCTTTTGCATCGTAATTTCCACCTAAAAATTCATCAACAACAGACTCTTTATCAAACAGAGACGCATTATTAAAATTAAGATCTCCTAAAAAAGCTGGATCTACATACTGACCTGCTGCATAGCTACTTCCTGCTAAAAAATTAGCATCTGTTTTATCTATTAATGGCAAAGCAGAAAAATCATCAAAAGTGGCATTTGTTGGGGCAAGCTCAAAAAAGTCATTATTTCTATCTTTACTTTTTGTTCTAATTCTTCCTCCAAATTTTAAAGATCCTTTTTTAGTTGGTAGTTTAAAATTAGCTACAAAATTTACATCATTTTCTTCTGTAAACTGATTTTCTTCTGTGATTTCTTTTAAAGAATATCTACTTAAAGTAGCATCAGTTGCAACACTTGGATTTATTACTGGAAATCTAGTATTATTTAAATTTACTTGTAAACGAATAGGGTCTCCTGCTGGATTTTCTTTTAACTCATATTCTATATATCTTTCGTTTAATCTTTCTTCTGAAGCTGCAGCTAAAGAACCAAACCAATCAAACTCCAATTTTCCAAATACATGCTTACCTCCCAACGTATAATTTTGCATACGTTGATCTTCTAATCTTGTATTTTTATTTCTATCATTATTTAAACCTCCTTTAGTTTGTCTTCTAATTTCACCTTGATAACCAATAATTTGATCAGTTCCTGAAGTAAATATTGGCTCAATACTTCTGTAGCGTAACCTATATCTATTCTCTCTATCATCTCTCCAATTGTACATTGTTTTTAAGTAGATGTTATTATTATCGTTAATCTGATAATCTAAATTTGCAGAAAAACTTCTACGAACACGTTGTACTAAATACGTTCTAATATCAGATTCTGCAATATATGGGCTAACAGTAATATCATTCCCTGTTAATGGGCTTACAGCTTGATCTATCCATTCTGCTTCAACATTATCAGAACCAAAATCGTTATCATTTACAGTTGCAGAAATCATCCAACCAAATTTTTTGTTTTTAGAACGATTTCCTACTAAAAATGAACCATTTAAGATTCTTTTATCGGTGATTGTGTTTAGACCAGAACCTGCAGTTGCAGATAATCTAAATCCTTGTGGAGCTGTTCTAGTAATTAAATTTACAGAACCACCTAAAGCATCAGCTTCCATATCTGGAGTAACTGCTTTATTAACTTGAATAGACTGAATCATATCAGATGGAATTAAGTCCATTTGAATATTTCTATTATCCCCTTCTGCTGAAGGGATTCTACTACCATTTAAAGTAACCGAGTTTAATTGAGGAGAAAGCCCTCTAATAATTATATTTCTAGCTTCTCCTTGGTCTACTTGCATTGTAATTCCAGGAATTCTTTTTACAGCATCTCCAATGTTAGCATCAGGAAATTTACCAATCTGATCTGTAGAAACAACATTGGTAATATTAATATTATTTTTCTGTTTATTTAAGGCTTTAGATTGACCACTTAAAGCGTATGTTTTTATTTGGATTTCATTTAATTCAATTCCTCCAGATTTTAATTGTAAACTTACTTTAGTTGTTTGGTTTTGCTTAACAATTATTGATTGTTCAACATCTTTATAACCCAAATAGGTAACTTTTAAAGTATAAGTACCTACTGGTACAGCTACAATAGTAAACTTACCATCAAAATTGGTAACATCACCTTTTTTGATAGCTTCTAAAGACACACTAGCACCTGGAACGTAAATTCCATTTTCATCGGTAATTAAACCTTGTATTGTGCCTGTTTGCGAAAATGTTTGGAATGCTGTTAAAGAAAGTACAGCAATAAATAAGAAAAGTCTTAAAGTATTCAATTGTTTCATTTTAGTTTAGTTATAATTTTCTCCAAAATTAGATGTAGAATAACTTTAACCGATTAATAAAATGAAAAGAAAACACTAAATAATAGTTTAAAAACAAGCTTAATTAACGTTTAACTAAATTATTTTTTACAATTTATTCAACATAAAACAGATAAATATCTAGTTAACAAAACATTACAACATATAAGTGTTTATTTGTTATTTATGACTAATATGTAACATAATACTACTTTAGTTTAATCTTTATAAATGATACGATTCAAAAAAACTATAAAAAAAAGCGAAACTTAAAAGTTTCGCTTTTTTATTAAGCTTGTCCTGTAGGTCCAAAATTCATGGGTATTGGTGGTTGTTCATAATCTTTTATCTCACCATGTGCTTGTTCAAATTTTCTAACATTATCAGCCAAAGCTTTGGTAAGTCTTTTAGCGTGTTGTGGTGTTAAAATAATTCTTGATTTCACTTTTGCTTTAGGTACACCTGGCATAATATTAATAAAATCTACAATAAATTCTGATACAGAATGATTGATGATTGCTAAGTTAGAATACGTACCTTCTGCAACCTCTTGATCTAACTCTATATTTAATTGGCCGTCTTTATTTTGATTTTCTTCCATTTATTCTATATTTAAATGTTAATTTGTTTACTTGTGTAATTTTCTCTTGTATTCTTAAAAACGAAATGTCATTACTACGAAAGCAGGAATCTAAAACTTTCATATTATGGATTCCTGCCTACGCAGGAATGACAAAAAAAAAGTTGAATTGAATAGTGTAATAAAATTACAGTAAACAATTCAACTTTTAAATATTTAAACGTTTACACGTTTTTTTTTTTAGAAACTTTGTTCTATCTCATCTTTGGGTCCTACAATAATTTTATCGTAAGATCTCATTCCTGTACCTGCTGGTATTTTCTTACCAACAATTACATTTTCTTTTAAGCCTTCTAAAGTATCTATTTTACCATTTACAGCTGCTTCGTTTAATACTTTTGTAGTTTCTTGGAAAGAAGCTGCAGAAATAAACGATTTGGTTTGTAATGATGCTCTAGTAATACCTTGTAAAACTTGTTCTGCAGTTGCAGGTCTAGCTTCTCTTGCTACTACTAAGTTCTGATCGTTTCTTCTTAATAAAGAATTTTCATCTCTTAATTGACGTGCAGAAATTATTTGACCTGGTTTTAAGTTTTCAGAATCACCCGCATCTTCAACAACTTTCATTCCGTAAATTGCATCATTTTCTTCGATAAAGTCGTTTTTATGAATTAATTGATTCTCTAAGAATAATGTATCTCCAGAATCTATAATTTTAACTTTACGCATCATTTGACGAACTACAACTTCGAAATGCTTGTCATTAATTTTTACACCTTGTAAACGATATACTTCTTGTATTTCATTTACTAAGTACTCTTGTACTGCAGAGGGTCCTTTAATTCTTAAAATATCAGAAGGTGTTGTTGCTCCATCAGATAATGGCATACCCGCTTTAATAAAGTCGTTTTCTTGAACTAAGATTTGGTTAGAAAGTTTTACTAAATACTTGCTAATTTCTCCTGTTTTAGATTCAACGATAATTTCTCTATTACCACGTTTAATTTTTCCGAAAGAAACTACACCATCAATTTCTGAAACTACAGATGGATTAGAAGGGTTACGTGCTTCAAATAATTCTGTTACACGTGGTAAACCTCCTGTAATATCACCTGCTTTACCAGATTTTCTAGGTATTTTTACTAATGTTTTACCACTTTCTACAGTGTCTCCGTCATTGACCATTAAATGTGCACCAACTGGTAAACTGTAAGATCGTAGGGCATTACCATCTTTATCTTCTATAATTAAAGAAGCTATAATTTTCTTATTCTTAGAATCTGTAATTACTTTCTCTTGGAAACCTGTTTGTTCGTCAATTTCTACAGCATAGTTCATACCTTGCTCTAAATTATCAAACTTCACTTTTCCAGAAAATTCTGAAACAATTACACCGTTAAATGGATCCCATTGTACAATTACATCTCCTTTTTTGATAGATTTTCTGTCTTTATCAAAAATGATAGAACCATAAGGAATAATATTAGTACTTAACGTGATTCCTGTTTTCTTGTCTATAATTTTAATTTCTGCTGTTCTAGAAATTACAATATCAACTTCATTTCCTTCGTTATTTTTACCTACAACAGTTCTTAAATCCTCTATAACAACTTTACCTTCAAATTTTGCGGTTAACTTATTATCTTCAGAAATGTTACCTGCAACCCCACCAACGTGGAATGTACGTAATGTTAACTGTGTACCTGGCTCTCCAATAGATTGTGCTGCAATTACACCAACTGCTTCACCAATTTGAACTTTATTAAGTGTAGATAAACTTTGTCCATAACATTTTGCACAAATCCCTTTAGAAGATTCACAACTTAATGGAGATCTTACTTCTACAGCATCTATACCAGATTTATCTACAGCTTCTGCTAATTGAGAAGTAATTCTCTGGTTAGCTTCTAATAAGATTTCGTCTGTAATTGGGTGATAAACATTGTTTAAAGAAACTCTACCTTCTATTCTGTCTGCTAAAGACTCTACAATTTCATCGTTTTTCTTTAAAGGAGCTACTTCTAAACCTCTTAATGTACCACAATCTTCTTCGTTAATTATAACGTCTTGAGATACATCTACCAGTCTACGTGTTAAGTAACCTGCATCTGCGGTTTTTAAAGCGGTATCTGCTAATCCTTTACGAGCACCGTGTGTAGAGATAAAGTATTCTAAGATTGATAAACCTTCTTTAAAGTTAGAAAGAATTGGGTTTTCAATAATTTCTCCACCACCTGCAGTAGATTTTTTAGGCTTTGCCATTAAACCACGCATACCAGTTAACTGACGTATTTGTTCTTTAGAACCCCTTGCACCAGAATCTAGCATCATATATACAGAGTTAAAACCTTGTTGGTCTTCTCTTAAGTTTTTCATGGATAATTCAGTTAATCTATTGTTGGTAGAACCCCAAACATCAATTACCTGATTGTAACGCTCTTTTTGCGTTAACATACCCATGTTATAATTTCCTACAATCATGTCTACCTCTTTGTTGGCTTCATCAATCATAGATTGTTTTTCTGCAGGAATAATAATATCTCCTAATGAGAATGATAAACCGCCTTCAAAGGCAAATTTATATCCCATATTTTTTATTTCATCTAAGAAAGCACCTGTTGTAGGAATATCTGTAGCTTTTAAAATTCCACCAATAATTCCTCTTAAGTTTTTCTTAGTTAATACCTCATTAATATATCCAGCTTCAGCAGGTACTTTTTCATTAAATAAAACTCTACCTACAGTAGTTTCTATAATTTTAGTTACTTGCTCTCCGTTTTCGTCTATATCTTGAGTTCTAACTTTTATACCAGCATTTAGGTCTACTTGTTGCTCGTTAAAAGCAATCGTTACTTCTTCTGGCGAATAGAATGTTAACCCTTCTCCTTTAATAGGAACATCTTTGGTTGACTTTCTTTCTTTAGTCATATAATATAACCCAAGTACCATATCTTGAGAAGGTACAGTTACTGGGGCGCCATTTGCCGGGTTTAAGATATTATGAGAAGCTAACATTAATAATTGTGCTTCTAAAATAGCTTCTGGTCCTAATGGTAAATGAACCGCCATTTGATCTCCATCAAAATCGGCATTAAATGCAGAACATGCTAATGGGTGTAATTGTATTGCTTTTCCTTCAATTAATTTTGGTTGAAAAGCTTGGATACCTAACCTGTGTAAAGTAGGAGCTCTATTTAATAAAACAGGATGTCCTTTAATTACATTTTCTAAAATATCCCAAACAACGGGTTCTTTTCTATCTATAATTTTCTTGGCAGATTTTACAGTTTTAACAATTCCTCTTTCTATTAATTTTCTAATTACGAAAGGTTTGTAAAGTTCTGCTGCCATATCTTTTGGCAATCCACATTCAGACAATTTCATTTCTGGCCCAACTACAATTACAGAACGTGCTGAATAATCTACACGTTTTCCTAATAAGTTTTGACGGAAACGACCTTGTTTACCTTTTAATGAATCTGATAAAGATTTTAATGGTCTGTTAGATTCTGTTTTTACTGCTGATGATTTACGTGTGTTATCAAATAATGAATCTACAGATTCTTGTAACATACGTTTTTCATTACGTAAAATAACTTCTGGAGCTTTTATTTCTACCAATCTTTTTAAACGATTGTTTCTAATAATTACTCTTCTATATAAATCATTTAAATCTGAGGTTGCAAAACGACCACCATCTAAAGGCACTAGAGGGCGTAATTCTGGTGGAATTACTGGTATTGCCTTCATGATCATCCACTCAGGATTGTTTTCTCTATTTTTTTGAGAATCTCTAAATGCTTCTACAACATTTAAACGTTTTAATGCTTCTGTTTTACGTTGTTTAGAAGTTTCTGTATTTGCTTTGTGTCTTAAATCGAAAGATAATTGGTCTAAATCGATTCTAGCCAATAAGTCTATTAAACACTCAGCACCCATTTTAGCAATAAATTTATTTGGGTCTGTGTCTTCTAAATATTGATTTTCTTGTGGTAATTCATCAACAATATCTAAGTATTCTTCTTCTGTTAAGAAATCCATTTTTTGTAATGGTTCTCCTTCTACATTTTTAGCAATACCTGGTTGAATTACAACATAACGTTCGTAATAGATAATCATATCTAACTTTTTAGATGGTAAACCTAAAAGGTATCCCATTTTGTTAGGTAATGATCTAAAGTACCAAATATGAGCTACAGGAACTACCAAGTTGATGTGCCCTACTCTATCTCTACGTACTTTCTTTTCGGTAACTTCTACCCCACATCTATCACAAACAATCCCTTTGTAACGAATTCTTTTGTATTTTCCACAAGCACACTCATAATCCTTTACAGGACCAAAAATACGCTCACAAAACAAACCATCTCTTTCTGGCTTGTGTGTACGGTAATTTATAGTTTCTGGTTTTAAAACTTCACCTTTAGAAACTTCTAATATTGCTTCTGGTGATGATAAACCAATTGAGATTTTATTAAACTTTTTTACAGTGTACTTTTCTTGTTTTCTTGCCATGTTCTTTTATATAGTTTTTGGTTTTTAGTTGTTAGTTTTTAGTTGTGACTCTCAAAATTCTAATTAAAGGATTGAAACCAATAACTAAGCACTAACAACTACCAACTATTAAAAATTATTCTTCTAATCTAACGTCTAATCCTAAACCTTTCAATTCGTGCATTAATACGTTAAATGATTCTGGTAAACCTGGTTCTGGCATAGCTTCACCTTTCACAATACTTTCGTATGTTTTAGCTCTACCCATAACATCATCAGACTTAACAGTCAAGATTTCTCTTAAGATACTCGATGCTCCATAAGCTTCAAGTGCCCAAACTTCCATCTCTCCAAAACGCTGACCCCCAAATTGTGCTTTACCACCTAATGGTTGTTGTGTAATTAATGAGTAAGGACCAATAGAACGTGCGTGCATTTTATCTTCAATCATGTGTCCTAATTTAATCATATAAATTACCCCAACTGTTGCTGGTTGATCAAAACGTTTTCCTGTTCCTCCATCATATAAATAAGTGTGTCCAAATCTTGGTACACCTGCATCATCTGTATATTTGTTGATTTCGTCTAAAGACGCTCCATCAAAAATAGGTGTTGCATATTTTTTGTCTAATTTTTGACCTGCCCAACCTAGAACAGTTTCGTAAATTTGACCAATATTCATACGAGATGGTACCCCTAATGGGTTAAGAACAATGTCTACTGGAGTTCCGTCTTCTAAGAAAGGCATATCTTCTGCTCTTACAATACGTGCAACAATACCTTTGTTTCCATGACGACCTGCCATTTTATCTCCTACTTTTAATTTACGTTTTTTAGCAATGTAAATTTTAGCAAGTTTTAAGATTCCGGCTGGTAATTCATCTCCTACAGAGATTGTAAATTTTTGACGACGTAAAGAACCCTGTAAATCGTTTACTTTAATCTTATAATTATGAACTAACTCACCAACTAATTTATTTAAGTCGCTATCTGTTGTCCAAGAACCTGTTAAGTGAACATAATCGTCTACAGAATTTAACATTTTTAGGGTGTATTTTTTACCTTTTGGTAAAACTTCTTCACCTAAATCGTTAAACACACCTTGCGATGTTTTTCCGCTAATTAGTGCAAATAACTTTTCTATTAATTGATCTTTTAAAGTTTCGAATTTAGAAACGAAAGATTGCTCTAAAGTTGCTACTGCTTCTTTATCTCTTAATCTTTTGTTTTTATCTTTTACCGCTCTCTTAAATAATTTTTTATCGATTACGACCCCTCTTAATGATGGCGAAGCTTTTAATGATGCGTCTTTTACATCACCTGCTTTATCACCAAAAATAGCGCGTAATAATTTTTCTTCTGGAGTTGGATCAGATTCTCCTTTTGGGGTAATTTTTCCAATTAAGATATCACCAGGATTTACTTCTGCTCCAATTCTTATCATTCCATTTTCATCTAAGTCTTTGGTTGCTTCTTCAGAAACGTTAGGAATATCATTAGTTAACTCTTCTGTTCCTAATTTTGTATCTCTAACATCTAAAGAATACTCATCAATATGAATAGATGTAAATATATCTTCGCGAACTACTTTTTCTGAAATTACAATTGCATCCTCAAAGTTATACCCTTTCCAAGGCATAAAGGCTACTTTCATATTTCTACCTAAAGCTAATTCTCCTTTTTGTGTTGCATAACCTTCACAAAGTACTTGACCTTCTGTAACTCTGTCTCCTTTTTCTACAATTGGTTTCAGGTTAATAGAAGTACCTTGGTTGGTTTTTCTAAACTTAATTAAGTCGTAAGAAACTTGATCAGAATCAAAACTTACCATTTTTTCTTCTTCTGTTCTATCGTACTTAATGGTTATTTTATTTGCATCTACATATTCTACTACACCTTCTCCTTCTGCATTTATTAAAATACGAGAATCTTTTGCTACTCTTCTTTCTAAACCAGTTCCTACAATAGGAGATTCTGGGCGTAATAATGGTACTGCTTGACGCATCATGTTAGATCCCATTAATGCACGGTTTGCATCATCATGCTCTAAAAATGGTATTAAAGATGCAGATATAGAGGCAATTTGATTTGGAGCCACATCCATATAATTAATCTCTTCAGGATTAACAACAGGGAAATCTCCTTCTTCACGAGCAATAACTCTATCTAAAACAATAGCGCCATCTTCTTTAAGTTCTAAATTAGATTGGGCAATTTTCATACCTTCTTCTTCTTCTGCACTTAAATAAATAGGCTCTTTACCAGCTACAACACCGTTTTCTACTTTTCTGTAAGGAGTTTCTATAAACCCTAAATTATTTACCTTAGCAAATACTGATAGAGAAGAAATTAAACCAATGTTTGGTCCCTCTGGAGTTTCAATCGGACATAAACGACCATAGTGTGTATAGTGCACGTCACGCACCTCAAAACCTGCTCTTTCTCTAGATAAACCACCTGGTCCAAGTGCAGATAATTTACGTTTGTGAGTAATCTCTGCTAATGGATTGGTTTGGTCCATAAATTGAGATAATTGGTTGGTACCAAAGAATGAGTTAATTACAGATGATAATGTTTTTGCATTAATTAAATCGATTGGTGTAAACACTTCGTTATCACGTACATTCATACGCTCACGAATTGTTCTAGCCATACGTGCTAAACCAACACCAAACTGACCAGCTAATTGCTCTCCTACAGTTCTTACACGTCTGTTAGATAAGTGATCAATATCATCTACCTCTGCTTTAGAGTTGATCAATTGTATTAAAAACTTGATAATTGTAATAATATCTAGTTTTGTTAATACTTTTTGATCCATATCAACATCTAACTGAAGTTTTGTGTTCATTCTAAAACGACCAACTTCACCTAAATTATAACGTTGTTCAGAGAAGAATAACTTATCTATAATACCTCTTGCAGTTTCCTCATCTGGCGGTTCTGCATTACGTAATTGTCTATAGATATGTTCTACAGCTTCTTTTTCTGAGTTTGTAGGATCTTTTTGTAATGTGTTATGAATAATTGCATAATCTGCCATTTGATTATCTTCTTTATGAAGTAATACTGTTTTGGCACCTGCATCAATTATTTCATCAATATGGTCTTTTTCTAAGATTGTATCACGATCAAAAACAATTTCGTTTCTTTCGATTGATACAACTTCTCCTGTATCTTCATCTACGAAATCTTCATGCCAAGTTTTTAAAACTCTAGCCGCAAGTTTTCTACCTAATACTTTTTTTAATCCAGCTTTAGAAACTTTTACTTCTTCTGCAAGATCAAAAATTTCTAATATATCTTTATCTCTCTCGAACCCAATGGCTCTAAATAATGTTGTTACTGGTAATTTTTTCTTTCTATCAATATAAGCATACATTACTTGATTGATATCGGTAGCAAATTCTATCCAAGATCCTTTAAAAGGAATAACTCTTGCAGAATATAATTTTGTACCGTTTGCATGGAAAGATTGCCCAAAAAATACACCAGGAGATCTGTGTAATTGAGAAACCACCACACGCTCTGCACCATTAATTACAAAGGTACCAGAGTTTGTCATGTAAGGAATTGTACCAAGATATACGTCTTGTACAATAGTTTCGAAATCTTCGTGTTCTGGATCTGTACAGTATAATTTTAAACGTGCCTTTAGAGGAACACTGTGTGTAAGACCTCTTTCTATACATTCTTGTATAGAGTATCTTGGTGGGTCTACAAAGTAGTCTAAAAATTCTAATACGAATTGATTTCTTGTATCTGTAATTGGAAAGTTATCCATAAAGGTTTTGTACAAACCTTCTTCACCTCTTTCTTCTGCCTTTGTTTGAAGTTGGAAAAAATCTTGAAAAGATTTTACCTGAATATCCAAAAAATCTGGATATTCTTTTATCATTTGAGAAGTTGCGAAGTTGATTCTTTCAGTAGTGTTTTTCGTTGCCAAAAGAGAATATTTTTTTGATTAAAATCTGAATTAAAATAAAGAACGAATATATACACAAAATGGTTTAGGCCTAAAAACTGTTATTTTTAGTACCTAAACCTAAATTTGTTTTCCCGTTTTTCGATAATTCGAAATCGGGAGTAATAGCTTACTTAAGCTCTACCTCAGCTCCTGCTTCTTCTAAAGATGCTTTTAAACCTTCAGCTTCGTCTTTAGAAACACCTTCTTTAACTGCAGCTGGTGCGCTATCTACGATACCTTTAGCTTCTTTTAATCCTAAACCAGTTAATTCTTTAACTAATTTTACAACTGCTAGTTTAGAACCACCTGCTGCTTTTAAGATTACATCAAATTCTGTTTGCTCATCTGCACCACCGTCAGCACCACCTGCTGCTGGTCCTGCTACTGCTACTGCTGCTGCTGCAGGCTCAATACCATACTCATCTTTTAAGATAGTAGCTAATTCGTTAACTTCTTTTACTGTTAAGTTAACTAATTGTTCTGCGAAATCTTTTAAATCTGCCATTTTAATTGTTTTTAAAAATTTTGTTTATTTTAGTTTATTTGTGCGCGTAATTATTTTTCAGATAAAGTTTTAATAATACCTGAAAGTGTTTGTCCACCTGATTGTAATGCTGAAACAACATTTTTAGCAGGAGACTGTAATAATCCAATGATTTCTCCAATAAGTTCTTCTCTAGATTTAATATCTACTAAAGCATCTAATTGTTCATCACCAATATAAATAGACTCTTCTGCAAAAGCCCCTTTTAATAATGGTCTATCTTTAGATTTTTTTCTAAATTCTTTGATTAATTTTGCAGGAGCATTTGCTGCTTCTGAAATCATCATAGAAGTGTTTCCTTTTAATACTGTTGGTAAGTCTCCAAAATCTTTGTCTGAAGCTTCCATTGCTTTTGCAAGTAAAGTATTTTTTACAACTGATAGCTGAATACCTGCTTTAAAACAAGCTCTACGTAAATTAGAGGTAGTTCCTGCATCTAAACCAGAAATATCTGCTAAATATAAAGTATTAGTATCTGCTAATGTTGCTGTTAAATCTTGTATTACTTGTGATTTCTCTTCTCTAGTCATAATTATAAGTTTTAACGTATTAAACAGATTTAAACTCAACAGCTACACTAGGACTCATTGTACTAGACATAAATACACTTTTTACATATGTACCCTTTGCAGTTGTAGGTTTCAATTTCATAATTGTTTGTAATAATTCATTTGCATTTTCTTCAATTTTCTTTGCATCAAAAGATACTTTTCCAATTGCCGCATGAACAATACCTGTTTTATCAACTTTAAAGTCGATTTTACCAGCTTTTACATCTTGAACAGCTTTTGCAACATCCATTGTTACAGTACCTGTTTTTGGGTTAGGCATTAAACCTCTAGGACCTAAAACTCTACCTAAAGGACCTAATTTACCCATAACACTAGGCATTGTTATAATAACGTCTACATCTGTCCATCCTCCTTTAATTTTTTGAAGGTATTCATCTAATCCCACATAATCTGCGCCAGCTGCTGTAGCTTCTGCTTCTTTATCTGGAGTTACCAATGCTAAAACTTTTACATCTTTACCAGTTCCGTGAGGTAATGTTACTACACCTCTAACCATTTGATTAGCTTTACGTGGATCTACTCCTAAACGTATTGCCAAATCTACAGATGCATCAAACTTTACATTAGTAATGTCTTTGACTAGCGCTGAAGCAGCAGCTAAATCATAAGATTTAGAGCTATCTAACTTTGCGTAAGCTTCTTTTTGCTTTTTTGTTAATTTTGCCATTTTACTACTTTTTATAAAGTTTATGCTGGTGCATTACCTTTTACTGTTAATCCCATAGAACGTGCTGTACCTGCAATCATTTTCATAGCTGAAGTAACTTCAAAGGCATTTAAATCTACCATTTTGTCTTCTGCGATTACTTTAATTTGATCCCAAGTAACAGATGCTACTTTTTTTCTGTTTGGTTCTCCTGAACCTTTTTTAATTTTGGCCGCTTCTAGTAACTGAACTGCTGCAGGAGGAGTTTTTACAACAAAATCAAACGATTTGTCTTTGAAAACAGTAATAACAACAGGTAAAACTTTACCTTGTTTGTCTTGCGTTCTTGCATTAAACTGTTTACAGAACTCCATAATGTTAACACCAGCAGCACCTAAAGCGGGTCCAACCGGCGGCGATGGATTCGCTGCGCCTCCCCTTACTTGTAACTTAACTACTTTACTAACTTCTTTTGCCATTTTAAAAATGTTTAATGATTTATTTTAAGTTGGAAGCCAAAAAATAAATCGATATATATTTGTGTAACAATTATATCTTTTCTACTTGCATATAGCTTAATTCTAATGGTGTTTTTCTTCCGAATATTTTCACCATTACCTCAAGCTTACGCTTTTCTTCATTCACTTTTTCTATAGTTCCGTCAAATCCGTTAAATGGACCATCTACAACTTTTACTGTTTCTCCAACGTTAAATGGAATTGCAATATTTTCATCTTGCACAGAAAGTTCATCAACTTTACCTAGCATTCTATTCACTTCTGATTTTCTCATTGGAACAGGTTCACCACCTTTGGTTTCACCTAAAAAACCAATAACACCAGTTATTGCTTTTATAACGTGAGGTACTTCTCCTGAAAGATTAGCCTCTACCATTATGTACCCTGGAAAATAAACTCTTTCTCTGTTTACTTTTTTACCATTTCTAATTTGTACAACTTTTTCTGTTGGTACAATTACTTGGTTTACGTAATCTGATAAACCTACTCTAGAAATTTCTGTTTCTATGTAAGCTTTCACTTTATTTTCTTGTCCTCCAATGGCTCTAACAACATACCATTTCATCACTGAATCAGCCATAATTTATTATTAAAATAATTTGAAAAAGTTATCTAACCCAGTTTGAAAAACATAATCTATACCTGCTACAGCTAATGCAAATAATATTGTAAAAACAGCTACAGTTACAGTAGTTTTTTGAGCTTCTTCTTTTGAGATCCAAGTCATGTGATTATTTAACTCTTCAAAAGAATCTTTGATATATTGTATAAAGTTCATCTTACTTTTATATTTTGCACGGATTGAGAGACTCGAACTCCCGACACCTGGTTTTGGAGACCAGTGCTCTACCAACTGAGCTAAACCCGTTTATTATTTCATTTATAAAGGCATCCCGAAAAAATCGGGACACCCTTTTAAATTATAATTAGTAAATTAAGTTACTCTTAATCTAATAATTCAGTTACTTGACCAGCTCCTACAGTTCTACCACCTTCACGGATAGCGAAACGTAAACCTACATTTAATGCAATCGGCTGTATTAAGTCTACTGTTATTGTTAAGTTATCACCTGGCATTACCATTTCAACTCCATCAGGTAAGTTAATAGTACCTGTTACATCTGTAGTTCTTACATAGAACTGTGGACGGTAGTTATTATGGAATGGCGTATGACGACCACCTTCTTCTTTTTTAAGAACATAAACTTCTGCTTTGAATTTAGCATGTGGAGTTACAGAACCTGGCTTACAGATTACCATACCTCTTTTAATATCTTCTTTTGCAATACCTCTTAATAGGATACCAGCATTATCTCCAGCCTCACCTCTATCTAAGATTTGACGAAACATTTCGATACCAGTGATAGTAGATGATAATTTCTCTGCACCCATACCAATAATATCTACAACATCTCCAGTATTAGCGATTCCAGTTTCGATACGTCCAGTTGCTACTGTACCACGACCTGTAATTGAGAATACATCTTCAATTGGCATTAAGAAATCTTTATCAACCTCTCTTGTAGGCTCTTCAATCCACTCATCACAAGCAGCCATTAATTCTAAAACAGTATCAACCCATTTTTGCTCACCATTTAAAGCTCCTAAAGCAGAACCAGAAACAACAGGACCATTATCTCCATCATAATCATAGAAAGATAATAATTCTCTAACCTCCATATCTACTAATTCTAAAAGCTCCTCATCGTCTACCATATCAACTTTGTTTAAGAAAACAACGATACGTGGAATACCTACCTGACGTCCTAATAAGATGTGCTCTCTAGTTTGTGGCATAGGACCATCTGTAGCCGCAACTACTAATATAGCACCATCCATTTGAGCAGCACCTGTTACCATGTTCTTTACATAATCCGCGTGACCTGGACAGTCTACGTGAGCATAGTGACGGTTAGCTGTTTGATATTCTACGTGAGAAGTGTTAATTGTAATACCTCTTTCTTTTTCTTCTGGAGCATTATCAATCTGATCAAAAGATCTAGCTTCAGAGAAACCTGCATCAGCTAATACTTTAGTAATAGCCGCAGTTAAAGTAGTTTTACCGTGATCTACGTGTCCGATAGTACCAATGTTTAAGTGTGGTTTCGAACGGTCAAAAGTTCCTTTTGCCATAATTATTAATTTTAATTCTTAGTTTAAATATATTTAGTGTCTAATAATACTTTTTAAAGTGAGCCAATGATGGGATTTGAACCCATGACCTCATCCCTACCAAGGATGCGCTCTACCAACTGAGCTACATCGGCAATTAATTTACTACTGCCGATTTAGATTTACGATTTGTATTTCTTGTTTCGTAACTCGTAAATTATTTGAGCGAAAGACCGGGTTCGAACCGGCGACATTCAGCTTGGAAGGCTGACGCTCTACCAACTGAGCTACTTTCGCAATATGTAAATTGTGGGGAGAGCAGGATTCGAACCTGCGAAGACATAGTCAACGGAGTTACAGTCCGTCCTCGTTGGCCGCTTGAGTATCTCCCCTTTCATTTACTATTTCAATGAACTAAATTGCATTTGCAATTTATTTTACTTTAGAGCCGATGGAGGGACTCGAACCCACGACCTGCTGATTACAAATCAGCTGCTCTAGCCAGCTGAGCTACATCGGCTGTTTTAACAAAAAAACAATCCGCTATTTCTAACGGACTGCAAATGTATAAAGTTTTTTTATATTCTAAAACTTTTTATAATTTTTTTTTACTTTTTTTTATCATTTTATGATATTAATGAATCTCTGTGTTTTTCTTTAGATCTTTTGAGCTGTCTTTTAAGGTTTTCTACAGCTAAATTAATACCTTCTTCAAATGTCTTTGTTTCTCTTTTTATGATTAATTCTTTACCTGGAATATTTATTTTAACTTCTGTAATTTTATTTTCTTTATCGCTTGTATTTTGAACTTTTAAAAAAACTTCTGCATCTACAATTTTGTCGTGAAATTTTGATAAGGCTGAAACTTTTGTTTTTACAAACTCAATTAACTTGTGATCTGCATTAAAATTTACGGATTGGGAGAATACTTTCATACGTCATCTTTTTTTACGCTCTTTGGATGAGCTTGGTTATACACTTTTTTTATTGCATCAAGACTATTGTGCGTATAGACTTGTGTTGAGGCTAAGGATGAATGCCCTAGTAGTTCTTTTACAGAATTTAAATCTGCACCTTCGTTTAAAAGGTGGGTTGCAAAAGAGTGTCTTAATATATGAGGACTCTTTTTTACCTTTTCTGAGACTCTACTAAAGTAAGAATTTATAATTCTATAAACAAGTGTTTCGTATATTTTATTTCCTTTTGATGTTATAAATAGGTATTCTGATTTTACTGAAATTTTATTTTTTTCTTCTTGATAACTCTTTAATAGTTGAATTACTGAAGCTAACAAAGGCACATACCTTTCTTTATTTCTTTTTCCTAGAACTTTTATTGTTTTGTCTATAAGGTTTATATCTCTTTCTTTTAAGTTAATGAGTTCTATTCTTCTAATTCCTGTAGAGTATAAAAGTTCTATTAAAAGTTTATTTCTTAAGCTTGTAAAATTGTCTTCTTCTGTAAAACTATTTATAGCATTATTTACTTCTTTTACTGTAAATGGTACTTGTACTTTTTTGGGTGTTTTTAAGGATTTATGTTTTGATAATGGATTTTTTTCTATATGTGCTGTTTTTTGAAGAAATTTATAGAATGATTTTAGCGAACTAATTTTTCTATTTATGCTTCTATTAGTTATTTTTTGATTTACCAAAGCAACTATCCAAGTTCTAATTTGTGAATAATGCACCTCTGCTAAATCTTCCACCTTATACTCTGTTTCTATAAAATCTTTAAACGCTAGCAAATCGTTTTTATAGGCTATTATAGTATGTGTAGCATATTTTTTTTCTAAAGATAAATATTCTAAGAAAGACTGTATCACAGTATTTGTTGTTGTTTGTGTAAAACTACAAAATTTTGTTTATAAAAAAATCCCTAGAAATAAATTCTACGGATTATTATTTTAAGCTAAAACTCTGATGTAAAATCGGGATTAGTTCAACTTACAATTTTGAATACGACCTTTGGTCTTTTTAAATTAGAAGCAAGAAAAAACCTCATACAAATTTTGTATGAGGTTTATATTTATAGATCCCGATGTAAAATCGGGATTAGTTCAACTTACAATTTTGAATGCTACCTTTGGTCTTTTCAAAATTGAGTTTCACTAACCTACTTCTTCTTGTGTTCTTAATCTTTGAACGTAAGATGCTTTGATTCTTTGAGCTCTTTTAGCTACAGACGGCTTTGTAAAGTTTTTTCTGTTACGTAAGTTTTTCATTGTTTTTGTTCTGTCGAACTTTCTTTTGTAACGCTTTAACGCTCTATCTATATTCTCTCCATCTTTTACTGGAATAATTAACATAAGTTGGCACCTCCCTTCATAAGTATCTTTATATTTTTATAGTAATTAAACTATTTGTTTTTATTTTTTGGACTGCAAATGTAATTATTAATTATGAATTACAATTTTTTTATTGATTTTATTTTAAAAACGTTACGCGTTAGGGATTGAAGTGGCATCCTTTTTTTATAAAATATAAAAGTTGCAATTCACATGACAATAAGCTTTTTAATAAACAAATACTAAAATAAGTTTAGATTAAAAAAAAGATATAACGTAAAGCCCGACCTTTAGGGAACGCCCAAATTAGTCTGTAGGCTTTAGTTTATTAGTAGTTAGTTGAGTTGATGTTAAATTACGTTGCTGGCTTATACTCTTTGTCGTCAATTATCATTTTTGCGATAATTTAAGAATTATTTTCGCAAAAAGGCTAATTATAAAAACTACGTTGCTGGCTTATACTCTTTACCATCAATTACCATTTTTGCGATAATTTCTTTTAAAATTTCAGAAGTACCTCCTCCTATTGGGCCTAACCTACTATCTCTTAACAAACGAGCCATTGGATATTCTTCCATATAACCATAACCACCTAATAACTGTAAGGCGTCATAAATAACTTCGTCTGCCATTTTTGTTGATAATAGCTTAGACATACTTGCTTCTTTTACAACATAGTTACCTTGGTCTAATCTTTTTGCTATAGAGTAGTTGTACTCTCTACACATATCTACTCTACTTGCCATCTCTGCAATTTTGTGCCTAAGTGCTTGAAATTTATCTAAAGACTTACCAAACGCAACTCTTTCTTGCATGTATTTAATAACGTAATCTACTGCAAACTCTGCTCTTGCATGTGCATTTACGCCCATTAAAAGCCTTTCTAAGGCAAAATGTTGCATAATATATGGAAAGCCTTTCCCTTCTTCGCCTAATAAATTTTCTTGGGGAATTTCTACGTTATCGAAAGCAATTTCTCCTGTGTCTGATGCACGCCAACCTAATTTGTCTAATTTGGTTGCAGATACACCTTTCGTATTTCTATCTACCACAAAAATACTAATCCCTTTATATTTTTCTGATGGGTCTGTTTTTGCAGCTACAATTAAATAGTCTGAATAAACACCATTTGTAATAAATGTTTTAGAGCCATTTAAAATATATTTATCTCCTTTTTTTATAGCTGTAGAACGCATGCCTGCAACATCTGAACCACCAAATGGTTCTGTTACACATAAACAACCGATTTTAGCACCCTCTACACTTGGTACTAAATATTTTTGTTTTGTTGCTTCGCTTGCTTCTTTGTTTAAGTGCGTCATTGCTAAATACTCATGAGCCCACATTGCTGCAGCAAAACCACCTGAATTTATTTTTTGCATTTCTTCTAAAAAAACAACTGTGTAAAAAAGGTCTAGATTTAAACCACCATATTCTTCTGGAGTAGATAAGCCAAAGTAGCCCATTTCTCCAAATTTTTTCCAAATGAAACGTTCTATACTTCCGGTTTTCTCCCATTTTTCTACATGAGGAACTACTTCTTTTTGTAAAAAATCTTTGAAACTTGCACGAAAAGCTTCATGCTCTTCTGTAAAATACATACTTTTCATTCAGTGCTTTTTTAGTTGTTTATTCAGCCACCAAATATAAGACTATTCTGTCATATTTATCTACAGGAAAACCCTCGATGTTTATTAATTCTTTTATGTCTTGAAGTTCAGCAACTTGATCTCTGTAATCGAAAATCTTTTTACAAAGCTCGTAATCTATGTATGGATTTTTTAATAATTGCCTGAATGTTACTATGTTTACGTTCTCTTTTTTTATGATTGGCTTTTCTATAATTTTAAAAGTTTTTAATACCTTTTCTGCCACATCTTTTTTTAAACCCCACACTTCAAAGAGTTGACTGTTCAAAGAAAATCCTTGTAATTTAGAACGATACTTAATAATTCTTTCTGACAACTTCTCTCCTACACCATATATAGTTTTAAAATCTTCTTGTGAAGCCTTATTAATATCTGTTGATGTTATTATATGTTTGGGGGTATTGTGGTATGAATTTCCTCTATATTTTTTTGTTTTACTAGTAATCGTATTTATACTGCTCTGTTGATTTCTATTTCTTTCCACTACCCAATCTGGAAATTTAAAATATGGAGCAATTTTATTTAGTAAGGTGTCTGAGACTTTGGTTACTTTTTGAAATTCTTCTTTTGAATTTACAAACTTATTCGTTTTCCTGAAGGTTAACAAACGATCTATCTCATTTAAAGACATTCCTAATTGTTCTCCTTTATAGTCTGTTATGTAATTGGGGTTGAATGGATATCTTTTAGGTTTTCTATGCTCTAGTTCAATTCTTTTTAAACTATCAATTTGGTTTCGAAATGCTACTACTTCTGGAGAGTTCATATCAATTTTTCCTTCAGAAGAAAAGTCTGTAAAGAAAATAATTGCTTGAAAAATCAAAATAATTATTACTAAAAGAAAAATCCCATTTCTTTGGCTTTTGTTATACCAGAAATGGGATTTTAATAATTTCATATAAATTGTTTTTTACATATGCTCATTGATATCAACAGCACCATCTTCTATTGCTTCTTCTTTTTTGTTGATAGCATTCATGTATTTACTAAGCTCTTTCTTAATAACTGGAGATAACATAATTACACCAATAATGTTTGGTACTACCATTGCAAAAATCATAGCGTCAGAAAAGTCGATTACTGCTCCTAAACTAATAGATGCCCCCACAACAACAAACATTAAAAATAATACTTTATAAACTAAATCTGTAATTTTACCTTTTCCGAATAAGAATTTCCAACCTTGCATACCATAGTAAGACCAAGAAATCATTGTAGAAAACGCAAATAGTATTACAGCAATTGTTAACACTACAGAGAAATGAGGTATTACAGAATCGAACGCTATAGCTGTTAACTCTACACCTTCTTTAATTTCTACTCCATATTGCATAAACTGACCATCGAAATTTGTTATAATAATTACCAAGGCAGTCATAGTACAAATTACTACTGTATCTACAAAGGGTTCTAATAAAGCAACAATCCCTTCACTTGCAGGGTATTTAGTTCTTACTGCAGAGTGTGCAATTGCTGCAGATCCCACACCAGCTTCGTTAGAAAATGCTCCTCTACGTATACCTTGTATCATCACCCCAATTAAACCACCTGCTATCCCTAAACCAGAAAAGGCACCTTCATAAATTAAAGCAAAGGCATCGTCTATTAAACTAAAATTAGCAAACAAGATAATTAAAGCCGCTAACACATAAATACCCGCCATAAAAGGCACTACTTTTTCTGTTACAGAAGCAATTCTTTTAATACCTCCAATAATTACAACTGCTACTAAAACAGCCATTACTATACCAAAATACAAACCTGCATTTGGTCCTGTTAGTTCAAATAATTTTGTAAACTGTGCGGCTGCTTGGTTTGCTTGAAACATGTTTCCACCACCAAATGAACCTCCAATTACAAAGATTGCAAATAGTACAGCTAAAACTTTACCAAAACCACCAGCTCCTTTTTCTTTTAATCCTTTGGTTAAATAGTACATTGGACCTCCATAAACAGTGCCATCTTCACCAACATCTCTATATTTTACCCCTAATGTACATTCTGCAAATTTTGATGCCATTCCTAAAAGACCAGCAACTATCATCCAAAATGTAGCTCCTGGCCCACCAATGGATAAAGCTACTGCTACACCAGCAATATTACCTAAACCAACTGTAGCAGATAATGCTGCCGTTAAGGCTTGAAAGTGAGAAACTTCACCATCAACACTTTCATCTCTAATTGTTTCAATTAAATCGCCGCCTGGAGTTTGATCTCCATATGCTTTTTCATTATTTTCTTCATCTACAATTTTTTGTTGAGCATTTTCACCATAAAGATTATCTACACCATGTTTTTCTATATCTTCATACTTACCTCTAACGACCTGTATCGCTGTTAAAAAACCAGTAAAATTGATAAACTTAAAGTAAATTGTAAAAAATAAAGCACCACCAATTAATACAATTAAAACCCATGGTATTTGAAAGGTATCAGAAAACGGAATTTCATAAAAAATAGCATCTACAAACCAGCCTGTATAATTTTTAAAAGTAGCATCAATGCTATCTGTTGTACTTTGTGCAAATGATATCATTGGAAATACTAAAAGCATTAACGAAAGAAGTTTTTTCTTCATAATATGTTTAATTGTTTTTTAATTAGTGGCTTGCAATATCATAAAAAATTGCGCTTTTAACAACTTTTATGAGTTAAATGTGGTTTTTATTAATTTTTCTTTAAACCTTTTTAAGTCTTCTGTAAAGGATTTAGGGTAGAAACTTAATTGTGAATTTGTTTTGGTTAAATCGAAACCTGTTTTTGCAGGTCTTGGTGCTGTTTGATTTAAAGTTGCAGTTGAAATTGGTTTTATAAAGTCTTTATTTAAACCAAAACAATTGGCAATTTCTTGCGCAATTTGATAAACACTTAATAATGTATTGGATGCTATATTAAAAATTCCTATCGCTTTTTTATCGATAGCAATTTTACAAGCCATTGCTAAATCTACCACATAAGTTGGCATTCTATATTGATCATCTACAATGGTGATTTCTTGTTGGTTTTCTAACATTTTTTTTACCCAAAGCACAATGTTGTTTCTACTCAAATCGTACACCTTACCATACACTAAAATAGTTCTTAAAATTGTAAAATCTATGGTTGAATTGGTTAACACCTCTTCTGATTTTAATTTAGACAAGCCATAATAGCTTAAAGGATTGGGCGCATCTGTTTCTTTATAATATCCTTTTTTACCATCAAAAATAAAATCTGTAGAAATTTGTATTAAATGGCAATTTATAGTTGATGATATTTCTGCCAACCATTTTACAACGTCTACATTTAAAGTATCACAGGCTTTTTTATTGGTTTCGCAATCATCTACCTGGGTCATTGCCGCTGTGTTTATAATAAAATCAGGATTTATTTTTTCTACTTCGTTCTTTAGACGGTTTTTATCAGTAATATCAATAGAAACATAATCGAAATCGGTTCTACCACTTCTATTTTTTCCTCTAGAAAAACCAAAAACTTGGTAGTTTTCTTTTTCTTGTAACAATAACTCTAACAAAGATTGCCCTAACAACCCATTACTACCTGTTATAATTACTTTTTTCATTAAAATAATTGTCTAAGTTTTATAATTTGTTCTGGTCTTCCTAAAACTATTAAATGCGAGCCTTCAATTAATTTTATATCTGCTTCTGGGTTTATTACATAATCCTTATCAGGATTTTTAAAGCCAATAACTGTACAACCTGTTTGTCTTCTTAAATCTAAATCTAAAATAGTTTGATTAATGTATTTTTTTGGTAAATCATCTACAGCGATTTCTTCTAAATTCGCAGTAGTTTCTCCTTCTATTGTTAAACGATCTACAAACTCAATAACATCTGGTGTAGTAACTAAAGACGCCATGTGATTACCTCCTAATTTATCTGGCATAATAACATTATTTGCACCTGCGATTTTAAGTTTACTGTAAGAAGATTCGTTAGAGGCTCTACTAATAATTGTACAATTTTTATTTAACTGACTTGCTGTTAAAACAACAAATAAATTATTAGCATCAGAAGGCAAGGCTGTAATTAAAAACGATGCATTTTTAATACCCGCTTTTAGTAAAGTTTCGTCTAAAGTTGCATCACCTTCTATGTTTAAAATATTTTCTGAGTCTAAAAAATCGACAATTTCTTTGTCTTTTTCTACAACAACAAATTTCTTGTTGTAATTATTTAACTTTACAATGGCTTGTTTACCGTTTCTACCAAAACCACAAACAATAGTATGGCCTTTTAAATATCCTATTTGCTTCTCCACTTTTCTGTGTTTAAAATGTTCAAATAATTTACCGCTTACCAAATATTCTGAAAATGCAGAAACTGCATAACCAAAAAGGGTAATACTGGTTAAAATTAAAAAAATTGTAAATACTTTTTCTTCTGGAGAAAAAGGTTTGAGTTCTCCAAAGCCCACTGTTGTTACTGTAATTACAGTCATGTAAACAGCATCTATAAAATTGTAATTAGACAAACCCATATACCCCATGATACCAATGGCTAATACAGAGGTTACCAAAATGGCTATTTTTTTTATTTTAGATTGTAGAATTGGCATATTTTATAAGTCGAAAACCGAACTTCTTTTTGTGTAAATTTTATCTTTTAATTTTAATAAAAATGCCATAGTTAAATACAAACCAAAAGACAAACCTACTGTAAAAAATGTAACATAAATAAAAAACAAACGTACGTTTACAGCTCTCATGCCTAATCTATCTGCCAATCTAGAAAAAACACCAAAACCATTTCTTTCAAAATAATGTCTTAGGGTATTGATCATTTTTATTAAAATATACGGCAAGATACTATTTATTAGAGTTTTTTCAATAAAAAAATAACTGCTTTCACATAAAAACATTGTTAAAGGTTTATAGTTTGGTATAGAAATTAAATATCTATTGATTAACTTTGCTTTTTTCTGAAAAAACCCACATTTGAAAGAGCAAGAATTTATAGAAGTTTACGGAGCAAGAGCACACAATTTAAAGAATATTGATGTAAAAATACCCCGTGAAAAACTCGTTGTAATAACAGGTTTAAGTGGTAGTGGAAAATCATCTTTAGCTTTTGACACCATTTATGCTGAAGGACAAAGACGCTACATTGAAACTTTTTCTGCCTATGCAAGACAATTTTTAGGTGGTTTAGAAAGACCTGATGTAGATAAAATTGATGGTTTATCGCCAGTAATTTCTATTGAGCAAAAAACCACCAATAAAAGCCCGCGTTCTACAGTGGGTACAATTACAGAAATTTACGATTTTTTACGACTTTTATTTGCAAGAGCCGCAGATGCTTATTCTTACAACTCCAACGAAAAAATGGTAAGTTATTCTGATGAGCAAATAAAACAATTAATTTTAAAGGATTTTAACGGAAAAAAAATAGCCGTCTTAGCACCTTTAATTAAGTCTAGAAAAGGGCACTATCGTGAACTTTTTGAACAAATTTCTAAACAAGGTTTTGTAAGAGTTCGTGTTGATGGAGAAATAAGAGAGCTAGAAAAAGGCATGAAATTAGATCGTTACAAAACTCATGATATTGAGGTTGTAATTGATAGATTGGCTGTAAACAATTCTATAGGCAAACGTTTAGACGAAACCATAAAAACCGCCTTGTATTCTGGCAACAATATCATGATGGTTATCGATGTAGATACGAATGAACCTCGCTATTTTAGTAGAGAATTAATGTGTCCAACCACAGGAATTGCCTATCCAAATCCAGAACCGAATACATTTTCTTTTAACTCGCCAAAAGGCGCTTGTAGTTCTTGCAACGGGTTAGGAATTACCAATGAGATCAACCTAAAAAAAGTAATACCCAATGATGCTATTTCTATTAAAAATGGTGGAATTGCACCTTTAGGAGAACAAAAAAATAGTTGGATTTTTAAACAAATTCAAAACATTGCAGAGCGTTATCAATTTACATTAACAGACCCAATAAAAAATATTCCAAAACAAGCCTTAGAAATTATTTTAAATGGCGGAAACGAATCTTTTGAAATCGCATCTAAAACTGTTGGCGTTCGAAGAAATTATAAAATAGATTTTGAAGGTATTATCGCCTTTATTACAAATCAATATGATCACGCAGAAAGTACATCTATTAAACGTTGGGCAAAAAACTATATGGATGAAGTTACATGTTCTAACTGTAAAGGCAAACGTTTAAAAAAAGAAGCGCTTCATTTTAAAATTTTAGATAAAAACATAAGCGATTTAGCACAAATGGATGTGACTGAATTAGCTGCCTGGTTTAAAACTATAGAAAAAAAATTATCTAAAAAACAAATTACAATTGCCACAGAAATTCTAAAAGAAATAAGAACTAGAATTCAGTTTTTACTGGATGTTGGCTTAGATTATCTAACTTTAGACAGGACTTCTAAATCGCTTTCTGGCGGAGAAGCACAAAGAATACGTTTGGCTACACAAATTGGCTCTCAGCTTGTGGGCGTTTTATATATTTTAGATGAACCTAGTATTGGTTTACATCAAAGAGATAATCAAAAACTAATAGATTCTTTAGTAAAATTAAGAGATATTGGTAACTCAGTTTTGGTGGTAGAACATGACCAAGACATGATAGAAAATGCTGATTTTGTTTTTGATATTGGCCCAGGAGCAGGAAGACATGGAGGAGAAATTGTTTCTGCAGGCACTTTTAAAGAGCTTAAAAAACAAAGAACATTAACTGCAGATTATATTACAGGGAAAAAGAAAATTGAAGTTCCTGCTAAAAGAAGAGAAGGAAATGGAAAAACCATCAAACTAAAAGGTGCATCTGGTAACAATTTAAAAAATGTTTCTGTAGAATTTCCATTAGGAAAAATGATTTGTGTAACTGGGGTTTCAGGTAGTGGAAAATCTACATTAATTAATGAAACTTTATACCCAATTTTAAATGCACATATATACAGAGGTGTAAAAATACCAATGCCTTACAAGAAAATTGAAGGTTTAGAACACGTAGACAAAGTTATTGATATAGATCAATCTCCAATTGGCAGAACACCTCGTTCTAACCCAGCAACTTACACAAAAACTTTTGACGAAATTAGAAGCTTGTTTGCAAAAACTCCAGAAGCCGCCATACGCGGTTACAAACCTGGGCGTTTTTCTTTTAATGTAAAAGGCGGCAGATGTGAAACTTGTCAAGGTGGTGGAGTTCGCGTAATAGAAATGAACTTTTTACCAGATGTACAAGTAGAATGCGAAACTTGCCAGGGAAAGCGTTTTAATAGAGAAACTCTAGAAATTAGATACAAAGGAAAATCAATTTCTGATGTTTTAAATATGACCATTGAAGACGCTACAGATTTCTTTGAAAATATTCCTAAAATACATAGAAAATTAAAAACCATTAAAGATGTAGGCTTAGGCTATATTACTCTTGGCCAACAATCTACCACTCTTTCTGGTGGTGAAGCACAACGCATAAAATTGGCTGCAGAACTTTCTAAAAGAGATACTGGAAACACCTTTTATATTTTAGATGAACCTACAACCGGTCTTCATTTTGAAGACATTAGAGTTCTCATGGAAGTTTTAAATAAATTAGCAAACAAAGGAAACACTGTACTCATTATTGAACATAATTTAGATGTTGTAAAATTAGCAGACTATGTTATTGATGTTGGTATGGAAGGTGGTAAAAAAGGTGGTAAAATACTAACTACGGGAACTCCAGAAGAAGTTGCTCTACATAAAAAAAGTTATACTGCTCAGTTTTTAAAGAAACTGTTGTAACAATCTAATTCAACTATTAACTATTACTTCTTAAAGTACTTAAAAAAGAATTAAATTAGCATACTAATTTTAAAAAAAAATTAGTTTTAAAAAATTTTTAAAATGACAAATGACGATAGAAAAATAAGAGAAAAATTACAGCAAAAAACCTGGAACGAAATAAAAACAAACGATTCTTGGGCCATTTTTAAAATTATGGCAGAGTTTGTAGAGGGTTATGAAACTTTAAGTAAAATTGGCCCTTGTGTATCTATTTTTGGTTCTGCAAGAACAAAACCAGATCATCCATATTATATTTTAGCAGAAGAAATTGCATTTAAATTAACTCAAAATGGTTATGGTGTTATTACAGGTGGAGGCCCAGGTATTATGGAAGCTGGAAATAAAGGTGCAAACAGAGGCAAAGGAATTTCTGTAGGTTTAAATATTGATCTTCCTTTTGAACAACACAATAATCCTTGGATTGACGCAGGTAAAAGTTTAGATTTCGATTACTTTTTTGTTCGCAAAGTAATGTTTGTAAAATACTCACAAGGTTTTATTGTAATGCCTGGTGGTTTTGGTACTATGGATGAACTTTTTGAAGCAATAACCTTAATCCAGACTCATAAAATTGGACGTTTTCCAATAATTTTGGTAGGTAAAAAGTTTTGGGGAGGCTTATTAGATTGGATTAAAAATACACTTTTAGAAGAAGGAAATATTAGTGAAAAAGACTTAAATCTTTTTAGATTAGTAGATACTGCAGAAGAAGCGATAGCTCACTTAAATAAATTTTATTCTAAATACCAATTAAAACCAAACTTTTAAAAGACTTTTAAAAGAATATGTCTTATTTTTTAATTGCTTATTCATGCTCTTCACATGGACAAACAAGTTAAAAAAACAAACCTAAAAATTTTATTAAAATATAATTGACAAAGTTTACTTACATATCTATTACGTTATTTCTTTGTAGTTTTTATTGCATGTCGCAACAAAACAACATCACTATTAAAGCAAGTTTAAACACAGATAAAAACACACTTTTAATTCAACAAGAAGTTTTATATTTTAATAATTCTAAAGACACTTTAACACGTCTTTTTTTTCATAATTGGCCTAATAGTTTTAAAGATAGAAAAACACCTTTAGCTAAAAGATTTATTAAAGATTTTAGAAAAGACCTCTATTTTGCAAATCCAAAGAATTTAGGGTATACTTCTATCAAAAATATTTCTATCGATTTTAAAAGTGTTGTTTATAACGAACTAAAGAACAAGCCAGACATTTTAGAGTTATTTTTAGACACCCCTTTATTACCAGGAAATCAGAAAAAAATTACATTAACCTATTCTGTAAAATTACCCAACCATAAGTTTACCAATTACGGTTTTAGCAAAAATAAATTTAATTTAAGATATTGGTATATAAGCCCAGCAATTTACAAAAACGGTTGGCAATTAATGAGCAACTTAAATTTAGATGATCTGTATGAAGATTTTACAACATTTAACATCCACTTTACGCTACCAAAACATTTAAATTTAGTTAGTAGTTTAAAAGCAACTAAAACAAGTAATACAACAACAAACACATATAACCTTAAGGGTACAAATGAAAAAGATGTTATCATTAATATTGCAGAAAATAATACTTTTAAAGAATTCATAACAGATAAAAATACTATACAAACTAATATTTTAGAAGAAGATATTGGCAAAGAACTTACAGAAAAAATTTTAAATAGAGAGTTACAGTTTTTAGAAAATCACCTGGGTAAACTCCCCATAAAAAATATTTTTATAGACGAGGTAATGCGTAAGAAAAACCCCATTTATGGATTAAGCCAATTACCTGAATTTATTAGTCCTTTTTCAGACGTTTTCAAATATGATTTAACCCTCTTTAAAGTACTCTCTAAAAGATATATCAAAAAATCTTTATTGTTAAACAGCAGAAAAGAATATTGGTTGATAGATGGTATACAAAACTATTTGATGATAGAATATATTAACCAATATTACCCAGAAGTTAAATTGTTGGGTAAAGCATCAAACTCCTGGTTTTTAAAAAGATATAATATTTCTAAACTAAAGTTTAACGAGAAATATCCTTTTGTATATCAATTTACAGCTAGAAAATTTTTAGATCAATCACTTACAACCTCTGCAGATTCTTTATCAAATTTTAATAGAAAAATTGTTAATACATACAAAGCTGGTTTGGGTTTTGTGTATTTAAAAGGTTTTTTAGGAGATACTGTTTTAAACAAATCTATTAAAGAATTTTATCAAAAAAATAAATGCAAAATTGCCTCTAGCAAAGAGTTTAAAAATGTATTACAAAAAAATACCACGAAAGATGTCGAATGGTTTTTTGGCGATTTTCTAAAAACAAACAAAAAGATAGACTACACAATAGAAGATGTTGAAAAAGATGGAGATAGCTTAAAAGTTACCATAAAAAACAAAAGAAACATTACTACACCTGTAGCTTTTTATGGTTTAAAAAATAATAAAATTACCTTAAAAAAATGGCTGCCTAATATAAAGGATCAAACCACTATTTCTGTTGCTAAAAATCAATTTGATCAATTGGCATTAAATTACGAAAACATATATCCAGAATACAATACGTTTGATAATTATTACAATATCAAAAAGAATTTTTTTAACAAACCGTTTAAATTTACATTAATAAAAGATGTAAAAGCGCCAGACTATAACCAACTATTTTACCAGCCTACTGTTTCTTATAATTTTTACGACGGATTAATTTTAGGAGTTAAATTGCACAACAAACCTTTAATAAAAAGGAATTTAGAGTTTAAAGTTTCTCCAGGGTTTGCTTTAAAAAGTCAAAAAGTAAATGGCTCTTTTAATGTTTTGTACAATCAATTTTTCGAAAAAACAAGTATTTACAAAATAGCTTACGGTGTTGTAGGAGGCACCTTACAATATGCACCAGATTTATCTTACAGTTCCTTAATACCTTATGTAGATGTAATTTTTAAAAGAAAATCTTTAAGAGATGCTTCAAATGAATTTATTAGAGCAAAAATGGTTCACATCAATAAAGAGGTTGCACCAACAGCTATAAAAACAGACCAAGACAATTACAATGTTTTCAGTGTAAGTTACAATTACATTAATCCAGATATTATAAAAGAAAACAGGTATATTTTTAGCACAGAGGTTTCTAAAAGTTTTTCTAAAATAGCTGCAGATATAAGGTACCGAAAACTAACAACCTCAGACACCCAATTAGATTTTAGAATTTTTGCAGGTGCTTTTTTACACAACAATTCCAATGGCGATTATTTTAGTTTTGGTTTAGACAGGGCTAATGATTATTTGTTTGAATTAAATTATTACGGACGTTCAGAAGATTCGGGTATTTTTAGTCAACAATATATTATTACAGAAGGTGGTTTTAAAACGGTACTACCAACTAGGTTTGCAAATCAATACATGCTGTCTTTAAACTCTAGTATTGGTCTTTGGAGATGGGTAGAGTATTATAATGATGTTGCTTTTTTAAAAAGTAAGCAAAAACCAGTATTTTTTGGGTATGAAAATGGTATTCGCTTAAACTTTATACACAATATATTTGAAATCTATTTTCCCTTATACTCCAATAACGGTTGGGAAATTTCTCATCAATCCTATTCACAAAAAATAAGATTTACTTTTACTGGCGAAATAAGTAGGGTTTTCAATTTTTTTAGGAGAGGTTTTTTCTAAAAATTAAAAAAACAGGTTTTTATTGCATTATTCTTAATAATTGAATGATTTTTTACAAAAACATTACAAAATGTTTAATATATTAATATATTTTTAAATATCAACTAAAAAAACTACCTTTGTAGTAGTTAAAAAACAGGTTAAATGTTAGAACAAGAGCTTACTAAAAATAAAAAAGAACTTTCATTCGAAGATTTTAAAGCAGAAGTTTTAAACGACTATAAAATTGCTAAAATTAGTAGAGAATGCAGTTTGTTAGGCAGGCGTGAAGTTTTAACAGGAAAAGCAAAATTTGGTATTTTTGGCGGTGGTAAAGAAGTACCTCAATTAGCAATGGCAAAAGCCTTTAGAAAAGGAGATTTTAGATCCGGTTATTACAGAGATCAAACCTTTATGATGGCTATTGGAGAACTTACTGCTCAACAATTTTTTGCAGGTTTATATGCACACACAAATATCGAATTAGAACCTATGTCTGCTGGTAGACAAATGGGGGGGCATTTTGCAACTCATAGTTTAAATGAAGACGGCTCTTGGAAAAATTTAACAAAACAATACAATTCTAGTTCAGACATTTCTCCAACAGCAGGTCAAATGCCACGTTTGTTAGGGTTAGCTCAAGCATCAACAATATATAGAAACGAAAAAAGTGTTCAAAACGGCTCTAATTTTTCAATTAACGGAAATGAAGTTGCTTGGGGCACCATTGGAAACGCAAGTACAAGCGAAGGTTTATTTTTTGAAACCATTAACGCTGCAGGTGTTTTACAAGTACCTATGGTTATGAGTGTTTGGGATGATGAATATGGTATTTCAGTTCATGCAAAACATCAAACTACAAAAGAAAGTATTTCTGAAGTCTTAAAAGGTTTTCAAAGAGACCATAAACATGATGGTTATGAAATTCTTATAGTAAATGGCTGGGATTATGTTCAATTAATTGATACTTATAATAAAGCTGGAAAAATAGCTAGAGAAGAACATGTACCAGTTTTAATTCACGTTAAAGAATTAACACAACCTCAAGGACATTCTACCTCTGGCTCTCATGAAAGATATAAAGGTAAACAAAGGCTTCTTTGGGAAAAAGAGCATGATTGTATTGCTCAAATGAGAAAGTGGATTTTAGAGTTTGAATTAGAAGCAGAAAATGGAGAAACTTTACGTTTTGTAGATTCTGAAGAAGATTTAATCATTTTAGAAAAAGAAGCCAAAAAGATAGTAACTACAGCGAAAAGAAATGCCTGGAGTGCTTATAGTAACGAAATTAGAGATGAAGTAGATAAAGCAGTAAACCTATTAGAGCAAGTTGCTAATAAAAGTAAAAACAGCGCATTTATTGAAAAAAATAAAGCCGATTTAGAAAAAATTATAGAACCTATTAGAAAAGATATTTTAACTACTTGTAGAAAAACATTAAGATATCTAAAAGATGAAAATTTTCCCGAAAAAAGAGCGTTACAAAACTTTATAAAAGCTAGTTTAAAAGACGCTGAAAAAAAATATTCAACTTTTCTTTTAAGTGAAAGTAATTTAAGTGCATTAAATGTTGTGGAAAAACGACCACAATATGCACAAGAAAAAAATATGGTAGATGCAAGAATTATCATGAGAGATAATTTTGACGCTATCTTAAAAAAACACCCTGAAGTTGTAATTTTTGGAGAAGATGCTGGTTATATTGGCGATGTAAACCAAGGTTTAGAAGGTTTACAAGAAAAATATGGAGACATTAGAATTTCTGATACTGGTATTAGAGAAGCAACCATTATTGGACAAGGAATTGGTTTAGCAATGCGTGGTTTAAGACCTATTGCAGAAATACAATATTTAGACTATTTATTGTATGCTTTACAAATTATGAGCGATGATTTAGCTACTTTACATTATAGAAGTTTTGGTAAACAAAAAGCACCATTAATTATAAGAACACGCGGCCATAGATTAGAAGGTATTTGGCATGCAGGTTCACCTATGGGTGGTATTATTAACAATGTAAGAGGTATGCATGTTTTGGTACCAAGAAACATGACCAAAGCTGCTGGTTTTTACAACACCTTGTTAGAAGGTGATGAACCAGCTTTAGTAATAGAATGTTTAAATGGTTACAGACTTAAAGAAGAATTACCTAAAAATTTAGGAGACTTTAAAACTGCAATTGGACTAGTAGAAACCATTAAAGAAGGTACAGATATTACGATAATTTCTTATGGCTCTACATTGCGCTTGGTAGAAGAAGCTGCAAAAGAATTATTACAAGTAAATATTAATGTAGAAATTATAGATGCACAAAGTCTTTTACCATTTGATTTAAACCACGACTGTGTAAAAAGTTTAGCAAAAACAAATAAATTATTGGTGGTTGATGAAGATGTACCTGGTGGAGCTTCTGCCTACATTTTACAAGAAATTTTAGAAGTGCAAGATGGCTACCAACATTTAGATAGCAAACCTAGTACTCTATCTGCAAAAGCACACAGACCTGCTTATGGTACAGATGGCGATTATTTTTCAAAACCCTCTACAGAAGATATTTTTGAAAAAGTATATAAAATTATGCACGAATACAATCCTGAAAAATATAAGAGTTTATATTAAAAAACAGTTTAAAATCTATAAAAAGAGCATAAAGGTTAAATTTTATGCTCTTTTTTTTAACAACCCTATAAGAATATTCTGTAATCTATTTTATAGTTTAGTATACTAAACTTAAACAAACCAACACATGAAAAAAATAATCTTTTTATCTTTTGCTTTATTAATATTTTTTGCGTGCTCACCACAAAATAGCAGAATTTTAAAAAAACAAACAACAGCAAAAACATCAACTTCTAAAAAGAAAAGAGCAAAAAAATATACCGACTTTGTAAAAAAAGAGACAAAAACAGATGATGGAGTATTTAAAGTTCATAACAATAAAGATTCGTATTTATACGAAATACCTAAAAACCTTTTAAATAAAGACATGCTTCTAGTAACCAGAATTAAAGATTTACCTACCGGTTTAGGAGGTGGTTATGTAAATGCGGGTTCTAAAATAAACACACAAGTTATTGTTTGGGAGCATTATAAAAACAAAATATTACTAAAAGTAAAATCTTACAATGCCATTGCAAACGACTCTTTACCAATTTACAAATCTGTAAAAGCAAATAACTTAGAACCTATTATTTATGCTTTTGATATCAAATCACAAAACATAGATTCTACAGCAGTTTTAATAGATGTTACAAAATTCTTTTCTACAGATGTAAAAGCAATTACTGGCTTACCATCGTATTATAGAAAAAGATATAAGGTTAGAAGATTAGATGCTTCTAGAAGTTTTATAAATAGCGTAAAAAGTTACCCAAAAAATATAGAAGTTGTACAAGATTTTACGTTTGATGCAGATGCACCACCGAGTAATTCTTCTACAAACACCATTACAATGCGCATCAATCAATCTATGATTTTATTACCAGAAAACCAAATGATGCCAAGAATTTACGATAAACGTGTGGGGTATTTTTCAATCGGAAATGTAGATTACAGTTCAGAAGCCTTAAAAGCAGAAAGTAAAAGATATATTAGACGTTGGCGTTTAGAACCAAAAGATTGGGCTGCCTATAATAAAGGTGAATTGGTAGAACCCGTAAAACCAATTATTTATTATTTAGACCCAGCAACACCCAAAAAATTAAGAAAATACATCAAACAAGGTGTAGATGATTGGGCAAAAGTATTTGAAACTGCTGGTTTTAAAAATGCAATTATGGCGAAAATGCCACCAACAAAAGAAGAAGATCCAGATTTTTCTATGGAAGATGTTCGTTATTCTTCTATAAGATATGTAGCAAGTACCACAAGAAATGCAGTTGGCCCAAGTGTATCAGATCCAAGAACAGGAGAAATTTTAGAAAGTGATATTATTTGGTATCATAACCATTTGCGTTCTTACAGAAACCGATATTTATTAGAAACAGGTGCAGCAAATCCTTCTGCCAGAACTTTAAACACTCCAGATGAAGAAATTGGAGATATGATGCGCATGGTAATCGCACATGAAGTTGGGCACGCGCTAGGTTTACCTCATAATATGGCTGCAAGTTATGCTTATGATACAGAAGATTTAAGAAATGGTAATTTTACTCAGAAAAATGGAATTGCAGCAACTATTATGGATTATGCTAGATACAATTATGTAGCACAACCTGGAGATAAAAATATCCGTTTTATAAGACAATTAGGACCCTATGATCATTATGCAATCAATTGGGGATATCGAAAAATACCATCAGCAAAAAAACCTGAAGAGGAAGTTGCTATCTTAAACAAATGGATTGAAGACAAAGCAAACAATCCTATTTACAGATTTGGTGCGCAACGTTTTGACCCATCTGCACAAACAGAAGGTATTGGAAATGACCAAGTAAAATCAAGCACTTATGGGGTAAAAAATTTAAAAATTGTTGCTAAAAACTTACCAAAATGGACCTCTAATCAAACAAATAATTACGAAGATTTAAGTGAATTGTATGGAGAGTTATTAAGTGTTTGGGGCAGATATGTTGGGCATGTAGCCGGAAATATTGGTGGTGTTTATGAGTTTCATAAAAAACCATCACAATCTGGAGATATTTATGTGCCAGTATCTAAAGATAAGCAAAAAGAATCTATGCAATGGTTGCAAGAAAATGTATTTAAAACTCAAGATTGGTTACTAAGTAAAAATATTTTAAATAAAATTGATGAAGCTGGTTACATATCAAAATTTGGAAGTTACCAAAACAGATATCTTAGAAGTATTTTAAGCACAAGAACTTTAAATAGAATGATAGATGCAGAGGTAATTCTAAACAACAATTACACTGTTGTAGATATGATTAGTGATTTAAGAAAAGGTATTTTCTCTGAAACAAAATCTATAAAAAATGTAACTGTTTATAGAAGAAATTTACAAAAGTATTTTATTGATAGAATGAAATCTTTAATGGAAGACAAATCTTTACAAAATACAGATATTTCATCTATTGTTCGTGGAGAATTAACTACTTTAAAATATCAGTTAAATGTAGCAAGTAAAAGAGCTGTAGATAAAATAACAAAATACCATTACAAAGATGCTTTTGTAATAGTTAACAGTATTTTAGACCCAAAATAACTGAACTATTTATATAAAATAGTTTTTCCTATTGCGCATTGTAAACATTGTTTAGGTGCGCAATAGTTATTTTTAAGCTCTAACAAAGCCTGTGTATCAAAAGCATTTTTAGACCAAACGCCCAAATCAGAAAATTTAGAAATGATACTATTTTTTTCTGGTTTTATCTTTTTCAAAAGCTGCAAAAAAGAATCTTCATCTACTGCTCCTCTACTCTTTTGATAAAGAAACTTTAAAGGTAAAATGGTATTTATGATTAACAAATCTATAAAAGACTTTGTAAGCTTTTTATGAGATTTTTTTGAAACCGAATTAAAATGGTAATGTGTTTTCCAGAAAGGATGCATTTCAATAGCAAACAAATCGTAAAACTCTTTTAGTTCTTTTAAATTTATCAGCTTAGAAAATAAATTTTTCTGTTTACTAAACAAAGCTACCAATTGTGCAATTCTAATAGTAGGAAAATTATTAGGGCGCATTCTAAAAAATGAAAATTGCGCTTTCAAAATTGGCTGTAAGTGATATTTATGTTGCAAATATTGATACTCATTTTTAAGTTGTAAATGATAATCATTTTCCTGTACTTCCTCTAAAAAACCTGCCTGCCCAAATAACAAGGCTGCAAATTGATGCTCATTAAAGTTGACTTTTTGCACCACAGAAAAATCGATAGATTTGGCTAGTGTTAAAAACGCATCTCCATTTATTTTTAAACCAAAATTTTTAACTAAAAGCTGAAAAAGTACAGCTTCAAAATTATTATGTTCTTGTTCTAAAAGATTTTTTATAACTGATGATTTTTGTTCTAATCGTTCAAAAAAGAGGCGTTCTTTCCAATTTTCTAGTGTAAAATCATCTATTTTATCAATTGATTTCTCACAGGGAATCCAGTCTTTTTGGGTAAAAAGCAACGATCTGTAATTACTTAAAACTTGGGCGTCTACCAATTCTTTTAAAACCAAAGTTGGCAAAGGTAAATTGTTTTTCATGAAAATTACAGCATCATTTTCCCAAACTATATGTAAAATAACTGCATCATAATTTGGGTCCGTTTCGTGTTTGTGTAAATACCAATCAGAAGATTTCAAATGAATTTCTATGTTACCAACCCAAACTTGTCCTTCAATTTTAATTTGTGCGTTTAAAAAATCGGGACCTGCATTAAAATTATGCATTCCAAATTTTAAAATCTCTAAATCCTCATCAGAAGTTAAACGTAAATTATTGTTAGCAAACAATTTAAATTTCCAAACAAAGTGCAGAAAATCTTCATTCATAATTTTTTGTTTTCAAGGTACAAAAAAATTGATACTTGTATAAATTTATACAATAATCTACTTTTTACAAAATAACAATAATACCTTATTTTTGAAGTAAAATATAGATAAATGAATATTATAGACAATTTAAAATGGCGATATGCTGTAAAAAAATTCGACACAAATAAAAACCTTACTCAAGAACAGCTAAACCTCTTAAAAGAAGCGTTTAATTTAACTGCAACTTGTTACGGTTTACAACCTTTAAAATTAGTGGTTGTAGAAAATAAAGAAATTCAAGAAAAATTGGTTCCACATTCTTGGAATCAACAACAAGTTGTACAAGTTTCTCATTTATTGGTTATCTGTGTAAAAGATAAGTATACCCCAAAAGAAGTTGAAACCTATTTTAATTTAGTACAGAAAATTAGAAACACACCAGATGACATTATCAATCCGTTTAAAGAGTTTTTAACAGCTGAAATTGCAAAAAAAACACAAGAAGAATTATTTATATGGAATAAAAACCAAGCATACATTGCTTTGGGAAACCTTTTAACGGTTTGTGCTATGCAACAAATAGATTCTTGTCCAATGGAAGGTTTTAATCCAGAAAAATATGACGAAATTTTACAATTAACAGAACGTAATTTAAAATCTATTTTAGTTTTACCTGTTGGCTTTAGAGCAGAAGATGATTATATGAAAGATTTGAAAAAAGTTAGAAAAAATATTACTGAAACGGTTATAGAAATCTCTTAATTTTTTTAAAATAAAAAAAATAATCAACTCACTAAAAAAGTCTAAAAACAGTCTATTTTAGTGAGTTTTTAATTTTATTGAACCGCTTTAAAAACGTATTTTTGAGTATCGAAATATAAAAACATAATAATGAGCTTAGAAGTAAGAAATTTAGCACCAAAAGAAGTATGGAACATGTTTGCAGATTTAAATGCTGTACCTCGCCCTTCCAAAAAAGAGGAACGCATTATACAATTTATGGTCAATTTTGGTGAAAAACTAAATTTAGAAACTTTTGTAGATAAAGTAGGTAATGTCATTATAAAAAAACCGGCAACCAAGGGCTTAGAAAACCGAAAAACAGTGGTTTTACAAAGTCATTTAGACATGGTTCATCAAAAAAATAATGATACCAATTTTAATTTTAACACCCAAGGTATTCAAATGTTGGTTGATGGAGATTGGGTAACTGCAAATGGAACAACTCTAGGTGCTGACAATGGTTTAGGTGTGGCTGCAATTATGGCTATTTTAGCATCCAAAGAAATTGCACATCCAAACTTAGAAGCCCTATTTACTATTGACGAAGAAACTGGCATGACAGGCGCTATGGGTTTAGAAGCCGGTATTTTAAAAGGTGATATTCTTTTAAATTTAGATACAGAAGAAGATGATGAAATTGGAATGGGTTGTGCAGGTGGTGTAGATATTACAGCTACCAAAACGTATACTGAAGTTGATGTTTCTGATAATTTTATCGCTTACAAAATAGAAGTTAAAGGTTTAAATGGAGGACATTCTGGAATGGACATTATTAAAGGTTTAGGAAACGCCAATAAAATAATGAATCGTATTCACTACACAGCAATTAACGCTATTTATATTTGTGAAGTTAATGGAGGAAGTTTAAGAAATGCCATTCCTAGAGAAAGTACTTCTATTATTACAATAAACAAAAATGATAATCATGAGGTAGTTACTGCTTTTGATGCTGAAATAAAGAATATTAAAGCAGAGTTTAAAACAATAGAACCCAACTTAGAAATACATATTTCTACTTTTGAAACTCCCAAGAAATCACTAGATAAAAACACAAGCCAAAGTTTAATTCAGGCTATTTACGCAGCACATAATGGAGTTTACAGAATGAGTCCAGCAATTAAAGATTTGGTAGAAACATCCAACAACATTGCAAAAATCTCAGTAAAAAATGGCAATATAAAAATAAGTTGTTTAACACGTTCTTCTTTAGAAAGTGGTAAACAAGATTTGGCAAATAGTTTAAAATCTGCGTTTGAATTGGCTAATTTTACAGTAACTTTTTCTGGAGAATATCCTGGTTGGCAACCCAACATCAACTCAGAAATAGTAGAAATAGTTTCTAAATTATATGAGGATTTACATGGCGAAAAAGCACATATTTCAGCCTGTCATGCAGGTTTAGAATGTGGTATTTTAGGACAAAACTATCCAAAACTAGACATGATTTCTTTTGGACCAACCATTAGAGGAGCTCACTCTCCAGACGAACGTGCAAGTATTTCATCAACACAGAAATTCTGGAACTTTTTAAAAGAGGTTTTAAAGAATACCCCCATAAATTAATCCAAATAAAACTTTTTAAAACCGAAGTAAACCTTCGTTTTTTTAGACTTTAATTTGTGAAAAAAGAATAAAAAAAACAATATAAAACACTAAAATACAGTGTTTTAAAACTTTATTCTTTTGTTAACATCTTTAACTTTAAAAAATCATAAAAAAATGTAATTTTACATTTATAAAACTAGAGGTATTTTAATGGGTAAAATTATTGCAATAGCAAATCAAAAAGGTGGTGTAGGCAAAACTACTACCAGTGTAAATCTAGCCGCTTCTTTAGGTGTTTTAGAAAAAAAAGTATTGTTAATAGATGCAGACCCACAAGCAAACGCATCTTCTGGTTTAGGTGTTGATATAGAAAATGTAGAAGGGGGTACTTATCAAGTATTAGAGCACACACTTTCTGCAAAAGATGCTATTGTAAAAACAAATTCGCCAAATGTAGATATTATTCCTGCCCACATAGACCTAGTAGCTATAGAAATTGAGTTAGTAGATAAGCAAGATAGAGAGTATATGTTAAAAAAATCTTTAGTAGAAATTAAAGATGACTATGACTATATTTTAATAGATTGTGCACCGTCTTTAGGGTTGATAACACTAAACTCTTTAGTAGCTGCAGATGCTGTAATTATTCCTATACAGTGTGAATACTTTGCATTAGAAGGTTTAGGGAAATTATTAAACACAATAAAAAGTGTACAAAAAATTCATAATTCAGATTTAGAAATAGAGGGCTTACTTTTAACAATGTTCGATTCTCGTTTGCGTTTGTCTAACCAGGTTGTTGATGAAGTTAGAAAGCATTTTTCTAGCATGGTTTTTGATACAATTATCAGAAGAAATACTCGTTTAGGAGAAGCACCAAGTTATGGAGAAAGCATTATTGCGTACGATGCCACAAGTAAAGGTGCAGTAAATTACTTAAATTTGGCACAAGAATTATTAAAAAAGAATTCATAAAATGGCAAAAGCAACTAAGAAACAAGCTTTAGGAAGAGGATTATCTGCTTTGTTAAAAGAATCACCAAACATAAACTCTGCAAAAGATAAAAATGCAGATAAAGTGGTTGGAAATATAATAGAAATAGAATTAGATTTAATTGATGTAAACCCTTACCAACCAAGAACATATTTTGATGAAGATGCTCTAAGAGAGCTCGCAAGCTCTATAAAAGAGCTAGGTGTTATACAGCCAATTACTGTAAGAAAATTAGAAGGAAACCAATTTCAACTAGTTTCTGGAGAAAGACGTTTTAGGGCCTCTAAATTAATAGGTAATAAAACCATACCTGCGTATATTAGAATTGCCAACGACCAAGAAATGCTAGAAATGGCATTGGTAGAAAATATTCAACGTAAAAATTTAGACCCAATAGAAGTAGCATTATCCTATCAACGTTTAATTGATGAAATTCAATTAACGCAAGAAGAATTAAGCACAAGAGTTGGTAAAAAAAGATCTACAGTAACTAATTATTTACGTTTATTAAAGTTAGACCCAATTTTACAAACAGGTATGAGAGATGGTTTTATCTCAATGGGGCATGGACGTGCAATGATCAATGTAGATAATACAGAAGATCAACTAGCCATTTACGAAAGAATTTTAAGAGAAAAACTTTCTGTAAGACAAACAGAAGATTTGGTAAAAAGCTTAAAATCAGGTACCGTTACAAAACCAAAGAAAAAAGCAGTTCCTGCCTATATTAAAAGTGGTACAAAAGATATTAGCGATTTTTTTGGGCATGGAGTTACAATTAGTGTTTCAAGCAATGGTAAAGGTAAAATTTCCATTCCATTTGATTCAGAAGAAGATTTTAATCGCATAAAAAACTTATTAAAATAAGTGTTTTCAAAAAAAAACATATTCTTTTTTTCAATTATTTTTCTTTCTTTACAACTTTATAGTCAAATAGATTCTACAAAAGTAAAAGACATTAAAATTAAAGATGATGTGTTTGTTGCACAAGGTACTTACAAACCTTTAGCACCCGCAAAAGCTGCATTTTACTCTGCTATTTTACCTGGCTTAGGCCAAATTTATAACAAAAAATACTGGAAAGCTCCTATTGTTTGGGGTGCTTTAGCAATACCTACTTATTATTATTTAACAAATAATAGTAGCTACAAAAGATATAGAACTGCTTACAAGTTAAGAAAAAATGGTTTTCAAGACGAATTTACAGATGATTTAGGAAACGAAAGAGTTTCTTTAGAAACCTTAGAAAGAGCACAAGAACAGTTAAGAGAAAACAGAGATATGTCTTTACTTTCTGGTGTTATTCTTTATGTTTTACAAATTGTAGAAGCAAGTGTAAACGCACACTTAATTCAATTTAATACAGACGATAATTTATCAATTAGACCAACAATGGTGCAAGATCCTATTCAGTTTGATGCTCCAAAAGTTGGTTTTACATTAAAATATACTTTTTAAAAATGAAAATTGCATTATTGGGTTATGGTAGAATGGGCAAAGAAATTGAAAAAATTGCAGTTTCTAGAGGCCATGAAATTGTTATAAGAAAAGATGTAGAAGATGTTATAGACATAACAATAGCTGATGTAGCTATTGATTTTAGTGTGCCCACTTCTGCATTTGATAATATTTCTAATTGTTTAAAAAATGGGGTTCCAGTTATTTCTGGTACAACCGGTTGGTTAGCTAAATATGAGGATGCTGTAAACCTTTGTAAAAAAGAAAAAGGGGCATTTATTTATGCCTCTAATTATAGTTTAGGTGTAAATATATTTTTTGAGCTAAACAAACAATTGGCTAAAATGATGGAAAATTTAGAAGATTATGACATTTCTATGGAGGAAATTCATCATACTAAAAAATTAGACGCACCAAGTGGAACAGCCATTACTTTAGCAGAAGGAATTATAGATAACTCATCTAAAGAAAAATGGGAGTTAGACCATAAAACATCAGAAAACAACATACCAATTGTAGCTAAAAGAATACCAGAAGTTCCTGGCACACATACTGTTTGGTATAATTCTGAAGTAGATTCTATAGAAATAAAACATACAGCACACAACAGAAAAGGGTTTGCCTTAGGCGCAGTAGTTGCTGCAGAATGGATTTTAGATAAAACGGGTGTTTTTTCTATGAAAGATGTATTAAACATTAAATAATATTGTAACAAAATACACGCAAAACCTACCAATAAAAAATGGTTTTGTTTCCTTAAAAGCAATAAAGAGTTCTTATTAAGTAATTTATAATGAATTCTTAACTAAGATCAAGTTGACATCAATAAAATAAAATAGTATGACATTTACAGAATGGTTTATATTTTTTATAGTAGTACAGGTACTTCACTTTTTGGGTACTTGGAAGCTATATGTAAAAGCAGGTAGAAAAGCATGGGAAGCAGCCATACCAATTTATAATGGAGTGGTTTTAATGCAAATGATAAAACGCCCAAAATGGTGGACCATCTTATTATTTATACCTGTAGTGAATCTATTAATGTTTCCTGTAATATGGATAGAAACCATCAGAACGTTTGGTTTTTACAAAAAGATAGATTCTCTTTTAGTAATAGTAACCTTAGGTTTCTATATTTACTATATCAATTACACTGCAGATGCTTCGTTTCATGAAAACAGAAGCTTAAAACCACGTTCTGAGTTAGGAGAATGGATAAGCTCAATTACCTTTGCAGTAATTGCTGCAACACTGGTACACACCTATTTTATACAGCCATTTACCATACCAACATCCTCTTTAGAAAAAACACTTTTGGTGGGCGATTATTTGTTTGTGAGCAAGTTTCATTACGGGGCTAGAGTTCCATCAACAGTAATTGCAGCGCCTATGGTACACGATTCTATACCTTTAACTGGTTTGGCATCTTACTTAAAAAAACCTCAACTACCTTATACACGTTTACCTGGTTTGCAGAAAATTAAAAACAACGATATTGTTTGTTTTAATTGGCCTGTAGATTCTTTAAAAACAATGTGGGGAGATAACTCTGGCGAGTTTACCTACAAACCAGTAGATAAAAGAACCAACTATGTAAAACGTTGTGTTGCTATTGCTGGCGATTCTTTAGAGCTAAGAGATGGGTATGTATATATTAATGGTAAGAAAAATGTATTACCAGAAAGAGCCAAACTACAATTTTACTATACCTATGAAGCTAAGGGGCCTATTACTAGAAATACGTTTCCAAAGTTTGTAATTAGCAAAGAAAGAACAGGTGTCTATAAAGTTTTAAACAAATATTGGAACGATACAAGAGTACAAGAAGCTTTTGAAAAAGCTGCCAACTTAACTAAAATTAGCAACGATTCTTTATACACAGAAGTTGCTGGTGGTGTAAGTCAAGGTTTAGCTGCAAAACTTAATATAGTTTCTGTAGAAAATAAAATAAATATCAATTTAACTGAAGAAGAGGCTGCTAGATTAAGAAAACACCCACAAACTGCATCTTTAACAAAATTAACGTTTGGAGCTGACAAAGCCATTTTTCCTCATGTTGAAAAACTAGGGTGGAGTCAAGATAATTTTGGACCAATTTACATACCAAAAGCTGGGGCATCTGTACAGTTAAATACAGAAACTTTACCTTTTTATGAGCAAATTATTAAAAACTACGAAAATAATAGCTTATCAGTTGTTGGAGATGATATTTTTATCAACGGAGAAAAAGCAGATTCTTACACTTTTAAACAAGACTATTATTGGTTAATGGGAGATAACAGACACAACTCTTTAGACGCAAGATATTGGGGGTATGTTCCTTTTGATCATGTTTTAGGAAAACCTGTAATGGTTTGGTTTAGTTGGGACGCCAATGCACCTAGTTTTGGGGCAAAAATTAAATCGATTCGATGGGACAGAATGTTTACCACTGTAGGTGGAGATGGAAAACCTGTTTCTTATAGATACATTGTATTTGCACTAATTGCTATTTATATTGGGTATAGCTTTTTTAAACCGAAGAAAAAAGCCACAAAAAAATAAACAATGGCGTTGTTTATTCCTACTTACTTCTCTCCTATTTCTCAATATACTGGAATGGCAGATAATAGAGCAATAACTTTTGAAGTAGAAGATAATTTTCAGAAACAAAGTTATAGGAATAGATGCTACATTTATAACACAAATGGCAAACAATTATTAAATATTCCTGTTAAACATCCTGTCACAAATGGCAGAAAAAAAACAAAAGACACACGTATAGAAAACAATGTGGCTTGGCAAGATCAACATTTAAAATCGTTAAAAACAGCTTACCATAACTCACCTTTTTTTGAGTTTTATATTGATGATTTGTTGCCCATATTTACCAAAGAATACAACTTTTTACAAGATTTAAATATCGATACTTTTTTATTTGTTAAAGATGCTATGCAATTAGACATTCAATTCCAGAAAACAAACACTTATGCAACTGAAAATATAAAGAATGATTTTCGGTTTTTAGCAGATGTAAAACATCAACCAGAAAACACTTTTAAGAAGTACATTCAAATGTTTGATGACAAACATGGCTTTATACCCAATTTATCTATTCTAGATTTAATTTTTATGGAAGGTCCTAATACATTAAGCTATCTATAAATAGGGCTTATTTTTAAAATATGATTGATTTAAAATTTACAATACATTACTCTTTACATTTTATTGCCCCTTTCTTAATAGCTTTTTTCTTTTTTAGAAAAAAATGGAAATTAGTGTTTCTTATATTTTTAGCTTCTATGTTGGTAGATGTAGATCATTTATTAGCAAATCCTATTTTTGATGAAAATAGATGTAGTATCAATTTTCACCCATTACATAGTTATATTGCTATTGGTGGTTACTTTATAGCCTTATTTTTTAAGAGAATTAGAATTTTAGCCATTGCTTTATTGTTTCATATGGCTACAGATTATTTAGATTGTTACTTATAAAATTTATAAAACTTCTGTAGTAAAGCATCAAACTCGTTAGATACTTTTAGTTTTAAAACTAAATAAACATACACCACCGTAATTAAAACTGTTTTAATTAAAATATTTATAATTGGTGTTATTGAAAAATTTTGTACTTCTATAGCAGGTAAATTAAAATCCCAAAAATAAAACCCTAAAAATAGCACCAAAATTATAAACACCATTTTTATAGATTTGGGTGTAAATGGTGTTATAGAAAATTTACGATGCACAAACCACAACTTAAAAGAGTTAAACAATAAAATTGTTAATAATGTTGCCAAGGCTAGACCATCTGTGCCAAATTCTAAATTAAAATAAAATAACTGATTTAATAGATACACACAAACAGACATACCTATAGCAATTGGCAAAGTAACTTTATAAAACTTAGAATTATTTATAATAGCTCCGTTACTACCTAAAAACATAGTGTATAATTTTGCTAAAGAAATCATTAAAACAACCAACTCACCACCTGCATATCCTTTTTCTGGCATTAATTTAAATAATTCCCTAACCCCACAATTCACTAATAAAAAAAACAAACCACCTACCAATAATAGATTAATAGAACTCTTTTTGTATAAACTTTCTACTTCTTTGGTATTAAATTCGTTTAAAGATTTAGAGGTTAAAGGTTGTAAAATTTGAGTCATAGCTCTACTGGGTGCTTCTATAAAAGAACCAATAAAAACAGCTACAGAATAATAAGCTGCTTTTTCTATGGTGTCTTTTCCAGGAATCATAATTTTATCAATATCTAATAAAATGGCACCTGCAGAACCTGCTAAAATGATATATAAAGAATATTTAATAATTTCTATAAAGTTTGCTGGGAGTTTAAAATAAAACTTCGGTAAATACATGTAAAATGCATAAAACATCATTACAAATGCTCTAAGAATATACGCAAACGTTAAGTACCAAATAAATTCTGTTTTAGCTATAAAACCAAAAAATACAGCCAATAGTAAAAACATTACTACTACTCTATTCCATAATTCTTTTAAAACATTCCCAAAAACTGTTTGTAGCTGAACTTTGGTCCAAGAATAAAAAAGCTCGAAATACGCACAAGCAATAGCAATTAAGTAAATGGAAAAAGTATAACTTTCTATAATTTCATTCTCTTTGGTTACGCTTCTCATAATCCAATCATGTGCATTATCCCACATAAAACCCAGAGGCAGCGCAATTAATAAGGGTAAAAAAATGACCGAAGATAAAAACTTGTCTTTTTCTTCTTTGCTATTATAAGATGAAAAAAACTTTACAATGGTATATTGAACACCAAATGCAGTTAAAGGCATTACCAAATTAGAAGCAGACAACAAAAAGGTTACCATACCGTAAAATTCAGATTTTAAAATTCTAGGATAAAAAACAATTGTATTGATACCCCCCACTAAAAATGCTCCATAAATAATTATGGTATTTCTAAAAGACTGTTTTAAAACAATGCCCATTTATTTTATAAATTTTTAATGATTGTTGCCAATTGTTGCGTTAACTCTTTTCTGTGATATTGATTGATATTTTTAGAAGAAACCTCTAAACTACCTGTTTTATATTGTTGATATAAGTGTAAAATTTCTACTTTTAATTTTACTGAATTATTAAAATCTGAAATTACACCAGCATTGGTTTCTTTTAAAATTGTTGCCAAATCCCCATCTTCTGGACCGATGGCTAAAATAGGTCTTTTTGCGGTTAAATATTCGAATAATTTACCAGTTAAAATTCCTTTATTATTTATTACATTGGGTATTAACAATAACAACACTTGCGCTTTCCTCTGAAATTCAATAGCTTTTTTATGAGAAACATATCCTGTAAAAGATGCGTTTTCTAATAAATTAGTATTTTCTATTTCTAATTTCACCTCATCAGCAATATCTCCAATAAAATTTAATTGTAAATCCTTTTTAAAATCTTTATTTTCTAGACAAAGTTGATTTAAAACACCAAATAAAACCTTTGGATTGCTTTGTTTGGGTAGCAAACCAATATAAGAAATGGTGAATTTTTTATCTAAAACGAAAGTATTTTCAGATAAAACCTCATCATCAAAACCATTGGTAATTACTTCTACGTTTTTTGCAATGGCAGCAAACTGCTTTTTTAAATGATTGCTAACAGTTACAACACAATCTGCATTTTTTAAAACTGAAGTTTCTAACTTCTTATTTTTATTTTTAGCAAATGATAATTGTTTAAAATCTTTATTGTAATACAAATCTGTCCAGGGATCTCTAAAATCTGCAATCCATTTTATGTTATTTTTTTGATGGATTTTTTTTGCAATTAAATGCATGCTGTGTGGTGGTCCTGTAGAAATAATTACATCAACCTTATGGTTATTTAAAAATCTTTGTAAAAATTTTACAGATTTTTTAACCCAAAACACTTTAGGATCTGGAATAAAAAAATTTCCTCTCACAAAAGATAAAAAACCTCCTTTACTCAAGTTAGAAATTCCTTTTTTTTGTTGCTTATTTTTTTTCCAAAAAAAGATATCTGTAGGTTGCCAAATAGGCTGTTTTAAAATATTTATATTTTTTGGAATTTCACTTTCTAAAGAGCTGTCTTGTTTTAGATAGTTGGCATTATCTACAGTATACACCACAGGTTCTATATCAAAATTTTGTAAATATTTTACAAATTTTAACCAACGTTGTACACCAGAACCACCAGCAGGTGGCCAATAATATGTAATTATTAATACTTTCAAGCTTGTAAGTTATCGTATAAATGTAGTAGTTTTTTTGAGGTTTGTTCCCAAGAAAATTCATCTTTTACAAATCGTTTTCCATTTTTACCCAAAACTACTCTTAATTTTTCATTTTTATAAAGCTCTAAAACTTTATTGGTAAAATCTGTAATATCTCTATCTGTATGTACCAAGCCCGCATTTACTTTTTCAATTAGCTTTTGTTGGGCTGTTGCATTACTTACCAGCAAAGGCTTTGCAAAACTCATATATTGAAATATTTTATTTGCGTAGGCAACATCGTGCTGTAAATTTCTATGTAAAGGAGAAATACAAATACTACTTGCTAAAATATAAGACTGAAATAAAGATACACTTTGCCAACCTTCAAAATCTACATAATCTGCAATTTCTATATCTCTAACTTGTTTTTTTAAAATAGTATCTGTGGTATTTTTACCAACAATTACCAACTTAATATTGGGTATGCTAATTTTTAAAGTGGCTAATGCTGCAATAGCAGTTTGTAAACCTCTTCTTAAATGGGTATCTCCCAAATACAGAAGCACAAAATTATTTTTATACTTTTCTAAAATACTTTGCTCTATTATATAATCTTTAAAAAAAGAAGTTCTAATTGTATTAGGTACTAAAATCAGTTTCTCTTTTTCTTTAGGCAATCTTATAGCCAATGTTTCTAAAAACTCTGGAGAAACTGAAATTACTTTATCTGCTTTACGTATAAACTCCTCTTCTTTAATTTTCCATTTTTTAGGAGAAATAATATACTTTCCAGGAAATTTCTGTAAATGTGGATACAATTTCATCACTTCTGGCATGTTGTCATGCAAATCTAAAACTACTGGTAAATTAAAATTTTTATTCGCTTTAAAAACAGCTTCTGCCACTTTAATATCGTGTATGTGTAATGCTTCAATATCATGGTTTTTTATAAAATTTTTAATCTTTTTTTTCATCAAAAAAGAATAAATAGGAATTGTATAGGCTAGAGCAGATAATTTGTATTCTAATTTGTTAGATGCATATCTTTTTATAAGAATTCCGTTAATAATTTCATCTTCTTGTTTTTTATTATATTTTAAACAAAAAAGAAAAACCTCATGTCCATTTTTAACTAAGGAAACCGCTTCATTTTCTACTCTTGGATCTGGAGGAAAAGAAGCATCTAAAATCATACCTATTCTCATAATTGTTTAGGCTTCTTCTTTTCTTTATAAAAAAACCATCCCAAACCCATCAAAATTAGCAAACCATAAGAAGAAAGTGATATTAATTTACCTTGTTGAATTACCTTTGGCTCGAATTTAAACTCTACAGTGTGTGTGCCTGCTGGTATTTTCATTCCTCGCAAAACATAATTTACTCGGTAATGTGGCACCAGTGTTTTATCTATGTAAGCAATCCAACCATCTTGGTAAAATATCTCTGAAAAAACAGCAAATTGAGGTTTTTGAGATTGCGTTTTATAGACCAAACTTGTCAAACTATATTTCTCTAAACTGATGGTTGCTGTAGTATCTTTTTGTAAAGAAAAATTGTTTTCTTTTTTAAGCTGATTGTAATCACTCTCTATAATTACAGCTGCTTTTTTAGTATCTAAGGAGTCTAATGCTTTTATTTCTTGATTGGCAGTCTTGGCAATTAATAAATTATCTACAAACCAAGCGTTTCCATTTGCATCTTGATTTATTTGCGGTTGCAAATTGCCTTCTTTATCTGGTATAATAAAATATTTGATATTTAACATGTTTAAAACTTGCATGTTATTTTTTGCAATTTGATACTCAAACAACTCGTTATAACGCCCTAACTTGGCTGCATGATAACCTCCGATAGAATTATGAAAATAAGATGTACTTCCATCATTCATAGGATCTACAGCAAAATTTAAAACTCTAAAATACTCTTTATCTTGCTGTATGGCTTTGTCTGCATTTGTAGCTACAAAAGGTTTTTTAATTTTTCTTGCAGATTTAAAATCGTCTGCATTTACGTAGTTTTTATCTACAGAAATCAAATCGAAAAGTAGTAAAACTAACAAGCCTAAAATTACAGGAACCTGCTTTATTTTTTCTTTTAATAAATACCATAAAAATCCTGCCGCAAAAAGCATCAAAACTAAAGAACGCATAGTATCTGTTAACAACATGGCTTTTCTATCTGCAATAACAGCTTCTAAAAACCCTGGTATTTCACTGTATTGTTGTGCATCTCTTAATCCTTCAAAAGTACCAATCATGTGTGCTAATAAAAAACCAGCAATAATTAATCCTCCAAAAGTGTAAACCGCTTTTCTAAGCGCTTCTTGTTTTTCCTTTTTAGCAATTTTAGAAGAAAAGAAAGCTTGTAACGCCAAAATTGCTAAAATTGGCACGCACAATTCTGCAATTACTTGTATAGAAGAAACTGCTCTAAATTTATTGTATAAAGGAACATAGTCAATAAAAAAGTGGGTAACTACTTCAAAATTTCTACCCCAACTTAAAATGATTGAAAATACAGTAGCAGCTACTAACCATTGTTTTAGTCTGCCTTTTACCAAGAAAAATCCTAAGAAAAATAAAAAGAAAAATACAGCTCCAATATATGCAGGTGCTTCTACAATGGGTTGATCTCCCCAATAGGTTAATACTTGTTTAGAATAATCATCTGCAGCTTTTTTACCCGCTTTCCCTTCAATAAATTGATAAAAATTAGAATTTTCTCCTAATTTTTCTACGGTTCCTCCCCCCATAAAACGTGGCACAAACAAATTAAAAGTTTCTAATTTTGAATAACTATATTGCGTTATATATGCTTTATCTAATCCTTTTGTAGCTTTTTTTGGAGTTCCATCTGGATTGATGGTTAATTCAGATTTACCTCTGGTAGAATGGTCTGAATATTCTTTCATTGCCATTAAACGTGGTGCATTTGCCCCCAGACCTAAAACAACTGCTGCTAAGATAACTGCTGCTTTTTTAATAAAAGAAGACAATACTTTTTCTTTTAAGGCGTATATAAATTCTACAATTCCTAAAATTAAAAGACAAAAACCTAAATAATAGGTCATTTGAATGTGGTTTGCATAAATTTCTAAAGCCATTGCCACCCCTGTTACTATAAAACCGAGTACAAATCGTTTTTGAAAAACCCATAAAACTCCTGCTAAAACCAAGGGCATATAAGCAATTGCATGTGCTTTTGCATTGTGTCCTGCTCCAAAAATTATAATTAAATAGGTAGAAAACCCAAAGCCTAAAGCTCCTAAAATTGCCAATCGCCAATTTACTTTTAAGGCCATCATCAATACAAAAAAACTTAAAAAATATAAAAAAGTATAATCTGCTGGTCTTGGTAAAAAACGTAATAATTTATCTAAGCTTCTTACAAAATCATTTGGGTAATATGCGCTTACAGAGTATGCAGGCATTCCACTAAAAGAAGCTGCTGTCCAAAAAGGTTCTGCATTATATTCTGCTCTGTAATCATTAATATCTTTTACCATACCTCTAAACTGAGTAATGTCTGATTGATTTAATTTTTGTCCTTTTAATACAGGATGAAAGTAAATTACAGACGCTACAGTAAATATTACAATGGCTAGTAAGTAAGGATATATCTTAGTAAATTTCAAAGCTTTTATTTTTTTTGATTAATGTATGAGTAAGAAAATAGTTACTAGTCTATTTCTTCAAAATCTACGTAATCTCCAACAGATTTGTTAGTTTCTTTATGGCTACCAGGTTTTTTATCAATAATTGTTTCACCATTTTTTACAGTAGATGATTGCTGTCTATGCTCTCCTTTAAATTGTTGTGCGGCTTTTTTCTGAATGGTTTCTGCGGCTTTTTTCATTAAAAAAGGGGCAAATAACCTTGCTAAAAATTTAAAAGCATAATAAAAGATGAGAATAAAAAAGATTGTTTTAAGTAAACCCATTTAAAAATATAATTAAAAATATATCAAAAATAACAATTTGAACACAATTGAAGCGTTATGAATCTATAAAACTTTCTTAAACCTAAAAAAGTAGGGTTTGCCTTTATAAAATAGCTTTTTTTACCCTATGTTTGTGTAACCTGTTAAACTTAATACATTAACTCTTTACAATACGTATGAACTTAAAAAAACCACAACTTACTCTTGTATTCTGTTTTTTGAGTTACCTTGCTGTAAATGCGCAGTATACAGATCTTATCAACTCTAACAAACCTGGTTTTTCTGAAAGCCCATATAGTGTTGGCTCAGGAGTTTATCAGTTTGAAAGTACTCTATTTTTTAGAAATACTACTATAGAACCCACCTTTTCTAGACCACAATCTTTGGGTTTCGATTTGCTTTTTAGAACTAGTTTTTTATCAGAAAACTTAGAATTAAACACACAATTAACTTATCAAAGAGATAAAGTTGCTTTTAAAAACATCTATACCTCTCATTATTTTACATCGGGTTTAAGCAGAGCTACTATTGGTGCAAAATATTTAGTATATCAACAAGAATACGAAGATAAATCAAAAGAAGTTAGAAGCTGGAAAAGAAGAAATGCTTTTGATAAAAAAAGATTAATACCTTCTGTAGCTATCTATTTAGGGATGAATACAGATTTTGTAAATGACATACACAAAACAGGAAACATTACCCCAAAAGTAGGTGTTTTATTACAACATAATTTAACTAGAGATTTTAATGTGATTACCAATGTTTTCTATGACAATATTAGGAGTGATTTTGCCGAATTTTCTTACATAATTACAGCAACACAAAACTTTAGCAACCAATGGTCTGCTTTTTTTGAAAACCAAACCGTTTTTCAAGAATATCAAAATAACATAAATCTTGGTGCAGGTTTTGCATATTTATATAATAGAAATTTACAGATTAATACTTCTGCAAGAATGTTGTTTGAGGGAAAAACTCAGGGTTTTTACGCTAGTTTAGGTGTTTCTTACAGAATAGATAAACACTATGATAATTTTAAAGAACTAGGTGACGATGGTTTAGAAATAAAAGACACCCCAATTGATAACTTCAACAAAAAACAAAATAGCTTTTTTAGTAAATTGTTTCGTGTATTTAAGAAGAAAAATTAAAATAGACGAACAAGACCTAAAAGAAATAGAAAAGAAATTAAAGAGCTAGAAGAAAAAATGAAAAAGGAAGAAAAGAAGAAGAAAAAAAAAGCAACAAATAGAAACTCTTTTTTGCAATGATTACAGTCAAAAAAATTACGACTAAAAAAGAAATGAAACAGTTTGTTACATTTCCTTTTTCACTCTACAAAAATAACAAATTTTGGGTACCTCCTATTATTAAAGACGAAGTTGATAACTTTGACCCTAATAAAAATCCTGTTTTTAAAAATGCAGATGCTCAGTTTTTTATCGCTTTAAAAGATGGTAAAATTGTGGGTAGAGTTGCAGCAATTATCAATTGGTTTGAAGTTGAAAAGCAACAAATAAAAAAAATGCGTTTTGGTTGGTTTGATGTAATTAATGATTTAGAAGTAACCAAAGCACTACTAAATAAAGTTAGCGAAATTGGTAAGCAACATAAACTTGAGTATTTAGAAGGTCCTGTTGGGTTTAATAATTTAGACAAAACTGGGGTTTTAATAGATGGTTTTAATCATTTAGGCACCATGATTACTTGGTACAACCACCCCTATTTTAAAGACCATTTAGAAGAATTAGGATTTGTAAAAGAAAAAGAATATTTAGAAAATAAATTTAAATTCGAAAAGGTAAATGCTACTTATTACAAGAGAATTAGCAATATTTTACAAAAAAGATTACAACTAAAAGCGTTAGATTTTACCAAAACAAAAGACATTTTACCTTATGTAGATGAAATGTTTAAAGTGTTTGACAAATCGTACTCTAAACTTTCCACATTTGTACCTATCTCTGACGCTCAGATTGAGTTTTTCAAGAAAAAATATATTAGTTTTATCAATCCAGAATACATAAAATTTGTAGTTGACAAAGAAGATAAATTAGTTGCTTTTGCTATTGTAATGCCTTCTTTTTCTAAAGCTTTACAGAAAGCGAAAGGAAAATTATTTCCCTTTGGATTGTTTCATTTATTAAATGCTAGAAAAAATGCAAAAGACGTTACTTTTTATTTAATTGGTGTAGATCCTGCTTATCAAAACAAAGGTGTTCATGCTATTATTTTTGACCAATACACAAAAACATTTGCAGAAAAAGGAATTGTAAATTGTATTAGAACCCCTGAATTAGAAGACAATGAAGCCATTAAAAAAATATGGGAAGATTTTGATCCTACAACTCATAAAAGAAGAAGAACCTATAGAAAAAGCATTCTTTAAATCAGTTGGGAGTTGGAAGATGAGAGTTAACAAATTTATTTTAGGTTAGCTTTTATTTAAATGCTTTAGATCGAGTGATTTCGATTTTTTATCGAAATTGTATCGAGAACAACTTTGAAACTAAAACATCAAAATCATTTTAAATACCTAACTTTGATTATTCAACTTTAAATTTAGAACCACTAGTGCAACTATTCTATAATTCAGACATTTCTACAGAAACACAACAAATTACGTTTGATAAAATTGAAAGCAAACACATTGTTCGTGTGTTACGAAAAAAAGAAGGCGATGTTTTAAAAATAACCAATGGAAAAGGTTTTTTGTTTGATGCCGAAATTAGTTTTGCAAACGATAAAAGATGTGCTGCCACGATTATAAAAAGCGAAGTAAAACCAAAGCCTTGGAATTATTTCTTACACATAGCTATTGCACCTACAAAAAATAATGATAGAACAGAGTGGTTTTTAGAAAAAGCCACAGAAATTGGTATTGATGAAATTACCCCCATTATTTGCAGCAACTCAGAAAGACGCATTGTAAAAACAGAACGTTTTGAAAAAATCATTCAGTCTGCCATGAAACAGTCTTTAAAATTCACCTTGCCAAAAATAAATGCTCCTGTAAAATTCAATGAGTTTATCAATCAAGGTTTTGACGGAAAAATTTGTATTGCACATTGTGAAGATCAAAATGATAAAAACCACTTAAAAAACGTCATCACCCCATCTGAAAAAACAACTATTTTAATTGGACCAGAAGGCGATTTCTCAACAAGTGAAATAAAAAAAGCGTTAGAAAAAAAATGCATTCCAATTTCTTTGGGCGAAAGTAGATTACGCACAGAAACTGCTGCTTTGGTAGCTGTTAATTTGGTTTCTTTTATGAATGAATAATTGATAGTAATAATTATAAGAAACTACTTAGAATAAAATTTTTTCACCTCTTTCAATTTCATTTACTATCTTACTTCAAAAAATCAATGTCTGTTAAAGAAATTTTCAACCTCTTTTTATTAGTAAGTGCCTTACACGGTTTTTTATTTTGTACAATCATCTTATTTTCTAAAAATAGGAAAGAAAAAAGCATGTTGTTTATCAATTTATTAGTGCTAATCATTTCTTTAAACAACATACAATCTTGGATTCTTGCCAAAAACTTTTTCATCGAATATTTCTTTTTAGATTATGTACATATTCCTTGGCATTTTTTAATTGCACCATTTTTTTACATGTTTTTAATACACTATTTAGAAATAGAAAAACGGAGTAAAAACTTATTAAAAATTATACTTCCTATTTTTGTAATCATCATATGTATTAGAATTGGTTTTGTATCTTTTTTTAGTGATAAAAACACAGCAGATATAGCTTATTTATTTGAAAAATATACGTCTATAGAAGAAATTTTCTCATTAATTGTTTCGTTAATTATTTTTGCATATTCTTTTCAGATTTTATCTAAAAAAGAGCAATTATTTACCAAAATACTGTCTTTTGATAATTTAAAATGGATATACACATTCTTTAAATTAGGCTTATTAACTTATATTTTTTGGATTATTGCTTTGGCAATTACTGTAGCTTTAGATTTTAAAGAATTTATTTATTCATATTATCCCTTGCGAGTTTTAACAACTGTTTTAATTTATTGGATTGGTTACCAAGCCATCATACAGCTAAGGCTTTTAAAAGAACGTAAACACTTGCGTAAAAAATTAAATTTTGCTCCTGTTGCTGAAGAACCTTTAAACAGTGGAGAAGAAAAAGACGGAGATAAAAAAATATTGTTCGATAAAATTGAAGCTTTGATTCAAGAAAAAAAAACTATTTATAGAGCCAAAATTAAACGTAGAGTTTTTAGCAAAAGAAGTAGATGTAAGTGCTTATAAATTATCGAACACCATTAAATTATTTTCTGGTAAAAACCTAAACGATTATTTAAATGAGCTCAGAATTGATTTGGCAAAAGAACTACTAATACACGAAGAATATAAAAACTACACCATTACATCTATTGGTTTAGAGTCTGGTTTCAATTCTAAATCTACCTTTTATGCCACGTTTAAAAAACATACAGGTTTTACACCTGCAGCATATCAAAAATCTTTTAAAAAATAAAAGCAACTTCATATTGGCATTTTAAAATTTAAAATGAGTCCGATATTTTACAAATGAGTCCAGAATTTTCTAAAACTAAGAAATTCTGGACTCTTGTTTTTTAACAAACTATAATTTTGGAAACAACTTTAAAACATTTGTTATGAAACATTTTATTTTATTATTTGCTTTTATTTTAGGTATAAATTCTTACTCCCAAGAACAAAAATCTTATACAAATTTTACAAGTAAAAATGAGCTAAAATTAAATGTAGCTTATTTAATTGCTGGTTATCCAGAAATACTTTTTGAACGAGTATTAACGTCAGAAACTTCTTTAGGGATATCATTAAGTTTTGCTATAGATAATAAATCTAATGAAGAAGAAAACAATGCTTATAACTTTAGTTTAATACCCTATTATAGAGTTTATTTTGGAGAAAAACCAAAGGCAGGATTTTTTGTTGAAGCTAATCTAACAATTTATTCTCAGAAAAAAACTGCGGGCGATATATTTAGTTCAGAAAAAAAAGGTGGTACTGGTTTTGGCATAGGTTTTAATGTGGGTAAAAAATACAGAACAAAAAATGGTTGGATTGGTGAATTTTCTTTTGGTGTAAGTAGAACATTAGTAAATTCTGATAAAGTAAATCTACTTTACCCAAGAGCTGGTATTATAATCGGAAAATTATTTTAAACACATAATAATATTTGAAAAAGGAAAATTGTCTTCCAGAAAAAGTGTCATTAAAGATTTTAATGGCGTTTTTTTATTCTCAGAATTAGAATCACTATCTTGCTTATCTTTTAACAAAATGTTAGTTCAAGTAATTTCGTTTTCATAGAAATTTTATCGAGAACTCTTTATTATATGAAATATATTTTTACATTTTTTCTTTGTATGCTATTGCTACAATCTAACGCACAAGATGTTGCCATTTTAAAATACAATGGTGGTGGAGATTGGTACAGCAACCCAACTGCTATACCTAATTTAGTGCAATTTGCCAATACAAATATTAAAACCAGTATTTCTAAAAACCCACAAACCGTAGCTGTTGGTAGTGAAGATATTTTTAATTTCCCTATGCTTTTTATGACAGGTCATGGAAATGTATTTTTTACAGATAATGAAGCAGAAAACCTAAGAAATTATTTAATTTCTGGTGGATTTTTACACATTTCAGACAATTATGGTTTGGATAAATTTATTAGAAACGAAATGAAAAAAGTATTTCCAAAACTAGTATTTAAAGAAATACCAAGCAATCATTCTATATACAATCAAACATTTAAATTCCCAAATGGTATCCCAAAAATACACGAACACGATAAAAAACCTGCACAAGGTTTTGGTATTTTTCACGAAGGTAGATTGGTTGTTTTTTACGATTATGAAACCGATTTAAGTGATGGTTGGGAAGATAAAATTATACACAACAATCCTAAAAATGTAAGAGAAAAAGCTTTAAAAATGGGTGCAAATATTATAGAGTTTGCTTTTAAGAATTAGGTTTTGTCTGGTGGATTTTGGTAACAATAAAAAATTAGAGCAATTTAATTAAAACTCACAAAAATCAACAACTTTGAAACTTTGAAACTTTGAAACTTTGAAACTAAAAATATGCAAAACCCAATAGATATAGATTCCATAAAAATAAATTTTGATACCAGTGGTTTATGGGTATTAAATATTGCTATTGCTATTATTATGTTTGGGGTAGCTCTGGGTATTTCTATTGATGATTTTAAACGTCTTTTTAAAAACCCTAAAATTCTTTTTGTTGGGGTTTTATCGCAATTTGTTTTATTACCTGCATTTACTTTTATAGCAATTTTAATTATAAAACCTCATCCAAGTTTTGCTTTGGGCATGATGATGATTGCTGCTTGCCCTGGAGGAAATGTGTCTAATTTTTTCAGCAAAATGTCTGGTGGTAATGCTGCTTTATCTGTAAGCTTAACAGCTTTTGCAACCTTAATTTGCATTTTTATGACTCCTTTTAATTTACAATTTTGGGGCAGTTTGTACGAGCCTACAAATGCTATTTTGCAGACTGTAGAATTAAATTGGGTAGATCTATTAAAACTGGTTTCTTTAATTTTAGGGATTCCCTTATTTTTTGGAATGCTGATTAATCATTACCACAGTATAATGGCAAACAAAATAGAAAAAGTGCTTAAACCACTTTCTATGTTAGTTTTTATTGCATTAATTTTTATTGCATTTTCTCAAAATTTAGATGTATTTGTTAATCATATACATCATGTAGTTTACTTAGTGGTACTTCACAATATTTTTGCTTTTATTTTAGGTTTTTATACTGCAAAAAGCTTTGGCTTAAATAAAAAAGATACCAAAACTATAGCTATGGAAACTGGCATACAAAATGGTGGTTTGGGTTTACTTTTAATATTTGGCTTTTTTGATGGTTTAGGTGGCATGGCTTTATTAGCTGCTTTTTGGGGAATTTGGGATGTGTTTTCTGGAATGGCATTGGCTACTTTTTGGGGAAGAAAAAAAGAGAAAAACACCATAGTAAAAGACAAAATTACATAAAATTAAAAATACATTGTGAAAGCTATTTGGTATTTCTTATGGAAATGTTTTTTAAAAACAAATTTATTTTTTTACTCCAAAAAAATAAAGGTAAATGGTCTAAAAAATATCCCTACAAAAGGAGCTATATTGTTTATGGCAAACCACCCAAATGGTTTGATAGACCCTTTATTTATAACTACAAACAACCCTAGAACCAATCACTTCTTAGTTAGAGCTGCCGTCTTTAAAAAACCATTGATTAAAAAGTTTTTAAGTACTTTAAATCTAATGCCAATATACAGAATTAGAGATGGTATAAAAGAATTAGAAAAAAATAAAGCTATTTTTAACGATTGTTTCGAGATTTTTAAACGAGAAGAAACCCTTTTAATTTTTCCAGAAGGCAGCCATAATAGTAGAAGAACAATTAGACCATTAAGCAAAGGTTTTACCAGAATTGTTTTTGGTGCTTTAGAAAAATACCCTGATTTAAAAATTACCATAATTCCTGTAGGGATTACTTACCAAAATACAACAAATTACCCAAGTAAAGTAGCTATAAATTATGGCGAACCCATACTTGCAAATTCATTTTTAGAAAAAGACGAATTAACAACTGCTATTATAAAAATTAAAAATTCAGTAAGTGCACAACTAAAAAAATTGACTGTACATATTGCTAATGATGAAGATTATGCATATAAATTAGAACTACTAAACAAGGGGCAAGTAGATTTTACAGAGGTTGATAAGATTAACAAACTATTAGAAAACAAAGAACTCCCAACAGCAAAAGAAGTTAACAAAAATAAGTTTCAACTTTTATATTTTATTTTAATATTAAATAATTTGATTCCTTTTTTAATTTGGAAACAAGTTTCTAAAAAAATAGATGAAGTTGAATTTATAGATACTTTTCGTTTTGCTGTAAGTGCAGTTTGTGTTCCTATTTTTTTAGGTTTACAAACTGGTTTGATTTCTTATTTTTATGGTGCAAAAATTGCTTTTTGTTATACAATTCTTTCTTTATCAATTATTTTAGCATATACTAAACTAGTGCCTACAAATACAAAAAGTAATTCTTAAAATTAGTTAATTAGCAAACCTGTTAATCCAGAATGAACGTTTTCATCAAGATCAATACAAACTCTTTATTGGAGCTCTTTTTTATGCTAAATTAAATTCAACAAAAAAATGACTGTAAAAAAGGAAGACTAGTCAACAATGGCATCTTGAATAACTTCTTGAATCTTTGTGCGCATGTTGCTTTTAAGCAAACCTATATTTTCCATATTTGGATATACTCTGTTAGATAAAAACACATATACCAAACCACTTTTGGGGTCTGCCCAAGTGTAAGTTCCTGTAAATCCAGAATGACCAAAACTTTCTTCGGAAACACAACCACAAGTAGCTTTTACATCTGGATTTAGCTGCGGTTTATCAAAACCTAAACCTCTTCTAACTTTTTTATCAGAATAATATCTACGGTTAAATTTATCTATAGTTTCTGATTTTAAATAGCGTTTGCCTCCATAAAAACCTTTTTGCAAATACATTTGCATAATTTTACCAACATCGTTTGCATTGGCAAATAAACCCGCATGACCGCCTACACCACCTAACATAGCTGCTCCCATATCATGTACATAACCTTGTAAAAGTTGTTTTCTGAAATAGGTATCTATCTCTGTAGGTACAATTTGGTTTTTAGTAAATTTTTTAAGTGGTAAATAGGTGGTTCTATCTGCTCCTAAAGATTTGTAAAACTCGTCATCTACTAACTTATCTAACGGTTTTTGGTATTTTGCTTCTAAGGCTTCTTTAAATAAGTAGTAACCTAAATCACTATATTTATAGCCTTCGCTATCTCTTTGATCTACCTTTTTTATGTGTTTATAAATGCTGTCTTTGTAGTGTTTGTTTAAAAACAGATTTTCTGCAACTTTTATATTATAGATATTCGATTTCTTTTTTCTATAAAATACAGATAAATTTTTATGAGAAATACTGTCTTGTGTCTCCAAATAAAAAGGAATCCAGGCTTTTAAACGCCCAAAGTGCGATAGAATTTCTTTTACAGTAACTGTGTCTTTATTTGAGTTAGAAAAACTTGGTAAAATATCTCTTAAACTTGCAGATAATGATATTTTTTTTTCTTCTTCTGCTTTCATTATTAAGGGCAAAGAAGCTAAAATTTTTGTTAGTGAAGCCAAGTCATAAACATCTGTATTTTTTACTTTTATTTTTTTATCATGTGTATGATAGCCATAGCTTTTTTCTAACACAACTTTTCCATTTCTTGCTACAAAAACCTGAAAACCTGGTGCCATTTTTTCATCCATAATGGTATCAGCAATTTTGTCTATGAGTACTAATTTTTTAGATGACATACCTACTGCTTCTGGTATTGTATATTCAAACCTACTTAAATTAGATGTTGTAATTCCAAAACCTTCTTTAAAATTATCTCCAATAGAAACTGGTAATTTTCCATTTGCTTCAAAAGCACCAAATAACATTTGAGCAGAAAGCTCTTGTGCCAATTTACTATTTTGGTAAGATACAACAACCCCCTCTATATTCTTAAAACTTTTTATTTGCAACAAACTATATGGGCTTGTAAAAACATCTAAAACCACCTTTTTTTTTCTTGCAATTTCTTGCAACCAAACCAGATCTTTATTAGAAAACTTATAACTTTTCCAAGGATGTAAATTAGATTTATGAAAACCAATAATTACGTAATTATAAGGTTTTAGCTTCTTTATAATTCCGTTTAAATTTTTATCAGAAACAACCTCTACTTTTGTGTAATTTTTAAGCATGTTTACAAAAGCATTGTTTTCTGCATCACCCAATTTTACATAAGCAATTTTCTTATTTTCTAAGGTTCTTACAGGAAGGCTTAAGTCGTTATTTTTTACAACGGTTAATGAGTTTTTCACCAATTCTCTATGCAACAACTCATCTTCTACCCTATTTAAATCTTCTTGTAAATGATCTAACACAATGGGCTTGTAATTGTGTAAACCTGCCCAATATTTTGCTTTTAAAATTTTTCTTACAGAAAAATCTAAATGTTCTTCTGTTAACGTATGCATTTTTAAAGCTGTTTTAATTAAAGAAACAGATGCTGGTACATCTTGCGGAATTAACAATAAGTCGTTACCTGCTTGTATGGCTGCCAAATCTATTTCTGCAGAAGTTGCATAGTTGGTAGCGCCTTTCATATTTAAACCATCTGTAATAATTAGACCTTGAAAACCAAGTTGCTGTTGCAATAAATTTGTTACAACACTTTTAGATAAAGAGGTGGGTAAATTAGCATCGCTTTCTAAACTAGGTATGTTTAAATGGGCTGTCATTACACTTGCCAAACCAACATCAAACGTTTTTTTGTAAGGGTATAATTCTATGGAATCTAAACGCGCCAAATCAAAATTTAAAACTGGTAATGTGTGATGCGAATCTGCAGCAGTATCTCCATGTCCAGGAAAATGTTTTCCGTTTGCTAAAACACCTTCACTTTGCATACCTTTTATAAAAGCAATAGCTTTTTGAGTGACGTTTTTTTTGCTTTCTCCAAAAGATCTGTTACCAATTATTGGGTTTTCTGGATTTACATTAATATCTATAACAGGCGCAAAATTTACGTGAATGCCTAATCTTTTTGCATGTTGCCCTAAATGCTTTCCAAATTGTTCAATTAAAGCATCATTTTTAATAGCACCTAAAGTCATGTTCCAAGGAAAACGATATGTGCTATCTAAACGCATATCTAAACCCCACTCACCATCAAAACCAATTAGCAAAGGTACTTTTGCTGTATCTTGATATTTATTATTTAATTGGGCTTGTTTTTGTGGTGTTCCTTGCATAAAAATCAAACTACCCACATGATATTTTGCAATCATTTCTGTAATAAACTCTTCGTGCTTTTTATCTAAATTAGAATAAGCTTGCACCATAAAAAGTTGGCCAATTTTTTCATCAATAGACATCGTACTCATAATACTATCTACCCAAACATTTTGCGCATCAAAATCTTTAGTTCTTAAAGGATCTAATCTTTGTGCGTTTAAGTTGTAAGCAAATACAATAAGTATAAAAAGAAGTATATTTTTTTTCATTTTAATTTTTACAAATGTTTTATTGGGCGTTTTAACAGGCTTTCCATTATATCTTTTTTTTTTGATTCCCAAAACGTCATTGCTAGTTTACAAAGCAATCTCATTTTAGAGAAAGAAATTACTTCATTCGTTCCTCATTCGTAACAACGCTTATTTAACAATTAAAAAAAAGGATGCCATTTCAATCCTTAACGCAACTTGTTTGGCAGTGTATGTTTTTTTTAAATCAATTGTTATACCAAAAAACGCTTGTGCCAACTATTTTTTGCGGGTATTTCCCAATTGTTTTCTAAGTCTTCTTTGGTATTTACCATATTATTAAAAACAATGGTTTCTGCAGTTACCTTTTCATCTTTAGCATATTTTTGAAAGTCTGCTAATTTTACCAAGTTAATATGATTATTATCTTTAAAAGTAACATTCATTTTATCCATTAAATCTATATTTAGCTCATTTTCTAATTGTTGCACAAAACGAACAGAACTATCTATAGAACAGCCAGAAACATTGTTAAAACTCTCATCTACAGCCAATATTAAAAATTGATTGTATTTAATAGTAAAAGAGCCTTTTAAGTCATCTCCATGACGTGTCCAACTATTTATAAACGCCTCTGCTTGCTCAGAAATTATTGCTATTTCTTTCACTGTAAATTCTCTGTCTGCTTGGTAAATCCAAACTCTAGAGTTATTTGGTAAATTTTTATAATCTGTAAACATGTTTTTTAATTATAGATGCCTAACTAAGTAAGAATAACAATTGCATTATTTTAAATTAAATTTTTGTTGCAATGCTTGTAATTTTTCTTCGTCTGTCATTGTATTTTTTGGAGCAGACATACGTTCTTTGATTTCTCTTAAAACCTTTTTAGTATATAAAGGAAAATCTGCATTCTGAATCCAATTATTATAACCAGGATTTTCTTTTAAAACCTCTTCTACGGTTCTGCCTTTGTATTTTCCAAAAGAAAAAATTTCTTGTTTGTCTTCATTCATCAAAATAAAACCTGCAAAATCTGCTCTTTCTCCATGGGTAGAGTATTCACTTAAGGCGTCCACTGAATTCTCTATATCATCGTACTTATCTAATTGGGCTAACAAAATCTCGTATGTAGCATTGGTATCTGCTTCTGCACCATGCGCTCCTTCTAATTCTTTACCACAATAAAATTGATAACCAGCACTTAAAGTTCTTTGTTCTTTTTTATGAAAAATAACCTGCACATCTATGGCTTTTCTGTTTTTCATGTCAAAATCTATACCTGAACGCATTAATTCTTCCGCCAACAAAGGAATATCAAATCTGTTTGAATTAAAACCGGCTAAATCGCAACCTTCAATCATTTTATTAATCGCTGGGGCCAATTCTTTAAATGTAGGTTCTGTAACTACTTTTTCGTTTGTAATACCATGAACATCTGTGGCGCCTTGTGGTATTTCAATTTCTGGATTTACCAACCACGTTTTACTTTCTTTATTTCCGTTTGGAAAAACTTTTAGAATTGCAATTTCTACAATTCTGTCTGTTGCTATGTTAACACCTGTTGTTTCTAAATCGAAAAATACAATAGGTTTTTCTAGTTTTAAATTCATATATTATTGTGAAACCTACTAAAACAGGTTTTTTTAATTTGATAATTATTTATGTTTAATTCTTTTTCTAGTTGCACTTTAGATTCCTTTATTCTATTTCTTCTTTAGAATGCTCTGAGTACGTTCGCCATTTTTCTAGACAGTTTTGGATGTCTTCTGGCACTTCTGAGTTGAATTGTAAAAACTCTCCTGTTGTTGGATGCGTAAATCCTAATGTTTTTGCGTGTAAAGCTTGTCTTGGCAATACTTTAAAGCAATTTTGAACAAACTGTTTGTATTTGGTAAATGTGGTTCCTTTTAAAATATCATTTCCTCCATAACGTTCATCATTAAAAAGTGTATGACCAATATGTTTAAAATGGGCTCTTATTTGATGTGTTCTACCAGTTTCTAATTTACATTGTACTAAAGTTACATAGGTTAAGCGTTCTAAAACCTTAAAATGTGTAACTGCGTGTTTCCCAAAATCACCATCAGGAAAAACTGCCATTTGTAACCTATTTTTTAAGCTTCTACCAATATTGCCTTCAATAGTTCCTTCATCTTCTTCTATATTACCCCAAACCAAAGCGTAATACAAACGCTCTGTAGTTCTATCAAAAAATTGTTTTGATAAATGTGCCATAGCAAATTCGGTTTTGGCTACTACTAATAAACCACTTGTATCTTTGTCTATTCTATGCACCAAACCTGGACGTTCATTAGAGTTTGTTGGTAAGTTCTCTATGTGATAAATTAAGCCATTTACCAAAGTTCCTGAATAATTTCCGTGTCCTGGATGCACTACCATTCCTGCTGGTTTGTTTACTACTATTACTGCATCATCTTCGTAAAAAATGTCTAAATGAATATTTTCTGCAACCAATAAATTTTCTGCTGGTGGATAGGCCAAAACAACTCTAACTATATCTTTAGGTTTTACTTTATAATTGGATTTTACAGCAACATCATTAACTAAAACATTACCCGCTTTTGCAGCTTGTTGCACTTTATTTCTGGTTGCATTTTCTACAAAGTTCATTAAAAATTTATCTACACGTAAAGGCTCTTGTCCTTCACCTGCAACAAATTTGTAATGCTCATATAAATCGTCGTTTTCTAAATCTTGATTTTTTTCTTCCTGCAAAATGCTATCTTTCTTAAAAAATTAATACTCCTTTCAACTTCTCACTCTCAACTAATTCCCTTTTCCATCACCTAAAACCAAATCTACCACAGAGTTTAGAGGTAATTTGTCGCCTTCATGTAAAATTTTATCATTGTATCTTAAACCACGAACTACATCTTTACCAATATCATTTACATAGGTATAGTTTGTATCTACTTTTAAACCCATTGCCCTTAGCTGAGAACTAGCCTGTCTTTTTGTACGACCATTTAAATCTGGTATGGTAATATCTTTATATTTAGACGGATTTAAAGTCAAATAAATTTTACGCTTTTCTTTTACAAAATCTCCCGCTTCTGGGGTTTGCTCTATCACAGTTTTTTTTGGGTAATCTGGGTTATAACTTGCGCTATCAATCACTCTACTATCTAAATTTAATTCTTTTAACTTTCTATTTACTTCTTCTAAAGAAAGTTTTTGTAAGTCTGGAACCTGTATTTTTTGATCGTGATTTGTAGTAACTCCCAACCAAAATTTTAGGCCAAAAACAAACAATAATAAAACAATAATAGCTATTGCTATTTGAACAAAAAAAGTTTTACTTTTTAAAAATTGAACCAAACTCATAATCATTTTTTTTATCACACAAATATATAAAAACTAAACGTTGCTGTTTCTATTTATATTTTGATAAATTTGTTTTATTATTTTTATATAAATGAAACAAAACATTGCCATTGTAATGGGTGGTTATTCATCCGAAAAACAGATTTCTCTAAAAAGTGGAAATGTGGTTTACAACCATCTAAATAAGTTGAAATACAATATTTTTCGTGTTTTAATTTTACAAGAAAAATGGGTTGCTTTAGACGATTCTGAAAATGAATACCCTATCGATAAAAACGATTTTTCTTTTATCATTAACCAGAAAAAAATAATTTTTAATTGTGTTTTTAATGCAATTCATGGTGCACCTGGAGAAAATGGGCTATTATTAGCGTATTTTAAGCTCATCAATTTAAAACATACTTCTGCCCCATTTTATCAAATGGCACTAACTTTTAATAAAAGAGATACGTTAAGTGCAGTAAAAGCATATGGTATAAAAACAGCAATGTCTATTTATTTAAATAAGGGAGATGAAATTCAACTTGATAAAATTATTAACAAAGTTGGCTTACCTTGTTTTATAAAACCAAATAATGCCGGCTCTAGTTACGGAATCTCGAAAGCACACAAAAAAGAGGACATTGTACCTGCAATAGAAGTTGCTTACAAAGAAGATAATGAGATTTTAATTGAATCTTTTTTAAACGGTACAGAAGTTTCTGTGGGAGTGATACAATATAAAGGAGAAACCAAAGTATTGCCTATTACAGAAATTGTTTCAGAAAATGATTTCTTTGATTACGAGGCTAAATACGAAGGAAAATCAAAAGAAATTACACCAGCTAGAATTACCAAAACACAACAAAAAAAGGTAGAAAAAATAGCCAAAAAAGTGTATAAAGTTTTAAATATGACTGGTTTTTCTAGATCGGAATATATTTTTGTAAATGATGAACCTTACTTTATAGAAATGAATACTGTACCAGGTTTAACAGAAGAAAGTATTTTACCACAACAAGCAAAAGTTGCAGGTATTTCTTTATCAGAATTATTTGAAAATTCGATTGAAGAAGCTTTAAAAAATTAGAAACAGGATCTTTTTTGAAATAAGAAACAGGAGATATCCTTGATGGAAATGAAACAAAATATTTTGAGTCATGATAAAAGAGACAGAAAAATTAATATCAATTAATGAATAAAACAGTTTTTGAAAAGAGAATTCAAAAATTGCAACAAAAAACATCTAATTTTACAGATAAATTAGATATCTAAACTTATCATGTTTCGTGATTCTAAAAAACATCAAAACACAAAAACATCAAAATATAAAAACAATGAAAAGAGCAATTTTTCCAGGATCTTTTGACCCCATCACTTTAGGCCATTTTGATATTATAGAAAGAGGTGTTACGCTTTTTGACGAATTAATTATTGCTATTGGTATAAATGCAGATAAAAAATACATGTTTTCTTTAGAGGAGCGCAAACGATTTATTGAAGCTTCTTTTGAAAATAATCCTAAAATTAAAGTAGTTACTTACAAAGGTTTAACCGTAGATTTTTGTCAGAAAAATGATGTTGATTTTATTTTAAGAGGTTTAAGAAATCCTGCTGATTTTGAATTTGAAAAAGCCATAGCACATACCAACCGAGATTTATCATCTATAGAAACTGTATTTTTATTAACGGCTGCAAAAACATCTTATATTTCTTCATCTATTGTTAGAGATGTCATTAGAAATCATGGAGATTATACCAAATTAGTACCAAAAACCGTTCGTATAAAATAAAAAAATCATGAAAAATATTGTTCTTATTGTTTTTTTAGCTTTTATCATTTCCTGTAATGATTCCACAAACAATAAAGTAGATTTTACTACCACTTTTGAAAAATCTGCTGGTACAAAAACACCAGAATACAAAGATGTAATTTCTTATTACGAACAATTGGCAGAAGCATATTCTCAGATTTCTTTATTTTCTTTCGGGCAAACAGATGCAGGTAAACCTTTGCATTTGGTAGTTTACAACAAAGAAGGTATTTACAATGTTGAAGAGATTACAAATTCTAAAAAAAATAAAATTCTAATTAATAACGGAATTCACCCAGGAGAATCAGATGGTATAGATGCATCTATGATGCTTTTAAGAGATATTGTACAGAATGATTCTTTGAAAAAGAAATACAAAAATTGTTTAATTGCTGTAATTCCTGTGTACAATGTTGGGGGCTCTTTAAACCGAAATTCGCACACAAGAGCTAACCAAAATGGCCCAAAAGAATATGGCTTTAGAGGCAATGCTAGAAATTTTGATTTAAATAGAGATTTTATAAAACAAGACACAAAAAACGCAACTACTTTTGCTGAAATTTTTCATACTGTAAATCCAGATGTTTTTATAGACAATCATGTAAGTAATGGTGCAGATTACCAATATGCAATTACCCATTTATTTACCCAACACAACAAATTAGGTGGTAATTTAGGTTCATTTTTAGAAAACGAAATGAAGCCACAATTAGAAAATTCTCTACAAAAAAAGAATATTATTATTACACCTTATGTAAATGTTTGGGGCAATACACCAGAAACTGGTTTTTCTCAATTTTTCGATTCTCCAAGATACTCTACAGGTTATACAACTCTGTTTCATACACTGGGTTTAATGATAGAAACACACATGCTAAAACCTTACAAAACTCGTGTTAAACAAACCTATGAATTCATGTTTTCTGCTTTTGATGTTACAGAAAAAAACTCTAACAAAATTAAAGAACTACGCTCTAAGGCTTTAGGTGAAATTTTAAGTAAAAAAACCTATCCTATTACTTACAAAATTGATAGCATAAACCCAACAACTTTAAATTTTAAAGGGTATGAAGCATCTTATATTGATAGCAAAGTAACTTCTGGAAAACGTTTATTTTACGATGTAAATCAACCTTTTGAAAAGGAAACTAAATACTACAATAATTTTTTAGTTGATCAAGAAGTAACCATTCCAAAAGCATATATTTTACCTCAAGGTTGGCACAAAGTTATCGATCGATTAGAAGCTAATAAAATAGAATTTACACATTTAAAAAAAGACACCATTATTACTGTAGAAGTTAGCCATATTAATGATTACAAAACAAGAAATGTAGCTTATGAAGGGCATTATTTGCACTACAATACAACTACAAAAAAATCTACAAAAACAATTCAGTTTAGAAAGGGCGATGTTTATATACCAACCAATCAAAATGGTGTGCGCTACTTGCTAGAAACTTTAGAAGCAGAAGCAACTGATTCTTTTTTCAACTGGAATTTTTTCGATACAGTTTTACAAAAAAAAGAAGGCTATTCTGCCTATGTTTTTGAAGATATTGCAGAAAATATTTTAGCTAAAAACCCAAAAATTAAAGCTGCTTTTGAAGAAAAACTAATAAAAGACAAAGTTTTTGCCAACAACCCAAGAATGCAGTTAGATTTTGTGTACAAAAATTCACCACATTATGAAACTGCCCACTTAATGCTACCCGTTTTTAAAATTTACTAAAATGTACAAATTTTCTATTCTTTTTTTAGCGATTATTTTTGTTGGATGTAAAACAAAGTCATCACCCAAAAAAAATACACAAACTAATAATTTTATGACTTTCTATGTAGGTACTTATACAAAAAAAGATAGCAAAGGTATTTACAAATATCAAATTTCTAATGATGGAAAGTTATCTAAAATTGGCTTGATAGCTCAAGTTACCAACCCTACTTTTTTAACAAAATCTAAAGACAAAAAAACATTGTTTACTGTTGGAGAAACAGATGATAAAGGTAAAGGTATTATAAGAGCTTACAAAATAGAAAAAGATAGCTTACAACTAATAAACAAAGCAGAAACAGGTGGTGCTGGCCCATGTTTTGTAGCTATTAACAATGATAATTATATTGTAACTGCCAATTATACTGGTGGAAATGTAGGACTTTTAAAAGCAGAAAAATCAGGAAAACTTTCTCCTTTATTATATGTACAACAACATACTGGAAAAGGTACAACAAGCAGACAAGAAAAACCACATGCACATTCTGCTTGGTTTCATCCCACAAAAAATGAAGTAATTTCTGTTGATTTAGGAAGCAACGAACTTTGGTTTTCTAAAATTGATTCAGATAAAAATGAGCTCGTATTAACAAAGCAACAAAAACTAAAAATGGCAGAGGGTGCTGGCCCAAGACATTTAACATTTCACCCTAACAATCAATGGATCTATGTTTTAAACGAGTTAAACAACACGATTTCTTTGGTTAAAGAAAAAAACAATCATTATTATGTAGACTTTTCCATTACTATGTTACCAGTAGATTTTATAGCATTTAGCAAAGCTGCAGATATTCATATTTCTAACGATGGTAAATTTTTATATGCTTCCAATCGGGGGCATGAATCTATTGTTATTTATGAAGTAAATCCAGAAGACGGAAGATTAAAAACAGTAGGACATCATTCTGTTTTCGGAAAACATCCTCGTAATTTTGCACTTACTCCAGACAATCAATTTTTACTGGTTGCCAACCAAGACACAGACAATATTGTGTCTTTTAAAAGAAATGTAAAAACGGGCAAATTAACCTTCGTTGATGAAATTACTGCACCGACTCCTGTTTGTATTTTGTTTTAAAAAATTAAACCTTTATCGACTTGAAAGCCTAAGTTTTAATTTACTCTTTAAAAACATTAGACCTAATTAGAAGGCTAGATTACAAAACTTTCAATAGATTTCGATTGCGCTCAACCTGGTAATTTCTGTTCAAGCTTTAAAAAAAGTAAAAACACTTCATCAAAATTATTTTATTTGTAACTTGTGGTTTTAAAATTCTAAAGGTGAAAACAGACTTAATTATCAACAAAAAAACGTACACTGTAGAAGTACAAAAAGACACCCCTTTACTTTGGGTAATTAGAGATATTGTAGGCTTAACTGGCACCAAATTTGGTTGTGGTGTTTCACAATGTGGTGCTTGTTCTATATTATTAAATGGCAAACTTGTTAAATCTTGTAGCACTTTAGTATCAGAAGTTGCTGGAAAACAAATATTTACCATTGAAGGGACTTCTGAAAATTTAGAATTTTTAAGACAAGCATGGAATGCTGGAAATGTACCACAATGTGGTTATTGTCAATCTGGTCAGTTAATTGCAGCTACCTCTTTATTAGATAAGATAGAAAAACCAACTGACGAGGATATTGATGCAGTAATGAGTGCTAATATCTGTAGATGTGGCACTTACTCTAGAATTAGAAAAGCAATTCATAAAGCTGTGGCACTTAAAAATAAAACCTTATGAGTAAAATTCAGCAAATAAACAGACGCGATTTTGTAAAATTATTTGGTTTGGCTTCTGGCGGAATTATTTTAGGCTGCAACACAACTACTGTAGAAAAAAAGTTTAAACCCACCATCAGCAAAGATTATTTTGAACCGAATTTATTTATTCAAATAGAAAAAAACGGCAATATAACTTTAATTGCTTCACGCTCAGAAATGGGCCAAGGCATCAGAACTTCTTTAGCCTCTGCTATTGCAGATGAACTAGAAGCAGATTGGGATTATATTTCTGTAAAACAAGCTATTGGACACGAAAAATATGGCAATCAAAATACAGATGGCTCTAGAAGTGTGCGTACCAAATTAGAACCCATGCGTAAAATGGGTGCTACTGCAAAATTGATGCTCATTACAGCTGCTGCTCAAAAATGGAATGTTGCAGAAAGTGTTTGTAAAGCAGAAAATCATCATATTATTAATACCCAAACCAATGAAAAAATTTTCTATGGAGATTTGGTAGAAAATGCCTCTCAATTAGAAATTCCTGATGAGAAAACCGTTCAACTTAAAAAAGTAGGCGATTTTAAATATATTGGTAAAACCTTGAAAAGTGTCGATTTAAAAGACTTTACACATGGTACAGCAACTTACGGAATTGATGTTCGTATTCCGAATATGAAATTTGCTGCTGTGGCTAGATGCCCGGTTACTTTTGGAACTGTAAAAAGCTTCCAAAAAAATAATGCTGAAAAAGTGGCGGGTGTAGAAAATATTATTCAAATAGATCGATTAAAACCGCCTACTGGAAAATTCTTTGGTATGTTGGGTGGTGTTGCTGTAATTGCAAATAATACTTGGGCTGCTTTTCAAGGTAAATTGGCTTTAGATATAAAATGGAATAAAGGTGAAAATGAAACTTTTAATTCAGAAGAGTTTAAAAAAACACTCACAGATCGTGTTCATCAAGTAGGTAAATTGGTACCTGGAAGTCATGGAAATGTAAATTCGGCTTTTAAAAAAGCTCAACAAACTATAGAAGCTACTTATCATGTTCCTTTTTTAGCACATGCACCAATGGAAGTACCCAATGCAACTGCTTGGTATCAAAAAGATAAAATTGAAGTTTGGGCGCCTGTGCAAGATCCACAAACTGCAAGAAGCGAATTGGCTCATTTTTTTCAAATTCCAGTTGAAAATATTACCGTAAATGTTACTTTTTTAGGTGGTGGCTTTGGTAGAAAATCTAAATCGGATTTTGTGGTAGAAGCTGTAGCAATATCGAAAGAAATAAAAGCGCCTGTACAAGTAGTTTGGACACGTGAAGATGACATACAACATAGTTTTTATCACGCCACAAGTACACAATATTTAAAAGGTGGTTTAGATAAAAATAGTAAAGTAACTGGTTGGTTGCAAAGAGTGGGTTTTCCTTCCATTGTTTCCTCTTTTAAACCTTTGTCAGATTATGCTTCTGGCTTTGAACTTGGGCAAGGTTTTACCAAAAATCCGTATGAATTACAAAATTTTAGATTAGAAAATGTAAAAGCAGAAGCAAATTTAAGGATTGGCTGGTTGCGTTCTGTGGTGCATATTCATAGTGGTTTTGGTATTAATTCTTTTGTAGACGAATTAGCATTTGCTGCAAAAAAAGATGCTGTTCAATTTCATTTAGAGTTGATTGGCAAAGACAGAATCATCAAAGGAAAATCGAATTATCCTTACAACTCAAAACGACTAAAAGCTGTTTTAAACCAAACTGCAAAAATGGCTAATTGGGGTAAAAAACTGCCTCAAAACCATGGTTTAGGTGTTGCCATACATTACAGTTTTTATAGTTATGTGGCTACTATTGTAGAAGTTTCTGTAAAAAACAAGAACGTTAAAGTAGAAAATGTTTGGACTACCATAGATTGTGGTTTGGCATTGAATAAAGACAATATCAAAAACCAATTAGAAGGTGCTACCCTATTTGGAATGTCGCTTGCGATGTATGGAAAAATTTCTACAGAAAATGGTGCTGTGGAGCAACACAACTTTTTCGATTATCAAATGACACGCATAAAAGATGCCCCAAACATAGAAATACATATTATGGATAAAATGGAAGAACCACCCACTGGAGTTGGTGAACCTGGTGTACCTGTAATTGCACCAGCCATTTGCAATGCCATTTTTAACGCAACTGGAAAACGCGTTAGAAGTTTACCTTTGGTGGACCAAGGCTTTGCATAAAAAAAACTCAATTTATAATAGTAAAAGATTTTGCTAGTTACAGCGGTATTGAGGAAGAAACTATTAACAAATACTTAATAGATTAATCATAATATTTGACGCTATTTATCTGTTTTTAATGAAGTTAAAATAGTAAATTTGTTTTAGACCTTCAAACAAAACATACTATTTCAATTTAAACATTAGGTCCACAATTCGGTTGACACTGTTTTAGAACTTTTCCTAAAGTATTGATTTTACTGCATACTGGCGGTCTAGTTATCATCCTGCAACCCGACTAAAAAGCCTTATCATTTTAATATTAAGAATTTTTTATTTTCTTTAAAGTTTAACAATACTAATCAGATAACATCTCTTTGGTTGCAACAGTTCTAAAACCAATATGATCTGAACTAGAACTTGGTTCCATACCCATTCTTGCAGAAATTCTAAAACTTGCACAATAAGATTCGTGGCACAAAAAAGAACCACCTTTCATAACATGCTCTAATTGATATGGATTTGATGGAGAATACGATGTTTCTGCACCAGTTGGGTTATTTAAAACTTTATTAGGATTTAAACTTTTGTAATAATTTACATTAAACAAATCTGATGTTATTTCCCAAACGTTACCTGCCATATCATAAATACCAATAGTATTTGCCGGATAAGATTTGATGGGAGAAATATATTCAAAACCATCTTCAGAAATATTTTTTGTTGGAAATTGCCCTTGCCAAGTATTGGCATTGGCATTTAAATCTGCTGGATTATTACCCCATACAAAAGTTAAATTTCTACGATTGCCCTGTGCTGCAGATTCCCACTCTGCTTCAGTTGGTAATCTTCTATTCGCCCATTTACAATATGCCAAAGCATCCTTATAAGCTACATGCACAACTGGGTAATTATCTTTACCATCAATAGAACTTCCTGGACCTTCTGGCTGTTTCCAATTAGCACCAATTTTCCATGTCCACCATTGTTGATAGTTATTCATTGAAACTATCTTACCCGCATTTTTATTAAAAATTAAACTTCCTGGTTGTAAAATAGAGTCTGCTGGTTTTGGAGTTCCTGCTGGTAAATCTTTTTTAATTTCATCCCAATTTATTGGCTTTTCTGCTACAGTAATATAATTTGTTGCTTTTACAAACGCTGCAAATTGCTTGTTGCTAACCTCATGTTTATCAATATAAAAACCATCTACATATACTTCATGTGCTGGTTTTTCGCGCATCATCGCGTATTTATCACCTTCTTTAGCACCCATTAAAAATGATTTAGCTTTTACCCAAACCATCCCTTTTGGTGCTTTTGTATCTGCCTCAACATTCGTTGTATTATTACTTTTTATTGTTTGTTTTTTCTTTTGCGTATTGCATGCAATAAAAAAAGAGATGCTTAAAATTAAAAAAAAAGTGTAAATATTTTTATGAAAAATCATGTTTTTAAATATTAAGTGTTACTATTTTAAATTAGTTTTTAATTTTTACTATTTTTACCGTAACCGTAACAAAGATACAGATTGAATTTAAAAACTTACTTTTTTTCTTTTTTTATTTACTTTTTAAACATTAATTCTTATGGGCAAAATCCTATTGAGTTTTCACAGCTTGAGGGTGAAAATGTGTCTACACAAAGTATTACATATGCAATAAAAGAAGATAATTTAGGTAATTTATGGATTGGCTCTGAAGAAGGTATTTTAAAACATAACTCTAAATATTATAGGGTTTATAATACTTACAATGGTTTACCTGAATCGTTAAGCAATAGAGCTTCAGAAATCTTTATAGACAGTAATAATAATATTTGGGCTGGTCTAGAAAAAGGTGTTTGTAAGTATAATAAAAATTTAGATAAGTTTGAATTAATACAAACTGCAGACAATATAAATCCTTCTCTAGTAAATTCTATTAGCGAAGATAGTAATAGCAATATATGGATTGGAGGTTTTAATGGTCTTTGGAAATACAACCCAACTAATAAAAATTTAGAAAAAACAACCATTAATGATGCTATAGATGTAATTTTTATATATAAAAATTATGTATTGTGTGGTACTAAAAAAGGTCTTTATATCTATAATATTGATAATAAAAAAACTTCAAAAATAAATTTACCAGCATCTACAGCTAAAATTTACTATATAAATACTGCTTTTAATGCAATCTATTTAGGTACACAAGCTGGCGAATTATTAGAGATTGATACCACCACTTTTAATTACAAAAGGACTTTAAAAAACTTTAACCATACTATTAGAGATATTTTACAAGATAAAAAAAACTTGTACATTGCTACAGATGGTAATGGTATTTATCAGTTAAATAACAAACTGGAAATTATAACTCATTTTAAAGAAGACTCTAACAACCCAACCTCTATTTCTAGTAATGGTATTTATGATTTAGAAATAAGTAAAGAAGGTATTTTGTGGGCAGCAACCTATGGTGGAGGTATAAATTATTACAATATAAATAGGCTTCCTTTTCTTAAAGTACAGCATAAACTTAATAATAAAAATAGTATTTCTAGCAATTTTACTAGAAGTATAGCCAATGATAAAAATGGCAATGTATGGTTTGGTACTAAAAAGGGTTTAAGTATTTGGAACAGAAAAAAGAATTCTTGGAAACATCTAGAAAACTTTAAAACAAAAAATAATACCCCTGTAATTGTTTTAGCCTTAGAAGCTGATAATAATTATATGTGGGTAGGAACTTACAACTATGGTCTTTTTAAAATTGATATCAAATCTTTTTAAAATTACAAGTTTTAATGATGTATCTAAAGAGAAAGATTTAATAACTAAAATTTATGCTATTAAAAAAGACACAAATAACAATATTTGGGTAGGTGGTTTAGATAAAGATTTATTAATGATTACTGCTGATAACAAAATCACTAAATATCCTATACTCTACTTAAAATCAATTATAGAAACAACTACTGGTAAAATTTTAGCATCTGGTAGATATGGTATCTATGAAATAAATCCTGAAAATAATAATTTTAAAATATTAGAAGATTTAGAACCCAGTAAAAGAACTTTAGCCTTTTCTACTGTGCATGCAGTACAACAAACAAAAAAAAATCAACTAATTGTTGGTACAAATGGAGCTGGCTTACTTTTTTACAATTTAGACACAAAAAAAATAAAAAAATTAGATCTAAGTTCTGGTTTTCCATCAGACATTGTACAAGGTGTTTTATTAGATAGTGAAGATGCAATTTGGGCTAGTACAACAAAAGGTTTAGTTCATGTTAAGATTAATAAGAAAGACACCATTATAAATATTTACGATAAAAAAGATGGTTTAGCTAGTACAGAGTATAATTATGGTAGTTACACAAAACTAAATGATAGTTTGTTAGCTTTTGGTGGAGTAAATGGCGTAACTATTTTTAATCCTAAAGAAATTGTAAATCAGAACTTTAAGCCATATTTAGTTTTCGAAGACTTAAAATTATTTAATAAAAGTGTTTCTCCATCAGAAAAACCATTATCAAAACACATCAATCAAACAGAAAAAATCAACTTAAAAAGTAACGAAAACTCTATAGAAATAAAATTTGCAGGTATACAACACAGTGTTGCTTCTAAAATGAAATATGTTTGGAAATTAGAAGGGTTTAATGATGCATGGTCTAAAGAAAATACAAATAATTTTGCTACTTACACCAATTTACCTAGTGGTAAATATAAATTTAAAGTAAAAGCTATAAACAAATACAATAACGAAAGTAAAATAAGAGAAATAGATATTATAGTGGCATCTCCTTGGTGGTTAACTAATACCGCATTTTTTATCTATTTTTTATTATTAATAATATTTATTTGGGCACTTATTCATTTTACCACTATTCTTATCAATAAAAAAAATGCAGATGATCAAATAGAGTTCTTTAATAACATTACCCATGAATTAAAAACACCTCTTACAATTTTAATGACTTCTTTAGAAAATATTACCAATACTAACGATTCTAAAGAATCTAACAAACACATAAAATCTACCGTAAAAAGATTAAATTCTTTGTTTGAACAAATGCTAAACTTTCATAAGGTTACCTCTCAGGACAGCATTTATCAAAATGTATCAAAAATAAAAGTAGAAAACTATTTAAAAGCTAGGATTAAAAACTTTGAACCTCTTACCAAAGAAAGAAATCTAGAGATTAAAATAGAAAATAATTGGCCAGAAACTATATTTTATTACTACAAAGATGTTTTCGATAAGATTTTTCTAAATATACTTTCTAATGCAATTAAATATTCTTTTGAGGGTGGAACTATTAAGGTAAAACTACAAAAAATTGCTAATGGTGAATTAAAACTTCAAATTTCTGATGAAGGTTTTGGAATTCCTAAAGATCAACAAAAATTTATTTTAAAACGCTACTATAGAGCCAGAAACGCCATTAACAGTCAAAGCCCAGGAACTGGTTTAGGACTAATAATGACCAAAAAATTAATAGAAAAAACAGGTGGAACAATTACGTTTGATAGTGTAGAGAATAAAGGAACAACTTTTACAATAATGCTAAAAAACTTAGTTGATTTATATAAAAAGACAGAAGTTGTTGAAACTGAAAAATTAAAAAATGAACAAACTGTAGAAGAACAATTACAGTTAGATATGTTTTCTGATGCAAAAATTTTAATTGTAGAAGATAATGACGAGTTAAGGTCTTTATTGGTTGAGTCTTTAGGAAATCATTTTTTAATTTTAGAGGCAAGCAATGGTAAAGAAGGTATAGAAATGGCTTTGCAAAATTTTCCAGACATTATATTAACAGACTTAATTATGCCTGAAATGGATGGTATGGAAATGGCTAAAAACTTAAAGCAAAACATCAACCTAAACCACATACCTGTTTTTATGCTTACTGTATTGCAAAACTCTACACAAAAATTAGAAAGTATAGAAGCTGGAGTTGCTGAATATATAGAAAAACCTGTAGATACAAAGCTGTTATTGGCAAAAATTGTAAACACGCTTAAGTTTCAAAGAAAAATTAGAGAAAAATACGTAACCGATAGTGATGCAGAAAATGCAACCGTTTATAGAAACCAAAAAGACAAAGAGTTTTTAGAAGATTTAGAAAGTAAAATTATAGAAAATATAGAGAACAACTCTTTTTCTGTGCACGACTTATCTAAAAGCTTCGGTATGAGTAGAACATCTTTATATATGAAACTAAAAAACTTGGTAGATTTATCGCCCCAAGATTTTGTAATTCACACAAAATTAAAGCACGCAAAAAACTTATTAATTAAAGGGCAAATGAGTATTAAAGAAGTTGCCTATAGTTCTGGTTTTTCTAATCCTAAATATTTTAGTACTTCTTTTAAGAAATTCTACGGAAAAACACCAACAGGTTTTTTAGATAGCTTAAAAAAATAGCTTTTCTAATATTCAGAAAATTTATAGGTATATTTTTAGCATTCTACACAAATACCTAGTAAAATTAGTAATTCTGACAATTATTATACCTTTTATGATGTTTTTTAAAATACCTTTTTCAATGGTTTAGGTTAATTTAGCACATATAAATCAATCTCAAATTATGAAAAAAATTTTTTATACATTATTGTTACTTGTTCCAATATCCTTTTTGGCACAAACAACAATAAAAGGAAAGGTAATAGATGATACAAAATACCCTTTACCAGGTGCATCTATAATTGTAAAAGGCTCTACTAGAGGAGAAGTTACAGATTTTGATGGTAATTTTTCAATTAAAATTGATAAAACACCTGCAATTTTAGTAGTAAGCTATTTAGGTTACAAAACAAAAGAGGTAGTTGTTAACAAACAAACAACACTTACCATTCAATTAGAACAAGATTCTGAACAATTAGAAGAAATTGTAATAATTGGTTATGGTTCTTCAACTAAAAAAGATTTAACAGGTTCTCTTACAGAAATTAAAGAGAAAGAAAATGTTGCCTCTCAATACAATAGTGTAGGTTCATTATTACAAGGTAGATCTTCTGGTTTACAAGTAAACTCTAACATTGGTACTCCTGGAGCACCCGTAAGTGTTAGAATTAGGGGTGCTAATAGTTTAAGAGGTAATAACGAACCTTTATATGTAGTAGATGGAGTAATTATTAATTCTGCAGGAGAAGATGTATTAGACGCTACAAGCGATGCAAATGAAACACAATCTACTCAAAATGGACTTACAGGTATCAATCCTAGAGACATTGAGAGCATGGTAGTTTTAAAAGATGCTTCTGCAACTGCTATTTACGGTTCTCGTGGCGCAAATGGAGTTATTTTAATTACCACTAAAAAAGGGAAACAAGGTAAAGCAGTTATCAATACTTTTGTACAAAGCAGCATTTCTCAAGCTACTAAAAAAATTAATGTTTTAGACGCTGTTGGTTACGCTCAATACAGAAATGTAAATGCGATACAGCAAAACAACCCACCAAACTACGCAATAGAAGGTAATAAAGTATTTAGATTAGATAATGCTGGTAACAAACTTGACAAACATGGAAAATAAAAAACATACACAGCAAGAAAACATCACTCGTAAAGACGCGATGAAAAAAATTGGTAATTACGGTAAATATGCAGCATTAACAGCTTTGGGTACCTATATGATTTTAAACCCACAGAAAGCACAAGCATCTTCTCCAGAAGCACCAGGAACAGGCTTCTAATAAAATTTGCCCCTAATTTCTTAAAAACCGATAACATATTATATGTTATCGGTTTTTTTATGTTTTTATTTAACAAAAGATTATTGTTTAATAAAATACTAATATTATTAAACATTTGTATCTTTACATAAATTTTAAATTATTATGGCGCGTAAGAAAAGCATCACCAAAGAAAACTTAATTTCCTGGTACATGGAGTTTGTACTAGAAAACAATCACGAACCAAAATCTGTATTTAGTTTTGCTAAAGAAAACAATTTTGAAGAAGCAGATTTTTACAAACACTATGGTTCTTTTGAAGCTATAGAACAATCTATTTTTAGCGAATTTTTTAACAATACCATAAAAGTGTTAGCTAAAAGCGAAGACTACCCAAATTACGATGCTAGAAATAAACTATTAAGTTTCTACTTTACATTTTTCGAAATGCTTACTGCCAACAGAAGTTATGTAATGTATGCTCTAAAAAACACCGACTTGAAAAGCTTAAAATCTTTAAAGCATTTAAGATCAGATTATAACACTTTTGTAAGCAATATTGGCATCGAAAAAATAGATCTTAAACAAGAAAAGTTAGAAAAAATTCAAGATAAAGCCACCCAAGAATCTTCTTGGATGCATTTACTAATTACCTTAAAGTTTTGGTTAGATGATACTTCTACTTCTTTTGAGAAAACGGATATTTTTATAGAAAAATCTATCAATGCTCGTTTTGATTTAATGGATATTAAACCATTAAAAAGTATTATCGATTTTGGAAAATTCATTTTAAAAGAGAAAGTAAATTTTAATTAATTATAAAATTTACTAAAACAATTTAATTAAAAGATACTGAAATAAATTCAGCATAAATGAAAACAATAGATTCCATACCCACTTCTAAAATTCAAAGAGCATCTAAATTAGTAACAACTGGGGCTAAAATAGGTGTAAATTATTTGAAATATTATGGTGATAAGATTACCAAAACAGAAGAAGAAGCAAAAAATAGATTAAACCAAAACAATGCTGGAGATATTTATGACAGTTTAAAACAACTGAAAGGAAGTGCTTTAAAAGTGGCACAAATGCTAAGTATGGAAAAGAATATTTTACCACAAGCGTATGTAGAAAAATTTTCTTTGTCTCAATTTTCTGTACCACCATTGTCACCTGCTTTGGTTACCAAAACCTTTAAAAAATACTTTGGTAAAAACCCAAACGAAATTTTTGATAAATTCAATTCTGTTTCTGTAAATGCAGCCAGCATTGGACAAGTGCATAAAGCTGAAAAAGATGGCAAAAGGTTGGCTGTAAAAATTCAATATCCAGGAGTTTCAGATAGTATTGCATCAGATTTATCATTGGTAAAACCTATTGCTATTAAAATGTTTAATATTAGAGGAAAAGATTCTGATAAATATTTTAAAGAAGTAGAAAATAAGCTCTCAGAAGAAACAAATTACGTACTAGAAGTAGAACAAAGTCAGGCAATTGTAGAAGCTTGTAAACACATTCCTAATTTAAAATTCCCAAACTATTATCCAGAAATATCTTCAGATAGAATTATTACTATGGATTGGATGGATGGTGTTCATTTATCTGAATTTACTTCAGAAAACCAAGAAACTAGAAACAAATTAGGGCAAGCGCTCTGGGATTTTTACATGTTTCAAATTCATAAACTAAAAAAAGTACATGCAGATCCACATCCTGGAAACTTTTTAATATCACCCAAAAACGAGCTAATCGTAATCGATTTTGGATGTATGAAAACCATACCAGACGAATTTTATGTACCTTATTTTGAATTGGCTAATGAAGAAAGTTTACAAGACCCTGTATTTTTTGAGAAGAAACTATTTGAGTTAGAAATATTAAGAAAAGACGATTCTCCAGAAGAATTGGCTTTTTTTAGAAATATCTTTCACGAATTGTTAAGTCTTTTTACACAACCTTTTAATAAAGAGGTTTTCGATTTTTCTGATGAAGATTTCTTTGGAAGAATTTCTGAATTAGGAACCAAATATGCAAAAAGTACAGAACTTAAAAACATGAATGGAAATAGAGGTTCTAAACATTTTATTTACATCAACAGAACGTTTTTTGGTTTGTATAATTTAATGCACGATTTAAAAGCAAAAGATGTGAAAATCAACAATTTTAAATCTTTATAATGGCGTATTTCAATAGAAAAGACATCGATAATTTAGATAAAATCTATAGAATAAACTTAATAAATAGTTGTTCTGGTTTTAAATCTGCCAACTTATTAGGTTCTATTTCCGAAGAAGGTATTACCAATGTGGCTGTATTTAGTTCTGTTGTGCATTTAGGTTCAAATCCACCTACATTGGGTTTTATTTTAAGACCTACAACAGTACCAAGAAACACGCATAAAAACATAAAAGAAACTGGGCATTTTACCATCAATCATATCTATGAAGATATTATAGATGATGCACATCATACTTCTGCTAAATATCCAGAAAATGTTTCTGAGTTTAATATGACCAACTTAGAAGAAGAATATAGAGGAGATTTTAAAGCGCCTTTTGTAAAAAATGCCCCTGTACAAATGAGCATGAAATTTATAGAAGAAATTTATGTACCCTCTAATGATGTGATGTTGGTAGTTTCTCAAATAGAAGAATTGTACGTTCAAGATAACTTATTGCATGATGATGGTTTGATAAACCTAGCAACAGGTAAAGTAGCTACTATTAATGGTTTAGACACCTACGCAATCCCTAAATTTAAAAAGCAGTTAACTTATCAAAGACCTAAAAAGAGTAAATAAAGTGTATGAAGATACTTGTAACGGGCGCAACTGGCTATATTGGCAAAAGGTTAATTCCATTATTGTTAAATGATGGTCATACCATTATTTGTCCTGTTAGAGATAAAAAACGTGCACAAAACTACTATAAGAATCAAGAAAACATAGAGCTTATAGAGGCCGATTTTTTACATAATCATTCTTTAGAAGCCATTCCTAAAAATATAGAAGTAGCTTATTATTTAATACATTCTATGTCTAATTCTGCAAAAGAATTTCATGTTTTAGAAGAAAAATGTGCTTTCAATTTTAAACGTTTTGCAGAAAGTTCTAGTTTAAAACAAGTCATTTATTTAAGCGGAATTACAAACGATACAAAACTATCTAAACATTTACTTTCTAGAAAAAATGTAGAAAACACATTGGCTTCAAAAAAATACGCTTTAACCACTTTTAAAGCAGGTATCATAGTGGGTTCTGGTAGTTCCTCTTTCGAAATTATTAGAGATTTGGTAGAAAAACTACCTGCAATGATCGCCCCAAAATGGCTAAACACCAAAACACAACCTTTAGCTATTAGAGATGTACTTTCTTTTTTACACAAGGCTTTGGCTAAAGAAGAATTGTACAATACTTCTCATGATATTTTTGGTCCAGAAATTTTAACCTATAAAGAAATGCTTTTGCAATTTGCAGCAGTAAGAAAACTTAAAAGATCAATTTTAACAGTACCGGTAATGACGCCAAAACTATCTTCTTACTGGTTATATTTTGTTACCTCTACTTCTTATAAGCTGGCATCTTCTTTAGTAAACTCTATGGGTGTAGAAGTAATTGGTGAAAAAAGTGACATTAACAAAATAATGGATATTAACCCAATGAGTTATAAAGAAGCTGTAAAATTAGCTTTTAAAAAAATAGAACAAAACAGTATTATTTCTAGCTGGAAAGACTCATATATAAGCAGCGGAAAGCTAAAGAATTTTGTCCATAAATTTATAAATGTACCAGAGTTTGGGTGTTTTAAAGATTTTAAAAAAAGAAAGGTTAAAGACAAACAAAAATCTCTTGGTAAAATTTGGGCAATTGGTGGCGAAACTGGCTGGTATTATGGTACTTTTTTATGGAAAATACGTGGTTTTTTAGATCAATTTTTTGGTGGCACAGGTTTAAGACGCGGTAGAAGACACCCAACAGAATTAAATGCAGGTGATGCTTTAGATTTTTGGCGCGTTATTTATGCAGATAAAGAGAAAGGTAAATTATTATTATATGCAGAAATGGTTTTACCTGGTGAAGCTTGGTTAGAATTTAAAATAGAAGACAATTTTATTTATCAAACAGCCACCTTTAGACCTCATGGACTTGGAGGCAGGTTATATTGGTATGCTGTAATGCCTTTTCACTGGTTTGTGTTTAATGGTATGATTAATAACATTAATAAATAATTGTGAAAAAGCAACATCTCCCAGAAAAAATTTGTGTGGTTTGCAACAGACCATTTACTTGGAGAAAAAAATGGGAAAAGAATTGGGAAGAAGTAAAATATTGTAGTAAAAAATGCAGAGGCAACAAAAAAATACAGGCTTAATATGGTTTCGTAATAACTTACGTGTAAACGATAATATTTCTTTAAAAAAATCTATAGAAAACAACTCAAACACTATTGCTGTTTATTTTTTTGATCCAAAATTATTTAAAGTTGATAAATTTGGTTTTCAAAAAACAGCAAAATTTAGAGCCAAGTTTTTAATAGAAACCATTATAGATTTAAAAAATAATCTAAAAGATTTAAATATTACACTTCTTACCTACTTTGACAGTCCTGAAAATAAATTAGAAGAACTTTGTAAAGAACATAGTGTAAGTGCTATTTATACTCAAAAAGAATGGACTCAAGAAGAAGTAACAACCAATGAGAAAATAAAAAAAACAATACCTTCAGATATTGCTATTATAGAAGATTACGATCAATTTTTATATCACCCAAATACAGTTTCTAAAGATTTTTCTAACACCCCAAATGTTTTTACTGCCTTTAGAAAAAAGCTAGAAAAAACAGTTGCTGTTTTAGAAGAAGTGCGTATTTCTGCACTTTCTAGTGATAATTTACTGGCTATAGAAACAGAAATTCCCACTTTAAAAACTTTGGGTTTTATAGATTTTAACATCCCAACAAAAACGGCATTTCCTTTTTTGGGTGGAGAAAACGAAGCTTTAAAAAGATTAGACAATTATTTTTTTGAAACTAAAAAAGTAGCTTTTTATAAAAAAACTAGAAACGGTTTAGTAGGCACAGATTACAGTACAAAGTTTTCTGCTTGGTTGGCCAATGGAAGTATTTCTGCAAAAACTATCTATTGGAAAATTAAAAAATTTGAGGCAGAGTTTGGTGCAAACCAGTCTACTTATTGGGTAATTTTCGAATTGATTTGGAGAGACTATTTTAAATATATTTCTTTAAAATACAACAATAAAATTTTTAAAATTGGTGGAATTTTAGACAAAAACTACCAGTGGTATACTTATCAAAAAGACATTAATAAGTGGATAAATGGCGAAACAAAAGACGATTTTGTAAATGCCAACATGATCGAATTAAAACAAACTGGCTGGATGAGCAATAGAGGAAGACAAAATGTAGCTTCTTATTTTGCCAAAGAACTGTTATTAGATTGGAGAATTGGCGCTGCTTATTTTGAGTCGGTTTTAATTGATTATGATGTACATAGCAATTACGGAAATTGGATGTATGTAGCAGGTGTTGGTAACGATCCTAGAGACCGAAAATTCAATACAAAATTACAAGCAGAACGTTATGATAGTAAATATAAATTTAGAAAACTGTGGTTAGAAAAAACTTTGTTTTAAGATGAAAAAGTTACGCTTACTTCTTGGAGATCAGTTAAACAGCAAGCATTCTTGGTTTCAAAATACCGATGACCAAACCATGTATTGCATGTTCGAAATGCGTCAAGAAACAGACTACACCAAACATCATATACAAAAAGTAGCTGGTTTTTTTGCTGCAATGAGAAATTTTGCTCAGGAATTAGAAAAGGCAGAACACCACATTGTTTATTTTAATATCAATCATAAAAATAATAAGCAGAGTTTAGTCGAAAATTTAAACTTTCTAATCAAAGAAAATAACATTGAAAAGTTTGAGTATTTAGCCCCAGATGAATATAGATTAGACCAACAATTAAAAGAGTTTTGTAAAAAAACACAAATTGAATCAGAAGTTTATACAACCGAACATTTTTATACAGAAAGAAAAGAATTAGCTAACTTTTTTAAGGGCAAAAAGCAATTTCTAATGGAGAATTTCTATAGAAATATGCGCAAAAAGCATCAAATTTTAATGGTTGATAATCAACCAGAAGGTGGAAAATGGAATTACGATGCTAGCAATAGAAAAAAATGGAAAGGAGATACATTAATTCCACCAGAAATAAGTTTCGATAATGATGTGTCAGAAATTGTATCAGAAATAAAACAAACAGATATACAGACCATTGGTAACATCCATCCAAAATACTTTGAATACCCAATTTCAAGAAAACAATCTTTAAAACAATTAGCGTATTTCTGTGAGCACTTATTAATACATTTTGGTGATTATCAAGATGCCATGCACACAGATAAAATATATCTTTTTCATAGCAGAATATCTTTTGCCATGAACACAAAAATGATTTCACCAAAAGAAATCATCAACAAAGTATTAGAAACCTACAGACAAAGAACAGACGAAATAGATATTTCTCAAGTAGAGGGTTTTATTAGGCAAATTTTAGGTTGGCGAGAGTATATGAGAGGCATGTATTGGATGCTGATGCCTGATTACAAAAAAGAGAATTTTTTAGAAAACAAAAATAAATTACCCAAATTCTTTTGGACAGGTAACACCCAAATGAATTGTTTAAAAAATGCCATTAACAACTCTCTAGATAATGGATATGCACACCACATACAACGTTTAATGGTTACTGGTAATTTTGCATTGTTAACACAAATAAATCCAGATGAAATTGATGCTTGGTATTTGGGTATTTATGTAGATGCTATAGAATGGGTGCAATTACCAAATACAAGAGGTATGAGTCAGTTTGCTGATGGTGGAAAAATTGCTACAAAGCCCTATGTTTCTAGTGGAAGCTATATTGGTAAAATGAGCAATTATTGTGATAGTTGTTCTTATAAAAAAACGAAAAAGTTTGAAGATGATGCATGCCCATTTAACACCTTGTATTGGAATTTTTTAGACGAAAAACAAGGACAATTATCTTCTAACTTTCGCATGAAAATGATGTATAGTTTATTAAACAAAATGCCTACAGAAGAACGTGTAAAAATTAAAGAAAAAGCAAACCATATTATAGCAAATTTAGATGCATACTAACAAAGAAGAAATATATGTTGTTTGGTTTAAACGCGATTTGCGTTTAGAAGATAATGAGGCTATAGAAAATGCATTAGCAGCCAACAAACGTATATTGTTTTTATATGTATTCGAAAACTCGTTAATAGAAGACCCACATTATGATGCACGTCATTGGGATTTTATTAAACAATCTATTGTTAATTTAAATGAAGATTTAAAACCATATAACACCAAAGTATTAAGTGTACAAACAGAAGTGGTATCCGCTTTTAATCAACTTATTAGCAATTATAATGTTAGTACTGTTTTTTCGCATCAAGAGACAGGATTGCTAATTACCTATAATAGAGATAAAGAATTTGCAAGATATTGCAGAAACAACTCTATCAACTGGGTAGAAAACAATAACAATGGGGTTTTAAGAGGATTGTTAAACAGAGAAGATTGGTTTGATTTATGGGAAGATTATATGTGCAAACCTCTGATCAAAAACAACTTAAAAGCATCTTCTTGTATTCAAATTGATGAAGTAAATCAACTAGAAAAATATTTTAATGTTGTTGATTTATCAACCAAAAAACACCCATATTTTCAAAGAGGTGGTACAAAAATGGCTTGGAGGTATGCAGATTCTTTTTTTTACGACAGGCATCAAAAATACATGAAACATATTTCTAAACCAGCATTGGCTAGAGAGAGCTGTAGCAGACTCTCACCCTACATTGCTTGGGGTAATGTTTCTATTCGACAAATCTTTAGAAAAGCACACCAAGAAAAAACAGCATTAAACAAAAAAGATTTGGGCGCTTTTGTCTCTAGGTTACGTTGGCAAGCGCATTTTATTCAAAAGTTTGAAATGGAACATACCATGGAAAATGCTAGTATTAACAAAGGCTATCAAAAACTAAAAAAAAGTATTTCTATAGAATATCAAACTGCATGGAGAGAAGGAAAAACGGGTTATCCTTTGGTAGATGCCTGCATGAGATGTTTAACAGAAACAGGATATTTAAATTTTAGAATGCGTGCGATGTTAGTCTCTTTTTTTACCCATATTTTATGGCAACCTTGGCAAGATGCATCTCAACACCTATCTCAACTTTTTTTAGATTTCGAACCTGGCATTCATTTTCCTCAATTGCAAATGAATGCAGGTGAAACTGGTATTAATGTTTTACGAATTTACAATCCTGTAAAAAACAGCTTACAACACGATGAAGATGCTATTTTTATAAAAAAATGGGTGCCAGAATTGGCAGAATTACCAATCGCTTTTATTCATGAACCCTATCTAATGACTCCTTTAGATCAACAGTTTAATAACTTAACTTTAGGTAAAGACTATCCAAAACCTATTGTTGATGTTAAAATTGCAAGAAAAAAAGCCAGTGACGTACTTTGGAAAATGAAAAACGATTTTGAAGTTTTAAAAGAAAGCAACAGAATTTTAAAAAAACACACACTTTCAAATAGAAATAAATTACTAAATAATTAACCCTCCATATTCTCTTTTAAGTTATAATTTATTGTTAATTTTTGTTTAATCTATCAAGCTAATGATTAAACACAATTTAATTTTATGTATCTTTGAGTGATGATATTTAATACCACACACAAAAACAAAGATGCTACAGCAACCATAAATGATATGGTTGGAGACGGTTACTCTTTTGTTAAATCTATAAAAATGGGTGGTACAGGTTCTAAAAGAATGATGATTGCTAGTGTAAGCCCTGGTTTTATAAAAGTAATAAACACCATTGCAGATATTAATTATGGCAACATAGAATTAAGAGAAAAAGGAATTTTAGTACACATTACAAAAGGTCTAAAAAACTTTAGTTGGGCCATTCCCTACTATCAACTGCACACTTATAAAACTGATGGTTTTAGTGTACATGCACAAGGTAACTTTGTAAGATTTCAAAACAATAAATTACTAAAAGAAAATAAAAAATTTATAGACAAATTAATCAACATAAAAATAGAATACGATAAACAATATGAATTCCATTAGCAGTAAAATACTTAGTGGTATATCAATTGATAGAATTATAGAAATGGCTTGGGAAGATAGAACAACTTTCGAGGCGATAGAATTTCAGTTTGGTCTCAAAGAGCAAGAAGTAATCAACTTAATGCGTAGAGAAATGAAACCAAAAAGCTTTAAAATGTGGCGAAAAAGAGTTCAAGGTAGAAAAACCAAGCATCAAAAATTAAGAACCTTTGCAAAAGGAAGGTTTAAATGTTCAAGACAAAAATCAATATCAAACAACTCTATAGCTAAAAGATAAAAACCGTGCTTTGATTTAAATGGGAGTTTTTAAAGACAGCACAATAAAAAGACAAAAAATGACAACAGACGTAGTATTAAAGGAAAAAGAGGTTTCAGAAAATTTAAATGGGTTCTCTATTGAAGAAGTGGGCGATGACCATCTTTTTACAGGATTAGAAACACCTATGAAACCAGATGCTTTTAAACTTTCTGACACACAAAAGAAAGAAAAAATTGCTTCACTATTTTCAGAAATAATGGATGTTATGGGCTTAGATTTAACAGACGATTCTTTAAAAGGAACTCCCCAAAGAGTTGCAAAAATGTATATAGAAGAAATTTTTTCTGGCTTAAACCCAGCTAACAAACCAAAAGTTGCCTTATTTGATAACAAATATCAATACAACCAGATGTTGGTAGAAAAAAATATTACATTTTATTCTAACTGCGAACATCATTTTGTACCAATTATAGGAAAAGCCCATGTTGCATATATCTCTTCTGGTAAAGTTATTGGTTTATCTAAATTAAATAGAATTGTACAATATTATGCTAAAAGACCTCAAGTGCAAGAAAGGTTAACCAACCAAATTGCAGAAGAACTAAAAGCAGTATTAAACACAGAAGATGTAGCCGTAATTATAGATGCAAAACACTTATGTGTTTCTTCTAGAGGTATTAAAGATGATACTTCATCTACCGTTACTTCTTTTTTTGGAGGACAATTTAATACTCCAGAAAAAATAGCAGAATTACAAAACACTTTAAATTACTAAGTTATGGATTTAATAAACAAAGCATTAGAATTTGAAACAAGAAAAATGAGGTTTCCTACAACCAGCGATAGAATTATGGCGGCTAGAGAAGCAAAATCTTTAATATTAAGCCTAAATGAGGTTTATAAGAAAAATAAAGATGATAAAATTATGGATATCATGAAAAGACTAACCGTAATTAAACAAAGAATAGAAAAACGCTTAAAAGGAAAACCGCTAACTGCGTAAATAATCAACATTTTTATTGCTTATCTAAGTTTTATAATTATATTACCAAAATTATTTAAAAATAGATTAAAGTATTAGAATGAATTTATTAGAAAGAGCAGTTGAGTTTGAGAATAGAAAATTCTCTTTTAAGACCACAAGTGATAGAATTTTAGCCTCTAGAGAAGTAAAAGCACTTATTTTAGAGTTAAATGAAGTATATAAACAAAATAAAGATCCAGAAATTATGGATCAAATGAAGCGTTTAACAGCTGTAAAGCAAAAAATTGAAAAACGCTTAAAAGGAAGACGATAAAAATAATATGGGCAATATAGTAGTAGTTGGAGGTAGTAAAGGAATAGGGCAAGCAATTGTAAATTCTTTAATAGAAAAAAACAAAATTTTTAACATTAGTAGAACTGCTCCTTTGCAATCTCACGCTAACTTAACGCACTATAATTGCGATATCCTTTCAGATGATTTACCAGATTTAGACGCCATAGATACTTTAATTTATTGCCCTGGCAGCATCAACTTAAAACCAATTTCTAGACTAAAATTAGACGATTTTAGAGACGATTTTGAAATTAATGTTGTTGGCGCAGTAAAAGCAATACAACATTACTTACCAAAAATAAAAAACGGTAAAAATCCATCTATCCTTTTATTTAGTACAGTAGCAACCAAATTAGGAATGCCTTTTCACGCAAGTGTTGCAGCAGCAAAATCGGGTGTAGAAGGTATTACCAAATCTTTAGGTGCAGAATTAGCACCAACAATTCGTGTAAATGCAATTGCACCCACAGTTACAAATACAGATTTGGCCGCTAAACTTTTAAGAAACGAACGTATGATAGAAAATATCACAGATCGTCATCCGCTTAAAAAGTTTTTAAAACCACAAGAAGTTGCAGATTTAGCAACATTTCTTATATCAGAAAAAGCAAACTCAATTTCAGGCCAAATTTTTGAATTAGACTGCGGAATTGTGAACTTCAAAATATAAAAAAATGACAAACATCTACGACATTAAAATCAATAGCTTACAAAATACAGCTATTGACCTATCTGAGTATAACAATAAATTTATTCTTTTTGTAAATGTGGCCTCTAAATGTGGCTTTACATCACAATACAAAAGCTTAGAAGAATTGTATAAAACCCATAAAGACAACCTTATAATTATTGGTTCTCCTTGCAATCAATTTGGTAGTCAAGAACCTGGCACTGCAGAAGATATAGAAGCTTTTTGTAAAGTAAATTTTGGCGTTACTTTTTTAATGACAGAAAAAATAGATGTAAAAGGTAACAATCAGCATGCACTTTATAAATGGTTAACAGATAAAAATTTAAATGGCACAAAAAGTTCTACTGTTAAATGGAATTTTCAAAAATACTTAGTATCTCCAGAAGGTAAATTGGTAGATTATTATTTTTCTATTACCAAACCAACCAGTGCTAAAATTACAAAACACTTAAAATAATTACAATGTTTGGTATATTTAAAAAGAAGACAGAAGAAGAAAAACTTCAAGAAAAATATAAGAAGCTAATGGAAGAAGCCTACAAGCTACAATCTATTAACAGAAGTGATAGCGATACAAAATATAAAGAAGCAGACGATATTTTAAAGAAAATAGAAGCTATACACGGCAAATCCTAAAATGAAACAACTCAAATTAACCTTGCTTTTTTTAGTAATAACCTTTGGTGGTTTGGCTATTGGTAGTTGGTTAATGGCAAATGGTCCTCTTTCAGTTTGGTACATCAATTTAAAAAAAGCACCTTGGACACCTCCAGGATTTGTTTTCGGTTTGGCTTGGTCTATCATTATGATTTGTTTCTCAATTTACTTAGGCAAACTTTTTTTAAAAGCAAACACACAAAAAAATAAGCTTATTTTTTTATTGCAATTTATTTTAAATGTTAGTTGGAATTTTATTGTTTTTAATCAGCACTTAATTTTATTAGGATTGATAAACATAACTTTATTAACCTCTCTCCTATTTTATTACTATTTTAAAGTATCTCATAAAGTAGAAAAATATAAATATTTATTACTCCCTTACATGATTTGGTTGTGTATTGCAACCTCTTTAAATCTATACATTTTAGTCTATAATTAATACAAATATGTACAAACTTCATAAAAAACAAAACGTTCCTATTTCTTTACAAGAAGCTTGGAATTTTTTAAAAAGCCCGAAAAATCTAGAGAAAATGACACCTAAAGAAATGGGGTTTAAAATTATTGATGGAGCAAATAAACCAACCTATGCTGGCCAATTAATTAGTTATGAAGTAACACCGCTACTTGGTATTAAAACCAAATGGGTTTCTAAAATCACACAGGTAGAACCTTTAAAATATTTTACAGACGAGCAATTATATGGGCCCTATGCTTTATGGCATCACACCCATTTTATTAAAGAAATTGACGGTGGTGTAGAAATGGAAGATTTAATATATTACAAAGTCCCCTTAGGTTTTATAGGTAGATTATTTCATCCTATTTTAGTAAAACCTCAATTAGAAAAAATATTTAAATTTAGAAGTGAAAAATTAATAGAACTCTTTGGAGAATACAAGTAAGATGAGTAAAAAGGTAAATATATTTTGGTTTAGAAGAGATTTAAGGTTAGATGATAATGTAGGTTTTTACAATGCTTTAAAAGGCGATTACCCTGTACTTCCTATTTTTATTTTTGATGAAGAAATACTCTCTAAATTACCAAAAAATGATGCTAGAGTCACTTTTATTTTTGACACATTGCAAAAAATGAGAAATACTTTGCTAGAAGAAAACCAAAGTAGTTTAGCAATGTATTATGGAAAACCAAAAGAAATTTATAAAAACCTTTTAAAAAAGTATGAAATTCAAACGGTTTTCACCAATAGAGATTATGAACCTTATGCTATTAAAAGAGATTATGAGATTAAAGAACTTTTAGAAGAAAATAACGTTGCTTTTACAACTTTTAAAGACCAGGTTATTTTCGAGAAAAACGAAGTTGTAAAAAAAGATGGCAAGCCATATGTAGTGTATACACCTTACATGAAAGTTTGGAAAGAGAAATTTAAAACCTATAATTTAGATATTTATTATACAAATTCCTATTTAAAAAATTTAATTAAACATACTCAATTACCCAACTTAACATTGTCTGACATAGGTTTCCAAAAAGCTAACCAAGAAATAGAACCTTATACAGTAACACCAACCTTAATACAACAGTATGAAGATACACGTAACTTTCCTGCAAAAGATACAACTTCTAAACTAGGACCTCACTTACGCTTTGGTACAGCAAGTATTAGAAAAATGATTACCAAAGCAATTGCAGAAAAAAACGAAATATTTTGGCAAGAATTAATTTGGCGAGAATTTTTTATGCAAATCTTATGGCATTTTCCAGAAACTTCAAAAAAATCTTTCAAGTCTAAATACGACCGAATTGAATGGAGAAACAATGAAGAAGAATTTAAAAAATGGTGTAATGGGCAAACAGGCTATCCTTTGGTAGATGCGGGCATGCGTCAACTAAACCAAACAGGTTTTATGCATAACAGAATTAGAATGTTAGTAGGTAGTTTTTTATGCAAACACTTATTAATAGATTGGAGATGGGGTGAAGCTTATTTTGCAGAAAAATTACACGATTACGAAATGGCAAGTAATGTAGGTAATTGGCAATGGGTTGCTGGTTCTGGTGTAGATGCAGCTCCTTATTTCCGAATTTTTAACCCAACTACACAAATAAAAAAATTTGATAAAGATTTAGAATACATAAAAAAATGGGTTCCAGAATTTCAAGAACTCACCTACACAAAAGAAATGGTAGACCATAAAGAAGCTAGAGAACGTTGTTTAAAAACGTACAAAGAAGCCTTGAATTAATATTTTAAACAATCGTTTTTTAAGTAAAATAAGCTTTGATATGCCATTTAAAAGCAGCAGAAAACAACAAATAGATAAAACTATCGTTTTTATAGTGTAGGATAGAAAAATTGTGAATTCAATTTTTTTCTATGCTATGTAAATTATTATTTTTTTCTTGATAAAAGCTTCAATAAAAATTGAAGCTTTTTTTTATGAAAATAACTTAAAAATAGTTTGCCAGTTTTTATATTTTATATTTTATTTGCGCTTGTAAATTTTAAAAGCCGATGTAGCTCAGCTGGCTAGAGCAGCTGATTTGTAATCAGCAGGTCGTGGGTTCGAGTCCCTCCATCGGCTCTTCTATTTAAAAGTCTCAAACAATATTTTTTGAGACTTTTTTTGTATTTTAGCAAAGTATTCGGGATGTAGCTTAGTCCGGTTAAAGTGCTGGTCTGGGGGACCAGAGATCGGAGGTTCGAATCCTCTCATCCCGACTTTTTCTTTCAATAAAAACACCTACTTTATTGATAACCTTATCATCTTTTAAATGATCGTCTCTTAATAACAATTAGCTTCATAAATTAAAATGTTTATTGATTAGAAAGTGGTTCTTAGAGCACTAAAGTGACATTTATGATTTCTAAAAATACAAACTCTGTTTTATAGACAAGAAATCAAACATTGTGTTAGAAATTAATCAAAAAACAACAATTAAAAGGATGCGCTAAATGCAAAAATCCCTATCTGAATTAACCTAATTAAGTACAGCAATACAAACAATAAAGAAAAAACGAGATGGATTTATAAACAACATACATAAGGTTACAGAAATTACTAAAGATTATAAAACTTAGTAAAAAAATTAATATTAACAACCCCATAACTAAAAAAGTGTATAAAGTTTTATAAGAAGACCTTACTTTTTTAATACTTTTAACAATTGAATTACACATAAAGTTGACTCTGAAAAAAGAACCTGAATAAACCTTATTTTTATATTTTTGTAATATCTTTACTTTAACAAGTTAATTTTTATCAAAATTATAATTTTATATGCTAATTATTGGAATTGCAGGTGGTACAGGAAGTGGAAAAACAACTGTTGTAAATCAGATTATTAAACAATTACCAACAGATGAAGTTTGTGTAATTTCACAAGACTCATACTACAAGGCAACAGACAATTTATCTTTTGAAGAAAGAACTAAAATAAATTTTGATCATCCAAGAGCTATCGATTTCGAGTTAATTATAAAACACTTAAAAGCATTAAAATCTGGTAAAACAATCAAGCAACCGGTGTATTCTTTTGTACAACACAATAGAACCAAAGACACTGTTAAAACGCATCCACGAAAAGTGGTTATTGTAGAAGGTATTTTAATTTTTAATAACAGCGATTTAAGAGATTTGTTTGATATTAAAATATTTGTACATGCAGAAACAGATGAACGTTTGATAAGAAGATTAAAAAGAGATATTACAGAAAGAGGCAGAGATATAGACGAAGTTTTAAATCGTTACCAAACTACTTTAAAACCTATGCATCAGCAATTTATAGAGCCTACCAAAAATTTTGCAGATTTAATTATACCCAATGATAGGTTTAATAATGTGGCTATAGATATTGTAAGAACCGTAATAAACGAGCGTTTGTAAACATGACTTTTAAAGATCTAAAAAATAAAAAATCCTATAAAATTCTTACAAATGTTTTTGTAATAATTTTTATTCCGTTTTTAATATGGATGTTGTTTTTTGATGAAAACTCTTATTTAGTTCATAGAAAATTTGATGCAGAAATAGATGATTTAGAAAAAACAATTTCTTTTTATAAAAAGAAAATTGCAACAGATAAAGCAACCATAAAAAAACTAAAAGATTCTTTACAGTTAGAGCGTTTTGCAAGAGAAAAATATCTCATGAAAAAAGAAAACGAAGAGATATACATCATAGAATTTGATACCATTAAAAAGTAATGACAAAATTTCTGTTTAACGAATTTGAAGGAACATCACCAGAAGCTTGGAAACAAAAAATTCAAGTAGATTTAAAAGGTGCTGATTATAATAAAACTTTACTTTGGCAGACCAATGAAGGTTTTAACATAAGACCTTTTTATACAAAACAAGATGGTACAAATACTAAGATAAATTTACCAAAAAAAGGATTTAAAATTTGTCAAACTATTTTTATAGACGATGTAAAAATTGCAAATTCTTTGGCAGTAGACGCATTAAAAAGAGGTGCAAATGCCATTCAGTTTAAGGCTTCAAAACCTTTTGATCCAAAGAATCTACTCAAAAATTTTCCTGGAGATACACCTATTTATTTTCAACTTAGCTTTTTAGATTCCAATTTTAAAACTAAACTTGCTAAATTTTGCCATGCTACAAATACATATATTCAAACAGATATTATAGGTAATTTAGCAGCTACTGGTAATTGGTTTTTTAACTTAAAAGAAGACTACAATCAACTAGAAAAAGTAATTTCAGCTTCCAATAATTGTATTTCCGTTTCAGGAGAATTATATCAAAATGCAGGTGCAAACATTTCTCAACAATTAGCATATACATTAGCACATGCCAATGAATATTTAAATCAGTTTGGTGCAAATGTAGCAGATAAAATAAGTTTCAATTTTGCTGTAAGCAGTAATTACTTTTTTGAAATTGCAAAAATTAGGGCATTCCGAATTTTATGGGAATCACTTTTAAAGGAATATGGCGTAGAAAACAAAGAAGCACATATTTTTACCCAACCAAGTTTACGAAACAAAACTTTATATGACTACAATGTAAATATGCTACGTACCACTTCTGAATGTATGAGTGCAATTTTGGGTGGCTCTAATACTGTTGCGAACGTTGCTTATGATGAAATTTATCATAAATCAAATGAGTTTGGGGCCAGGATTTCTAGAAATCAATTATTAATTCTGCAACAAGAAAGTAATTTACAAGAAGCTCAAAATTTTGCAGATGGCACTTATTATATTGAGTCTATTACAAATCAATTAGCAGAAAAAGCCCTAGATATTTTTAAACAAATAGAAAAATCGGGCGGCTTTTTAAAGCAATTAAAAGCGGGAATTATTCAGAAAAAAATTACTGAAAATGCTCTAAAAGAAGAAGAAAAATTCAACAATAAAGAAACCATTTTATTAGGCTCTAATCTACAAATAAATAAAGCTGATAAAATGAAACAAGATTTAGAATTGTATCCTTTTGTAAAGCAAAGAAATATAAAAACATTAATTGCCCCCATCATCAGAAAACGTCTTTCTGAGAATTTAGAAAAAGAAAGATTAGACCATGAGTAGAAAAGATATTTCTAACATAAAGTTGGCAACTAGCCAAAAACGAAAAGCGACAAGAAAAAAACACGAAGATTTTGTAGCCGGAATTGCCCCAAATTTAAGAGGGCCATACAGCACTATGTATGTTAGAAGACCTTGGACAATTAGGCAATATGCAGGTTTTTCTACTGCAGAAGAAAGCAATGCTTTTTATAGAAGAAATTTAAAAGCTGGTCAAAAAGGTTTATCTGTTGCTTTCGATTTAGCTACCCATAGAGGGTACGATTCTGACCACATACGGGTACAAGGAGATGTTGGTAAAGCAGGTGTTGCTATAGATTCTGTAGAGGATATGAAAATTTTATTCGACCAAATTCCTTTGGATAAAATGTCTGTCTCTATGACCATGAATGGAGCTGTATTACCCATTTTGGCTTTTTATATTGTAGCTGCTGAAGAACAAGGTGTGCCACCAAATTTATTATCTGGAACCATACAAAACGATATTTTAAAGGAGTTTATGGTGCGTAATACCTATATCTATCCTCCTGCTCCTTCCATGAAAATTATTGCCGATATTTTTGAATATACAAGCAAAAATATGCCAAAATTCAATTCGATTTCTATTTCTGGCTACCACATGCAAGAAGCAGGTGCCACAGCAGAAATTGAATTGGCTTATACCTTAGCAGACGGATTGGAATACATCAAAAAAGGGTTAGAAGCAGGTATGGATATCGATTCTTTTGCTCCAAGATTATCTTTCTTTTGGGCCATTGGCATGGATCATTTTACGGAAATTGCTAAATTAAGAGCGGCAAGAATGTTGTGGGCTAAAATTGTAAAACAATTCAATCCTAAAAACCCAAAATCTTTAGCTTTAAGAACCCATTGCCAAACAAGTGGGTGGTCTTTAACAGCACAAGATCCGTTTAACAACGTTGCCAGAACAACTATAGAAGCAATGGCTGCTGCTTTTGGTGGTACCCAAAGTTTGCATACAAATGCCTTAGATGAAGCCATTGCATTGCCTACCGATTTTTCTGCAAGAATTGCCAGAAACACACAAATTTATTTACAAGAAGAAACCTATATTACCAAAACAGTAGATCCATGGGCTGGTAGCTATTATGTAGAGCAACTTACAGAAGATATTGCCAACAAAGCCTGGCAATTGATGGACGAAGTAAAAGAATTGGGGGGCATGACCAAAGCAATCGAAAAGGGAATACCGAAAATGAGAATTGAGGAAGCAGCTGCAAAAAAACAGGCAAAAATAGATAGTGGACAAGATGTAATTGTAGGTGTCAATAAATATCAACTAGAAAAAGAAGACCCCTTACATATTTTAGAGGTTGATAATGAGTCTGTAAGAAAATCTCAAATAAAAAGATTAGAAAACTTAAAAGCGACAAGAAATGCTAAAAATGTTGCAAAATCTTTAGAGGCTTTAACAAATGCTGCAAAATCTGGTAACGAAAATTTATTAGAATTGGCTGTAAATGCTGCTAGAAACAGCGCAACTTTAGGAGAAATTTCTGATGCTTTAGAAACCGTATTTGGCAGGCATAAAGCAGTTCATAAAACAATATCTGGTGTGTATAGTAAAGAAATAAAAGAAGACAAGCTCTTTCAAAAAGCAAAAGATTTAGCAGATAAATTTGCAGAATTAGAAGGTAGACGCCCAAGAATAATGATTGCAAAATTAGGGCAAGATGGACATGACAGAGGTGCAAAAGTAGTTGCCACTGGTTATGCAGATTTAGGTTTTGATGTAGATATTGGACCACTTTTTCAAACACCACAAGAAGCTACAAAACAAGCTGTAGAAAATGATGTGCATATTTTAGGAATCTCATCTTTAGCTGCTGGCCATAAAACCTTAGTACCGCAAGTTATTGCAGAACTAAAAAAACACGAACGTGAAGACATTATGGTAATTGTTGGTGGTGTAATACCTGCGCAAGATTACCAATATTTATTCGATGCTGGTGCAGTTGGTATTTTTGGCCCAGGAACAAAAATTGCAGAGGCTGCTATAGAGCTGCTTACTATTTTAATTGATAGTGTTGTGGAATAATTTAGATGGTTTCTTAACTTTAAAATAAATTATGAAAACAATACACTCTATAAATCCTGCCACTGAAGAAAAAATTGATTCTTATGATAGAATTTCTGAAGAAATAGCTAAAGAAAAAATTGAAGTTGCCCAAAAAGCATACCTAAAATGGAAAAGCACAAGCTTTGAAGTACGTTCTAAATTGATGCGAAATTTAGCAGATATTTTTGATGATAAAAAAGAAGAATATGCCCAATTAGCCACTAAAGAAATGGGTAAAATCATAAAACAATCTAGAGGCGAAATAGAAAAATGTGCAAAGATATGTAGATATTATGCAGATAATATTCAAGATTTATTAGCAGATGAAACTATACAAACAGAAGCTAAAAAAAGTTATGTTACATTTCAACCCTTAGGTGTTACCTTAGCAGTAATGCCTTGGAATTTCCCTTTTTATCAAGTAATTAGATTTGCTATACCCGCAATTATGACTGGTAACACAGTAGTTTTAAAACACGCATCTAGTGTACAAGGTTGTGCTTTTGCTTTAGAAAATGCTTTTGAAAAAGCAGGGTGTCCAAAGGGGGTTTTCAGCAATCTAAATTTAGAATCAAAAGATATAAAAAATGTTATTGAAAATAAAAACATTATTGCAGTTTCTTTAACTGGCAGTGAATCTGCAGGACGTTCTATTGCTAAAATAGCAGGAGAGAATTTAAAGAAAACGGTTTTAGAATTAGGAGGTAGTGACGCTTATCTATTTTTAGAAGACATCGATATAGAAAATGCTACAGATATTGCTACTTTTGGTAGACTCCAAAATAATGGACAAACCTGTATCGCTGCAAAAAGGTTTATTGTGTTGGCAGAAATTTATGATGATTTCTTAACACTTTTCACTAAAAAAATGGGTGAAAAGAAAATGGGAGACCCCACTAATGAAGATGTATTTTACGGGCCAATGGCGCGTTTAGATTTAAGAGACGAAATCCACCAACAAGTTAAAAAAACGATTGAACAAGGAGCTAAATTGGTTTTAGGAGGAAAAATCCCAGAAAGAAAAGGAGCTTATTATCCAGCAACTATTTTAACAAATGTAAAACCAGGTATGACAGCTTTTGACGAAGAACTTTTTGGACCAGTAGCTGCTGTTATAAAAGCCAAAGACGAAAAACATGCCATAGAGCTAGCCAATAATTCTAATTTTGGTTTGGGTGCTGGAGTTTTTACCAAAGATTTAAAAAAGGGAGAAAAAATTGCTCTACAATTAGAAGCTGGAAATAGTTTTGTAAACAAATTAGTAGTTTCTGATCCAAGATTACCTTTTGGAGGAATCAAAAATAGTGGTTATGGAAGAGAGCTTTCATATTACGGAATTAGAGAGTTTGTAAATACAAAAACAATTTGGATCGAATAATTTTACATAAAAAAGTATCTAATTGCTCTCTATCTTTTACTAAAACCTTTATTTCTTCTAACATTAAATAATCTCTTTTATTTGGTTTTTGTAAGTTTCAAAAATATCTTGAACAATATCTATATTAGAAAACTCCCTCTCTGAAATCTTAAATTTTGGACTTATGAACATCAAAAAATTTTTATTTTTTTTTGTTTTAGACATATATTATTTTTTAAATTTTATGAGTTTTTAACACTTAAATATACATCAATCTAGATGCTTTTTTGTGCTTTTATGCTTAAATTTGTAACTCGTTAAAAAAGCATTTCAAAAAGGATGAAAAACTTATTCAATTTCCTATATTCTACACGTTTAATGGCCGTTTTATTTATCGTTTTCGCAACAGCAATGGGAGTTGCTACTTTTATAGAAAACGATTACGGCACACAAACTTCTAAAGCATTAATTTATAATGCATGGTGGTTTGAAGCAATTATGGCGCTTTTTATCATCAATTTTTTTGGTAACATTTTTAGATACAGATTGTATAAAAAAGAAAAATGGGCAGTATTACTTTTTCATAGTGCCTTTTTATTAATATTAGTTGGTGCAGGTATTACACGTTATGTGGGTTACGAAGGTATTATGCTGATTGAAGAAGGTGAAACTACCAACAAATTTTTATCGGAAACTACCTATGTAAATGTGGTTGTAGATAATAACGAAATTCAAAAAACCAGCAATCAGCCCATTTTATTATCTGCTTGGGGTAGCAATACTTGGTCTTATCAAGATGATTTTAAAGGAACAAATTATAAAGTAGATTTAGTTGATTACATCCCTTGGGCAGAAAAAAAGTTTATTGAAGATGAAAATGGTGTAGAGCATTTATTTTTTGTAGAATCTTCTGAAGGTTCACGTCATGAACATTGGATTAAAAAAGGAACAATTCAGAATATTCATGGAGTTTTGGTTGGTTTTGAGGCAGAAAATGACAATGCGTCTTTAAACTTTTCTAATAAAAATGGTGCCTTAACTATGATTTCTAAAACTGATGGAGATTGGTTTAGAATGGCAGACCAAAAACGAGGAACAGTAGCTAAAGATTCAATACAAGAGTTTCAATACTTAACCTTACACAATATCGGTAAATTACAATTTGTAATTCCGAAACCAGCCGAAAAGGGAATTATGAAAACCATTCGTGGCCCTAAAAGTGATACGGCAAAAGATATGATTGTTTTAGATGTTACTGCCAATAAACAAACAAAAAGAGTGGAGTTAACTGGAGGAAAATTTAATACAGAAGGCGCTAAAAACTTTGCCTTGGGAGGTTTAAATTTTAGACTTTTATATGGTGCTAAAATATTAGAAACGCCTTTTTCGATTAAATTGAATGATTTTCAGCTAGAGAAATATCCAGGTTCTGAAAGTGCAGCTGCTTATGCAAGTGAAATAACAGTTATAGACCCAGAAGAAACTTTTGATTATCGAATTTACATGAATCATATTTTAGATCATAGAGGTTACAAATTCTTTCAGGCAAGTTATGATTTATCTGGAGAAAGAGAAGAAACGCATTTATCTGTAAATCATGATTTTTTAGGAACTTTTGTTACCTATTTAGGATACTCGCTACTTTACACAGGTTTAATATGTATTCTTTTTGCGAAAAATACTCGTTTTGATGATTTAAAGAAAAGCTTAACAAAAATCAGAAAAAAGAAACAAAAACTATCTGTAATTGCAGCTTTGTTTTTATCAACATTTGCTTATACACAGCATACAGAAAACCATAGACCTAAAAGGATTACCAATCAACAAATAGATTCTATTTTAAAAGCCAACATTGTAGACAAAACCCATGCAGAAAGCTTTAGTAAGTTAGTAATACAAGATGCAAATGGTAGAATGAAACCTGCACACACTTTTGCCTCTGAATTGGTAAGAAAGGTGAGTAAAACAGAAAACTTTAAAGGCATGGAACCTAGTCAAGTTTTACTTTCTATTGTAGAAAATTCTAGACTTTGGTTTGAAGTTCCTGTGATTTATTTAGAAAAAGGAAACACACAAATTAGAGAGCTAATTGGTGTTGCAGATACTACAAAACGTGCCAGTTTAATGGATTTTATTTCTGATAAAGGCACCTACAAAATTGCAGAAAGAGTTGCAGAAGCTCAAAAGAAAAAAGTTAGAAATAAATTTGAGAAAGATTTAATAAACATAGACAAAAGAGTTGGTTTGTTAAACACTGCCATTGGTGGTGGTATTTTAAGAATATATCCGATTCCAAATCATGAAAATAATAAATGGATTTCTCATTTAGAATTATCGTCAACCAAAGGTTTAATTGGTAACGATTCTGTGTATGTACCAAAATTGTTACCACTGTACGTTCAGTTATTACAAAGCGCGAAAAAAACAAACAACTACGAAAAAGCAGACCAAGTTTTAGATGGTATTAAAAATTATCAGAAAAAATATGGTGCAGCTATTTATCCAACAGATAAAAAAATAGAACTAGAAATTTCTTATAATAAAATACAACCCTTTCAAAAATTAGCATCTTACTATGGTTTTGCAAGTTTGCTTTTACTAATTTTTGTGATTTGGCAAATTTTTGTTTCTAAAAAATGGGTAAATAACACCGTAAAAGTTTTAACTGTGGGTGTTGTTATCCTCTTTATTATACATACTTTAAGTTTAATTGCAAGATGGTACATAAGTGGTTATGCACCATGGAGTAATGCTTACGAATCTATTATTTTTGTAGCTTGGGCAACCATGTTGTTTGGCCTATTTATGGGACGAAAATCTGCTCTAACCATTACTGCAACTGCATTTTTAGTAGCAATTACTTTAGGTTTTGCGCATCAAAATTGGTTAGATCCAGCAATTGCCAACTTACAACCTGTTTTAAATTCTTGGTGGCTTTTAGTGCACACGTCTATTATTGTTGCAAGTTATGGCCCACTTTCTTTAGGAATGATTTTAGGAATTGTATCGCTCTTTTTAATACTTTTTACAACTGAAAATAATAAAAAGAGAATGGATTTAAACATGAAAGAAATTACTGTAATTAACGAAATGGCAATTACTGTAGGTTTAATAATGCTTACCATTGGTAACTTTTTAGGTGGTATGTGGGCCAATGAAAGTTGGGGTCGTTATTGGGGTTGGGATCCAAAAGAAACTTGGGCACTAATTTCTATTATGGTGTACGCTTTTGTATTACACATGCGTTTGATTCCTGGTTTACGAGGCAGATTTACTTTTAATTTATGGTCTATAATTGCTTATGCTTCTATTATGATGACCTATTTTGGTGTTAATTTCTATTTATCTGGATTGCATTCTTATGCTAGTGGAGACAAAGTAATTACACCAACTTCCGTATTTTATTCAATAGGTTTTGTTGCTATTTTAGGTAGTTTTTCTTACATAAAATACAAAAAGTATTATAAAAAGTAGTATTAAAAGCTTTCTATTTCATTTTAAATTTAGAGTGATGTAGCTATGATTATTGAGAAGAAAATGTATTTTTGCACAATATTAAAATACTAAAAATAAAAACCAATATGTTTCATAAAAATATAAAATTAATAATTGCAGGTTTAATAACTGCTTGGGCTATTTACCAATTTAGCCAAGCTAATATCATGAATGGTATTTCTATTTTGTTATTGGCAGGAATTTTTGTATTATTTTACTTTAAAAACGAATTTATTTTACTGGCCTTTTTACAATTACGTAAGCAAAACTTTGAAGGCACAAAAAAATGGTTAGGTTATATTAAAAACCCTGAGGCTGCTTTAATAACAAAGCAACAAGGTTACTTCAACTATTTACATGGTATTATGCTAAGCCAAACTAACATTACACAGTCAGAAAAGTTTTTACGTAAAGCTGTAAAATTAGGTTTGTCTATGGATCATGATTTAGCAATGGCAAAATTACAATTGGCTGGTATTGCAATGACCAAAAGACGTAAACGTGAAGCTACTAATTTAATGGCAGAGGCTAAAAAATTAGACAAACATGGTATGTTAAAAGAGCAAATGCAAATGATGAAACAACAGATGAAAAAAATCTAGGTTTCATTCATTTTTCTTTATAAAAAAAATCCGTTGAAAATTTCAACGGATTTTTTTATATTTTAAACACTTGAAACTTACTTAATTCTTGTCAAGGTTAAATCCTCATTGTATTTTACAATATACAAACCTTTGTTTTCTGGGGTTTTAAAAAGTTTATCTGTATAATCAAACTTATTTTCTACTCTATAGGAATAACCTTCATCAAAAGTAGATTTTAAACTATTACCTGAGGCTAAACGCATTAAAACATCATAAGTTACATCAAAACCTCTGGTTGCATAATAAGACGGTAATACATGGTTTTTCTTTAAATAAGCCTTGTGAAACATACTACTTCTAAAAGAGTCATCTCTAGTATACTCATTACTAACATAAGTAAAGTTTAGTTGCGCTAATTTTGAGTTGTCAATTTTATTGAATGCGCTAATTTTATCAAACGTAAAAACAGAAGCGGTAACTTCATCTGGCAAACTAATTAGACTGTTAATAGCACTTGCTACAATTACATTATCGTCTGTGGTTAGCACCACAATGTTTTTCATATTCGGCTTTAAAACCTCTGTGAATTTTTCTTTTTTAATATACCCATTTTCTGGTATAATTTTAATAATGGTATCTATAGAATCTTTTTTAGATAAGGCATTTGTAATTTGTTTTGCATTAAAATCAGATTCAGCTTTTCCATCTCCCACAATAATAATATTACCATCTGTAACAGATTCATCTAAATAATTTAAAAGTGTTTCTCTAAATAATCTTTTATTGGGCGCTGTTTTGACAATTAATTTAGAATTAAAATTATTTTGTTTTTTAGAATAAACAGGAAAAACTACTGGTGTTTCTACTTTTTCTGCTATATAAACAACTTCTTCCGAATATAAAGGGCCTATAAGAACATCATTTTCATTTAAATCTTCTGTAGCAATTATAGCTTTAATTTTTGTACTGTTTCTACCTGTATCGTAAACTTTTAAATCTATCTGTACCCCCTGTTTTCTTAGGGAGTCTATAGCTAATGCTGCCCCTAAATACAAATCGGTTACTATGGTAGCCAATTTACTTTTACCAAAAATTTCTTGAGCACTTAAAGTATCTAATTCTTCTGCTCTAAAAGGCAATAATATTGCTGCTTTTATAACAACATCTTTTGCTATATGATCTTCGTAAATTAAATCTTCTTCATCAAAAACCTCTTCTAAAGGCATTATTTTTATAATCTGCCCTAGTTTTAAGCCTTCTGATAAAATTGGATTTAAAGTAAGTAAATCTTCTTGGGTTACATTATAGAATCTAGTTAAGCTAAAAAAAGTATCTCCTTTTTTTACTTCGTGAATTTTATATTCTTTTTCTAAAGTTGCTATTAAAAGTTGTTTTTCTTTTTCTTTGCTAGTAACCACTGTATTTTTAATAGTATCTTTTGGCTGCTTTATGTTTTTTTTAGTGTTTAATTCTATATTTTTTGTATTGTTTTGTGCCGTCTTTATTTCTTTATTAGGAATAATAATTATAGTATTAGCACCTGGTTTTCTACTAACATCTGGGTTTAAGCGAAGTAAATCTTTCGTTTTCATATCCAATTTATTGGCTATAACACGCATGGTTTCTCCTTCTTTAACCTTATACTCTATGTATTTTTTTTGCTGTCCGCAAGAAACAGTAAATGTTAGGATACACAGAAAAACAAAAAATGTAAGATGTTTCATATATTTTATTCCCATTCTATCGTTGCAGGTGGTTTAGAACTAATGTCGTACACTACTCTATTAACGCCTTTTACTTGATTTATTATTTTATTGGATGTTTTTTGTAAAAATTCATACGGCAAATTTACCCAATCTGCAGTCATACCATCTGTACTTTCTACAGCTCTTAAAGCTACCACTTTTTCGTATGTTCTTTCATCACCCATAACACCTACTGAATTTACGGGTAATAACATCGCACCTGCTTGCCAAACTTTATCATACAAACCATCTTCTTTTAATCCGTTGATAAAAATAGCATCTACTTCTTGTAAAATACGAACTTTTTCGGCTGTAATATCACTTAAAATACGAATTGCCAAACCTGGTCCTGGAAAAGGATGACGTCCTAACAACTCAGCATCTATTCCCATAGAAGCACCAACTCTTCTTACTTCATCTTTAAAAATCATTTTTAAAGGTTCTACGATTTTTAATTTCATAAAATCTGGCAAACCACCTACATTATGATGACTTTTAATAGTTGCAGAAGGTCCACCATTTACAGAAACAGATTCTATAACATCTGGATAAATAGTACCTTGTGCTAACCAAGTTACGTCTGTGATTTGATGTGCTTCATCATCAAAAACTTCTATAAAAGCGTTACCAATGGCTTTTCTTTTCTTTTCTGGATCAGAAACACCTGCCAAAGCTTTTAAAAATCGCTCAGAGGCATCTACACCTTTTACATTTAAGCCCATTCCTTCATATTGTGCTAATACACTTTCGAACTCATTTTTACGCAATAAACCGTTATTTACAAAAATGCAATACAGGTTTTTGCCGATAGCTTTGTTTAGTAAAACTGCGGCAACAGTAGAATCTACACCTCCAGAAAGCCCTAAAACAACTTTATCATTTCCTACTTTTTCTTTAATTGCAGCCACGGTACTTTCTACAAATGAATCTGCTGTCCAAGTTTGGGCAACACCTGCTATTTTTACTAAGAAATTTTCTAATAATTGCTTGCCATCTGAAGAGTGATATACTTCTGGATGAAATTGAATTCCGTACGTTTCTTCTCCTTCAATTTTATAAGCAGCATTCGCAACATCTGCGGTACTTGCTAACAAAACACCCTTTGTTGGCAATTCTTTTATAGTATCTGAATGACTCATCCAAACCTGACTTCCTGGAGAAATATTTTCAAAGAAAAGCTCATTTTCTTTAATATATGACAAATTAGCTCTACCATATTCTCTCGTGTTAGATGGGGCTACTTTACCACCCGAAAAATGGGCTAAATATTGGGCACCATAACAAACTGCTAAAACTGGTTTTTTAGCTCTAATTTGAGATAAATCTGGATGTAAAACAAGGTCTCCTCTTACTGAATTTGGACTACCTGAAAGTATAACTGCTTTAAATTCTGATACATTTTCTGGTTGATGATTGTAGGGATGAATTTCACAATAAATGTTTAACTCTCTTACTCTTCTCGCAATTAACTGTGTGTATTGCGAACCGAAATCTAAAATAAGTACGTTATGTTGTTGCATGCGCAAAAATAATATTTTGATATTAGATTTACGTTATTAGATGCTATTTTTTTAAAGATATTCTATAGACTAATAGTTTACAAAAAATGAATGCTATTTTTTAAAAACGGTACACAATAGCATTAATATTCATACCTGCTCCTACAGAAGCCAATATAGCAACATCGCCTTTTTGTATTTCTTGATTTTCTATTTTACCATTTAAAACCAAATCTAATAAAGTAGGCACAGTGGCTACAGAACTATTTCCTAGTTTATGAATACTCATTGGCATCACACCCTCTGGGGCTTTCATTTTATAACGTCTGTAGAACCTTTTAATAATGGCTTCGTCCATTTTTTCGTTTGCCTGATGTATAAATATTTTTTTTACATCTTTAATATCTATGCCACTTTTGTCTAAAACAGATTGCATTGCAGCTGGTACATTTGTAATGGCAAATTCATAAATTTTTCTACCATACATTTTTATATAACGTATATTTTTATCTTCATTTGTATTGAACGACTTCCCAAAATGTAAAAAATAAGCTTCGTCTTTTGCAAAAGTTTGACTTGCATGACTTATAATTCCTGTTGAATCATCTGTTGTTTTTTCTACAATACAAGCACCTGCACCATCACTATAAATCATAGAATCTCTATCGTGTTTATCTACAACTCTAGACAAAGTTTCTGCGCCAATAATTAAACATTTTGTAGCAATACCAGCTTTAATAAAAGCTTGTGCTTGTATTACGCCTTCTATCCAACCTGGGCAACCAAAAAGTAAATCGTACCCCACACAATTGGGATTTGAAATACCCAGTCTATATTTTACTCTTGTTGCAATACTTGGTAACGTATCTCCCTGTATAGCTCCATGTTGCACATCTCCAAAATTATGTGCTACAATAATATAATCTATTTCTTCTGGATTTATATGTGCATTTTTAATGGCTTTTTCGGCGGCAAAAAATGCCAAATCAGAAGTTTTAAATTCAGGTTTTGCATAGCGTCTTTCTACAATACCTGTAATATCTTTAAATTTTTCGATGATAGAAGAGTTTTCTGACGAAAAAGCACTACCATCTTCATTTAAAAAATGACTATCTAAAAAAGCATTATTTTCTTTTTTAATAGTGGGTATAAAACTTCCTGTTCCGGTAATTTTTGAAGAAATCATAAAAAAATAAAATTTATAAAATCAAAAATATAAAAAAGTAACTTAAAAAATTACTATGCACGCATAGTAATGGAAAGTTCAATAAGAAAAAAAATAAAAAATAAAGGTATTAAAAATGAAGTTTAATTTAGATGCAAGCTCATTTTTAATGGCATACAGTGGCTATAGAGATGGTTCTTTTTCATTCTTTCTTTATTTTCTGTCTTAATTAAAACTCGCACTTATTATTTAAAATAAATACGATGTCCAACGAGTAAAATGTTATTTTAAAATTGCACAAAGCATTTTTATCTAGGTGTTTTTGCACGGTATTGTTTTTATAGGTTGTGGTGTCAAAAAAAAATATCGTTCGAAAAATTGAGTATCATTTCTAAGTGATGATCTAATGTATTATTGGTAACAATCTGCTAAAAAAAAGGAATCATTTTAGCATCAAAAAGTAATTTCTAATATAAATTTACCTTATTTTTTTCTTGGAGAAATCGGTAATTTCATTAATAAAATTCTTTTTATAAATAAGAGCCATCAAAGGAAAAAGGCAATAAATCTAATAAAGATTTTGTTTTTACAACCTCACCAACTTCCCCCATAAATAATACTTCGAAAGGTTGTTTTTGGTTAATTTCAAATTCTGACAATGTTTGTCTACAAGCCCCACAAGGCCCCACAGGTTTATTTACTTTAGAAATGGTAGAACTTGCTGAAATAGATAGTTTTTTAATTTTCACACCAGGAAACATTGTACCTGCATTCCATATTGCAACTCTTTCTGCACACATACCAGATGGGTATGCCGCATTTTCTTGATTATTCCCTAAAACAATTTGATTGTTTTCTAACAACAAAGCTGCACCAACGTTAAATTTAGAGTAAGGTGCATACGCATTGTGTCTGGCTTCTATGGCTTTTTGCATTAACAATGTATCTTCACCAGATAATTCTGTAATGTTTTTATACAGCGTTGCAGAGGCTGTAATTTTAATTTCCTTCATATTTTTGGTAAAAAAAGCAGTCTTAAAATGACTGCTTTAAATAATAGGATAAACTTAGTAAAAATTTACTAGTTTTTAAAAGTCTTCATAAAGTTCTCCTAAATCAAAAGATAGAGAAAAACGCAAAGAATTTTCTAGTGGATTATTTACATCTGAAGAATTGACCAAGTAGGATAAATCTATATTTAAAGCATTGGTTTTAAAACCGCCGCCTAAAGTAAAATATTGTCGGTTTCCTTTATCTTCACTTTCATGAAAATATCCTGCTCTTAAAGCAAATGCATTATTGTATAAATACTCGGCTCCTAAAGCATAGGTAATTTCTTTTAACTCTTCACTAAAACCTCCTGGGGCATCACCAAAAGAAGAAAAAATACCTTCAATAAAACCTGATTCATCATTTGCAGTTGGATTGTTTGGATCTGGAGTTGGTACTAGAAGTTTTGTAAATTCTACTGTAGTAGAAATGGTATTGTAATCGTCTAAAATAAAATCGAAACCACCACCTAATTTTAAGTTTGTTGGAATAAAATCTTCTTCTCCAGGAACATAAGATACTTTTGGCCCTATATTCGCAATATTAAAACCGAATCTATAACGACCATTAAAATTTCCATAATTTTCTTCTAAAGATTGATAATATCCAGAAATATCTACCGCAAAAGAATTGATAGGTTGTAATGCATTACCTGCGGTTCCGTTAAATGCTAAGTTTGATCGAATGTATTTTAAAGAAACACCCATTGCATAGGTTTCGCTTAATTTTAATGAGTAAGAACCTGTAGCAACAAATTCGTTTGGATTAATAGAACCAGTTGAATTTCCTTGATTGTCGGTTAAATCTATTTGACCTAAAGAAAAATATTTAAAATCTGCACCCCAAGCAGCATTTTCGCTAAACCTGTTTATGTAAGATCCACTTCCAATAAAAATATCGTCTGTTAAATTACGTAACCAAGGCGAATAGGTAATACCTGTTTTTATTTGTCTATTACTAAACGCTATTTTTGCAGGGTTATGAAACAATGACCATGCATCTGCAGTTGTAGCTACTCCCATATCTCCCATACCACCTGCTCTAGCATCTGGTACAATTAACAAAAAAGGCGTTGCTGTAGTTATACCACCAGTAACAGGTGTATTTGTTTGTGCTACGATTTTTGATGTTGCCAAACAAACAACCAATAAAAACATTTTTAAATTCTTCATTTTTAAAATTTATATTAATATATAGCTCTCGCAAATATCTACTTTTTATTGAAGTATTACTAATTTTTCATACTTTTCGGCAACTAAATTGCTCATTGTAGATTTTACTTTTAACTTGTAAACATAGACACCTTTTCCTATTTTATTACCAAAATCATCTAAACCATTCCAAGTAATATTTCTAGACAAATTACCAGTAGTTTGCACGTTTCTATTAATTGTTTTAATTAATTTACCTGAAACTGTAAATATTTGTACTTGTACTTCTAGGGGCTCGTTTGGTTTGTTATGGTTAAACCAAAACTCTGTATAATTTACAAATGGATTGGGATAATTTAAAACATTTTCTAAATTTAGAATGGCATCGCTTACAACCACAAAATGTAACGTGGTTTCTGATGAATTATTGTAAGTGTCCCAAGCTTTTATTTTTAAGGTGTGTGGTCCCACTTCTAAATCTCTTAATCTATAGGTTACTTTTCCTTTGGTAAAATCGTTTAATTCGGTTTCATAAAAGTCGTTTAACATGATGGGATTCGAGGTATCTCCATCTAAAACCGCAATAATATCATGATCTACAGCGGTGATAGAAGTATTAATTCCACTAGTATCAGACAGTACTGCTATTAAATTAGGGGAACTATTGGTATTGCCACCATCTATAAAAGATTCGTCGTTCATAAAAAGCTGAATTTCTGGCCCCACAGTATCATCTGGTGCATTTTCATCGATACCCCCCATTACAACATCAAAATTAGAACCCGCTTTTTCTATATTTCCATTTTCTGCATAAAAACTTAACTTTCCTTTACCATAAGCAATTTTGATATCTTTGGGTACAATAAAATCGAATTTAAATACACCGTTTTCTATAGTAGATTTCCCTCTAAATAGTTTGCTATCTTGCGTATCAAACTTCATTTTAACACCAAAATTATCGTTATCTAAAGTGGTTTTGTCTAAAGGTTTATCAAAAATTGTGGTCGATAAAGTGCCATTAAAATCATTTAGAATCGTATTTGTATTGTCTAAAACCACACCTTCAAAACTTACTTTAGAAAGTGCTTTTAAAGTATCTAAAGATTGGGTAATAGCTACCCCATTCATTTTTGTGATTTGCACGTTGGGTTCTGGTACAGCTAGTTTCATTGCTGGGTCTCCAAAAGAATAAATAAAAAATTTCTGAGAGTTTGTAAATTGGTTTTTCGCTTGTAACAAGGCTTCAGAAATTGTGTAATCTTCGTTATTAAACTCTAAAAGCAGTCGTATTAAAATTTCATTAAAACGCTGACCCACAGAAATATAAACTTCTCTTGTCGTGGTAATCATACTTGCCGCACCACCATTTTTATTCCACAATGTTAACTCGCCTGCAGTAATTCTACTAGGATTATCAAATCTAGAAAAATCGCAAGTAACGGTAATTAAAAGGGGTAATGTGTTGGCATTGTTAAATTCTTGAATTTGTGGTTTTTCTAAAATTCTTTCAGAGGCAAAACCATCTTCTCCTCCATGGCCAAAATAATCGAAAACCAAACTTCCTTTTTCTATGGCATTTGTAATGGCTTCATTTACCTCTGGATAACGTTCTCCTCCAGAAGAATTTTGCTGTACAAATGCATCAACATAAATTTTATTTAAATTAAAAATTGGTTTGTTTTGGGTAATTTCATCTGCGATAGATTCTACACCTTGTTGAATTACTTCTTCCCCAGTATCATCAATATCATCTGCTAGTAAAGTAATCGTGTTTCGCCAATCTCCGATGGAATTTTTATGGTAATAACTTAAAATTTTATCTACAACATCTTTGGCTTGCGCAACATCTGAAACAGGAATTCTACTCGAGGCAACATCTAAAGTATGAGAGGTTAACATCGTACCTTCATGAGCATCTAACATCACAAAGAAATCGTCTGTTACATAAGAACTTGCTAAATTAAAACTATTTTCAGATAATTTTACGGGTACAATATTATTGTTGGATGAAATTCGGTCTTTATAATCGTAAGAAGCATCTCCAAAAAAGCATACATATTGTAGTTTTGTATCTTCGGATGTATTTGTGGTATATAAATGTTTTAAAAAATCTCTAATCCCAGTAATGTCTCTCGATCCCGATGCAAATTCGTTATAAATTTCTTTTAAATGAACCACTTTTGTTGTTAAACCCGAATTAGTTTGATGGTAATCTGCCAATCGTTGTGCTTGAGAAGATAATTCATTATTTGTTATTATTAAATAATTGATGTCTTTTAAACTATGTAAATTCTGATTGGCAACTTTAGCATTTTTTATGGTTTCTGGGGTATAAAAATCAGTTTCATTTAACACAATATATTCCTTTAAAATACCACCAATATCTGTAAACATAAAATTGTTGCCTGTATCTTCATTGGTAATTATTTGTGGAGATAAGTGGTTGGAAACATCCCAAACTTGGTAAATTTGATTGGCGTTAGCTATTTGAAAAGCTACTGAAGTAGAAGCCTGAAACTGCTGAAAACTTCTAAATGAAAATTGATTATTGTTGGCTGCTAATTTTTTTTCGCCCACAATTTCTATAAAGTCCAAATAGGCATTTGCAGACGGATTCCCATTGTTATTGTAAGACATTTCTATTTGTATGGATTCAGAAGTATTTACAAAAGAAGCACTTCTTTCGGCTGTTAACGCTTTCGTTAAACCACCTGAAACTGCTGGGAAATTTATCGTATAAATAGCTGTATTATTCACTTTTACCGCCAATTCAGAAGACACCACAGAATTACTAACCCCCCTTGTTCTTACAAAAACCGGATTGTTGGCAACGGCATTTTTAAAAGGAATGGTAAAGGTTTGCGTATTTTCAATATTAAAATTATCATTAAAAAACCATTGGGTCCCTGCTCCTAAAAGATTCAATTCTTCTTTTTCATAAAAAATAAAATCAGTAAAAGTAGTAAGGCTTTCTTGTCCTGGATTGGTAATTGCTGGTTTGGTTGTTATTCTTTTACCCTCACTATTGCCAACCGTTATAAAATAGTAGGCTTTATCAGAATAAATATTTTGTCTATGTCTTGCGGTTTTTAAAGAGGGGTTTACCACCCAATCATGTGGTCCTTTTGCATAAAAAAGAATAAAATCGCTATTATTAAAAACACCATCTTGTTCTCCTTCAATATAAATTGCATTTTCCTGCAGGTCTTCGTTTCTAAAATCGCTATTTAAAACGGGTAAGAGATTACCACCATTCCCAAAAATTTTTAGATGTCTAGGATCTAAGTTATTGGTAGAAATACCAATATTTTCTAATAAATTTTTATCAATTTTAAAAACACCTGTAGTATCTACAGAAAATTTATACCAATCTCCAGTAGAAAGTACAGAATTAGCAGTTTGTGCAGTGGTAATTTGCACAAAAATTACAATAAAAAGTAGCTGTAAATAGGTTTTCATGAATAACTAATCAAATAACGCAAATTTATAAGAGATATTTTAATCGTTGCAAAGATAAATTATACTAAATTGATAAAGCATACGTTTGATAAAAAGTAATTGAAAACATGATGCATTAAAATTTATATTTTTCTTGTACTCAATGATATTTATTGTAAATTGCATCACATAAATAAAACGCAAAATAATTTTCTATTAGAAAATGAAAAAAATAGTAAAAATATCTTTAATTGTTTTAACAACAGTACTTTTAGCAAACTGTAATAGAGCTAAAAGTGGTAAATCTAGGTTAACAGGCTTGTCTTTTAATGATCCTAAAAACGGGGGGTATATTAGAAATAGTTCTTTTGAAGGGCAAGAACCTCCTTTAGGAATGGTTGCCATAGAAGGTGGGTCTTTTACAATGGGGCAAGTTCAGGATGATGTTATGTTTGATTGGAACACGACACCTAAAAAAATTCATGTACGTTCTTTCTTTATGGATGAGGCAGAAGTTACCAACTCTGAATATTTTTTGTATGTACAGTATATAAAAGATGTTTTTCCTCCTTCTGAAGAACAATACAAACATATTTATAATGCTGTTTTACCAGATACTTTGGTTTGGAGAAAAAGTTTAGGAAATACAGACATTTTAACAGAAAATTATTTTCGCCATCCAGCATATGCAGATTATCCTGTAGTAGGCGTAACTTGGTTACAAGCAAACGAATATTGCAAATGGAGAACAAATGCAGTAAATCTTAAAAAATTAATAGACAAAGGGCACATCAAAAACATTTTTGAAATGGATTCTATTAGAAATCATTTTGATACAGATGTGTTTTTAGCAGATGATTCAAATCTTTTTGAAGGAGATACTACAATTTACCAAAGAGGTGTTAAATCTAGAATGTCTTCAAGAAAAAAAGGCTCTGGCTCTTTTCAAGGAAGAAAAATTACCCAAGCAGACGGTATTTTACAACAGAGATTTAGATTGCCTACCGAAGCCGAATGGGAATTTGCAGCAAAAGCAATATTAGAAAACAGAGAGTATAATAATATTAGAGGTAGAAAAAAATATGCCTGGAATGGAAAATACACCAGAGCAACATCAAAAGGTTCTAGAGGAGATCAATTGGCAAACTTTAAACAAGGTAGAGGACAATATAGCGGGTTACCTGGCTGGAGTTCTGATGGTGCTGATATTCCTAATATAATTAAATCGTACCCACCAAATGCTTTTGGTTTGTATGATATGTCTGGTAATGTTTCAGAATGGGTTGCAGATATTTACAGGCCTATTATAGATGACAAAGCAAACGATTTTAACTATTTTAGAGGAAACTTGTTTACCAAAAAAATGATTAATCAAGAAGGTAAAGTTGTTATTGTGGGTAAGGGTGCACAGGTTGAATACGATACGTTACCTAATGGAAGCGTTATTCCGAAACAATTACCTGGCGCTATAAAATACATACCAATTACAAAAAGTGATGCCGCATTTAGAACAAACTTCTCTAAAGCTGAAAATGGAAATATTGGAGATGGAGATTTAAACTCTACACGTTTTTACCAAGATGATGCTGATCGATTTGCATCTAGGCCCAATATGTATAATGCACCCAAAAAACCTAAATTTAAAGGAGACTCTTTAGAAATTGACGCTAAGAAACGTAGAACTTTAATTAGTGATGAAACAAGAGTTTACAAAGGAGGATCTTGGGCAGATAGAGAGTTTTGGTTAGACCCTGCACAAAGAAGATATTTGCCAGAGTATATGGCAACTAATTTTATTGGCTTTAGATGTGTTACAGATAAATTAGGCCCAATGACCAATAATAAAAGAACAGCTAGACATACCATAAGATAGTCTATTTAATAAAATTTTTAAAACCTCAATGTTTTTTTTCATTGAGGTTTTTTTTATCTTTATTTTATGAATATTAAAGAAATTTACAACTTATATACGAAAGATTTTCTGGTGGATACAGATACTAGAGCTATTAGAAAAAACACCATTTTCTTTGCCTTAAAAGGAGCAAACTTTAATGGAAATAAATTTGCAGAAGAAGCTTTAAAAAAAGGAGCGCGTTATGCCATTATAGATGAAAAAAAATACAACTCTAGTCATAGAACTATTTTAGTAGAGGATGTTTTAAAAACGTTGCAACAGTTAGCCAACTACCATAGAAGCCAATTAGCGATACCAATTATTGGTTTAACAGGTAGTAATGGTAAAACAACTACTAAAGAACTAATCAATTGTGTACTTTCAAAAAAGTATAACACAACTGCAACAAAAGGCAACTTAAACAACGCTATTGGTGTACCTTTAACCTTATTATCTATGACTCCCAAAACAGAAATTGGTATTGTAGAAATGGGGGCAAATCATCAAAAAGAAATCGCTTTTTTGGCAACAATCTGCGAACCCGATTATGGGTATATCACTAATTTTGGAAAAGCTCATTTAGAGGGTTTTGGCGGCGTTAAAGGGGTTATTAAAGGTAAAAGCGAGTTGTATGATTTTTTAATTGAACATAAAAAAACAGCTTTTGTAAATCCTGAGGATTCCATTCAAGTTGAAAAAACAAAACATTGTAAAACCATTTATTTTTTAAATGATGTAAGCCTAGTAAAAGCAAGCCCATTGGTAACTGTAAAACTCAGTACCCAATTTATCAATTCTAATTTAATAGGAAAATACAACTATACAAATATTGCTGCAGCCATTACCATTGGAAATTACTTTAAGGTAAACAACAAACAGATACAAGAAGCTTTAGAAGCCTATATTCCAAGAAACAATAGATCTCAAATTATTGAGAAAAAAAACAATAAAATAATTTTAGATGCATACAATGCAAACCCATCTAGCATGCAGGTAGCTTTAGATCATTTTTCTAATTTAAAAGAATCGCCTAAAACGGTTATTTTAGGAGATATGTTCGAATTGGGAGTAGAAAGTAAAAAAGAACATCAAGCAATAGTAAACTTAGCAGACAGTAAACTTTTTGAAAATACTTTTTATGTGGGAGAAAACTTTGATAAGAGTACTACTAAAAATCATCAATTTAAAAGTTTTGAAGAGTTGCAAAATTATCTGCAAAAAAAACCTCTAATAAACCAAATTATATTAATTAAAGGTTCTAGAGGTATGAAATTAGAAAGAGTTTTAGAATTTATAGATTAATGTTATTTTTATGATATGCTAACAAACGATCTATAGGCCTTTGTATTACCTCGGTAATTTGTAAGCCATGTGTATTGGCAACACTTTCTAAAATATCGCTAAAATAATGGGCTATCGAGCCTATAAAATAGATAGATGTTTGGCTGTTGATATCATAGGGTAAAACTCGGTATTTAAAAAACTCTTGAAATCCCTTTTTAATGAGACTCTTGATATAGTCATCGTCTTTAAAATCGAACATAAATTTAGCAAAGGTTGCTAAATACATATTAGGGTTTGCTTCTTTATAAATGTTCTTTTTTATATGATCTGCTTCTAAATTAAATTCGTTTTCAAACTTTTTAGAAATAGCTGCGGGCATACTTTTATAGTAATAATCTATAAGTAATTTTTTTCCAAAATAATTCCCACTAGCTTCATCCATTAAAATATATCCTAAAGAAGGCACTAACATATTCATGTGTTGCCCATCAAAGTAACAACTATTAGAGCCTGTACCTAAAATACAAACCATTGCAGGGTCTTTACCGGTAGCTGCATATACAGCGGCCAACATATCTTCAGAAACCACCACGCTTGCATTTACAAAAATGTTTTCTAATATATTTTTTAAAATAGCTGTGGGCTTTGGAGTACCACATCCAGCTCCATAAAAATGAATTTCTGTAACATCCTCTTTAATATGAATAAGTTGAAACATATTAATAATTCTGTTATGTAACTCTTCTTCTGGCACAACAGCCGGATTTAGCCCTAGAGTTCGTACTCTAAACACTTCATTTTTCTCATTATTTATAGCAATCCAATCTGCTTTTGTAGAGCCACCATCTGCAATTAAAATCATATCTAAAAAATTTAAATCAAAGATATAATAACTTCTTTCACAAAACAACAGGCTAAAAAACTTCAATCGTTTTCGCTATAAAATAAATGTGTAAAATTAAAATATATGGTTTGTAAAAGAAAACAATTATAATTAAGGTCTTAGAATTTATGCTTCCTTAGCCGTCCATTGTTTTTTAAAGTCTATCCACCAATCTTTAAAAAGAAGATAGCCTAAGCTAAGAATAATTCCTAAAAACATATAAATAATCAATATAAGTGCTCTTTTAGGACCCGTTTTCTCTTTAGGTATTGTTACGGGTTTTAATATGGTAAAAATAGGTGTATCTTTTTTTACCTGTAAACGCTGTGTTTCCAATTGTTTTGCCAATTCAGTATACACCGTAAAAGCTAAATCATAATCAGATTGTAATTGCAATAATTTAGTTTTTGCCACAGCCGTATTTATAGCGTTATTTTGGTCTTGAAATAAAGCTAGCTTTAATTTGATATCGTTAAACTCTTGTTGCTTTTCTAAGTAGCGTTCTTCTATATAATTTAGTTGCTCTTTCGATTTTTGTGTCTTAAACTGCAAAGCATATTGTTGTAATAACTGTTGAGACCTCAAAGCCAATTGTGCACTAGCCTCTGGTTCTGGCAGCGTTACTGCAATAGAAATAAACCCTTCTTTAGCATTTACCTCAAGATTAATCTGACTTTCTAACAGTTTTATCAAGTCACTTTCTGCTGCAGAAATGCTAATAATTTGATTGTTAGATTTAGAAGTGCCTATTCCTGCCTCATCATCACTACCTTTGGCGAATGAAATGAGTAGACCTGGCAAACCAATTGTATATTTTTTTAAAGTCGCTAGCACTCCTGGATTATAAATGGTCTCAAAATATTCTTGGTAACTAACTAAACTATCTTGTCCTTCAATAGTCAAGGGAGTTTTTAGTAACTCTAACTGAAAAGGAATACTATTCACTATTTTAGGGTACAATGTTGGAGAAATTTCAGCAGCTGAACTTCCAGTACCAGATAAATTAATTCCTGCCAAAGAGGCCAAGCTTCCTAAATTACTACTCACAGATTTTCCTTCAGTTACGGGAACTATCGTAGAAGAAGCCGTGTAGGTATTTTTAGAAAAAATAGCAATAAAAAAACCTATAATTGTAAAAATAACAAGGGTTTTAATAACAAAACGACGTCCTTTCCAAAACTTTTTTAACAGGGCAATGATATCGATAGTGTCTTCTTCTAGAGCAGGATTCGTGTTTTGATTCATAAATAGTGCATTAAAGTTTTATAAAACATCTTTAGTTATTGAGTTAAAGATCTAATAATTAAGGCTAAAGTAGCAATCGACGAAGTAATTCCTAATACTTCTTGGGTAGACATTTTTTCCTTAGCTACTTTTGTGGGGATAAAAACATCTGCACCTGGCGCTAGTTTAGGGTAAAATGTAAAAAATAAAAATCGAGATACGGTTTTAATTTGACCGTTACTGTAGCGTACAAATATCTTTGATTTTTTTGCCGCATCTGTAAACCCTCCAGAACTATTTACATAATCTTTTAAACGATATTCTTTTCTATATTTTACTAAAGATGGAACCAGTACTTCTCCTGACACCTGAACGGTCTCTTTAATTTCTGGGATCACTAACTCATCACCCTCTAACAAGATCAAATCACTATCGGCCCCTGGATTTTGCATAATTTTTTCTAAATCAATACCAATAGAAGTAACATTACTTTTTGAAAATTCCTTTAATTTATCAACCCCGACATCTTCACTTTCTACATTATAAATTAATTTTTTTATAGGATTGTCTTCAATTTTTCTAAACAAGGTTGCGCCTTTCAAATAGGCAAATTCGGTAAGCCCTCCTGCTCTCTTTACCAAATCAGAAATACGTTCATTTTTATTTTCTAACACATAAGCACCACTATAATTTACCTGTCCAGTAACCTTTACATATTGTTGCGCTGCATAGCCCTTCAAAGAACGTACGTTTATTTGGTCAAAAGGCTCTATGTAAAACGGAGTTCCATTGTTTAATGCTAAATTAGTTTCAGAAGATAGGGTAAACAATTTACTCAAAGTTTTAAAACTTCCATCTTTTAAGCGCCTAGAAATAGTGATGTTATTGGGATCAGCCCCCTCCTTAAGCCCACCAGACAAGGCAATTACATCTTCTATTTGCATTTTAGAAACAAAAGCAAGCGTATCGGGTTTATTAACCGCTCCTTGAACAAGAATAGTTCTTGGTTCTCTCAAATTATCTTTGTTAAATATCTGAACTACATCATTATTTTGTAAATCGATGTCTGTTTTCTCAGCTAAAATGGCTGCCACAGAAAAGGGTATATTTTCTTGGTAAGTGTTATCATAATTTCGAGTTATAATCCCTCTAGTTAAAAAAGCTTCTGGCGTTATCCCATCAGCCTTTAACAAAAGACCTCGTAAGGTCATGTTGGGAAGTAGCTCATAGTTTCCAGGTCGATACACTTCTCCTAAAACGGTCACTTTATTTTTGTAACGATCTAAAACTTCTTGCACTAATATTTTATCTCCTGCTTTGATTTCAAATTGTGAGGCTTCAGACAATTTTACTTCCTTTACCACTTTTTGTGTACCGTCTAAGCGTTCTAAAATTAATAAATCAGTATAAGCTTTAGAAGTAAAGCCCCCAAAATAGGCGATCAAATCAGATAAGGTTTGCCCCTCTTTTAACTCGTAAATACCTGTTCTTTTTACAGCACCTTCTACAGTAACTAAATTTTGATAAGGGCCTACCAACAAAACATCTTGGTCTTGTAATTTAAAATTCCCCTTTTGTGTGCCATCCAATAAATAGTCGTAAATATCTAAGGTAGCAATGGTTTCATTTTTACGAACTAACTTTACCTCTCTAAAGGTCCCCATTTTATTTGGACCTCCTGCCACATACAAGGCATTTAAAACCGTAGACAATGAATTTAAGGCATAGGTTCCTGGGGCTTTTACCTCTCCTATAATATTTACCTGCACCGTTCTAATTTTAGATACGGTAATATTTGTAGAGATATGGCTGTAACTATCTTTAGGAGCACCAATACCTGCGTGCTTCTTTTTTAATTTTGTGCTTATTTTTTTTCTTGCGGCTTCTAAAGAAAAACCGTTTACATAAATAAAACCAACCCCATTAATTTTTATGTTTCCACGTCGGTCTACACGAGCAGTATAGGTGATTTCTGAGGCACCCCATAAATCTATCATCAATTCGTCACCAGGCCCTATTTGATAATTATCGGGTACAGCAATGTTAACACTAGGCGTAAACGAAATTTTTGAATTATTAAAAAAATCATACCCAAAAGGGGCATTCGTATTTTTCTTTTTACCAATCACTTTATCAGCTTGAACGCCGTATGCCTCAGAGACATCACTAGTAATTGGAGTAGAATCTGTAAGGTTTTTTGCTTGTTTATCTACCGTATTTAAGCCATACACTCTTCGTTTAAATTCGGCTACTTTACTGGCAGAAACGCCTTGCGCTTTCGCTAAAGTTTCTAGTTGACTCATAGAATAACCCTCTTTTTGAATACGCCCCCAATAGGTAGCTATTTGTTCATCAGACAAAGAACTAATGTCTAGGTTTTTAATATCACCGAGACCTTGCGTAAAAACAATGGCAGAAATAAAAACAAAATAAATTGTTACTAGGAATTTTTTATTCAAAATAATAATATTTTTTTTTACAAATTTAATCATTTAAGTTTTTTTAAATTGAATTTGATAAGAAGTTTTTCGTTTCCATACTAAAAGATGCGCTGCTATAGATTCTAAATAGGTTTTTCATCATTTTTATTTGGCAGGCTTGAAACTTTTTTACTAATGAAAGAAAAGGAATATAAAATCAATAGAATCAATAAAAGTAAAAGGAACGACGAAGCTAATAACCCAAAATAGCGAATGGCGTTAAACATCATGATAACAATAAGTATATTTACAATACCCATTGTAATGGAAGCTTTTTTGTGCGTAAGCCCTACATCTACTAAAACATGATGAATATGTTTTCTATCTGCTGAAAAAATACCTTTATTATTGATAAACCTAATAAATATTACTCTAACAATATCCAATGCGGGTATTAATAAGACACTTAATAAAAACAAAGGCAGCTCTTTCCTAGAAATTATAATCTCAGAAACAGGTTCAATATCAAGAGATAATAATCTCATGGTCAACATACCTAAAACCAATCCAACTAAAAGAGAGCCTGTATCTCCCATAAATATTTTTTTTCTAGAAGAAAAATTATAGCGTAAAAATGAAAGTATCATAGCCAATAGGCACACACAAATTCCTAAATAAAAATACAATTCTAAACTATAAAATAACAACCCAAAGGTAGTTGTAATAACAATTCCTATAACAGAGGCCATACCATCTATCCCGTCAATTAAATTGTAAGCATTTATAAGACCAATGAGTAAAAAAACACTTAGCAACACAGAAATAAGAGGGTGTATTTCTTCGATCCCTAAAAACCCATGTAGTGTGGTTATTCTAAATTCTGTATAAAACATCAAAATGCCAACAGAAATAAGCTGACCTAACAACTTCATTCTTGGAGAAATGTTTTTAGAATCGTCTTTAAGCCCTGTAAAAAAAATAATAGAAAGAGAGGTAGCAAGAGCAATAATTATAGAACCTGTTTCCCATTTTTGAGTTAAAAACAAAGTAAACAATATAGAAATATAAAAGGCGATACCTCCAAAAGTAGGCACACTTTTTTGATGAGAACTTCTGTAATTCGGGGTGTCAATTAAATCAAATTTTAAGCTAATAACTCGTATTTTAGATAACACAAAAAAGCTTATTGTAAAAACAAAAATACTTAATAAAAATAAATAGTATTCTGGTTTAAAATTTTCAATCAGCATTAATATTTTTTTTTTTGCAAATATAATACATATAAATTTATTTTCTTAACTTAAATAAATAAGATCCAAAAACCAAAAACCATCAACCAACATATGGGAGTTCTATTTTAGATTATATTCACTTATGGTTATGCTTTTTAATGAATATAAGTACTAGAATAATATTCATATAGTGAACAAAACGTCTTAAAAATTATAACAACAGTCCTTAATAAAATTGTCAAAAAATTTAGAAAATTGTTCTCATTGCAGTTTTTAGTTCATCTTATTGTAAGAGATAATCGAGAGGTAGAATATCTTTCAAGTGGTTCCTAATTTGCATGTAATAGTAATCGGCAAACAGAAATTTTAATACCCTATAAAATTTACCATAAAGTTTATTAAATGATTCTAATCGGTACTTATATTTCTCAATGAATCCTGAAGATAACCCATGGAAGAAGTTTAAAAGTAATAAATATGAAAAAGCTTTTGCAGATGTATTTATGGAACGTTTGAGGTGATTGGGGAATGAGGGTGGATAGGTGTTCAAAACCTATAAGAAAACCTGTAATTTTTAAAATCTCATGGCCGTTTCGTAATGAAACATCTATCCGAAATAATATAAAACACTGCAAAATCATTTGTTTGTTTAAAGTAAATTGACTACAGTCCGTAGTCTTTTCAAAAATAAATCACTATAACTCCTTTATAATCTGATATTTAACTTTTGTATTTTAAATAAATAACGTATATTGAAGTAAGATAACTTGTTATAATTTAGCTCATATTTTGTTTAATTATAAATAAACACAAGTTATATTTATGTTAAATAATTAAAATAACATACGTTATATGCACGTTAATTTCTATAAAAAACCACAAAAGACACATAAGACACTCATAAAAGTAGAAAAATCTGTCTTATTTTTAGACTATTTAGATCATTTTATTTCTAATTCTGCCACAAAAAGAGTTCAAGGATATGGAACGGTGGGTTTGGCACATAATACCATTCGGACGTATAAATCTTTGTTTCGGATTGTAAAAGCCTATGAATTTGAGAAATCAGAGAAACTGTACTTGAATTCTATTGATAAATATACCGCTGAATCTTTTACTCGTTTTCTAAAAATTGAACAGCAGTATAGTGATAATTACTGCGGTCAGCTCTTAAAATTATTGAAGATTATTTTAAGAGATGCTGAGAAAAGCGGATTAGAAGTGCACCCCTATTCCAATTATATTGAGTCTTTTAAGCAGAAGAGTTCCGATCGAATTCTTCATATTTTAAATCCATCTGAAATAAAAGCATTAAAGGGATTACAGAATATCCCTGAAGTATATACAGATAGTTATAATTGGTTATTGATTGGTTTGTGTATCGGGCAGCGAGTCTCAGATCTATTAAAGTTGAGCCCGGATAATCTTAGAAAAGCACCGGCAGGATTGTATATAGATATCTTACAACAAAAAACAAAGAAAGCAGTGACTGTTGGTGTTGCAGATCCTTTAGTGATTGAACTATTAGAGAATGAGTTTCCAAGAAAAGTATCTCAAGTAGTATTTAATAAACAGATAAAGGCACTTTGTAAAATGGCGAGAATTGATGGATTGGTGTCTGGGTTTAAGAACAACCCGAAGACAAGAAGAAAAGAAATTGTAGATGCGCCGAAGTATGAATTTGTGACCTCACATATTATGCGACGTTCTTTTGCGTCTAATTATTATGGGAAGATTGAAACGCCGCTGCTAATGAATATCACTGGGCATTCTAAAGAGAGTACTTTTCTGACTTATATAGGTACGCATCAAAATAAAGATGCACTGGCAAATTTATTTATGCAACAGGCGGGAGTTATTTGGTAATGATATTATTTTAAACCTAACTGAACGAGTTTTTCTTTGTACCAATTTTTATCGGTTACTCTTTTAAATAACCAAACACGATACTCTTTGTACATTATGGACTTATAAAGAATGTTTACTCTAGTTTTTAAAAATAGATAAACCTTAATGCGTTTGTGTCGTCTTTTAGTTGTTTTCCTGTTGGTAAACTGACTGTTAAAAACACTCAAATAGGAAGCAGTTTTTTTTGTTATGTTGTATTCTAAACTATCTACGGAATTAAAAACCTCATAGCAAGCAGCTAAAAAACAATGTAAAGGTTGGCTTAGCTTGTCTAAAGTATTAACCGCCTCTTTTGCATTTGTTTTTTTAGACAATAAAAAAACATCATAGGCATTACGTAAGGCCATTGTTTTGTAATAAAAACCATAGTCATTTATTTGATTGGCTATAATAGATAAGTTTAATTTGTTGGCATAACTCAAGACAGTAACTCCTTTTTTAATCTGACTGTCTTTCTCTATAAAGCTGTAATTAAATTCCTTAGTATATTTTTTTATATCTAAAAGCGCTGAGTGAATTTCGATAGCTGCAATGCTATTCTTTTTTTGAAGTCTTCTATAATGTTTCTGAGCATCAGGAAAATAATATTTATACTTATTTACTTCAGAATACCCGAACTCTTTTAAAAAAGCAATCGCTTTTGGATAGTCTTCTTTTGAGAAAATAAAATCGATGTCCCCCACCATTCGTTCATCAATATCATCGTAGATTCCAGCTAATAGATTTCCGGTTCCTTTTAAAAATATAGGTCGAATGTTATTCGCTAATAATAGGCTATTTAGGTCTTTTGCCTGTTGAATGATTTGTCTATTCCTATCTCTATTTAAATCGGTAATATGCTCCATGTAGCTCACCAACTCTTGAGGTAAATACTGCAAGAAATCTGCGCGTTTTAAATTACAATACAATGCCGGAAACACATAATGGGCTGTACTCACTTTTACAACAGCATCCCAGTCTATAGATGTTGATTCTAATTGCTTTTCTATTTCTTGTCTATTTTTTTCTTCCAAAGAAATAGTCAAACATTTGGCAATAAAAAAAAGGATTTCTTTATAATTCAATTAATTCTCTTTTGACTTTAAAAAATTATTTGGTTGGATCTGGATCTTGATTGAAGTGATCTTCTCTTTTCTCTTTTAATTGTTCTAGGGTAAATTTGTCTCGTACAGACTTTGTTTTTGGGAAGATATAATTAGACAGGGTTACAAAAACTTTTACCCGTTCTGTTTTGGTGAGTTTTTCTTGGTTTATTAGCAAATCATCCAAAACCTTTTCATAGAGCATTTCCATCTTTTCTTTAATGGAAGGCCCTTCTTTTTTTGCAGGACCTCTTTTAGATTTTTTTCCTGCTTTCTTTGCGGATTTTGGATCGAATGGCATGTTTGTTAAAATTAAATTCTAAACCAAATGTAACCAAAAAAGTTTACTTCTTTAACAACCAACTACTAGACTGTATTTTATCACCTAGACCATCTACCAAGTTAATTCCCATTTGATCACAGATAGGTCTTTCTGGACAAATATCATTAGTTTGGTCTCCTCCATTGGCAAAACTCAAATCATAGGTATCACCAAAGTCTAGGGCTATCTTTTCAATGGTTTTACAGACGGTTCTGTCTTGGTCTATAGACAACACACAATGATCTACAGATTTTATATTAGAGACGATAAAAACACGCTCTTGCTCTTGTTGAAATTCCTTAGATCCTTTTAATGCTCTTTGGAGATCGTTATTTACAATCACAAATAATTCATCTGCCAATGCTTTCGCATTGTTAAAATATTCAATATGTCCTTTATGTATTGGATTAAAATATCCTGACACAATCATTCCTTTTTTCTTACTCATGTACTGTTTTTTATCTTCCAAAATCGTCTTGCACTCTTATAATATCGTCTTCATCTGAAGGATGGTTAGCATCGGTATGTTGCCAAATTTCTGCTACTACTGAAGTTTCGTTTAAGCCAATTAAACGGTGACGCTCTCCTTGCTTTAAAATGATTTGATCCCCTTCATTATATTCTTTCATATCATTTTCTTCATCAGAATCACTTCTAATAATCCCAGCAGTTCCTTTGTATACTTGCCAAATTTCTGCACGTCTGTTATGATATTGCCAAGACAAGCGAGCATTGGGTTTTACTATCAATATTTTTGGACTCAGTTTCCCACCAATTTTCAAGGTGTTTACGTCTAAACCTTCAAAAAATTTATTAGAAAAATCTTGTGCTTGACTTTCATCAATCACTAAAAATCCTCCCCAAGGTCTTTCAAAATCATACGATATTACGTTGAATCCAAAAGATTCGATTTCTTTTTTTATTTCTTGATACATGTATTTCTATTTAGTGTACATTTTTTGATAATATGCTTGATAGTCTCCAGAGGTTACGTTAGCCATCCATTCTTGATTTTCTAGATACCATTTTACGGTTTTCTCTATCCCCTCCTCAAATTGCAAAGAAGGTTCCCAACCCAATTCTTTTTTTAGTTTTGTAGAGTCTATTGCATACCGTAAATCATGACCTGCCCTATCAGTAACATAGGTAATGAGTTTGTCAGAAGCTCCTTCTTCCCTTCCAAGTAAACGATCTACGGTTTTAATCATCACTTTAATCAAGTCAATATTTTTCCATTCATTAAAGCCTCCAATATTATATGTTTCCGCTAATTTACCCTTGTGAAAAATAACATCAATTGCTCTTGCATGATCATCTACAAACAACCAATCTCTCACATTTTCTCCTTTTCCATAAACTGGTAGTGGTTTATTATTTACAATATTGTTTATAAATAACGGAATTAGTTTCTCAGGAAACTGATACGAACCATAATTATTGGAACAATTAGAAATCACAACAGGTAATCCATAGGTATCCGCAAATGCTCTAACAAAATGATCTGAAGACGCTTTAGAAGCAGAGTACGGAGAATGAGGATCGTAGGCTGTTTCTTCTGTAAAAAAACCTTCCTCTCCCAAAGATCCATAAACTTCGTCTGTAGACACATGATAAAATAAATGATTGGTAAAATTACCATTCCAATGTTCTTTTGCAGCTTGCAATAAACTAAGTGTACCCATAACGTTGGTCTGTGCAAACGAGAACGGATCTTTAATAGATCGGTCTACATGAGATTCTGCTGCTAAGTGAATTACATCTGTAATGCTATATTCTTTAAACAGCACTTTCATTCTATCAAAATCACAGATATCTTCTTTAAGAAAATGATAATTTTTATAATGTTCAACATCTCTTAAGTTTTCTAAATTTCCTGCATAGGTTAATTTATCAAGATTGTATATGTTATAATTTGAGTATTTATTTAAGAACAAACGAACTACATGTGAGCCTATAAATCCTGCACCTCCCGTGATTAATATATTTTTCATAGTTTTTTTTTAAGAATTTAGTTTTTGAATACACTTTTCTAAAGAATCTCTCCAGTAAGGAATAGTTATCTTAAAATTCTTTTTTATTTTGGTTTTGTTTAAAACTGAATAATGTGGTCTTTTTGCTAAAGTTGGGTAATCTTTTGTTTCTAAAGGAAGAACCTCACAATCTAATTTATTGATTTTCATAACAGCAGTTGCAAAATCATACCAAGATGCAACACCTTCATTAGAAAAATGATAAACTTTACCAGCTTTATCAATTCGATTTTGTTCGTTTGATAGAATTACTAAGCAAGTATTTGCTAAATCACCAGCATACGTGGGAGACCCTATTTGATCAAAAATTACATTTAGTTTTTCTTTTTCCGAACCTAGACGTATCATCGTCTTTACAAAATTATTCCCATAGGCTGAATACAGCCAAGATGTGCGAATAACAATACCCTCTAAAGATGAATTAATAACTGCTAGTTCACCTTCTCTTTTTGTTTTACCGTAAAAACCAATTGGACTAACTGTGTCTTCTTCATTATAAGGAAGAGGTTTTGTTCCATCAAAAACATAATCAGTCGAAATATGAATGATTTTACCTTTCACATTTTCCATAGCCTTCACTAAATTTAAAACACCTTTAGCGTTTACTTTTCTTGCATTTTGAGCATCTCCTTCAGCTTTGTCTACAGCCGTATAAGCAGCGCAATTGATAATCGCCTCTATACCGTTTATTGTAATAAAAGTATTCACAGCATCTTCATTGCAAATATCCAAGTCTGGTATATCTGCATATACAACGTTTAGCTCTTTAAAATTATGTTGACAATCTTTAATTTCTGAACCTAATTGACCATTGGCTCCAGTAACTAATACATTCATACACATAAATTTAATATATAAATGGATTATCTAAAGAAGCTAAGGTGGGTAATTTATCGTCTTTATCAGATAGTTTTACTTCCTTTTCAGATAAATTCCAATCAATTTGCAAATCGGTATCATTCCAAAGAATGCCCCCATCATATTCCGGGGCATAAGTATTATCAACTTTATAAGAAAAAATAGCCGATTCACTCAACACCACAAAACCGTGTGCAAAACCTCTTGGTATAAATACCTGACGTTTATTGTCTCCAGATAAGATGACTGAAACATGTTTCCCGTAAGTTGGGGAACCTCTTCTAATATCAACGGCTACGTCTAGTACTTCGCCTTCAATACATCTAACCAATTTTGATTGTGTAAAGGGAGGTTTTTGAAAATGCAACCCTCTTAATACTCCCTTTGATGATTTCGATTCATTATCTTGTATAAATTTTACTGCGCCGATATTTTCCTCAAAAGCTTTTTTATTAAAAGATTCTAAAAAATACCCTCTACGATCTCCAAATACTGTGGGTTCAATAATTACGACCTCTGGAAGTTCTGTTTTTATAAATTTCATTTAATTCTTTTTTACTAAATTTATAAGGTATTGACCATAAGCATTCTTTTTCAATGGATTTGCCAAGTCCCTTACCTGTTCTTCATTAATATAACCCATTCTATAGGCTATTTCTTCTAAGCAAGCAACTTTTAAGCCTTGCCTCTTTTCAATTGTTTCTATAAACTGACCAGCTTCCATTAGAGAGTCGTGAGTCCCCGTATCTAGCCAAGCAAAACCTCTACCTAATAATTCTACTTTTAATTTTTGTTGTTTTAAATATTCTTGATTAACTGTAGTTATTTCTAACTCACCTCTACGCGAGGGTTTTATAGTCTTCGCAATTTGTACCACATCGTTGGTATAAAAATACAATCCAACTACTGCAAAGTTAGATTTTGGTTCTTCGGGTTTTTCTTCTATTGAATTAACCACTCCATTAACATCAAATTCTGCTACGCCATAGCGCTCTGGGTCATTTACATAATAACCAAAAACAGTTGATTTACCTCCTTCTACATTTTTCCTCGCATTTTGTAAAGTTTTAGAAAAACCGTACCCATAAAAGATATTATCACCAAGCACCAAACAAACATCATCATTTCCAATGAACTCTTCTCCAATAATAAAAGCTTGAGCTAAGCCGTCTGGACTTGGTTGTTCTTTATAGGTTAAAGTAATACCTATTTCATTACCATCTCCCAATAATTTTTTAAAATTAGGCAAATCTTCAGGTGTAGAAATAATTAAAATTTCTTTTATACCCGCTAACATCAATACTGATAAGGGGTAGTAAATCATTGGTTTATCATATACTGGTAACAATTGTTTAGAAACCCCTTTTGTTATTGGGTATAATCTTGTTCCTGAACCTCCTGCTAATATTATTCCTTTCATCTGTTTAATTTAAAAAAGTTTGCTGTACTGAGTACTTATGTAATCCCAAGTATATCTTTCTTTAGCTATAATGTTCATGTCTCGGCCTATATTATTTAATTGTTCATCATCTAAATTTTTTAATAATGAGACTAATTCATTTACATTATTAAAATATATAGCTTTATTTTCAGTCGTCTCTTTGTTATAATCAGCACCATATGCAAAAATTGGCAAACCTAAGTACATTGCTTCAACTAAAGAAGGATTAGTGCCTCCCGCACTGTGGCCATGTAAATACAGATTGCAATTACTTCGGAACTGATTTAATACTGTTTGATCGTAAATCGGGTCTAAAAGAAAAATGTTTTTATACTCAGCATACTCCATTTTTAAATTTTTACCGTATTCACTATTAGCCCAATTACCAATACACACTATATTTTTCTCAGGTAAAATAGAAAAAGCTTCTAAAATAATATGAATATTATTTTCAGGTTCAATTCGACAAACCTTAAAAGCATAATCACTTTTTACTAAAGGATATTTCTCTATTAACTGATCATCAAATGATTCATTAGTTACATGATCTCCACCGTAAGCAATTAAATGACTACTAGCATCGTACTCCGATTTCACATAATCTAATATGATCTTATTATCAGTAATTATTTCATCAGCATATTTGACAGCAATTTTTTCTGAAAATTTAAGGAAGCATTTTGCAAACTTCCCCCACTTTGCTCTTTTCCACTCTATCCCGTCTATATTTACAATTATTTTAGTGTTACTAATTAACTTTATAAAAGGTAATACCAAACATCCTGAAACCCCCAAAATAAGAAGAGAATCTGACTTCTTAAAAGACTTAAAAATAGAAATGATGTCGTAAGGAATACTCTGAAACCCATTCGCCTTTAAATTGATGTAGTTTAATTTTGCATTGTTATATTTTTCAAGTCTTACATTATAACTCTTAGAACTACAATACACAATCATTTCGTAGTTATCTCCCTGTTTTTTAGTCAAGTGCTCAACTAAGGTTTCAAAACCACCATACTTAGCAGGAATACCTACAGTCCCTATTATTGAGGTTATTTTATTCATTAATTATAAATATTCTTATTGATTTTTAGCAGTACCACTTCCAAAAACCTTACTTTTAACTGAAACAAGTTTTGTGAAATTTCTTCCTAACCATTTTTTAATTATACTATCTCCTTCTTTATCTGGAAACCAATCTGTAGTTCTTTGATCATATATTTGTTGAATATGATTAGAAAAGGCATAGGTCGCGATTGATGTTCTAAAATTGCCTTCTGGGAATTTAGTCGGTTTATAACCATGTAATGTATAATCATGACACTGTTGAATAATAAGGGTATTAAAATCAACATCACAACTTTTCTCTTCGCCTGTTCTCAGATCTTTTAGTTCAAGATGACCTCCGTATTCTTGTTTCCAATCCTTATTCATATACAAGAGTAAGTTTACTTCTCTCCACCAGTTATTATTGATTGGATGATAATTATAATCTAAGTGCATATCTAGAAAAGAGCTTTTTCTTCCTTGGTGCAATCCACCTCCATGGTTTTTGGGATCAACAAAAATATTCCGAACTGTAATGTAAGACAAAAATTCGTTCATTTTTTTGGAACTTAAATCTTCTTGAAGTTCTTTTAATAAGGGGCTTATTTCGCCATAATTAGATTTTTCAAATTTGTTTTTAGCGAACATATAGTCTCTACTTTTATTATCTAAAACAGGAATAGATTCATACGCTTTTATCAACTTTTCTTTGTCACAAATATCTTTTAAAACTAAATGTGGAAAAGGTTTTGCTGTCAAATATTGTAATCTCAGTTTTTCTTTATTATTTTCTAAAAATTTAAAATTTATCATATCTATATTAATTTATTAAAATTTAACGCTATTTGTTTCCATGAATAATTTTCAATGGCAACTTCTCTCTGTTTTTCTTCAAAATTAAATAATCGTTTTGCACCTATTTCCATTAATGCCTTTAAATCTTTTAATGAATATGGATCAATCATTTTATCACTTAAAAATGAGAAATCTTTCATTGCTGTGGTGTTTGATAAAATAACAGGAGTTCTCATAATTACTGATTCTATTGGTGGGATACCAAATCCTTCTGCAAAAGAAGGAAAGACAGAAAACATAGCATTACTGTATAAAGAAGATAGTTCTTTTGTACTTATATTTTCTAGTGACACTATACTACCATCTTTTACCTTTTTTAACTCATCTAATAATTTAACACTTTTATGAGTTTGAGCACCTACAAAAACTAATTTAATACCCTTCTCATAAAGTCTTAATTCTTTAAAAGCTTTAACTACCATATCATGGTTCTTTCTTGGCTCAATTCTACTCACATATAGAATATACTTATCAATAGTATATTTTAATTTAACATTTGAAAGTAAATTAGTATTATTAGATAACTTTAAAAAAACATCATCTACTCCATTGGGAGTAATTTGAATTTTGTTTTCAGGTATTTTAAAATGTTTGGAAATTCTAGATTTAGAATAATTTGACACAGTTAATAATATATCCGCTCTTCTTGATGAAAACCTGTAATATATTTTGTTAATAATTCTAAACTTTGAAGTAAAATATTCTGGGTAGTCTATGAATAAAACATCATGTACGGTCACAATTTCTTTACAAAACTTTAAAAAAGGGCTTTTATACTGCACATGAATAAAATCAATATTATGTTTGAGTACAAGAAAAGGTAATTCAAAAGTTAATCTAATTAATGAAGATTTATAATTTAGCTTCAGATAGAATACATTTGTAGCAGCTCCAAAAATCGATTTTATTTTGTTTAAATTATTAGATGCAAAATAAAAAGATATATCCTTTCTTTCTTCAATTAACTCTTTATATAATCCAGAAATATATGTAGTGACACCTTGATAATAGTCAAAGTCAAAAGAATGACAGTCAATTAATATTTTTTTCTTGTGCATTTTTCAAAAAAATTTTTAGTTTAAAGTATTAGGTTGATTTGGTGTTGAAATAGAATAATTATTATGTTTAAAACTTAGAGAGTTAATTGCTTTAATAATCATTATTGGAATAACAACAAAAATTAAAATTGGCATTATGCCTCCTGTGACAATTCTTAAACAAAAAATATTTAATATTACTAGGTAAAATCTATTACTAGTATTATTTTTTATTCTAAATAGTTCATTTAAAAATGAAATAATAAATCCTAGTATAATACTATGCAATATAACCCCTAAACCACCTAAATTTATGAATCCTTCTCCAGGAAGCGTTACTGTCATAGTTTGGCCAATAAAATCAATTCCAAGATATTTCTTTAATTTTACACCTGAAAATTCATTATTCGATCCTGGTATACCCACTAAAAAATCATTTATAAACGATGCCCCGTATTGGAAATCTGTTTCTCTGTAACCTTCAACTATCAAATTAAAATTATTTGAATTCACCAGAAACAAGTGTTTCATATTGATAAATAATTCTAAAGACGAACTTGGCGAGAAGCCAGCCCTATAAAGACCAATTAAAGAAGCAATAGGTAATAAAATAGCTAAAATTAGAATTAATTTATAGTTGATTGCTCCTTTAGTAAGGTATTTTCTATTATTTGAGCTATAACCCAAAAAACAGGCTAACAAATAATAAAATGCTGGTGATCTAAAGCCTAAAAATAAAATGGTACTTGTTCCTAATAAAATAAGAATAAATGACTTTAAGTTTAGTCCGTTATTAATAAAATAATTAATACTACCATAGTAGATTAATGCTGTAAATAAAAGTATTTTTGTTCCTTTACCTTTTGAAAATTCTACCCTGAGTGTTTCAGCATTATCACTTAATAATGGAATACTATCTGCTTGGTAAAATAAATAATAAAAGCCCAAAATCCCAGCACTAAAATTCATAAAATATTTAAAATTTTTATTATTTAAACTTTTTATTTTATTTAATTTAATTTTTCTTTTTCTTAAAAAAAACTGAAAAAAAATAAATGCAATCGTGCAGAAAAAAGGGTAACTATATATATATAGATAAGTGTCTTCTTTATAGTGTAAGTTTATACCTAAAATTAAAAATACAAGAGGTGCTCCACTTATAAAAATCAAGTAACTAATGTTAAATGATATAATGGGATTCAACAGATCAAATAATCTAATTTTTCTAATCACAAATCTATATTCTTTATAAATTTATCAACATCAAACTTTACAAAATCCTGTTGCTTTTTTTTATCTAATTCAGCCATTAATAACAAAATATTATCATTTAATTCTATAATATTTTGAGCATAATATATTTTTAGACTCTCATTTACAGGATTTAGTTTTCCGTTTATTTTTTCATATTCTTTTTTATCTGTTTGAAATAAAATACAATTAGGTTTGACATTTAAGTATTCATAAAAAATAGACGAATAATCTGTTATTAATAAATCGCTAATTAGAAACAAATCAAACAAATCGATATTATTTGGAAAAATAATATTCACATAATTTTCATTAAAAGTGAAATTTGTATTAGGATGGAGTTTTACTATAAAATCATATTGTGTTAATTTAGAAAAAAATTGTAGTGTTTTATTAATATATTCATAATCACTTCCATCATTCCTAAATGTTGGTGCAAAAATTATGTGATTCCTTTTATTAGAAAATCTTTTAGATAATTCACTAATTATTTCATCATGGTATTTATTTAAATATGCAGAAACTAATGATCCTAAGGGTAAAATTCGATTTTTAGGAAACCTCCACGAATCACTAAAAAAGTTGACCCAATAAAATGAATTAACTATTAATAAATCGTTTTTAAGATATGGCGATAATTTGTTTTTTATTTTGTTTTTAATCCAAATTTGTTCTATTTTAGAATTATAGCCTATAGGTTTGATAGGCATGCCATGCCAAATATTTATTTTTTTAACTCCTTTAGGTATGAAGGGAAATATATCTGTTGGATTATGTGTGTATATAATAGACTTTGCTTTGAGTAACAAAATAAAAGTTCTAAATGAAACCTTTCTAAGTTCATTTTTATTTGTTACACGTTCTTTGACAATAAATACTTCTTTTAAATTTTCTGATTTTAATAAATAATAACAACACTTTATATGCCCTGTGACATTACCATATGGATTACCTAAGATTATTAAAGTCTTATTTTTAAATACTAGTTTGTAAAGCAAACTATATAAATTAGTTAAAATGTATTTAATTACTTCCATAACAATTTTAATAAAGCAATCTTTTTTAAACCATAAATTCTATATAATAAATCTATTATCTGTGTAAAAATAAGTACAGTGGCTACCATAGATGGACTTATTTGATTAAACAGCCATAATAAATAAAGGCTAATCAAATGAAACAAGGCAGCAAATACAACACTTCTATTTGCATACTTTGAATATCCAAATCCACCTAAAAGAGGATAACCAATAAGAACTGAGGGGAGTGTTATAAATAGTGATATAAATAAAATTTGTAAAACACTAAAACTATTATCAACTAACTCATAATCAAAAAAATAATGCATTATATTTTTTCCGAAAAACAAAATAAATAGAATCATTATTAAATTTAATAATATTAACCATTTAGAAATAAATTTAAATTTATCTATTTTTTTAGTTCTAGATATATAGGGATATAAACTTTGAATAAATGGTTGATATAATTGTAATAAAACGGTGTAGATTCTCTCCGCAATATTAAAATAACCAGCTAATATTGGTCCAACAGTAATTCCTAATATAAATGTATTTGAATTTGTATATAGGGTAACTGATAATCTAGAAATAAAAAAAGGTGCACAATCTTTAATTATTTTTTTTGTAGTACCTAAAATATTTCTTAAACGAAAATCAATAAACTTTCTGAAAATTATAAAAAGAGCTATAATTGAAAAAAATAATGTAACAAAACCATTTATTAATGGATATAAAGTAATTTCAGAGCTAGTTTTAACAAAGTAAATGGTTAGTAAAAAAGTTATTCCTTTTACTAAAACCCCTAAAATAGTGATGTATTGCATCTTTTCAATTCCTTGAAAAAACCAAATTGGGTTGATAGAAAACCCGACAACATAAACATAGGATATTAAATAAAGATTGTAATCTTCCCTAAAATATGGAAATTTTAAGATAATTATTAAAAGGAAAAAGCCTAAAACACAAAAAATTACTTTTAAAAGTATTATTGAAAAAGATAATTCTGAAAGTTTTTCTCTATCCTGATAAATTTGAGCTATCATATTAGGAGCATACAAATGTATTCCATAATCGATAAAAGTCATAAAGTAAAACATCATAGCTTGTGCTACTACAATTTTACCATAATTATATATTCCATAGGTGTTGGTTAAAAAAGGTATTAAAACTAAAGGTAACGCATAACTGAATAACTGCAAAACAAATAGATAGGAAATGTTTTTGAATAAATTACTTTTAAAAATTTCTTTCACTAAATTCATTTTATATTTTAAGACGGTATTATTTCACAGTGTAACTAAAAGTTATGATTTCTTTTTTTAATTTAAAAAGTAAATTATCCTCTTAAATCTTTTAATGTTTTATTTATAGTAGTTGAAGAAACTCCTTTAGTATACGGAAAGTAGATGATTTTTACCCCAACAGATCTAAATTTTAGATCTAAATCTTTCCATTTTTCAGTTTCAAACCAGTCATCTCCAACAAACATAACATCAAACTTTAATCTTTCCCACATTTTAAATTTATCCATGTCATTTTGCGGTACTACCGCATCAACATATCTAATATTTCTTACAATCTCCATTCTTTCATTATGTGGTATTACAGCTTTTTTATTCTTGTAAGAAACAAGTTCATCACTAGTAACACCCACGATTAATTTATCACACAAACCTTTTGCGTTTTTTAATAAATTTAAATGACCAACATGAAATAAATCATAAACACCTGAGGTATAACCCATTATTATTTTTTCATCTCCTCTTTTATACATATCTTAAATATTTTTTACCACTCCCAATCTTTAAAGAAGTATTGTTTTCTAAAAATTTCTATATTAATAAACATCCATAACACTTGACCTGCTCTAGGCTCTTTCTTACTTTTCTCTAATAAGTTATTTAAAGTTCCCTCTTTTAACCAGAATACATTGGTTAATAGCTCCTTTGCCATTTCTTCAAGATTATTAAACCATTTTGTTAATGGTACTGGAAATCCAACTTTCTTTCTATCTACAATAGATTTTGGAATATGGTTATAAGCAACTTCTCTTAACAGGTATTTAGGTGTATCTGATGTCTCACTATATTCAGATGATTTAATTTTCATAGCTTTTATTTCTTCTTTCTTAGATTTCCATTTTAATTTTAAGTTATATGGTATTTTAGTGTAAACAAACTCAATTAATTTATGATCTAAAAATGGCACACGAGCTTCGACTGATGTTTGCATTGTAGTCATATCAACTCTCTGTAGAAGTCCTTTTACATGGAATTTATGAAAAAATCTAAACACATTCTCTTCATTAGATTTATTATAAAAATCTTTAACTATTTTCTTATCAAATTCTTTTCTATATTCTATAGAGGTAGTTAAAAAATTATCCCGCATTTCTCTTGATACATACTCATAATCATTGATTAAATATTCATAAAAAGTTAAATTAGTATCTTCATTTTTATAATCAAAAGGAGCTCTAAATATTCTTCCATATCCACCCATCAACTCATCAGCACCTTCTCCAGATAAAACAACAGTGATTTTTTCTTTTAACTTTTTTGACATAACTGCTAAAGGTATTTCATTAGGAACACCAAGAGGCGCATCTTTGAATCCTATTAACCTTTCCCAATTATCAACATAATCTTTCTTTGTCATCATTATTTCATGATGTATTGTACCGTATTGTTCTGCAATAATTTTTGAGTATTCAAACTCATTAAGCTCAGGAAATCCTATAGTATAGGTATTAATTGGTTCTTTTTTACTTTTGGCTGTTATTGCTGTTATAAGGCTAGAGTCAACACCTCCACTGAGATAGGTCCCTAGAGGCACATCGGATATTAATCTATATTTAATAGATTTTATCAATTCTTTTTCAAATTCTTGCTTTAATTCTTCTTCATTAAATGATTGATCTGTGTTAAAATTTTGAGGTATTTCCCAATATTTCTGTTGAATTAAATCCATAGAATAGTCTATTTTTAAATATGCTCCTGCTTCTAATTGATAAATATTCTCAAAAAAAGTATATGGAGCTCTTACATATCTATTCCCAAGATATTCATCTACAGCTAATTCATTAAATTTTGCAGCAACTAAACCACTTGATAATATTGCTTTTATTTCAGATGAAAACACAATTTTATCTTTATCTCGATAATAATATAAAGGCTTTATCCCTAACCTATCTCTTACTAAATATAACTCCTTTGAAAGAGAATTATACAAAGCTATAGCAAACATACCGTTTGCTTTATCAATAAACCAATCAAAACCTTTTTCTTCAACAGCCGCTATTATTACTTCTGAATCTGAGGAAGTTAAAAAAGAATAGCTTAACTCTTCTTTAATTTCTTTAAAATTGTAAATTTCCCCGTTAAAAACCATATGCCATACGTTTGATTTAGAATGCATTGGTTGATTAGCATGTACACTAGTATCTATAATAGATAATCTTCTATGACCAAAAGCTAATTTATTATCGATAAAAAAATCACCAGCATCTGGACCTCTATGAATGATAGAGTCATTCATAGAAACTATTCTTTTTTCTAAATTAGTAATTATTTTATTAGAATATATTCCTGTTATTCCACACATATAAATGATTAATTTTTTAGTTTTTTTTAGCTATTTATTATTCAAAGTAATTCAATGTTACAAATTCATCTTATCATGAACAAGGTCAAAGATTAACTTCAGTTAGCCAAAATAAGTAGGGCCTGAAGGAAGAATTTCTTTTACTATTTCTCTTTTCAACTTCGGATTATTGTATATTCAAACAGTAATCTATCCATTTAGTCACTCTCTTTTAAACCCTATTTCTAAATAAACTTCTGCAAAACTCATTGTTATAAACTCTTTAGCTGTAGTTATCTTTTCTGTGGCAACAATGTAAAATATTTAAGCTTTTTTGCCTTTAAAATCACCAACATAAAACAAAAATAATGTTAACATATCATAAAGGCAACAAATCAAAGGTTGAAAAGGTGATTCCTACTTTCATAATTTATTTATTTTTGACTACCACCGGTAGTCAGCTTATTTATTTTATGGTAAAAACACCATTTTTTCTATGGTCATCTTTATTTTTTCAACGGCTTCGCCGCACGAGTCACACACCTGTGAAACGCAGTAAGCATACAAAAACACCCCAAAAAGGGCTATCAACGTTCAAATACCAACAAGCCTTGCTCTTCAAACAAAACAGTTGTGGTAATAAGAACGGTTTTATTCAATTCCTTGGTCAACTTTTTTGACAAGAAATTTAGGTACTCTTCATTCAAATTAGGGCCTTCCACAACAATCGAAATCGTGTCAGATTCAATACCTTTTGCATAGCTTCCCATTAGAAAAATACGCATTACGGCTCCCATTTTTTCCAAAACCTGTAATATAATTTGATCAACGCCTACATACTTGTTTACCAATTGTTGTAGCGTATTAAAAAAAGAATGCGAAATATTGGTTCGATATTCCACCTTATTCCCTGCACGCTCTTTGATAAGGTAACCCGCTCCCGTTAAGTTATTTAGCTCTTTACGAATGGCATTGGTGTTTTCGTCTAACTCTGTTGCCAAACCTCTTAAATGTCCTCGCCTACTTGCATCAATAAAAAACCTCACCAATAAGCGAATACGAGTTTTAGAAGAAATAAGATGATTTAGCATATTTTTTTTAACGAGTAACAAAAGTACTCGTTTTTTTGTAATTAACTATTTTTTTTAAAAAAAAGTAATCTCTTTTTAAGTAAGGGTTTAAGAGATTTTAAAACGCACAATTGCCCCTAGCTTTTGTAAGCGGGCAATACAAGTTTTACCTTGTATCTGTAATACCTCGCCAGTTTGTAAAAGGGTAGGCACTTCAAGGGTATCTCCTGGCGCTATTTGTTTTGCTTTATCAACATAAACATCGGCTTGATAGGCTTTCATTGCCTCAACTTCTTGCGCACTTACAATAGCACGCTGGCCGTTTTCAAATAGGTAACGTACCACCCCAGGTATTTCGAATACCTTAGCAGTTTCTTTTTCTTCTAAATAGACTAAAACCATAGAGGGCAATAAGGGTACTTTCACTTTTTTCTTTCTATCAGACCACTTTCTCAACTCGGTTTTAAAAGGGGTATACGCAACAATCCCGATCCCTAAAAGTCTTTCGAGGACTTTTAACTCATTTCTGGGTTTGGTATACACAACAAACCAATGTTTAGCAGCTACCGTACTCATATAAGGTTGCTTATTTTTAAGTGTTGCTTCATTTCAATTTTTTATAAATTATTTGTATTTATGATGCTACTCGACTTGCTTCAAAATCTCATGCCCCGCTTTTAGCAAGTCAACATCTTTTTGCATCAACTTCACATCGCTCTCCATCATGTCTTTTACCAAAGAGGCTAAATCATGTTCTGGTACCCAACCTAACTTTTCTTTTGCTTTTGTAGGATCTCCTAATAATAAATCTACTTCTGTTGGACGAAAGTAAGCAGGATCAACAGAAAGGACTTCTTGCCCTATAGTGGGTTGTTTTTCGTTGACCGCTTTTCGTTTTTCGTTGGCCGTTTTTCGTAGATCGTTAGACGCTGTTCGATCATCGATGGTCGATAAACGATAGTCGATGGATGTTGCTTGTTGATATCTCTCTTGGTTGATGCTTTTTACAACAGCGGTCTCGTGAACACCTTCTCCTTTAAATTCGAGTGCTATCCCAACTTCACCAAAAGCCATACGCACAAAATCACGAACGGTAGTGGTAACTCCGGTAGCGATTACCCAATCTTCTGGTTCTTCTGCCTGTAAAATCATCCACATCATACGCACATAATCCTTAGCATGTCCCCAGTCTCTTTTAGCGTCTAAATTCCCTAAATAGAATTTGTCTTGTAACCCAAGTGCAATTTTTGCTACGGCTCTAGTAATTTTTCTTGTTACAAACGTTTCACCTCTTCTTGGAGATTCGTGATTAAATAAAATTCCGTTACATGCAAACATGTTATAGGCTTCACGATAATTCTTCGTAATCCAGAACCCATAAATTTTAGCAACACCGTAAGGAGAACGTGGATATAATGGTGAATTTTCATCATAAAACCCTTTGTCATTTTTATTCTCTGGCATTCCTCCAAATAGTTCAGAAGTAGAAGCTTGATAAATTCTTGTTTTCTTTTCTAATCCTAAAATACGAACGGCTTCTAATATTCGTAAAGTCCCTAAACCATCTACTTGTCCAACGTATTCTGGCATATCAAAAGACACTTTTACATGAGACATGGCCCCTAAATTATAAATTTCATCGGGTTGGCACTCTTGAATGATTCTTGTCAAATTCATAGAATCTGTCAAATCACCATAATGCAATTTTAGCCGTTGATTAGGGTCATGAGGATCTTGATATAAATGATCAATTCGATCTGTATTAAAAAGGGATGATCTTCTTTTAATACCATGCACCATATAGCCTTTTTCTAATAATAGTTCTGCTAAATAAGAACCATCTTGCCCTGTTATTCCTGTAATTAATGCTACTTTCATGTTTTTTTTATAATGTTGTCCTAAACTTTGTTTAACCTTGACGTTAAACTTAAGCTTGACTTAGACCTTGACTTTGACTTAGATTTTAACTGTGACTTTGACTTAGACCTTTACCGGTCTTAATCTACGTCTAAGTCATAGTCATAGTCATAGTCATAGTCTTTTAATTTATAATTTTTCTTCTTAATGCATACAGCCTTTTCTGTAAACTATTTAGCTTTAAAACACTTTCCTCTAAATGAGATTTTAACATGTAATTTCTTCTTTCAGCTATGATTAATTGTGTTTCTAATTCAAAAGCTGACCCTAATGCTATTTCTAAAAACCTTGCAAAATCCTTTTCTGAATTTCTAGATGCTCCTTCTGCAATATTAGAAGGAATTGAAACTGCAGATCGTGTTATTTGAGAACGCAGTCCATATTTTTCAGTAGTAGGAAAAACTTCTACAAACGTATAAACGGAATCAACAAGCTCCATACTATCTTTCCAAATATCATATTTTCTAAAATCTCTCAAATTCTTTATTTAGGTAATTGTTTTCGTCAAAGTCATCGTCTACGTCAAAGTCATCGTCTACGTCAAAGTCATCGTCTACGTCAAAGTCATCGTTTACGTCCAAGTCATCGTTTACGTCAAAGTCTTCGTCTACGTCAAAGTCCAAGTGTTCAACAAAGTCTACGATAACTTCACTTCTTTAATATTTTCTATATTTTCTAAAAACCATTCATAGGTTTTTTGTATACCATCTTCTAACGCTGTTGAATACTCCCATCCAATTGCTGCCATTTTAGAAACATCCATTAATTTTCTTGGCGTACCATCCGGTTTACCGGCATCCCAAAGAATTTTCCCTTGGTGCCCAATGACTCTTTGAATGGTTGCTGCCAGTTCTTTAATGGTAATATCCTCTCCTGTACCTATATTATACAAATATTCTGGTAAATTGTTTTCTAAGGCATACACTACCGCTTCTGCCATGTCATCTACATACAAAAACTCTCGCATGGGTTTACCACTACCCCATAACGTTACATCTGAATGATTATTGAGTTTTGCTTCATGAAATTTACGCAGCATCGCTGGCAACACATGCGAGGACTGCAAATCAAAATTATCAAAAGAACCATATAAGTTGGTTGGCATTAAACTCACGAAGTCTTTGTTGTATTGTTTACGAATTGCTTGACAAGCTTTTACTCCCGTAATTTTTGCAATGGCATACCATTCATTCGTAGGTTCTAAAGAATCCGTTAGTAGGTATTCTTCTTTTAAAGGTTGTGGTGCAAACTTCGGATAAATACAGGAACTTCCTAGAAAAATAAATTTCTCAATGCCTGCTTTGTAAGCACCATCTATCAAATTATTTTGAATCTGCATATTCTCCATCAAAAATTGATAGGGATAATCATTATTTGCTAAAATACCTCCAACTTTTGCTGCAGCGTCGATGACTACTTCAGGTTGTTCTTTTTTATAAAATTCAGTAACTGCTTGTTGATTTCTGAGATCCAATTCTACACTAGTTTTTCCAATTAAATTAGAATACCCTTTTGATACTAATGCTCTACATACTGCAGAACCCACCATACCTTTATGACCTGCAATGTATATTTTTGTATTTTTATTCACGTTGTTTGTGTTTCGTGTTTTGTTGTTAGATGGTCGTTATTCGTTGTTCGATGGTCGATTTTCGTTATTCGTTATTCGTTGTTCGTTATTCGTTGTTCGTTATTCGATGGTCGATTTTCGTTGCTCGATGATCGATAAACGTTAAACGATATTCGTTATTTACTTCAATGATTTGATTAATTTATACAACATCATTTTTATTCTTATACAAATTTCCGATAATTCTTTATATTTTTCATTAGAAATATAATTTAAATCTTTTGCCAAAAACAACTGATAATTTGCTTCTTCCAAAGACCCTTTTGCGATATACAAAAATTGCACAAACTCTTTTTTATACTGCCTACCTTGCCCTTCTATAATATTTGTTGGCACGCTACTAGCACTTCTTCTTAGTTGATTGGTTAACCCAAATTTTTCTGAAGAAGGAAAACTTTTTGAGACTTGATATACATCCAGCGCTAACTGGTGTGATAATTTCCATACTTCAAGTTTACATTCCATTTTTTTATTGTTATTCGATTTTCGTTGGTCGTTGTTCGTTGTTCGTTGTTCGATGGTCGTTGTTCGATGATCGATAAACGATGAACGATAAACGATATTCGTTGTTCGTTGTTCGATGATCGATAAACGATGGACGATAAACGATATTCGTTGTTCGATGGTCGTTGTTCGATGGTCGTTGGTCGTTGTTCGTTATTCGATAAACGATAGACGATAAACGATCATCGATGATTGTTTTTTATTTACCTATTTGAAAATACTCAAAGCCTTTTGTCTCTAGGTTAAATGCATTGTATTGATTTCTACCATCAAAAATAACAGGCATTTTCAATTGGGTTTTTATTTCTTCAAAATCTGGAGATCTAAATTCTTTCCATTCTGTTAATAAAATCAATGCTTCCGAATCTTTTAATACCTCATATTTAGAACTATAGTAACTAACCTCTTTAATTCCTTTTAAATAAAATTCTTTTGCTTCTTCGATAGCTTTTGGATCGTAGGCTTTTATTTTCGCACCTCTTTTTACCAACTCTTTCACTACGTAAATAGAGGGTGCTTCACGCATATCATCGGTACCTGGCTTAAAGGCTAAACCCCACAAACCAAATGTTTTCCCCTTTAAATTCTCTCCAAACCTTGCAATCACTTTATTTGCAATTACTAATTTTTGTGCATCATTTACATTTTCTACAGAAGTAATTAAATTTGCATTATACCCATGCTCTTCTGCTATTTTTTTCAGTGCTTTTACATCTTTCGGAAAACAAGATCCTCCATACCCAGCTCCTGGATAAATAAAACTATACCCAATTCTTTTATCAGAACCAATACCGATTCGTACTTTATTCACATCTGCTCCAACTTTTTCACAAATATTTGCGATTTCATTCATAAATGAAATTTTTGTTGCTAACATAGTGTTGGCAGCATATTTTGTCATTTCTGCTGAGCGAATATCCATGGTTATAAAACGGTCATGTGTTCTAAAAAAAGGGGAATACAATTGTTTCATAAACTCAAAAGCATCGTCTGAATCTGCCCCAATTACTACGCGATCTGGTTTCATAAAATCATCGATAGCGGATCCTTCTTTTAAAAATTCTGGATTGGATACCACATCAAATTCTAAACTAACATTTCTTTTATCTAATTCATCCTGGATAGTAGCTTTTACCTTATCTGCAGTACCAATAGGTACGGTAGACTTATCTACAATAATGAGTCTTTTTTGCATGGTTTCTCCAATAGATTTAGCAACCGCTAACACATATTGCAAATCTGCAGAACCATCATCACCCATAGGGGTACCTACAGCAATAAAAACGATTTGTGAATCAGCAATGGCAACACCTAAATTTGTTGTAAAAAAAAGGTTCTTATTTTTTATATTTTTCGAAACCATTTGCTCTAAACCAGGTTCGAAAATAGGTACAATACCTTGTTTTAATTTTTCAATTTTATATTGATCAACATCAACACAAGTAACCTTGTTACCCATTTCTGCAAAACAGGTACCAGATACTAAACCTACATAGCCAGCACCAATAACCGCTATATTCATAATTATTTATCTATTTTTAAGCCAAGGCTTACATTGTTGTTTATATTTCCCTGTTGGTGTTTCGTATTTCAGGAAACGAGAAATGAACATCGAAAAACGAACATCGAGAAACGATAAACGTTTCTCCTACTTATCTTTTCTTTTTAAATTTTCTTTTTCCTGTACTTCTTTTCTTAAAACAGTACTCGAAAATCGGTGTTCTCTTTTATTAAAGTATAATTCTATACCTTTTTCTTCACAATAATGTCTCCCTGTAAATTGCTTACTTGCGTATTCATCGCCAATAACTCTTACATCTATTTTAAAAGAGCGCAATACATCTTCCAAATCTTGTTCTGTTGCATAAGGCACAATCTCATCTACATATTTGCAGCCTTTTAACTGTATATATCTTTCCACTACAGATTGTACAGGTCTGTTTTTATCGGGCCTGTCTAAAGTTGGATCTGTTTGCAGACCACAAATTAAATAGTCACATTGTCTTTTTGCCTCTTCTAACATTTTGATATGTCCTGCATGAAGTAAATCAAAAGCGCTAAATGTTATTCCAATTTTCATGTTTGTTTTTTTATTCGTTTTCTTTATTCGTTGTTCGATTTTCGTTGGTCGATGGTCGTTGTTCGATTTTGGTTGGTCGATGATCGATAAACGATGGACGGTAAACGGTAATCGATCATCGTTTGTTCAGCAACCAAGAAGAAGATTGAACTTTGTCTCCTAATCCATCTATTAATTCTATACCTAATTCTTTACAAATAGGTGCTTCTGGTATAGAGTCGTTATTTTGATCTCCTCCATTTGCAAAACCTAACGCATACTGATCTCCATAGTTTTTTGCAATTAACGCTATGGATTTACAAACGGTTCTATCTTTATCTATTGATAAAATAGCTTTATCTACTGCTTTTATATTTTTTACAATAAACAAGCGCTCTTCTTCTTTTTGAAACTCTTTAGAGCCTTTTAAACCTCTTTGTAAATCGTTATTAACAATTACAAATAGTTCGTCTGCTAAGGCTTTCGCATTGTTAAAATATTCTATATGGCCTTTGTGAATTGGGTTAAAATATCCAGAAACAATGATGGCTTTTTTCTTTACACTCATAATATGCAAATTTAGTTTTTTTTTAATTTAGATTAAAAAGGGGTGTTTTTCCCCTGTTTTTAAAATTTTATTATTTCTAATATTGTAAACTATTTCTATAGATTTTTTAACCTCCTCTAATCCGTAACCTTCCCCTGCTAATATTTTTTTATAACTTTCTGTATGCAGTTCTGTAAAACCTTTGCTAAACTCTAACTCTTCTCCATCAACGGTAATCGACCTAAACGTTCTTTGCTGCTTTTCTTTTACATTGTTTGGCAAATCATTTTCATCAATAGACAAAAACCATCGAACTCTTGCGTTTTCAAACTCTAGATAGCCCGAGGCTTTATGTTTTTCTCTTAAATGCACAAGATTTTCTTGAACATCTCCAAAAATCCAAGAAAGCATATCATAAAAATGAACGCCTATATTTGTTGCAATACCACCCGACTTACTTTCATCTCCTTTCCAAGAAATATCATACCATTTACCTCTTGAGGTAATATAGGTTAAATCTATATCGTACTTTTCTTTTTTGTTTTGCAAAACTACTTTTTCCTTTAATTGGAGGATAGATTCATGCAATCTGAGTTGTAAAATGGTGTTTATTTTACCTTGAGACTCTTTTTCGATATCTGCTAAAGCATCTATATTCCAAGGGTTTAAAACAATTGGTTTTTCACAAATTGCAACTGCACCTCTTCTTAAAGCCATTCTTATGTGAGAATCGTGCAAATAGTTTGGCGTGCAAATACTCACATAATCTAAAGAAATATGATTTCTCTTAATTTTTTCTATGTATCTATCAAATCTTTCAAATTCAACAAAAAAGTCTGCGTTCGGAAAATAGCTGTCCATCATCCCCACAGAATCGAATTTATCTAACGCAGCAATTAAATTGTTGTTGGTATCTTTAATCGCTTTTAAATGTCTTGGAGCTATATAACCTGCCGCTCCTATTAGTGCAAAATTTTTCATTTCTTATAAATATTTTTCAACTTTCTCTGATGAGAAAAAGTTTTTTACATCATACACCACAGCCTTTTCTTTCTTTAAGAGATTTAAATTCAAATCTTTAAATTCACTATGTGAAACGGTTAATACAATGGCATCAAATTTTTTATTCGGGAGGGTTTGTTGAGCCTCTAAATTATATTCTTTAGCAACTTCTTTTGGGTCTGCTGAAGGATCATAAATGGTAACATTTGTACCAAAATCTATTAATTCATTTACTACATCTACCACTTTTGTATTTCTAACATCTGGACAGTTTTCTTTAAAAGTGATTCCTAAGATTAGAACCTCAGCATTTTTAACCTCAACACCTTCTTTTATCATTAGTTTTGCTACTTCTGAAGCAACATACCTACCCATACTATCATTCACTCTTCTTCCTGCTAAAATTATTTCTGGATGATAACCATATTCCTGCGCTTTTTGTGCTAAATAATAAGGATCTACACCAATACAATGCCCACCAACCAAGCCTGGTTTAAAGGGTAAGAAATTCCATTTTGTCCCAGCAGCTTCTAATACATCTTGTGTATTAATATCCATTAGGTTAAAAATCTTAGCCAACTCATTAACAAAAGCAATATTAATATCTCTTTGAGAATTCTCGATCACTTTAGCGGCTTCTGCTACTTTTATTGTGGGTGCTAAATGTGTACCAGCAGTAATTACAGATTTATACAAATCATCCACTTTTACCCCCGTTTCTTTGTTAGAACCCGAGGTTACTTTTAAGATTTTATCTACGGTATGTTTTTTATCACCTGGATTAATTCTTTCTGGTGAATATCCCACATAAAAATCTTTATTGAATTTCAATCCAGATATTAACTCTAAAATTGGCACACAATCTTCTTCTGTTGCTCCTGGATATACTGTAGATTCATAAATGACAATGTCGTTCTTTTTTAAAACTCCTCCTGCAGTTTCACTAGCCTTAATTAACGGTGTTAAAACAGGTCTATTGTTTTTATCTACGGGTGTAGGAACTGTAATAATGTAATAGTTACAATCTGCGATTTCTTTTAAATCTGATGTACAATAAAGACCATTTTGGTTATCATTATTACTTTTTAAAACCGCCTCTAAGTTTTCTTTAGAAACCTCCAAGGTTTTATCTACACCCTTATTTAAATCTAAAACTCTTGTCGTATTTACATCAAACCCAACCACACAATACTTGGTAGCAAACAATCTTGCTAATGGCAAACCTACATAACCTAGGCCAATAACCGCTATTTTTACATCACTCATATTATAAATTTTCCCAATACCATTTAATGGATTTTTCTAAGCCTTTTTGTAATGAAAATTCTGGTTTATAGTTTAAATATTTTTTTGCTTTCGAAATATCTGCATGAGAATGTGGTATATCTCCAACCCTAGTATCTCCATAAATAATAGATACATTACCTATTTCAGGATTTAAAACCGATAAATTATCTTTTAAATAAATTACCAAATCATTTAAGGCATTTCTATTGCCAAAAGCAGCGTTATAAACTTTATTTACGGCGTTTTTACCTGCAACCAAACTCAATAAATTAATTTGAACGATATTTTCTATGAACGTAAAATCTCTAGAATAAGAACCATCACCATTAATAACAGGGGATTCTAAATTTATAAATTGCGATATAAACTTAGGGATTACTGCTGCATATGCCCCATTAGGGTCTTGTCTTTTTCCGAAAACATTAAAATATCGCAAACCGATAGTTTCTAATCCGTATGTTTTTGAAAAAACAGATGCATACAACTCATTTACATATTTTGTTATGGCATAGGGAGACAGAGGGTTTCCTATTTTACCTTCTACTTTTGGCAGTGTTTCTGAGTCTCCATAAGTTGATGAACTTGCAGCATACACAAACCTCTTAACACCATTATCTCTAGAAGCTACCAACATATTTAAAAAACCACTAACATTTACATCATTGGATGTAATTGGGTCTTTTATAGATCTTGGCACAGAGCCTAAAGCTGCTTGATGAAGTACAAAATCGACATTTTTAGTCGCGTTGATACAATCATTCAAATTTCTAATATCGCCTTCCAGTAAAGTAAAATTAGGATTCTTAAGAAACGGTGCTATATTTTCTCTTTTACCTGTAGAAAAATTATCTAAACAGACTACTTGATTATTTTTTTCTAACAATTCTTCACATAAATTAGAACCAATAAATCCAGCACCTCCTGTTACAAGTATTTTTTTTTCTGATAAAACGATATTCATTATTAGAATTTTAGCCCCTTTTGATCACTGGCGAAGTTACAAAATTTAAGGAAATAAAGTCTAACAAAATGGGTAGTAAAACAAAAAAATCCTTCACAAAAGTGAAGGATTTTTATAAAGTGGGCGCAGCCTGTTCCGAATTAACTTCGGAAAAGGGATTCGATGCATCCCGAATTTATTTCGGGAACCCCTGACCACTCCCGATGTGAAATCGGGATGCTCTAAACCTTGTTTTGAGCTATTAACTTTATAATCATTTGTTTACTTTTCCAGTTTTTAATTTGTTTTTCTCTTTTTTCTGCTTCAATCTTACTTTCAAATTTTTCTGAGTACATTATTTCCCAATCTTTTGTTCTCGACGTATATCCTTTATGATTTGACAAGTGTTTTTGTAATCTTGCTTCTAAATTAGAAGTAGAGCCAATATAAAACTTATCAAGCTTAGCTGAATGTAAAATATAGAGATAAAACAAATCTTGTAAAAGTAAAAAAACCTTTACTAAAAAAGTAAAGGTTTTTGTTGTGGGCGCGAAGGGATTCGAACCCCTGACCCCTTGGGTGTAAACCAAGTGCTCTGAACCAACTGAGCTACGCGCCCTAAGCGGATGCAAATATAACACGGATTTTTAATCTACCAAATAAAAAACGAAAAATTATTTAAATTATTTCTGCTGCAACAAAGGTGCTTCCACCAACGTAAATGATATCTTCTTGATTTGCATTATATAAGGCTTTCTTATACGCATTTTCTACCGAAGAATATTTTTTACCCTGCAAACCAAAATGTGTGGCTTTTTCTTGCAAAACCTCCTCTGAAAGTCCTCTTGAAATATTGGGTTTGCAAAAATAATAAACCGCATCTTTAGGAAATAGAGGAAAAATAGCTTCCATTTTTTTATCTGAAACCACACCTAACACGATATGAAGTTTTTTAAATTTTTCTTTTTTAAGTTGCTTAAAAACAATTTGTACCCCCTCTTTATTATGAGCTGTATCACAAATAACCTTTGGTTTTTCTTGTAGAACTTGCCATCTACCTTTTAGATTTGTGTTTTTTACTACATGTAACAAACCTCTTTTAATTTGATCTTGAGAGACTTTAAAACCATGTAAATGTGCAATTGCAACAGCTGCAGTTTTGCTGTTTTTTTGCTGATAATCTCCTAACAAATCAGTTTTATATGTTTCAAATACATCTGATGCATAAAAAATTTCTGAAAATGTTTCTTGGGCTTTTGTTGCAAATACTTTTTGAACTTCTTGCTGCCTCTCTCCAATTACGACAGTGGTGTTCTTTTTTATAATTCCTGCTTTTTCAAAAGCAATTTTAGGCAATGTATTGCCCAACATTTCTGTATGATCTAACCCTATATTGGTAATTACAGAAAGTTCTGGATTGATAATATTTGTAGAGTCTAACCTACCCCCTAAACCGACTTCTATAACCGCAATATCTACATGTTCATTTGCAAAATAATCAAACGCTAAACCCACTGTCATTTCAAAAAAAGATAGCTTTTGTTTTTCTAAAAAATCTTTGTGCCTATTTATAAAAGTAGTTACTTTCTTTTCAGGTATTTCTTTACCATTGATTCGAATACGTTCTGTGAAGTTTTTTAAATGTGGTGATGTATACAAACCTACTTTGTAACCAGCTTCTTGTAAAATTGAAGCCAACATATGACTTGTAGAGCCTTTCCCGTTTGTACCACCAACGTGTATAGACTTAAACTTTTTTTCTGGAAAATCTAATTCTTTTGAAAAAGCGATTGTATTAGATACATCTTTTTTAAATGCTGTTTTGCCTTCTCTTTGATACATTGGTAACTGAGAAAACATCCAATTTAGTGTTTCTTTGTATGTCATAATAGTGGAATTAAATTTCTGGCTTAGCAGAAATAACAGAAGCAACAAAAATAAGCATTATTTTGTGAGAGAAAACTTATAAATAATAGTTCCTACTTGAAAAGCTGGTGCATTACTATCTGAATTCCATTTTGTTTTTAAAGCAGCTTCTTTTGCTGGTTTTAATAAACAAGCAGCCGTATTTGTAGAACCTTTTACTCCAGGTTCTGCTTTTATGACTTCTCCATTTTTATTCACTGTAATTCTAACAACAACTGTACCTTCTTCTTGACAGTCGGGTTGCTCTTTGGGTTTAGACAATGCTTTTCTACCTGCTAAATTATAATCACCATTTGAACCACTACCTGTATTTCCATAGTACTTAGAAGAAGTTGCGTCTCCATCTTTTTTACCTTTTACCCCTTCAATTGCATCCTCTCCTTCTCCTGCTGGATTGCCTGTGTTAGAATTGCCTTTTAATAATTTGTTTAAAGCATCTTGTGTTTCTTTCGATGGTTTTGGCTTAAGCTTTTTAACGGGTTTTACTTCTTTTTCTTCAATTTCTTTTACAGGGTCTTTCTTTTTTTCTGCTACTTTTTCGACAACAGGTACTTCTTTTGATGTATCGTCTGTAATTAGATCTTCTTTTATAGCTTCTTTAGGAATTTCTTTTACCTCCTCTAAAACCTCTTCTTTTTTCTGAACTTCTTTAGCTGCCGTTTTTTTTGAGCTTACAACAGGTTCTCCACTACCCATATTAGAATCTCCAAAATTTATAGCTACACCGTATTCTTCTGGTGGATCTAAATAGGTCAATCCGTAATTTAAAATACCAAAAATTAACAACAACAGCATAATTGCAGTTATTACAGCAGATTTTCTTTTGTATGTGGTGTTTAATATTTTCAATTATATTTTTTGATTTTCTATAGACGAATTTTAAGCAAAATAGTTTTTTAAAAGTGCGTGAGCGTTAGGGATTGAAACGGCATCCTTTTTGCTTTTTCTGCAAAAAGATACAGTGAAAAGCCCGTTAAAACGCCCAAAAAATTATTTTCCTTTTACTGCCAAAATCATTTTTAATTTATTTTTATTAGCAATGTCTATTACCTTCATTACATTTTGGTAGGGTACATCTTTATCGCCTCTAATTACAATGGTTTTTTGCTTGTCTGTACCTACACTTTTTAAGATTTCGCTTTCTAGTTTTGATGCACTTACTTTGGTTTTATCAATATAAAATAGCGATTTATTGGTAATGGTTACTGCTACAGATTTGCTGTTTTCTGTTTTTCCGCCAGCTTTTGGTAGTAAAACATCTATGGCACTTACTGTAACTAAGGTAGATGTTAGCATGAAAAATATGAGCAACAAAAAAACGATGTCTGTCATAGAAGACATGTTGAATGAAGGGTCTACTTTATTTCTTCCGCGTAGATTCATAGTAATAGTTTGAAAGTTAAATGTACGAAAGCTAAAAAGTCATTTTATAAACTTTACAACTTTAAGAACTTATTTTACACTGGTTCGTTTAATAGATCTAAAAACTCTACAGATTTTGCCTCCATTTGATATACAACCTTATCTGTTCTAACCACTAAATGATTGTAAGTTATGTAAGCAATAATACCTACTATTAAACCTGCAACTGTAGTTGTCATGGCTGTGTACAAACCATCTGAAAGCATTTTTATATCTATTTGCCCACCTGCATTTGCTATTTCGTGTATGGCAACAATCATTCCAATTACGGTTCCTAAGAAACCAATCATTGGGGCTGCACCTGCAATAGTTGCTAAAACACTTACATTTTTTTCTAATTGATAAACCTCTAACTTTCCTGCAGTTTCTATAGCTGTATTGATATCTTCTAAAGGTTTTCCAATTCTTGATATTCCTTTACCTATTAGACGTGCAGTTGGAGTGTTTTTACTTTTACAAAGTGCATCTGCAGATTGTAATTTTCCATTAGAAACGAAATCTCTAATTTGCTCCATAAAGTTTTTATCTACTTTAGAGGCTGCTTTTATAGCTAAAAAGCGTTCGAAATAAATATACATAGCAACCGCTAAAAGCACAAAAAGGATGGCTATAATTATTTGCCCACCAAGACCACCATCCATAATTAATTTATAGATAGAAAGTGTTTTTTCTTCGGAAACTACATCTTCTACCAATTCTTTATTTTCTTGATAAAGTGATAACATTTATATGATTTTAAGTTCTAAACTACTAACGAGGTTTCTATTTTTAAATTGTTTACATCTAAAAAATACTATTTTAGTACGTTTTCTCTATTAATGAAGAAACATTCTTAGCACAACAAATGAAATTGATCCAATTAAAAAACCGATTAAGGCTAACCAAGATATTTTTTTCAAGTACCAGAAAAAGTCTATTTTTTCCATTCCCATTGCCACTACCCCTGCAGCAGAACCAATAATTAACATAGAGCCTCCTGTACCAGCAGAAAATGCGATAAAGTGCCATAATGGATTGTCTAATCCTTCAGAAAACATACCTAAACTTGCTGCCACAAGAGGTACATTATCTATTACTGCAGAACCAATACCTAATAAAATTACCACTAAATCTGAAACACCAGTACCCGACAACTCTGAGCCAATTAAAGGTATTCCTTCTTTTAGACTATCTGCAAAATTAAATAATATACCTAAAGACTCTAAAGCTGCAACGGCCATTAAAATCCCTAAGAAAAATAAAATACTTGGCATTTCAATTTTCGATAAAGAATGATGAACTGGACTATGATGAGCACTAGATGCATGTTCATCTGCTTCCTCTCCTTCAACATTAGAAATAGAGAATTTTGAGCTACTATAAATTTCTGCAAAGGTAGCTACAACTGCCAAAGATAACATCATACCTACATAAGGTGGTAAATGCGTAGTTGTTTTAAAAATTGGTACAAAAACAATTGCCCCTAAACCTAAATACAACATTCTTCCACTATGTGGACTTTTGGGTTTATCTACCTCTTCTTCGAAGTCTATTTCACCCTTAAAAGCAGGTAAAAATGTTGCTATAAAACTTGGTACTACCATACAAAGTAATGAAGGTATAAATAGATAAACAAACAACATACCTGAACTTACTTTATTTCCAATCCACAACATAGTTGTAGTAACATCTCCAATTGGAGACCATGCTCCACCTGCATTTGCTGCAATAATAATTAAACCCGCAAACCAAATTCTCTCCTCTCTATTTTTAACAATTTTCTGTAAAATAGAAATTAACACTATGGTTGCAGTTAAATTGTCTATAATTGCTGATAAAATAAAAGCCAAAATAGAGAAAATCCATAAAATTTTTGTTTTCTTTTTAGTTTTTATAAAACCTTTTATGGTAGAAAAACCATCAAAATAATCGATAATTTCTACAATGGTCATTGCTCCTAAAAGAAATACTAAAATTTCAGCTGTTTTACCTAAATGATGTAATAAGGTTTCTTCTACCAGATGTAATTTATCATCATGAACCATAGACGCAAAACCATCTACTAAACCATGATTTGCAGAATCGAACCAAGTTGTAAAGTTATCGATACCTAATGCAACTAAAGCCCAACAAACTGCCATCATTATTAAAGCCGGAATTAATTTGTCTAACTTTAAATTGTGCTCTAATGTAATGGCTAAATACCCCAATACAAATACGATAATAATAATTGATTCCATACTTTTAATTTAATTTATATTAATTGTTTTAATGCGAGTTCAAATGCTGTTGAACAAATTTTTGTTTTTGATGCGCTTTTGTTAAATGTTTTTTGCAATGCTCTTTTTATGGTATTAGAAGTATCATCAAAAATTGCCTTGTCTTGCATTGGCAATTCTTTTTTAGACTCCATTAAATACGCAAAAACTCTTGCTATACCACAGTTAGAAATAAAATCTGGCAATAAACTTATTTGATTGTCAGTATATTCCATTATAGGGCCAAAAAATATCTCCTTATCTGCAAATGGCACATTTGCTCCTGGAGAGATGACTTCTAAACCTGTATCTATCATTTGTTGTACTTGTTCTTTAGAAACCAATCTTGAGGCTGCTGCAGGAATAAATATTTCTGCAGGTAAACTCCAAATTTGCTGATTGATTTCATCAAAAGGAATCATGTTTTTAGAGCTTAACTTATTACCATCCTTAGATAAAAACAAGTCAGTCATTTCCTCTAACGTAAAACCATTATCATTTATCAAACCACCATCTCTATCTATAATTCCGACAATTTTTGCTCCTAATTGTGTTAAATAATAGGCTGCAGCAGAACCTACATTTCCAAAACCTTGCACAATTGCTCTTTTACCTACAATATTACCACCATAAATGTTGTAATAATGTTTTACAGCTTCTGCAACTCCATAACCGGTTAACATATCTGCAATTGTGTACTTTCTAGACAAGTCTGGCGAAAAACATTTATTTTCTATCACCTTAATAACGCCTAAACGCAATTGCCCAATTCTATTTATTTTATCGGCTTCAGTAGGTTTAAAATGCCCGTTAAAAATACCTTCTTGCGGATGCCAAACACCGCAACTCTCTGTAATCGGAATTACATCTTTATCAGCATCTACATTTAAATCTCCTCCTGTACCGTAATAATGTTTTAAAAGTGGAGTAACTGCCTTATACCAACGCTCTAAAACACCTCTTTTTCTAGGGTCGTTTGGATCGAAATTAATACCCGATTTTGCACCACCTATTGCGGGGCCAGAAACCGTAAATTTTACCTCCATTGTTTTGGCTAAAGACAAAACTTCGTTCATATCTAAGCCTTTTCTCATTCTTGTACCACCTCCAGCAGCACCACCTCTTAAAGAGTTTATTACTGTCCAACCTTCTGCTTCTGTTTCTTTATCTTTCCAATGAAAAACAATTTCTGGTTGCGTGTTTTCGTATTTTTTTAATAATTCTTTCATTTTTAATTTTAAATAAATTTCAACTTTTTTTGAATTAAATTTTCAGCAATTTTAATTTTTGAAAATTGAATAGTTAAAGTTGATTCATATTTATTAAAAATTTTTAATTATTATTACCTAACTGTGTTAGCACAAACTTACTGCAAAAAAATGACTGTTCAAATAATTTAATTTAAAAACTAAGATGTAAAAATTACTCCAGAAGAATGGTTTTTTTGAGCTCCTGTAACCGACTGCAAACAATTTACCTGATTATCAATCTTTAACAGGCCCAACAACGCAAAAATTAATGCTTCTTTATAATTGATTAACAAGTTACTTTTTAACGTTATTTTAATGTTGGCGTATTTTTCAATTTCACTCATTAAAAAGGTATTAAAAACACCTCCACCTGTAAACAAAACTGCCTCATTATTTTTTATAATTTTCCCAATTTGCAAAGCAACATGTTCTGCAAAAGTTCGCAGTATGTTTGCCACATCCTTTTCATACATATCTATTAAAGGAAAAATCTCTTTTTGAACCCATTCTAAACCCAAAGATTTTGGCGGGATTTTTTCATAAAATGACAAAGCGTTTAATCTTTCTAAAAGTTGTTTGTTAATTTTTCCTGAAGCCGCAATTTTACCTGCATCATCATATTCTAAACCTAATTTATGTACGTAAAAATTTAAAACTATATTTACAGGACAAATATCATAAGCAATTCTTTGCGATCCCTTCCTAAAGGAAACATTTGCAAACCCGCCTAAATTAATGCAGTAATCATACTCAGAAAACAACAACTCATCTCCTATTGGCACCAAAGGCGCTCCTTGCCCACCTAATTTTACATCTTGAGTTCTAAAATCGCACACCACTTTTTGATTAGTAATTGTTGCTATTTGTTTTCCACTCCCAATCTGTAAAGTGATTCCTTTTTCTGGTTCATGTAATATAGTATGTCCATGAGAGGCTATAAAATCTATAGGGCCTATTTTGTAATTTGTAATAAAATTATTTACAATTTTACCTAAATACTTACCATAAGTAATATCTAAATCTTCCAATTCCTTTTTAGAAAATCGAATAGCATTTTGCAACAACTGTTTCCATTCTTTAGAATACGATATGGTATCTGCAAATAGGATTTCAAAATCTGAGTAATTATTTTTATGAAATTTAACATAGGCTACATCTACACCATCTAAAGAGGTACCAGACATTAAACCTAAAGCAAAAACGTGTTTTTTATTCATATGTGTAAAAATAATAAAAGTCTATTGAAAATATGTTACGAAATCGATATCTTTACGTTCTTAAATTACGAATATAACAATATATACAAAATGGATTTTAGTTTAACAGAAGAACATAAAATGATTCGAGATGCTGCAAGAGACTTTGCACAAACAGAATTGTTACCAGGCGTTATAGAAAGAGACCACAAACAAGAATTTCCACAAGAATTAGTAAAAAAAATGGGAGATCTTGGTTTTATGGGGATTATGGTTGATCCAAAGTACGGTGGAAGTGGCATGGACAGCATTTCCTATGTATTGGTCATGGAAGAACTTTCTAAAATAGACGCTTCTGCTTCTGTGATGGTTTCTGTAAACAATTCTTTAGTTTGTTATGGCCTACAAACTTATGGCACAGAAGACCAAAAACAAAAATACCTTACCAAACTTGCTACTGGAGAACAAATTGGCGCTTTTTGTTTAAGCGAGCCAGAAGCTGGATCAGATGCTACATCACAAGCAACAACCGCTATAGACAAAGGAGATTATTACCTAATTAACGGAACAAAAAACTGGATTACAAATGGCGGACGCTCTGACGTGTATCTTGTAATTGCACAAACAGATCGAGAAAAAGGCCATAAAGGTATTAATGCTTTTATTGTAGAAAAAGGTACGGAAGGTTTTCACATTGGCCCTAAAGAAGATAAATTAGGCATACGTGGCTCAGACACACATACTCTACAATTTAATGACGTAAAAGTACCTAAAGAAAATAGAATTGGCGATGATGGTTTTGGTTTTAAATTTGCTATGAAAACACTTTCTGGAGGTAGAATTGGTATTGCTGCACAAGCTTTAGGTATTGCCGCAGGCGCTTACGAATTAGCTTTAAAATACTCTAAAGAACGCAAAGCTTTTGGCACAGAAATATGCAATCACCAAGCCATTGCTTTTAAACTGGCAGATATGTACACAGAAATAGAAGCGGCAAGAATGCTAGTAATGAAAGCTGCCTGGGAAAAAGACCAAGGTAAAAATTACGACATGTCTTCTGCCATGGCAAAATTATACGCAAGTAAAGTAGCAATGGAACAAACTGTAGAAGCTGTTCAAATTCATGGAGGAAATGGTTTTGTAAAAGAATACCATGTAGAGCGCTTAATGCGCGATGCAAAAATTACTCAGATTTACGAAGGAACATCAGAAATACAAAAAATTGTAATTTCAAGAGGCGTTATTAAAGGATAAAAAACATCAGTTCGAGTATAGTTAAGAACTATTTTAAAAACACTCATTATATAGTATGCAATAATCCATCTTTTTAGGTGGATTTTTTTTTAGAGAGCAACCTTTCAGGTTAGGCTTTTAGAACTGCATTCACAATAAAAAGCATGAGGACTCAAACAAACTCTTCAACCCCTTACGCAATTTGCTTAACTATTACAACTCTAACTCCACATCAAATAATTGTAGACCTGAGGCTGGTGCTATATTTCTCAAAAATCCACCATCATTATCTTCTTTTAAAGAAGCTTTAATAAAGTCTAAATCTAAATTCCCTTTTCCAAGCTCTATCAAAGTAGCCATCATCAACCTGATTTGATAACGCAAAAACCCTTTTCCCTTCACCTTTAATATATAAGATTGCTCTGGAAAGAAGTTGGCTTTTAAAACATCATTCACTACCAACTCACAACTATCAATAGTTCTTTTAAAAATTGTGTTTTCTGAAGGTTTTGTACAGTATAAATTAAAATAATGTTCGCCTTCAAAGAGTTTGGCGCCTTTTTGCATTCTTTCAATATCTAATTCAGCATCAATATTAACAATAAAAGGCGCAGCAAAAGGGTGATTTTTTACTCCGAAAGAAAAGTAATAATGATATTCTTTAACCTTAGACGCTTTAATAATATTAAAGTTTGTAGCTACTTTTTTAATGGATAAAGCTCTAAAATCTGGAGAAAAATTAGAATTTAAAGAATCTATAAAACGATGTTCATCAACCTTCTCTTTTACAAAAAGCTGTAAAAAATAAGTGTTTGCAGACACTTTAGCATCTGTTCTTCCAATACCAATGGTTTTATAATCAGCATTAACCAATACAAAAGACAGGGTTTTATCTACCATATCATGCAAAGTTTTGGCATTTGTTTGTTTTTGCCATCCAGAAAAACGAAAACCAAGAAATTGTAAAGAAATTATATAAGAAAACGAATATTTCATGGGTGTAAAAATACAATAATTGTGTTTTTTTTTACAAAAGGTGCATTTTTATGAATATCTTAAAATTATATACTTTATTTTTACGAACCTAATATTTTTTAGCTCTCATTAGTTTAAAAATACACTTATTTCATTTTAACCCCTATTTTTTTGAGGGGTATCATTAAAAATAAACTAATTTTTAAAAACACACCCCTTGTCAGTTAAAATTTTATATATACTTTTGACCCGAGTTCATTAACAAATAATTAACAAACACAAAAAGAACATCAATTATGAAAAAATTAATTTTTACGTTATTATTAGCAAGTAGTTTAATAGTAAACGCACAAGAAGAAGAAAAAAAATTTACGTTAAGTGGTAGTATTGACACTTACTTTAGAGGTAACATCAGTGGAGGTAATTATGACACAGCTCCTGGAAGCTCTTTTGCAAACCAACCTGGTTTTGCTTTAGGTATGATTAATGTAATTGCTGGCTATGAAGGTGAAAAAGTTGGTTTTGTAGCAGATATGGTATATGGCCCAAGAGGTGTAGATGCCGTTTTCGGATCTCCAGTTGGAAGCTCACAAATTGTAAACCAATTATATGCATACTGGAATGTAAGCGAAAAAGTAACATTAACAATGGGTAACTTTAATACATTTTTAGGGTATGAGGTTATTTCTCCAACTGCAAACTTTAACTATAGTACATCGTACTTATTCTCTTATGGTCCATTTAGCCATACTGGTATTAAAGCAGATATTGCTTTAGGAGAAGATACTTCGTTAATGTTAGCGGTTATGAATCCTACTGACGCTACAGAGTTTAATCCTAATGGAAGTTACGCATTTGGAGCACAGTTAGGTTTTTATGGACAATATTTAAACGTATTAGTAGATCCAGCTTTCTTTGAAATAGATTATACAGGTGGTTTTGATGTATCTAATAGCTTTTTCTTAGGAATCAACGCTGCTTATTTAAGTGGTAGTGATGATGGCCCAGGTTTTTATGGAGCAGCATTATATCCACAAATCGCAACATCAGACTCTTTTAAAATCGGTTTAAGAACAGAATATTTTATAGAAGATGGTGATTTTGGAGCAATAGGAACTGGTGTAGCTGATTCTAGCGTATTTGCAACTACTCTAACAGGAAACTATAGCATAGGATCTTTAACAATTATTCCAGAATTAAGATTAGACTCTACTTCAGAAGCAGCTTTTGTTGGAGATAAAGCATTAAGCTCTTTTGCTCTAGCAGCAGTATACTCTTTCTAAGAAAAACCGATTATTAACTAAAATTATATACTATGAGTTTATTATTAACATTATTTCAAGATGCCCCAGCAACTGAAGCTGCTAAAGTTTTAGAGCAAGTAAATGGGGATATGGGAATGCTTTGGATGCTTATTGCAGGTATCTTAGTATTCTTAATGCAAGCAGGATTTACATTAGTAGAATCTGGCATGACAAGATCTAAAAACGCAGTTAACATAGCAATGAAAAACTTGCTAGACATTTGTGTGGGTTCAATTACTTTTTGGTTGGTTGGATACTCTTTAATGTACGGAGACACATCTAATGGGTGGTTCTTCTGGAGTGGATTATTTCAAGGAGAAGGAGCCGATTTATTCTTCCAAACAATGTTTGCTGCAACAACAGCAACAATTGTATCTGGAGCAATAGCAGGTAGAACAAAATATACAACTTATATTATATTTTCTTTAATTATGACCGCTATTATCTACCCAATCTCTGGAGGATGGGAATGGAATGGTGGTTGGTTAAATGACACTGAAGGAATTATGCCCGCAGAGTTTATTGATTTTGCAGGTTCTTCAATTGTACACTCTGTAGGTGGATGGGCTGCTTTAGTAGCTGCATTTATGGTAGGTCCTAGAATTGGAAAATATGTAGATGGTAAAGTATTTCCTATACCTGGTCACAACCAAATATTAGCAACATTAGGGGTATTTATCCTATGGTTTGGATGGTTTGGTTTTAATGGTGGATCTCAACTAGCTTGGGGTGGCGATGATGCAACTGGTGCCTCTACTGTAGTTTTAATTACAAACTTAGCTGCTGCTGCAGGTGGTTTAGGTGCTTTAATTACAACTTGGATCTGGTATGGTAAACCTAATTTAGGACAAACTTTAAACGGTTGTTTAGCTGGTTTGGTTAGTATAACTGCGGGTTGTGGTAATATGACTGCTGGTGGTGCTGTATTAGCTGGTTTAATTGGTGGTATCTTAGTAGTTTTCTCAATTGAGTTTATCGAAAAGAAATTAAAAATTGATGATGCTATTGGTGCAGCTTCAGTTCACGGTGTAGCAGGTGCTTGGGGTACTTTAGTAATTGGACTTTGGGGTGTAGATGGTGATACTGGTATTGGATTATTCAATGGTGGTGGTGCTGCTCAATTAGGCGCTCAAGCAATTGGCGTTTTAGCTTACGCAATTTGGGCTGTTGCTTTATCTTTCATCATATTAGCTATATTAAAAGCTACTATGGGACTACGTGTAACTAAAGAAGTAGAAATAGAAGGTTTAGATATTTCAGAACATGGGTCAATTGCTTATCCAGGAAAAAGAGTAAGAGAATTTGAAGATGACAAATAATTAAACATTTTAAATTTTTATTGAATATTTAAAAAACACACAGTTTAAACTGTGTGTTTTTTTTATTCCATAAAATTAATCTTCAATTTTTATAGAAAAAAAAATATATACCTTAAAAAAAATAAATAATGGAATTCACTCAAACTAAGGCACATATATTTTTTTTTATTTTGCAGTGAATTTAATAAAAATAATAATTTTTTATCATGAAAAAAATTGAAGCAATTATTCGAAAATCCAAATTTAAAACGGTAAAAGAAGCACTTCACGATGTAGATGTAAACTTTTTTTCTTATTGGGATGTTACTGGTCTTGGTAACGAAAAAGAAGCTCATGTATATAGAGGTGTAAGTTATAGTACTAGCGATATTCAAAGAAGATACCTATCTATAGTAGTAAATGACGATTTTGAGCAAATTACTATTGATGCCCTTTTAAAATCTGCAGCAACTGGAGATGTTGGCGATGGTAAAATATTTGTTTCAGATATCACTGAAGCTTATAGAATTAGAACAGGAGAAAAAGGTGGTGAAACTTTAAAGAAAAAATCAATATAACAAAGCAACATGGAAATACTTACAACAAACAACGTATGGATGATGATCTGTACAGCACTCGTTTTTTTTATGCATTTAGGATTTGCATTTTTAGAAATTGGTTTAACAAGACAAAAAAATACAATCAATATTTTATTTAAAAATATTTTTATTATTACTGTAGGGCTTTTATTATATGCCTTAGTTGGTTTTAACTTAATGTACCCAACTTGGGGAGCAAATGCATCTGGTTATTTAGGAGATTTTATTTTCGGAATTTCAGCTCCACTAAAAGATGGTGCCTTAGATTTATCTTATAATGAAGGATACACATATTGGACAGATTTCTTGTTTCAAGGAATGTTTGCAGCCACTGCAGCAACAATAGTTTCTGGTGCTGTAGCAGAAAGAATGAAAATTGTTCCCTTTATGATTTTTACACTAATCTATGTTGGCCTAGTATATCCAATAGCTGGTTCATGGAAATGGGGTGGCGGTTTTTTAGATCAATTAGATACTCCTTTTTATGATTTTGCAGGTTCTACTCTAGTACACTCTGTTGGTGGTTGGGCAGCAATAGTAGCGGTATGTCTTTTAGGATCAAGAATTGGTAAATTTAAAAACGGAAAACCTCAAGCAATTCCTGGTCACAACATCCCATTAGCAACTGCAGGCGTTTTAATACTTTGGTTAGGATGGTTTGGTTTTAATGGTGGCTCTGTATTATCTGCAGACCCAACTTTAACATCTTTAACTTTAGTAACCACTTGTTTAGCAGCAGCAGCAGGTGGTGTTGTAGCAGCTTTAGTATCTACAATTATGTATAAAAATTTAGATTTAACAATGTTTTTAAATGGAATTTTAGGTGGATTAGTTGGTATCACTGCTGGTGCAGATCAAATGTCTCCAATGGATGCCATTTTAATTGGTACTATTGCAGGTGCTTTAATTGTATTTGCTGTAAATATTATTGATAAATTAAAATTAGATGACCCTGTTGGTGCAATAGCAGTCCATTTAATTTGTGGAATTTGGGGTACTTTAGCTGTTGGTATTTTTGGAAACCTAGCTGGTGTAGAACAATTTTTAAGTCAATTAATAGGAGTTGCTTCCTATGCTGTATTTTGTCTAATAACATCATTTCTTATTATTTTTACTTTAAAAAAGACAATAGGAATAAGAGTTAGTGAAAAAGAAGAGTTAGAAGGTTTAGATGTTCATGAACACGGTATGGATGCTTATCCAGATTTTCGCCTAAACGAGCATTAATAAATAAAAATTCATTTTATTTTAAACCTGCAAATAACAATATTTGCAGGTTTTTTATGTTTATTATCATTTTCTTAAAAAAACACGCTATAATTATTATAATTAAACTATTTATACGATTATTTTATTTTCATCATAAAAATTACATCAAATAAGTTCAAAAACTAAATTATATTCAACAAAATACATAGCTTTGTAGATATAATTGAATACGACATGGAGAAACAAGGCTTATATTTACCAGAATTTGAACACGAAAATTGCGGTGCAGGATTTATCTGTAATTTAAATGGAGACAAAACAAATCAAATTATACATGATGCTCTAGAAATTCTAGTAAAACTAGAACATAGAGGAGGTGTAAGTTCTGATGGAAAAACTGGTGATGGTGCTGGTTTACTAATAGACATACCTCACGAATATTTTAAAAGAGTCTGTGATTTTTCTATCCCAGAACAAAGAGAATACGCCGTTGCAATGGTGTTTTTACCTAAAGTAACAAATCAATATGATTTTTGTAAAAAAACACTTGAAAACGAAATAAAAAACCAAGGTCTTTCTATTTTAGGATGGAGAGAAGTTCCTGTAGATTCCTCTCAATTAGGTGCAATTGCATTGGCATCAGAACCAAATATAGAGCAACTTTTTATTGGTAAAAATGAAGAGATAGACGAAGCTACTTTTAAAGCAAAATTATATGCTGCTCGTAAAATAGCAGAACACGAGATTAGAAATTCTAAAATTTCTGAAAGTAACTACTTTTACGTTTCTAGTTTATCAATAACAACCATTATCTATAAAGGTATTATTATGCCAGAAGATATTGGTCCATACTATAAAGACCTTCAAGAAATAGATTTAGTTACACGTTTGGCATTAGTGCACCAACGTTTTTCTACCAATACAATGCCAACCTGGGAACTTGCACAACCATTTAGATTTATGTGTCAAAATGGAGAAATAAACACGTTACGTGGAAATGTAAGTAGAATGCGTGTTCGAGAAGAAATCATGAAAAGTGATGTTTTTGGTCCGCAAATAGAAAAATTATTCCCAATTATTTTACCAGGTAAATCTGATTCTGCATCCATGGATATGGTTGTAGAACTATTAACACACACAGGTCGTTCATTACCAGAAATTATGATGATGATGATTCCTGAAGCTTGGGAAAAACACAAAAACATGTCTGAAGAGCGTAAAGCTTTTTATGAATATAATGGGTGCATTATGGAGCCTTGGGATGGACCAGCGTCTGTACCTTTTACAGATGGTGATTATATAGGTGCTTTATTAGACAGAAACGGATTAAGACCTTCTAGATATACCGTTACCAAAAGTGGTAAATTAATCATGTCATCAGAAATTGGGGTTGTAGATATTGACCCAGAAGACGTAAAAAGACATGGTAGATTAGAACCAGGAAAAATGTTCTTGGTAGATATGAATGAAGGTAGAATCATAGAAGACGAAGAAATAAAAGCAAAAATTGTTTTAGAAAGACCTTACCAAAAATGGTTAGACAAAACACGTTTGCATTTAAAAGATGTGCCTTACACAGGCGATACTTGCCCAATAGAAACTATTGATATTAAAACACGCCAGCGTTTATTTAATTATACTTTTGAAGATATTCAAGAAGTAATTACGCCAATGGCACAAGTAGGTAAAGAGGCTTTAGGTTCTATGGGTATTGATACTCCATTAGCTGTTTTATCAGACAGACCTCAATTAATCTCTAACTACTTTAAACAATTATTTGCACAAGTTACAAACCCACCTTTAGATGGTATTCGCGAAGAAATTGTAACAGACATTAGCTTAAATTTAGGAAAAGACAGAAACATATTTAGCATTACAGAAAGACAATGTAGAAAGCTAAGAATTCAAAATCCTGTAATATCTAATCCAGATTTAGAAAAAATTAGAAGTATCGATATTGATGGTTTTAAAGCAGAAACTATCCAAATTTTATATCCAAAAAGTCAAGGTTTAAACGGATTAGAAGATGCTTTAGACAATATAATTCTACAAGTAGAAAAAGCTATTGAAAATAAAAGTAATATTATTATTCTTTCAGACAGAGGTGTTAATCAAGAATTTGCACCAATTCCTGCTCTTTTAGCATGTTCTTTTGTAAATCATCAATTAAATAGATTAAGAAAACGTTCTTATTTCGACATTATTATTGAATCTGCAGAACCACGTGAACCACATCATTTTGCAACTTTATTTGGTTATGGCGCAAGTGCCATCAATCCTTATATGGTTAATGAAATCATAAGAATGCAGGTAAAAGAAGGCTTTATTACTGATATGGACGAGCAAAAAGCGGTTGACAATTTCAACAAAGCTATTGGTAAAGGTCTTTTAAAAGTGATGAACAAAATAGGAATCTCAACATTACATTCTTACAGAGGTTCTCAAATTTTCGAAATTGTTGGTTTCAACTCTCAATTCGTAGAAAAATATTTTCCTTATACAGCATCAAGAATAGAAGGTATAGGTTTATATGAGATAGAAAAAGAAATAGCTAACAGATACAAACAAGCATATCCAGACAATCAAATTGATAAAAACTTAGGTTTAAATATTGGTGGAGACTACAGATGGAGAAGAAATGGCGAGCGCCATTTATTTAACCCTACAACCGTTTCTAAATTACAACAAGCAGTACGTTTAAGTGATCAAGCAAGCTATGATATTTATGCAAAAGCAATAAACGAGCAGGCAGAAGAGTTAATGACAATTCGTGGTTTGTTTCAATTTGATAACCTAGACCCTATTCCTTTAGAAGAAGTAGAACCCTGGACAGAAATTGTCAAACGTTTTAAAACGGGTGCTATGTCCTATGGATCAATTTCTAGAGAAGCACACGAAAATTTAGCCATTGCCATGAACAGAATTGGAGGAAAATCTAATTCAGGTGAAGGTGGTGAAGACAGAAAACGTTTTCAAAAAGATATCAATGGAGATAGTAGAAACTCTGCCATAAAGCAAGTTGCTTCTGGTAGATTTGGTGTTACCTCTCATTATTTAACAAATGCCAAAGAAATTCAAATTAAAATGGCACAAGGTGCAAAACCTGGTGAAGGTGGTCAATTACCTGGCTACAAAGTTTTACCTTGGATTGCAAATGCACGTAACTCAACACCTTTTGTAGGTCTAATATCTCCTCCTCCACACCACGATATTTATTCAATTGAAGATTTAGCTCAATTAATTTTCGATTTAAAAAATGCAAATCGCGAAGCAAGAATTAATGTAAAATTAGTTTCAGAAGTTGGTGTAGGTACAATTGCTGCTGGTGTATCCAAAGCAAAAGCAGATGTAGTGTTAATTTCTGGTTACGATGGTGGTACAGGAGCATCACCTCTTACATCGTTAAAACACGCTGGTTTACCTTGGGAGCTTGGTTTAGCAGAAGCACAACAAACACTCGTTTTAAATAATTTAAGAAGTAGAATTGTTGTAGAATGTGATGGACAATTAAAAACAGGTAGAGATGTTGCAATTGCAGCACTATTAGGGGCAGAAGAATTTGGTTTTGCAACCGCACCTTTAGTAGCTTCTGGTTGTATTATGATGCGTAAATGTCATTTAAATACCTGTCCTGTTGGTATTGCTACGCAAGATAAAGAGTTGCGCAAAAACTTTAAGGGTACTCCAGAACATGTTATTAATTTCTTCTACTATATTGCTGAAGAATTAAGAAAAATAATGGCACAGTTAGGTTTTAGAACACTTGCTGAAATGGTTGGTCAAACTCATAAAATAAACGCCAATAAAGCTATTAAACACTATAAAGCAAAAGGATTAGATTTATCAAGTATTTTACACAGACCTTCATCTTATAGAAAAATGACTGTAAACAATACAGAACAACAAGATCATAATCTAGAAGATGTATTAGACTTTACTATTTTAAAAGATTCACATAGAGCCTTGTATCGTAAAGAAAAAATGAATTTAAATTACCCAATTAAAAACACAAACAGAACTGTTGGTGCAATTGTGAGTAATGAAATTTCTAAAATTTATGGTCATTTAGGCTTACCAGAAGATACTTTAAATATTAATTTTACAGGTTCAGCTGGTCAAAGTTTTGGTGCTTTTGGTGCACATGGGTTAACATTTACCTTAGATGGTAACACAAATGATTATTTAGGAAAAGGATTATCAGGCGCAAAACTAATTATTAAAAAACCTGCAAAAGCAGACTTTTTAGCAGAAAACAATATTATTGTAGGTAATGTCTGTTTATTTGGTGCTGTAGATGGTCAAGCATATATAAACGGTATTGCTGGAGAACGTTTTGCAGTTCGTAATTCTGGTGCAACTACAGTTGTAGAAGGTGTTGGAGATCACTGTTGTGAATATATGACGGGTGGTAAAGTAATCGTATTAGGAAAAACAGGACGTAATTTTGCTGCTGGTATGAGTGGTGGAATTGCTTATGTATATGACCCTGAAAATAAATTCGTAAACGGCCTTTGTAATACAGAAACTATAGAATTCGAAGAAATTTTAGAAGAAGAAGCAGCTGAATTAAAAGCAATCATAGAAAAACACGTTTTATATACAGACAGTAAAAAAGGAACAGAATTAATCTCAAATTGGAAAAAAAGCATAAAAAACTTTGTAAAAGTTATGCCTACTGAATATAAACGAGCTTTAGAGCGTTTAAGAACAGAAGAACCAATGGTAGAAGAATTAACAACAACATAATGTCATGGGAAAAGTAACAGGATTTAAAGAATTTGATAGACAAGATGAAAAATATACATCTGTAAAAGATCGTGTAAAAAACTATAAAGAATTTACAGTTCCTCTTTCAGAAAAAGAGATAAAAACACAAGGTTCACGTTGTATGGATTGTGGTATACCTTTCTGTCACAGTGGATGTCCGTTAGGAAATCTAATTCCAGATTTTAATCACATGGTACATCAAGGTGAATGGAAAAAAGCTTCATGGATACTACATTCTACAAATAATTTCCCTGAGTTTACAGGTCGTTTGTGCCCTGCTCCATGTGAAAAATCATGTGTTTTAGGTATTATTGAAAATCCAGTTTCAATAGAAAATATAGAAAAAAATATTGTAGAAAGAGCTTTTAAAGAAGGATGGATAAAACCACAACCTCCGAAAAGTAGAACAGGAAAAACTATTGCTATTGTAGGTTCTGGACCTGCTGGTTTAGCTGCAGCACAGCAATTAAACAGAGCTGGTCACACAGTCACTGTTTTTGAAAGAGATGATGAAGTAGGTGGTTTATTACGATATGGAATTCCAAATTTCAAAATGGAAAAGGAAATAATAGATCGTAGAATTGCAATTTTAAAAGCAGAAGGCATCATTTTTAAAACCAATGTAAATGTTGGAGTAAATTATGAAGTGAAAGATTTAAAAGCCTTTGACAGTATTGTTTTATGTGGTGGAGCTACAGAAAGACGTAGTTTACCAACTCCAGGTATAGATGCAGATGGTGTGGTACAAGCAATGGATTTTTTAACACAACAAACAAAAGTATTATTTGGTAAAGAAGTAAAAGACCAGATAATGGCTACTGATAAAAATGTTATTGTAATCGGTGGTGGAGATACTGGTTCGGATTGTATTGGAACATCAAACAGACATGGAGCAAAATCTGTGGTTAATTTCGAAATTATGCCAAAACCCCCAGGAGAGCGATCTGCTTCAACTCCATGGCCTTTTTGGCCACTACAATTAAAAACTTCATCTTCTCATCAAGAAGGTGTAGAACGAAATTGGTTAATCAATACAAAAGAATTTGTTAAAGATAAAAACGGAAAATTAACAGCATTAAAAACTGTGAATGTAGAATGGAAAATGGTACCAGGTCAAAGACCTCAATTAATTGAAATAGAAGGTACAGAAAAAACCTGGCCTTGTGATTTAGCTCTTTTAGCTTTAGGTTTTACAGGTCCAGAAAATACATTAGCAGATAAATTAGGTATTCAAACAGATGCTCGTTCTAATTACAAAGCAGAATATGGAAAATACCAAACCAATATTCCAAATATTTTTACTGCAGGTGATATGCGTAGAGGACAATCGTTAATTGTTTGGGCAATTTCAGAAGGAAGAGAAGCTGCACGCCAAGTAGATTTATACTTAATGGGAAAATCTGAATTACCTTCTAAAGATATTACAGGAGATTTAGTTGCAATGTAGTACAAAACAAAATATATCTTGGAGGTTATTCCAAACTTAAAAAACTCATCAATAGAATTGATGAGTTTTTTTATTAAATTATGTATGGATAGTCATTGTAATGTCTCCAATTTATTTATAATTATACTAATGTATATAATAAAGCAACGATAACAAAAACTAAAAAGAAGTTTAAAAAAAACCTCATATCGTATGATATGAGGTTTTGTAATTTCTGATAAGTCAGAAACTTAAAGAAAGGCAGCGACCTACTCTCCCACAAAAATGCAGTACCATCGGCGCTATTGGGCTTAACTTCTCTGTTCGGTATGGGAAGAGGTGAGCCCCAATGCTATAACCACCCTAAGAATTTGGTTATTAGTTATTGGTTGATAGTCGTTAGTAAAAAACTAACGTCTAAAGACTAAAAGCTAACAACTGCAAGCAAGGCTTGCAATAAGTTAACATATGGTAAAATAATATTGTAAGTTTCATTAGATTCTGAAACAAGTTCAGTACAAGAAAAAAAGAGTGTCTCCCGAGCCGAAGCTCGGGAAGCGTACATAAGTCTATGGGTTATTAGTACTACTCGGCTATGA
>NZ_CANNFF010000006.1 GCF_947503855.1 uncultured Polaribacter sp. | reverse complement strand
ATTTGTGGTTAAATCAATTTACTGATTTTCAGTAATATGAACAACTTTTTTTTCTTAAATCATAATGCACAACGGGTTATGATTATTTAATTTTATAGATTGCAAAAATTATTTTTATTAAAATGAATTTTTTCTTAGAAGAAAACAACCATTTTGTACCTTTTACAGGTCAACATTTGTGGGTAATCACTATTATTTTTTGTTTGAGTTTTTTATTGATTTACTTTACTAAAAAACAACCCAAAAAATTACAAAATAGAATTGGTAATGTATTTGCGTTTTCAATTTTTACAACTACTCTATTGGGGGTTATTTTAACTATGTATATTGGTAATTTTAATTATAAAACAGATTTACCTCTACATTTGTGTAGTTTTTTAACTTTGGTAATTCCCTTTTTATCTGTAACTAGAAAATTGTTGTATTACGAAGTATTCTTTTTCTTAGTGATTGCTGGTACCCTACAATCTTTAATTACACCCGATGAATATAATTACTTAAATTTTAAATTTTTTAGGTATTGGTATATACATGCTGGCTTGGTAACTTTTATGTTTTTTGCAACTTTTATATACAAATTAAGACCTACTTTAAAAAGTGTGGGAAAAGCATTTTTAGCAATGCAAATTTATATGCTATTAATGTTTGTTGTAAATTACTTTTTAGGCTCTAATTATTTTTACACCAACAGAAAACCTAATGCCGCCACTTTATTAGATTTTTTTGGTGATTGGCCACAATACATTTTTGTGGTAGAATTAATTGTAATACCGTATTTTTTGTTGATTTATCTACCTTTTTATTTGACTAGAAAAAAAACTTAAGACTCTTCCCTATTTACTAAATCTACAGAAAAAGCAGGTAAACAAATGGCTAGATACTCGCATTCCTCTTTAAAGGGATTCGAATATTGCACTCTTGTGTTTTTATTGATTTTGATAGATTCTCCAGCTTTTAAAACAACAGTTTCATCCTCTATGATAAATTGTTTTTTCCCTTTTATGATATAGGTATATTCATCAAAAAGAGGTGTTTGAAAAGGCTCGCTCCAACCAGAAGGCACAACCATATGAGCAATACTTATTTGGGAATTACCATCTGTGGCATTACCAAAATGTTCTTCAATTAATTTGCCATCTGTTGTGGGTACTACAAATGGTGATTTTTGTATGGTGTATTTTTTTTTCATAACGGGTTGCATTTTGCGTAAGTGATTGAAGTGGCATCCTTTTTTTATAAAATATAAAAGGTGTTATTTGTCTAAGAATTCATTATTTTTATAACAGAAAGCGAAACAAGTACTGCATTAAAAAAAAAAAGATATAACGGAAAGCACGACCACACCTTTTTGTGTGGGTACGCCCTAATTAAACCAAACCACCAAAGATTTCATTTTTGCTAAATCTGGAATTTGCTCTAAACTTACTTTTTGAGTGCTAAAATCTCTTAAACCCAGCTCTTCTTTGTCTATAGCAACTGTTATGTTAAAATCGTTAATAAATAGTGTTGCAGTAGAAAACGTAGATTCTATTCTGTTGATATTATTATTGGTATTTATTTCTGCAAAGGTAGAATTGATATTGACACCTGTTTCTGTTGCATATCTAGCATCGAAAACTTCGATACTTTTGATGGTAGAAAGAGAGTCTAATTGCTGTTTTGGTATAATGGTTAAGAGGTGCTTTCCTCCTTTTTCGAAAATTAAATATTCATCATCATCTTGAAAATAATTGTCTCCTAAAGCGCCTTCGCTTAAGTTTTTTACAATAGAGTCATTTTCGAATATTTTATTTAAGTCAGATATTTTAGTTTTGGTTGATAAATGTCCTACTTTTCCTTTTTCGATTTTATATTTACCTCCATCTCCACAGCTTGTTAATAAAACTGAAAACATTAATAATACAGCTACTACACAATTTTTTTTAATCATTTTGTTGAATTTACACATTTAATAACGTTATTTTTAGATTGATATTTTAATTCTTTTTTTAAAAGACCAAATGCTACTCTAATATATGTAGCACTGGTTACTACTTTTATAATTGGACTTTTGGTTGAGCCTATCTTAGAAATGCTGCTAATTTCCTTAGCTTATTCGTTCTCTTTCTCTCTCTTTTTGTTTTCTAAACGCCTGTTCTTTAATTACCTTTTCCCAATATTTTTTAGCAACAAACAATAAGCCAAAACTTTCGCTTTTTTCTTTACCTAGTTGTTTGTGATGCATTTTATGCGCCCATTTAATAGCTTTAATATAAGTATTATTACTTCTGGAAAACCATTTAAAACGCTGATGAATAATAACATCATGCACCATGAAATAAGCAAAGCCATAAAGTGCAATACCAAAACCAATACCTGCAAGCCAAAACACTTTATCTTGCAAGCCAAACATAATACACAACCAACTTGGTATGGCAAAAATTAAAAAGAAAGCATCATTTTTTTCAAAAAAGTGAGCATTTGGTTTGTGGTGATCTTCATGTAAATACCACAAAAAACCGTGCATTACGTATTTGTGCATTGCCCAAGTAATGCCCTCCATTATAATGAAAGTTGTTAGGGTAATTGATAAGGTAAAAAGAAAAATCATTTATAAAATAAACTAATGGTTATAAAAAATATAAGCTGAATCACATATAAATAAAAAGCGAATATATTCTTTTTATTAAAATTCAAATTTACAAATAAATACTGTAAAATTAAACTCCCAAAAAACCAACATACATAATTATAAATTGGAATTTCCCCAAGTGGATACCATTGCCAGAAATTTAATTTAATAGCAACAGGCTCTAAAAATAGGTCTAGAAACACTGCCGTAAAAGCTCCAATTATTGCCAATAAATGAAGTTCTATTTGACTAGAAACTTTAAAATTAAAGTTTGTTTTAAGCCAATTATAAGATTGAAATGTTAAACTTCCAACGCAATACATCGTTATAAACCATAAATTGCCTAATAATATAGGGACACCAGATATTTTATACCCCATAACAATAGAATATTCATAATCACCAAAAAGAAAACCTGTATTTACCCCAATAATTTCATAAATAAATCCTGCCAAAAAACAAACACTAAAAAAAAGCCAAAATGATTTATTAATCTTTTGTTGTGTGTAAAATAACAATAACATTGATATGATTAAATTCAAAGGAGTATTGTTAATAAAGAAATCATTATATTCAGTAAAAAGTAAGCCAATAATGGCACTTATATGAAATAATAAACTTATTCCTAATGCTAGTTTATACTTGTATTTGATTAAATTACTGAATATCATCTGCTACCAACTTTGCACTTTTAAAACATAAAGGAATTCCTCCTCCTGGATGAACACTCCCTCCACAGAAATATAAATTTTTATAATATTTACTTCTATTTTGTTGTCTAAAAAAAGTAGCCATTTTACTATTACTACTTGTACCGTATAAAGACCCCATAAAACTCGATGTTTTTTGTTGAATATTTAATGGAGAAAGTGTTTCCTCTACCACAATATAATCTTCAATATTTGTGTTTAACTGTTTATTTATTTGTTTAATAATAAACTTTTTTACTTTTTCTTTTTGTTCTTCCCAATTATGCTCGTTATGGGCAGGAGCATTTACCATTACAAACCAATTTTCACTTTTATTTGGAGCATGATTTTTGTTGTATTTAGAAGTTATATTTACATAAATGGTTGGCTCGTCAGGTAAAACTGATTCCTCAAATATTTGTTTAAACTCTTTTTGATAATCCTCACTAAAAAAGATATTATGCAAACCTAATTCTGAAAAAGTGGCATTAATACCCCAATAAAATATAAAAGCACTACTGCTACGTTCTTGCTTTAGTACTTTATTAGCAAAATTTTTATCCGTAAGTAAGTTTTTATAGGTATAATAAATGTCCATATTACTTACAACGATGTCTGCATGATATTTTTTTTCGTTTACTAAAACACCTGTTACTTTACCTTTTAGAGTTTCAATTTTTTCTACTTTACTATTTGTGTAAAACTTAACACCAACATCTTTTGCTAGCTGCACCAGAGCTTTGATAATACTTATCATTCCCCCATCTGGATAAAAAGTTCCTTGGCTTTGCTCTAAACTTGATATCATGCTTAACATTGCTGGTGCTTTGTAAGGGTTACTACCATTATAGGTTGCATATCGATTGAAAAGCTGAATCATTTCTGGTGTTTTAAAACTTGATTCGTTGAAACTATTTAAGGACTTTGAGATGTAAGGTAATTTTACACTAAACAAAGCTTTGTAAGTTTCACTTTTAGTAATTAAACTTAAATCTAAAGGAAAATCTATGAAAAGTTCTCCTATATTTTGATAAGCTATTTTACTATTCTGAAGATACTTTTTAGTATTTTCTGCGGGTTCTCCGAAAACTTTTTCAGCTTCATCTGCAAATGCTTCCAAACTTTTTTTTGCAATAATTTTTTTTCCATTCGAAAAAAAATAACGACAACTTTCATCTAAACCTTTGTATACAAAGTAGCTAGATATATCTTTTTTGGCTAAACTAAAAAGTGCTTCTATATTTTCTGGTGCTGTAAAAAGAGAAGGTCCAGTATCAAAAGTAAAACCCTCTTTTTTTATTGAAGATAATTTTCCACCAAGGTAAGAATTTGCTTCAAAAACAGAAACGTTATGATCCTTTAAAGCTAATCGAATAGATGTGGCTAAACCAGCAATTCCACTACCAATAACAGCTACTTCCTTCATTTATTTATTTTTTCTGTAAAAATAAAAAACAAAAAAGTATTAAACATTATATTTATGAATTATATGTAAATATTTAATCAAATATGAAAAGTAATTAATTTTTAAATAAAACAAAAAAAATATAATGGAAGTATAACGTAAGGTAAATGTATTATTTTTCAATTTTTTGTTGAATGGTAAAACGTGTAAACATATCTTCACTATACCATTTTTGTTTTCTTGTTTTTTTGATAACCGCTTTATGTTGTGGCATTTTATAGGCAAAATTTTTCATCATCTCTTTTGATTTCCAAACACTAAAAGTTGCTTGTTTTACCCAAGGAACCTCACCAACTCCATAAGAATTTATAAACCCGTCTGCTGTAGACATTTGAGAGGCAATTGGAGCTACGTTTTTCCAAAAATAACGTAATTTATTTAAACGAATTGTTGCTCTAGTTAGCACAGCTATTTCTCCTTCATAGTTAGAAGTTGCTGGCAAATTACCAAAGACCTTTTTTTGATCCCATAAACCATGACCTTCAATTGGTTTTAATATATAGATAGTTTGTTTTTTACAAAACAAATTAAACCATTTTAAAATAAAGCTTCCAAATTGAGTGTTTAAATTTAAATCACCTTCATAAGTTACTAAAATAGCCCATTGAGATAAATCTGGAATTTTATCAAATGTTCCATTTTTACCTGTACCCATTAATTTATAAAATTGTAGCTTTTTATTAAAAAATAATGGTATCCTAAAAATAGCCATTGATAAAAAACCAAAAATGGCAAAGACGGGGTAATATTTAACAATGATTAAACTAGTTTTCAAAATGATATCTTTTTTTGTTTAAGAATAAGATCAAATATAACCAAAGTAATCAAGTTGAATCATTTTTGAATGTACTGTTTTTAATCTTATTTCAAATTATTAAATCCCCCAAATAAATAGCATCTAGAATTTTAAAACTAAAATTGAAAGTTTAGTCAATCCAATTTTTAAAATCTTTTACACGCTCTCTACTTACTATAATTTCTTGGTTATTATAAGTGTATAAAATCAATTTTAACCGAGAATTTGAATACGCAATAATATCTTTTATTGCATTAATATGTACAATATACGTTCTGTTGACTCTAAAAAAATTCTCAGAATCTAACTGCTCTTGCCAATGCTCTAAAGAGTTGTCTAATAGATAGTTTCTGTTTTCTGAAGTATGTATATAAGTTGCTTTATTTTCGCTGTAAAAGCATTCAATTTCATCAATATTTATAATTTTGATGTGCTGCCCAATCTTTATAGAAATTCGTTTTTTAAACTTTCTATCTACAGGATTTATTAGTAATTTTTTAATATCATCTAAATTTACTTGTATTCCTGTATGTTGGGGTTGATTGGTTTTAAATTTATCTACGGCCACTTTTAATTCATCTTCATCTAAGGGTTTTAGCAAATAATCTATACTATTTAATTTAAAAGCTTTTAAGGCATATTCATCATAAGCAGTTGTAAAAATGATAGCAGATTTTACATCTATTTCTTCAAAAATTTCAAAAGACAAACCATCTGACAACTGGATATCTAAAAATATTAAATTTGGATGTGCATTATTTTGCAACCAGTTTAAAGATTCTTCTACAGAATGTAACATTTGTTGTACTTCTATATCTAGAGTTGCCAACATTCTATTTAGCCTTCTAGCTGCTGGTTTTTCGTCTTCTATAATTAGAACATTCATTTATTTAAATATTAGTTATTAATCAAATCAAAAAAACACAAAATATTAAAAGAAAATTCTCTTTTCTTCCCACTTCATACTTGTCCCTTAATTCTTGATAATTTCTTAGCTTACTCTTTATTGCTCATCATCTTTTTCCATCAATTCTTTAATCTTTCTTTCTTCCCAGTCTTTTCCGAACCCTAAAGATTTAAAGCCAAAAACGCCTAACCAGTGAAAAAACATTCCTATTCCCCAAAAAAATGCTGTTGAATATGTTCCGAAATTGGTAAGTGCTTCGCCAAAAGTATCACCACTTTGTGTTAATCCAAAAATTATAATTCCGCTTATAAATAGGTTTACAAGTACATATACAATTAAGTGAATATAAAAGCCTTTAATATCTTTTACACGTTTTTTTGCACGTATGTAATTTTGTTCGTTTATAAAATTCTGTTCCATAATTATTTGTTATTCTCAATCATAAATTCCTTAATTTTTTTCTGTTCCCAATTTTTACCAAAACCAATTAAATGAAAACCGAAAACAGCTAGCCAATGAAAAAAAATACCCAAACCCCAACCAAAAACAGAAAACCAAAACCAATGAAATTGGGGAACAAATGTTAGGTTTACGAAAATAATAAGAGGAGTTACCAAACAGTAAACAGCAAAGTGCGTGTAAAACCCTTTAATCTCTTTTACTCTTTTTTGGGCTCTTATATATCGTTTTTGTTGTGTGTAATCTTGTTGCATTTTATTTGATGTTATTTTGTTCATTCATGTATTTTTTAATTTTTTGTTGTTCCCATTTTTTATTAAAAATAAAGTTGATTCCAAAAGTATTTAGTACTTGTAAAAAGATTCCTATTCCCCAAAACATCCAAATTTTATAATTATGATAATCGGTAAAAGCTTCTATAAAAGTGTCTCCATCATTTACATCACCTGCAATAAAAATGGCACTTAAAAAGGTGTTTATAATTACGTATACTACTAAATGTTTATAAAACTTGCTAATTTTTTCTACTCTTTTACGAGCCAAAATATATTTTTGCTCTTGTGTAAATTCTTTTTCCATTATCATATTTTTTTATTGATTATTCTTATTTTCTTGCTCCATCATTTCTTTAATTTTTCTGTCTTCCCAATTTCTTCCTAAGAAAATATTATAATTATTTACTTCTAAAAAATGAAAGGTTAAACCAATTCCCCATCCAAAAATTGGAAACCAAAACCAGTGAAAACTTGGAAAAAACTTTAAATTGATAAAGATTAAAAAGGGAATTACTAAGCAAAAAGAGACTAAATTCTGATAAAATTCTTTTAGTTTTTCTACTCTTTCTACTGCTTTTACATACTTACTATTTTCTAAATTGTCTGAATACATAATATTGTTCATTTTGATTAATAGAGGTAAACTCACCTTAAATTTTTTGTTATTATTTTCTATTTTTACTCCTCTTTGAGTAATTAACCCATACCTATCTGCAATATTTTGTAATCCAATTTTGGTACTTTTACCTAAAGCTTCTTTTGGGTTGATATTATTTTCTATAATTAAATAATTATCTTTTTCATAAATGTTAATGGTAAGTGGTTTAGAGGTAGAAACCACATTGTGTTTTACCGCATTTTCTAATAAAAGTTGTAAAGACAAAGGCACAATTTTAAGCTCATTAGTACTAATGATATCTGGAATGTTAAATTTTACAGCATCTTCAAAACGCATTCCTAACAATTCCATATACGTTTTTGCAAACTTTAATTCCTCTTCAATAGGCACTAGATCTTTGTTTCTTTGCTCTAAAACATATCTATAAACTTTAGAAAGTTTTGTGGTAAACCTTTCCGCCTGATTTGGATTTTCGCCAATTAAACTCGTTAATACATTTAAACTATTAAATAAAAAATGTGGGTCTAATTGGTTTTTTAAAGATTCAAATTTAGCTGTTTCTGTTTTTGCTACAATTTCTTGTTTGGTGTTTTCTTTGGTCATAGCAACTTTCCAGTTTTGCATAAAACCTTTGGCATGTAAAAAGGCAGAAACTGCTAAAGAAAGAACAATATAAAACAAATGCGCCCAAAAGAAATTACCTTTAAAAAAGGTGTCTGAATTGTTATTATTAATAACAACAAAAACAACATAATTAATCATTAAAACAATAGGCACTGTATATAGAACTGAGGCAATAATACCTGCCCAAACTCTTTGATTAGTGTGTTTGATCCAATCCCATTTAGTAGACAAATAACCGTTTATAAAACCATTACCAAAACCAATTCCAAAAGAATACATTCCAGAAATTATAAACGACCAAGCAATACCTTTTATTGTTGTTTGCCAAAAAATCACACTAAATAATAGACCAAAAATAATAGTTAGTTTTAAACATAAAATAGCTGCATTTTTTACACTTTTTATGGTATATACCTCTTGGCTAGTCATAGATTTGTTTATTATTTATTGTTGATAAATGGGTAGCGAAATTTACTAAAAATTAATATCTAAATGTAGATTTTTATTTTTTAATAAAAATTTTGCGTTTTCAAAAGTTGGTGGTGCAAAAGCCATTACATTATTAGAAGCTCCGTAATCTTCTAACGGCATTCTATTTGAAGAAAAATCCATTTTATTATTATTATTTTTATCATGATAGCAAATTATGGCATATTCGCCAGCAGGAATATTTTCAAAAATAACCGTACTTTTTCCATATTTAATTTTACCTTCTTTACTTAGTAATGGTTTTCTCATAAAATTGTCTTTTGTGTACAAAGCAAATCCTATTTTACCAGCATCTGAAGTTGCATTTAAAACAGTTACTGTAATTTCTTTTGTGTCTGTACTTTTGTTTTGCGCTGTCATACTGTTTGTTATAGCTAATATGACTAAGATTAAAAATGATGCTAAAAACTTCATAATATATATTTTTAAATGTTATTTAATGGTTCAAAGATGCAATTCAAATAGTTTTTTTTTAATAAAACATTACCCAACTGTATTTTTTTCATACCGAATTGTAAAAAATTCTAAATTAAAGTATCTATTATAGACTTTTAACAAATAAAAACTTAACATCTTTTTCAAACTGACCACAATTTTAAAAGCGTTTGATAAATATTAATCAATTAAGAGGTTGTTTTTTTATCAATTTGATAAAAATTTTTAAAAAACATTATTTTTTATCTTTTAAAATAAAAAATAATTTACTTTTACATCATGATTACTTCAAAAAATAAAACAAATACGATAGTACCCAGATTGCGCTTTCGCAGTCTACTGCGCTAATACTAAAAACAGAGCACAAAAGGGAATCTATATTTTTTATTTTTTTATCATGTATAATACAACAAACTTTACGAGCAAACAAAATTTAAATATTACAACTAGTAATAACAAACGCTTTGTACGCCGTTTTTTTATAATTCGCCCTTTGGGTGTTCAATAAATTATGGAATTAGGTGCGTCCAATTCCGCTTCTCAAAAAAACAGTAAAATTATAAATACACTTAAAAATAACAATACAATGAAAATTGTAATTGCTGATAAATCTCATATCGTATATGCAGAAATCATCTGTAAAACTATAGAAGACGCTGCACAGGTTAGAGGTACTGGTATTGCAAAACGAAAACCAGAATATATTGCCACAAAAATGGAAAATGGTAATGCTGTTATTGCCTTAGATGGTAATAAATTTGCTGGATTTTGTTATATAGAAAAATGGGGTCATGGAAAATTTGTTGCCAATTCTGGCCTAATTGTTCATCCAGATTATAGAAACTTAGGGTTGGCTAAAAAAATTAAAAAAGTAGTTTTTGAGCACTCTAGAAACAAGTTCCCAAATTCTAAAGTGTTTAGTATTACAACGGGTTTAGCTGTAATGAAACTAAATAACGATTTAGGTTACAAACCGGTAACATTTTCTGAACTTACAGACGATCAAAGCTTTTGGGATGGTTGCCAAACCTGTAGAAACTTTGATATTTTATCAAGAACAGATAGAAAAATGTGCTTATGTACAGGAATGTTGTTTGATCCTAAAAACAATAATAAAGAAGCTTCTAAAGAAGTTAAAGAAAACGTATTTAAAAGATTAAAAAAAATGAAACAAAATTTGTTTCTAAAAAAAGGTAAAAAATGAAAAAATTAGTAATAGCCTACAGTGGTGGTTTAGATACTTCTTACTGTGCAGTAAGTTTATCAAAAGAATATGACGTACATGCAGTTAGTGTAAATACAGGAGGTTTTACAAAAGAAGAAATTTCTAAAATTGAAAGTAATGCTTATAAAATGGGCGTTTCAACCTATAAAAATATTGATGCGATATCAACTTTCTACAACAAAGTAGTTAAGTATTTAATTTTTGGTAATGTCTTAAAAAACGCTACCTATCCATTATCTGTAAGTGCAGAAAGAATTATTCAAGCTATTGAAATCATAGAATACGCTAAAAGTATTGATGCAGAATACATTGCACATGGCTCTACTGGGGCAGGAAACGATCAAGTAAGGTTTGACATGATTTTTCAAACTTTAGCGCCAAATATTAAAATTATTACACCAATTAGAGATCAAAAATTATCAAGACAAGAAGAAATAGATTACTTAAAATCTGAAGGAATTGATATGCCTTGGGAAAAATCTAAATATTCTGTAAACAAAGGTCTTTGGGGTACGAGTGTTGGTGGTGTAGAAACTTTAAAATCAGAAAAACCTTTACCCAATGAAGCATACCCTTCTCAATTAGAAAAAGAGGGTGAAGAAAAAGTAACCCTAACTTTTAAAAACGGAGAATTTGTAGCTTTAAATGGTCAAGAAAACAAACCTGAAATCAATATAAAAAATCTAAACAATATTGCCTCTAAGTATGCTATTGGTAGAGATATTCATGTAGGTGATACCATTGTGGGCACAAAAGGTAGAGTTGGTTTTGAGGCTGCTGCTGCTTTAATCACTGTAAAAGCGCATCACTTATTAGAAAAACACACACTTACAAAATGGCAATTACAACACAAAGAATATTTGTCTAGTTTTTACGGAATGCATTTGCACGAAGGTCAGTATTTAGATCCTGTAATGAGAGATACTGAAGCTTTTTTACAAAGTTCTCAAAAAATGGTTTCTGGTAATGTAGTAGTTACGTTGAAACCCTATCATTTTTCTTTGGATGGAATTGTATCTAACCACGATTTAATGTCGAGTAAATTTAGCACTTATGGTGAAGAAAATAAAGCTTGGACAGCAGATGATGCTAAAGGCTTTATTAAGATTTTAGGGAATCAGAATAAAATTTATCAGCAAGTAAATAAGTAATGTTAAATCGTGTAATTGTTTAATTGTTGAACTATATAAATGAATATTTTAAAGAGGCTTTTACACGATTAAACAATTAAACTTTTAAACAATTTTTTAAGAATGAAAAAATTAGAAATAGGTATTATAGGTGGTGCAGGTTATACTGCTGGTGAGCTGGTAAGATTGTTATTAAATCACCCAAAAACCAATATCAACTTTGTGTACAGTACATCTAATGCAGGTAATAAATTACATCAAGTACATCAAGATTTAATTGGTAATACAGAAATTAATTTCACATCAGAAATCAATAAAAATATAGATGTTTTATTTTTATGTTTAGGGCATGGAAACTCTACTGCTTTTTTAGCAAATAACTCGTTTTCAGAAAACACAAAAATCATTGATTTAAGTAACGATTTTAGACTAATAGCAGACAAAATTTTTGAAGGAAAAGAATTTGTATATGGTTTACCTGAATTGCAAAAAGAAGCCATAAAAAACGCTAAATATATAGCAAATCCTGGTTGTTTTGCAACTGCATTACAATTGGCCATTTTACCTTTGGCTGCAAATGGATTGTTAAAAAAAGATATCCATATTAATGCTGTAACTGGTGCTACTGGAGCAGGAACATCATTATCAAAAACCACTCATTTTACATGGAGAGATAATAATTTTTCTCATTACAAAGCTTTTACACATCAGCATTTAGGAGAAATTAATCAAACTGTAAATCAATTACAATCAGATTTTAATTCAGAAATTAACTTTATGCCAAATAGAGGAAATTTCTCAAGAGGAATTTTTGCAACAACCTATACAAAATTTGAGGGATCCATAGAAGATGCTATAAAAATTTATAAAGATTTTTATAAAGAAGCAGCTTTTACGTTTGTTTCTGATAAAGAAATTCACATGAAACAAGTGGTAAATACCAACAAGTGTTTAATACATTTAATGAAATTTGAAAATAAATTATTAATTACTAGCACCATAGATAATTTACTAAAAGGAGCATCAGGTCAAGCAATTCAAAATATGAATTTAATGTATGGCTTTGAAGAAAATTTAGGATTAAATTTAAAAGCAAATTATTTTTAAGCCTTGCAAAGGCTTAAAATACTGAACTTGTTTCAGTATCTAATTATTAACAGTTTTAACTTTTGAAACATTCAAACTTTGAAACTTTGAAACTAAAAAGATGAAAGTAGCAATTATTGGAGCAGGAAGTTTAGGGCAATCTATTGCAAAAGGTTTATTAAAAAATAAAGCAGTTAGCGCAATTTGTGTAACTAAAAGAAATTTAGATTCTATAAAAGAATTTAATAAGTATAAAAAAACAACACTAACTTCAGATAATGAAAAAGCTGTTAAAAATGCAGATGTGATAATTTTTGCTGTACAGCCAAGGCATTTAGGTAAAATATTAGAAAAGTTAAAATATACTATAAACAAAGAGCAATTAATCATCTCTGTAATTACTGGTTTTTCTATTGCTAAAATAGAAAATATTATTGGTGCAAAACATTATATAATTCGTGCCATGCCAAACACAGCTGCTGCTGTAGGCCAATCTATGACGTGTATTGCTGCAAACGAAAATGGAAAACAAAAAGTAGCTATTGCAAAAACCATTTTTAGTAGTTTAGGAAACTCTATGGAAATTCCAGAAGAGCAACTGCAAGCTGCTACAGTAATTTGCGCAAGCGGTATTGCATTTTGGATGCGATTAATTAGAGCTACAACTCAAGGAGCTATACAATTGGGTTTTGAAGCTCAAGAAGCACACGAATTAGCCATGCAAACCTGTTTCGGAGCCGCAAGTTTATTAAAAGAATCTGGCAAACACCCAGAAGCAGAAATAGATAGGGTTACCACCCCTGGTGGTTGTACTATTGAGGGTTTAAATGAGATGGAACATCAAGGTTTAAGCTCATCTTTAATAAAAGGAATTAACAAATCTTTTGAAAAAATTAATCAAATTAAAAAATAAAAATCATGCCATTATTTAACGTTTACCCTTTGTATGACGTAACTCCTGTAAAAGCAAAAGGAGCCTATGTTTATGATGACAAGAAAGTAGAATATTTAGATTTATATGGTGGCCACGCAGTAATTTCTATTGGTCATGCACATCCTAAATATGTGAAAGCAATTAAAAACCAAGTTTCTAAATTAGGTTTCTACTCTAATGCAGTTCAAAATCCACTGCAAGTAGAACTAGCAGATAGGTTAGAAAAGCTTTCTGGCTGTAAAGATTACGAATTGTTTTTATGTAATTCTGGTGCAGAAGCCAATGAAAATGCTTTAAAATTAGCCTCTTTTAAAACTCAAAAATCAAGAATTATTGCTTTTAAAAATGGTTTCCATGGGCGTACCTCTGCTGCAGTTGCTGCAACAGATAATAAAAATATTATTGCCCCAATTAACGCACAACAAAAAGTTACTATTTTAGATTTAAACGACATCGATACTGTAAAGGCAGAACTCGAAAAAGGTGATGTTTGTGCAGTAATTGTAGAGTTTATACAGGGTGTTGGTGGTTTAGACCAAGCAACTGCTAATTTTTTTGAACAAGTTGATATACTTTGTAAGGCAAACAATACGCTGTTTATCTCAGATGAAGTGCAATCTGGCTATGGCCGATCTGGAAAATTCTTTGCCTATCAACACTATAATGTAACTCCAGACATCATTTCTATTGCAAAAGGAATGGGAAATGGTTTTCCTATTGGCGGTATTTTAATTCACCCAAACATTAAAGCAAAATTCGGAATGTTAGGTACCACCTTTGGTGGAAATCATTTAGCTTGTGCAGCGGGTTTGGCTGTATTAAAAGTTATTGAAAAAGAAAAACTGATAGACAACGTAAATCAAATGTCTGATTATTTTATGAAAATTGCCCAAACAATTTCGCAAATAAAAAAAATTAAAGGTAGAGGCTTAATGTTAGGCTTAGAATTTGATTTTGAAGTGGGTGATTTACGTAAAAAATTAATTTACGATCATCATATTTTTACAGGTGGTTCTTCTAATAAAAAACTATTAAGAATTTTACCTCCATTAAATATCAAAAAACATCATATAGATGAGTTTTTTGAAGCTTTAATTGATGTTTTACATTAAAAAAATGCAATTAATACTAAAATAAATTAGAATATTTATTAAAAATGAACACATTATTATCCATAGAAACAAGAAATAATGTTTTGCTTAGCATGGCAGAACTTTTGGAGGCTAATAGAGCTGAATTGATTAGCATCAACCAAAAAGATCTAGAGGCTTACAAAGGTGATGATATTTCGATGTCTGATCGTTTAAAGGTTACAAATGCTAAAGTTGATGAAATGATTGCCGCTGCAAAACATTTGGCTTCGCAAGCAGATCCTGTTGGTGTAGAACGTTTTAGTTTTAAGCACGATAATGGGATGCAAGTGTACAATAAAACTGCCTCTTTTGGTACCGTTTTAATTATTTATGAATCGAGACCTGATGTTACAGTAGAAGCTGCTGGCATTGCTTTTAAATCTGGAAATAAAATTTTACTAAAAGGTGGTAAAGAATCCTTACAATCTAACTTAAAAATTGTCGATTTATGGCATATAGCCCTACAAAAGCACAATGCCTCTACAGATTGGGTAACCTATTTACAATTTAACAGAACAGAAACGCAAGCTTTTTTAGAAAAACCATCTCAAAGAATAGATTTAATTGTACCAAGAGGTGGAGAAAGATTGATTGCATTTGTAAAACAACACGCAATTTGCCCAGTAATTATAAGTGGTAGAGGTAATAATTTTGTATATGTGCATAAAGAAGCAGATACAAAAACTGCAATAGATATCATTATTAACGGAAAATCTAAAATTTCTGCCTGTAATGCTGTTGATAAAGTTTTAGTTGATGAAAATCTACCAAATAAAAAAGAGTTTGTTGCAAAATTAATCAAAACCTTAAAAGAATATAATATTCAAGTTTTAGGTGATGATAACACCTCAAAATCTCATCAAGTAGAAAAAATTCATTCAGAAGATGTATGGTCTCAAGAATTTTTAGATTATAAAATTGTGGTAGGTACAATTTCATCAAACTCAGCCGCAATTGAAAAGATTAACAAGTTTTCTGGGGGCCATTCCTCAGCAATAATTACAAAAAATAATGAAGAGGCTAAATTATTTATGGAAAATGTAGATACTGCAGCTGTATATCACAACGCTTCCACTCGTTTTACAGATGGTGGTCAATTAGGTTTGGGTGGCGAATTAGCCATCAGTACAGACAAATTACATCAACGAGGACCAATTGGTCTGCAACATTTGGTTACCAATAAATGGTATGTTCATGGAACTGGACAAATTAGGTAGAAATTAGAGGTTTCACATTAAAATATTTTAATTCATAATTGAATTTAAATGCAAAAAAAGAAAAGAATTTTACTAAAAATAGGGTCTAATACACTTACCAAAGAAACCAATAATATTTCTCGGGGTAAAATTGAAGATATTGCAAATCAAATTGCAAAATTAAAAGACTCTTACGAATTTATTATTGTAAGTTCTGGTGCAATTGCAGTTGCAAAACAGTTTGTAAAATTAGAAAGCAAACAATCAGCAGTTTTTGTAAAACAAGCTTTAGCATCAATTGGTCAGCCACATTTAATAAGAATTTATCAAGAAATTTTTAGAGAGTATGGTTTGTTAACCTCACAGTGTTTATTGTCTTATTCTGATTTTGAAAGACAAGAAAGCAAAACAAATATTGTAAATACCATTAATGTTTTGGTCAATAATAATTACATTCCTATAATTAATGAAAATGATACCGTTGCAACAGATGAAATTAAATTTGGTGATAACGATAAATTAGCCGCATTAACAGCTACTTTGTTAGAAGTAGATTTATTAATCATTGCCACAAATACAAATGGAATTTACACAAAAGAATCCATTAAAAACAATACACCAATTACCATTAAAGAAGTTACAAATTTCGAAAATTTAAAAAATGAAGTTGTCAATTCAAAATCGTCTCATGGTAGTGGTGGTATGCAGTCTAAAATAGCAGCAGTGGCATTGGCAAAAAAAGCAAACATAGAAACTTGGATTGTAAATGGTTTAGAAGACAACTTTATTACAAATGCATGTGAAAATAAAGTACCGTTTACAAAAATTAAGTAAAAAAGTGTAACTGTTTAAATGTGTAATTGTTTAATCGCCTTAGAACTTTTAAACAATTAAACGATTAAACGATTAAACAATAAAAAATGATGAATTACACATCCATAAACGACATAGAAAACATCAACTCTTGGATTAAAGAGGCTAGAAAAATAAAAGAAAACCCTCTAAGAAATAAAGAATTAGGCCAACACAAAACATTAGGTTTATTATTTTTCAACTCAAGTTTACGTACACGTTTAAGTACACAAAAAGCCGCATTAAATCTAGGCATGGATCCAATAGTTATGAATGTTTCTGGTGATGCTTGGGGAATTGAATTTGGTGATGGAACTGTAATGAACGGTAATACTGCAGAACATATAAAAGAAGCTGCAGCAGTAGTTTCTCAATATTGTGATGTAATCGCTGTAAGAGCTTTTCCAAGCTTAACAGACAAAGAAAAAGACGAGTCTGAACAAGTTTTAAATTCTTTTGTAAAATTTGCTTCTGTACCAATTGTAAGTATGGAAAGTGCAACGGGTCATCCTTTACAGGGCTTAACAGATGCGATTACTATTGCTGAAAATTCTAATAGAAAAAAACCAAAAGTGGTTTTAAGTTGGGCTCCGCATATCAAAGCGTTACCACATGCAGTGGGTAATAGTTTTGTACAAGCAATGCAAAAAATGGATGTAGAATTTGTGATTGCAAATCCAGAAGGATATAATTTAAATCCAGAAATAACAAAAGACACCCCTATTTATCACAATCAGTCAGCAGCGCTTAAAGATGCTGATTTTGTATACACCAAAAACTGGAGTTCTTATAAAGATTATGGTAAAGTCTTAAAGGTTGATGATAATTGGACAATCACTAAAGAAAAAATAGGGAATGCTAAATTTATGCATTGTTTGCCTGTAAGAAGAAATGTTGTGGTAGAAGATGCTGTTTTAGATGGTGAAAATTCTTTGGTCATAGAACAAGCAAATAATAGAACTTTTGCTGCACAATTAGTTCTTAAAAAAATATTAGAAGATTTGTAAAATCTTCGCAATTCTGAACTTGATTCAGAATCTAACATAAAAACAAAAAGATACTGAAACAAGTTCAGCACTTATGGAAAAGCTATCAATCATAAAAATAGGAGGAAATATTATTGAAGATGAAACTTCTTTAAACAATTTCTTAAAACTTTTTTCTAAATTAAAAGGAAACAAAATTTTAGTTCATGGAGGTGGTAAAAAAGCTACTTTTATAGCTTCAAAATTAGGCATTGAATCTAAAATGATAAATGGCAGACGTATTACAGATGCTAAAACTTTAGAAGTAATTACCATGGTGTATGGTGGTTTAGTCAACAAAAACGTGGTAGCAAAACTTCAAGCATTACAAACCAATGCAATAGGTTTAACTGGTGCAGATATCAACAGTATACAATCAAATAAAAGACCTGTAAAAGAAGTTGATTTTGGTTTTGTGGGTGATGTAAAAAAAGTAGCAAATCATTCTATTGATAAATTAATCAAAGCAGATTTTACACCTGTTTTTTGCGCTATTACCCATGATGGAGACGGGCAATTATTAAATACCAATGCAGATACCATTGCAAGCACCATTGCTGTTGCTATGAGTAAAATTTACAATACATCTATTTACTATTGTTTTGAACTGAATGGTGTTTTAGAAGATTTTAATGATAAAACCTCTGTAATTCAGCAAATAAATACAGAAAAATACCAAAACCTTTTAGCAAAAAATATCATTACAGATGGTATGATTCCTAAAATAGACAATTGTTTTGATGCATTACATAATGGTGTACAAAAAGTACATATTGGCAATATAGCTATGTTTACAAAAGAAAATACAAACTTTACAACCATCACTTTATAAAATGGAACTAAAACAACTCACAGAAAAAGCAATAGCACTTTTAAAAGGTTTAATAGAAACACAATCTTTTTCTACTGAAGAGGATAAAACAGCCGTTTTAATAGAAAACTGGTTTAAAGCGTATGAAATTCCGTTTAAAAGAACTAAAAACAATGTTTGGGCAACCAATAAATATTTTGATGAAACCAAACCTACATTGTTACTAAACTCACATCATGACACTGTAAAACCAAATTCTAAATACACAAATGATCCTTTTAAAGCCTTTGTAGAAAATGGCAAATTATATGGTTTAGGGTCTAATGATGCAGGTGGTTGTTTGGTGTCTTTAATAGCAACTTTCACAAAGTTTTATGCAGTAGAAAATCTAAAATACAACTTGGTTATTGTGGCTTCTGCAGAAGAAGAAAATAGTGGAAATAATGGATTGAATAGTATGTTACCAATCATACCACATATAGATGTTGCCATAGTTGGCGAACCTACTTTGATGAATTTAGCAGTTGCAGAAAAAGGTTTAGTAGTTTTTGATGCAGAAGTTGATGGAACTCCAAGTCATGCTGCACACCCAAATGATAACAATGCAATTTATAACACTATTGAAGTTTTACAATGGTTTAAAGACTTTAAGTTTGACAAATCTTCTGATGCTTTAGGTGATGTAAAAATGACAGTTACTCAAATAAACGCAGGTTCACAACACAATGTAGTTCCTGGTCATGTAGATTTGGTGATAGATGTGCGTGTAAATGATGCCTATTCAAATCAAGAAATTGCAGATATTTTACAAGCACAAGCACCTTGTACTAAAATTACACCTAGAAGTTTACGCCTGAACTCCTCTTCTATTTCTTTAGAACACGATTTGGTAAAAGCAGGAATTGCTATGGGAAGAGAAACTTATGGTTCTCCAACATTATCAGACCAATCTGTGTTAACTTGCCAATCTTTAAAATTAGGACCTGGAGATAGTACACGTTCTCATTCTGCCAATGAATTTATATATTTGGCTGAAATTGAAGAAGGAATAAAGATTTATGTAGAATTGTTGGAAAATTGTTTAAAAGTGTAATCGTTTAACAGTTTAAAAGTCAAAACGAAATACAATTCAACAATTACAAGATTAAACAAGGACAATTACACGATTAAACAAATAAACGATTAAACATTTTTTATATGAAACTTTGGGATAAAGGATTTACCATAGACAAACAAATAGAAAACTTTACAGTGGGTAATGATAGAGAAATAGACATACACATTGCTAAATACGATGTACAAGCTTCTTTAGCGCATGCAATTATGTTAGAATCTATTGGTATTATTTCTGCTGATGAGTTGACTGACTTAAAAAAGGGTTTACAAGAATTAGCAACAGATATCGAAAACGGAACTTTCGTAATTGAAGCATCTTTTGAAGATGTACACTCTAAAATTGAGTGGGAACTAACCAATAAATTAGGCGAAGTTGGAAAAAAAATTCATACGGCACGTTCTAGAAATGATCAAGTTTTAGTGGCTTTGCAGTTGTATTACAAAGAAAACTTGGCAATTATTAATGATAAAACAAAAACGCTTTTTGATACGCTTTTAAACCTAGCAGAAACTCATAAAAAAAGTGTATTGCCTGGTTACACGCATCTACAAGTAGCCATGCCATCGTCTTTTGGTTTGTGGTTTTCTGCCTATGCAGAGTTGTTAATAGACGATGTTTATATGTTAAATGCAGTTGCAAAAGTAGTAGATCAAAACCCTTTAGGTTCTGCAGCAGGGTATGGTAGCTCCTTCCCTATTGATAGAGAGTTAACTACCAAAGAATTAGAATTTGCAACCTTAAAGTACAACGTAGTTGCTGCTCAATTAAGTAGAGGAAAAAGCGAACGTTCTATAGCATCTGCTCTAGGTGGATTGTGTAACACAATGGCTCGTTTTTCTATGGATGTTTGCTTGTATATGAGTCAGAATTTTGGCTTTATTACGTTTCCTGATGAATTAACTACAGGAAGTAGCATTATGCCGCATAAAAAAAATCCAGATGTTTTTGAATTGATTCGTGGGAAGTGTAATAAAATTCAGGCATTACATTCAGAAATGTTACTGATTACTAATAATTTACCAACAGGTTACCATAGAGATTTTCAGTTATTAAAAGAGAATATTATCAATGCTTTTGAAGATGTAAAAGACATTTTAGACATTTTTAATTATGCCATTCAGCAGGTAATTGTAAAAGATATCGATTTAAATGATGAAAAATACCAATATTTATTTACAGTAGATTCTATTAATAATTTAGTGGTTGAAGGCATGTCTTTTAGAGAAGCTTATCAAAAGATTGGAGGGCAAGTTCAGGAAGGAACTTACACACCAGATTTAGGAAAAGAACATACACATTTAGGGAGTATTCATAATTTAGGGTTGGATAAAATTGCTGAGAAATATCCTAAATTATAGAAATAAGTATATGAAGCTACATAAAAAATCCTTCAATTTTATATAATTTGAAGGATTTATTTTTTTTAAAACGTGTAAGCTTTAAAGTCTTAAAAAGTTGACAAACTGTTTGCGTTAGGGATTGAAACGGCATCCTTTTTGCTTTTTCTGTAAAAAGATATAGTGTAAAGCCCGTTAAAACGCCCAAAAAAAGTTAAATCAAATTTTGTTCTCTAAAATATTTTAATGGGACAAACAACATACCAAAACATTGACTGTCTTCTTTACCCATATTTTTATGATGAACTTTATGCGCTTTTCTTAATGCTTTTAGGTATTTGTTATTGGTATTTTTAAACCAACTAAATCTTCTGTGAATTAAAACGTCGTGCACTAAAAAATAAGCGAGTCCATAACATAAAATACCTAAACCTATAAAAAATAAGTAGGTTTGTGGTGTGTAACTTCCTAAAAAGAAAAGTGCTATACTTGGTACTGCAAAAACTACAAAAAATGCGTCGTTTTTTTCGAAAACATGAGGATACCCAGGCTCATGATGATCTGCATGCAAAAACCAACCAAACCCGTGCATAACGTATTTATGGGTAAGCCAAGTAATACCTTCCATTATTAAAAATACACCAATTGTGGTAAATGCATATAACATTTTAAATTAAATTTAATTTATATTTTACATAACTTCTTGCCAACAAATTTATTTTCATTGGATCTGAAATTCGAATTCTAGTATCCATAATTTTTTCTGAAGGTACACTGTTTAATTTTTTTAATAATCTTCTGTAATATCTATAAGCCATATAAACACCAAATTTGGCTTCTACTGGTAATTTTAAAACACCATTTGTAAAGGCATAATTAAAATCTTCTTCAATCTCGTCTATTATTTGCTGTTTAGAGGCTGGATCTAGTTTGCCTAAATCAATAGTTGGAAAATAAGACCTGTTTAACAACTCAAAATCGTCTTTTAAATCTCTTAAAAAGTTTACTTTTTGAAATGCTGACCCTAAACGCATCGCTGCATCTTTTAATTCGTTAAACATTGCATCATCTCCATTTACAAAAACTTTTAAGCACATTAAACCAACCACATCTGCAGAGCCATAGATGTAGGCATCATACTCTTCTTTTGTTTGGTATTCTGTTTTGTGCAAATCTGCTTTCATACTTCGTAAAAAAGCTTGCACCATTTCATCTGGTATATTATATGTATTTACTGTTTGCTGAAAAGAATTTAAAATAGGGTTTAAACTAATGCCTTGTGCTTTTGCGATGTAATAATCTTTTTCAAAATGAGCCATGAGCTCTTCTTTATTATACTCATGAAAAGTATCTACAATTTCATCCGCAAAACGTACAAAACCATAAATATTATAAATATCGGTTCTTATTTTTGGGGATAGCATGTTTACAGCTAAAGAAAAAGAAGTACTATATTTTTTAGTCACTAATTTACTGCAACTGTTAGAAACATTGTCAAATAATTCTTTCATAATGATCTTAATTTTTAGTAATAAGTTCAGATGCTATTTTACCAGAAATTAATGCTGGTGGTACACCAGGACCTGGAACTGTTAACTGGCCTGTAAAGTACAAATTATTTACTTTACTACTTTTTATTTTTGGTCTTAAAAATGCTGTTTGCAGTAAAGTGTTCGCCATTCCATAAGCATTTCCTTTATAAGAATTATACTCTTCTTTAAAGTCTTTTACGCAAAAAGATTTTTTAAAGATAACATTATTTTTAACATTTTGATTGGTTAATTTTTCAAACCTGTCCATAATTTTATGAAAATACTGCTCTCTAAGTTCTTCTGTATCTTCTATACCAGGTGCTAAGGGGATTAAGAAAAAGCCAGCTTCTTTACCTTCTGGAGCGGATGTTTTATCTGTCATAGAGGTAAAGTTTGCATAAAATAATGGTGCTGTTGGCCATTTTGGATTGTCGTAAATTTCTTCTGCGTGAGCATCAAAATCTGTATCGAAAAATAATGTATGGTGACTAGCGTTCTCTATTTTTTTATCAAAACCAACATAAAACAATAAAGATGATGGGGCAAAGGTTTTTTTGCTCCAATAATTTTCTGAATATTGTCTTAAATTTTGATCTAATAAGGTTTCTGTATGATGATAATCTGCACCACTTAACACTAAATTAGCTTTGATTTCCTCTCCATTTACCAATAAACCAGATACGTTTTTATGATCATCTACCAATATTTTTTCTACGTTGGCCTTTACTCTAAAATCTACCCCTAAAGAAGTAGCTAAAGAAACCATTGCTTCGATAACTTTGTACATACCTCCTCTTGGATGCCATGTACCTAAACCAAAATCGGCATAATTCATAAAATTATAAAATGCTGGTGTATTGCTTGGTTTTGCACCTAAAAATAATACAGGAAATTCTAATATTTGTATTAATTTTTGATTGGTAATTTTTTTTCGTACTTGTTTTCTAACGGTAGAAAAAAATTGACTAACTCTAGCAATAGTTGTAGTTGTAACCAATTCTAATGGAGAAATACCTGGTCTATAAACCAAATCTAAAATGGCCGTTTCGTAATTAGATTTTGCTGAGTCTAAAAATGTTTTTAAATGTTTACTACTCCCCTTTTCTACTTCTTCGAACGTTTTGTAAATGTCTTCTAAGTTTTCAGAAATTTTTAAAGAATCCTTTTCTCCAAAAAACACTTCGTAACCAGGATTTAACTTATCTAATGTATAATAATCTGAAGGTTTTTTTCCAAAATCTGCAAAAAAACGTTCGAAAATATCTGGCATCCAATACCAAGAAGGTCCTAAATCAAAAGTAAAACCATCTTTTTTGTATTGTCTTGCTCTACCACCTAACGTATCGTTTTTTTCTAATACAGTTACTTTATAACCTTCTTTTGCAAGGTAACAAGCGGCAGACAAAGCAGAAAAGCCAGAGCCTATAATATAAATTTGTTTATCCATTTAGGTTTGATTGTTTAACAAATAAAATTAAACATTTATTTTTTATAAAGTGAATATTATAATTCTTTTAACACATCTGTAACAGTATCAAAGAAACTTATTTGAAAATTATAATTATTATTTTTTACCAACTCTGTCTTTCTACCAATAGCAATAAATTCATGATTTGTGTCTTTTAAAATATCATTAATCTGATTAAAATAATCATCTATTTTATCATCATAAGGTTGCACTGTTAAAGAGGTTACAAAACACAACTCTCTATCGTTTTTAAAGAAATAGTCTAAATTGTCTAAGGGCAGGCTTTGTCCTAAATAAATCGTATGATTACCTCTTAAGACCAATTCGTAATTTAGGTATAACAAACCTAATTCATGAATCTCATTTTCTGGTAAAAATAAAACATAAGTTTTTTTAGAATAAGTTATACTATATTGTAAATTCTCAGTATTAATATGAATTTTTTGTGCAATTAAATTAGATATAAAATGCTCATGTGCTGGCAATAAAGTATCTGTTTGCCACAAAAAACCAATGTGTTCTAAAAAAGGAATAAAAACATCTTTAAAAATTTCTCTAAAGGTTTTTTTATGCAACAGCTTGTCATAAGTATTATTAAATAGTACTTTATCAAACTGTAACATCGATAATTTAAAAGAACTTAAAGCTTCATCATTAATGGCTTTAGAGAAAGCTAATTCTCTTGCCTGAATTTTAATTTCTTCTTCAGACATTTTAGCAATTTTAGAAATTTTGTGATTGTTTTTATTCAACAAAACAATGTTTAACAACTTTTGTAAATTGCTGTGAGAGTAATACCTAATGTTTGTACTTGTTCTTTGGGGTTCTAATAAGCCATATCTTTTTTCCCATATACGTATAGTATGAGCCTTGATACCAGAGATATTCTCTAAGTCTTTAATTGTAAAATCCTGCTTAATATTGTTCAATTTATATGTATTTTAGTTGAACAAATGTAAAAAAAATAACTTCAACAATTTTTTTTTTAATAAAAATGTAACAATTTGCATAATATTGCTACTTATATAAAACAATTAATCAACCTAAATCAAATTGCAAAAAAATTTAGAAGCTAAATTTTTAGAGGACTTTGAAAAAAATCAGAACATAGCACATAAAATTTGTAGAATATATACCTCAAACAAAAGTGCTCATAATGATTTATTTCAGGAAATAACTATCCAGGTTTGGAAAAATTACCCAAAATTTAGGGGAGATTCTAAATTTAGTACTTGGATGTATAGAGTTGCTTTAAACACAGCTATCTCTTTGTATAGAAAATCTACTAGAAGAGTAAAAACGCAAGATATTAGCAATCTTGCTTACAAAATTAAAGCAACCGATTATGATGATACAGAAGAACAACAATTAAAAGCACTTTATAAAGCTATTCATACATTAAATGATATTGAAAAAGCACTTATTTTCTTATACCTAGAAGATAAACCTTATAAAGAAATATCTGAAACTTTAGGTATTTCTAGTGTAAATGCAAGAGTGAAAATGAATAGAACAAAAGAAAAATTAAAAAATATTTTAAACCCATAGTTATGGATTTATTAGACAATTATAAAAAAGCCTGGAGCAATCAACCAGAAGAAACTAGTAAATTATCTGCCATAGAAATTTATAAGTTAGCACATTCCAAATCATCATCAATAGTAAAATGGATTTTTATTATTGGTATTTTAGAATTTGTAATCTTAAATTCTTTGTACTTTTTTGTAGATATTAAAACTGCTATGGAAGAGTATCGAAAAATTGGATTAGAGAATTTTATATACTATTCTAACATTTTAGCATACATTATTATTTTTTACTTTTTGATAAAGTTTTACGTAAACTACCGAAAAATTTCTATTGTAGATTCTACAAAAAATTTAATGAATAATATTTTAAAGACTAGAAAAACAGTTAGAAACTATGTGATTTTTAATTTAACTTATGTAGCAATACTAATGCTGGTGGCAACTGTAGCAACAATTAATACAAATTCTAAAGACTTAAATACAACTCAAGTTTTTATGGTAATTGGGGCAACGTTACTTGCTACTCTTTTATTTTTAGGTGTCTTGTGGTTGTTTTATCAACTACTCTATGGATTTTTATTAAAAAAACTAAAAAGAAATTACAAAGAATTAGCTAAGTTAAACAGTACTAATTAAAAGTATATTTCAATTAAAAAATACCATCCTTTTGCCTTTGCCATTAGAAATGTTGTTTTATATGATAAAATTAAGAGTGTTTTACAGAGTTATTTTCTCTTATAATAATAGGTTTTTACTTCTAAAAATTTTGTAGTTCTTTTAATAATACTTGATGCATTTCGTCTGTATAGTTTAAATGGGTTACAATTCTAATTTTACCTTCTCCCATAGGTGTTAATAGAATATTTTTGTCTGCCATTTTATCAATAAAATTGTCTGCTCCTATTTTTTCATCCACATAAAAAATTAAAATATTGGTTTCTACTGTTTCTATTTTTGAAATGTAACTACAGCTTTCTAAAACTGTAGCAATTTCTTTGGCTTTTTTATGATCTTCTGCCAATCGAGAAATATTATTATCTAAAGCATAATTGGCTGCTGCTGCTAAAAAACCAACTTGTCTCATACCACCACCTAATAGCTTTCTTAAACGTAAAGCTTTATTTATATGCTCTTTAGAGCCCAACAACATAGAACCAATAGGTGCTCCTAATCCTTTAGAAAAACAAATAGAAATAGTATCAAACAAGGCACCATATTGTTTGGGCGATTCGTTTTTAGCCACCAAAGCATTAAATAAACGTGCACCATCTAAATGAAAAGCCAAGTTATTTTCTTTTGCAATTTGATAAATCTTCTCAATTTCAGTAAAGTCCCAACAAGCTCCACCACCTTTATTGGTGGTGTTTTCTATACAAACCAACTTTGTAAAAGGTAAGTAAATTTGAGGTTTTGCAGTAGCAATATCTACTATTTGATTAGCCGTAAACATGCCTCTATTACCATCTATTAATTTACAAGTTACGCCAGAATTAAAGGCAACTCCGCCACTTTCGTAATTGTAAATATGTGCGTATTTATCGCAAATAACCAAATCTCCAGGTTGCGTATGTAATTTTATCGCAGTTTGATTTGCCATGGTTCCAGATGGAAAAAAAAGAGCTGCTTCCACACCAAACATATTTGCAACTTTTTCTTGCAAAGCATTTACTGTTGGGTCCATATTAAACACATCATCACCCACTTTTGCTTGCATCATAGCTTGTAACATTTCTGGTGATGGTTTAGTTACTGTGTCTGAAATTAAGTCTATTGTCATTCGCTTTTCTTTGTTAGTTTTTAAATATTCTTTAAATAAAATTTCAAAAATTTTTTACTTGTAAAAATAACTTGTCCTTATTTTTATCATAATAAAAAGTAAAATAATCCTTCTAGCTTGCTAATTCCTTTTTATAATTTTTTTCCAGATTTTTCTATGAAAATTGAGCAAAGCCATTAAAAGATAAGCTTGTAAAAAGTAGTAATTTTTTCATGGTAAAAATATTTTTTATAAATCTATAAAAATAAGGCTTAGTTTTAAAAGAAGAAATCATAAAAAATCGTTTATTTTTGTGATGCTTATGATTACACAAGACCAACTAAAAAATATTTCTAAAAGAATTGAATTACTAAAATCTTATTTAGAGATTAATAAAAAATTAATTGAGATAGCTAACGAAGAAGAAAAAACGGCTAATCCAGATTTTTGGAACGATCCAAAAACCGCAGAAATTGTAATGAAAGAACTGCGTTTCAAAAAAAAGTGGGTAGAAGATTACAATACCTTAGTGGTTATGGATGAAGACATACAGGTTTTATATGATTTTTATAAAGATGGTGAAGTTGAAGAAACAGAAATTACAGCACAATTTGAAAAACTTAGTACTTTTTTAGAAGATATTGAGTTTAAAAACATGCTTTCTGAAGAAGGAGATTCACTATCTGCAGTTGTACAAATAACAGCGGGTGCAGGAGGTACAGAAAGTTGCGATTGGGCAGAAATGTTGTTTAGAATGTATACAATGTGGTCAGAAAAACAAGGTTTTAAATTAAAAACGCTTAATTATCAAGCAGGTGATACTGCAGGTATAAAAACAGTAACAGTTGAAGTAGATGGCGATTATGCTTTTGGTTGGTTAAAAGGCGAAAATGGAGTACATCGATTGGTGCGTATTTCTCCTTTTGATAGCAATGCAAAACGTCATACCAGTTTTGCTTCTGTGTATGTGTATCCTGTTGCAGACGATTCTATTGAAATAGAAATAAACCCAGCAGATATAGAAATTACCACTGCACGTTCTAGTGGTGCTGGAGGGCAAAACGTAAATAAAGTAGAAACAAAAGTTCAATTAACACACAAACCAACAGGTATACAAATTTCTTGTTCCAATTCTCGTTCTCAGCACGATAATAGAGCTACTGCAATGCAGATGTTAAAATCTCAATTATATGAAATTGAACTGCAAAAACAACAAGCTGCTAGAGATGATATAGAAGCTAACAAAATGAAAAACGAATGGGGAAGCCAAATCAGAAATTATGTAATGCATCCTTATAAATTAGTAAAAGATGTAAGAACTGGGCAAGAAACAGGTAATGTGGATGCCGTAATGGATGGAAATATAAACGCATTCTTAAAAGCGTATTTAATGTTGAATGGGCAAAAGAAAGAGTAAGCTGTAAGCAAAAATAGAAACTTTGAAACTAAAAATGATAAAAATATACCACAACCCGAGATGCAGAAAATCTAGAGAAGGTTTAGCTATTTTAGAAAATTCTGGTAAAGAATTTCAAATTATTAAATATTTAGAACATAATCTTACAGAAAAGGAATTAAATGAAATCATTAATTTGTTAAACATCTCTCCTATTGATTTAGTTAGAAAAACAGAAAAAATTTGGAAAGAAAATTACAAAGGCAAAGAGCTTTCAGATAAGCAAATTATTACAGCTATGTTAAAATACCCTAAGCTTATAGAACGCCCTATTGTTGTAAATAATAAAAAAGCGGTTATTGGCAGACCTTCAGAAGAAATTACAAACATTATTTAGAATTAATTTTTTTAATATTTATTAACTTTTGTTTAACTAAATGCAGTTAAACTATGTGTGAAATTTGTAGTCATAAAAATTTTAAAAAAAAGTTTTGATAAAAAATCTTACACTACTACTTTTCTTATTACTAGCAAACAAATCATTTTCTCAACAAATAAACGATTCAAACAATATAAAAATCTATGGTAAGGTTATAGATGCTACTTCAAATAAACCCTTAGAGTATGCTACTATTGTTTTAAAAAATTCTATTACTAATAAATTATCCGGTGGTATTACTGGTATTGATGGTGAATTTAATGTAGAAGCTCCAAAAGGAACTTACGAAATTAGTATAGAATTTATTTCATTTAAATCTAAAAAATTCCCAAAGCAAACCATTACCAAAGATTTAAATTTAGGAACCATTAAATTATCTGAAGACACCAGTTCTTTAGATGAAATTGTTGTGGTTGCAGAAAAAACAACAGTAGATATTAGATTAGATAAAAAAGTATTTAATATTGGTAAAGACCTTTCAATTAGAGGTGGTAATGCTAGTGATGTTCTAGGTAACGTGCCTTCTGTACAAGTAGATGTAGAAGGGAACGTAAGTTTACGTGGAAATGAAAACGTAACTATTTTAATTGATGGTAGACCAAGTGCATTAGTGGGTATTAATGGTGCAGATGCATTAAGACAAATACATGCAGAAGCTATTGAAAAAGTAGAAGTTATTACCTCACCTTCCTCTAGGTATGATGCAGAAGGGACAGCAGGTATATTAAATATCATTCTTAGAAAAAATAAACTAAAAGGTTTTAACGGTTCTTTACAATTAGATTTAGGATATCCAGAAAGAGTTGGTACTGCATTTAATGCCAATTGGCGTACAGAAAAATGGAACTTTTTTACAAACACAGGGTTTAGATATAATGAAACCCCAGGTAGCTCTTATTACGACACAAAATATGTTAATCCAACATCAGAAAATATAAATAGAATTATAGAAACAAGAAATTTTGATAGATTGGGAAGGTCAATATTTACAAGCTTTGGTGCTGAATATTACCTAACAAAAAGTTCTAGTATTATTGGTAATATAATTTTTAATGGTGGTAATGATGATGATGTAAATACAAATATTATTGATAGATTTGAACCTAATGGAAACATAAAACAAGCTACTAAAAGAACAGAAGACGAATCAGAAGATGAAGAAAGAATACAGTACACCTTAGATTATGTGAATACTTTTGATGATTCTGGAAAAAGATTATCTGTAAACTTACAGTACTCGACAGAAGTAGAAGATAAAATAAACTTTATACCAGAGATTGATGTTATAGCTGATTTTACTGATGAAATTGAAGAAGTTATCGAAAGCCAAAATGAAGATAGAGCTTTACTACAAATTGATTATGTACATCCAGTAGGAGAAAATATTCAGTATGAAGCAGGTTATAGAGGAAATTATAGAGACATTTTTAATAGTTTCTTTTTAGAACAAACAGATTTTAAAAACAATATACCTACAGAAGTCCTTTTAGACAATAACTTTAATTATAAAGAATTTGTAAACGCAGCCTACTTTCAATATGGTCAGAAATTTAATAATATATCTCTTTTAGCTGGTTTACGTTATGAATATACATCTGTAGAAATTGATCAAGCTAATGTTAGCGTTCCTAAAAAGAGTACTTATGGCAATTTATTTCCTACTTTAAATTTAGGATACGAAATTAAAGATGGCGAAAATATGACCTTAGGATATAATAGAAGAGTTCGAAGACCTAGAGGAAGAAGCTTAAACCCTTTTCCTAGCAGATCTAGTGAAGCAAATATTTATACGGGTAATGTAGATTTGAATCCTGTATTTACTGATGCTGTTGATTTAGGATATTTAAAACGATGGGAAAAATTTACGTTAAGCACCTCAATTTATTATAATATAAGTAATGATAGTTGGGAAAGAATTCAAGAAGATACAGGAGAAACCACAGATAATGGTGACCCAATTACTAGAAGATTTCCAGTAAACTTATCTACACAAGAAAGGGTTGGGTTTGAATTTACGTTAAACTATAGACCTTTTAAAGTTTGGAACATCAACAGTGATTTTAATTTATTTAATGTTACTACAGATGGAGACTACACAAACCCTGTTACTAATAAAACTCAAAATTTTGATTTTCAAAATACAGCATTTTCCTTACGTTTAAATCAAAAAATAACACTTCCAGGGAAAACTGATTTACAAATCAACTCTAATTACAGAGGTGCATCTCAAAGTGCCATATCTCAAACAAATGGAATTTTTACGATGAACATTGCAGCTAGTAAAGATATTTTTAACGAAAAAGCTTCTTTAAGTTTAAATATTAGCGATGTTTTTAATGGACGTAGAAGTGAACGAACAACAATAATACCAGATTTTTCAGAACAATACAGTGAATTTCAATGGAGAGAACGTCAAATAAGAGTTAGCTTTGTATATCGTTTCAATCAGAAAAAACAAAAGTTTAAAGGAAACAGAGATTACAATGGAGGTGATAATGATTTTGAAGGATAAAATCCTATCCCTAAATTGCAAAAAGCAATTTAGACCTTCCCAAAGGGAAAGCAACAAAAAACTCGTAACAAATTAATGTTACGAGTTTTTTGTTGTGAATATATCTTAATGTTATCTGCCTTCAGCAGCTTCTCTAGCTTCTTTTTTCAACTTTAAGTTTTCCCAAATAGTTCCACCAATCCAATATGGTACTACAAATGTTAGTAAAAAAATTAACAACCAAAAACCAGCTGTAAAAATAAACATGAATAAAACTAATCCAGAAAATTGAGAAAAATCTAACATTTTAAATTCTTTAAATAATTAATATTGCAAAAATAACACATATTTTCAAATTTCACTATCAAAAACTAAAAATTTTCAACATAAAAACAAGCAAAATGTTTATAAATAATATGCCTGCTTTTTTGTAAATTTGTTGGCTACACAAACAATCATTCAAAATGAAATACAGAATAGAAAAAGATACAATGGGGCAAGTAAATGTGCCTGCAGATAAGTATTGGGGAGCTCAAACAGAACGCTCTAGAAATAACTTTAAAATTGGGGCACCTGCATCTATGCCTTTAGAAATTGTTTATGGTTTTGCATACTTAAAAAAAGCAGCGGCCTATACAAATACAGAATTGGGAGTGTTATCATCAGAAAAAAGAGACTTCATTGCAAAAGTTTGTGATGAAATTTTAGAAGGTAAACATAATGATCAGTTTCCTTTGGTAATTTGGCAAACAGGTTCTGGTACACAATCTAATATGAATGTAAACGAAGTAATTGCTAACAGAGCTCATGAAATAGCTGGTAAAGTAATTGGTGAAGGTGAAAAAACAATTCAACCTAATGACGATGTAAACAAATCGCAATCATCAAACGATACTTTTCCTACAGGGATGCATATTGCTATTTATAAAAAAGTGATAGAAACTACGATACCAGGCATTATTAAATTAAGAAACACCTTAAATAAAAAGGCAGTAGCTTTTAAAGATGTAGTTAAAATTGGTAGAACACACTTAATGGACGCAACTCCTTTAACGTTAGGACAAGAATTTTCTGGATACGTTGCTCAATTAGATTTTGGTTTAAAAGCTTTAGAAAATACCTTAGCACATTTAAGTCAGTTAGCTCTTGGTGGTACAGCTGTTGGTACTGGTTTAAATACACCTAAAGGATATGATGTATTAGTCGCAAAATATATTGCAGAATTTACAGACTTACCTTTTGTAACTGCAGAAAATAAATTTGAAGCTTTGGCAGCACATGATGCTTTAGTAGAAACTCATGGAGCTTTAAAACAAATAGCTGTTTCTTTAAATAAAATTGCAAATGATATTCGTTTAATGGCCTCTGGACCAAGATCTGGAATTGGAGAAATTATAATACCTGCAAACGAACCAGGTTCATCTATTATGCCAGGTAAAGTTAACCCAACACAGGCAGAAGCTATTACAATGGTATGTGCACAAGTTATGGGCAATGATGTTGCTGTTACCGTTGGTGGCACACAAGGTCATTACGAATTAAATGTGTTTAAACCAATGATGGCTGCAAACGTATTACAATCTGCACAATTAATTGGAGATGCTTGTACTTCTTTTGAAGAAAATTGTGTAGCTGGTATAACACCAAATCACTCAAGAATTAATGAATTGGTAAATAATTCTTTAATGTTAGTTACGGCTTTAAACACTAAAATTGGTTATTACAAAGCAGCAGAAATTGCAAATACTGCTCATAAAAATGGCACTACTCTAAAAGAAGAAGCTGTTAATTTGGGGTATGTAACTCCACAAGAATATGATGCTTGGGTAAAACCAGAAGAAATGACAGGTAGTCTAAAATAGAGAGAATATTTTACTAAAAAAAAACCGAAGTTAACTCTTCGGTTTTTTTTATAAATAGTATGGAAAATAAATATACCTTTTATGAGGATAAAGCTATAATTTTATTTTAATTTCGTTTTTCATTTTTACAAAATGTTTTACCACCAAAGAAAATTTCTTGCTTTTTTATTAAAATCAACCAACCAACATGGGGTACACTCCCCTTTTATTTTTAATTTGGTTACCAAAGGATTGTACAAAAAAATAAACGCCAAAAAATGGGAGGCTTTTCAAAACATAAAAAATCAACTTTCAGATACTAAAAGCTTTAAAAAAGTAACAAATTTTGATATTGATTCTAATGTTTTTAAAACTAATACACTTCAAACTCCTAGAATTGAAAAAATAGGTCCTATTTCTAATAAAAAAACACGTATTTTAATCAAAATTATAAAGTATTTTAAACCTAAAAGCATTTTAGAAATTGGCACTTCTTTGGGTGTGTATACAACTGCCTTAAAAGCTGGAAACAAAACATCGAATATAACCACTTTAGAAAACTGTAAAGAAACTTCAAAAGTGGCTAAAAACATTTTTGAAAACAACCATTTAGAACAAATAAAAATAATAACAGGCAAGTTTTCTAAAACAATATCAGATGTTACAAAAAACAGCACTTTTGATTGTATTCTTTTTAACGAGAATCATACAAAAAAAGAAACCCTAGTACATTTTAATAATTGTGTTTCAACTATTCATAATAACTCATTTTTTATTTTTAATGATATTTATCGGGATACAGAAATGGAAAGTACTTGGATTGAAATAAAAAACAATCCAAAAGTTACTGTAACAGTAGACCTTTTTTATTACGGAATTGTATTTTTTAGAAAAGAACAAGCAAAAGAACATTTTAAAATTAGAGTTTAACATTTTCTTAGAAAGTAAACTTTGTAACTTTGAATTTTAAACCCAAAATCTTGAACTCATCAACATGAAAATTTACACAAAAACAGGAGACACAGGTACAACAGCTCTTTTTGGCGGCACAAGAGTAAAAAAATACAATTTACGCATCGAGAGCTATGGCACTGTAGATGAACTAAACTCTTATATTGGGTTAATAAAAGACCAAGAAATTTCTAAAAATGCAAAAAATCTTCTTTTAAATATTCAAAATGAACTGTTTACACTAGGTGCAATGTTGGCTACTCCTCCAGAAAAAGAAACCTTAAAAAGTGGTAAACAACGATTAAATATTCCTAAAGTTGATAAAAAATCGATTGCCTTTTTAGAAAATGAAATCGATAAAATGGAGGCTGAGTTACCCCAAATGACACATTTTATACTTCCTGGAGGGCATCAAGCAGTGTCATTCTGTCACATTGCTAGATGTGTTTGTAGACGTGCAGAAAGACTTTCTGTTGAATTAAACGATCAAGAAAATATAAATAATGACATTTTAATTTACCTAAACAGACTTTCTGACTTTCTTTTTGTGCTGGCACGAAAATTGACTAAAGACACACAGGTAGAAGAAATAAAATGGATACCTACAAAAAATTAATACGTTCTTTTTTTATTGAATTAAAAATTATTTTTAAGTTTTAATAATTAGTTATCAGTATAATTAATCTTAAAAATAACTTTTTATTATATTTCTTAAAAAAGACTTGCATAATTGCGTAAAAAAATTATTTTTGCACAAAATTAAACATTAAGAAATGTATTGGACATTAGAATTAGCATCTTATTTAGCAGATGCACCTTGGCCAGCAACCAAAGACGAATTAATAGATTACGCTATTAGAACTGGAGCACCGTTAGAAGTTGTAGAAAACTTACAAGACATAGAAGATGAAGGTGATTCATATGACTCTATTATAGAAATTTGGCCAGATTATCCAACGGAAGATGATTATCTTTGGAATGAAGATGAATATTAAAAATCCAAAAATGATATAAAAAAGTCTCTAAAGAGGCTTTTTTTTTGTTTTTAAGTTCATCAAAAATAAATCTTTTTGTAGATTTATAATAAATTGATATACAAATAAATACAAATTCAATTTGTAATAAAAAAATAAATAATAATGAGCATATTAAATTCTGTAATAAAACTTTTTGTAGGCGATAAGCAACAGAAAGATTTAAAAAATTTACAACCTATTGTAGAGGATGTAAAAAAGTTTGAAGCAGCACTTTCTAAACTTTCTCATGACGAGTTAAGGGCAAAAACTATAGAATTTAAAGACAAAATTAAGGCAGCAACTAAACAATTTACAGACAAAATAGATGCTTTAGAAATAGACGCAAAAACGGCCGATATTGACAAACAAGAAGATATTTATGCAGAAATAGATACTTTAAAAGACCAAGCCTACAAAGCCTCTGAAGATACGTTATTAGAAATTATGCCAGAAGCATTTGCAGTCGTTAAAGAAACTGCAAAACGTTTTGTAGAAAATGAAGAAATACAAGTTACTGCCACACCTTTTGATAGAGAATTATCTGCAGAAAGAGACAACGTAACTTTAGAAGAAGACAAAGCTTATTGGGCTCACTCTTGGGATGCAGCTGGAAAACCAGTTACTTGGGACATGATACACTATGATGTTCAATTAATTGGAGGTTCTGTTTTACATCAAGGTAAAATTGCAGAAATGATGACGGGTGAAGGTAAAACACTTGTATCTACATTACCTGTATATTTAAATGCCTTAACAGGAAAAGGGGTGCATTTAGTAACTGTAAACGACTATTTAGCAAAACGTGATAAAGCGTGGATGGGACCCATTTTCGAATTTCATGGTTTAACTACAGACTGTATCGATTACCACCAACCAAATTCTGATGCACGTAGAAAAGCCTATAATGCAGATATTACTTATGGTACAAATAACGAATTTGGTTTCGATTATTTACGCGATAATATGGCTAGCTCTAAAGACGATTTGGTACAAAGAACACCAAATTATGCCATTATAGATGAGGTAGACTCTGTTTTAATTGATGATGCAAGAACTCCTTTAATTATTTCTGGACCAATTCCACAAGGAGATATACACGAATTTACAGAGCTTAAACCTTTGGTAGCAGATATTGTAAGTTTACAAAAACAACATTTGGTAAGTGTACTTGCAGAGGCAAAAAAATTAATAGCAGAGGGTAATGATAAAGATGGTGGTTTCTTATTATTAAGAGTATACAGAGGGTTACCAAAAAACAAAGCCTTAATTAAGTTTTTGTCTCAAGAAGGTATCAAACAAATCTTGCAAAAAACAGAAAATTACTACATGCAAGATAACAACAAGTTAATGCCAGAGGTAGATGAAGACTTATGGTTTGTTGTAGAAGAAAAAAACAATCAAATAGATTTAACAGATAAGGGGATTGCACATTTATCTGAAAAAACAAACAACGATACCTTTTTTGTATTACCAGACATTGGTGTAAAAATTGGCGAAATTGATGCTTCTGAAAATTCTGCAGAAGAAAAAGCCTCAGAAAAAGAAGAACTATACAAAGACTTTAACATTAAAAGCGAGCGTATTCATACCATGAATCAACTACTAAAAGCATATACTGTTTTTGAAAAAGATGTTGAGTATGTAGTAATGGATAACAAAGTAATGATTGTTGATGAGCAAACAGGACGTATTATGGACGGTCGTCGTTATTCCGACGGATTGCACCAAGCTATAGAAGCAAAAGAAAATGTAAAAATTGAAGATGCTACACAAACTTTTGCAACAGTAACCTTACAAAATTACTTTAGAATGTATCGTAAATTGTCTGGTATGACAGGAACTGCGATTACAGAAGCTGGAGAATTATGGGAAATCTACAAATTAGATGTAGTAGAAATTCCTACCAATAAACCTATTCAAAGAGATGATAAACAAGATTTAGTTTATAAAACTGCTAGAGAAAAATACAATGCAGTAATAGACGATATTGTAAAATTAGTAGAGCAAAAAAGACCTGTTTTAGTAGGTACAACTTCTGTAGAAATTTCTGAATTATTAGGTAGAATGTTACAAATGCGTAAAATTCCACATAATATTTTAAATGCAAAATTACATAAAAGAGAAGCAGATGTTGTTGCAGAAGCTGGTAAACCTGGTGTTGTAACTATTGCGACAAACATGGCAGGACGTGGTACAGATATTAAACTTTCTAACGAAGTAAAACAAGCTGGTGGTTTGGCAATTATTGGTACAGAACGTCATGACTCTAGACGTGTAGACAGACAGTTAAGAGGTCGTGCTGGACGACAAGGTGATGTAGGGTCCTCTCAATTTTATGTAGCTTTAGACGATAATTTAATGCGTTTATTTGGCTCTGATAGAATTGCAAAAATGATGGACAGAATGGGCTTAAAAGAAGGTGAAGTAATTCAGCACTCTATGATTACAAAATCTATAGAAAGAGCTCAGAAAAAAGTAGAAGAAAACAACTTTGGTATCAGAAAACGTTTATTAGAGTATGATGATATTATGAACGCACAACGTGAGTTTGTATATAAAAGAAGACGTAATGCATTAGATGGTAAACGTTTGCAATTAGATATTGCTAACATGATTTATGACACTTGCGAATCTATTGTAAACAGTAACAAATCTGTAAAAGATTTTCAGAATTTTGAGTTCGAATTGATTAAATTCTCTTCTATGACTTCTCCTTTTTCTGAAGAGGAATTTGAAAAACTATCTGAAAAAGAAATCACAGATCAATTATATAATATTGTTACAGAACACTATAAAAATAAAATTGAAAAAAATGCTGTTTTAGCATATCCTGTAATTAAAGATGTTTATGAAAATGAAGGTGATAAATATGAACGTATAGTTGTACCTTTTACAGACGGAATTAAATCTTTACAAGTAGTTACCAATTTAAAAGAGGCTTATGAAAGTGAAGGTAAAAGCTTAATTACCGATTTTGAAAAAAACATTACACTTGCTATTATAGATGAAAACTGGAAAGAGCATTTGCGTAAAATGGACGAGTTAAAACAATCTGTACAAAATGCTTCTTACGAACAAAAAGATCCGCTTTTAATTTATAAATTTGAAGCTTTTGAATTATTTAAAACTACGGTAGATCACATCAATAAAGAAGTATTATCTTTCTTATTTAAAGGTGAATTACCTGCACAAGATAGAAATCAAATTTCTGAAGCTCGTCAGCAAAAAAGAGAAAATTTAAGTACTAGTAAAGCTGATGTGCAAAATACAACAGAACAAGCGATTCAAAACTCTCGTCAGCAATCTTCAGAACCTGTAGAAACCGTTGTAAGAGAACAGCCAAAAATTGGCAGAAACGAACGTGTTACTATTAAAAATGTAATGAGTGGCGAAGAAAAAGTGGTAAAATTTAAACAAGCCATTCCATTAATAGAAAAAGGAGAATGGGTTTTGGTAAATAATTAAATATCTTTTGTTTGTCATTTCTTTGAAGGCAGGAACAAAAAAATCCGTTTAGAATTTATCTAAACGGATTTTTTTATAAGTTGTTAAACTTCTTATTCTTTAAGAAACTTTCTAGTATAACTTATTTTATCATTATATATTTTAATGAAATACAATCCACTTGACAAGTCATCAATCCTTATTTTTTCTGAACCTGAATCAAAGCTCAAGAGCTTTTTACCCAATAAAGAATAAACCACAACATTCGTAATCTTTTTAATTGGTGAAGATATATATAAAACATCTTGTGCTGGGTTTGGGTATAAAGTAACAGAACTTGATAAAATATTATCTTTTGTGCTTAATGTACAATTATCACCCACAGTATAAGATAAATATTTGGTAATTGCTAATCCACCAGCAAAAGCAAACTTACAAGCATAACTTATGGTCTCTCCGTTTGTTAAACCATTAATAGTTTGTGAGAATTTTTTACCTGAAACTAAACTCATTTGTGTTTCAGCAAATGGAGATTGTTTCCATAAATAGGCTACCACACCTGTTTTATCAGTATCTAACAGTTCAAAAGTAATTGTTACACTAGAACCATTTGTGGTAAACTCATAATTGTATCCTAAAGAAAATGCTCCTTCTATAGCATCGCTTGCAAAACCAGCACAATCTGTATTGGTGTTTTCGGTGGTTTTTGCATTTAATATAATAGGATTATTTGTGGCAACATTACCAGATAAATCTTTCGCTTTTATAGTAAAAGTATAGTCTGTATCTGCAGATAAACCTGTAACTGTATAAGAAGTCTGCTCACCAGAGTTTGCATTTACCGATTCTGAATTACCATTATAGTCAATTTCATAAATCACTTTGCCAGAATCGTCTGTACCATTTAATACAAATTCTACAGTAGTTGCAGTTACATTGCCTACTGTTGCTGTAAAATTTTCTGGTGCAGTTGTATCTGATGAACTACCTGTACAACTACTACCTACTTGATAAGAAAAATAGTTTGTTGCAGACAAACCACCTGCATATGCAAATTTACAAGCATAACTTATGGTCTCGCCAACTGAAACACCGCCAACAGTACTTTTAAAAACAAGACCTGATTCTTGATTCATTTGAGTTTCTGCAAATGGAGATTGTTTCCATAAGTAAGCAATTACACCTGTTTTATCTGTATCTAACAATTCAAATTGTATTTCTACTGAAGTTCCAATTGTTTCAAAAGTTACTTTATAGCCTTGAGAAAAAGCGCCCTGTTGAGCTTCTGATGAAACTTCTGAACATTTCTTTTCTTCGTTTACAGATATATTAACTACTGATGATGTTGTTTTTGCCCCCAAATTATCGGTAGCAACAGCTGTAATTTGATGATTCCCTAAAGAAGCATCTGACCAAGTAAAATTAAATGGTGATGCAGTTGTTTCTCCTATTTTGGTATTTCCGTTAAAAAATTCTACTAAAGCAATACTACCATCTAAATCATTGGAAATTGTAGTGAAAGTGATGTTTTGCCCTTCTTTAAAAGCAGCATTATTACTTGGCGAATTAATAAAAATAGAAGGTCTTAAATTACCGGAAGCTGACACAATAACCAAAACTTCATCTGTATCTTGGTAGGTACCGTCACTAACCGTTAACTTACACTTATAGACACCATCTACTAAATTAGAAATAGTTGGTGATGCTATGTTGTTGTCATCAAAGGTTATAATTGTAGGACCATATACTTGTGTCCAATTATAAGATATAGTTTGCCCTTCTGGATCATTACTTGCAGATCCATCTAAAGTAGTTGATGTACTTGGTGAAATTACAGAAATGTTATCACCTGCAATAGCTATTGGAGGCGTAAATGATAACGCACTATTGTAAGTAAATATTAATTTACCTAAATTAAACTCGCCATTTTCTATAAATAATCGCAATACATTTTTTCCTTTTGTGAATTGAATATTAGAAACAGTTTCTGTTTTCCAAACATCCCAATCACCAGAATAAGGCACAGCAATATCTTGGCTAATTTTAGTTCCATCAACTTCAAAATAAAAAGGACCTCCTCCACTCTGGTTACCGGAAGCATATTTATAACTTAAGTCATAATTACCAGCAGTTGCAACATCAACTGTGTATTCCATCCATTCTCCAGAAGCCAACCAACCTACAGTTGCTCCTTCACCATCAACCAAAATTGCATCTACATTTTCACTAGTTCTAAAACCGCCATTATTACCTACTGAAGTATCTACATAAGCAATATTTTGTCCATTTCCACCTTCAAACTTATCATAAAAACCAGGTTCTAAAGTTCCAGGTATTGCAATTGGTGTAGCTGAATACGGTACTTGCTCACCAACTTGTACTTTTACAATGTTGGTTACATTAAACTGACTATCCACATATACTTTTGCATAAAAACCGTGAACACCAAGCGTTAAATTCTCTGCTTTTAATTGATATGGTGCTGAAGTATCTTCTCCAATAGAAGTTGTTCCATCAAAAAATTCTACTTTTGTGATGTTATTTCCAGTAGTTGTTACAGATAAATTAACACTTCCGTTTGGAAAAGCTTGAGGAAAATCCGAAGTTAAAACTCCAGAAACATCAACATCTCTATTAGTTTTCATTTGATGCGCAGGAACTGTTAATTGAAATCCGTCAGAAAACGTAACTACAATTTCATTATCAGAATAATTATGTGCTACATATGTAGTTTCTCCATTTTGTTTAAATACGCCAGCAATAGGATAATCTGCTGTAATTGAAGCATCAACAACACCCATTGCATTTACAGAATGCAACCAATGATACGTTTGTGCATCAGAAACACCAAATTTTAGGTTACGCTCTGGGTATGCGTTGTATAAATTTACGGCTTCTTGTGGGTTTACCATTGATAAATATTTCCAATAGGTATCGTGCCATAAATTATCATTATCTTCTTTACTTAAAACACCAGTGTTTTGTGAAATTTCTGTCCATAATTTTTGTGCATATTGTTGATTATGCCCTAAATAAAAAGAACCTCCGTGAATTGGATACATTTCGATACCATAAGAAGCTGCAATGTCTGCTGTCCAAAAAGTACCATTATCATAAGAATTACCCCAAACTCTTGATACCAAACTAAATTGCTGTTCTGCTCTAAAATTACGTTCGTACATATCAAACCAATATTCTTCAATAGCAGTTTGTTCTGTGGTGTAAATGTAAATTCCTAAATCTCTAATTTCTTTATTATCGGTAATAGTTCCCCAGTGAATTAATGATGATGCAAATTGCATACTTTCTGAAGTAGATTCCTGGTCATTTCCTTGAGGAAAAGTTGCAAAACCATTTGCCCAACTATGCCCTGCATAAGGACTAAAGTTTCTTAAAAAAGGGAATTTATCGTCATTTCTATCAGCAGAAGCTGCATCATTAATTAATGTGTTAATCATTGGTCCCCATTTTGTTGCCCAACCTGGTTCATATTGTTCCATAAAAGCAGCAGCATGTATAAAATACCCCCAATGAAAATGATGATCGTTAAGATTAGTGTCTTGCCCATGGCCAGAAGGATAACCCAATAATGCAGACCAAGTATCATTGTAATAAAATAGAAATGCTGTTTCTCCAGATTCATACGTTAACCAATCTTCTAAACGTTCTTTAACAGTAGTAATCATTTTATCTCTTGCCTCTATATTTCCAGTTTGATTTGCTATTCTAGCAGTTTGTATCAAACGATTCATCACTTGGCCTTCATTATAAGAATCTGTCCAAGTTGCTAAACCATCATTTTCGATTTGAGATATTTTAGCATCAAGAACTGCTGGACTAAAACCATTACTATAATTTGCTAAATAAGGAATAGTTGGTAAAATACCTTTAAATGTATTTTCAACAATAAAACTATTTTCTGCAAGCATTTTTAATTCCCCTCTAACAGAACTGTAAGTATATGCATTTGGTACTGGTGAACTTGATATTAAATTGTACCATTGATGAGGCAATAAACCCAATAACATTTTATCTTCAGTACCTTCTTTTATATCTGTTGATACTGAAAATGTTGTAGTTACTTTTGAGCTACTTTCGTTATAAGACCAAGATGTAGTTGTATTTGCAGGAAAAACATAAGCATATTTTTGCATATCTTGAGCTACACTTGCAACATTGGCTGTATTTTGTGGTAGCATTGCCATAGACCAATAGGTCTTTCCGTTTAAAGTTGATGTATACGTACTTCCTGATTGTAACCAAGTGCTTCCTGATGGCGCATAAAAAACAAAATCTTGTCCACTAGAAGCATTTTCTATGATTAAAATTTCGTTGTTGATTGACGCTGAACCTGAGTTGACTTTGATTTGAACAACATCATCTGCATCTTTTTCGTAGTAGACAAAAGGCATTCCAATTCCTGAAGTTGCTTTTAACTCATTATCACCATCTTTCCAATTCATAGTTACTGTCCAATCTGAATAATCTGAAACTGTTGTTTTATCTGTATTCAAACCTGTTAAGCCCACCTCTATTGGTGCAGAATCGCCAATAACACCCCAAGGAATATAGGTAACAATTAAACCTGTATTTGTGGTTTTCATGGTCATTGGATAATTGAACAAATTATCTGCGTGATTTTCTTTGATTAATTTAGACCACCAATCGTTTGTAGGAATTGGTTTGCCAACTGCACTCCCTGTGATTTGTGGAACACCTGATGGAAAACCATTTCTACCAGCACTATCTGCTCCTGGATAAGTATTGGTATAGCTACCACTACCTACTTGAGTAGTTTGTGAGAAAATTGCAGTTGATAAACAAATTAATAATATTGTTATTAAAGGTTTGATATAAGTATTATACATATTATATTATTTTTTTAAAACTATAATTATCTAAACAACAAACAATAAAAACTCCCTATACAAAAGCTATACATAATTCGTTAAAAAACAATACAACCTATTAAATTTCTATAATAGCAAAAAACCCGTTTTGACGAGTTCAAAACGGGTTTTAAATAATTTATAATCAGTATTTTAAAAATGCGTATCCATTTGTAAATATTGTAAAAACTCTTTTTTAGTTTCTTTTTCTTTAAACTTTCCTCCAAATTCAGAAGTTACTGTAGAACTTTCTATGTCTTTTATACCTCTAGAATTCACACATAAATGTTTTGCATCTATTACACAAGCTACATCTTCTGTACCCAAGGCTTCTTGCATTGCTTGTACAACTTGCATGGTTAAACGCTCTTGTACTTGTGGTCTTTTTGCAAAATACTCGACAATTCTATTCATTTTAGACAAGCCAATTACTTTGCCATTAGAAATATAAGCCACATGTGCTCTACCAACTATTGGCAATAAATGATGCTCGCAAGTAGAATATACCACAATGTTTTTTTCTACCAACATTTCGCCATAATTATAATTATTATCAAATGTTGAAGCAGAAGGTTTGTTTTTAGGATTTAAGCCCATAAAAAGCTCATTTACAAAAGCTTTCGCCACTCTTTTTGGAGTTCCTTGTATACTATCGTCTTCTAAATCCATACCTAAAGTGTATAAAATATCTTTAACACTTTCTTGAATTTTATCTATTTTTTCTTCGTCAGAAATAGAAAAAGCGTTAGCTCTTAGTGGATTTTTTGCAGACGTTGCTACATGGTTATCGCCTATTTCTTCAATTCTTTCGTCATTCATTTTGCTGTTCAATTCAAACATTTCAATCGTTTATAATAATGCAAATTTACGTGTTTACAACGTATTATTTTAGTTTCTGAATAAGTTATCGTTATAATTCTATCAATTTTCATTTAAAATTAAAAAAAACAACCTTTGATTAGCTTATTCTAACAGAGTAACTTATAAATTTGTATAGTTTAGAAAGTTAAGCTATTGTAGTTTAATACTATTTTAATTCTTTTATCAATTCTTCTAAATTGTAATTATTTTGCTCTCCAGAAATCATATTTTTCAAAGTGAATTCTTGGTTTTCTATTTCTCTAGAGCCTACAATTACTACAAACGGAATTTCGCGTTTATTGGCATAATTCATTTGTTTTTTCATTTTTGCATTGTCTGGAAAAAGTTCTGACTTTATATTTTCTGCTCTTAATTTAGCAATTGCTTTCATAGCATATAAAGTTTCATTTTCTCCAAAATTGACAAACAAAACTTTTGGTTTTGGCAAGTCTACAGTTTTAAACAAACCTAATTCTTCTAATACTAAATAGATTCTATCCAAACCAAAAGAAACACCTACACCAGAAACATCTTTTAAACCGAAAATACCTGTTAAATCATCATATCTACCTCCACCTCCAATAGAGCCCATTTTTACACCTTTGGGGGCTTCTACTTCAAAAATAGCACCAGTATAATAATTTAAACCTCTTGCTAAAGTAACATCTACCTGTAAATTAGCAGATTGCAAACCTAATTCTTCTATAGAGTTGATTACAAAACGTAACTCCTCTACCCCTTTTGTGCCTTCTTTTGAAGTTTGTAACATTTGTTCTAAAGAAGCTAATTTCTCTAAATTAGAACCCGTAAAATTGAATAATGGTTGTACTTTTTCTATGGCTTTTTCAGAAATTCCTTTGGCTAACATTTCTGCTTCTACCTTCTCCTTTCCTATTTTATCTAGCTTGTCTAATGCTACTGTAAAGTCGATTAATTTCTCTTGTGCACCAATCACCTCAGCAATACCAGACAATATTTTTCTATTGTTAATTTTAATAGTAGTTTGCAACAAACCAAGCTTACTAAAAACAGTATCATATAACTTAATAAACTCTACTTCTTGCCATAAAGATTTGCTACCTACAACATCTGCATCACATTGATAAAACTCTCTAAAACGTCCTTTTTGAGGCCTGTCTGCTCTCCAAACAGGTTGTACTTGGTAGCGTTTAAAAGGAAAGGTTATTTCATTTTGATGTTGAACAACATATCTTGCAAAAGGTACTGTTAAGTCGTAACGTAAAGCTTTTTCTGATATTTGGGAAGTTACTTTTAGACTGTCTTTATCAGATAAATAGTTTTCATCTGCTTTTGATAAAAAATCCCCAGAATTTAAAATTTTGAAAATCAACCTATCTCCTTCTTCTCCATATTTCCCCATCAATGTAGAAGAGTTTTCAAAACTTGGCGTTTCAATCGGTTGAAAACCAAAAGTTTCGAATGCACTTTTAATCGTATTCATAATATAAGTACGATTGGCTACTTCTGTTGGCGAAAAGTCTCTAGTTCCTTTTGGGATGCTTGGTTTCATATTTAATTATGAATTTTTTATTGATGTCTTATCGAGTACAGTAAGATGATAGTTAATAAAATCTCTACTGCGCTTAACCAGACATTATTTATTTCACACGCAAATATCGTGAAAAAGTTATAATTTATTAGTTCTTGTATAGGTTTTATTTCTTCTTCTTAGAGAGTAAATAGAAGCATTTAACTCGAAACCTAAAAGTAAAATAATGGCATTTAACCATATAAATATCATCAATATTAAAAGTGTACCAATAGAACCATACAACTCATTATATTTTGCAAATTCGTTTACATAAAATCCAAACAAATAAAAGGTTAACACCGATAAAATAGTAGTTAAAACTGCTCCTGGAGAAAAAAACCGAGCATGTTTTGCTTCTTTAACTCCATAATGATACAACAAAGAAACGGTTATAAAAATCATGGTTAAAAAGATAAAACCTCTACTTAATTGTAGCCAAATTAAATTGTCTTCTAACCAACCAAAGGTTACAAATTCTTTTAAAATAAATTCAAAAAATATGATAAGTACTACTGAAAGAAATAGAAAAAAGACAATTACAAAAGAAACCAACATGGCTATAAAATATGCTCTAAACACATTTCTAACTTCTTTTATATGATAGGAATATTCGAATCCCCCAAAAATAGCATTTACACCATTAGTCATTAAAAAAATAGAACCTATAAAACCAAAAGATAACAAACCACCATATTGATTATTGATAATATCTATCAATACAGAATCTACTGCATCAAAAGTTTTAGGAGGTAAAACATCAGAAATAATAGAAAGTAAACCTTCTTGAGCGCCATCTATTGGTAAAAACGGAATTAATGTAAGTACAAATAACAAGAAGGGAAAAATCGCCATAAAAAAACTATAAGCAATACCACCTGCCCTAGTTGTTAAAGCGCCTTCTACAATGCCAATAAAATACATCTCTAAAACGTCGTATAAAGACATCCCTTCTAAACCAGGTACTTTAATTTTCTTTCCCAGTTTTACCAACCATCCAACAACTGGTATTTGCGCTAATTTATTTTCTACTTCTTTTGTCATTATTTTGAGTTGGAAAGTTGCAAAGTTACAAAGTTTAAAAGTGTCAAAGATTATTAGTATTGGATTTTATACTTCTTATAAAACTCGATAACATTCTCTCTATCTCTCTTGATAATTCATACAATTCATCAAATTTTTCTTTTGGAATGTATTGTAAATTAAAGGCTATTTCTAATTGTGTTTGTAACTCAAAAGTAATGAAATAGCAATAATTAAAAAACGGAGTTAGTCTTTAACACTATCCCTTCCAAAACCTTCAGAAATATTACTTGGAATTGAAATAGAACAACTTCTTATTTGTGATGTTAACCCAAAGAGTTCTTCATTAGGAAAAGTTTTAGATATTTGATAAACTACAGTTACAAAATTCATTGATTTCTGCCATACTAATAAATCTCTAAAGGTTTTCATTTTTCTTTTTATTTGATAGATGCAGTTTTAAAATAGTTGTAAAGTAGCAAAATTTTGTTTTATTTCTCTACAACTTTGTAACTCTGTAACTTTATTACTTTACTTCTCTACATCTTTATTCTACTCTAATAAAACTCCAGAATCAATTAATAGTCCATCAATATTGTTTCTACTAAATCTTGCTCCTTTCAATTTATTTTCTTCTGGATTTATGTTAAAATTATATGCTGTTCTAAAATCTGCCTTTTCTAAATTTGTACGATCAAAAATAGCGTTTTTTAAATCAGATTGATCAAACAAAGCATTTGCTAAAATAGTTTCTGCAAAATCCACTTCTTCTAAATTGCACTTTACAAATGGGGTATTTGGTATTTTTAATTGATAAAAGGAAGATAAATTTAACTGACAATCTGTAAATTGAAATTGTAATAAAAATGGATCTACCTCATTAAATTTTACACCAATTATTTTACATTTTTCAAAAATAACATCTTTAAAAGCAGTATCTTTTACGATCGTATTACTAAAATTACAATCAATAAATTCACATTCAACAAACTGAATGTTAGAAGCATGAATGCCCTCGAAATTACAATTTAAAAACCTACATTGATCATACTCTCCTTTCTTGATTTGGGTTGTAGTAAAATCAATTTTAATAAATTCTTCGTTATCAAAATAATTATCAATCATATCTTTTTTAAACTTATAAAATTAAAAGGAATTGCTAAACGGCAAATTTTGACTTTTAAGTATTTTTAATTTTGTTACTCTGCAACAATTAACTTGATTCTAAAAAGCTTTTAAACTTAAATCTAAATTATATACAGAATGCGTTAATGCACCAGAAGAAATAAAATCTATACCACATTCTGCATATTTTCTAATGGTTTTTTCGTTAATTGCACCAGAAGACTCTGTAAAACATTGATTGCCAATTAACGCGACTGCTTTTTTAGTATCTTCGTAATTAAAATTGTCTATTAAAATTCTATACACACCATCATTAGAAAGTATTTCTTTAATTTCTTCTAGACTTCTTGCTTCTACAATTATTTTAATATCTATTTTTTTTTCTGCTAAATAGTTTTTTGTTTTGGTGATGGCTGCAGTAATTCCGCCAGCAAAATCAATATGATTATCTTTAATCATCACCATATCATACAAAGCAAATCTGTGGTTTTCTCCACCACCAATTTTAACAGCCCATTTTTCTAAAGCACGAATTCCTGGTGTGGTTTTTCTGGTATCTAACACTTTGGTTTTTGTACCTTCTAATAAATCAGCAAAAAAAGCAGTTTTAGTTGCAATAGCACTCATTCTTTGCATGGCATTTAACACCAAACGTTCTGCCATTAAAATAGACTGTGATTTCCCAGAAACATGAAAAACGATGTCTCCATACTTAACTTTTTCTCCATCATTTATAAAAGTAGTTACCTTTAGGTTGGCATCCACATATTTAAAAACTTGTTTTGCAAATTCAACGCCTGCAATAATCCCCTCATCTTTTACCAATAATTTTGCTTTGCCTTCTGCATCTCTAGGAATACAGGAAAGTGAAGTATGGTCTCCATCTCCAATATCTTCTCTAATGGCGTTTTTAATTATAAGATCTAATTCGTTTTGAAATTGTGCCTCTGGAATCATAAATATTTTTTAATTCTGATGTAAAAATAGCAATGATTTTCAACTTTTTAAGAGTTCTTAAGAATTTATGTTTTAAAACTAATAAATTTGTTTTTTATTTAAATTTAGTAACCTTGTCTCTTCGAGCGCAGTCGAGAGTTTTTTTTATAGGTTTAGACTGTGCTTGACTAAATAAAATTATGAAAATAAAACTACTTGCTATTGGAAAAACCGACAATAAAAACCTAATTAAATTAATTGAGGAATATCAAAATCGTTTAAAACATTACATAAAATTTGAGTTGGAAATTATTCCTGATATAAAAAACGTAAAGAATTTAAGCGAGTTACAACAAAAAGAAAAAGAAGGAGAATTCATTTTAAAAAAGCTACAAAATACAGATCAATTGGTTTTGTTAGATGATAAAGGAAAACATTTTACTTCTATCGAATTTTCAAACTATCTTCAAAAAAAAATGAATACAGGTCTTAAACAATTGGTATTGGTTATTGGTGGCCCCTATGGATTTTCTGAGGCGGTTTATAAAAAAGCAACTGGGAAAATTTCACTATCTAAAATGACGTTTTCGCATCAAATGATTCGATTATTTGTTGTAGAACAACTTTATAGAGGTTTTACTATTTTAAAAAACGAACCTTATCATCATGAGTAAAAGCTATGCTAAACTTAAAAAAAATTAAAGAGCCTTAATCTTTGTAAAAAGCATTTAAATTGACGTATTAACTTTTGTAACTTTGAACACTCAATTTTAAATTTTGAATTTTAAAAAATGGAACTCGTCTTTGCAACCAACAATCTAAACAAACTAAAAGAAGTACAAGAAATGTTATCTGATTCAATAAAAATATTGAGTTTAAAAGACATTAATTGTTTTGATGAAGTTGATGAAACTGAAACTACTTTAGAAGGAAATGCAACATTAAAAGCAGATTATATTACACAAAAATTTGGCTATAACTGTTTTGCAGATGATACCGGTTTAGAAGTAGAAAGTTTAGATGGAAAACCTGGTGTATATTCTGCACGATTTGCTGGAGAGCCTGCAAATGCTGAAAATAATATGCAAAAATTATTATCAGAATTAGAAGGTAAAACAAATAGAAAAGCACAATTTAGAACTGTTATTAGTTTACATTTAGAAAACAAACATTTTTTATTTGAAGGAATTTGTAAAGGTGAAATTTTAACTGAAAAGCAAGGTGAAAAAGGTTTTGGTTACGACCCCATTTTTAAACCAGAAGGTTTTAATGAATCTTTTGCAACCATGAGTTCTGAAGAAAAAAATAAAATTTCTCACAGAGGTTTAGCAATTCAGAAATTGGTAGAATTTTTAACCCATTACAAATAACAGATTTTTATCTTATAGAGCTTAATTAAGATTTTCATTAGATCTTGAGTTTACTCAACCTGACAATTGATACATGAAACAAAAAAACTACAAAAAACCATTTATATTTCTATCAATTCTATTGGTGGTTTTATTTTTTGTAAATGTAAGTTTAGGTTCTATTTCTATCCCTTTTAAAGAAATTTTTAACACTTTAACAGGAAATGCCGTATCTAAAGAAAGCTGGCAAACCATTGTTTTACAATTTCGATTACCAAAAGCAATTACAGCCATTTTAGTGGGCTCTGGGTTATCTGTTGCTGGTTTATTAATGCAAACCTTGTTTAGAAATCCATTAGCAGGTCCTTTTGTTTTAGGTATTTCTTCTGGCGCAAGTTTAGGAGTAGCTTTGTTAATTTTAGGATCTACTCTTTTTGGTGGATTTTTAATTAGTAATTCATTTTCTATTTGGTCTATACCCATGGCAGCTACTTTGGGTTGTTTTTTCGTTTTATCAGCAGTAATTATTGCCGCAAATAAAGTAAGAAACACCATGTCTATTTTAATTATTGGTTTAATGTTTGGTAGTGTAACTTCTGCTATTATAAGTGTTTTAGCGTATTTTAGTAGCTCTGAAAAAATTCAGCAATACTTATTTTGGAGTTTTGGTAGTTTGGGCAACCTTTCTTGGAATGAAGTACTTGTTTTTAGTAGTATTTATCTTTTAGGTATTACAGGTACCATTTTTATCATAAAACCTTTAAATAGCTTTTTATTAGGAGAAAATTATGCAAAAAGCTTAGGGATAAATGTAAAAAGAAGTAGAAATGTTATTTTATTAATTACTAGTACTTTAACAGGTGTTATTACTGCTTTTGCTGGCCCAATTGCTTTTGTAGGTTTAGCCGTACCACACATTGCCAGAATTGTTTTTACTAGCTCTAATCATAAAATATTAATTCCTGCTGTACTTATTATAGGCGCTATAATTATGTTAATTTGCGATTGTATAGCCCAATTGCCAACAAGCGAGTTTACATTGCCCATTAACGCAATAACCTCTTTATTTGGTGCACCTATTGTAATTTGGCTCTTAATAAGAAAGAAAAAAGTATTTGTTTAAAAGTTTCTAAAAATCGACATAAAAAATACACATATCGTTTTAAAAACCAAAAATTTAAGTATTGGATATCAACAGAAAAAACAGCAACAAATTGTTTTATCTGACATCAATATATCTATAGAAAAAGGAAAATTAGTAAGCATTTTAGGTGAAAACGGTAGTGGAAAATCAACACTTTTAAGAACACTTTCTAAAGTACAAAAGCCTATTGCTGGTAATATTTTTTTTAATGATAAAAACCTAAACACTATTTCTGAAAACGAGCTTTCTAAAAAATTAAGTTTGGTTTTAACAGAGCGTTTACCAGAAAGCCAATTAACAGTTTTTGAAATTATTGCACTAGGCAGACAACCCTACACCAATTGGATAGATATACTTAGTAAAGAAGATCTTTTAAAAATAAACACAGCTATAGAACAAACAGAAATAGGACATTTAAAGGATAAGAATTTTTATCAATTAAGTGATGGTCAATTGCAGCGTGTTTTAATTGCAAGGGCTTTAGCTCAAGATACAGAAGTTGTTATTTTAGATGAACCTACAGCGCATTTAGATCTGCATCAAACCATACATATTTTTACGCTACTTAAAAACTTGGTAGACAAAACTGGTAAGACAATTATTGTATCTTCACATCAAATTAACTTAGCTTTACAATTATCAGATACTATTGTTTTATTAAAAGATAATCGTGTCATTTATGGTACTACAGATACATTAGTTTCCAACAATGCATTCGATAATTTGTTTCCAAGTAAATTATTAAAGTTTAACAAAACCTTACAACAATTTGTTGTTCACAAAAATTAATTTTGAAACACCTGTAACTTTTTGTTACTTTTGAATACTGATTACTGCAAACAAAATACTTTTTTAAACGATGAAAAAAATACTTTATGTTGCTAGTGCATTCGCTTTTATGGCTTGTGGTTCTAGTAAAAACACGTCTAATGATGATGCAAATATAGACCAAGCTGTAAAATATGCTGCAACAATTACTGCAAAAGACTTAGGCACACACCTTTTTACATATGCTTCAGATGAATTTGAAGGAAGAAATACTGGTGAACCTGGACAGAAAAAAGCAATCGCATATTTAAAAAACTTTTATGTTTCAGAGGGGATTGTTTCACCTTTGGGTGGTGATGATTATTTTCAAGAAGTACCAGCAGAATGGATTAATAAAAATACACGTAGAAGAAAATTTAAAGATTCTGAAAACGTAGTAGCTTTTATTAAAGGAACTGAAAAACCAGAAGAAATTGTAGTAATTTCTGCTCATTTAGACCACGAAGGAATTAAAAATGGAGAAATTTATAATGGTGCAGATGATGATGGTTCTGGTACAGTAGCTATTTTAGAAATTGCACAAGCTTTTCAAATGGCTGCTAAAGCAGGAAAAGGACCAAAACGTTCTGTCTTGTTTTTACATGTAACTGGAGAAGAAAAAGGTTTATTAGGTTCTAAATATTATACAGATGTAGATCCCATTTTTCCTCTAGCAAATACTGTTTGCGATTTAAATATTGATATGGTAGGTAGAATTGATGATAGACACAAAGCAGACCCAAATTATGTTTATTTAATTGGGTCAGATAAATTAAGTACAGAATTACATAACTTATCCGAAAGCATCAATACAAAGTATACTAACATTAATTTAGACTATAAATATAATGATGAGAACGATCCTAATCGTTTTTACTACAGATCTGACCATTATAATTTTGCAAAAAATAATGTACCTATTATTTTCTATTTTAATGGTACACATGCAGATTACCATAAACCAACAGATACTCCAGACAAAATTAACTACGATTTGTTAGAAAACAGAGCACGTTTGGTATTTCATACAGCTTGGGAAGTTGCCAATATGGATACAAGAATTATTGCTGACAAAGCAGAAGTTAAAAAAGAATCAGAATAAAGTTTCTTTTACTGATAAAAAAACCGAGCAATTAAAATTGCTCGGTTTTTTTTATGCAAATATTTTAAAGCCCACCAAATTGGGTTAATTTATCTATCTATCCAATAAAAAGTATTTTTAATGTAAAATTTTAAACAACAGCTCCTTTAAAATATCCTCTTGTGTTTGGTTTGCGCCCACACCTTTACTTTTAACATCTGCATCTCTTAAAGCGGCAATAACTTGTGCTACTTTTCTCATAGGAAAATTTCTAGCAGCTAAAAAATATTCGTCTACAAAATAGGTGCTAACCCCTAAAGCCTTAGCAACAGAATTTTTAGATTTGTCTTTTAAACCATGAAATAGCAAAAGTTTGGTAAAAAAACCATTCAACAAAGAAATTGTCATTACTGTTGGATTTTTCTTAGGATTTTCTACAAAATAATTTATAATTCTGTTTGCTTTTAGCACATTTTTCTCTCCTATTGCTTTCTTTAACTCAAAATTATTAAAGTCTTTAGAAATACCAATATTTTCTTCTATGTGAGCGTCGGTTATAATGGTTTCTTTAGGCAAAACTAGCATTAGTTTGTCTAACTCATTCGCAATTTTACTTAAATCTGTTCCTAAAAACTCTACCAACATTAAAGCTGCCTTTGGATCTATTTGGTATTTTTTTCCACTTAAAACTCTACGAATCCAGTCTGAAACTTGATTGTCGTATAATTTTTTACTATCATAAACCAAACCCGTTTTTGCAACTGCTTTGTGTAGTTTTTTTCTTTTGTCTAGTTTTTTATACTTATAATTTAATACAAGAACTGTTGTAGGTTGTGGATTTTCTGCATAAGAAACCAATTTTTCTATACTTCTGCTTAAATCTTGCGCTTCTTTAACAATTAACACTTGTTTTTCTGCCATCATTGGATAGCGTTTTGCAGCTCCAACAATATCTTCTATAGTTACATCTCTACCATACATTACTTGCTGATTAAAACCTTTCTCTGTTTCATCCAAGACATTTTCTTCAATGTAATCAGAAACTTTATCTATGTAATAAGGCTCATCTCCCATTAAAAAATAAATAGGTTTTAGAGTACCTTTTTTAATATCAGAAACTATTGCGTTAATTTCGTTCATCTATTTTATAATAATTGCATTTTACAGTGCTTCTTCAGTTAGAAATTCAAACTAGGTTTCCAAAAAGTCAAAATTATCTTCGTTAAATTTAAAATAACTTTACTTAAATTTCGTGTTAATGTATTTGCATAAATTGATTTAACTACAGCAGTATTCCTCCTAATAGATATATCGTAAACTAATTTTACTTACTTTTGATTGATGCAAAATCTTAATTTACCTACTTATAACTTTAAGCTCAAAAATAGCGAAAATAAAACACTTATTTTTGATAGCATAAGAAAAAAATACCTTGTTTTAACTCCTGAAGAATGGGTTCGTCAGCATTTTGTAAAATACCTAATAGATCAAAAAAAATATCCAACTACTTTAATTGCGTTAGAAAAACAATTAATTATTAACAATCGAAAAAAAAGAACCGATATTTTAATTTTTGATGCCAATGGTACACCTAATATTATTGTAGAATGCAAGGCTCCTTCAATAAAAATTACGCAAGACACTTTTGACCAAATTGCACGTTATAATTTAAAACTAAAAGCGAACTATCTTATTGTTACCAACGGTTTAAAACACTTTTACTGCAAAATGGATTTTGAAAACGAAACTTATATATTTTTAGAAAACATTCCTGATTATAAATAATTTTCTAATTATCTATAATGTGTGATGTTTATTATTAAGAAGAAATTAGAAATTAAATAAGTTTTAAAATGTAAATTCGCAACCTTGAAAACAGCAATCGTCATATTAAATTGGAATGGACAAAAATTACTAGAGCAATTTTTACCCTCTGTAGTTAATTTTAGTTCGCAGTTAGCAGATGTTTACATTGCTGACAATGCTTCTACAGATAATTCTGTGGCGTATGTAAAGTCTTTTTTCCCTTCAGTAAAAATTATTAACAATGCAGTAAATGGTGGTTATGCAAAAGGATATAATGACGCTTTGTCTAAAATTGACGCAGATATTTACTGCTTATTAAACTCTGATGTAGAAGTGACCGAAAATTGGTTACAACCTATTTTAGACGTATTTAAAAGTGATGCAAAAACAGCTATTGTACAACCAAAATTATTAGATTTTAAAAATCAATCAAAATTTGAATATGCAGGCGCAGGTGGTGGCTTTGTTGATTTATTTGGTTATCCTTATTGCAGAGGACGTGTTTTTAATAATCTAGAAACAGATACTAAACAGTTTAATGATGTAGAAGATATTTTTTGGGCTTCTGGCGCCTGTTTATTTATTCGTGCAAAGGTTTATCATCAAATAAATGGTTTAGATGAAGATTATTTTGCACATCAAGAAGAAATAGATTTGTGTTGGAGAACTCATAATATGGGTTTTAAAGTAAAATATGTTGGTAATTCTACTGTATATCATGTAGGTGGTGCTACGTTGCAAGAAACCAACCCACAAAAAACCTACTTAAACTTTAGAAATAGCTTATTAAATGTGGTTAAAAATGTACCTAAAAAGTGGTTTTTGTTTGTAGTTTTTTCTCGTTTACTTTTAGATGGAATTGCAGGTATAAAATTCATTTTAGAACTAAGACCTATACACACTTTTGCAATTTTAAAAGCACATTTAAGTTTTTATAAAAACTTTTTAAAATTTTTAGGAAAACGCAAAAAACTACAGAAAAAACAAGATTATAATTTACACACCAGTATTGTTTGGCAGTATTTTGTTTTGGGTAGAAAAAAGTTTAAAGAATTAAAATAATACTCTATTATTCTTTTCCTAAAGAATATCTAAACTTCCTTTTCCCTCTCTAATAACTTCTGGAACATCGGTTAAATCTATTACTGTAGAAGGTTCATTATCTCCATAACCACCATCTACTACTACATCTACCAAATTTTGCCATTTTTCGAAAATAAGTTCTGGGTCTGTAGTATATTCTAAAACATCATCATCATCTCTAATAGAAGTAGAAATAATAGGGTTGCCTAACTCGGCTACCAGAGTTCTAATTATTGAATTATTTGGTATACGGATACCAACCGTTTTTTTCTTTTTAAATACTTTGGGTAAGTTATTACTACCTGGCAGAACAAAGGTGTAAGGTCCTGGTAATGCTCTTTTTAGAATTTTAAAGGTGACAGAATCTATTTGTTTTACGTAGTCAGAAAGATGGCTTAAATCGTTACAAATAAAAGAAAAATTGGCTTTTTCTAGCTTAACGCCTTTTATTTGTGCTATTTTTTCTAGCGCTTTTGTGTTGGTAATATCGCAACCTAAACCATACACAGTATCTGTTGGATATATAACCAAACCACCAGATTGTAGAACTTTTACAACTTTAGCAATTTCTTTTGGATTTGGATTTTCATTATAAATTCTAATAAATTGCGCCATAATCTTATCTATTAAAAAAATGTATTTAAAAATACAAAAAACTCAGCTTGTTTTACAAACTGAGTAATTTTTATGAGGGAAGTTTTTTAGTTTATGATTTGTCTACCAACCTAAAACCTTCTCCATGTATGTTTAAAATCTCTACATTTTCGTCTTTTTTTAAATACTTTCTCAGTTTTGCAATATAAACATCCATACTTCTAGAGGTAAAGTAATTATCATCTCTCCAGATTTTTGTTAATGCTAATTCTCTTGGCATTAAATCGTTTTTATGAATTGCTAACATGCGTAACAATTTACTTTCTTTTGGAGACAGTTTTGTAGGTTCTCCATCCTTGCCAACAGATAAGTGACGTAGTTTAGAGTTAAAGAAAAAACCACCAATAACAAACTCAAATTGCTCTGTTTCTGCACTAGTTTCTGTTTCTTTTCTTTGTAAGATTGCTTTAATTTTATATAATAAAACTTCAGAATCAAAAGGTTTGTTTAAATAATCGTCTGCACCAACAGAATATCCTTTTAAGACATCTTCTTTTAACGTTTTTGCTGTTAAAAAAATAATTGGCACTTCTTTATTTGTACTTCTAATGTCTTGTGCTAAAGAAAAACCATCTTTTCTTGGCATCATAACATCTAAAATACATAAATCATAATCGCTGTTTTTAAACATTATAAGACCTTCTATACCATCTTTTGCGTGTGTTACGTTATAATCGTTTAACGCTAAATAATCTTTTAGAACCGTTCCAAAATTTGGATCGTCCTCTACTAATAAAATTTTTTTACTTCCCATTTTTAAATCTATTTATTGTGTTAATTTTATATTAAAGGTAATTTTACTGTAAATATGCTTCCTTGTCCTTTTTCGCTTTCTACAAATACGGTTCCATGATGTTTTTCTATAATTTCTTTTACATATGCCAAACCTAATCCATGGCCTTTTACATCGTGTATATTTCCTTTTTGTTCTCTGTAAAACTTATTAAATACTTGTTTTTGTACAGCTTTACTCATTCCTATACCAGTATCTTTTATTTTAAAAACAAAAAATTTGTTGGTACTTTCTGTATATACATCTATAATTGGTGCATCTATAGAGTATTTTATTGCATTTTCTAACATATTAACCACAACATTTGTAAGGTGAAATTGATTACCAGGTAATTCTGATACTACTGCCTTAAAATGCGTAGTTACTTTTCCGTTTCTGTCTGCAACTAACAAACTTACGTGAGAAATTGCTTCTTCTAGTATGTCGTGTAAATCTATCGTTTCCTTACTAATATCTAATTGATTTTTTTCTAGTCTCGAAATTCTTAATACATTTTCTACCTGAGAGTGCATCCTTTTGTTTTCATCTCTGATCATTTGCACATAACGCAAAACTTTTTCTGAGTCTCCTAAAATTTTAGGGTTTTTAATTGAGTCTGTTGCCAAGTTAATAGTAGCAATAGGCGTTTTAAACTCATGGGTCATATTATTGATAAAATCTGTTTTAATTTCTGATATTTTTTTTTGTCTAATTAATTGATACAAAGAGCTAGAAAAGGCAATGATTATAATAAATATAAAAAATAAAGACAATAAAAGTATGCTTGAAATATCTGATAAAATATGCTTATTTTTATTAGGAAACGTTACATACAAATTATACGCTACATTACCTTGCGCATCGTTAAAAAGTGGATATTTATAACTGTTTTTTGTATTATTTATGGTATAGTAACCAGATTTTAATTTGGTAGCCAAATCTTCTTTAGTGTAGACTCCATATTTAAAATCTAAATAGATATTTCTTTTTGTAAGTTCTTCTTTTATAACATCATTTAGCTCGTTATTACTTATTCTTTTATGAATTGGTTTTCTACTATTAAAATCTTTAAATATTTCTGTTATTTGCAATTCTTCTAGGTTGATAAAATTTTGCGTAAAACTGTATTTAGATTCATCTTTTGAAGAAAACAAACCATCTATACTAGAGTATATTTTTGCTTGAAAAAAGTCTTTTTTACCTGTAAACCTTTTGTAAATAATAGAATCGTTATCTAAAAAATCTGTTGGAAGCTTAAAATTTTCCTCTAAAATAGTAGTCCCATAAGTAAATTTTTGTTGCGTAGCTGTATCTATTTCTTGAATTAAAAAGTTTTTTAATTGGGCATTGTCTGGCATGCCTTTTTCTTGAATAAAATTTCTTACTTTTTCTTGAAAAATAGTAGTTTCTTTTTCATTAATTCTCTCTGCTGCTCTCCCTAAAGATTTCTGAACATCATTCTTAAACTGTTCTTGCTTACTTTCTAGTGCGTTGTTTATCCAATAAAGCTGGACAGCTATTATCCCTATCAAAGATATACTCATCAGCACAACGATAATAATAAACATTTTTTTACGCATACATCAAATTTAACACTTTCAAAAATTATAATTAATGAATTTAGCTTAAATTAACTAATTTAGTAGAATTTTAAGTATTTTTTAACGTTTTTGTTGAATTTTACAAAAAATGAAGCGCTTTTTTTGTTAAAATATTATGAATCTTTCGAACCTGATCCTTTGTATTTTCTATTGAAGAATTGATTATTAAGTAGTTAGATAAAAGCAAAATTTTATCTTCTTTCCATTGGTTATTTATTCTAGCCAAAACTTCTTTTTTTTCAACAGAATCTCTAACCATAACTCTTTGTATTCTCTCTTCCAAATCAACATAAATATTAATAATAAAATCTAATTTTTCTATAGAATTACTTTCAAATAGGATAGCGCTTTCGTAGAGTATGTAATCTTTATTTTTATTGCTTTGTACAAAGTTAGCAAAATGTTCTTTTACAGCTGGGTGCACAATCTTATTTAAAGCTTGTAGTTTTGCCTTACTATTAAATACCAATTGTCCAATATACTTTCTATCTAAAATATTTTTTTTATAGGCATTTGCACCAAATAGCTTTGTAATTTGTTGTTTAATACTAGTTGATGAATTTATAAGTTTCTTTGCTTCTACATCAGCAATATAAATGGCAACATTTGCATAATTACTAAACAATTTAGCAACTGTAGTTTTGCCACTTCCAATACCACCTGTTAGACCTACAATCATTTTATTTTTCTATTAAAAAATCTATTTTATTAGGTATAATTTTATAGCTTTTAATTAAATCTGGCTTGCTAATTACCTTGGGTACTAGGTAGTTTAAATTATTTTTTTGTGATGTGTTATAATTGCAAACTACCTGAAAAGAATTTGCTGTTATTTTGTTAAAATGAGATAAGCCCACAATAAAAACAATAGAGACTTTTTTAGAGAGTGTATTTATTTTAAGGTTTTTTGGAACATTTATTATTTTGTAAGGCACGATTAATGTGCCTTCTGTAAATTTTTCTACTTTACCTGTTACAGTAACTTCTTGCTTATTAAATTTTAAATTTTTAATGTCTTTTGGCATTTTAAGAGCCACATTTTCTTCAAAATCAGTTTTTAAATCAGAAAGAACCAAAGGTTTCATTTCTACATTTTTCAGTGTAGATATATAGTTTTCGGGTCCGTAAACTAAAATACTATCGGGTTTTATTTTAATATCTCCAGACACATCATACCCAACATGATATTTGATATTTACATTTGGCTTTATTGCCACTTTTTTTGTGACCAGGTTTCCTAAATCTAAATATAAAGTATCTTTTATAATTTCTTGTAAAACCAAACCACTAGGCAACTGTTTTTGTAAACTTGTCTTTTGTGTTCTTGGTAAAACAAAATATGTAGCCCCTTTTTTACTGTTTAATTTTGCGGCATTTATAGTAATTTGTTTCGTATTTAATCTTGTTTTTAAGATTTTAAAACCACTTGCTTTTACAACAATATCTAGTTCTTTTTCTGGTGTAGTCTGTAAAATTTTATCTTTAGATATGCCTGTATAATCTATAGGAAAACTTATAGTGATTATATATTCTTTAGAAAGTGTAATTAAAAACCATATAAGTATAGAGGCCATTAAAAACCCTAAAAAAGTTCTAGAAATTTTATTGTTTGTTTTCACTGAATATAATTAATTATATGCAATCTACATAAAAGCTATCAAACAAAAAAGTGAGTAACATTATAAAAACATTACTCACTTTAGTTGCTGTAAATTATCTATTATTTTTTTGTTTTTGGTAAGTATTTTTTACTTAATTCCATAGAAATTGCAGAACGTTCAAATTTTATTTTTCCTGCACCAGTTTCTATTGTTACAGTGTTATCTGTAGTATTTACTTCTGTAATTTTACCATGTATACCGCTAGATGTAACTACTTTAGACCCTGTTTTAATTTCTGTTTGAAAGGCTTTTTCTTTTTTCTGACGATTCATTTGTGGTCTTATCATAAAAAAATATAAAACCAGTAACATTGCTGCAAATGGGAGCATACTCATTAATCCTCCTGCCGATTCTTGTAAAAATATTGTGTATAACATTTTATTTTTTTGTTTTTGGTGTTACCATACCTTTAATTGTTAATACTTCTCTACCAGATTCTGTATTGGTAGTTAACGTAATTGATTTTTGTTGTCTATTAGGCTTCCCATTTGTATTAAATCTTACTTTAATATCGCCTGTTTCTCCTGGTTTAATAGGTTCTTTTGGCCATAAAGGTATTGTACATCCACAACTAGATTTTGCGTTAGTGATCACTAGATCAGTTTTCCCTGAATTAGTAACTTTAAAAGTTTTCTCGACAATTTCTCCCTCGTTAACGGTTCCAAAATCATAAACTTCACTATCAAAAGCTATAGAAGCTGTTCCTTTTTCAATTTCTGCATCTCTATTTTTTGCATTGGTTAAATTGTCTTTATTAATTTTTGCAGAGGCATTTCCATTTCCGCAAGAAATTAATAAACTTGTTGTCATAAATAAAAACGATAATACTGTTATTTTTTTCATTGTATAAATTAATTTATGGCAAAAATAATAAATAATTGTTTATTGTATAGTTAAATTAGACCTCTTCCTATTTTTACTATTTTTTTATTGGCTATAAATTCTTTAGATATTTTATCTAAAACACCATTTATAAAATAGCTACTTTTAGAAGTAGAGTAATCTTTAGATATTTCTATATATTCGTTAATTGTTACTCTTGTTGGTATAGAAGGAAAGTTTACAAACTCTGTAATTGCCATTTTAATTAAAATCATGTCTATACCCGCAATTCTATCTGCCTCCCAATTGGGTGTTTTTTCTTCTATTTCTTTTTGATATTCTGCTTGTTTTAAAACTGTTTTTCTAAACAAGTTGCTTACAAAATCTTCATCGTCTTTATCTTTATATAAAGCACCTAAAATAAAAGGCTTGCTTTCTTTTTGCTTGCTTAAACTTTTAACAACCCAAGTATTTATAAATGGTATATCATCTACCCAAGTAATCAAAGTGTCTTCATAATAGTCTGCCAATTTTTCGTTAGGCGCAATTATTTCTTTAAAAAAGGCTAATACAAAAGCTTTATCTTCTTTGAAAGATTGTTCTTCTGTAGCCAAGTATTTTTTGTACAAATCACTTGTAACTAAATCATCAAAAATAATTTTTACATACTCGTTATCTAAAGACCAGTTATTTAATTTATTTACCTCTAAATAGCTTTCTATACTTATACTTTCTGCAATTGTATTAATAAGTGTATTGTCTATAAATTTTGTGTTGGGCTTTAAATCTTCTTGGGTTGCAAGAATTTTCTTTTTAGATAAAGCAATTTTTTTTGATGCAAATTTTTGAACTTCAACCAATAATTGAAGATTCAAAACATATAAATCAAACATTTTTAAAATACTATGTTTTAAAAACTTTTCTTCTCTAACAAGGTCATCATTTTTAGATTGCGCCATTGCATAGACAGATTGCATTACTTTAACTCGAATATGTCTTCTGTTAATCATTTTTAAAGAACTCTATAAAATAGTGAGAAATTTTTCTCTAATTACTGGGCAAAAATACTATTATTTTGCTTCTAATCACACAAGAAAGGTATTCTTTTTTTATGATTTTTTGAAGAAGTTGTCAGCTTAAAAAAACGCTTTAGTTTTACATATAATAATGTATCTTCGTGGTTTAAAAAATTAAAATTCTTAAACCCAGCAATACCGTTTGAAGGCACTAAAATACATTAATAAATTTTTTATAAAGTACAAATGGCGTTTACTAATTGGCATTTTAATTACCATTTTATCTAAACTTTTAGCGTTAAAAGTACCTCAAATTGTTGGCGATTCCCTTAATATTGTAGAAGACTACCAAAGTGGCGTAGTTACAGATTATGATGCTGTAAAACATCAATTATTTATAAATGTTTTAATAATTATTGGTGTAGCACTTTTAGCTGGTTTTTTTACTTTTTTAATGAGGCAAACTATTATTGTAACCTCTCGGTTAATCGAATTCGATTTAAAGAACGAAATCTATCAACAGTACCAAAGATTGTCTTTAAACTTCTACAAAAAAAATAGAACTGGAGATTTAATGAATAGAATTTCTGAAGACGTTTCTAAAGTAAGAATGTATGTTGGACCTGCAGTGATGTACACCATGAATATGATTGTACTTTTTGTAGTTGGTTTTACACAAATGGTAAGCATAGATGTTAAATTAACCATGTATACTTTAATTCCTTTTCCAGTATTATCTATTTCTATTTTTGTACTAAGTAAGGTAATACATAAAAGAAGTAGCATTGTACAACAATATTTATCTCATTTAACCACCTTTAATCAAGAATTTATCTCTGGTATTAGCGTGGTAAAATCTTATGGTATAGAAAAGTCTATTATAAAAGAATTCGATAATCTTGCAGATAAAAGTAAAGAAAAAAACATACATCTACACCAGGCAAACGCTTTGTTTTTTCCTTTAATGGTTTTGTTAATTGGGTTAAGCAACTTAATAGTTATTTATGTGGGTGGTAAACAATATATAAATGATGAAATTCAGATAGGAACCATTATCGAATTTATGTTGTATGTAAATATTTTAACCTGGCCAGTGGCAGTTGTGGGTTGGGTAACTTCTATGATACAGCAAGCAGAAGCGTCTCAAATAAGAATTAATGAGTTTTTAGATCAAGAACCTGAAATTAAGAACAATACCAATAAAACAACCAATCTAAAAGGTAAAGTGTCATTTAAAGACGTAACTTTCACTTATGATGATACAAATATTACAGCATTAAAAGACATAAATTTTACAGTTAAAAATGGCGAAACAATTGCCATTTTAGGAAAAACAGGTTCAGGAAAATCTACAATTATTGAGCTTATTGCGCGTTTGTACGATACTAAAAAGGGTACTATTTTTATAGATGATGTACCTATTGAAGATTTAAATTTAAACAATCTTAGAGATCAAATTGGGTTTGTACCACAAGATCCTTTTCTATTTTCAGAAAGTATTGGTAACAATATTAAATTTGGTAAAGAAGAGGCTACAGAGGCAGCCATAATACAAGCAGCAAAAGATGCCGTTGTACACGATAATATTATAGATTTCCCTAAAGGATACGACACCATTTTAGGAGAAAGGGGTGTTACACTTTCAGGTGGTCAAAAACAACGTGTTTCTATTGCAAGAGCAATTATAAAAAATCCTAAAATTTTAATTTTTGATGATTGTTTATCTGCTGTAGATACAGAAACAGAAGAGAGAATTTTAAAAAATCTTAAAAAAGTATCGCAAAATAAAACCACTTTTATTATTAGTCATAGAGTATCTTCTGCAAAAAATGCTGATAAAATTATTATTTTAGACCAGGGCAATATTATTCAACAAGGCACTCATAATCAACCAATAACAATAAAAGGGTACTACAAAGAATTGTACGAGCAGCAACTTTTAGAAAAAGAAAATTAATCTTTAACATTGCTACGTAAAATATTTTATTAGATTTGTTACCATAAAATTATTATATAACAACTATTTTTAAATAATATGGCAGAGAGAGTTGAACAAGAAGAAATCTTTTCACAGGTATTAAGAGCAGGAAGAAGAACTTATTTTTTTGATGTAAGAGCTACGAAAGCAGATGATTACTATTTAACCGTAACAGAAAGTAAAAAATTTACACACGATGATGGTACTTTTCATTATCAAAAGCATAAAATTTACCTTTACAAAGAAGATTTTACAGATTTTCATGAAATGCTAAAAAAAGCAACAGACTATATTATAGCAGAAAAAGGAAATGAAGTAATTAGCGAGCGTCATCAAAAAGACTTTAAAAAAGAAGAACCAAAAACTGATACTGACGTAAAATCAGCAGACAGTTTTACAGACGTTTCTTTTGACGATATATAAATCATAATGGCTTACTACCATTTTTTTAAATGAAGTGTATTCATTTTAATGTAGAAATTCAATTCAAATTCAATTTTACACTAGAAAACCATAAATGTTATGTTTATGGTTTTTTTATGCTCTATACTATAAAACCTTTTTTATCGTTTGTGTTTTAGAAACGGTTTCTTGCCACTCTTTTTTTGCAATACTATCTTTGGTAACACCTCCACCCACAAAAATTCTAGCTTTATAGTCATCAACAGACATACAACGTAAGTTTACAAATAACTCTGTTTTTTGTTTGTTTAATTTAGAACTATTAATATTTAATTCGCCTAAAAAACCTGTGTAAAAAGACCTATCATAATCTTCATTTTCTAAAATAAAATCTTTTGCTAAATCTCTAGGCAAACCGCAAACAGCTGGTGTTGGATGCAAAGCCCTTATTAAATTTTTTAAACTAGCATTTGCTTGTAATTGCCCAGTAACTTGTGTTTTTAAATGTAACAAATTCCCTGCTTTTACAGTTTCGGTTTTATCTATTTTTAAAGATGTTGCTATATCTTGTAATTGATTTTCAATAAAATCTGTAACCAATTGTTGCTCTTCTAATTCTTTGCTTTTCCAAACTGGTAAGCTATTTTCTTTATACAATTTTGTACCTGCTAAAGACATGGTTTTGAAAAATTTATTTTCTACCTGCAATAAGGTTTCTGGTGTAGCACCAAACCAAAGCCCTACTTTTGGGTGATACCAGACATATACAAATGCATTATTGTAAGAAAGTAACAATCTTTGATAAATTTTTACAATATCTAAATTAGAAAGTTGTGCAATTTCTTTCCTAGAAATTACTACTTTTTTTAGTTTAGATTTTTTAATGGTCTGTATCGCTTTTTCAACAATTTCTGTATGTTTTTCTTTTGATGACGAATTAGGTTCTACTCTATTTTTATTAAAACTAATCGTACCTAATTGTATTTTTTCTGATAAAAAAAGGGATTTTTCTATCGGAAAAAGAAGGGGTTTTTCAGCGGAATTAAAGGGAGCAAATACAAAACCTTGTTCATTAAAATCTTTTACATAGTCTAAATTATCATTAGGCATTAAAAAACAAGCTACAGTATTTGTATTTGGTTTTCTGTAGGCTACGAATGGTAATTTGTTTTGGTAACTGTTTGTTAATTTGTCAAAAAAATCAATCAAAATAAAGCTTATTTTTTAGGAATATTTAAAACAATATTAGTCATTTTTGCAATAGAAATAAGTTTGTTTTCTTCGTCTACAATGGTTACTTCCCACAAATGTGTTGTTCTTCCTTTATGAATATTTTTTGCAGTAGCAAAAACAACACCTTCCCTTTTACTTTTTATATGATTTATAGATAGTTGAATCCCATTTATAAATTGGGTTTTATTATCAATAAAAAAATTAGAAGCAGCACTACCCACACTTTCTGCTAATGCTGCAGTAGCACCACCATGCAATTGTCCATAGGGTTGATGCACTTTACTATTAACAGGCATTTTTGCAGTCAAAAAATCTTTACCAACGTCAATATATTCAATATCAAGAGTTTCCATTAACGTATTTTTAGTACGGTCATTAAATGCATTTAAAATTGTAGGTTTATCCATATTAGCTTGTTTACAATGTAAAAATACGTATAAAAAATTGTATTTTTGTTGCAGAAAAGTTAAAGCATTTTATGTACAAAATCCGTGTAATTTTAGACACTCAAGAAGACGTAATTAGAACCTTGTTAGTAAACGATTCTTTTAGTTTAGAAGATTTGCATTTTACAATTGCAAAATCTTTTGGTTTCGATGGTCAAGAAATGGCTTCTTTTTACAGAACAGATGACGAATGGAATCAAGGTGAGGAAATTCCGCTTTTTAATATGGCAGAAGCTGGAGAAGGTATTTCTATGCAAAACTGTTTTTTAAAAGACACATTACCTACAATTAACACCAAGTTAATTTATGTGTATGATTTTTTAAACATGTGGACTTTCTATGTAGATGTTGTAGATATTTCATTAGAACAAAAAGGCAATTTACCACAAACGATACTTTCTGTGGGAGAAATACCAAATGAAGCACCAGAAAAAGAGTTTATTGCAGACAAATTAGAGGATAATTTTGGTGATGAAGGAAATATTGATGATGAATTTGGTCATTTTGATGATGATTTTGATTTTAATGAATATTAATAAAAAGTGTAACTGTGTAATTGTTTATCTGTGTAATAGACAGGAACCTATTAATTTTATATAAATAAAAGCTAAATTTTTGAATTTAAGTGCTTTAATTAAATTTGTTACTGTTTTTAATTTACAGTTAAACAATTAAACGTTTTAACAATTACACCTATTTTAAGTAACAAAATTGTAAATTAGTCGTCTTACCTACATAACCGACTAAAACAATTTCTTTGGAAACTATCTTATCTCTTAAAAATCTTGACAAAAAATACGGCACTGTACATGCAGTGAACAAGCTTTCTTTTGATATTCAAAAAGGAAATGTTTACGGTATTTTAGGGCCAAATGGAAGCGGAAAATCTACCACTTTAGGTATCATCTTAAATGTTGTAAACAGAACTTCTGGCGAGTTTTCTTGGTTCGATGGAAAATTATCCACGCATGAAGCTTTAAAAAAAGTTGGGGCTATTATTGAGCGTCCTAACTTTTATCCTTACATGACTGCAGTACAAAATTTAAAACTAATTTGTACAATTAAAGGAATTTCTAACGATAAAATAAACGAAAAACTAAAAACAGTAAATCTTTTTGAAAGAAGAGACAGTAAGTTTAAAACCTACTCTTTAGGAATGAAACAACGTTTAGCAATTGCATCTGCATTATTAAACGACCCAGAAATCTTAATTTTAGATGAGCCAACAAATGGTTTAGACCCACAAGGAATTCATGAAATTAGACAAATAATTCAGAAAATTGCAAGCACAGGTACTACAATTTTGTTAGCCTCTCACCTATTGGATGAAGTAGAAAAAGTTTGTTCTCATGTAATAGTGATTAAAAAAGGTGTAAAATTATACAGCGGTAGAGTTGATGGTATGACAGCTTCTAATGGTTTGCTTGAGCTTAAAGTTGCCAATAATGATGCTGGACTTTTAGACGAGTTAGAAAAACATCCTGCTATTTTAAAAGTTACAAAAGAACACGAAACTATTATTGCAAGCCTTAAAGATGCAATTTCTGCAGAAGAAATAAACAGCTATTTATTTACTAAAGGTATTGTTTTGAGTCATTTGGTAAAACGAAAACCAAGTTTAGAACAACAATTTTTAGATTTAACTAAAAAGTAATCAACGATATCTAATTTCGATAATAATCGAAACCTATATTCTTTAAACACATCACAAAATGTTAAGATTATTAACCATAGAATTTCATAAATTAAAACACAATAGAGCCAGTAAAGTATTATCTATCATTTACTTTGGTTTATTAACCTGTATCGCATTCATAGCAGCCATTAAGTTTGATATTGGCCCTATAAAATTTCACTTAGCAGAAATTGGTATTTTTAACTTTCCATACATCTGGCACTTTAATACCTATGTAGCAGCTATTTTAAAGTTTTTTCTATTATTAGTGATTGTTTCTATGATGGCTAATGAATATAGTTATAAAACACTAAAACAAAATTTAATAGATGGGTTAAGCAAAAAAGAGTTTATACTTTCTAAATTTTACACAGTAATTATATTTGCTTTAGTATCTACATTATTTGTATTTGTAGTATCTCTTATTTTAGGTTTTGCGTATTCAGATTATGATGAATTTGCCATTATAATAACAGATTTACAATACCTTTTTGCTTTTTTTTTAAAACTAGTGGGTTTCTTTTCTATGGGCTTGTTTTTTGGAATTTTAGTTAAACGTTCTGCGTTTGCTGTAGGCGGAATGGTTGTTTGGTTTTTTATAGAAAGTATTTTTAAAGGATACCTATTCTGGTTTTTTAAAGCTTCAGAAAATACTACAGAAAAAGTAGATGGTATTATGCAGTTTTCACCTTTTGAAGCTATGGGCAATTTAATAAAAGAACCATTTTCTAGATTGGGTGCTGTTAAGTCTGTAGCCAATCAAATTGGAGAAACATTTACCAAAAGTTACGATGTAGAGTTTTCTAATATTGCTATCGTTTCAGCGTGGACATTCATCTTCATTTACCTATCATTTACACTGTTAAAAAAGAGAGATTTGTAGTACTTTTTAAATATATTTGAACTAAAGAATAGAAATACCGTCAGATGAAAAATATATTATCGCTATTTTTACTATTTATTTCATTAAATACATTTTCACAAAAAGAAGCTAATTTTTGGTATTTTGGTAATGGAGCTGCTTTAGATTTTAATTCTGGCAGTCCAGTTCCAGTTAATGGAAGTCAATTAAATACTTTAGAAGGCTGCTCTTCATTCTCTGATGCGAATGGTAATTTATTATTTTATGTAGGAGCACCAACATCTGATGGTAGAAATTTAACCATTTGGAATAAAAATAACACCCCCATGCCTAATGGTACTGGTTTAGAAGGAGATTCTTCAAGTTCACAATCTGCTTTAACTATACCAGCACCTGGAAAACCTAATATTTATTATTTATTTACGGTTGGTGCACAATCTAGTGAAAATGCTGGTTTTTGGTATTATACAATAGATATGTCTTTAAATGGTGGTTTAGGTGATGTTGTAGCTGGCCCTGTCGTTTTAGGAAATCTTTCTGATCATCCTAATTGGTCTGAAAAAGTAACAGCTGTAAAAGCAAAAGATTGCAGTACTTTTTGGGTTATCTCTGCACATGGTAACAATTTCTATGCATACAAAGTAGATAATAATGGTGTTAATTCGGGAGACCCAAAAGTAAGTACTATTATTGGCTATAATGCGACTAGCGATCCAAGAGGATATTTAAAAGTATCACCAGATGGCACAAAGTTAGCTTCTGGAAATATGAGTAATAGGGCTTATTTATTTAATTTTAACGATGAAACTGGAGAGGTTACAAATTTTAACAACACTAGTTTTGCAAATCAACTTAACATTTTTGAAGAAGTTTATGGTGTAGAGTTTTCTGCTTCTAGTAGAAGATTGTACTTATCTACTGGTTCTTTTACCGAATCTATTGAAAGCTTATATCAATTTGATTTAACAAAACCAACCTTAGCAGAAATTAATGCTAGCCGATACCTTGTTCACCAATATGTAAATACTAGAGGGGCTTTACAATTAGGTCCTGATGGAAAAATATACTGGACTTCTAATAATTCTAATTTTATAAGTGTTGTTAATAAACCAGACGAATTAGGGATAGCATGTGACTACTCTCATCAAACAGTTAGAGTTGGAAATGGAGCGATTACAGCTGGCCAGGGTTTACCTCCTTTTTTATCATCTTTATTACTTCCAATCGAAATAAAAGATGTTGATAAAGATATCGTTATCAATAACCAAGATTTAGAGTTTTGTATTGGAGAAAATAAGACACTTGCACCAGAGACAATCTCTGGTAACAATAGAACTTATGAATGGACTTTTGACAATGGCACAAACACATCTGTAGTTTCTAGCGATCAAAATTTAGTTTTAACTAATATTTCTCCAGCAAATGCAGGTAAATATACTTTAGTTTTAGAACTTACCGATGATTGTGGAAATATTACAAAATATGAAGCTACTTTTAATATAGGCGTGTTTGAAGCTGCAGTTGCTACGAAACCAAATGATATTCTTTTTTGTGACACAGATAATGATGGATTTAATACATTCGATTTAACCACAGAAAATAAAAACACGATTTTAGGCAGTTTAGACCCAGCAATTTTTGATGTATTATATTTTGATAATTTAGCTGATGCTAATTCAGGAGATAATCCTTTACCAGATTCTTTTACAAACCCAACTGCTTTTAGCTCGCAAATAGTTTATGCAAGAGTACAAAATACAAAAGCACCAAATGCTTGTTTTAATATTACTACATTTAAACTTGCAGTAACTGGGTTTCCAGAACCTATACAACCAACCCCTTACAGAATTTGTGATGACAATGCAAGTGCTGGTGGAGATACTGATGAAGTCATTAATAATTTTGTATTAAGCTCAAAGGATTCAGAAATATTAGGAACTTTAAATAATACACAATATACCATCACCTACCACACAACTCAATTAGGTGCAGAAACCAATGATGCTAGCACCATAATCAATAAGAATACCAACCATTCTGTAACTAACTCTCAAACCGTTTACATTAGAGTAGAAAACATAAACAACGCTGCTTGTTTTGATACTTCTAAAACATTAGAACTCATTGTAGATCCTTTGCCCGTAGTTTCATCAAATCCAATTTTTGACCACTGTGTTAGTGCCAATAACACCAATCCTACAATTAACTTAACTTCAGCACAACTCAGTATTTCTAATACCCCAAATGTAAGATTTCAGTTTTTTTCAGATGCTTTAGGTGCATCAGAAATTACAAACATTACCTCTTATCCTGTTCAACCGAATGCTACACAGTCTGTATTTGTTAAAGTCTTTACAAGCCAAAACTGTACCAGAGATATTGTTGAGTTAACCATAAATGTTGGCCAAACTCCAGACAATCCATACAATGTATTACAACCAGCAGAATGTGATGATTTTTTAGATGCGAATGGTGTAGATACTCCTGGTATGAATAGTGATACAGATGGTATAACCCATTTTTCTTTAGATGAAAATGCAGTAATATCAGGTATAAATCCGCCACCAAATACAGAAGTTACATTTTACGAAAACATTACAGACAGAGCAAACTCTTTAAATGAAATCGATATTACTAATTATAGAAATAATTTAAATAAAATAGAGATTACAAACGTTCCTGGTGGAATTCAATTTCCTATTTACTATAAAATATTAAGTACTATAAATAATAACTGTCAAGGTTTGGGGCAATTTAACCTTCAAGTTAACTCCACACCAACTGCAAACCCAGTTACAGATTTAGAATTATGTGATGATGTTACAGATGGTGATGCAGAAAACGGAATTAAACAAAACTTCGACTTAGAAGCTCAAACAGCTAGTATTTTAGGCTCTCAAAATCCTGCCGATTTTTCGGTAACCTACCACCTTTCTGCAGCTGAAGCAAATTCAGGTTCAAACCCGCAAACTTCTCCTTTTGCTAATACAGTTAGAGATATACAACCAATTTTTGTACGAGTAACCAACAATAATACTGGCTGTTTTACAGATCATACCAGTTTTAATCTAATTGTAAATCCTATTCCTGTGGCAAATTTTGTGGCAGATTTAGAAATCTGTGATGATAATTCTGATGGCTCTGCAAGAAATGGTTTTTCGCAAACTATCGATTTAACAAGTCAAACTGCAGGAATTTTAGGAACACAAGACCCTGCAAATCATACAGTTTCTTATCATAGAAATTTAACTGATGCTCAAAATGGAAACAATACTCTAAGTTCTCCTTATTCGAACTTAACACCTAATAGAGAAACCATTTTTGTTCGTGTTGTAAACACAACCACTTCTTGTGTAAATGGTATTTCTAATTTTGATGTTATTGTAAATCCAGAACCTACTTTTACACCTGTTTCTAACCTTTCTTATTGTGATGATGATTTGGATGGTGATGATACTAATGGAATCATTCAAAACATCGATTTAGATAGCCAAATTCCAGCTTTATTAGGTTCGCAAGATCCAGATGATTTTAATGTTACATTTCATGCAAATGATATAGATGCTGCTACTGGATTTGCACCAATTGCTTCTCCTTACACCAATTCAAATCCTACAGAAACTATTTTTGTTCGCATTCAAAATAAAAGAACTTTGTGTATAAATGATGATGCTCGTTTTCAATTAATTGTAAATCCTTTACCTGATTTTAGGGTAACTTCTCCTCAAATTTTTTGTTTGAATGATACATCCTTAACCATTGGGGTAGAAAATCCTGCAGAGGTTTACAATTATGAATGGAAAGATTCCACAGGAACAATTATTAGTTTTGCAGAAACTGCAGATGTTACAGTAGGTGGAAATTACACAGTTACTGCAACCACTACCAATGGTACCAATTGTACTAGATCAGAAACTATTGTTGTGAACGAATCCAATCCTGCAAATCTATTGCCTAGCTTTGTAACCATTGTAGATGAAGGAAATATTATTAGCAGTGATGCAAATTTATCCATCTCTATAGATATTATAAATAACGATTTAGGTCCTGGTGATTATCAATTTGCATTAAAAAATGATGATAAAAACACCACCACTCCATTTCAAAACGAACCTTTATTTGAAAACTTAGAAGGTGGTATTTACACCATTATTGTAAACGATAAAAATGGATGTGTACCAGATGCTACTTTGCAAGTTTCTGTTATTCAGTTTCCAAAATTCTTTACACCAAATGGCGATGGTAAAAATGATACTTGGGCAGTAAAAGGCGCTAACAAAACTTTTTATCCGAATGCAAGTATCAATATTTTTAATAGGTATGGTAAATTAGTCGCACAAATTCCTGTAGACTCCCAAGGTTGGAATGGTACTTACAATGGCAAATTACTAACCTCAGACGATTATTGGTATAACATCACCTTAATTCCTGCTGACAAAACTAAACCAACCATCAACAAAAAAGGAAATTTTTCTTTGGTTAGAAGATAAGAATAAAAACAGGAAAGTTTAGTCTAATTAGAAAATAAAAATACATTTACAATCCGTATTTTTACAGTATGCAATTCAAACTCGTTTCAGAATTTTCTCCGACAGGAGACCAACCAAAAGCTATTAAAGAACTTTCGCAAGCAATTAACAATGGCGAAAAATATCAAACTTTATTAGGTGTTACTGGTTCTGGTAAAACATTTACGGTTGCTAATGTTGTGCAAGAAGTTAAAAAACCTACCTTGGTTTTAGCGCATAATAAAACCTTAGCTGCACAATTATATTCTGAGTTTAAACAGTTTTTTCCAGATAATGCTGTAGAATATTTTGTTTCTTATTACGATTATTATCAACCAGAAGCATACATACCTGTTACAGGTACTTATATAGAAAAAGATTTATCTATTAATGAAGACATCGAAAGGTTGCGTTTAAGCACCACTTCTTCCCTACTTTCTGGTAGAAGAGATGTACTAGTTGTAGCCTCTGTTTCTTGCTTGTATGGTATTGGAAATCCTACAGAATTTAAAAGAAATATTATTCCTGTGGCTGTGGGCCAATTAATTTCTAGAACCAAATTTTTACATCAATTAGTGCAAAGTTTATACGCTAGAACCGAATATGAAGTAAAAAGCGGAACTTTTAAGGTAAAAGGTGATGTAGTCACTATTTATCCATCTTATGGTGATAATGGATATAAAATTCACTTTTTTGGTGATGAAATTGAGGAAATTGAATTGTTCGATTTAGAAAGCAATGCAGTTATAAATACTTTTGACGAGTTAAGTATTTACCCAGCAAACTTGTTTGTAACCTCTCCAGATGTTTTACAAAATGCCATTCATCAAATTCAAGAAGACATGATGAAACAGGTAGATTTTTTTAATGAAATAGGCAAACATTTAGAAGCTAAAAGAATTAAAGAACGTACAGAATTCGATTTAGAAATGATACGTGAATTGGGCTATTGTTCAGGAATCGAAAACTATTCTAGATATTTAGATGGCAGACAACCAGGTACAAGGCCTTTCTGTTTGTTAGATTATTTTCCAGATGATTATTTAATGGTGATAGATGAAAGTCACGTTACAGTTCCGCAAACACATGCCATGTATGGTGGAGATAGAAGTAGAAAAGAAAATTTGGTTGAATATGGTTTTCGTTTGCCAGCTGCCATGGATAATAGACCTTTAAAATTTGATGAATTTGAAGCCATTCAAAACCAAACTATTTTTGTTTCTGCAACTCCGGCTGATTACGAATTACAAAAAACAGAAGGTGTTTTTGTTGAACAAATTATTAGACCTACAGGTTTATTAGATCCACCAATAGAAGTAAGACCTAGTTTGAATCAAATTGACGATTTAATTGAAGAAATACAACAAAGAGTTGAAAAAGACGAACGCACATTGGTAACAACTTTAACCAAGAGAATGGCAGAAGAATTAACTAAATATTTAACACGAGTTGATATACGTTGTAGGTACATCCATTCTGATGTAGATACTTTAGAACGTGTAGAAATTATGCAAGATTTGCGCAAAGGTTTGTTTGATGTATTAATTGGGGTAAACTTATTAAGAGAAGGTTTAGATTTACCAGAAGTGTCTTTAGTCGCTATTTTAGATGCAGATAAAGAAGGTTTTTTAAGAAATACCAAATCTTTAACGCAAACAGTAGGTAGAGCCGCTAGAAATGTAAATGGTTTGGCAATTATGTATGCAGATAAAATAACAGAAAGCATGCAAAAAACCATAGATGAAACTGAACGTAGAAGAGAAAAGCAAATTGCTTACAACATCAAGAACAATATTACTCCTACCCAGATTAACAAAAAAATTGACAATACATTAACCAAAACTGCAGTGTCTAGCTATCATTATGACAACGCAAAACAGGTAGCTGCAGAACAAGATCTGCAATATTTACCTAAAGAAGAAATAGAAAAACGTATTAGAGACAAACGTAAAAAAATGGAAACAGCTGCCAAAGCTTTAGATTTTATTGCTGCTGCAAAATTACGTGATGAAATTACTGTTTTAAAAGAAAGTGTATAAAAAAGAAGTTTTAATCTTGTAAACAAACAGATAAATAAAAAGGCTGTATCTGATAAAGTGTGTAAGTTTCAAAAGAACGCTATTTAGCATTCTTTTTTTGTTTTAAATATGCAACAACTGCTTTTCGAATATCAAACGCTAATTCTGTTTCTTTTGGATGATATACAGAAAGTACTTCTTTGTTTTTATCTGATAAAAAAGGAATATCAAACCCTTTTAATAAATAGTCAGAAAAGGCAACTGTATAGGTTTTGTTTGGATTGATTTTTTCTCCCCCAACAAACCAATCTTTTTCTTGTAAAGTTACATTGTGTCTGTGTAAATATGCGCCTGTTCCTGCTGCTAATTGGCCATAATCTAAAACACGCTTTAACAATCTTCCTTTTATTGCCACTTTTACAATATCTCCTCCATAAGGCAATACTCTAAAAATATCAATAGGTGTTATATTGCCTCTCAATTGGTCATCAATTCTAATAGAACCTCCATTTACCAGAGCTGCATCTACTTGATCATCAAAGGCAAAAGACATGGCAGACGTTATAAGTTTTCCTAAATTGGTTTGTTGACTTCTTATAGGTGTATCTCTTCCGTCTAAAGGTGTTTTTGCACTAAATATTACTTCATCAGAGTTTGGAATAATTTCTTTAATTTTTGATATTAAGATCGTCTGCCACTTATCAACAATAGCAGCTACTTTTTGATCTTTTTTTACGGATGAATTAATTTCTTTTAATTCAGAAATTACTTTGGTTTTCTTTGTTTTTTTATTGTAAGAAATTTTATGAATATATGCCGTTTTTGCATTGGCATCTGCCTTTGTAATTAAGACATTTCCAATAGTATCTAAAGAGTTTATATGTTCATGACCTCCCATAATTAGTGGCAAATCTGGAATTAATTTCGCAATTCTTTTATCGTTGGCAATTTTAACGTGTGTCAAACCAAAAACAACATCTACAGAATCTTTAATGGCTGCATAAGAAGCTCTTGCTTTTACAAACATATTATCATATGCTACATAATCTTTTGGATTTGAAGGTAAAGTAACACTGATAAAGCCTATTTTTATTTTAGTTCCGTCTTTATCTGAGATTTCTTTTATAAAAGTCTCTTTTATAGCTTCTTTTTGACCATTTTTCTCTTTATAAAAAGGAATTGCTACTTTTTTCGTTTTTAATTTTACATTCGCAGAAATCCAAGGAAAATTACTTTCATTTAATCTTTGTTGCAACTCTTTTTGTGAAACATCAAACTCATGATTACCAAAGGCTACTAAATCAAAATTCATAGCATTCATTACCTCTACCATTTGTTTTCCCTTCACTCTTTTTCCATCAACCTTTATAGTTCCCAATAAAGAAGGATTTAAAAAATCGCCAGCCAAAAATAGCATTGTATTTGGATTTTCTTGTAACAATTCTTGATGTACAGTTTCTACTCTTGCCATTCCTCCAAATTCACCGCCTTGAATAGGTGCAATTTCATAAACATCGTTTATTTGTATAAATGTAAAATCTATTTTATGATCGTCCTTTCTGCAGGAAAAAAAGAAGATTAGAATTGTTAGTAAAAAAAATGTTTTAAACGTTTTCATAATTTATTTGCAATGGTATTTTAAACTAATATTTTTTGATTGTATTACGACATACTAAATAAAAATTTCTAACGCTTTATTGTAAGCACTTTCAAAACTCATAGGTTTTATATTAGTACCTGCTTTTTGCGTTGTAAAATAACTTAGTAGTTTTTCTGTTGGCATATTGCCTGTTAATTCGTCTTTTGCCATTGGGCAACCACCATAACCTTTAATAGCACCATCAAAACGATTACACCCAGATTTGTAAGCTGCATCAACTTTTTCGTGCCACTTGTCTGGTGTTGTATGTAAATGAGCACCAAATTCAATTTTAGGATAGTTAGGAATTAAATTAGAAAATAAATAGTTTATTATTTTTGGTGTAGAGCTACCAATGGTATCTGATAATGATAAAATCTTCACTCCCATTGTATAGAGTTTTTCTGTCCATTCTCCTACTATTTCCACATTCCATGGATCTCCATAAGGATTCCCAAAACCCATAGACAAATACGCAACAACTTGTTTGTTATTTTTTTCTGCTAAATTTAAAATCTTATCTAACGTTACAACAGATTCTGCTATGGTTTTATGCGTATTACGCATTTGAAAATTTTCTGATATAGAAAACGGATAGCCCAAATAATCAATTTCTTCAAATTGAACAGCATCATTGGCCCCTCTTATATTTGCTATTATTGCCAATAATTTACTACTAGTTTTAGAGAGGTCTAATTTTTCTAAAACAGCAGCGGTATCGCGCATTTGTGGAATTGCCTTTGGAGAAACAAAACTGCCAAAATCAATTGTATCAAACCCTACTTTTAAAAGCGAATTGATATACAACGCTTTTTTTTCTGTAGGTATAAAATGACTTTTGATGCCTTGCATAGCATCTCTTGGACATTCTATGATTTTGATTTTTTTCATTATCTCAAAGATATAGAAACTTATGATGTTTTAAAATTAATTAAATACTTATTAGTTTCTAATTCAAAAAGCTTAATTTGATAAAATGAAGTTTAAATATTTTTAACCAATATTTAATCTTCGGTTTCAATATCATTTGCATCAAAATCATCATTCTCGTCAAAAAACTCTTCGTCTTCTGCGTATTCTTCCATAGCATTTTCTAGTCGTTCGCTTATTTTTACTAAATAAATTGTATCTGCAGTTTTAACTTCTATAGCTTTAATAGTTTCTCCTTTTGCATTTTTAAAGGAAATAATATCTCCATAATCATAACCATCTGGATACTTGTTGATTAACATATCTAAAATATCTTTGGTTAGTTTTGCATATTCTACAATTACTCTTTTCATTTTTTATTTATTTGAATGTTATTTTAAACTATGTATTTTTAAAAATAAAAATATTATTTTATTAAAACTCTTAATTAGAAGTACTTGTTTGTGATCAAATTGATAAATTTTTTACATTTGTAGCAGATAAGCAAAAATTAGTGGAGCAACAATAGTTGCATCACTTTCTATGATAAATTTTGGTGTATCAATATCTAATTTTCCCCACGTTATTTTTTCGTTAGGTACTGCACCAGAATAGGAACCATAACTCGTTGTTGAATCTGAAATTTGACAAAAGTAACTCCAAAATGGCGTATCTGTTCTTTCCATATCTTGATACAACATAGGTACCACACAAATTGGAAAATCTCCAGCAATACCACCTCCTATTTGAAAGAATCCAATACCATTTTCTGAATTATTTGTATACCAATCTGCCAGAAAAGTCATGTATTCTATACCCGATTTCATAGTAGAAGCTTGCAATTCTCCCTTTAAAACATAAGATGCAAAAATATTTCCCATTGTAGAATCTTCCCAACCAGGACAAACAATAGGTATTTTTTTTTCTGCAGCTGCATACATCCAAGAGTTTTTAATATCTATCTCATAATATTGCTCTAAAACTCCAGAAAGCAATAATTTATACATGTATTCATGAGGTAAATAACGTTCACCATTTTTTTCTGCATCTTTCCAAATTTTTACAATATGCTTTTGTATTCTTCTAAATGCTTCTTCTTCAGGTATACAGGTGTCTGTAACTCTATTCAATCCTTTTTCTAATAAATCCCACTCATCTTGAGGTGTTAAGTCTCTATAATTAGGTACTCTTTTGTAGTGAGAATGTGCTACCAAATTCATGATATCTTCTTCTAAATTGGCACCAGTACAAGAAATAATTTGCACTTTATCTTTGCGAATCATTTCTGCAAAAATTTGACCTAATTCTGCAGTACTCATTGCACCCGCTAAAGAAACCAGCATTTTAGAACCTTGGTTAAGTTGATCTTCATAGCCTTTTGCTGCATCTACTAAAGAAGCTGCATTAAAGTGTAGAAAATACTTTTCTATAAATTCTGAAATTGGTTTTTTGTTAGTATTCATCTTCGTTGTTTTTAAATTTTGATAGTTTACTAAATGGACTATCATTAGTGCTTTCTTCTCCTATATCATAAGTATCATCATTAGAAGAAAACTTATAACTTAACATTTTATAATACATTTTAGCCGCTAAAAAGTCTGATGATTTCTCTTTTTCGTTTGGACATAGCTCTACCATATCAAAACCAACCACATTTTTTTGTTCGAAAACTTGTTTTAAAAAATTTAAAGTTTCGTAATAAAATAAACCTCCTGGTTCTGGTGTGCCTGTGCTTGGAAATATTGATGAATCTAAAGCATCTAAATCAAACGTAATAAAAACATTGCTTGTTAGTTGATCAATTACATCTTCCATCCAATCTTCATTTACGGCCATATCATGTGCAAAAAACACTTTTTCTGGATTCATTTCTCTTTTTTCTGAAATATCCATACTTCTAATACCAACTTGTACTAAATTGGTTGTTGAATTTGCTTCGTAAACGGCACAAGCGTGGTTGTATTTAGTACCTTCGTACTCTTTTCTTAAATCTGCATGTGCATCTATATGCAGCACTGTTAAGTTGTTAAAACACTCGTTAAATGCTCTAATTGCACCAATAGAAATGGAATGTTCGCCTCCAAAAAGAGTTACAAATTTGTTTCTGTTAATAAACTTTTTTGTGGTTTCATGCACAGCTTCTACCATTGCTTCTGGAGATGCATTTTCTAAAATTGGGTCTACTAAAAAAATACCTTCTTTATAAACTTCAGAGTCGGTTTCTATATCATATAATTCCATATTTGCTGATGCATCTAAAAAAGCTTGTGGTCCTTTATCTGCTCCTTTTTGCCATGTACTTGTACCATCATAAGGCACAGGTATTAATACAATTTTTGATGTTGCTAAATTTCCATGTTCTTGTGGAATTCCTGCATATGTTTTTATTGTTTGCATTTTATTTTTTGTTTGTTAATAACCTAAAATTGAAAGTAACTCACTACTTTTTTGTTGCTCTTTAAAGATTTCCTCAATTAAATTCCCATTTTTATCATGATCTATTAAAAGATGTTTAGGATGTGGAATCAAACAATGTTGTAAACCACCAAAACCACTTATAGATTCTTGATATGCACCTGTATTAAAAAACCCAATATATAAAGGCTTCTCTTTTTCATAAACTGGCAAATAAATACCATTAATGTGTTGTTCTGAGTTGTAGTAGTCATCACTATCACAAGTTAAACCACCTAATAAAACACGTTCATATTTATGATTCCATTTATTTATTGGCAACATGATAAAACGTTTATTTATAGCCCAAGAATCTGGTAAAGTGGTTATAAATGATGAATTAATCATATTCCAACGTTCTCGATCGTTTTGTTTTTTCTGATATAAAACTTCGTAAATTGTAGCTCCAGATTCGCCAACAGTAAAACTGCCAAACTCTGTAAAAATATGCGGTACTTCTACTTCTGCTTCATGACAAGATTGTTGAACTTGATTAATAATTTCATCTATCATATAGGCATAATCATAGTCAAAAGCCAATGAATTTTTAATAGGAAAACCACCACCAATATTTAAGCTATCTAAAGTTGGGCATACTTTTTTTAGGTTGATATAGACGTTTAAACATTTCATTAGTTCGTTCCAATAATAGGCATTGTCTTTAATACCTGTATTAATAAAAAAATGTAACATTTTTAAATCAACTTGCTTGTTGTTTGCAATTTCACGTTCATAAAAAGAAACGATATTTTTATAGCCAATACCCAATCTAGAAGTATAAAACTCAAACTTTGGCTCTTCTTCAGAAGCTATTCTAATACCCACTTTAAATGTTTTTTTAGTCTCTTTTTGTAAAAGAGGTAACTCCTCAAAATTATCAATAATGGGAATACAGTTTTTATGACCATCATTAATTAAGCCACCGATATTTTTTATGTATTGATCTCTTTTAAAACCATTACAAATTACAAAGGTGTTGTCTTTTATTTTACCTTCATTTTTAAGATTTTTTACAATATCAATGTCAAAGGCAGATGAAGTTTCTATATGAATATCATTTTTTAAAGCTTCATTTAAAACATGTTTAAAATGCGAGCTTTTTGTACAATAACTATAAAAATAATTTCCTTTATAATTATGTTTTTCGATACTATTTTGAAACCAATTTTTGGCTTTTTTTATGTTTTCTGAAATTTTTGGCAAATAGGTAAATTTAAGTGGCGCTCCATATTTAGCTGTTAATTCCATTAAATTAATTCCATGCCAGAAAAGTTTATTGTTTCCTGTTGTAAATTCTTCTTGAGGAAAATCGAAAGTTTGCTCAATTAGATCTATATATTTTGTTTTCACTTTTGTATTATAAATATTACAGTTCTGTTTTATTTACTAAAACATAAAAATATTTTAGTAGCATTTTATAATCATTATAAATGATTATTTTCACTGTAATATTTGTAAGTAAACTACGTGCAACTTAGAAACAAGTTGCAATTCTTGAAGAAAATAAAAAGGAGAAACCTTAATTTTTTCGTCGCATTTCCAAAATGCTTTATAACCAACTTTCTCCCAAAGTGTGTTACTACCGAAACAAGAAAAACTTAACATTTCACTTAAAGTAAGTATTTCAAATGTAGATTATTTTTTAACACAAAAAACAAAAAAAAGTGAAAATTTTTTTTCACTTTTTATATTTTCTTTAAAATACTATTCTTCTGGAGGATAACCATGTATTTTTTCGAAGTCTTCATCGAAATTAGTTCTTAAGTATGCATTCAATTTCTTCCTATAATCGTCTTTTAACCAGGTAACAAAATTATGTGTACTTTTAGAAATACATTTGGCATATCTATTTATTCTATCGTCAATTTCTTCACCTAACATTTTTGCCAAAATAAGTGCATCAAAAACATCTTCACTATTTTCTATACACATTTTTGCATGGTGTACAATCGATTTTTCTAATACTCTTTTAGAAGACTCACCTGCTTTTATGGTATCTATGTATACCTTTTTCATATCAAAATAAGTATCTGTAGATTTTGCAAACTCTTTTTTAACATCTGCTGGTAGCTCATATCTAAAGTTACTTTCTATTTCTTCATCAGAGAGGATGGCGTCTAAATAATAGTCTGGTGCTCTAAACATTTTTTGCCAGTCTAAATCTGCACCCCAAGGACCAAACCTATGAAAGTTGTTTCCTAAATCTACCACATCAAACGTAGTTTTATTACCAAATATACGAGAACCACGCCCTATCATTTGATAGTATAAGGTTAACGATTTTGTAGCTCTGTTTAATATAATAGCCTCAATACTTGGTTCATCAAATCCGGTAGTTAAAATACTTACAGAGGTAATAATTGCGTTGGGTGTTTTATGAAACCAACGTAAAATTAATTCACGTTCTTTTTTGGTATTGGTGTTATCTAAATGCGCTATTGGGTATCCAGCTTTTTTAAAAGCGTGAAACACTTGTATAGATGTATTGATACCATTGTTAAATATCAAGGTTTTTTTACCTTTAGCGGTTTCTTCATAGGCACTTACCAATTTGGTAAGCATGTCTGTATTCATATACAAATCTTCCGAAGATTTTACCGTATAATCTCCATTAGCACCTACTTCTAAAGAAGTTAAACCCACATTATAAGAGTACATATTTGCTTGCGCTAGATAGCCATTTTCTATTAAATGCTGAATAGATTCTCCCACAAAAAGTTCTTGATAGTTTTCATACATTGGTAATTTAATGTTAGAACTTAAAGGGGTTGCTGTTACACCAAGTATAAAAGATTCATCAAAAAATTTAAAAATTTTTGTAAAAGAATTGTAATGTGCCTCATCTACAATGACTAAGCCAATATCAGAAATATCTAATTTTTCATCATTCAGTCTATTTTTTAAAGTTTCTACCATTGCTACAAAGCAATTGAACTGATCTTGATCGTCTAATTTTGCTGTAGAATTAATGATTTTATTGGTTACGCCAAACTCATCTAACATCTTAGAAGTTTGTTTGCTTAACTCAATTCTATGAGTTAACACTAAAACTTTCTTTTTAAAAGTTTCTAAGTAACGCCTAACAATTTCAGAAAAAATTACTGTTTTTCCACCACCTGTTGGCAGTTGATATAATAGATGATAATCTTTAGGTGCAGTTTCAAAACGTTTAAATATTTCTTGAAGTGCGTCTTTCTGGTATCCGTATAATTCTTTTCCTGTTGTTACTTGTGAAGTGTTTGTATCTGCCAAAAATTTAAAATTTTAAGACACAAAAATAAGACTTATAATAGGTTTATCCCAAATTTTAACTAGATAAATCTCGATAAATTAGTTTGAGTAATATCATAATGAGAAGCATTAAAGACCGCAACACTGTTTTTAACCACTATTAATTGGGGTGATTGATGCATTACTTGAAAGGAATCCCCTATTTCATCAGAAATATTTCTGTAATTTAATAAATCTAAATAATAAACTTTTAAGTTTTGATGTTCTTCTGTAAAAAGTTTTTCAAATTGTTTAATTACCATACTGCTAATACCACATCTTGTAGAATGTTTAAATAGGAATACACTTTCTGTTTTAGATTGCTCTTTTATGGCCTCTAATTGCTCTAAAGATGTTAATGGAGTCCAGTTTAAATATGACTTTTTTTCTGGTTTTGATTCCTTTTTATTTTCATTTCCAAACATCTTGTTAAATATACCCATTTTATAATTTTTATAATTTAGGCAACAAAGATAAGAAACTTTAAACAGTCAAAAAGTCAGTAAAAACAAGAGTTTTCAAGACAAAATGACTGTTCTTTTTGTTAAAAATGAATTGGTACTAAATTTGAAACAAAAAAAGTGAATTAGAAAATGAAAAATCTTCAAAAAATTGAATTGAGATTCCATTTTCTATTCGAATATAAAAAAAGTGGAACTAAGAAATAAAAAAAATGAACTTTAATAATTATACAACAAAATCGCAAGAGACCATACAAATTGCGCAACAAATTGCGCAAAGTTTTGGTCATAATCAAATAGAAAACGAACATATTTTTAAAGCTTTAACAAAGGTAGACGAAAATGTGCTGCCTTTTTTATTAAAAAAACTGAACGTAAATAGCATTGTAATTCAACAAATTTTAGACAAGCAATTAGAGAGTTTTCCAAAAGTTACAGGTGCAGATTTAATGCTTTCTAGAGAGGCTGGTAAAACTTTAAACGAAGCATCTATTATTGCAAAAAACAGAAAAGATGATTATGTATCTATTGAACATTTAATTTTAGCTATTTATAAATCAAATTCTAATATTGCACAGGTTTTAAAAGACCAAGGTGTAACAGAAAAAGATTTAAATGCTGCTATAGATGAATTAAGAAAAGGAGAAAGAGTAACTTCTCAAAACGCAGAAGAAACTTATAACTCTTTAAATAAATATGCTAAAAACTTAAACAAATTAGCAAAAGACGGCAAGCTAGACCCTGTCATTGGTAGAGATGAAGAAATTAGAAGATTATTACAAATTTTATCACGTAGAACCAAAAACAACCCAATTTTAGTAGGTGAACCTGGTACAGGTAAAACTGCTATTGCAGAAGGTTTAGCACATAGAATTGTAGATGGAGATGTGCCCGAAAATCTAAAAGACAAATTAATTTTTTCTTTAGATATGGGTGCTTTAATTGCTGGTGCAAAATACAAAGGTGAGTTTGAAGAACGTTTAAAAGCGGTCATAAAAGAAGTTACAAATGCAGAGGGAGACATTGTGCTTTTTATTGATGAAATTCATACCTTAGTAGGTGCTGGTGGTGGTCAAGGTGCTATGGATGCTGCTAATATTTTAAAACCCGCTTTGGCTCGTGGAGAATTACGTGCAATTGGAGCCACTACTCTAGATGAATATCAAAAATATTTTGAAAAAGACAAGGCTTTAGAAAGACGTTTCCAAAAAGTTCAAGTAAATGAACCAGATACAGAAAGTGCGATTTCTATTTTAAGAGGAATTAAAGAAAAATACGAAACGCATCATAAAGTACGCATTAAAGACGAAGCTATAATTGGTGCTGTAGAATTATCTCAGCGTTACATAACCAATCGTTTTTTACCAGACAAAGCCATTGATTTAATGGATGAGGCTGCTTCTAAATTACGAATGGAAATTAACTCTAAACCAGAAGAATTAGATGTTTTAGATCGTAAAGTAATGCAATTAGAGATTGAAATTGAAGCTATTAAACGAGAAAAAGATGAAGCAAAATTAAAATCTTTACGCTCTGAATTAGCAAATCTAAAAGAAGAACGCAACGAAATTAATGCAAAGTGGAAATCTGAAAAAGAGATAGTAGACAATATTCAAAACAAAAAATTGGATATCGAAAACTTTAAAATTGAAGCAGAAAAAGCCGAACGTGAAGGAGATTATGGTAAAGTTGCAGAAATTAGATATGGTAAAATTAAACAAGCACAAGAAAAACTTGAAGAATATCAAGATATTTTAAGTAAAAACCAGAATGAGAAATCTTTAATCAAAGAGGAAGTAAATTTAGAGGATATTGCAGAGGTTGTTGCAAAATGGACAGGAATTCCTGTAACAAAAATGATACAATCTGAACGTGATAAACTATTAATTTTAGAAAAACAACTGCATAAAAGAGTGGTTGGTCAAGAAGAAGCAATTGTTGCTGTTTCTGATGCTGTTAGACGTTCTAGAGCTGGTTTACAAAATCCCAACAAACCTATTGGAAGTTTCTTGTTTTTAGGAACAACAGGTGTTGGTAAAACTGAGTTAGCAAAAGCTTTAGCTGAGTATTTATTTGATGATGAAAATGCCATGACACGTATTGATATGAGTGAATATCAAGAGAAACACAGTGTTAGTAGATTGGTTGGTGCGCCTCCAGGTTATGTAGGGTATGATGAAGGTGGACAATTAACAGAAGCTGTTAGAAGAAGACCTTATTCTGTAGTATTGTTAGATGAAATTGAAAAAGCACATCCAGATACGTTTAATATCTTATTACAGGTGTTAGATGAAGGTAGATTAACGGATAACAAAGGTAGAGTTGCCGATTTTAAAAACACAATAATTATTATGACTTCTAATATGGGAAGCCATATCATTCAAGAGAAATTTAACGACCCAAAAGCAGATATAGAAACAGTTACAGAAGTTGCAAAAATTGAAGTGTTAGGATTGCTAAAACAATCTGTAAGACCAGAGTTTTTAAACAGAATTGATGATGTAATTATGTTTACACCATTACATAAAAACGATATTTTTGAGATTGTAAAATTACAAATTGAGCAATTAAAGAAAATGATTGCCAAACAAGAAATTACTTTAGATGCCACAGATGAAGCCATCAATTACTTAGCTAAAAAAGGATATCAACCAGAATTTGGAGCAAGACCTGTAAAAAGAGTGATTCAAAAAGAGGTTTTAAATCAATTATCTAAAGAAATTTTAGCAGGTAAAATTACCACAGATAGTATTATTTTATTAGATGCTTTTGATGATAAATTGGTATTTAGAAATCAATCTGATTTGGTTACGAATTCTTAAACATATATCATATATAAATATTTAGACTCCACAGGTTTTAAAAACCTATGGGGTCTTTAACTGTAAAAAATTGTTTTGTACTTTCGTATTTAAATTTATTACAGATGAAAAAAAAATTCTTCCTTTTAGTTATTGCTTTTAACCTACTTTCTTGTACTTCTAATGATAGGACTACCTATTATTTAATTAGACATGCAGAAAAAGACAGAACAGATAAAACCAATAAAAATCCAAATTTGAATGAGAAAGGTTTAGAAAGAGCTAAAAAGTGGGCAACATATTTTAAAGAGATCCAGTTAGATGCCGTTTATTCTACAAATTATAATAGAACACAACAAACTGCAAAACCAACAGCAGAAAGTAAGAGTTTAAAGATTTTAAGTTACAATCCTAAAAAAATGTACGACTCTATTTTTAGAGCTAACACAACAGGAAAAAAAGTTTTAGTAGTTGGCCATAGCAATACCACACCTGTTTTTGCAAATAAAATATTAGGAGAAAAAAAATATAAAAATATGGATGACAATGATAATGCTAGCTTATATATTGTAACTATTTCTGAGGATAAAACAACAAGTGAAGTAAAAAAAGTAAAGTAAATTTACTTTCTAGCAACCAACATCATGTGTGGGCTAAAAGCCAATACAGACTCATCTAACTCTGTCGTTTTTAAAATTTCTAATAAAGTTTCTTTTTTTTTAGGGTTTAGCATGTTTGCAAAATACTCATTGTCTAACCAAATCATACCTTCTACAGCAAATAGATTAATAATTTCTAAATTTTTCGATGTAAATTCCTTTTTTAACTGTTTGGGTTTGTGATAAAAACTATCTGCCAATAACCATGGAAATTCTTTTGGTGGGTTGTGAATTCCTGTTGTTAATTCGGTTTTACACATTTCTAAAAAAGGTTTTTTATACACCAAACCTTGCATTAAACCAGCTACTGTAGATGCAGAGGAATTAATAGCAAAACCTAAAATATGTCCGTTTTTTTTTAACACCCTTTTTGCTTCGTTTATAGTTTGCAAACGGTCTTCTTTTTTTTGAAGATGATATAATGGCCCATGCAGAATCACCAAATCTGCCACTTCATTCTCAATTGCTAAATTTTGAGATTCACCTAGAGTTACTGTAAATTTATTTTTGAGTTTGTTTGCTCTTTTTTGAGCTAGTTTTACATGCTTTTCTACAGGCTCTATGACATATACTGTATGCCCTTTTTCAGCTAACCATTCTGCATATTTTCCTGTACCACCACCAACATCTATAATGGTTACATTTGGTTTTTTTATGTGCCTTTCTATAAGAGATTTTATACGTTCAAACTCAAAAAAACCCATACCAGATTCTAAACGTGTTTCTTCTGATGCTTGATTGTAAAAAGCTTCTAATTCTTTACTGATGAGTTGTTTTTTTTTCATTTTGTATGTTTTTTATAAATACAATAAGCCTATTATATATAGATTTAGTTGGCAAACAAGTATAGCCCTGATTGAAATGACATCCTTTTTTCTGTCAGTTCGAGTGATTACGCTTTTTAGCGTAATTGTATCGAGAACAAAAGAAAAAAGATATAATGGAAAGCAGGAATAGCTTCAAAAAAAATTAATTGTCTAACAATTTTACTTCTATATCTTTTAGCACAATTTCTGAAACTTTTATAAGTTGATTGTCCTCAAAAGCTTTGTCTATATCTATTAATTTTATCGGTTTATTTTTAGGTTTGTAGTTGTGATAATCTTCAAAACGAATACCGTTTTTAACACATTGTTCTTTTAAAACTCGAAAACGTTTTCCACCGCCATTTGTGTGATAAGAATAGGCCAAATAATCAATTAAAAAATCTTTTTTCCCAATCCAATAAATAAAAACATCTTCAAAATCTTCTCCTCCTCCAATTTCAGAAAAAGTAATTTCTACTTTGTAATATTCTTTTCCTTTTATAGTTGCAGTTGGTAATAACTTCTTTTGTACAGCTTTGTCATTTAAGCCATAAGGCAAGACAGAAAAATAGTGTACAGAGTTTACTGAATTTGCATATTTGATAGCCATTGAATCTGCTACTGGAAACTGGTGAGCGTTTATTTCTCTTCGAAAACCGTCGTTTGAAACAATATCAGAAATAACTTCCATAGTTTCTTTTTGTTGATTTCTAATCAATAAAAATTTTCCGTTTTTTTTTCTTGAAGCCACGTATTCTTTATCTCTAAATGTAAAGGTAATTTCTGAATTCGCCACTTTATCTGCACCAGAATATGCAATAGTTTTATCTATAATTTGCTGTGCAGTAAGTTGTTTTTCAGCAGTTTTGCAAGATGCTATTAAAAAAAATATAGATAAATAAAAATATTTCATTGAGTTTAATTTGTGTTGATTAGAAATCAATTTCAAAATTACATTTCTTTCTCGAATGTAAAAATGTATCTTTGTTAAAATAAATAATGAAGTTGTAACCGTGCAGAAAAAGATTAATATACAAAACAAAAAAGCACGTTTCGAATACGAAATTCTAGACAAATATGTGGCTGGAATTCAGTTAACTGGAACAGAAATAAAATCGATAAGACAAAGCAAAGCTAGAATTACAGAGAGTTTTTGCGAGTTTAATGATAGAGGTGAATTGTTTATTGTAAATATGTATATACAAGAATATTTATATGGGCATCACTTTAACCACAACCCCAAAAGCGAGCGTAGATTGTTACTAAACAAGCGCGAATTACGTAGCTTAAAAAAAGATGTAGAAGCAAAAGGAAATACAATTGTGCCTTTAAAATTATTTATAAATGATAGAGGTTTTGCAAAATTAGAAATTGCTTTGGCTAAAGGAAAACAAACCCACGACAAGAGAAATGTAATAAAAGATAGAGATAACAAGCGCGATTTAGCAAGAATTAAAAAGAGTTTTAATTCGTAATATATTGTGTATAGTTACTTTTTTAAAAACTGATTCTTTTCAAAAATTTATTATTAGTTTTACTAACAAAGGCTTTAATAAAGTATACTATTGCCACTACTCTACTTACTTTCCAAAGTCGAAAAGAAAAAAGACTTTTTGAAACTGAGTAATTTAATGATGGGTATTATATTATTTGGTTAGTTGTCAATGGTTTTATTTACAGTAAATTAAAAGTTAAAATATCTCTTCGTATGCAGTTGAGAAGTTATGAATGTTAAATAGGTTTTATAAGTTTCAACTACCCCTAACCAAACAATAGAAAAAAATATATGTTAAAAGAAAAACTTAAAAATTATAATATAATTCTAGCTTCTAAATCTCCAAGAAGACAACAGTTTTTTAAAGATTTAAATATCGATTTCACCATAAAATTAAAAGAAGTTGAGGAGTTGTATCCCCAACAATTAAAAGGAATAGAAATTACAGATTACTTAGCCAACCTAAAAGCAAAAGCTTATAAAAATTTAAAAGATAACGATTTACTTATTACCTCTGATACTATAGTTTGGCTAGAAAATAAAGCTTTAGGCAAACCCAAAAACTATCATGAAGCTTTTGTCATGTTAAAAAACTTATCCGGTAAAAAGCATGAAGTAATCACTTCTATATCCATAAAAAATAAAAATTTTCAAAAAATTATAAATGATATAACTACCGTTTTTTTTAAAAAACTTTCTGATAAAGAAATAAATTATTATATCAACAATTACAAGCCTTTTGACAAAGCAGGAGCTTATGGCATACAAGAATGGATTGGTTTTATAGCCATTGATAAAATAGAAGGAAGTTATTTTAACGTGGTAGGTTTACCTGTTCATAAACTTTATAAAGAATTGATGAATTTATAAACTAAAACTTCAAATAAAAGTTTATTTTTACCAAAAATAAAACAATAGAAAATTTTTACAATTTTATAATGAAAAAATACACATACACAGAAAAAAAAGATACACGTTCTGGTTTTGGAGATGGTTTAACAGAATTAGGTAGAACAAACCCAAACGTAGTTGCTTTATGTGCAGATTTAATTGGTTCTTTAAAAATGGATCAATTTATAGAAGAAAACCCAGACAGGTTTTTCCAAACTGGTATTGCAGAAGCTAATATGATTGGTATTGCTGCTGGTTTAACTATTGGTGGTAAAATACCGTTTACAGGTACTTTTGCTAATTTTTCTACGGGTCGTGTTTACGATCAAATAAGACAATCTGTTGCATATTCTGGTAAAAATGTAAAAATTTGTGCCTCTCATGCAGGTGTTACGTTAGGTGAAGACGGTGCAACACACCAAATTTTAGAAGATATTGGTTTAATGAAAATGTTACCTGGAATGACTGTTATTAATCCTTGTGATTATAATCAAACTAAAGCAGCAACTATAGCTATAGCCGATTTTGATGGTCCTGTATATTTACGTTTTGGTCGTCCAAAAGTACCTGTATTTATGCCAACAGACACAAAATTTGAAATCGGTAAAGGAATTCAATTAACAGAAGGAACAGATGTAACAATTGTTGCAACTGGACATTTAGTTTGGGAATCTTTACAAGCAGCAGAACAGTTAAAAGCACAAGGTATTTCTGCAGAAGTAATTAATATTCACACGATAAAACCTTTAGACGAAGAAATTATTTTAAAATCTATAGCAAAAACAGGTTGTATTGTTACTGCAGAAGAACATAATATAATTGGTGGTTTAGGTGAAAGTGTTGCTAGAACTTTATCTTTAAACACACCAACAGTCCAAGAGTTTATAGGTACAAACGATACTTTTGGTGAGTCTGGAACACCAGAGCAATTAATGGCAAAATATGGCTTAGATGCAGCTGCAGTTGTAAAAGCCGCTAAAAAAGTAATTTCTAGAAAATAAAAATATTTCTATTTAATACTTCTTAAGTTTAATTAAAAATGTAAATCATGAAAAAGTTTTTTTTATTAATTTGTTTGGCTTTTGCATTTAGTCAAACTACAAACGCACAAGTAAGTTTTGGTTTAAAAGGTGGTATCAACTATAACTCTAACTCTATTGAAAACGTAAGTGAAGATGTTTTTAGTGGCGCTAAAAGTAAAACAGGTTACCACGCAGGTATTTGGTTAAGATTTAAAGTCCCTGTAATTGGCCTTTATATTAGACCTGAATTAATATACACTAATTTAGAAAACAGTGTAACCTATAACAATACTTCTAGTTCTTATAAATTTCAGAAAATTGATGTTCCTGTTTTATTAGGAAAAAAGATTTTTGGAGTTGGAAATATTTTTATTGGCCCATCATTTCAATATGTTTTAGATTCTGATTTTGGGTTTGATGATATTTCTGATATAGATACTTCTGGTTTTGCTGCTGGATTAACTTTTGGGGGAGGAATTGAGTTAGGTAAAATTGGTATTGATGTTCGTTGGGAAAGAAGTTTTTCTGGTATAGAAAGTTCTTTTGCTAGAACAGCTGCAACAAATGTAAATTTTGACACAAGAGTAAATCAAATTATAATCGGTTTATCTTATAGATTATAATAAAATATAATTTAAATAAAAAAGGTCTCTTGAATTTCAAGAAACCTTTTTTTTACAGTAAATTATGTTATCTAAAAAACTCTTTAAAAAATATTTAGAGTTTAAATTTTATAAACAATTTGATTATCAGACGTTTGGGTTTAAATAATCTGGTAAGGTTGGTCTGTCTGTATCACTAAAATCATTGGTTAAATCACCGTCTCCATTTGCATCTTCGTCTGCAGAAGGTGTACCATCCTTATCGTGATCTGTATCTTTAACAAAATCTAACAACTCTACATAGAACATTAAATTAGCATTAACTAAACTCCTACTATAGTTATTAGGATTTATTGATGTATAAGCCAACCCAGAAGGTATAAATAAAACTCCTTTCCCTCCATTTAAATAAGTAATAGGCCCATTAAAAGGATCTCCATTTGCTTCCTTTTTTAAATACCCTCCTTTAAAAAGTTCAAATCCGTAAGACCAGCCTCTAACAACTAAGTTAGAGTAAGAAAACCAAGCTCCATTGGTATTGCTGTCAAAACTACTTCCTAAATCGGATCCATTTACAATGGCTTGTCCAGAATATTTTGTAAAAACAGAATCTGCAATACTTGGAAAACCTTTATCAGTATCTGGTGATGGATCTCCTACTCTAGTTCGATATACATAAAGTTTGTAATCAATTTCATTTCTAACAGCAGAAACCGTTTCTAGTTTATCATCTTCAAATAAAGGTGTTTTTCCATCTATTAAAGTTTTCACAGAATCTACACTAGTATCATAATAATGAGATTTTAGAAATTTTACCAAAGTATCATTATCAGCTAAAGCTAATTCCTCATGATCTATATCTAAAAAAGGGTTTTGAAAACCAGTTTGATCATCACAAGCATAAAATAATACTACTCCTAAAAGTAATAACAAAAAAATATTTTTAATTTTATTCATTTAATCTTAAAATTTATGGGTGCAATTTACCATTTTTATACCTTTGTAAAAAGACAAACATAACATTTTAACTTTTTTTATGAGGATTGACAAATTTTTATGGTGTATTCGAGTTTTTAAAACAAGAAGTATAGCCACAACAGCTTGTAAAAAAGGGCAAGTTAAAATAGATGGCACCAATTTAAAACCCTCTAAAGAAGTTTTTGGTGGCGAATTAATTTTAGTGCGAAAAAATCAAATTAACTATCAATTTAAAGTGTTAAATTTACCGGAGAGTAGAGTTGGTGCAAAATTAGTAGATCAATTTAGAAAAGATGTAACTCCTAAAGAAGAGTTTGAAAAAACAGCTCTTTTAAAATATGCTAAAGATTATTACAGAAAAAAAGGAGTTGGTAGACCTACTAAAAAAGACAGAAGAGATATAGATAACTTTCAAGACGATACAAACGAAGACCTATGATTGTAACAGATAATAATATTTTAAATACAGCTCAAATTAATCAAAAAATTAAGAGAATTGCCTATCAAATTTACGAAAGCAATGTAAATGAAAAAGAAGTAGTACTTGCAGGTATTATTGGTAATGGCTATACTTTTGCTAAAAAGATTGCAAGCGTTTTAGAGCAAATATCACCACTTACAATTACTTTATGTGAGGTAAATATTAACAAAAAAAAACCTTTAGATAAAATATCTACATCTTTAGAAGTTAAAGATTATAAAAACAAATCTTTAGTTTTAGTTGACGACGTTTTAAATTCTGGTACAACTTTAATTTACGGAATCAAACATTTTTTAGATGTACCCTTACAACGTTTTAAAACTGCAGTTTTAGTTAATAGGAATCATAAAAAATACCCAGTAAAGGCAGATTTTAAAGGCATTTCTTTATCTACCTCTATTAAGGAACATGTTTGTGTAGAGTTTACTAATAGTCAGGCAAAAGCTTATTTAGTTTAAAAGGTTAAAAAGCTCTTTAGCTAGTTCCTTTTTTGTTTTATTGTCTATTGAAACTGTTGTTTTAGCTTTTTCATAAAAAGGGCGTCTTTCAAATAGATGTTTTGCAACAAATTCAGGTATTTGATCATCATTTAAAGAAGCCACTAAAGGTCTTTTGCTCTTTTTTCTAATCAACCTTTCAATCATATTTGTAGTACTACCATTTAAGTAAATAGAATGTGCATCTGTTTTATTTATGTAGTCCATATTATTTGCGTAACAAGGTGTGCCACCTCCTAAAGCAAGAATAAAAGAGGTTTTGTTTTCTAATAATTCTAACAAATATTTGTTTTCTATAGTCCTAAAATATACTTCGCCTTTTTCTTTAAAAATTTCTGGAATCGTACTATTTTCTTTCTCTTCAATATAGTCATCTAGGTCTAAAAACTTCATAGATAACTTTTTAGCAAGTTTTTTTCCAATACTTGTTTTACCAGATGCCATATACCCTAAAAGGATGATTTTCATTGTATCTAAATTTTTGACAAATATCGATAAAAAAAAATCAATTTTATGGCAATAATTTCAATATTGATAGTATATTTGCAACCGATTTAAGAAAAAGACCTGGTAGCTCAGTTGGTAGAGCATCTCCCTTTTAAGGAGAGGGTCCTGGGTTCGAGCCCCAGCCCGGTCACTAAAAAGGTTAAGCTTAAAGCTTGGCCTTTTTTTATTAAAAATAAAAGCGCACGTGGCGAAATTGGTAGACGCGCAGCCTTGAGGGGGCTGTAAACGCAAGTTTGTGGAAGTTCGAATCTTCTCGTGCGCACTTTTTATTTTATTTCTTTCACAAAAAATTAACCAAACTATACTTGATTATTACTAATATTGTATCATGCAAAAAATACTTTTATTTTTATGCTTATTTTTAAAGGTAAGCATATATTCTCAAACCGATTCTTTACGAATAAAAACCTTAAAAGGTCAAATTATACATGCTACTAATAAAAAACCTCTAAGTGCGGCACACGTACTTAATTTAAACTCTGTTAAAGGTACAATTACAGACGATAAAGGTTTTTTTAAACTACCCACAAGAGTAAATGATACTATTTTAGTATCTTATTTAGGCTATTCTTCTATAAAATTAAAAATTACCAACGATTTACTAAAGGGGAATGAATTAGAAATTGCTTTGTATGAGAAACCTGAAGAAATTAAAGAAGTTGTAATTAGATCTACAAAATTGATTGGTGTTTTAGAAGTTGATGTAAAAATGGTACCTAAGGATCGTTTTACTAGAATACATATAAACGGTTTGCCACAAACCTATGAGGTTGGAAAACCAAGAAGTAAAAACTTTTCTTCGCCAGTGGCTGCATTGTTTCAACCTGTAGATTTTTTATATAATTTATTCGGAAAAAAACCCAAACAACTAAAAAAACTTCAGACTCTAAAAAAAGAGGATGATTTACGTAAAATGCTTGCTGGTAAGTTTGATAGAGAAGTTATGATGGAGTATTTAGACATGGACAGGCAAGAACTTTCTGAACTGTTAACAGATTGTAATTACTCTGATTATTTTATTAAAAAAGCATCTGACTTACAAATGATAGAAGCCGTTTTAGATTGTTATGAAAACTACAAAGCCTTAAAGAAAGGTAAAATTGGAAGAAATAAAATTCCTGAGAAGAATTAAATTATATCTAAAAAAAAGGTCTGAAACTAAGTTTCTAAACTTGATTAACTATTAAAATACGTTGGTAGTGTACTTTTTAAACTGTTTTTGTTTACATAAATAGGATAATGAACCTAGAAATTAGTTACACTATATTTTTTGTTTTACAGAACTTTTGGATAGTGTTTAAAAAAAAGGTATCTCCATAAAAAAAGCCTCATAAGATGAGGCGTTTTTTAAATATATTTAAACAATTAGTATTAAGCACTTAATACTTCAGCTACTTTATCTGCAGCTTCTTGAAATTCTGTTGCAGAAATAATCTTCATACCAGAATTATCTATCAATTCTTTTGCTTCAGTTGCGTTTGTTCCTTGTAATCTACAAATAATTGGCACGGTAATTTTATCACCCATATTTTTATAAGCATCTACAACACCTTGCGCAACTCTATCACAACGTACAATACCTCCAAAAATATTTACCAAAATAGCTTTAACAGCTGGGTCTTTTAAAATAATACCAAAAGCAGTTTCTACTCTTTGTGCGTCTGCTGTACCCCCAACATCTAAAAAGTTAGCTGGTTCTCCACCAGATTCTTTAATTAAATCCATAGTACCCATTGCTAAACCAGCACCGTTTACCATACAACCAACATTACCATCTAAATCTACATAATTTAAACCAGCAGCTTTTGCTTCTACTTCAATTGGGTTTTCTTCTCTTAAATCGCGCATTGCTGCGTAATCTTTATGTCTAAATAAAGCGTTTTCATCTAGAGATACTTTAGCATCAACAGCCATTATTTTAGAATCAGATGTTTTTAAAACAGGGTTGATTTCAAACATTGAAGAATCTGACTTGATATATGCTGTGTATAAAGCTGTAACAAATTTTGTCATTTCTTTAAATGCAATACCAGATAAACCTAAGTTAAACGCCACTTTTCTTGCTTGAAAAGGCATTAAACCTAATAATGGATCTATTTCTTCAGTAAAAATTAAATGTGGAGTTTCTTCAGCAACAGTTTCTATATCCATTCCACCTTCAGTAGAATACATAATCATGTTTTTACCAGTAGCTCTGTTTAAAAGAACTGACATGTAATATTCATCTGGCTCTTCATCACCAGGATAATATACGTCTTCTGCAACTAAAACTTGATTTACCAACTTCCCTTCTGCTGAAGTTTGCGGTGTAATTAACATCATGCCTAAAATATCATCAGAAATACTTTTTACTTCGTCTAGGTTTTTAGCCAACTTAACACCACCACCTTTTCCACGTCCACCAGCATGAACTTGCGCTTTTATAACGTGCCAACCCGTACCAGTTTCTTCAGTTAATTTTTTGGCTGCATCTATTGCTTCTGAAGGTGTGCTTGCTACAATTCCTCTTTGAATTCTAACTCCAAAACTATTTAATATTTCTTTTCCTTGATATTCGTGTAAGTTCATTCTTTTAATGTTTTTAAACGCAAGCAAAAATACAAATTCAGATGTAAAATTTTGCAATCTTTCTTATAAAAAAAGCAAAAATTAAAAACTTTTATTTCTTTAAGAAATCTTTAACACATTAAAACTGTAACACTTTAAAAATAACAGCGTCTTTCATACAGTTAACACAATTTTTTAAAAGTACTTTATTTGGATTAAATACTTTCGCTTTGTGTTAACATACAATCAACCCAGAAAAACATGTTCAAAAAAATTATTATCTTAAAGCTATTGGTTTTAACAATAAGCTCTTTTTACGCTCAAAATAATCAAAACAGAAAAAAAATAACTACAACAAGAGTATCAGAAGCACCAAAGATAGACGGTTTTTTAAATGATGATGTATGGAAAAATGCAGAATTACTAACAAATTTTGTCATTTTTAGACCCGAAAACGGAGTTCCAGTAAAAGATGAATATCAAACAACAGTAAAAGTTATTTATGATGATGATGCTGTTTACATTTCTGCGGAAATGCTAGATCCAGATTCAGAAAATATACCTCAAGAATTTGCTGTAAGAGATAACTTTAGTCAAGCAGATTTCTTTTTAGTAACAATAAACCCAAATGATGATGGCCAAAACCCATTTGAGTTTGTTGTGCAATCAACAGGAAACCAAGCAGATTCTAAAGTTTCTAATGGAAGAGAAGATTTTAATTGGAGTGCAGTTTGGGAAAGTGCTGCAAAAATTACAAACAAAGGTTGGAATGTTGAGATAAAATTACCTTACAGAACCATTCGTTTTGCAAACAGACCTATACAATCTTGGGGTTTTAACTTCCACAGACGTTTAGAAAGATTAAATGAACAACATACTTGGACACATATAGACAACTCTGTAGGAAGATGGACTCAATATGATGGTTTGGTTGAAGGTTTTACAAACATAAAACCACCAACAAGATTGAATTTATATCCTTATGCTTCTGCTACTTCCATTGTTTTTGATGGAGAAACCACATACGATTATAGTGTGGGTATGGATTTAAAATATGGTATTACAGAAAACTTTACCCTAGATGCTACTTTAATTCCAGATTTTAGTCAAGTAGGTTTTGATAATGTAGAGTTAAACCTAGGGCCATTTGAACAACAATTTACTGAACAACGTCAGTTTTTTACAGAAGGTACAGAGCTATTTAATATTGCAAATTTATTTTATTCAAGGAGAATTGGTGCAGCACCTATAGATCAATTTAATGTAGCTTCTACTCTTTCTAAAGACGAAGAAATTATAGATTACCCCAGTAAAGTTACCATGTTAAATGCTGTAAAAATTTCTGGAAGAACCAAAAAAGGTTTGGGTATTGGTTTTTTTAATGCCATCACAGAAACTACAAAAGCAACTATAAAAAATAATACAACTGAACAAACAAGACAGGAGGTAATAAATCCATTTACAAACTATAATATTTTGGTTTTAGACCAACAATTCAATCAGAATTCTACAGTTTCTTTAATTAATACCAACGTAACTAGAGATGGTCGTTTTAGAGACGCCAATGTAACTGCTTTAGATTGGCATATAGAAACGAAAGACAGTAAATATAATGCAGATGGTTCCTTTAGGATGAGTACTATTTCTGATGATGCAAACAACTCTAATATGGGGTATACTTTTGATAATAGTTTTGGCTACAACTCTGGAAACTGGAATTGGGAATTAGGTTATAATTTTACTAATAAAGATTTTAATCCCAACGATTTAGGTATACAATTTGGAAACAACCAACAAAGCATTTATGGAAGTGCAGGTTGGAGAACTTTACAACCCACCAAAAACTTTAACAGGTATAATTTTAATTTTTACAATCAAGCTAATTTCCAGCATTTTTCTGGAGCTTTTACAGGGTATAACGCTGGTTTAGGAGCAAGTGCTCAAACAAGAAAACGCTTTACTTTTGGCGGTAATTTAAATTATGGCTCAGAAAGAAGAGACTATTTTGAACCAAGACAAGGAACTACAAGTGGCGTTTATTTTTTAAGACCAGAAAGGCTGAATGTAAACACATGGATTTCTACCAATTCTCAAAAAAAATTAGAAATAAATGCAGATATTTATTACAATGCATATACTAATCATCCACAAAAGGGCTATGGATTTAGCTTAAGTCCAAGATATCGATTTACAAATCAATTTTCTTTACAATATAGTTTAAGGTTTAACAAAAGATTTAATGATCAAGGATTTGTAAATCAAGATGACTCTAACGTAATTTTCGGACAAAGAGATCGTAAAGATTATTCTAACAACATTTCTGGAAAATATAATTTTAGCACAAACTCATCTTTATCTTTAAGTTTTAGGCATTATTGGAGTGATGTTGCCTATAATGGTTTTTATAACTTAAATTCAGATGGTACTTTATCGGAAAATAATTATATCGAAAATGATGTAAACTTTAATAGCTGGAATTTAGATTTGAATTATTTCTGGCAGTTTGCTCCAGGAAGTCAATTAATTGTTTTTTATAGAAATTCAATTTTTGATAACAATTCAAACTCAGGCTTAAACTTTTACGAAAACTTAGAAAATTTATTCAAGCAACCAAATCAACACACTTTTTCTGTAAGATTTGTTTATTTTATAGACTACAAAAGCATAAAAAACATTTTTTAGAACATTTTTTATAAATTAATTTGAATTTGAAATCATAAATGCCAACGCGTTTCTGATTTCTTTTTTATATTTTCGTTTGAAATTCAAAAACAATGATTGTTAGTAAAAATATTCACAAATATTATGGTGATGTAGAAGTATTAAAAGGAGTAGATTTACAAATAGAAAAAGGCGAAATTGTTGCTATTGTAGGTCCTTCTGGTGCTGGTAAAACAACTCTTTTACAAATTATTGGCACCTTAGACAAGCCCCTTAAAGAGCAAGATTTTCAGCTTTCTGTAAATAGCATTTCTTTAAAAGATCTATCTGACAAAGAATTATCCTCTTTTAGAAACAACCATATTGGGTTTATTTTTCAATTTCATCAACTATTACCAGAATTTACAGCTTTAGAAAATGTTTGTATACCTGCATTTATAGCAAAAAAATCAAAAAAAGAAGCAGAAGAGAAAGCTAAAGAATTGTTGGCTTTTTTAGGATTATCTCATAGAATAAACCATAAACCGAACGAACTTTCTGGTGGAGAACAGCAAAGAGTTGCTGTTGCAAGAGCTTTAATTAACAATCCGTCTGTAATTTTAGCAGATGAACCCAGTGGAAATCTAGACAGTGAATCTGCCAAAAATTTACACGAACTTTTTTTTAAGCTTCGCGATAAATTTGGTCAAACATTTGTTTTGGTTACTCATAACAAAGAGTTGGCTAAAATGGCAGACAGAACACTAACCATGAAAGATGGTAAAATTATTTAAACACTCTAACAACTATTATTTTTATACAACAACAATATAAACATTTGCAATGAAAACAACATTTACAGCACTAATTGCCTACCTAAAAAATCCTATTTTAAATCAAGATCAAAATTCAGATTTAAAATATCGTTTTAAAATATATTTACATATTTTAATGATTAGCATCATAACTAGCATCGTAATTTCTCCTGTTTTTGCACTTTTTGAACAACTAAACTGGATAAACTTAGAAAACCATAAAGTAGAAGAACTTTTTAAAGAAATGAGCAAACTACAAATAATTGCTTTAGCTTCAATGGCAATACCTATTATAGAGGAATTAATTTTTAGAGGCCCGTTAACTTCTTTTAAAAAACCAAAAACTTTTAAGATTGGTTTTTACTTTTTTACCCTAGCCTTTGGTTTAGTACATTTAACAAATTTTGATATAACAACTAATGTGCTACTTTTAGCACCTATTTTAGTATTACCACAAACCCTAGTAGGTGCTTATTTTGGCTATATAAGAGTACGTTTTGGTTTACAATGGTCTATGCTTTTGCATGGTAGTTATAATTTATTTTTTATACTTATAGGCTTTATATCAGATTTTTAAAATGAAAAAAACGGAATTAAAAGACTTTTTAGACAACAAAGTTGTTTTGTATAACAACCCAAAATTTATTGAGTCAGATCCAATTCAAATTCCACATTTATTTTCTAAAAAGGAAGATATTGAAATAGCAGGTTTTTTAACAGCCACCATTTCTTGGGGTAATAGAACCATGATAATTAAAAATGCCTTAAAAATGATGGATTTGTTAGACAATTCGCCTTTTGATTTTATTATCAATCATCAAGAATCAGATTTAAAAATATTTGAGAGTTTTGTACATAGAACCTTTAATTATATCGATTTTCAGCAGTTTATAATATCTTTAAAACACATTTACAACCAATATAATGGCTTAGAAAATATACTTGCCATAAAAGACAACTCTAAAACCTATCAAACTGCTATCAATCATTTTAAAAAAGTGTTTTTTGAGGTAAAACATCAACAAAGAACACAAAAACATGTTTCAGATCCTTTAAAAAACTCTGCTGCAAAGCGTATAAATATGTTTTTACGCTGGGTGGTTAGAAATGATGCTGCAGGAGTAGATTTCGGAATCTGGAAAACACATAATCCTGCACATTTATCTTGTCCTTTAGACGTGCATTCTGGTAATGTAGCCAGAAAATTAAAATTACTACTTAGAAAACAAAACGATTGGAAAGCTGTTGCAGAATTAGATAAAAATCTTAGAAAGTTAGATAAAAACGATCCTGTAAAATACGATTTTGCATTATTTGGCTTAGGTGTTTTCGAAAAGTTTTAATTAGAAGTTAACAACCATTTCTAAATCCTTTTTTTTGTAATAAATTCGTAGAAACAATCTTTGAAAAAATTAAATGCAATTTAGAAATCCAGAAATTTTATACTTTTTAGCACTGTTAATTATACCTATTTTGGTACATCTTTTTCAGCTACAAAAGTTTGTTAAAATACCATTTACAAATGTTGAGTTTTTACAAAAATTGCAACAGCAAACTCGTAAAAGTTCTCGTATAAAAAAGTGGTTAATTTTAGCAAGTAGATTGCTATTATTTTTAGCGATAATTTTTGCTTTTTCGCAACCTTATTTCAGCAATAAAAACATCAATAAAAAACAACATAATTTTATATATTTAGACAATTCTTTAAGCACAAATACCAATGGAGAAAAAGGGAATTTATTAAAAATAGCAGCTCAAGAAATTATAGAACATGCAAATGATAAAAGTGAATTTTCTTTACTAACAAATTCAGATTTTTATAAAAATATTAGTAAATCTGATTTAAAAGAAATACTTTTAAACATCCAAAACACACCTAAAAAACTATCTTTAGAAACGGTTTTATTAAAAATTAATCAAGAAAAAAAAAATAAAACAAATACTTCAAATAAAAACATTTTAATATCTGATTTTCAATCTAATTACAATTTTAAATTCACAAATGTAACACCTGATTTTAACGCTATAAAACTGCAAGCATCACAAAAAAATAACCTTTCTATAGATAGTGTTTTCATAAGCAATAAAAACAGTACAAATTTTACAGTAAATGTGGTAGTTAAAAATCAAGGTGCTGCAAAAGACAATGTGCCAATTGCTATTTTTAACAAAGACATCTTATTGAGTAAGCAGTCCTTTCCTATTCTAAAAGACACTAAAAAAACCATACAATTCACCATTCAAAATACGAAAGAATTTTTAGGAAAATTAACACTAACTTTTAACGATACTTTTACTTTTGATAACACCTATTTTTTCACTCTAAACAACAACCAAAAAATACGAGTTTTAACTATTGGAAATGAGGCGAATTTTTTAGCAAAAATTTTTACAGAAAACGAATTTGAATTCACAAAAACTGCATTACAAAATATCAATTATAACACCATACAAGAACAACAATTAATTATTCTAAATGAGTTAGAAAATATCCCAGAAATTTTACTAAAAAGCTTGGTTACATTTTCTAAAAATGGAGGTAGCATTGTAATTATACCCCGTAAAAAAATCGACTTAAATTCTTACAATCTATTTTTAAGAAATTTAAATTTGGGTAAAATTGAACCAAAAAAGATAGACACCTTAAAAATTACAACTATTAACTATAAACACCCTATTTTTAAAAATGTTTTTTTAAATAAGGTTACTAATTTTCAATATCCAAAAGTATATAGTTATTACCCTATTTTAGGCGCAAACTCTAAAATTGTTTCTTTTGAAAATAATACAGATTTTATCACTCAATTAAGAAATAACAAAACCTATTATGTTGCAAGCGCTTTAAACAAGAGCAATAGTAATTTTTTAAAATCACCATTAATTGTCCCTGTTTTTTACAATTTTGGTATATTGAGTTTTCAATACCCTAAGCTAGCATACACGATAGACCAAGAAAATACCATAGAAATTGAAACCTCTTTAGGTAAAGATGCCATTTTAAAAATTGCGAATAACAACACATCTTTAATTCCACTTCAACAAAATTACCAAAATAAAGTTATATTAAAAACCAAAGAACAACCAACAACAGCAGGTTTTTACAGCATTTTAAAAGGTAATAAAAAAATACAGAATATTGCTTTCAACTATCCTAAAGAAGAAAGTTTATTAAACTTTTTAGACCTCAACACCCTATCAGAAAACAACAAAAACATTACAATTTCTAGCTCTATTAAAGAAGTTTTCAACGAAATTAATAAAAATAACGAAGTTCATTGGCTATGGAAATGGTTTTTAGCTTTGGCAATTGTATCTTTGTTGTTAGAAATTTTGATTTTAAAATTCTATAAACCATGATTACGCTTATAAAATCGGCAAAAATTATAGATACTTCTAGCCCATTTCATCAACAAACTAAAGACATTTTAATTACTGATGGAACAATCACACAAATTGCAGATAACCTACCCTACAAGAAAGATTATCAACTTGTTGAAAAAGAAAACCTACATGTTTCATGTGGATGGTTTGATACCAGTGTTTCTTTTGGAGAACCTGGTTTTGAAGAACGAGAAACCATAAAAAATGGTTTAACAGTAGCTGCAAAAAGTGGTTTTACAGCTGTTGCAGTAAATGCGAATTCTAACCCTGTGATTGACAACAAATCTGGTGTAGAGTTTTTAATAAACAAAGCCCAAGGTTTTGCTACAAAGTTATATCCTATTGCTGCTTTAACAAAAGAAAGTAAAGGTATAGAAATGGCAGAATTGTATGATATGCAACAATCTGGAGCTATTGCTTTTTCTGACTATAACAAACCGATAAGCAATGATAATTTAATGAAAATTGCCTTATTGTATGCTCAGAATTTTGATGGATTGGTCTTGAGTTTCCCAAAAAACAAAGCCATTGCTGGAGAGGGCATTGCACACGAAGGTGAAAACAGCACAAAGTTAGGCTTAAAAGGTACACCTGCTTTAGCAGAACACATACAAATTGCCAGAGACTTATTTTTACTAGAATATACAGGAGGCAAATTGCACATCCCAACGATTTCTAGTGCAAAATCTGTAGATTTAATTAAAGAAGCCAAAAAGAAAGGTTTACAAGTTACTTGTAGCGTAGCCGCTCATCATTTAACACTTACAGACCAAGAGCTACATGGCTTTGACAGCAATTACAAAACAAATCCGCCTTTAAGAACAAATAAAGACTGTAAAGCCTTACAAAAAGGTATAAAATCTGGTGTTATTGATGTAATTACATCGGATCACAATCCTATAGACGTCGAACATAAAAAAGTAGAATTTAGCGAAGCTAAAAACGGAACCATTGGTTTAGAAAGTGCATTTGGAGCTATCAATTCTGTTTTAGCTTTAGATGATTTTATAGACAACATTACCCACAAGCCAAGAAGTATTTTTGGTTTAAAAGCAATCTCAATTGCTGAAGGTCAAAAAGCAGAAATATCACTTTTTACTCCAGAAGAATCGTACACTTTTACAAAGAAACATATGCTATCAACATCAAAAAACAGTGCTTTTTTAGACAAAAAATTAACAGGAAAAGCCTATGGTATTTTTGCAAACAACCAATTGGTTTTAAATGCATAAGCTTTGGAAAACCAAACAAATAAACAAGCTAAAAACATTGGTGTTTTTAGCTATTTAACAATTATTGGACTTGTAATAACTTATATTTCTAACAGGCACAAAAACAATTATTTTGCAAGTTTTCATATCAGGCAAAGCCTAGGTTTACATATTTTATATTTTGCAAATAAATTTATTGTGTATGGTTATTTTGGCACTTTTGCAGGCAATATTGGTAGATTTGGAGTTTTAGTACTTTTTGCACTAGGTTTTATTAGCGCTTTACAAAAAGAAGTAAAATTTGTTCCTTTATTTGGAGAGAAATTTCAAGAATGGTTTCGAAATATTTAAATACACTTTTATGAGTATGAGTAATTTACACTACATTGTTAGAGAACCCAAAATAAAAACCGAACAAACACCATTATTAATTTTACTACATGGTTATGGTAGTAATGAGCAAGATTTATTTTCGTTTGCAGAAGAGTTACCAGAAGAATTTTTAATTGTAAGTGCCCAAGCACCACTCTCTATGGGTTTTGGTGGTTTTGCTTGGTATTCTATCAATTTTGATGACATTAATGGGAAATTTTCTGATATAAAAGAAGCAAAAGAATCTATTCATAAAATTGCTGATTTTATTGATGAAATTCAAGCCAAATACCAAACAAATCCAGATAAAACCTTTTTATTAGGTTTTAGCCAAGGTGCAATTTTAAGTTATTCTTTAAGCTTTTTTTATCCAAATAAAGTACAATATGTAATTGCATTGAGTGGTTACATTAATAAAGAACTATTACCTACAGAAATGCCCTCTAACATAAAAACCGAATATTATTGCTCTCATGGAACTGTAGATCAAGTTTTACCTGTTGCTTGGGCAAGAGAATCTAAACCTTTTTTAGATAACTTGGGGCTTAAAAACGAATATTCTGAATACAATGTTGGTCATGGAGTTGCACCACAAAATTTTTTCAGCGTTAAAAACTGGCTTGTAAAGAATTTGTAGTTTTTAGAAAAAAATCTACCACAGCATATTTTTAAACTACCTTTGTTTAAAAATATTACACATGCAGTTTTCTGAAATCCCTTTAGACCCATCTATTTTAAAAGCAGTTGCAGAACAGCGCTTTCACACACCTACACTGGTTCAACAAAAGGCAATTCCTTTGGTTTTACAAAAGAAAAATGTGGTAGTTACTGCCAATACAGGTACAGGAAAAACAGCTGCCTTTGCATTGCCTATTTTACATTTGCTATCAACCCAAAATAGTGATACAAAGGTAAAAAAAATAAAATCGCTAATTCTTACGCCAACTCGTGAATTGGCCATACAAATTCTAGAAAACTGCAACAGTTTTGGCAAATATACAGCTATAAAAGCAACGGCTGTTTTTGGTGGTGTTTCTTTAGAACCACAAAAAGAAGTTTTAGCAAAAGGCGTAGATATTTTAATTGCAACTCCTGGTAGATTGATAGACCTACAAATGCAAGGAAATATTGATTTGAGTACTGTAGAAATTTTTGTTTTAGACGAAGCAGATTTAATGCTAGACATGGGTTTTATTAAAGACATTAAAAAAATTGAAAGTTTATGCCCCAAAAAGAAACAAACGCTTCTTTTTTCTGCAACCATGCCCAATAAAATTGTAGAATTATCGGATATTATTCTAAAAAATCCAATAAAAATAGAGATTCACCCAGAACAAGCTACTGTTAAAAATATCGGACAATTACTATATTATTTACCCAAAAAGAATAAAACAGACTTGTGTTTACATTTACTTAGAAACACCATTAATGGACGAATTATCATTTTTAGACGTACCAAGTTTGGTGTAGATAAATTAGAACAAACCTTGCTTAAAAATGGTTATAATGCTATAAGTATTCATGGTGATAAAACACAGGCCATTAGAAACAAAGCTATTGAAGATTTTAAAAGCAAAAAAGCACATATTTTAATCGCTACAGATGTGGCTGCACGTGGTATAGATGTTAGCAATGTAGATGCTATTATTAATTTTGATATTCCTAATGTTGCTGAAACCTATGTACACAGAATTGGTAGAACTGGTAGAGCAGGAAAATCGGGTATTGCGTTTTCTTTTTGTTCTCCAGATGAAAATTCTTACATCAAAAACATAGAGGCTTTATTAGAAAAGCCGATTAAAGTAATTACAGACCATCCTTACCCAATTGCAAAACCAAAACACACCAAAAAACAACCCAATACTGTTTCTAAACATAAAAAAGGTAGAAAATCTACAGCTTCTAAAAAGAAGAAAAAACGCTGGTATTAAGCTACTTAATTTATTTTGTTTCTAAATTTAAAAACCTGTAATTTATTTAAAGCCGAATATAAATCACTTGTGCTGAACTTGTTTCAGTATTAAAACGACGTCATAATTCGTCTTAAGTTGCCACACACACGAAAAAAACATTGAACATTGGGAAAAACAGCAGAAAATATTGAATACTATCTTGACTCGAAAAACGACAAAGATTATCTTCAAGATTTATTGCTGAATATCAAAGAGGCTTATAAAAATCAAACAAAGTTGACTTTCCGAATCGTTAAACCGAAAGACAAAGGTTTTTTAGTAAAGGTTGGTGGATTATTTGCTTTTGTTTCTTTTAACCATTTTGGTTGGTCATATCCATCGATCGAATTTTGGAGAAACGCTTCAAACTCATTAATTGGTAATTTTTTTTCAGGAAAAATCTATCAAATCGAGGAAAATCCAATCTCAATCCAAATAGACGCAAAAGAACAAGAATTTAAAAACATGAATTTAGAAAAGTGTTCTAAATACTGTGGAATAATCTTAAGGAAAACAAATTATGGCTTTTTTGTGGATTTAGGTCTTCACTTTAATTGGAAATGCGGTTCAATTTTGGGTTTGATTCATATATCAACATTTTTAGATAAATCGGATTACGAAAACTGGAAAGTTGGAGATGAAATTGAAACTATATTCCAAGGGAATAATGAAAACAACCAGCCTGTTCTTGGAGACAATATTGAACGAGGAAAATGGAGGAATGGAGAAATGGAAAAATTGATAGGCACAATCCAAAAGACTACTGTATCAATCAATGAAAGTGGAAAACCCGAATATTTCGTTTTAGGGAAACATAAAGCAACAGTACCAATAAAAAAAGAGTTTTATCCTAACTTTAGAACAACAGCAAAAAAATATACTTACGGATTAAAAAACGGAGAAATAATAGATTGTGAAATAATTAAAATAAACAGAAAAAAAGACAGTTTTGTACTGAAATTAACAATTGAACCGCCAATAAACTGAATAAGTCCGATTGAATATCGAGCTCATTATTATCAAAATTAATTATAAATTTGTCTAAACCTTTGGGTGCACTTCATTTTCTCTGTCAGTAATTATTTACTAACTATATTACTTAAACAAAGCAACTATTTTTATAAAATAACGTTAACGAATCTCCCAAAAATCAAAGACCCAAAACAATTTTTCAAACAAACTCTTCTGCTGTGTAAGTCTTTGGAATTACATTTTTAAAAGAAATTAACAGAGATATTATATTATACCTATGCTTGTATCTTTAAACCATCGTAAGCTAAAAATACATTTTTGGGTAGTTTTTTAGAAACCTCTTTATGAAAACCTAACTTATGACTAATGTGCGTAAAATAAGTTTTTTTAGGCTGCAGAGCTTTAACAAAACCTAAAGCTTCCTCTAAATTAAAATGTGTGGGGTGTTTATCAATTCTTAACGCATTTACTATCAAGATATCTAAATCTTTTAACTTTGATTTTTCTTCTGCCGTAATACTTTTCACATCTGTTAAATAAGCAGTGTCGTTAATTCTATAGCCCAAAATGGGTAAGTTACCATGCAATACTTGTATGGGCGTAATTTTTAAATCATCTATAAAAAAGGAATCATTTTTTACAATATTGGGAGTTACACTTGGAGCTCCTGGATATCTATTTTCTACAGAAAAAATGTACTGAAACCGTTGTTCTAAACTCGCCAAAGTTCTCTGACATAAGTAGATTGGCATTTCACCAATTTTGTAACAATAGGGGCGTAAATCATCTAAACCAGCTGTGTGATCTGCATGTTCATGGGTAAATAAGACCCCATTTACCAACTGTATATTTTCTCTTAACATTTGTTGCCTAAAATCAGGACCACAATCTATAACGTAATTTTTATCTCCGTAAGAAATTAAAACAGAAGAGCGCAAACGTTTGTCTTTGGTATCTGTAGATAAACACACAGGATCATTACTTGCAATCATAGGAATACCTTGCGAAGTTCCTGTACCTAAAAAAGTGAGTTTTAACAGTTTTTTATCAGTTTTCATACAAACAAAAATAAGATAAAAATTGACTGATTGCACACTTATTCCTTACATTTGTTAGGATTATTAAAAAGACATTTATGGCTATTTCTTTAAAGGGAGATCAAAAAATAAGTAGTGTACCAACTACTAAAAGCAAAGCACTTAGAATAAACTTAAACTCAGATATTTACGGAACTTTTTCTGAAATTGGTGCAGGACAAGAAACTGCACGTAATTTTTTTAGATCTGGTGCCGCTTCTGGTACAATTGCAAAAGCGATGAGTGCTTACGATAAAGATTTTTCTGACGCTATTTACGGTGTTGAAGACGACAAACGTTATGTTACGCAACCTCGTTTAAAAAAAATGCTAGGGCACGAAATTGATTTAATTGAAGACAGACTTAGTAGACAAAAACACCCTGATAAATTATTTTTCAGTTACGCAAACACAGTAACCACTATAGATTTTGCAAAAAAATTTAAAGGACATGGTTGGGTTGGTATTCGCTTTCAACTAGATCCATTAGAAGGTTACAACGAAATTATTTTACACCTTCGTTTTAAAGAAACTGATGCACGTTTGCAACAGGAAACCTTAGGCGTTTTAGGGGTAAATTTAATTTATGGGGCTTTTTACTTAAATGATAACCCTAAAGAATTAGTAAAATCTTTTTATCATAATTTAAGTAACGATCAGTTAGAAATTGATATGATTAATTTTTCTGGTCCACGTTTTATGTATGTCGATAATCGTTTAATGAGTTTACAACTGCTTAAAAACGGAATGACAAATGCTGTTATGTTTGGTCCTGATGGAAACAATCTATTACCCGCACAAGTTTTATACAAAAAAAACATATTGGCTTTAAGAGGTAGCTTTAGACCTGTTACAAAAGTTAATATGGATATGTTTGAAAAATCTAAAAAACTCTTTTTAGACGAAAAAAAAGTTGATGAAAGTAAAACACAAATTATTTTTGAAATTACCTTAAGTAACTTAACAGCAGAAGGTAAGATTAACGAAAGAGACTTTTTAGATAGAGCAGAATTACTTTGTTCTTTGGGGCAAAACGTGATGATTACTAGCTTTCAACAATACTTTAAATTAGTAGAATATTTTAGTGAGTTTACCAAAGAAAGAATGGGACTTGCCATGGGGGTGAATAACCTAATTCAGATTTTTGATGAAAAATATTACCGAAACTTAAGTGGTGGTATTTTAGAGGCTTTTGGTAAATTATTTTATAGAGATTTAAAAGTATATATGTACCCTTATCATGATCAAAAATCTGGAGAGTATATTAATAGCGAAAACCTTAAAGTACACCCACGAATGAAAGAATTGTACAAGTTCTTTAAAAATAATGGGCGTTTAATTAATATTGATAACATTGATAAAGACATTTTAGATATTTTTTCTAGAACTGTTTTAAAAATGATTATTAATGGCGAAAAAGGTTGGGAAGAAATGTTACCAGAAGGGATACCCGAAATAATAAAACAAAAAAGATTATTTGGCTACTCTAGAACTAAAGTAAAAAAATAGTTATCAAAATTAAACCTTTCTAAAAACATTTTGTCTAAACTAAAAAAAGAGTAGTTGACAGATGAAACTGTTTTAATTGAGCAACTAAAAAGTGTTGTTACCAAAGAAAAAGCGTACAGAGTATTAATAAAACTCTATAAAGAACGCTTGTATTGGCATATACGTAAAATTGTAATTTCCCATGAAGATGCAGATGATGTTTTACAAAATACATTTATTAAAGTATATAGAAATTTAGACAAGTTTAATCAAAAAAGTAAATTATTTTCTTGGATGTATAGAATTGCTACAAATGAGTCTATTACTTTTTTAAATAAACGTGCCAAAGAAAGAAATATAGACATTTCTGAAATGCAAGAACAATTGGCATCTACATTAGAAAGCGATGTATATTTTTCTGGTGATGAGATTCAGCTAATTTTACAAAAAGCTATAGCAACATTACCACAAAAACAACAATTAGTTTTTAATATGAAATATTTTGAAGAACTGAAATATAATGAAATTTCAGAAATATTAGAAACTAGTGTTGGAGCGCTAAAAGCCTCTTATTTTCACGCAGTTAAAAAAATAGAAAATTATATAAAAAACAAAACCAATTAAACTTTTATTATAAGAAAAGGTCTAAATAATACCATGAAAAATAATTATAAAAATAGCGAGGAGTTTTTAAAATCTGTAGTAAATAAAACTACAGGATTTACTGCACCTAAAGATTATATTAACGATGTAGATGATAACCTTACATTATTTTTAAAAGAAGACAAGCTACCTAAAAAAACTGGTTTTAAAGCACCTGATAATTATTTAGATAACATTGATGATATTATTTTAAAACAAACCGTTGAGAAAAAAGAACCCAAAGTAATTTTACTTAAAAAAAGGTTTTTAAATGCAATACCTTATGCAGCTGCAGCATGCGTTCTTTTGTTTTTTAGCATCAACTTTTTTAACTTTTCTAATGCAGATAAATTAAGTTTTGACAACTTAGTAAACACAGATATAGAAAATTGGGTTTTAGAAAACAATGTTGAACTTTTTAATGAAGATTTTGTAAATACATTAAATACAAATATTTTAGGCGAAAACGAATTTGTTTTTACAGATTTAAAAAATGATGAAATAGAAGAATACATTATAAACACAGACAATACCTCTATAATAAACGAATTATATTAAGATGAAAAAATATTTATTAATTATAGCAATGTTTCTATCGGTTTTTTACTCTTTTGGGCAAGATCGAAAAAAAAGTAGACAAAAAATTAAAGCGCTTAAAATTGCTTTTTTAACTCAAGAATTACAACTTACCTCTTTAGAAGCAGAAAAGTTTTGGCCACTTTACAATATACATCAAGAAAAATTAGAGTTATATAGTGATAAAGGAAGGTCTGAAATCAATAGAAGAATGAAACAAGTTGGTAGTTTTAATAATTTAAATGAAGAAGAAGCAAAAGACTTTTTAAGTTTAAAATTAGATTTAGAACGAAAAACAGTTTTAGAAAAAGAACGTTTTTTAAAAGATGCCTCTAAATTTTTAAGTTATAAAAAATTAATGAGGCTTCAGCTTTCTGAAAGAGAGTTTACTCGAAAACTAATGCGTAAATATGGTAGAGGAAGAAGACCTAAAGAATAAAAAAATTATTATATGATTATATCAACTAAAAAAGAGGCTTCTAAAAAGCCTCTTTTTTTATTAATGTCATACAAACATTTAATTCTGGTTTGTTTGCTGTAAATTGCTTTACCCAAATGGTTAGTTCTTCAATTTCATAAGGTAACAACCTTTTTAGTGATTTTTCTAATTCTTTACAGAACAAATCTGAGTTAAAGCTTACTTTTTTTAATACAGTCTTAGTGTATTCAAACATTGCTCTAGCCATAGTAATTATTGATTTAAATTATAACGTAAATGGTGTTCTATTTAGTATAATATTTAATCAAATTTAATAAAAAAACCATCAATTAAAAATTGATGGTCGTTAAAAAATATTTAAAAAGTGTTAATTTATATCTTGTTCACTTTTTCTAACAGAGCATTTGCTTTTTTTTCTAACGCTGCACTAACTGCTTTATAATGAGCTTTTTTATTTTCTACCCCTTTTTGGTTAATTTTTGTAATTAACTCATCAAACGTAGTAATAGTTTCATCTACAATTGCTTCTACTTTTTTATTATCTCCTTTTAGGTCTACTTTTTCGGTTGCATAACCAATAATATCACCTAAGGTATAATTAATATCTTTTTTTAAGTTTTTTATACTTGCCATAATCTCGATTGTTTTAAAGCTACAAATTTAGGGTATTTATTTAAATAAGCGTTAAAAGTTCTTTGATATTTCTTAAAGTAACATAGTCTGCATTTTGTTGCTCATTTGCACTTACCTGCTCATGCACCCAAGTTGTATGAAAAGGAATATGAATGGCAGAAGCCCCTATTTTTAATAAAGGCAAAACATCTGACTTTAAAGAGTTACCAACCATTAACAACTCTTTGGGCGCTATTTCTAAGTGTTGTATAATTTTTTTATAATCTTTTGTTTTTTTATCACTCATTACCTCTATATGATGAAAATATTTTAAAAGATTCGATTTTTCTAACTTTCTTTCTTGGTCTAATAAATCTCCTTTTGTAGCAACAATTAATTTGTATTTTCCTTGTAATTTTTTAAGCACCTCTTCTACTCCATCTAATAATTCTATGGGTTTTTCTAGCATTTCTTTACCAATATCAACTATTTTTTCTAGTGTCGTTTGCTTTATTTTGTAGTTAGAAAGCTCTAAAGCGCACTCTATCATAGAAAGTACAAACCCCTTTATACCATAACCATAAATTGGCAAGTTTTTAATTTCTGTTTTAAATAATTCTTGATCTATTTTATTTTTGGTTTCGTATTTAGACAACAATTTGGCAAACTCTTCTTCTGCCTCTCTAAAATACGTTTCGTTTACCCATAAAGTATCATCTGCATCAAAAGCTATTACTTTAATATGCTTATTCATAAATCAAAGGTTTAAATATTGTTTGGCTTTCTCTAAATCTTCAGGAGTATCTATACCTACAGCTTCAACAGTAGTTTCTACCATTTTAATTTTTTTACCAATTTCTTGGTATCTAATTGCTTCTATTTTTTCTGCAGCTTCTAAAGGGGTAATTGGTGTGTTATAAAAATCTAACAACGCTTGTTTTCTAAACGCATAAACACCTTTGTGTTTGTAATATTTTACATTGATAGTTGCATCTCTATGATAAGGTATTACGCTTCTAGAAAAATAGATTGCTAAGTTGTTAACATCTGTAATGACCTTTACATTATTAGGATTTTCTATATCTTTTTTATTGGTAATTTGAACTTTTAGAGAAGCTAGGTCTATTTCGTTTTTAGTATCGGCTTTAAAAACTTCTATCAATTTAGATAAAGATGTTTTGTCTATAAAAGGCTCATCTCCTTGCACATTTATTACTATATCTGTATTAATATCTGTTACAGCTTCTGCAATTCTATCAGAACCACATTCGTGCTCTTTTTTACTAACAATTGCATTACCACCCGCATTTGTAATGTTTTCTTTAATAATTTCTGAATCTGTAACGACATAAACCTCATCAAAAAGTTCTGTATTTAAAGCAGCTTCATAGGTTCTTAAAATCACAGATTTACCTCCTAAGTCTTTCATTAATTTACCTGGAAAACGGGTTGCACTGTAACGTGCAGGAATCATTGCAATAATTTTCATATACAGCTTGTTATAAGCAACAAAGATAATATTTAAATGAATATCGCTAAAAATAGGCTTGTTTATTTTCTAACTTTGATTTTATTAGAAAAACAAATAATCAACTTTTATAATTATGTATTTTAAAAAACGAAGAAAAAAAATTATCAAATAAAAAAAGACTCACAATTGTGAGCCTTTTTTTTTACACTTACTTTAAACCATTTAAACTATTGATAATAGTTTCTATTTTCGCCAAAGTATCAGCTTCTTTTTTACGTTCTAAAGCAATTACTTTTTCTGGTGCATTAGAAACAAAACGCTCGTTAGATAATTTCTTTTGAACACCTACTAAAAAGCCTTGTGCTCTTTTTAATTCTGCAGATAGTTTTTCAATCTCTGCTTCTACATCTATATTTTCTATAGAAATTGGTACAAAATATTCGTTAGATTTTACTCTAAAAGAAGCACCTTCTACTTTTTCTGAAATGTAATTTATTGTACTTGTATTTGTTAATTTCTGAACTACAATATCAAATTGTTTGGTTAGCTTATCATTATCTATTACAAACAATTCTACTGCATCTTTAAAAGAAATATTTTTATCTTTTCTAATGGTTCTAATTCCAGAAACTACATCTGTTGCAACCTCAAAACTTGAAATTATTTGTGCATCAAACTCTTTTTGTATTGGATATTTTGCAACAATTAAAGCCTCTTCTGGAGTTCTATCAGTTATATATTGCCAAATTTCTTCTGTTAAGAATGGCATAAATGGATGCAATACTTTTAAATTATTTTCTAAAACCTCTATAATTGCATGATAGGTTTTTGCATCTATTGGTTGCTGATATGCTGGTTTTACTATCTCTAATAACCAAGACGAAAAATCGTCCATAATTAATTTATAAATAGTCATTAAAGCATCAGACAACCTGTATTTAGAAAAATGATCTTCTATTTCTGTCAAAGCCTTATTAAACTTGGCATCGTACCAAGCCAAACCAATTTTTGCGGTTTCTGGTTGTGCTAAATTTTCATCTATTTCCCAACCTTTTATCAACCTAAAAGCATTCCAAATTTTATTAGCAAATCCTTTTCCTTGCTGACATAAATCTTGGTCAAATAAAATATCATTTCCTGCAGGAGCACTTAATAAAAGCCCAACTCTTACACCATCTGCACCAAACTCTTTTATTAAATTTAAAGCGTCTGGAGAATTTCCTAAAGATTTAGACATCTTACGACGTTGTTTGTCGCGAACCAGACCTGTTAAATAAACGTTTTTAAAAGGTTTTTCATCTTTATATTCATATCCAGCAATAATCATTCTAGCTACCCAGAAAAATAAAATATCGGGTCCTGTAACTAAATCGTTTGTTGGGTAATAGTATTTAATTTCTTCGTTTTCTGGGTTTCTAATTCCATCAAAAACACTCATTGGCCAAAGCCAAGAAGAAAACCAAGTATCTAAAGCATCTTCATCTTGCTTTAAATCTTTGGTTGTTAATTTATCGTTTTTAGTTTTTTCTTGAGCTAAAACTAATGCTTGTTCAATGTTTTCTGCAACTACAAAATCCTCTTTACCATCACCAAAATAATAGGCTGGTATTTGTTGTCCCCACCAAAGTTGACGAGAAATATTCCAATCTCGAATATTTTCCATCCAGTGTCTATAGGTGTTTTCGAACTTTTTAGGCACTAAGTTAATGTTATTGTCATCACCTAAAACAGCGTCTATAGCGGGTTTTGCTAAATCTGTCATTTTTAAAAACCACTGGTCAGATAATCTAGGTTCTATTACTGCTTTGGTTCTTTCTGAAGTACCAACTTTATTGGTATGTATTTCTGTTTTAGTCAAAATACCTTTTGCTTCAAGCTCTTTAGCGATTTCTTTTCTTACAACAAATCTATCTTTACCCGCATAATGCAATCCAAAAGAATTTAAAGAAGCATCATCATTAAAAATATCGATTACTTCTAAATGGTGTTTGTCTCCTAAGTTTTTATCATTTTCATCATGAGCTGGCGTTACTTTTAAACAACCTGTACCAAATTCTAAGTCAACATACTCATCTTCAATGATAGGTATAATTCTTCCACAAAGTGGTACAATTGCTTTTTTACCTTTTAAATGTGTAAAACGCTCATCATTAGGGTTGATACAAATTGCTGTATCTCCAAAAATGGTTTCTGGCCTTGTAGTTGCAATGGTTAAAGTATCTGTAGAACCTTCAATTTTATATTCTAAATAATATAAATTTCCTTGTCTTTCTTCATGAATTACTTCTTCGTCAGATAAGGTGGTTTTTGCTTCTGGATCCCAATTTACCATTCTATAACCTCTGTAAATTAATCCTTTATTGTACAAATCAACAAAAACTTTAATTACAGATTCAGACATTTCTGGATCCATGGTAAAAGCTGTTCTTTCCCAATCACAAGAAGCCCCTAGCTTTTTTAATTGCTCTAATATTTTACCTCCATATTCGTTTTTCCAATCAAAAGCATGTTGTAAAAATTCTTCACGAGTTAAGTCGTTTTTAGAAATACCTTGTTCTTTTAATTTGGCCACTACTTTTGCTTCTGTTGCAATAGATGCATGGTCTGTACCAGGAACCCAACATGCATTTTTACCTAATAAACGTGCACGTCTAATTAATACATCTTGTATTGTATTGTTTAACATATGCCCCATATGCAAGACACCTGTTACATTTGGAGGTGGAATTACAATGGTATAAGGTTCTCTTTCATCTGGTGTTGAATGAAAATAATTGTTTTTCATCCAGTAATCATACCATTTATCTTCTACTTTACTTGCATCATATTTAGATGGAATTGTCATACTTTGGTATTCTTTTTGATATTTAATCGACAAAAATACAATTATCTAATTTTGTAGAGAAAATTAGAGCTTGATTTTTTAGAACAAAAAATTAATATTAATTTTACAAAATAAATTAAAAAAACATGAAAGCATTTGGAATTTTTTTAGTGGCATTATTTATTACTGTTTCGATACATTCTCAAGAATTTAAATTTGAAAAGGAAACTATTGATTATGGAAAAATAGCAAAAGGTTCTAATGGAGAGAAAACATTTGTTTTTACAAATATTGGTAATGAACCTTTAGTAATAACAAAAATACAATCTTCTTGTGGTTGTACAGTCCCTAAAAAACCAGAAAAACCAATTATGCCTGGTGAAAAAGGTGAAATTAAAGTATCTTACAACACCAAAATTTTAGGTGGTTTTTATAAAAAAATAACCATATTTTCTAATGCTAAAATTACAAGAAAAGCAGTAACAATTAAAGGGAATGTTACAGAGAGTGTTCCTTTAGAAAAAGAAAAGAGCCTACTGTCTAAAGAAAATTAAATTCTTTTTCTTAAACGAAATTTATAAGTTTTTACAAGTTCGTTTCTTTCTATTGTAATACTTATTTTTTTATTGTTTTTTTCTTGAAACTTGTAAAATATTTCACTCAAAGTGAAAGAATAAGCTGGTTTTCTATTAATTTTTAAAATAATATCCCCTGCTTTTAAACCAGCTTTACCTGCAGGAGAATTAAGGATAACTGTTTTAATTTTATAAGAAGGTTTAAATTTATAAAAGAAATTAGTTACAAAAGAAATAGTATTATTTTTGTTTATATCTCGATTGCCAGAATCTAAAATTTTATTTGTTGTTTTTTCTCTTACCAATTGCTTACCGTTGTAAACGACATCTAAACCAGACATATTATAGTTAAAACCGTCTTTAAAAGAAACGTTTTTCTTTAACATAATTTTGCGGTTTCTATAATCTAACCAAACCTTAAATCTTTTTAAAACGCTACCTCCAATACTACCATTTCTTTGCTTAAAAGTTCTTGCATTTCTGGTAGATGCAGAATCTAAAAAAGATACAGTGGGTTCTTCTATTTCAAACTTTCCAATTTTTAGTTTAGGTATTCTACTTCTTTTACCATAAATAGTGCCGCTTAAACCTTCCCCCAAAATATCATTAAAAAATAATTTTGGAGTTTTTATATTTTTTTTAGAGTTTTCAAATAACCAAATAGCATCACTACCACCAGAATCTACTAACATTTTAACTTTGGTTAATTTATAACCTACAGTATCTAATTGAATATTTACATCTATGTAAGGCTTTTTTAAATGAAATTGAATGGGCAAAATTTCGCATCTTCTACATTTTTTAATCTGATATTTTTTTGGATTGTAAAAGTGTATTCTTTTTGTTCTATAGTTAATTTTTACCACAAAATTTCGTAACAAATTATAGCCAATAATACCATGTATTGTAGTACCCATTTTACTAGATAAATCAAAAAAATCTTTCAGTATAACGTAAACAGATTCATTGTAGCCTATTAGATTTTTAATTTTTAAATTGTTATTTTTTGAAAGTATTGCCTCAACAGCATCTCCACCACCTAAACCTCTTAATAAAATTTTTTCTGTATTTAACAGACCTATACTATCATTTTCAGATAAATTAAAAATAATTGTTTTATTTACACCAGTGTCTAGAATAAAAGAGAGTTCTTTGCCATTAATTTCTAAAGGAACAATAATTAGGTTATTTACTAGTTTAAATTTAATAGATTCTTTTAGATCAGACTTGTTTAATAAACGAAAACCATCTTGAGCGTTTACATTAAAGCCTAAAAGGAGAATACCAAAAAAAAATAGTAGATACTTTTTAAACAAATTGAATAGCATATTGGGTTCTACTCAAATTTACGATTTAACTTTTGCATTTATCTAAATTTTATAAAACTTTAACCTTTAAAGATTGTTACATTTCCTAAAAAAAGTGGAATTATTTTTGCAAATTTGCAGAAACCAATATATTATACTTTTATGCCATCAATATCTAAAAAAGGTACTCAAATGCCAGAATCTCCAATAAGAAAACTGGTACCTTATGCAGAAGATGCTAAAAAAAGAGGAGTTCATGTTTTTCATTTGAACATTGGGCAACCTGATATAAAAACGCCACAAATTGCCTTAGATGCAGTTAAAAACAACAAAATTGAAACACTCTCTTATGCACGTTCCGAAGGTTCTGAAGAATATAGAACCAAATTGGCAAAGTATTATGTTAAAAACAACATAAATGTAACTGCAGACAATATTATCACAACCACAGGTGGCTCAGAGGCACTGCTATTTACTATGGGTAGTATTACAGATCCTGGAGACGAAATTATCATACCAGAACCATTTTATGCAAACTACAATGGTTTTTCTACAGCTTCTGGAGTAAAAGTAGTACCTGTTATTTCTAAAATTGAAAATAATTTTGCACTCCCAAAAATTGAAGATTTCGAGAAATTAATTACACCAAAAACCAAAGCTATTTTAATTTGTAACCCAGGTAATCCTTCAGGTTATTTATATTCTGAAGAAGAAATACAAAAATTAAAAAAAATGGTTTTAAAACACGATTTATTTTTAATTGCTGATGAAGTATATAGAGAATTTACCTACGATGGCTTAAAACATACTTCTGTGCTTTCTATAGAAGGCTTAGAAGAAAACGCAATAGTGATAGATTCTGTGTCTAAAAGGTACAGTATGTGTGGTGCACGAATTGGGTGTGTTGTTTCTAAAAATAAAACATTTATAAAAACAGCAATAAAATTTGCGCAGGCACGTTTAAGTCCACCAACATATGCATTAATAGCTAGTGAAGCTGCTTTAGACACACCACAAAGTTATTTTGATAATGTAACTAAAGAATATGTAGACAGAAGAAACACTTTAATTAAAGCTTTAGAAAACATTGATGGCATTAAAGTAGCCAAACCTAAAGGTGCTTTTTATTGTGTTGCAGAACTACCTGTTAAAGATACAGACCATTTTGCACAATGGATTTTAGAAAGTTTTAACGACAATAAGCAAACAGTTATGGTGGCTCCTGCAAGTGGATTTTACTCAACTAAAGGAGAAGGTAAAAATCAAATAAGAATGGCGTATGTTTTAAATAAAGAAAACTTAATTCGTTCTGTAGAAATTTTAGCAAAAGCCTTAAAACAATACAACTCATAAAAATATTTACTCAAGTATAATTGAGTACTTAAAACCCTTATGACTGCGTTTAAAAATACAAACCAATAATTAATTGAATACACAACAAAACATCTCTCTTAAAAATTACAACACGTTTGGTATTTCTGTAAATGCAAAACGTTTTGTTTCTATAAATTCTTATTACGATTTACAACAGCTTTTAAAAGTTGAAAAAGACTTATTTTTAATATCTGGAGGAAGTAATATGTTACTTACAAAAGATATCGAAAAGTTAGTAGTTCATATAGATATAAAAGGGATTTCTATTGATAGAGAAGATGATAATTTTGTTTATATAACTGTAAATGCTGGAGAAAACTGGCACGATTTTGTACGTTTTTGCATTGCCGAAAATTATGGTGGAATTGAAAATCTATCTTTAATTCCTGGAAATGTAGGTACTTGTCCTATCCAAAATATTGGTGCTTATGGTGTTGAAGTAAAAGACACCATTACCAAAGTAGAAGCTATTGAAATTGAAACAAGTAAAAGACTTACTTTTTCTAATGAAGACTGCCAATTTGGATACAGAAATTCGATTTTTAAAAATGATTTAAAAGGCAAAGTTATCTTAACTGCGGTTAGTTTTAAGTTGACGAAGAAAAACCATCAATTAAATACTTCATATGGAGCTATTGAAACTGAATTAGCCTCTAAAAACATTTCTAAGCCATCTTTAAAAAATATTTCCGATGCTGTTATTGCTATCAGAAAATCGAAACTACCAGATCCAAAAGAAATTGGTAATAGTGGTAGTTTTTTTAAAAACCCTGTAATTTCTAAAACACAATTTTTAGAACTTCAAAAAGAACACCCAAGTGTGCCAAGTTATGCAGTTTCTGAAACGGAAATAAAAGTACCTGCTGGTTGGTTAGTAGAACAAAGTGGCTTTAAAGGCAAACGTTTTGGTGATGCAGGCGTTCATAAAAAACAAGCTTTAGTATTGGTTAATTATGGAACCGCTTCTGGCTCAGAAATTTATCAGCTTGCTAAAAAAATACAACAGACAGTTTTAGAAAAGTTTAAAATTTCTTTAGAAATTGAAGTGAATGTAATTGTATAAAATCTTAGAAACTTTACTTGTAATAAATCACATTTTTTTCACCATCCACCTAAGAATATGTATCTTTGTATTAGAATTAAATTTTATGAAACTATTACTCATTACATTAGGTTTATTAGCAATTGGTGTTGCTGGGATTGCCATAAAAATTTGGGCAAAAAAAGACGGTAAATTTGCAGGAACTTGTGCAAGCCAAAACCCAATATTAAATAAAGATGGAGAAGCTTGTGGTTTTTGTGGTAAAACACCAGATCAATTTGAAAATTGTTCAGAACCACAACATAACTAATATCTACCTCTCTTTATGTTTTTACCTGTAATTTTCTAGATATTTATAGTTTTTGTGGCAACACAAATTACCAACTCTTTTTTTTACAAGATTTTTAGTGTCATAAAATATCTTAAAGAAATAGAAAAGACTGATTCTTTTTATAACCTATTGAAATAATTGGTGCTGTTTACAGCTTATTTTAAATAAAAATATTTTTAGTTATGAGTCTTCTTACTAAAAAATAAAAAAAATCAAATTGTCTTTTTTTTCCAATTTCAAAAATTGGTTTACTATTCTTTCATTTTAGTATATTTACCCGTAATTTTATTTCAAAACCCAATCATTGGAAATAAGCAAAAAAAACATCGAAACAAATATTAATAAAGCAAAAGAAGGCAATCAAGCAGCATTTCGTTTTTTGTTAAATACTTTTTGGGTAGATGTTTATAATTATCAATTAAAACGGACCAAAAGCGAAAACGATTCTGAAGATATTACCATACAAACCTTTTCTAAAGCCTTTGATAAAATTGATACTTTTGATGATAAATACGTATTTAAAACATGGTTAATTGCTATTTCTAAAAATGTTCATATCGATTTATTACGAAAAAAAAATAGTTCTATTTTTATAGAAACTACTAAAGAACAAGAGGAAAAAGTGTATTTGGTAATCGATGAAAACCCAACTCCTGAAGATAAAATTATTAGAGATCAGAATTTAGCAAAATTGTTAAAAGACATTAAGCAATTAAAACCTAAATACCAAGAAGTAATTCAGTTACGCTATTTTCAAGAGTTGAGTTATAAAGAAATTTCTAAACAAATTAACGAACCCATGAGCAACGTAAAAGTAAAATTATTACGTGCTAAAAAGTTGTTAGCAGAAGTTATCAAAAGAAATTAGTAGTAAAATTAAAAAAACAAAAGAGTCAGAATAAATCAATTATTAAATTGTGGTAAAAAAATCATTTTTACAATCTTTAGGTCCTGGGTTATTATTTGCAGGCGCTGCCATTGGTGTTTCGCATTTAGTGCAATCTACCAAAGCTGGTGCCGAATTTGGTTTTGGCTTAATTTGGGCGTTGTTATTTGTACATTTATTTAAATATCCTTTTTTTCAATTTGGCCCAAGATATGCAGCTGCCACTGGCGAAACTTTGTTAGATGGGTATAAAAAATTAGGTAAAGGCGTATTAATTGCCTATTACATTTTAAACTTTGCCACCATGTTTACCATACAAGCAGCAGTTACTATTGTAACAGCAGGTTTGGCATCTCAATTATTTGGTGCTTTTAGTGTAGAAAATAATTTAGTTTTATGGGCTACCTTATTAATGTTTATAAGTTTAATTATTCTGCTTATTGGTAAATATAGATTGTTAGACAACTTGATGAAATACATTATTATGATACTTACAGTAAGTACTATAATAGCAGTAACAGTAGCACTATTTAGCTCTAAAGAAGCTTTTGATGTTACTCAAATTATACCTTCTGGAGCCACCGAAATAACATTTTTAATTGCTTTTTTAGGTTGGATGCCTGCACCTTTAGACATTTCTATTTGGCACTCTATTTGGTCTGTAGAAAAAGATAAAACCACAGTTTTAAGTACCAAAAGAAAAGATGCTGTCTCGGATTTTAATATCGGATATATGAGCACATTATTTCTAGGAATCTGTTTTGTGCTTTTAGGTGCTTTGGTAATGTATAAATCTGGGGTAACTTTTTCTAATAAAGGAGTGGTATTTGCTTCACAATTAATAGAGCTATACACCAAAAATTTAGGTGAATTTTCTTACATTTTTATTGCAATTGCTGCGTTTACAACCATGTTTAGCACAACGATTACAACTTTAGATGCATCACCAAGAACTATGAATAGAACTACCAAACTCTTATTTAAAAAACAGTTTAAATATGGCTACTGGTTTTGGATTCTCTTTTTATTTCTAGGTACTTTTTTAATATTAAGGTACTTTATGGAAAATATGGGCCTATTGGTAAAAGTAGCTACTATCCTATCTTTTTTAACGGCACCTTTTTATGCTATTTTAAATTACAAACTAATTACAGGCAAACACACTCCTAAAGAGCATCAACCAGGAATTTATTTAAAAATATTAAGTATTGTGGGTATTGTTTTTTTGGTTGGTTTTAGTATTTGGTTTTTAACAAGTATTTAAAACTTTCCTTTGTATCTTTGCAAAGATAAAAATGAAAAGACAATGGCTGTAGCATCAGTAATACTTCCAGAAAAACCAAAAAAACCAAAATGGTTACGCGTAAAATTACCTGTTGGTAAAAAATACACAGAACTTAGAGGTTTGGTAGATAAATATAAATTAAACACTATTTGTACAAGTGGTAGTTGCCCGAATATGGGCGAATGCTGGGGAGAAGGAACTGCAACTTTTATGATTCTTGGAAATATTTGTACACGTTCTTGTGGTTTTTGTGGTGTAAAAACAGGAAGACCAGAAACTGTAGAATGGGATGAACCAGAAAAAGTAGCACGTTCTATAAAAATTATGAGCATTAAACATGCTGTAATTACCTCTGTTGATAGAGACGATTTAAAAGATGGTGGTTCTATTATTTGGGCAGAAACTGTGGATGCAATTCGTAGAGCAAATCCAAACACTACTTTAGAAACTTTAATTCCAGATTTTCAAGGAAACACTAAACAAATAGACCGAATTATAGAAGTGCATCCAGAAGTAGTTTCTCACAATATGGAAACTGTTAGAAGGTTAACCAGAGAAGTTAGAATACAAGCAAAATACGATCGAAGTTTAGAGGTTTTAAAATACCTAAAAGAAAACGGAATGCGAACTAAAACAGGCTTAATGTTAGGTTTAGGCGAAACTGAAGAAGAAGTAATACAAACCATGAAAGATTTGCGTGCTGTAAATTGCGATATTATTACCATTGGTCAGTATTTACAACCTACAAAAATGCATTTGCCTGTAAAAGAATTTATCACTCCAGAACAATTTAAAAAATACGAAACTTTAGGTCTAGAAATGGGCTTTATGTATGTAGAAAGCGGGGCTTTGGTTCGTTCTTCTTACAAAGCACATAAACATGCTGTTTAGAAATAAATCTTTATAAATTATACATAAAAATGATTCCTAATTAGGGAATCATTTTTTTTATAAAAAATCTATAAATTTCATGTAAAATAATTTTTGGCACGCAGTTTGATATTTATAAAATGAAAGCAACTTAGTAAACTGTTTTCATTGTGTAAATTATTTGAATTAGTTAGTCAAAAAAAACCATCTTTATTAGATGGTTTTTTTATAATGTATTATCAAATTAAATTTAATTACATAGCACTAATGGTATCAAACCTTGTAATAACTTGATAATTAACACTTTCTAAATCTACCAAAACAAGCTAATTTTCTTTAGCTATCAATCTAAAAATAGGTCTAATTTTGCTGTTTTTTTTTACAAAACCTTAGCTAAAAGAGTTTCAGTATAATATATATAATAAAAAGCGCGACTTTACCCTAAAAGCTTTCAGGACAAAGTAACGCCCAAATTATATTTAACAAACACCAATAATGTATAAATATAATGGCATGCCTAAAGTAATGTTAAAAGGAAAGGTAATTGCCAAAGCCATTGGTATGTATAAACCTGGGTTTGCTTTGGGTGCTGCTAATTTCATGGCTGCAGGTACTGCAATATAAGAGGCACTTGCTGCTAAAATAGACATTAAGAGCCTGTTGCCAACTTCTTCCATAAAGTAACTACTAATTACAGCTACTAAACAACCATTTATAATTGGAATAATAATTGCAAACGAAAGTGTAAACCAACCTTTTTTTATAAGTGCTTTTAATTTTTGACCACTTGTAATCCCCATATCTAATAAAAAAACAGCTAAAAAACCTTTAAAAATATCGGTTGTAAATGGTTTTATACCTGCTGCTTGTGCGTCGTTTGTAAAATAGCCTACAAACAAACTCCCAATAATTAGTACTACGCTTCCATTGGTTAATGAGTGGTATATAACACTTTTAAAAGAGGTTTTTTTCTTTTTTTCTTTATTATAAATAGAAATTAAAAGCACACCAATTATAATAGAAGGTGCCTCCATTAATGCCATAACTGCTACCATATGCCCCCCAAATGGAATGTTAGACATTTCTAAGAAAGAAATGGTAGTTACAAAAGTTACTGCACTTACAGAGCCATAGGCTGCTGCAATGGCTCCTGCATTTTCTACACTAAGTTTGAGCCTTAAAATAAAGTAGGTATAAATGGGAACTAAAAATGCAAGAAACACTCCAAAAAGTAAAGACCAAATAATTTCTGATGTAATAATGCTGTGTGCTAATTCTTGCCCACCTTTAAAACCAATGGCAAGTAATAAGTAAAGTGATATAAATTTTGAGGAGTTTTCTGGTATTTTTAAATCGCTTTTTAGGTTGACAGCAATAAGCCCTAAAAAGAAAAACAAAAGTGCAGGGTTTGTTAAGTTATCTACTAAATAATGTAAGTCCATTTTTAAAAATTTGGCGTAAAAAAAGTAGGAAAGCCTTTAAAAGAGAGTCTTTCCTACCAAAATTCAACATTTAACAATGAAATTATTCTTCTATAGTAACATGTATTGTACTAGATATCTTTATGTTACAATCGTTTGTTTTTAAAGCTTTTAAAAATGATTTTAAATCTGCTCTTTCATCGATTAATTCTGCAATTCTAGAGTTATCATACTCGCAAGCATCATTAATATTACCTTCTGTTTTAGAGAGCCTTTGTAATTTGTGAAAGTTTAATTTTACATCAACAACATTATTAATAATGTTTATAGCCTCTCTTTTTGTGAATGTGCCATCAATTAATTTTAATTGTTGATTTGTATTTTTAGATGTTTTTTTTGTTTTTTCTACAGTGAAGGTGTTCATAATTTAATTTTATAATAATGGTAAACTTAGATATTTTACAGAAAAACAAGCAGAATAACTACCTGATAAATAATTAATTGTATTCATAAAAGACGATCAAATTATATGACAGTTTATTGATTTAAAAAATTGCTTCTTTCTTTTATTTTAAATAATCTTTTGTGGCGTGTTTTATTTTTTACAAAGAAATGATGTTTTTTTTATATATTTTTATTTATATTTATTATATAAAACATAAATATTTTTTATGAAATATACTTTACATCAATTAGAAATATTTAGCAAAATAGCAGAAGTTAAAAGTGTTACTAAGGCATCTGAAAAGCTTTTTTTAACACAACCCGCTGTTTCTATACAACTTAAAAATTTTCAAGATCAGTTTAAATTGCCACTTTTTGAAGTGGTTGGAAGAAAATTATATATCACAGAATTTGGCGAAGAAATAGCAGCTACTGCTGGTAAAATTTTAGAAGAAGTAGCCTCTATAAACTATAAATCTGCTTTATTTGAAGGTAAATTAGCTGGCAAAATAAAAATCTCTATTGTTTCTACAGCTAAATATACTATGCCCTTTTTTTTAACAAATTTTATAAAACAGCATGAACAAGTAGATTTAACGATGGATGTAACCAATAAAATGTCTGTAATTAGAAGCTTAGAAAATAACGAATGTGATTTTGCAATGGTTTCTACCATCCCCAGAAAATTAAACATAGAACGTATAGAATTAATGAAAAACAAACTCTATTTTGTTGCTAATAAAAACTTTACAATTCCTAAAAAAGAGCTTCAAACAAAGGATCTTAACAAATCTCTTTTTATTTTTAGAGAACCTGGTTCTGCAACACGTTTGGCCATGGAACGCTTTTTAGTAAAACACAAAATAGAAGTTCAAAAGAAAATGGAACTTACCTCTAATGAAGCTGTAAAACAAGCTGTTATTGCAGGTCTAGGCATTTCTATTATGCCCATAATTGGTTTAAAAAACGAATTACAAAATGGCGATTTACAAATTTTAAATATTAAAAACCTACCTATAGAAACTAATTGGAATTTAATTTGGTTAAAATCTAAAAATTTGTCTTTAGTTGCCAAAGCTTTTAAAAAGCATATAGAAGAAAATAAAGATAAAATTATATTAGAAAATTTTGCTTGGTTTACAGAAGATTTATAGCTTTTTAAGCAAATTTAATAGACTTAGATGGGTTTATTTTTGTAATAATATAAGATGGAATAATCAGCATTAAAACACACAAAACCAAGGTACCAATATTTAATAAAAAAACTGCCCATAAAGAAATCTGTACTGGCATTGTTGTTACATAATATGTTTCTGGATTTAAGGCAATTAACTTAAAGTAATGTTGTATACCAATCATAAACAGTCCAATTAAATTACCCCAAAAAAGTCCTTTTAAAATTAAGTAGGTAGCATTGTATAAAAATACTTTTCTAATACTACCATTGTTACTTCCTAAAGCTTTTAAAATACCTATCATTTGTACACGTTCTAAAATAAGTACTAACAAAGCAGTTATCATATTTATACCAGCAATTAAAATCATAATTCCAATTATAAACCATACATTATTATCAAAAAGTTTAATCCAATCAAATACTGCAGGGTAGGTATCTACAATACTTTTAGCATTTAATGTTAGACTTACTTCTTTGTAAATTTCTTCGGTTTTTTGTTGAATATCATCAAAACTATCTAATAAAACCTCAAAACCACCCACTTGATTGTCTGTCCATTTATTCAGTTGCTGCACTTCTCTAATATCACCAATCATGATATTTTTATCAAACTGAGCAAAACCAGAATTATAAATACCTGTAATTATGTATTTTTTGTTTGAAGGTAATTTACTTTTTGATGATTTTAAAAAAGTGGCGGTAATGGTATCATTCAACTTTAATTGTAAACGATCGATAATGGTTTGAGATAATAACACATCTCTTGTTCTTTTTTGATTAAAATCTGGTAATTTACCTGCAATTAAATACTCTTTAAAAAAGGTCCAATCATAATCAGAAGAAACGCCTTTAAAAACAATTCCTTCAAAACTAGTATCTGTTCTTATAAGACCTCCTTTGCTAGCAAATACTTGGATGTTTTTAATCCCTTCTATAGTTGGAATTTCTGGATAAAAATCTTGTTCTTTACTTATGGGAGATATGGAAACATCAGAATTGTTATTATCATAATTCACAATTTGAACATGGCCTTTAAAACCTGCCATTTTATCGCGAATTTTACTTTGCAAACCAGAGGCAGTGGCAACAGCAATTAGCATGATAATAATACCCAATGCAATGGCTGTAATCGCAATTTTTATTATTGGAGAGGATATACTATTTTTATACTTTTTACCAGCAATAATGCGTTTTGCAAGAAATAACTCGTAATTCAAATTGATAATGATTTTTAAACCTTTCAAAAGTACATATTTATTCTTATTTCTATTATTGAATTTTCAGTTGATTTCTTGTGGGCAAAAAGTTCAAAATTCTAAGTTTAAAGTACAAGGTTTTGTAAAAGATTCGGTTTTAAAAACAGGAGCAGAACAAACTAGCTTGTATTTAGATGTTTTGAAAGGAAAAAATGTTGCTGTAGTAGCCAATCAAACTTCGGTAATTGGGAAACGTGGGAAATCTAATGTTGAAAGTTGGGAGTATACACATATAGTAGACAGTTTACTATCTTTGAATATCAAAGTAAAAAAAGTATTTTCTCCAGAACATGGTTTTAGAGGAAAAGCCGATGCTGCAGAACTTATAAAAGATGGTTTTGATGCAAAAACGGGCTTACCTATTTTATCTTTACATGGGAGAAGTAAAAAACCTTCTACAGCTCAATTAAAAGGTATAGATGTTGTTGTTTTTGATATTCAAGATGTAGGTGTGCGTTTTTATACTTATATTTCTACTTTACACTATGTGATGGAAGCTTGTGCAGAAAACGGTATTCCTGTACTAATTTTAGACAGACCTAATCCAAATGCGCATTATATTGATGGTCCTGTTTTAGAAATGGAACATTCTAGTTTTGTTGGTAAACATGCTGTGCCTGTTGTATATGGAATGACCATTGGCGAATTTGGGCAAATGATAAATGGAAAAAAATTGTTAAAAAATAATATTCAGTGTGATTTAAAAGTGATTCCTTTAGAAAATTACACACATAATTCCACTTATAGTTTACCAATAAAACCTTCACCTAATTTACCAAATGACAAAAGCATAAACCTCTACCCTAGTTTAGGTTTTTTTGAAGGAACCACCATAAACGCAGGACGTGGAACCGAGTTTCAGTTTCAAAGATATGGAGCACCGTTTTTTAAGAAAAATGATTTTAGTTACACACCACTAGCTAATGAAGGTGCCAAATACCCAAAACATAAAAATAATTTGTGTTATGGTGTTGATTTAAGAAATTACAAACATTTATCTAAAATAGATTTGTCTTTTTTAATGAATGCATATAAACAAACTCCTAAAACAGAAAAATTCTTTGGAAGCACTTTTACCATTCATGCTGGAAACAAAAAACTACAAGAACAAATTGAGCAAGGTTTGTCTGAAAAAGAAATAAGAAAAACTTGGGCAAAAGGTTTGGAGGAGTTTAAAAAAATCAGGAAACAGTATTTGATTTATGAATAAATATATTATTCCTACCTTAGTAAGAACAACAAAATTTTAACTCTTTTCAACTCCTGTGGGTTTTCTATATCCTTGAAAAGGTTGTTTTAATAATTCTTTTAATGAAGAGTTTTTAGCTTCATCAGGAAATGTATCTACACCATAGATAATTTTTTCTCTATCTAATTCTAGATAGGTACCAAAAATTCGATCCCAAATAGAAAAAATATTCCCATAATTTGAATCTGTATAAGGTAGCATATTATGATGATGTATTTTATGCATATCTGGAGAAACTATAAAATAGCTTAAAAACTTATCTACTTTAGGAGACATTTTAATATTTGCATGTGTAAACTGCGTAAAAACCAAAGACATAGATTGATAAATAAATACAATAGCAATAGGTGTACCTACTACAAAAACACCTAATAAAGTAAACGCAAAACGAATAATACTTTCTATAGGATGATGTCTGTTAGCAGTAGTTGTATCTACCTTATGATCTGAATGATGTACCAAATGAACCATCCATAATGTTGGTATTTTATGCTCTACATAATGCGCTAAATACGCACCAAAAAAATCTAAAAACAACACACCTAAAACTACATACAACCAAAGTGGCATTTCTGGTAACCAATTAATAATTCCAAAATTAGTTACAGAAACCCAATCAGCAGTTTTTAAAAGCAGAAAAGCCAATGCAAAATTTATAATAACCGTGGTTAACGTAAAAAATAAGTTAGGTATGGCATGTTGCCATTTTTTATAATCGAATTTAAATAAAGGAATAGCACCTTCTAACATCCAAAAAAAAGTTAAGCCTCCTACTAATATTACACTTCTATGAGAGGAAGGTATGGTTTCAAAATAATTAAAAATAGTTTCCAAAATTCGTTTAATTTTTTACTAAAATACTATTTTCTTCTTATCTTTTTATTAGAAGTCATTGGAATTCTTTCTTTTAGAGCTTCTACTATACTAAAAGTTGCAGGACAAACAAAGGTATTTGCAACCGTTAAATCTGTAATTTGGATAAATTTTCTTCTGTCTGTATGCGGATATTCAGCACAAGCTTTAGGTCTTACATCATAAATTAAACAAGAGTTATCTTTTTCATCTAAAAAAGAACAAGGTGCTGTTTTTAAGACCATAAAATCGTCTTTATCTCTTTCTAAATAGGTATCTACAAAATCTGCTACCTTCATTTTTAAATGTTTAGAAATTCGTTTTATGTCTTTATCAATAAAAATAGGGCTTGTAGTTTTACAACAATTACCACAATCTAAACAATCTGTTTTTTCAAATTCTGCATTATGCAATTCTTGCATTACATAATCTAAATTTTTAGGAGTTCTTTTTTTTAAACTAGCAAAATACTTTTTGTTTTCTTTCTGGGCATCTTGTGCTAATTTGGGTAATTGCTCTAAACGTTTTTCCATAATACAAAAATACAATTTATTAGCTATAAAGCTGTTGATTATTAACTACTAAAAAAGCTTTAATTTTAATAAATTCTACTCTAAAAAAACAAATAAAATTCTTAGTTTTGCAATTCAATTTTTCCACGTAAATGAATATTCAAAATACCATAGAAACCAAAGTAAAAGAAGGTTTTTTAGCATTATATAATATAGAAATTCCTACAGTAGAATTTCAAGCAACTAGAAAAGAATTTGAAGGTGATATCACAGTTGTTATTTTTCCTTTGTTGCGTTACAAAAAAGGAAATCCTGTTGCTATTGGTGAAGATTTAGGAAAATATTTGGTGGAAAACATAACAGAAATCACCAATTATAATGTGGTAAAAGGTTTTTTAAATCTCGTTGTTAACGATAATTTTTACACCAATTTATTTCAAAAAATTTATACAGATACCAATTATGGTTTTGTTTCGCCAAAGGCGGATGACAAAGCTGTTATGGTAGAATATTCATCGCCAAACACCAATAAACCTTTACATTTAGGGCATGTTCGTAATAACTTATTAGGGTATTCTGTTGCAGAAATTATTAAAGCTGCAGGAAAAAAAGTATACAAAACACAAATCATTAACGATAGAGGAATACACATTTGCAAATCGATGTTGGCTTGGGAAAAGTTTGGAAATGGAGAAACACCATCCTCTACAGGTTTAAAAGGCGATAAATTGGTTGGTAATTATTATGTAAAATTCGACCAAGAATACAAAAAAGAAATTAGCAGCTTAGTTGCAACTGGTATTTCTGAAGAAGATGCAAAAAAACAAGCACCAATTATTTTAGAAGCACAAGAAATGCTTTTAAAATGGGAAGCTGGAGATAAAGAAGTAGTTGCGCTTTGGAAAAAAATGAATGCTTGGGTATATGATGGTTTTGATACAACCTACAAAAATATGGGCGTTAATTTTGACACCTTATATTACGAAAGCGATACCTATCTATTAGGAAAGGATGTAGTTGCACAAGGTTTAGAAAAAGGTGTTTTTTACAAAAAAGAAGATGGTTCTGTTTGGTGCGATTTGACTGAGGATGGTTTAGACGAAAAAATTGTATTACGTTCTGATGGTACTGCAGTTTACATGACTCAAGATATTGGAACTGCCATACAACGTGTAAAAGATTATGTAGATGTTGGCGGAATGGTGTATACTGTTGGCAATGAGCAAGATTACCATTTTCAAGTGCTCTTTTTAATTTTGAAGAAATTAGGTTTTGATTGGGCAAAAAACTTGTATCATTTAAGTTATGGTATGGTAGATTTACCTTCTGGAAAAATGAAATCTAGAGAAGGAACTGTGGTAGATGCTGATGATTTAATGGTAGAAATGACAGCAACTGCCAAAGAAATTTCTGAAGAATTAGGCAAACTGGATGGTTATTCTGATGAAGAAAAAAACGAATTATACAAAACCATTGGTTTAGGTGCTTTAAAATACTTTATTTTAAAAGTAGACCCCAAAAAGAGGATTTTGTTCGATCCAAAAAGTTCTGTAGATTTTCAAGGAAACACGGGACCTTTTATTCAGTATACGTATGCTAGAATTCAATCTATTATTAGAAAAGCAGATTTTGACTTTTCTAAGACTGTTAGCATAGCATTGCACGAAAAAGAGAAAGAATTATTAAAACAATTAGAATTATTTCCAGATACTGTGCAACAAGCTGCTGCTAATTATTCGCCTGCAGTGATAGCAAATTATACGTATGATTTGGTAAAAGAGTTCAATTCATTTTATCAGAATGTACATATTTTAGGAGAAGAAAATCAAGATAAAAAAGTATTTAGAGTGCAGTTGTCTAAAAAAGTAGCAGACACCATAAAAGCTGCATTCGGTTTATTAGGAATAGATGTTCCTGAAAGAATGTAAAATAGTTTACAGCTACAAAAAGCAGTTGGCTGTAACACTAAAAGTTAGTAAATTTGCACACGTTAAAGATTGAAGTGGCATCCTTTTTTGAAGTATGAAAAAAAGATAGAACGTAAAGCCTGTTAAAACGCCCAACTTCTAGATAGGACTTTAAAAAAAATGACTAGAAGTGACAAAAAAATAAAATAAAAAAAATGAAATACGACATTATTATTATAGGAAGTGGACCTGGAGGATATGTGACTGGTATTAGAGCATCTCAATTAGGTTTTAAAGTAGCTATTGTAGAAAAAGAATCTTTAGGAGGTATTTGTTTAAATTGGGGGTGTATCCCAACAAAAGCCTTATTAAAATCTGCACAGGTGTACGATTATTTAAAACATGTAGATGAGTATGGTTTAAAAGCAGAAGCTATTGATAAAGATTTTGATGCCGTAATTAAAAGAAGTCGTGGTGTAGCAGATGGAATGAGCAAAGGAGTCGCTTTTTTAATGAAGAAAAACAAAATTGACATTATTGACGGCTTTGGAAAAATAAAAACTGGTAAAAAAGTAGATGTTACAGATGCAGACGGTAAAGTAACAGAATATAGTGCAGACAATATTATTATTGCTACTGGTGCTCGTTCAAGAGAATTACCAAACTTACCTCAAGATGGTGAAAAAGTTATTGGTTATAGAAAAGCAATGACATTGCCTAAACAACCAAAATCTATGATTGTAGTGGGTTCTGGTGCTATTGGTGTTGAATTTGCTCACTTTTATAATGCAATGGGTACAGAGGTTACTATTGTAGAATATATGCCAAATATTGTGCCTGTAGAAGATATTGATATTTCTAAACAATTTGAACGTTCAATTAAAAAAGCAGGGATAAAAGTAATGACAAATTCTTCTGTAGAGGCTGTAGATACTTCTGGTGAAGGTGTTGTTGCAACTGTAAAAACCAAAAAAGGTGAAGAAACTTTAGAGGCAGATATTGTTTTATCTGCAGTTGGTATTAAATCGAATATAGAAAATATTGGTTTAGAAGATGTTGGAATTATTGTAGATAGAGATAAAATTTTAGTAAACGATTATTACCAAACAAACATTCCAGGTTATTATGCAATTGGAGATGTAGTTCCGGGACAAGCTTTAGCACACGTTGCTTCTGCAGAAGGAATTACATGTGTTGAAAAATTAGCAGGTTTACATACAGAACCAATAGATTATGGCAATGTTCCTGGTTGTACATATGCTACTCCAGAAATTGCTTCTGTAGGTTTAACAGAGGCTAAAGCTAAAGAAGCTGGTTACGATTTAAAAGTTGGTAAATTTCCGTTTTCTGCTTCTGGAAAAGCAAAAGCAGCAGGTACACCAGATGGTTTTGTAAAAGTAATTTTTGATGCCAAATATGGTGAATGGTTAGGTTGTCACATGATTGGTGCTGGTGTAACAGATATGATTGCTGAAGCTGTTTTAGGTAGAAAATTAGAAACTACAGGACATGAAGTGTTAAAAACAATTCACCCACACCCAACAATGAGTGAAGCTGTAATGGAAGCTGTTGCAGATGCTTATGACGAAGTAATACATTTATAAAATAAATATTGTTATTGTAAAACTTACTTGTTTTACAACGATAACTATATATTAATTAAAAACCGAAACAGTTTGTTTCGGTTTTTTATATTTGGAAAATCAATATGATAAACTTGATCACTAACAAAAAGAAATTTTTAGTAGAACTTTTAAAAGCAATTTTAAAGCTTGTAATTGCTGGTGTTTTTATTGGCTATTTAAAAGAATACGATTTGCTAGTTGCGGGTATTTTATTGTTAAAAATTATACACAATGTTTATAAAGACATTTATAAACCTAAAAACAAGAATTGGCTACTGTTAGTGGGCATGTTACTTACTTGTTTTGGCGGAATAGTTAGTGAGACATGGGGGGTTACAAACGTTTATTGGGAATACCATAAAGTTTTCAGAAAATTACCTCTTTGGTTGCCTTTTGCATGGATGCTCGCGTTTCATTATTTATACAAATTAGAACAAAATTTAATTCCGATTCTAAAAAAACAATCTCAAAAAAATAAAATTATTTTAGCTATAATATTGGCTTTAACCTTACCTGCTTTTGGTGAAGTAATTACCATTTATTTAGGTGTTTGGACGTATTATTGGCCATACCAATTGTTAGGTGTTCCTTTATACGCCTTTATTTGCTTGGTTTTTGTGCATATGTTGGTTTATACCATTTTACATTTTGTATGTAAAAAATATCAAATTAAAGATATCGTTTTTAACTAAAATCGCCAGTAAACAATTCGAGTTACTTTATTGCCTTGATTTAAAGGAATAACTTTAAATTCTTTTACGCCTAATTTAGTAGAAGATTTTTTTAAACTCTCCACATTTTCTTTCTTAGAAACCAAACTTGTAAACCATTTCGATTTTTTTGAAAACAAAGAACTTTCATATAAATAGTTATGTAAAAAAGCTTTTTCTCCTCCAACATACCACAGTTCGTTATTATTTCCAGAAAAATTACGAACTGCATTGTTGCCTAAATTTCTTGTTTTACGTCGGTTTGCACCTTGTGCTTCTTCAGCAGATTTATAAAAAGGAGGATTACACATGGTAGCTGTAAAAAAATCATCTTCTTCTATAACTCCTTTTAAAATATGCTGTTCATTAAACTGTTGACGTAAATCTATTTGATTCTCTAAGTGGTTGTCATCTATATTGTCTTGAGCAGTATCTAGTGAATCTAAATCGATGTCTGTTGCCACAAAATTCCAATGATATTCAGCAACACCTAAAAGCGGATAAATACAAGTGGCTCCAGTGCCAATATCTAAAATTTTGATATTTTCTTCCTCAGAAAGTAAATCTGCTAAATGATGTATATAATCCAAACGACCTGGAATTGGTGGACATAAATTTTCATCAGGAAAATCCCAAATAGATAGTTGATCAAAAGAAAATAACAAGGCTTTATTGAGTTCTTTTACAGCTTTTGGGTTTGAAAAATCTATGGTTGTTGTGCCATATTTATTTTGAGATACAAATTCTTTTAAATGTGGATTTGATTTGACAAGTTCATCAAAATTATATCCTTTATTGAATTTGTTATTTGGATGTAAACCTTTTTCTTTCATGATTGTTTTCTGTCGTTTCTTAAGCAGTAAAGAAAATATAAACTATTTTATAGTTCTAAAACCGTAAATTGTAATTCTAAAGGTTTTAACCCTTCTTTTAAAGCCTCTAAAAAAGAAACTCCATATTCTAAATAGTATTCAGAAAAATTGCGTTGCCTTTCTTCTAAAGACTGATTGGGTAACAATTCGTTTTGCAAAAATGTAATTCTGTCTACCAAATCTTTCTGTCTTCTTTTTTCTGCTTTTAAAAGTCTTTTTTCTAGATTTTTTAATCCTTTTATTTGTTTTACTTCTTGTGCTTTTACTGCACCTGTAAAAGTAATATCTGTTTTTTTAGCTATCTTTTTTAAATCTTCAAATTGTGCTTGTAGGTAAGCTATTTTCTTATCAAAATCTATCTGAATATCAGAGTTTTCTACTACTTTTTTAGACAACAATTGATGTTGCTTTAAAAATAATTCTTCTAAAGAAATATCTAGTTTGTCTAATTTTATTTGTTGTTTTTTAGATATAACTTGCACAGAATTACGCAACAGTAAAATAGGAAAAGTAACTTTAACTTTACGAAAGTAGTTTTTTAGTTGCATCCAATATGCAATTTCTCCTCCGCCACCTATGTAACATAAATTTGGCAAAATTACTTCTTGATACAAAGGTCTCATAATTACATTTGGCGAAAATGCTAAAGGGTTTTCTTGAGCCTCTTTTAAAATTTCTGCTTTGGAAAAAGAAATTTGTGTATTATTTACTTTGTAAACTCCATCTTCAAAAATAATGCGTTCTCTAAAATTATCACCTAAATAAAACAAATTAATTTCTCTAGGACTTACTTGTATTTTGTAATTTTCTTTAAGCTTAGTAATGGTTTTTGTAACTTCTTTAAAGGAAATTTCGTTCTCTAATTCGTCTTTTACAAAAGGTGTAAATAGCTCTTTTAAGCTTTTATCATCACCATCTAAAATAACCAAACCATGAGCTTTAAACAATTCGTTAGCAATATAACGTGTAGCTTCTGCCAAGTTGTGATGCTTTAAATAACCATGTTTAAAAATTTCTTTTAATTCTTCTGCGTTTTTAGACGTTCCTAATTGGGTTTTAAAAACATCAAACACCGATTGTAAACTTTCTGTAGAAAATCTACCTACTGCACCACCGTCTTCTCTATTCCAAATTACTTTTTTACCTTCAAAATTAAAATAGTTAATTTCTTCAAAATCATGATCTTCTGTTGCCATCCAATAAATAGGTACAAAATTTTGTTTTGGAAATTTTGCAGACAATTCTTCACATAAATTAATTGTAGATATAATTTTATACAAAAAATATAAAGGACCTGTAAAGAGATTTAATTGATGGCCTGTAGTGATAGTAAAGGTGTTTTGCAGTTTTAATAAATTGATATTTTCAGTTGTTTTTTTTGAAATATCAAAATTTGCAAATTGCTTTTTTAAAGCGTCTACCAAAACCAAACGAGTTTGCAATCGATACGATTTTTGTTTTGCTGCTATTTGATTATGAAAGCCAGCAATATTTGGAAAATTATTATAAAATGGCTGAATGGTTTCTTTTTGCTCTAAATAATCTAACATTATTGTAGGAAAAAAACCTGTTTTTTTAAAAGGAATTTGTGTTATTTTCATTGATTTATAACACTTTGTAAGCAACAATCAGTCTCTAAGTTAGCTGTCATTTGGCTTGTTTAATTTTTTATAAAAATACAAATATTTTAGGCTTTTTAGAAAACTTCATTTCAATCTAACAAAGTTTTAACAAGTTCTAAAAAGAGATTCAAAATAGTAAGAAAAATAATCCTTATTTTTGGTACTCTAATCAATTAAATACATGAAAATTAAAGCATTTTTATTAGTTATATTACTTTTTACAGCAAGTATTTTTTCTCAGCAAATACAATCACCTTCAGAATTTCTAGGTTACGAAATCGGCGCTCGTTTTACAAGACATCACAAAGTTGTCGATTATTTCAAATACGTGAGTAGTAAATTACCAAACGTTCAACTAGAAAAATATGGTGAAACAAACGAACACAGACCTCTGTATGTTAGTTACATTTCTTCGCAGTCAAACATCAATAACATAGAAAACATTAGAAAAAATAATCTTTCTCAAACAGGAATCATCAACGGAAATAAAAGTAATAACGTGGCTATTGTTTGGTTAAGCTATAATGTTCATGGTAATGAAGCATCAAGTACAGAGGCCTCTATGTTAACCTTGTATGCGTTGGTTACCCATAAAAAAGCATGGTTAGAAAATACAATTGTAATTATAGATCCTTGTATTAATCCTGATGGAAGAGACAGATATGTAAATTGGTACAATCAAGTAAAAAGTACCCCTTTTAACGTAGATCAAAATGCTAAAGAACACTTAGAACCTTGGCCTGGTGGAAGGCCTAATCATTATTTGTTTGATTTAAATAGAGACTGGGCTTGGGCAACTCAAGTAGAATCTGTACAAAGAATAAAATTGTATAACAAGTGGATGCCACATGTTCATGTAGATTTTCATGAGCAATACATTAACAACCCTTATTATTTTGCACCTGCAGCAGAACCATTTCATGAAATTATTACAGATTGGCAACGCAATTTCCAGACAGCCATTGGTAAAAATCACGCAAAATATTTTGATAAAGAAGGTTGGTTATATTTTACCAAAGAAAGTTTTGATTTGTTATACCCAAGTTATGGAGATACTTACCCAACATATATGGGCGCTATTGGTATGACTTATGAGCAAGCTGGGCATGGAATGGCTGGCTTAGGAATCAATACAGATGAAGGTGAAGTACTGACTTTAAAAGACAGAGCAACACACCACATGACAACTGGTTTGTCTACTGTTGAAATTGCTTCAAAAAACGCTATAAAATTAAATAAAGAGTTTAAAAAATACTTTAATAATAACGATTTAATTTATAAAAGTTATGTGTTAAAAAATAGTAATGAAGATAAAATGAATCGTTTAAAAGCTTTATTAGACACCCACGAAATTTTATATGAAAATGCTAAAGGAGGTTCTATAAAAGGCTACAATTATAGTACACAAGAAAACGATAAAATGGAAGTTTCTGATGGTGATTTGATAATTCATACCAATCAACCAAAGGGAAAAATGGTAAAAGTTTTGTTTGAACCCAAAGCAAAAATAGTAGATTCTTTAACCTACGATATTACTGCTTGGTCTTTACCTTATGCACATGGTTTGGATGCAGTAGCTTCTAAATCAAAAGTAAGTTCGGCTGTAAAAAATCAGTCTTATACTTTTAATAATGTTGCAGACAAAACAGCTTACGCTTACATTTCTAAATGGAATAGTATAGACGATGCTACTTTTTTAGCAGATTTATTAAAAAATGATATTGTACCCAGGTTTACTGAAAAATCTTTTGGTGCCAACGGTAAAACCTTTGAAAAAGGAACATTAATCATTCTTAGAAACGATAATAGAAAGAAAGGTTTTGATGAAAAACTAATTAAAATTGCTAATAGAAATATGCGTCAATTAACCAATGTTACTTCTGGTTTTTCTGAATCTGGTGTAGATTTTGGTTCGTATTCTGTAAAACCAATTAACAAACAAAAAATTGCAGTTATTTCTGGTAAAGCAACTTCTTCTTTAAGTTTTGGTGAAGTTTGGCACTTTTTTGAAACACAATTGCAATACCCTATCACCAATATAAATTCAGATAATTTTTCTAAAGCAGACCTTTCTAAATATGATGTAATTGTAATGCCAAGTGGTTATTACAATTCGGTTTTAAACAAATCTACTGTAGATAATTTAAAAAAATGGGTGCGTTCTGGAGGTACTTTACTGGCTATTGGAAGTGCTTTAAATAGTTTTGCCAACAAAGATGATTTTGCATTAAAAACAAAGAAAAATGAAGACAATACAACCGATGATAATTTAACACCATTTGCAGAAAGAGAACGAAAAAGTGTTGCAAACTTAATTACAGGAAGCATTTTTAAAAGCGTTTTAGATAACTCACATCCGTTGGCTTTTGGTTATGGAAAAGCCTATTTTTCTCTGAAACTAAGTGGCACATCATATAACTATCTAAAAACCGGTTACAACGTAGGTTATTTTGATAAAAACACCAAAAATGTATCGGGTTATGCAGGTAGCAAAGCTGTTAAAAATGTACCTGAATCTTTGTTTCTTGGTGAAGAACCAATGGGAAAAGGAAGCATTGTTTATATGGTAGACAATCCGTTATTTAGATCTTTTTGGGAAAATGGAAAGCTTTTTGTTGCCAATGCAGTTTTCTTACTGAATTCTAGTACTTTAAAATAGCTTTTTAATTTGGGCGTTTTAACGGGCTTTACACTATATCTTTTTGCAAAAAAGCAAAAAGGATGTCGTTTCAATCCCTAACGCACATTGTATGTCTAAAAACTTTTTTTAATTTCTTTAAATTATTAGCTTTTAAAATTTAACAAAAAAAAGACCTCACAGGTTTTAAAAACCTGTGAGGTCTAAAGTATTTAAAGAAATCTATTTCCTTTTCTGATGTAAAGGAACAGGCTTTTCTTGTTTTTTAACAGGTGTTCCATACAAATCGTAATCTCCTGCTTCGTGTATTTTTACATCAATAAACTCGCCAATTTTTATGTAATGTTCTTTAGCATCTACTAACACATCATTATCTACATCTGGCGAATCAAATTCTGTTCTTCCATAAAAATACTCACCATCTTTTCTATCAAACAAACATCTAAACGTTTTACCAATTTTTTGTTGATTCAACTCCCAAGAAATTTGAGATTGTACTTCCATGATTTCATTTACTCGCTTAAACTTTACATCTTCTGGCACATCATCTTCTAAAACATAAGCACCCGTATTTTCTTCATGCGAATATTGAAAAGCTCCCAAACGTTCAAAACGCATCTCCTCTACCCAATCTTTTAATTCTTGAAACATTTCTTCTGTTTCTCCTGGATAACCAACAATTAAAGTTGTTCTAATTGCCATTTCTGGCACTACTTCTCTAAATTTATGAATTAAGGCTGTCGTTTTTTCGTGAGTTGTACCACGTTTCATTGATTTTAATAACTCAGTATTTATGTGCTGTAAAGGAATGTCTAAATAATTACACACTTTGGGTTCGCGTTTCATAACTTCTAAAACATCCAGAGGAAAACCTGTTGGAAAAGCGTAATGCATTCGAATCCATTCAATTCCATCTACTTTTGTTAGTGCCTCTAATAAATCTGCTAAAGCACGTTTTTTGTATATATCTAAACCATAATAGGTTAAATCTTGTGCAATTAGCATCACTTCTTTAATTCCCTTTTCTGCTAATTTTGTGGCTTCTTTTACAATATTTTCTATGGGAGTAGAAACGTGTTTACCACGCATTAACGGAATAGCACAGAAAGAACAAGGTCTATCACAACCTTCTGCAATTTTTAAATACGCATAGTGTTTTGGTGTAGTTGTTAAACGCTCGCCAATTAATTCGTGTTTATAATCTGCTTCTAAAGCTTGTAGCAAATTGGGTAAATCGTGTGTACCAAAATATTGATCTACATTGGTAATTTCTTTTTCTAAATCTGGCTTGTAACGTTCACTTAAACAACCCGATACAAAAACTTTATCAATTTCACCAGCTTCTTTTCTTTGTGCATAATGCAAAATAGTATCTATAGATTCTTCTTTTGCTTTACCTATAAAGCCGCAGGTATTAATTACTACAATATTGCCATCATCATTTACATCTTCATGTACCACATTTTTACCATTAGCTTTTAATTGCCCCATTAAAACTTCACTGTCGTAAACATTTTTAGAGCATCCTAAAGTAACAACGTTAATCTTATTTTTTTTGATGGTTTTTGTACGCATAATATAAATAGCTTTATACCTAAAGCATTATGCTTTAGACTTATATTTTTTTTGCTTAACGCTTAAAAACTAAAGCAAATAGCAATCAGGTTTCAAAGCGATTGCAAAAATACAAGTTTTAAAATGATTTATAAACGCTATTAACGATAGTTTTCTGGTATTTTTATACCTTGGTTAATTGTTAAAAAGCATGTCTTTTTTCATCAATACTCTCTTAGAACTGATTTTATTTAACTTGCTTCTAAACTTAAAAAAAACGAACTTAGCTAACTTTGAATTCAAATCATTAAAACGATGTCATATTTCGAGTTTAAGTTAGCTAATCACAAAAAATTGAATAAAAAAAGCTCCTTTTTTAAGGAGCTTTTTTTAATTTATTATTTAAAGAAAGAATCTACAAATTCGTGTTTATTAAAAACTTGTAAGTCGTCAATACCTTCTCCTACTCCAATATATTTTACGGGTATTTTAAATTGGTCTGAAATACCAATTACAACGCCACCTTTTGCTGTACCATCTAATTTAGTAACGGCTAAAGAAGTTACTTCTGTAGCTTTGGTAAATTGCTTGGCCTGTTCAAAAGCGTTTTGACCTGTAGAACCGTCTAAAACTAATAATACATCATGTGGCGAATTGTCTACCACTTTTTGCATCACACGTTTTATTTTGGTTAACTCGTTCATTAAATTTACTTTGTTGTGCAAACGACCTGCTGTGTCTATAATTACTACGTCTGCTTTTTGTGTTACTGCAGATTTTAAGGTATCAAATGCAACAGATGCAGGGTCTGATCCCATTTCTTGACGTACAATTGGTACATCTGTTCTGTCTGCCCAAACTTGTAATTGGTCTATAGCAGCGGCTCTAAAAGTATCTGCAGCTCCTAAAACTACTTTTAAACCTTGTTTTTTAAATTGTGCTGCTAACTTACCAATGGTTGTGGTTTTACCAACGCCATTTACACCTACTACCATTAAAACATAAGGTATTTTGTTGCCGTCTTTATCTGCTGGAATTTCAGGTATTTTAAATTCAGTTTCGTTACCAACATTGGTTTCAGATAATAACCCTGCAATTTCTTCTCTAAGAATTTTATTTAATTCGTCTGTACCAACATATTTATCTTTGGCAACACGTTCTTCTATTCTTTCAATTACTTTTAGGGTTGTATTTACACCTACATCAGAGGCTACTAAAACCTCTTCTAAGTTATCTAAAACATCATCATCTACTTTAGATTTACCTGCAACAGCTTTGGTTAGTTTACCTAAGAAGCTTTCTTTGGTTTTTTCTAAACCTTTGTCTAAAGTTTCCTTTTTTTCTTTAGAAAATATTTTTTTAAAAAAACTCATTTTTTATCTTATTTAATAAACAATACGTTAAAAACGTGTTATTTATTGTGTTTGATCAAATTGTCATTAAAGTTGCCTGCGTTAGCGATTGAAACGACATCCTTTTTTGAGGCACGAAAAAAAGATATAGTGTAAAGCGCGACCTTTAGGGAACGCCCAAAAATACGTAATATTAAGGCACAAAAAAACTACTTTCTGTAAATAGAAAGTAGTTTGTTATATTTTATGAGTAAATACTTACTTTTTTGCTAAGAAGTTGTTTACTTCTGAAGGATCCATAATAGATTCTACAAACATGTAAGCTCCTGTTTTTGGAGACTTTACCATTTTTATAGCTTTACTTAATCTTTTTGATCCTGTTTGTAACGATGCTACTGATTTTTTTGCCATTGTCTAAATTTTTAAATCTATGTGCTCTATTCTGAGTTCTAGATAGTTTAATTACTTAATTTCTTTGTGAACAGTCATTTTATTTAAGATAGAATTAAATTTTTTAATTTCCATTCTATCTGGAGTGTTCTTCTTGTTCTTAGTAGTAATGTATCTAGAAGTACCTGGTTTACCAGAAGCTTTGTGCTCTGTACATTCTAAAATTACTTGAACTCTGTTACCTTTTTTTGCCATCTCTGTATAATTTTAATCCGCTAGAACTTATTTAGTTAAAAATCCGTTAGCTCTCGCTTCTTTTATAACTGCAGAAATTCCTTTCTTGTTAATATTTTTTAATGCAGAAGCAGAAACTTTTAATGTAATCCATTTATCTTCTTCTGGAATGTAAAAACGCTTTGTCATTAAATTAGCGTCAAACTTTCTTTTTGTTCTATTCAAAGCGTGAGAAACATTGTTTCCTACCATTGCTTTTTTTCCTGTTAATTCACAAACTCTAGACATCTTCTTGACAGTATTTTATAGTGTTATCTCTAAACGAGGTGCAAATTTACATATAAATATAATTCTGAACAAACGATTTTTAGAAATTTTTAAATAATTTCTCTTTGTAAAATTTCTAAGGCTTTACTTACAGTTCTATTGATTACTTTTTCTCTAGGTTGCCCAAAGTTAAATTCTTCTACAATTTGTTTACTATCTGTAGCTAATGCAATAAAAACGGTGCCTAAATTATCGGTATTTTTGTCTGTTGTTGGGCCTGCATTTCCTGTAACTGCAATGGCATAATTGGTTGCTAACTTTTCTTTTGCGCCTTTTGCCATTTCTAAAGCTACTTGTTTGCTAACCACAGTTTGTTGTGCTATCGTTTTTGTAGCAACGTTTAGTATTTTATGTTTTGTTTCGGCTGTATAGGTTACAAAACTTCCTTTAAAATAGGCAGATGCACCGGCTACAGAGACTAAAGTAGCCGCAATTTTACCACCTGTTAGGCTTTCTGCTGTACAAATAGTTTTGTTGTTGGTTTTTAGCAACTCTCCTATTCTTTTTTCTAGAGAAGCATCATCATCTAAACCAGTAATAATGTCTGGTATTAATTGATAAACTTTTGCAACTTCTGCATCTAATTCTTTTTCTAACTGCTCTTTATGATCACCTTTGGCGGATAAACGCAAACGCACTCTACCAAAAGAGGGTAAATAAGCTAGTTTGATGTGGGTTGGTAGGTTATCTTCAAAATCTTCTATTATTTCAGCTATGGTACTTTCTCCTTGTCCATAAGTCATAATGGTTTTATGGATGATGAAAGGAAGTTTAAATTGTTTTTGAATTTTAGGTAACACTTTATGAGTGATTAAACCTTTCATTTCATAAGGTACTCCCGGGAGTGAGACAAAAACAGTTTCATTTTCGTAAAACCACATTCCTGGTGCTGTACCAAAATTATTCATTAATAAAGTAGCTTTAGATGGTAATTGTGCTTGATAACGTTGAACTTCTTTAAATGGGTGATTTATTTTGCTAAACAACTCTTTTATATGGTCTATAACTTCTGGATATTCTACTACTGTATCATCATTAAAAAACTTTGCAATCGTTTTTTTAGTGATATCGTCTTTTGTTGGCCCTAAACCTCCTGTAATAATTACGATTTCTACTCTACTCTGAGCTTCATGCAATGCTTTTAAAATGTGTTGCTCATCATCTTGTATAGAGGTAATTTGATATACAGAAACACCAATTTTATTTAATTCCTGACCTATAAATTGTGAGTTGGTATCTACAATTTGTCCAATTAAAATTTCATCTCCTATTGTAATTATTTCTGCTTGCAAAAAAATAGTTTTTAATATTAACTACAAAGATACATTCTTTCAAACTCATTTATCAAGTGAAAATTTTCTTTTTTAGTTTTAATAAAGTGTGTAGTTTTAATTTTTAGGTACCATTTAAAAATGAACAACAATTAAGCTTTCATAACGATTACTAGTCAAGGTTTAGGTAAATATTTGGCTTTAGATTTAGCTAAAATAAATCACAATATTCTCTTAGTAGCTTTGCCAAATAAGAACTTGGAAACATTGGCATTAGATATTGAAAAGTTAAATATTGAAACTTCTAAAACTTTATTAGAAAAATCTATTAAAAATGATATTGAAACATTTATCAATGTAAGTTCTGCAAATGCTTTTAGCTATGGGAGTTTGCAAAATCCTGGAGATGAAACAAAATCGATTAAAGCTCCTTTTGACAAATCTTTATATGCGCAAAGTAAATTAGAAGCACAGAATGAGGTTTTTAAAGTTGGAAATTCTCAACAAAAAACAAAAGTGATTACTGTAAATCCTACGTTTATGATTGGTAAATTCGATACCAAACCAAGTTCTGGAAGAATTATTTTATCGGCTTACAAAAAGAAAATTATTTTTTATCCTCCTGGAGGAAAAAACTATATCAACGTAAAAGACGCAGCATAAAACATTGTAAAAGCGATTGATTTAGGCAAACATAGTGAAGCTTACTTATTATTTGGAGAGAATTTAACTTATAAACAATTCTATAAAAAAGTTACAAAAGCACTGAATCAAAGTAGTAAGTTTTTAAAAATTCCGAAAGGAATTTTAATTTCTGTGGGATATTTAAGAAGTTTTGCTCTTTTTTTTTGGAGTAAAAACAGATGTTTCTGCCACCAATTTAAAAACATTATGTGTATCTAACTTTTATAGTAATCGAAAAGCTACAACACAATTAAATCATCAACAAAAGAAAATAGAAAATGGCATTAAAGATGCTATAAAGTGGTTTGATTTAACATAAATATTATTATAAAAATAAAAAACCATTTTTAGCTATTTTATGGAGCCAAAAATGGTTTTTCAATTTAAAGTATTGTTAGTTTACTTTAATATGATTTTTTTAGAAAAATTCGTTTTATCTGACTGAATACTTACAATATAAATTCCTGTTTTTAAATTCGGAATTACAATAGTGTTTTTACCTTTTGCTTTAAAAGACTGTTTAAAAACTTTTTTACCTAACATGTTAGATAATTGTAAGGTTGCATTTTCAGAATTTAAACCTGCTACAGTAATATTGGTTCTGTCTTTAACAAATACGCTAATATTAGTTGCTGTAGGCACATCATTTACACTTAATGTTTTAGAACTTGTGTGTAAATAAAACCTACCTATACCATTTAAGTCTTCCGAAATTTTTACTTTATAGTTAGCATTTTCTGAGTCTATTCTAGTAAATGTATTTGCTACTTTGTCTTCTAAAAATACTTTAATTCCAAAAGGGATATGTAAAGTTGTACTTGTAAAAGATAGCTCATCATCTTTTTTTGCAGTTACACCAACAGGAATTACCATATCATCAAAATTAGCATTTGGTAAACATTGCAACGCAAAATTAACGCCTTCGTTATTAGAAACTAAATGTGTATATACATTCAAATTACTTGAAGTAGCATTAAAAGTACCTGCATCATAACCAGGATCTAAACCAGTTGTAGCATTTGATAAATATTTAATTTTTGTTATTTTTGTAGCTGCATTTACTCTCATTTTTAAATCGATACTAGGTGTTGTATTTTCAGATTTATAAAAAGGTGCACCTGTTTGGTGAACTTGCATATCTTCTGTAATACTAAAAGTAGCTCCACCATTTATAGATTGCACAAAAAATGCTTGACCTGGTGCTGCATAAACTGGGTTTGCTGGTTCTGTTTGATTGACAATATCGTAACTTGAACCATTCCACATGTAAACAGCCACTCTTGCAGGGTCTAATTTTGTAACATTTGCAGTTAAAAGGTTATTTGTTGGATCTGCATTTGTATTTAAATTGATATATGCAGTAGAAGGATTTCCAACTAAATTCCATTTATTACCAACCATACCAGAAACACCATCTGCTAAAGGTTCTTGTTCATTATCAGTTTTAAGAGTTCCAGAAAAAGTGAATACACCTGCTGTAGATTTTTTAACTGAGTATCCTTTTCCCATTTCAAAATTACCTGCTAAGTCGATATCATTTGTACCTATATTATCTGTATAATAATTGTATCTTAATTCATCATCTAAATTATTTACATAAGGTGCAATTGCATATTTTTCTGCATTTTTAGAAACATCATTTTTAAAAGCACTAATACTTTGCCCATTAACGGGTGGCGCTACTAAATGCCAATTTGTAGTTACATACCTTTCATAATCTACATTTGCAGCTCCTTTTTGTGTTCCTTTTAAGATAAAAGAACCACTGCTTGTAGCATCTGACTTTATGGTAAAAGTACCATCTTGTGTTAAGCCTCTTTCTATAGTTAAAGATCCTGTTGGGTTGATATTTAAACTACCACCAGCCTCTATGTATGCATCTTTTAATTCATTATTGACTGTGGTAATTTCAGGGTAGTTTGTTAAACCTGTTGGCACATTTATAGCATAGGTATTATCTAATGGAACTCCATTACTCCAGTTTCCTACATCTACCCATGAGCTACTATTATTTCCTTCCCATAAAGTTACATTTGCATCAAATTCTAAAGCTCCTAAATCTGCAGTACCATATATAGCATCTCCGTTAAAATCAGTAGCTGTTGCTTTTGTTGCATCTGCAGCATCTATTGCTGGTGAAGTAATTTTTAATCTGAAATCGAAATTTAAGGGATCTACAAATAATGGGTCTGCTTTTATGGCATCTGTTTGAATACTTACAGTTGTTGCACTTTCATCAACAGTACCTGTTACACCTTGAAGTGTAGTACCATAACTAAGATTATTTCTAATTTCTGCATCTGGTATTCCGTTTGCTCTAGTAGTTGCAGTTGCATCACTAGTAGCAATGGTAGAATTTTTTACTGCAATTGCAGATTTTGACATTCTAGAATCAATTACAGAAATATTATTAATGATTTTACAATCTATACCATCACTCATACTTATACCAATATTACCACCATTGGTAGATGTTGGAAACGTAGATGGGTTTCCATCATCATCTTCTGTAATAGATTTTGTATGTGAATTAAAATAAGCTGTATTATTAATAAAATCTACTCTATCTCCATCATTAGAGTGTATACCACTAAAACCGTTAAAGTAAGCCAAATTATTGGCCACTAAAATTCTACCATGTTCCCAATTTACATTTATAGTTACACCATCAGATTTATAAGTAGTTTGATTTCTTTGCAGAGAAATTCCTTTACCTTCATCTATATGTGGTGTAATTTTGTCTTTATCTGGCGCCCAAGAGTATTGTTCGTTGTAATTATGATGAACTTTATTGCCAACAATTTTAATTCTATAGTCGTCTGAAGTTCTTGTGCTTGTTGCTTTGGTTACTACCAAACCATGTGTACCTGAATAAGATCGTAAAGAACAGTATGAAACCTCGTTACCAAAAATATCTACATCTTCACAATCAGAAACTCTTAAACCTCCACCAGGCATTTGGGTAACTACATTATTTAAGATTTTAACATTATTTATTTTACTTAAATAAAATCCTCTAGTATCAACATAAGAAGGTCTAACTAAAGGTTTATCGTTAATTTTTGGTAAAGAACCACTATCTGAAGGATCACAACCAGGAGTTATACAATCATCTACATCTCTTTCTCTTATTTGTGCTAAAGTTGGATTGTATCTATCTATATCGTTAGATGGATCCGAATCTTCATTTACAGATAAATCTAAATAAGAAAACTGTAATTCGTTTGCTAATGAAAGTGGAATATTAGGAACTTCACCCTCAATTCTTAAGTCTTTAATAATTAAATACTCAGAATTTGCAACTCTTAAAATATTACCACCATTTCCTTTTAAAACTGTAGTAGAATCATAAGGTCTAATTGTAATGTATTTTCCTGCTTCTCCTTTAAAATTATTAAAATACAAGGTGTTTTCTGAATTCCAGAAGATTGGGTCATTTATTGCTAAAAAGGTATAAGAAGGGTTATAACTAGCATTTGTAAATTCTCCCATTAAAATAATTTCGAAAGCTACACCAGCATTATCTGCCACAGTTCTTGGTAGATTATTGTTGATGGAATTAAAGGGTGTTGATGGTGTTAAACCGTCATTTGAATTACTGCCTGTTTGTTGATTGATGTAATAAGCAGGATGCTGTGCATAAGTAGAAAAAGCTGTAAAAAATATAACTATTAAAAATGTAATTTTTCTCATTAATTATATATTGTCTTATCTTGATAAGGGTTAAAAAAATTTACACAAAAGAATAAAATTATTTTTATATAAGGGGGCATTAAAAACTAATAAAGGTTTAATAATCGTCAAAAATATATTTTATATAAATACAACTTCTATTTCTATTTTACACGAAAATTAAAAGCTTCTTTTCCTTCAATAAGACCTTTTAAAACATCATTTTCAGCAACTTTACCAACACCTGCTGGAGTACCTGTAAAAATAATATCTCCTTTTTTTAGTGTGAAGTATTGTGAGACATAACTAATTAATTCGTCTGTATTCCATAACATAGCATTGGTGTTTCCATCTTGAACCAATTCATCATTTTTATACAACTGAAATTGTAGGTTCCTTATATCGAATTGCTCTTTTGGGTAAAACTCTCCAATAACTGCGCTTCCATCAAATGCCTTTGCTTTTTCCCAAGGCAAACCTTTTTCTTTACATTTTGCTTGCACATCTCTGGCTGTAAAATCGATTCCTAAACCAACTTCATCATAATATTTGTAAGCAAATTTTGCGTCTATATGTTTCCCAACTTTATTAATTTTTACCAACACCTCTACTTCGTAATGTACATCATTAGAAAATGGCGGTATAAAAAACGGATTTTTTCTAGGTAAAATTGCTGAGTCTGGCTTTAAAAAAACAACAGGATGTTCTGGTTTTTCGTTTGCTAATTCTTCTATGTGTTTTGCGTAATTGCGCCCAATACAGATTATTTTCATATTTAAATTATGAATTATTAATTACAAATTCATAGTGAATAATTCGTAATTGGAAATTTTTTATTCCCCAGCTTCTGGAAAAACGATTGCCCTATTACCAGAAACAATTATTTGATTGTTTAAGTGGCATTTTACAGCGCTAGCCAACACCAATTTTTCTATATCTGCACCAATTCTCTTTAAAGTAGTGGGTGTACTCTCGTGTGTAACTGGTTTTACATCTTGCTCAATAATCGGGCCTTCATCTAAATCTTCAGTTGCATAATGCGCTGTGGCCCCAATTAATTTCACACCTCTTTCATAGGCTTTTTTATATGGATTTGCTCCTTGAAAAGCAGGTAAAAAAGAATGGTGAATATTGATGATTCTCTCTGGATAATGATTGATGAAATCTGAGGATAAAATTTGCATATATCTTGCCATTATAACCAAATCAACTTTATTGGTATCTAACAATTGTTTTACCTGAGCTTCTTGTTCTTGTTTCGTTTCTTTGGTTACTGGCAAATGATAAAATGGCACATCAAACATGTCTGCAATGTGTCTTAATTTATTATGATTACTAATCACCATTTTTACATTACAAGCTAAACTTCCTTCTTTGTATCGCTCTAATAAATCATATAAATTATGACTCGTATGAGATACCATAATAGCCACATTTTGTTTGCTATCACCATAATTTACAAACCAATCAAATTGTAAAGGTTCTGCTAGTTTTAAAAAAGATTCTTCTAACTCTTCTTTAGAGATATTTGTTCCATCAGCATTTAAACGTATGCGCATAAAATACATATCTTCTATTGAATTTACATACTGCTGGCAACTTAAAATATTGAATCCTCTTTCAAAAAAGAAATTGGTAATTTTTGCCACCAAGCCTTTTTGATCTGGACATTTTATTAAAAAAGTTACTACTTGTGATTTCATTTTGAGTTTGGTTGTTAGTTAATGGTTGTTGGTTGTTGGAATTATACATAATAACTAAAAAACCAACAACTAAAACTAATTACTATAATTTATGGTATCCATTTTTTAGGAAAGTTAGGTTTACGTTTTTCTAAAAACGCATCTCTACCTTCTTTTGCCTCGTCTGTCATATATGCCAAACGTGTGGCTTCTCCTGCAAAAACTTGCTGACCAACCATACCATCATCTGTTAAATTCATGGCAAATTTTAGCATTTTTATAGAGGTTGGACTCTTAGCTAAAATTTCTTGCGCCCATTGATATGCAGTAGTTTCTAATTCATTATGAGGAATTACAGCATTTACCATTCCCATTTCATATGCTTCTTGTGCTGAATAATTGCGTCCTAAAAAGAAAATTTCTCTCGCTTTTTTTTGCCCCACCATTTTAGCCAAATACGCAGAACCATAACCACCATCAAAAGAAGTTACATCTGCATCTGTTTGTTTAAAAATTGCATGTTCTTTACTGGCTAAAGTTAAATCGCAAACTACATGCAAACTATGGCCACCACCAACTGCCCAACCAGGAACTACTGCAATTACAGCTTTTGGCATAAACCTTATTAAACGTTGCACTTCTAAAATGTTTAATCTGTGATACCCATCATCACCAACATAACCTTGATGACCACGTGCTTTTTGGTCTCCTCCAGAACAGAAGGAATATACACCATCTTTGGTACTTGGCCCTTCTGCAGAAAGTAATACAACACCAATATTTACATCTTCATTGGCATCGTAAAAAGCATCATATAATTCAGAGGTCGTTTTAGGTCGAAAAGCGTTTCTAACATTGGGTCTGTTAAAGGCTATTCTTGCGACTCCATTCGATTTTTTGTAGGTAATATCTTCATACTCTTTAACGGTTTTCCAATCGGGTTGTATCATATTTTTATATTTTAGATGTTCTAAAGAGAACTAAATATTTAGATTTACAAAAATAAACATTCTAAATTATGATTAAGAAAACGTTCCTATTTATATTCTTATTTTTTTCATTTTATGGATTTTCTCAAAAATTATTGAAAAAACTTTAAATTCTGATTTTGTAGATACAGATAGAAAAATAAAAATATACTTGCCAGAAGGCTATGATCCTGATGCAGAAAAATACTCCCCTTTGGCTATTGATTTAGATGAAACCACCGGAAGACTGCCTAAAAAGAACAAAAAACTACTTTAGCAACTCAATTCTATCTTCTTTAATAACAATTAGTTTTTGTTTGTATAAATTCCCCACTGCTTTTTTAAAGGCTTTTTTACTCATTTTCATATGAAAACGTATAGAATCTGGACTGCTTTTATCTGTTAACAACAAAAAGCCGTCTCTACTATTTTTAAGTTTTTCTAAAACTTTTTCTACATCTGAATCTATTACATTTAAAAAACCTTGTGGCCTTAAAGAAACGTCTATTTTACCATCTTCCCTAATTTGTTTTATATAACCAGTAACCGCCATATTTTCCTCTAGTTCTTGAAAAACCTCGCTTCTAAAAAGTAAACCTTCGAACTCATCGTTAATTAACACACCATAACCCAAACTAGTTTCTGCTTCTATAACCAAATTTACTTGGTCTCCTTCCTTAAAATTATAATCATTTTCTTGAAAGTTATTTCCTTCTTCGTGTGTATCCATTATTTTATATATTTAAAATATTCTTTTAAAACTATATCATTTTTTGCACTTGGTGTAAAAATCTCTAGTATTTTCGGTTTTTCTGAAACTTCAAAAAAACCATTTAATTCTTTTGTAACTGTTTTTGTTGAAAAGGCTTTTTGATACTCAAACTCATAGGTTTTAGCCAAGTGCTCTGCAGTTAAACAATGTGGCGTTTCAAAATAATTTAAGGCATTTGTGGTTCCTGGACCTGGTATAATTTTAAAAATACCTCCACCAGAATTGTTTATTAAAACAATTCTAAAATTAGCAGGAATATTTTTATTCCACAAGGCATTAGAATCGTAGAAAAAACTTAAATCGCCCGTGATAAAAACAGTCTGTTTTTTATTAGTAAAAGCAGCTCCAATTGCTGTAGATGTACTTCCATCTATACCACTTGTACCTCTATTACAAAAAACATTAATACCATTTTTAATAGTAAATAATTGTGCATATCTAATAATGGCACTATTGCTAATTTGCAGTTGGGTGTTATCTGGTATTGTAGCTAAAACCTGTTCAAAAACTTTAAAATCTGAATGTTCTAAAGTTTCTAAATACAAAGCGTGCTTTGCTCTTCTTTGATCTCTTATTTGCAACCATTTGGGTTGATAATCGCTTTGTATGGGGCTGATATAAGTATTAAATTTTTTAAAAAAATCTACAGGTGTTGTTTGTATAAATTCCGACAAACAAAAAAATGTATTAGTCGCTTTTTTAGAATCAATATTCCAATGATGCTTGGGTGCAAAATCTCTAAGAAAACGTTTAATTCTTTTAGAAACAATCATACCACCAAAAGTAATAAGAATATCTGGCTGCAGTTCTTTAAAATCGGCATCATCTAAAGAAAAAATTAGCTGATCTATAGCATTTACAGCTTTATCATGATGCAAGTTAGAGGTGGTTTCTGTAAAGATTAATACAGAATCATCATCTGCATACAAATCTATTAATTGATGTAGTTTTTTATTTGGATAATTTACCCCAACAACAATCATTTTTCTTTTTGCCTTATTCCAAATTGTAGCTAATTCTTTATAATTGATATGAGAGTTATCTAAAGAACTCATAGAAATATGAGGGAAATGGAATTTCTTTAATTCAGTAGCTGTTTCATACAAAGGTTCATCAAAAGGAACATTAATGTGCACAGGGCCTAATTGTGCCACAGAAATCTGCAAAGCCTCCCCTATTAATTGTGCATTTCTAGCTTTAAATTTAGGGTTTTCTATCAAATTAGCAGAAAACAAAATATGATTTGTAAAAACATTTTCTTGCCTTATGGTTTGTCCATCGCCAATATCTATCAAATGTTTAGGTCTGTCTGCAGAAATAACCACTAAAGGAATATTGCTGTAAAAAGCTTCTGCAATAGCAGGATAATAATTTAGCAAAGCAGAACCAGAAGTACACAAAACAGCCACTGGCTTTTGTGTTTGCTGAGCAATACCTAATGCAAAAAAAGCAGCACAACGTTCGTCTACAACACTTAACGTTTTAATTTCTGGATGATTAGAAAAACCTATCGTTAAAGGTGCATTTCTAGATCCTGGAGAAACAACAATTGTATCAACATTAAATTGATAACAAGCTGCAATTACAATTTGTGCGAGTTCTTTTTTAGGATACATTTATCTGAGTTACAAAGTAGCAAAGTTACAAAGTCAAAAAGTTTTAAGGCATAAAAAAATCAGAAAGTAAAATATTTTCTACTTTCTGATTTTTATATACAAAACCAACTAGGTTTGTTAGTTTCCTTTTTTATAATCTTCTAAAAATTTAGCCAAACCAATATCTGTTAAAGGATGTTTTAACAAACCTTCAATAGCACTTAAAGGGCCTGTCATTACATCTGCACCTAATTTTGCACAATCTATAACATGCATTGTGTGACGCACAGAAGCCGCTAAAATTTCAGTTTCAAAACCATAATTATCATAAATAGTTCTAATTTCTGCAATTAGGTTTAAACCGTCTGTAGAAATATCATCTAAACGACCTATAAATGGCGAAACATAAGTTGCACCAGCCTTTGCTGCCAATAATGCTTGACCTGCAGAGAATACTAAAGTTACGTTGGTTTTAATTCCTTTAGAAGAAAAATATTTACATGCTTTTACACCATCTTTTATCATCGGTAATTTTACTACTATTTGCGGATTCAGAGCAGCCAAAGCCTCTCCTTCTTTTACCATACCTTCAAAATCTGTAGCAATTACTTCTGCAGAAACATGACCATCTACCAAATTGCAAATTTCTTTGTAATGGTTGATGATATTTTCTTGCCCAGTAACACCTTCTTTAGCCATTAAAGATGGGTTTGTAGTAACTCCGTCTAAAATACCTAAAGCTTGCGCTTCTTTAATTTGATCTAAATTTGCTGTGTCAATAAAAAATTTCATGTCTATATTTATTTTAATATTATTTTTTTGGCGTTTTAACAGGCTTTACGCACTCGCTTTTTGTTCATACTTCACAAAAGAGCTCAAACAGATGCTTCAATCCCTAACGCAAAGATAGTTACTTGCTTATAAACTTAGTAAATCAAAACAAAGTATTTTTAGAGTATATGTAAAAAAACTTTTTGTTATAATTTGTAATGATTCATCAATAACTTTTCGTACCATTTATCTGGTAAAATTCTTTTTAAAACAATAGAGAGTTTTTCTAAAAAACCACCTACTTTGTAATGAGTTTTAGGTTTTTTAGTATTTATTATTTTATAAACTTTTTCTGCCATTTTAATAGGATTCATACCACTATCTACATGTGCATCCATTAAGTCTAAATTGGTTTGATAATTCTTTTTGTAAGCAGATTTTTCAAAAACGGGTGTATGATATCTACCTGCAGCAATATTAGTAGCAAAATCACCAGGAGCAACGTTTACCACAGAAACCCCAAAACTTTTTACTTCGATTCTTATGGCTTCTGTTGCCAATTCTAAAGCCCCTTTAGAAGAAGAATATACACCTCTAAAAGGCAACCCCATATAACCAGCAATAGAGGTTACATTGATAATTAAACCTACTTTCTGTTTACGCATTTGTGGTAAAACAGTTTTCATTACATCTATAGCTCCAAAAAAATTGGTGTTAAAAGCATTGCGCATTTCCTCTGTAGGAGTATCTTCTATTGGCCCAGTAATGCCAACTCCTGCATTATTAATTAAAACATCTAATCTATTTTCTTTATCTAAAATAAAACCAACTGCTTTTTGTATGGTTTCAGGTTTTAAAACATCTAACTCAATTAAATTAAAAGAAAAGTCTTGTTTGCTTTTAGGTTTTCTAGAAGTTCCATACACTATGTATCCTTTTTCAGATAAAAAAGTAGCAATGGCTTTTCCTATACCTGAGGAAGCACCTGTAACTAAGACAACTTTAGACATAAATTATAAGTTCAAGGGTTGAAATTTAAAGTTCAAAGTTAAATTAAAAAAATGAAAGAAGTAATAAGAAAATTTAGGGTACAAAAAATGGCAAGCTACCTACATCACACTGCTACAACCTAATACCCTTGCTGTGTTCCCACCCTGGGGGATTCAAAGGGAGCTAGTTGTGTAGAACTTGCCATTGCAAATTTACAATCTTTTTTATCTTTAACAATTAAAAATTTATTAAATTTTTGTAACATTTTTAAGAGACTGACTACTAATTAATTGTTTTAATAGTTGATCTATACAATAAAAAAACAGCACTATCAAAACGAAATAATTATATTTGTACAACTAACTAAATTTAAAAAAATGGAAAATCAATCAAATAGTAAAAAAATTATTCTTAATAACGGATTGTATTTGGGAATTATAAGTGTAATTGTAGGTCTTGCTTTATGGGCATCTGGACAATATTTTGAATTACAATGGATAGGAAATAGTGTAGGAACATTAGCTACAATATTTTTTATTGTTTTTGGTATTAAAAGTTATAAAAACACTAATGGTGGTTTTATTTCTTGGGGACAAGGTTTAAAAATTGGTATGGGTATTGTAATGGTTAGTGCTGTAATTTCAGTTATTTACACCTTATTATTAACTAACGTAATAGATCCAGAGTTGCAAGCACAAGGCATGGCAATTCAAGAACAAGCTTGGATAGATCAAGGATTAACCTCTGATCAGATTGAATCTGCAAAAGAAATGACTGAAAAATTCCAAAGTCCAGCTATAATATCTGGTATCATCTTAATTGTTGCTGCTTTTATTGGGTTTGTAATTTCTGCAATAATTGCAGCAATTATGAAAAAATCTGAAGAAGAAACTTACTAAAGATCAAAATAACACTTTCTTTACTCAAAAAAATAGTAATTTTGGATATTGAATACTAAATTTTGAACTCTTATATATGGAAATTTCGGTAGTAATACCACTTCTTAACGAAGAAGAATCTTTACAAGAATTACACGATTGGATTGCAAATGTTATGCAGTCCAATCGTTATTTTTATGAAATTATTTTTATTGATGATGGTAGTACAGACACTTCTTGGAAGGTTATAGAAAAGCTATCTAAAAAAAACAACGCTGTAAAAGGGATTCGTTTTCAAAAAAACTACGGAAAATCACAAGCTTTAGATGCTGGTTTCGATTTGGCTTCTGGTGATGTGGTAATTACCATGGATGCAGACTTGCAAGACAATCCAGAGGAAATACCCGAATTATACAATCTTATTGTAAAAGAAAATTACGATTTAATTTCTGGCTGGAAAAAGAAACGTTATGATAATGTAATTACCAAAAACATTCCATCTAAACTATTTAATGCAGCTGCCAGAAGAACCTCTGGACTGAAATTACACGATTTTAATTGTGGTTTAAAAGCCTATAAAAACGAAGTTATTAAAACCGTAAAAGTTAGTGGAGAAATGCACAGGTACATTCCTGTTTTAGCAAAAAATGCTGGTTTTAATAAAATTAGTGAAAAAGTGGTACAACATCAGGCCAGAAAATATGGTGTAACCAAATTTGGTATAGATCGCTTTGTAAACGGTTTTTTAGATTTAATCACTATTTCATTTTTATCAAAATTTGGTAAAAGACCCATGCACTTTTTTGGTTTGTGGGGTACTTTAATGTTTTTATTCGGAACAACTTCTGCATCTTACATAGGGATTCTTAAACTATATAAAGTCTATAATGGCATTAAAACCATCTTGGTAACAGACAATCCTTGGTTTTTTATTGCACTAACTTCTATGATTTTAGGAACTTTATTATTTTTGGCCGGTTTTATTGGTGAACTTGTCATAAAATCAAACAACAACGAAAAACACTACGCAATAAAAGAAAAACTCAATTTCTAAAATGTATATTTGCATTATAAAACCATAATTTTATTCAACTAAAAAATGAGCGAAATTTTAGACAAAGCAAAACACTGGTTAACAGCTACTTTTGACAGTGAAACTCAAAAAGAAGTACAAGATTTACTAAATTCTAACCCAAAAGATTTAGAAGACAGCTTCTATAAAGACATGGAATTTGGTACAGGTGGTATGCGTGGAACTATGGGTGCAGGAACCAACAGAATTAATAAATACACTTTGGGAAGAGCTACACAAGGCTTGTCTAATTATATTATAGAAAACGTTACAAAAGATCAAAAAAGTGTTGTAATTGCTTATGATTGCAGACACAACAGTAAAAAGTTTGCCAAAATTGTTGCAGATGTTTTATCTGCCAATCAGATTAAAGTATATGTATTTGAAAATTTAAGACCAACACCAGAATTATCTTTTGCTGTTCGTCATTTAAATTGCGATGCTGGTATTGTATTAACAGCCTCCCATAATCCACCAGAATATAATGGTTATAAAGTATATTGGGCTGATGGAGGACAAATTGTTCCTCCACATGATAATGGTATTATAAACAAAGTAAATGAATTGGATTTTTCTGAAATCAACTTTAATGCAAACGAAGATTTAATAGAAGAAATAGGTAAAAATGTAGATGATGCATTTATTGAAGCTTCCGTAAAAAATGGCTCTTTAGCAGAAAATATTGATAGAAAAAACCTAAAAATAGTATTTACTTCTTTACATGGTACATCAATCGTATCTATACCAGATGCTTTGGCTAAAGCTGGTTATACAGACGTGCATATTGTAGAAGAGCAAAAAACTCCAGATGGAGACTTTCCTACGGTAAAATCTCCAAATCCAGAAGAACCAGAAGCATTACAAATGGCAACCAATTTAGCGAATAAAATTGGGGCAGATATTGTAATTGGTACAGATCCAGATTGTGATAGATTAGGTGTTGCTGTTAGAGATTTAGATGGAAACATGAAATTGATGAATGGAAACCAGACCATGGTTGTAATGACTGAATTTCTTTTGAAAAAATGGAAACAAGAAGGCAAAATTAATGGAAAACAATTTATAGGTTCTACAATTGTTTCTACAGAATTGGTAAACAATGTTGCCGCTAATTATGGTGTAGACACCAAAATTGGTTTAACTGGGTTTAAGTGGATTGCTAAAATGGTTCGCGATTTTCCTGAACTAGATTTTATTGGTGGTGGTGAAGAAAGTTTTGGGTATATGGTTGGCGATTTTGTAAGAGATAAAGATGCCGTTACTGCCACTCTTTTAGCTTGTGAAGTTGCCGCATATGCAAAGCAAAATGGGAGCTCTTTTTACAAAGAATTATTAAAAATTTACACAAAAAACGCTTTTTATAAAGAACACTTAATCTCAATTACTAAAAAAGGAATGGATGGTGCTGCTAAAATTCAGAAAATGATGAGTGATATGCGTGTAAATCCACTAAAAAATATTGATGGGGAAAAAGTAAAAACACTTTCTGATTATCAAGAATCTGTAGAATATAATTTAATTTCTGGTGAGAATAAGAATATAGATTTACCAAAGTCTAATGTTTTAATTTATCAAACAGAAAATGGCACAAGGGTAGCTGCAAGACCAAGTGGTACAGAGCCTAAAATAAAATTTTACTTTAGTGTTAATACATCGTTAGAAAGTATAGAAAATGCTAGAAAAACGGAGGCTGAATTGGATGCTAAAATACAACGCATTATTAAAGAAATGAACTTGAATTAATGGGGTATTTTAAAGACATTTTAAAATACGAGAAAAAGTATCGGAAATTTACAATACTAAATATTGCATTTAATATTCTTTATGCCATTTTTAATGTACTTTCTGTTTTAGCTTTTATACCTGTTTTAGGTATTTTATTTGAAACTGATAAAAAAGTAGTTGTAAAACCTGTTTATGAAAATTTACTAGGTTTAGGTGCCTATTTAAAAGATAGTTTTTACTATTATATTTCAGAAAAAATAGCAAGTGAAGGTAATATTAAAACACTCGTTTTTATATGTTTACTTGCAATATCGTTATTCTTTTTAAAAAATTTATTTAGATATTTAGCTTCATACGTAATTACATTTTTAAGAACCGGTGTTGTAAAAGATTTAAGAGATAATCTCTATCATAAAATAGTTGAATTACCTATTTCTTATTTTTCTGAAAAAAGAAAAGGAGACATTATTGCACGTATGACTTCTGATGTACAAGAAGTAGAAAATTCTATATTAACCTCTATAGAAACCATAGTTAGAGAACCACTAACTGTAATAATTGCAATTTCAATTATGCTGTTTATGAGTGTAAAACTAACCTTATTTGTTTTTATTTTACTACCTGTATCTGGTTTTATCATATCATCGATAAGTAAAAAGTTAAAAGCAAAATCTATAAAAGCCCAAAAAGAAACGGGTACTTTTTTATCTTTTATTGAAGAAACTTTAACAGGCTTAAGAATTATAAAGGGGTTCAATGCAGAAAATGTAATTGAGAAAAAATTTAACAATTCTACTTTAAGTTTTAAACAATTAATGACCAGTGTTTTTCATAGACAAACCTTAGCTTCTCCTATGAGTGAGTTTTTAGGCGCTGCAACCATTATTGCTATTCTTTGGTATGGAGGAACAGAAGTTTTATCGAACACAAGTAGTTTACAACCTGATGAATTTATGGGGTACATTGTGCTATTTTACACCGTTTTAAACCCTATTAAATTAATTACTACTACATTTTACAACATTCAAAAAGGTGAGGCATCTGCAGAAAGAATTATGAGTGTTTTAAATACCGAAAACGATATTAAAGACTTACCCAATGCTATTGATAAAGAAGGTTTTAATAATCAAATAGAATTTAAAAATATTTCATTTAAATATAAAAAAGAATATGTTTTAAAAGATTTTTCTTTAACTATAAATAAAGGAGAAACTGTGGCTTTGGTTGGACAATCTGGAAGTGGAAAATCTACATTAGCCAATTTAATTACCCGTTTCTATGATGTAAATAAAGGCGAAGTTTTGATTGATGGCCAAAACATTAAAAAAATTACTAAAAAATCTTTACGAGGTTTAATGGGAATTGTTTCTCAAGATTCTATTTTATTTAATGATACTGTTGAAAACAACATTAAATTAGGGAGTCAGAATGCGCATTATAATGCGATTAAAGAAGCTTCTGAAATTGCCAATGCAGCAGAATTTATAGAAAATTTACCAGAAAAATATTTAACTAATATAGGTGATAGTGGAAATACACTTTCAGGAGGACAAAAACAACGTTTGTCTATTGCAAGAGCTGTGTTAAAAAATCCACCAATTATGGTTTTAGATGAAGCTACTTCTGCTCTAGACACAGAGTCTGAACAATTGGTGCAAGTTGCTTTAGAAAAAATGATGCAAAACAGAACATCTTTAGTAATTGCGCATCGATTATCTACCATACAAAAAGCAGATAAAATTGTAGTTTTAAAGAAAGGAAAAATAGTTGAGCAAGGTAAACATGAAGATTTATTGGCTAATAAAGGAGAATATTATAAATTGGTTACGATGCAAAGTTTGAGTTAAAATACTCATTTTTTCACCACATAAACACTTTAGTTTTCATGAATTTTGATGTTGTTATTCCTTTAAAAACAAGTTTATTGTCAATAGCAATTACTCGAACAATACCATCAATTATATCTAATATTTCTTACGATAAGATATATATTCTAACTAAAAAATCTAACTTCAAAGAGTTAGAAAGCACATTTAAAGGTAAGATAACTTGTTTAGATGAAGATGAAATTTGTAAACACTTAACTTTAGATAATATTAAAGAGTACTTTAAAAATAGAAATGAAAATCCTGAAAGGGCAGGTTGGTATTTTCAACAGTTTTTAAAATTAAGCGTTTCTAAATTACACTTTATAAGTAATTTATATTTAGTTTGGGATGCAGATGCTGTTGCTTTAAATCCTATCAACTTTTTTACACAAAATAATAAAATATATTTTGAAAAAAACAAGGAATTTCATGAGCCATATTTTGAAATTATTGAAAAAATTTTAGACTTAAAAAAACAAGTAAGTTTTTCTTTTATTGCAGAACATTTAGTTTTTAATAAAAAGTTAGTTATAACTATTTTAAATAAAATATCTAAAAAAGAAACTTGGTGGTTAGATATTTTAGACAATATTACTTCAGAAAATTTAAGTAAAAGTGGTTTTAGCGAATATGAATTATATGGTAATTATGTTTCAAAATTTCATAAAAATGAAATAGAATTTAGACACTTAAATAAAACTAGAAAAGGTATAAAATATCTTGGTGAAAAACCTAGCATTAGAGGTCTAAAGTTATTTTCTAGTGCTTTTGATTATATGTCTTTTGAGCGATGGCACAAGAAATATAAGCCTTTACCATTAAGATATATGATTGTATTTTTTGTAATTTTATTTGGTTGGGTAAAAAAATATGTAAAATTGATGATTTCATCATTCTATAGTATAATTTAGCTTGTTATAAACCTAATTCCTTTCCTTTATCAAGCATAAAATCAAATGAAGCTTTATGTTCATTTGGTATTTCACCATCTAAAATTGCGTTTTTTATAGCTTCTTTTATTTGGCCAATTTCTCTACAGGGTTTTAAATTAAAAGCTTTCATAATTTCTTCACCAGAAATTGGCGGCTGAAAATTACGCACTCTATCTCGTTCTTCTACTTCTTTAATCTTCTCACGAACTAACTCAAAATTTTTATGATAGCGATTGAATTTCTTTGGATTTTTAGTGGTAATATCAGCCTCACACAATGTCATCAAATCATTGATATCATCACCTGCATCAAAAACCAAACGTCTTACGGCAGAATCTGTAACATCACTTGCCAGCACAATGGGTCTTGAACTTAACAATACCATTTTTTGAACAAATTTCATTTTATTATTCAATGGCATTTTTAATCTTTTAAATAATTTGTAAACCATTTTAGCACCCACAAATTCGTGTGCATGAAACGTCCACCCTACTTTTTTATTAAATTTCTTTGTGGGGGCTTTACCAATATCATGTAATAAAGCTGCCCAACGTAACCATACATTACTGGTGTTTTTTGCAATATTATCTACCACCTCTAAAGTATGATAAAAATTATCTTTGTGTTTTTGACCTTCTACCTCTTCTACTCCTTTTAAGTCGGTTAATTCTGGTAAAAATCGTGGTAAAAGCGTTGTTTTTTCTAATAATAAAAATCCTATCGAGGGTTTTGGGGCAGAGAGAATTTTATTCAATTCGTCTATAATTCTTTCTCTTGTAATTATTTTTAGCCTCTCTGCATTTTTTGTAATTGAAGACAATGAATTTTCTTCAATAGAAAAGTTTAATTGCGTAGCAAAGCGTATTGCGCGTATCATTCTTAAAGGGTCATCAGAATAGGTAATATCAGGATTTAGAGGCGTTCTAATAACCCCTTTTTCTAAATCTTGAATCCCATTAAAAGGGTCCAACAATTCTCCAAAATTATCTTCGTTTAAACTTAATGCCAACGCATTGATTGTAAAATCTCTTCTGTTTTGATCGTCTTCTAAAGTACCTTCGGTAACTTTTGGATTTCTACTTTCTTCTGTATAAGATTCTTTTCTTGCTCCAACAAACTCAATTTCTATATCTTTAAAACGCAACATGGCAGTACCATAAGTTTTAAAAACTTGAACTTTGGGTTTATTTGGTAATAATTGAGAAACTTTTAAAGCTAAATCAATACCACTTCCAATAGCAACCACATCAATATCTTTTGCATTGCCTCTGTTTAGAAAAAAATCGCGAACAAAACCACCAATTGCATAGCTTTCTATAGCTAATTGTTTGGATGCTTTTGATATTATTGAGAAAATTTCTAAGGAAATAGCTTCTTTATGATTCATTATTTATAGTCGAAAAATTGAATACTATTATTTATTTTGATGCAAATCTACCATTTAATAAACTCCTGTCAAAATTGGTTATCTTATTTGTTTAACTATTTATGATTGATTTTTCACCAACATAAATGGAGTCTTTTCAAACATTATATTTTGATTTTTAAAGTCTAAAATAGTTTACACAACAATTCTAAAAATAGTATTTTTGCAACATATTTAAAACTTATGTTTCAGAAAATTCCCAACTATATCAAATACATTTTTACCAATGTTTTTGTGCTTTTTATTTTTGTGGTTCTTTTTAGGTTTCTATTTTATTTCTTCTTTTTAGATATTAACAATAATGCAAATTTAGAATTAAAAAAAGCCTTTTTTCTAGGTATCAGATTCGATTTAAAATTAGCGATACTTACATTTTTTCCATTAGCAACCCTTGTACTAATTACAAATTATCGTTTTTTTAAAAGAACGGTTTATAAAAAAATAGCCAACATTTATCTCTTACTTTCTTATCTAATTTTAACGCTTTTCTACTTATTCGATTTTGGATATTATGAGTATTTAGGAATTCGTTTAGATGCATCCTCTTTACGTTTTTTAAGTAATTTAAAAATATCTACTCAGGTTTTAGTTGAGAGCTACCCTGTTTACAAAGGCTTAATAGGTTTGTTTATTTTTGGTTTTATCATATTTAAGTTTGCAAAATTTATTTATCAATTATTCAATAAAATAGAGGAAAAAATTACAAAAAAAATAAAAGCAATTTATTTCATTGTTACATTTTTACTATTATCCTTTGGGGTTTATAACAGTTTTACACATTATCCTTTAAGGTGGAGTGAAGCCTTTTTCTCTAAAAATAATACGATCAATCAATTTGGTTTAAATCCTGTTTTATATTTCTTTGACAGTTTTGCTTTTAGAAGCGAAGGTGTAAATATGGAAGCGTTTAAAACCTTTTATCCCGTAATTGCCAAACAATTAGATTTACCTTTAGATACTATTAATTTTGAAAAAAAAGTAACTTTTGATAATCCATACAAACAAAAACCAAATGTTGTTTATGTAATGTTAGAATCTACAGGAACAGCCCCTATGAGTTATTATGGAAACCCTTTAAATAGTACTCCTAAAATGGACTCTATTATTAAAAAAAGTTTGAGTTTTTCAAAATTTTACGTGCACAAACCAGGAACTGCAGGTAGTGTTTTTGCGAGTATTACTGGATTACCAGATATTGAAGATGTAAAAACGGCCTCTAGAAACCCTTTAATTATAGACCAGCGTATTATTTTTGATCAGTATAAAGGATATGAAAAGTTATATTTTTTAGGCGGTTCTGCTAATTGGGCAAATATTAGAGGTGTTTTTCAATCGAATATTAAAGATTTAAAAATTTATGAAGAGGGTAGTTTTGAAGAAGAAAATAGAGCTGATGTTTGGGGAATTGATGATTACGATTTGTTTAAAGAGTCTGATAAAGTACTAAAAAAATTACATGAAAAAGGAAAACCTTTTATTGCTTACATTCAAACAGCTACCAACCACATGCCTTTTACAGTTCCTAATAAAAAAGAAAGCTTTACTCCTATTTTTGATGATGAAATTGATCAAGAAACACTATTAAAAGGTGGTTTTAGATCTTTGGGGCAATTAAACGGAATACGTTATTTAGACTTTAATATTGCTCGTTTTTTAGAAAGAACCAAAGAAGCTGGTTATTATGAGAATACTATTTTTGTATTTTTTGGAGATCATAGTATCAATTTAAAAGACTATAAAGGCAGTATAAATAATGAAGTTAATTTAGGAATACAATTAAATCATGTACCCTTCTTTATTAATGCACCAAAATTTATTACACCTCAAGTTATTGATAAATATGCTAAATTGATAGATGTATTTCCAACTGCTACAAGTATTGCTAAAGTTGATTATACAAATTATACTTTAGGTAGAAACTTACTAGATAGCACAAGTACAAAAAACGTTTCCTTTATTTGTACTCAAAATAAAGGGGAGAAAGCTGTAGGTCTATTGAAAGATAATTTTTATTTTGAGAAAACAAACATCTCTAAAAAAACAGTCTTGTATAATTTAAATAAAAACTCAATTGTTGATATTAAGTTAGAGAAACCAATGATTTCTCAACAAATGGATAGCCTTTTATCTGCTTATTATCATTCAACTAAATTTTTATACCTTAACAACAAGAAAAAATAAATATTGATGTTATTAAAAATTAATTTTTTCTATTAAAAGATATATGATAAATGTTAGAATTCTTGGTGGTTTAGGAAATCAAATGTTTCAATATGCATATGCAAAATCTTTACAACAAAAAGGATTTGATGTACAATTAGATATATCTAGCTTTAAAAGCTATAAATTACACGGGGGCTATCAACTAGAAAAGTTTAATATAGATTTAAAATATGTAAATAACACAAAACTATTTTTTAAAAAAATAAACATTTTTAATACTATAAAAGAAAAAAACTTACTTTTTAATAAAACCTATATAGATTTAAAAGGAAGTGAATATGTAAAGGGATATTTTCAAACAGAAAACTATTTTTTAGACATTAGAAATACCATACTAGAACAATTTAGTATAAAAACTACATTATCTAAAACAACTAAAAATTATAAAACTGCAATCGAAAGTTATAAAATTAGCTGTTCAATACATATAAGAAGGGGAGATTATATTACTGATGAAAACTCTAATAAAATTCATGGAACTTGCAGTTTAAACTATTACAAAGAAGCAGTAAATATTATTACTAACAAATATAAAAATGTTGCTTTTTTTGTTTTTTCAGATGATATTTCTTGGACAAAAAAAAATCTTAAATTAGAAAACACTACGTATGTAGAACACAAAACAATACCGCACGAAGACATGTACTTAATGAGTTTGTGTAGCCATAATATTACAGCAAACAGCAGTTTTTCTTGGTGGGGAGCTTGGCTAAACAGACATAAAAACAAAACCATTATAGCTCCAAAAAAATGGTTTGTTCATAAACAAAATGAAGTTGCATGTAAAAGTTGGATAAAAATATGAGTTCATTTAAAGTATATTACATAAACTTAGACAAAAGTGTTCAACGTAGAGATTTTATGGAAAATCAATTTAAAAAAATGAATATTCCAATTACAAGAGTTTCTGCTATTTATGGGAAAGAACTTGATAAAGAGTTTCTAAAAAAAGAAAAAAAAAAACATAACATTTTAGCTCATTTTCCATATCCAAATGATGGAGAAATAGGAATTTGCTTAACCCATTTTAAATTATGGAAATTCCTATCTAAACAATCTGAAGATTTTTCTATTGTTTTAGAGGATGACGCTTTAATTCATGAAGATTTTTTTAAAGATTTAGAACAACTTTTATCTCAAATAACAACCAATGCTTTTTTAGATATTTCTGGTAAAAAAGGGTTTATTCCTTTAAAAAAAGATGAATTAATCACAAAGTTTTTAATGCCTCCTGTACTAATGATTGGTCAGATTATAGGTAAAGATGCAACAGCAAAACTTTCTAAAAATTTAAGTGATTACTATGCTCCTATAGATGTAATGAAACAAGATGTTTACAAGCATAAAGTGCCATTGTATACTACAAATAAGCAATATGTAAAAAGTATTGACAAACAAATGGGAGGCAGTACAATTCAACAAAATAATATGATTGTTTGGAAAAAAGCAATCCGAGAAATTATGCGTCCTTTTTGGCAACTAATTGCATTATTAACTTATAAATTACAAAGATGTATTCGAAACTATATCTTCTATAAAAATCAATAATTATTAATTGATTCCTCTTTTTAACAACCAGAGTTTAATATATCTAGAATACACACCATAAGCTTGAGCTCTTGCAAAAATATAACCCGGAAAACCATCAAGAAATCCTAACCTAATAAAGTAGTGAATACAAAACCTTGCAGCTGGTTTTATAACAATATGGAATAAATAATTAATTCTTTTTCTTTTTTCAAAATATTGTTTTGCTCTTAATGCTCCATAATGATTCATTTTAGAAATATAGTGATCAAAGTTCTTATATGAAAAATGTTCAATTCTATTTTTAAAAAAACCTAATTTGCCATTAGAAACAATAGTTTCATGAACAACACCTTCATAAACACAATGTTCTTTTAGAAAAAGTCGAACCACTTTATCACTTTGGCAACCACCAAACTTTATGTGTTTTCCTGCAAAATAAAAAGATCTATGTACATAAAAACCAACAAATCCTTTGGGGTTTTTAACGGCAGCTAAAATTTCTTTTTCAACTTTTGGTGTAACCCTTTCATCTGCATCTAAAATATAAATCCAGCTATGTTTAGCTTGCGAAATTGCAAAGTTTTTTTGAGAAGAAAAATCATCAAACTTTCGCTTGATGATTTTTACATTATGTTGGGCTGCTATTGCTAGCGTTTTATCTGTACTAAAAGAATCTATCACAATAATTTCATCAGCAAAACTTACAGATTTTATTGCATCAGCAATGTTAATTTCTTCATTTAAAGTGGGTATAATTGCCGATATTTTTGTCATAGATTATTAGATCTTAAACAGCTACGTCATATTCACGTAAGGCATCGTTTAAAGATGTTTTTTTGTTGGTACTTTCTTTTCTTTTTCCAATAATTAATGCACAAGGTACATTGTATTCGCCAGCAGCAAATTTTTTGGTATAACTACCAGGAATCACAACAGACCTTGCAGGTACTCTACCTTTCATCTCCACAGGTTCATCACCAGTAACGTCTATAATTTTGGTACTCATAGTTAACACTACATTAGCCCCTAAAACAGCTTCTTTTTCTACTCTAACACCTTCTACTACAATACATCTAGAACCTATAAAAGCGCCATCTTCAATTATTACAGGCGCTGCTTGTAACGGTTCTAAAACACCACCAATACCCACACCTCCAGATAAATGTACATTTTTACCAATTTGCGCACAAGAACCTACTGTTGCCCAAGTATCTACCATAGTTCCTTCGTCTACATAAGCACCAATATTTACATAACTTGGCATTAAAATAGTACCTTCAGAAATATAAGCACCATGTCTTGCTACAGCATTTGGCACTACTCTTATACCTCTTTCTTTATAGTTTCTTTTTAAAGGAATTTTATCATGATATTCAAAAATACCAGCTTCTAAAGTTTCCATTTTCTGAATTGGAAAATACAACACTACTGCTTTTTTCACCCACTCATTTACTTGCCAACCATCAGTTGTTGGTTCTGCAACTCTTAATTCGCCTTTATCTAATAAATCAACTACATTTCTAATGGTATCTATCGTTTTTTGCTCTTTTAATAAGTCTCGATTTTCCCAAGCTGATTCTATAATTTTTCTTATTGCTTCCATTGTAAATATTTAATTATTGCAAATATAAAAGTATCTGTAAAAATTAAAAGCGAAGATACATTTTTTAAACAGATATTTCCGCTTTGTTTAAAAAACGTATTTTTGTCAAAAAAATTATTTATGTCTAGAATTTTAGCTATCGATTTTGGTAAAAAAAGAACAGGAATTGCAATTACTGATGAACTGCAAATTATAGCTTCTGGTTTAACTACCGTTGATACAGCTAAATTACTAGCTTTTTTAAAAGACTATATTTCTAAAGAAAAGGTTGAATTATTTTTGGTAGGCTTGCCAAAACAAATGAATAATACAGATAGCGAAAGTGAAATTTTAATTACTCCTTTTTTAGAGAAATTGACACAACAAATACCCAATATACCTGTAAAAAGAATAGATGAACGTTTTACCTCTAAAATGGCATTTCAGACTATGATAGACAGTGGAATGAAAAAAAAACAACGTAGAAATAAAGCTATGGTTGATGAAATAAGTGCTACCATTATTTTACAATCCTATTTATATAGCATGTAAATGTATTATTATTGAAAAGTTGAACTACTTTTAATGATTAAATAAACAAAATTGACAATTCAAAATTCGTAATTAATTATTCTAAGTTGTACTTTTGCGATCGTTAAAAAATAAAAAAATGATTTTACCTATTGTTGCTTACGGAGATCCTGTTTTAAGAAAAGTTGCTGTAGATATCGACGAAAGTTATCCTGATTTACAAAAACTAATTACCAATATGAGAGAAACCATGTACAATGCTTCTGGTGTTGGTTTAGCAGCTCCTCAAATTGGTAAATCGATCCGTCTTTTTTTAATTGATGCTTCTCCTTTTGCAGAGGATAAGGATTTATCTAATGAAGATAGAGAAACTTTAAAAACATTTAATAAGGTGTTTATTAATGCTAAAATTTTAGAAGAAGAAGGTGATGAATGGGCTTTTAATGAAGGTTGTTTAAGCATCCCAGATGTTAGAGAAGATGTTTTTCGTCAACCCAAAATAACTATAGCGTATTTTGATGAAAAATTTGAAAAGCATACAGAAACTCTAGAAGGTTTAGCGGCAAGAGTTTTTCAACATGAATATGATCATATAGAAGGTATTTTATTTACAGATAAATTATCTTCTTTAAAGAAAAGAATTATAAAAAAGAAATTAGAAAATATTTCTAAAGGGAAAATTAGAATTGATTATAGAATGCGTTTCCCGAATTTAAAAAAAGGTTAATGGTCTTTTAAGAGACAAAAAAAATAAAATATGGAGTTTAGTAAAATTATTTCAGTTACTGGTAAACCAGGTTTATTTCAAGTAATTTCTCAATCTAAAAATGCAATTATTGTTGCATCTTTAACGGACAATAAAAGAATGGCAATTAATGCTACACAAAACGTTAGTTTATTAGAAAACATTGCTATTTATACATATGAAGAAGACATACCTTTATTAAATGTTTTTAAAGCAATGTACTCTAAAACTGAAGGTAAAGAAGCAATATCTCACAAAGAAAGTGGTAAAAAACTAGAAGCCTTTTTTGCAGAAGCTATTCCAAATTATGATGACGAAAGAGTATACACTTCTAACATAAAAAAAGTAATACAGTGGTTTAACTTATTGGTGAAATTTGGAATGGATTTTTCTAAAATTGAAGAAACTTCTGAAGAAACAACTGAAGAGGCATAGATGCTGTTGCCAGTTAGCAAAAATATTTTATTTTCAAAATAAGCTTGAAAAGCAGTTGAGAAATCTAAAAAATTGAAGCTTCAAAAACTTTTAAATTCTAAAATGAATAGCAGAAAAGAACAATTAGAAGCGTTTAACAGATTGTTAGATATTATGGATGATCTCAGGGAAAAATGTCCTTGGGATAAAAAACAAACAATACAAAGTTTGCGCCATTTAACAATAGAAGAAACCTACGAATTAGCAGATGCCATTCTAGATAACGACTTACCAGAAATAAAAAAAGAATTAGGAGACGTTTTACTGCACATTGTTTTTTATGCAAAAATTGGTAGCGAAAAAAAAGCTTTTGACATTGCAGATGTAGCTAATTCTATTTCTGATAAGTTAATAGACAGGCATCCCCATATTTACGGAGATGTACAAGTAGAAAATGAGGCAGATGTTAAAAGAAATTGGGAAAACTTAAAACTAAAAGAAGGAAAAACTTCTGTTTTAGAAGGGGTTCCAAAAAGTTTACCTGCTGTTGTTAAAGCCAGTAGAATTCAAGAAAAAGTTGCTGGTGTTGGTTTTGATTGGGAAAAACCAGCACAAGTTTGGAAAAAAGTACAAGAAGAATTAGCCGAATTAAACGAAGAAATAAAAGCTGGTCATACAGAAAATACTGAAAAAGAATTTGGAGATGTGCTTTTTTCTATGATAAATTACGCACGCTTTATTGATGTAAATCCAGAAAATGCTTTAGAAAAAACCAATAAAAAATTTATAAAAAGGTTTCAGTATCTAGAAAAAGCTGCTAAAAAACAAAACAAACAACTTTCTGATATGTCCTTAACAGAAATGGATGTTTTTTGGGAAGAATCTAAACAGTTTTTTAAATAAAAACTACTCTATTGCTTTTTTAAAATTTATAATTAGTTTCTGTATTTTTTTATTGTTTAATACAACTGGAAACAACTCGTTTAAAATATGATGATAGCTATAATCTATCTTTAACCCGTTAATAAGGTGGTTTTTAGCATATTTTTCTTTATTTAAAACAAAAAACAAACCTGCCAACCTGTATTCTATTTCTGCAAAATTTGCATATGATTTTCTAGCTTCTATAAGATACTTTAAAGCATCATTAAATTCACCTAAAAACGTTAAAACATCAATTAAACCTATATAAACTTCTATAGATTTCTCATCTAATTTTAAGCAATTATAAAATCCGTTTACGGCTTCTTCAAAAAAGTTTAGTTTTAAGTTGATATTGGCATAGTATTTCCAATACAAAGCATTATCATCATCTATTTTTAGAGCTTTAGCAATATAATATGCCGCTTTTTCGTAATTTTCTAAATGGTAATATAAATTCGTTAAACGAACCCAAGCTTTATCCAGCAATGGATCTTCATGAACAGCCTTTTTATAATAAGAAATTGCATAATCTGTTTGCTCTAATTTTTCATAGCACTCTCCTACTCTTGTGTACGCAAAGGCAGTTGGGTCATCTAATTCTAGGGTTACCATATAATTATCTATTGCTTCTTGGTAATTACCTAATGCTTCTAAAGTTTTTGCTTTTTCTAAGTAGCCACCAATAAAAGACTCGTCTATTAAGACAGCATAATCAAAAGCATTTAAAGCCTCTTTATACATTTCTAAAATAAAATACTGTCTTCCTAATTGATGCCATGCAACCTCACAATAAGGATTTTTATCTATATAAGTATTTAAATATTTTGCAGCATCTTCATGCTGTTGTTCCATGTCAAAACAATACACAATATTATACAATGCAGAATAATCTTCAAAATTAACCTCTATACAATTGGCAAAATTGAAACGTGCCCTTTCAAAATCGTCTAAGTATAAATATTCCATGCCTATTAAAGACCAAACATCTACTTTATCGTCTGTTAAAGATAATGCCTTTTTTAAATGATCAATAGCTTCTTTATGCTTCCCTTTTTTAGAACTTATGGTTGCTTTTTGTATAAAAACCTCATCATTAGTAGGAGCAATTTTTTCTATTTTCTTTAATAAATTAGATGCTTTATCAACTTCATTATCAGTAATATAAAGCTCCACCATTAACAATTTAAGGTCTACAGAAGCTGGGTGTTGTTCTAAGCCTAATTTAATCGCTTTTTTTGCTAAAGATACTTTACCAGCATCTAAATAATGAATTATAATTTCCTCAAACTCAACCAAATCGAAAAAATAAACGTTATTCGTTTTAAGCATCGATTCAAATTTTAATAGAGACATAGCTATGTGATTTGAATTATTACATTAAAAATACTATAAGTCTAGCTGTACATTTAAAAACCTGGTTTTTGTTTTCAACAATTTAATTAACAACACAAGTATGGTATTTAGTAGGGAATAATTTTGTGCATAGATATTTTTACGTTAATTTTGATTTTCAATAACTATCAACCTAAATTGATAGCATTCTTATGAGCAAAAAAACCTTACTTAACTCAAAAGATATTGAAATTATACTTCATAGATTGGCTTGCCAGTTAATAGAAAACCATGATGATTTTTCAAATACTGTTTTAATTGGTTTACAACCAAGAGGTACTTATTTAGCAAATAGATTAGCAGATTTACTAAAAACATCCTACAAAATTAAAAACCTAGAATTAGGACTTTTAGACATTACTTTTTATAGAGACGATTTTAGAAGAAAAGAAAAACCGTTAGCTGCAGAAACCAATCAAATGAACTTTTTAATTGAAGGTAAAAAAGTAGTAATTATAGACGATGTTTTATTTTCTGGAAGAAGTATTAGAGCTGCTCTAACAGCACTTCAATCATACGGAAGACCAGAACATATAGAGTTATTGGTGTTAATAGACAGACGTTTTAGCAGACATTTACCAATACAACCTAACTATAGAGGCAGACAAGTAGATGCAATTAACGAAGAAAGAGTTTTGGTAAGTTGGAAAGAAACACATAAAAAAGATGCTGTTTTTATAGAGCCTAAATAGCATCAACATAAAATGATAAAAAATCATAAAATAACCGCTAACTTAAAAATCATATTGTGTCAGAATTAAGCGTAGAACATTTACTAGGTATAAAGTATTTAAAACCATCTGACATAGATGTTATTTTTAAAACTGCAGATCATTTTAAAGAGGTAATCAATAGACCTATAAAAAAAGTACCCTCTTTAAGAGACATTACCATTGCCAATTTATTTTTCGAAAATAGTACACGTACCAAGTTAAGTTTCGAGTTGGCAGAAAAAAGACTTTCTGCAGATGTTATTAATTTTTCTGCAGGACAATCTTCTGTCAAAAAAGGAGAAACCCTCATAGATACTGTAAACAATATTTTATCTATGAAAGTAGATATTGTAGTAATGAGACATGGAAATGTTGGTGCAGGTGTATTTTTATCTAAACATGTAAACGCAAAAATTATAAATGCTGGTGATGGTACTCATGAACACCCAACACAAGCTTTATTAGACTCTTATTCTATTAGAGAAAAACTAGGCTCTGTAAAAGGAAAAAAAATTGTTATTATTGGCGATATTCTTCATTCTAGAGTAGCTTTATCTAACATTTTTGCCTTACAATTACAAGGTGCTCAAGTAAAAGTTTGCGGACCAACAACATTAATACCTAAACACATTGCAAGTTTAGGGGTAACTGTAGAAACCAACCTAAAAAAAGCTTTAGAATGGTGTGATGTTGCGAATGTACTACGTGTACAACACGAACGTATGGATATTAAATATTTTCCATCAACAAGAGAGTATACACAGCTTTTTGGTATCAATCAAGAAATTTTAGACAACCTTGGCAAAAAAATTGTAATAATGCATCCAGGCCCCATTAACAGAGGGGTAGAAATTACAAGCGATGTTGCAGACTCTAACGATTCTATAATATTGAATCAAGTAGAAAATGGAGTTGCAGTAAGAATGGCAGTAATTTATTTACTCGCACAGCAAATAAAAAGATAAAATGAATATTGATAAAAAAGCAAATTATACCCTTATAAATTCTGATGAAAAAGACTTTACTGTTTTTTTTAAAGTGTTTTCTGAAAAGATAAATGATTTAGAAAACGAACATCTCGTAATTTACTTTTCTGAGAATATTAACACGGGTAACAAAGATTTTTTATTATTTTTGGATATAGCCGAACAAATAAAGGAAAATGGCATATCATTTGTAATAGTATGTTCGTACTTAAACTCAGATGATTTTTCTGAATCTATAAATATTGTACCTACTTTGCTAGAAGCAGAAGATATTTTAGAGATGGAAGCCATAGAAAGAGAATTGGGTTTTTAAAATAGTTTTGATATGATAAAAAAAATACTTTTTATTTTTATTTTAAGCATTTCATTCGTGGGGCTTTCTCAACAAAAAAACATTAACACATTATCTGCTGCCCCAAATCCTTTTACAAACTCTACAAAAATTACATTTAATAGTATAAACACTTCTGATATTTACTTTACTGTAAAAAATATTTTGGGTAAAACCGTTTATAAAAAAACAATAAAAGCTAAAATTGGTGAAAATTCTCTTAATTTTTACAAAAACAATTTAGCTACAGGTATGTATATATATAGTATTCAAAATAAAAAGAAAGTTATTTCTAAACGTTTTGTTATTAAATGATAAAATTAACCATACTTGGTTGCCACTCTGCAACACCGCGTGTAAACGCTTTTCCAACTTCACAATACTTAGAAATCAACAATCGTCATTTTTTAATAGATTGTGGCGAAGGTACACAGCGTCAAATGCGTAAGTATAAGGTAGGTTTTTCTAAAATAAACCATATTTTTATCACCCATTTACATGGAGATCATTTTTATGGTTTGGTGGGTTTACTATCTACCTATGGTATTTTAAGTAGAGAAAAAGACCTACATATTTTTGGCCCAAAAGGGATAAAAAATGCAACTTTACAAATGCTTAAAATCTCTGAATCTCATGCTAAATACAATATGATTTTTCATGAATTATCTTCTAAAGAAAGTGAACAGATCTACGAAGACGATAAAGTTTTAGTAAAAACAATACCGTTAACACATAGAATTTACACAAATGGCTATTTGTTTATAGAGAAAGAAAAACCACGTAAATTAAATATGCTAAACATTAGTGGTTATCCAGAAATTGATAAAGCAGATTATTTAAACATAAAAGCTGGTAAAGATGTCATTTTACCTTCTGGAGAAGTTGTAAAAAACAAAGAAATTACCATAGCGCCCCAAAAACCTTTAAGTTTTGCTTTTTGTAGTGATACTGCTTATAAACCAGATATTGTACCTATTATTAAAGAGGTAGATTTATTATATCATGAAGCTACATTTTTAAATGATAGAGAAGATTTGGCAAAAAAAACAAAACACTCTACAAGCATTGAGGCTGCAAAAATTGCTAAAAATGCTAATGTGGGTCAGTTAATTGTTGGGCATTATTCTGGTAGATATACAGATATTAGTGCGTTTAAGAAAGAAGCTAGTACTGTATTTAAAAATGTGTCTTTAGCAACTCCAGGCGCTGTATTTACTGCAGCACATTAATATTGATTGGTTGACAAAAGCACCAAAGTACAAGCTATTTCACTTTTTATTCCATTCTCTTTTAGTAATTTTATAAAATCAAAGTTTTCTGTACCTGGATTAAAAATTACTCTTTTTGGTTGTAAACCAATAATGTACTTATAATATTCCTCTTGCCTCTCTGGTTTTAAGTACAAAGTAACTGTATGTATATTATTATAATTTATATTTTCTTTATCAATAGAAACGCCCGCAACAGTTCCTTTTCTTAAACCAATTGCAACCACTTCTATATTTTTATTTGTAAGTGAATTAATGGCTTTGTTAGAATATCTTTCTGTTTTTAAAGAAGCACCAATAACGAGTGTTTTTTTAGACATTATGTTAAGTTTTAGTTAAGATAGTTAAAATGATGAAACATTTTTAAAAATAATACGTCTATAAATTAATTACTTTGTCTTCATTAAAGGTAATTTATTTGAATTAAAACAAAATCTGAAGTTTTGTAGCTTCAGGTTTTTTATTTTTTATCTGTATTACCAATAGCTGCCTTTAAGGCAATAGCTATATTTACAATACAAAAAAATGCAATAAAAAGTGAGTTAAACCAACTACTAGAAAACACAATAAACTTTACAAAAATGTTGAAAATAAATACTAACAAAAACAAGTTTGATAAAAATAAAAGTACCTTATATTTTTTTGGCATTAGAAAAGTAATTTATTAAAATATACAAACGCTAAATTACAAAAATTAACCTCTTCTTCGCATTCTATTATTTCTCATTTCAGCCATTTTTTTTCGAATGGTTTTAGAATATTTTTCTTTGGTAATTTCTGTACCTCTATCTGGAGCCTCTATTTGCACAGCTTCTCCTTTACTTATAGTTACTTCGGTGCATAAAAGAGTGGTGTTATTTACGTTAACTTCTAAAATTAATCCTGGTAAACCCCAAAACTCTCCAGGGCCATGTGCCAAGGGAATTTGTGATGTATACCAAGCTTCTACCACAACCATATTTTCTTTTTTATCTGAATCGGTATTTTCTTCATTTCTTAAATCGCTCCAAGAAAAATTATACCAATTTAGTTCTATATTAGGTATAAATGCTTTTGCTTTGTAACATGTATACGCTCCAATTTGTTTAGTTTCTGTGCCTAAAACCCAATCTATTTTATATAGATTATCTTTTACTAAAAAACGTTTGCCATAAAACTCTTGGCTTTGTATCAATTGGGTAGTTTTAATATTTTTATACTGTTTACCCCTAGAAAAATAAGCTCCCCAAGAATCTGTCGCACCAGAAATAGCATCAATTTTTGTGTCTTCTTTAAAAGAGGCTTCCTGTTTGTTAAAAGTTAATATGTACTTTTTTTCGAGTCTATTTTTTAATCTTGCAGCAACTTGCTTTTTTTGTGCTTCACTTAGTCTTGCTCCCCAATTGCCTAATTCCATTTTAGATTTAGATACATAAATGGCTTTTCCATTAAAATTCTGTGCAGTTACAGATGAATTTGAAATTAAAAATAATATCAATGTAAATACTAAAATTTTAAAGCTAGCTGATTTCATGATTTGAATTTTTGTTTAACAAACTTAAATAAATAATAAACGAAAATTTATCAATTACTAAATATTAACAATAATTTATGTTTCAATTGTATTTAAAAATAATATATAAAAAAATCATTGTGAATAAAAAAAGACTCGTTTAAAAAAAGTCTTTTTCTAGTAAATATATGATACTTATTACCATCTAATAATTACACTACCCCAAGTAAAACCACTACCAAACGCTGCTAAAACAACCAAATCGTTGTCTTTAATTTTACCTTTTTCCCAAGCCTCTGTTAAAGCTATAATTACTGAGGCTGCTGTTGTGTTTCCATATTTCATGATATTGTTGTATACATTATCATCAGGTAATTGAAACTTCTTTTGTATAAACTGAGCAATACGTAAATTAGCTTGATGTGGAATTAACATATCAATATCTTCTTTCTGTAAATTATTGGCTTGTAAACCTTCAATAATTGCTTCAGAGAAACGAGTTACAGCGTGTTTAAACACAAATTGCCCATTCATGTATGGAAAATAAGATACATCATCAGGATCATTTGCTTCTAAAATTTCTGGCACCCATCTTTGGGTTGATGGTCCGTCTAACATCAATTCTCTTGCATGTTTCCCTTCAGAATGTAAATGTGAGGATAATATACCTTTTCCTTTTGCTTCAGATCTTGTTAAAACAGCAGCACCTGCTCCATCACCAAAAATAACAGTAACACCTCTACCTCTTGTAGATTTTTCTAATCCACCAGAATGATTTTCAGCACCAATGACCAAAATATTTTTATACATCCCTGTTTTTATAAATTGATCTGCAACAGACATGGCATATATAAAACCAGAACATTGGTTACGAACATCTAATGCACCAATAGTTGGCATTTCTAATAAATCTTGAATTTGCACACCACCTCCAGGAAAATACATATCTGGACTTAAAGTTGCAAACACAATAAAATCGATATCATCTTTGGTTAAGCCTGCTCTTTCTATAGCTATTTTTGCAGCTTTTGCCCCCATAACAGCTGTAGTATCATCTGTTTTTGGGTCTATCCAACGTCTTTCTTGTATACCTGTTCTTTCCTGAATCCATTCATCTGAGGTATCCATAAATTCCTTTAAATCGTTGTTGGTAACAACATTTTCTGGAACATAATATCCTAACCCTGCTATTTTAGAATTATACATAATATTGTAATTTTAGTTATGTGTTTATTGTGGTTAGCTAAAATAGACAATTTATTTAGATTCTCATTTTCAAAGGAATGACAATTTAAACAAATATTTTAGTCAGATACTCAGGTATATATTTTTTGATTAAAAACTGACGAAACGCATCAATTTCTGTCATCTTGTCACAAACCTCTTTTTGGTATTTTTTTTGACTATTTAAAATCAAATTATAAAAAATAACTGTTTGTCAGTTTGATTGAATATTTACGAATAAAAAATTGTATCTAGAATAATTAAAACTTTTCAATACAATTTTCAAAAAAAAATCACTCAAAATGACATTAACAAAAACTAAAATAAACATAAAATTATGAGCAAAGGAAACATTAATGTATCAGTAGAAAATATTTTTCCGCTGATTAAAAAATTCTTGTATTCAGACCATGAAATCTTTTTACGCGAATTGATTTCTAATGGAACAGACGCCACAACAAAATTAAAACACCTTATTTCTATTGGAGAAGCAAAAACAGAATTAGGAGATGCCAAAATAGAAATTAGCATTAATAAAGATGCTAAAACCTTAACCATTAAAGATCAAGGTTTAGGTATGACTACTGATGAAGTAGAAAAATACATTAATCAAATTGCATTTTCTGGTGCAGAAGAATTTTTAGAAAAATACAAAGACGACAAAAATGATACAGGTGTAATAGGGCATTTTGGTCTAGGTTTTTACTCTGCTTTTATGGTAGCTGATAAAGTTGAAATAATTACAAAATCGTTTAAAGACGAACCTGCTGCACATTGGACTTGTGATGGTTCTCCTGAATACACTTTAAATGAGCATGATAAATCTGACAGAGGTACAGAAATTGTGTTACATATTGCAGAAGACTCTACAGAGTTTTTAGAAGAAGGTAAAATTCGTGGTTTATTAACCAAATACAATCGTTTTAACCAAGTGCCAATTAAATTTGGAATGAAAAAAATAAACGATCCTGCACACAAACCAAAAACCACTAAAGATAAAGATGGTAAAGAAACTACAGAACCTCATAGACAAATTGAGGTAGATGATATTATCAATAACACAAACCCTGCTTGGACAAAAGCACCAGCAGATTTAAGTGATGAAGATTACGTAAACTTTTACAGAGAATTGTACCCAATGCAGTTTGAAGAATCTTTATTTCACATTCATTTAAATGTAGATTACCCTTTTAATTTAACAGGTATTTTATTCTTCCCAAAGCTGTCTCAAAACTTAGACATGCAAAAAGATAAAATTCAACTGTATCAAAATCAAGTATTTGTAACCGACAATGTAGAAGGTATTGTACCAGACTTTTTACAAATGCTAAAAGGGGTAATTGATTCTCCAGACATTCCATTAAACGTTTCTCGTTCTTATTTACAAGCAGATGGCGCTGTTAAAAAGATATCTGGTTACATTACTAAAAAGGTAGCAGATAAATTAACCTCTTTATTTAAAAAAGATCGTGAAGATTTTGAGAAAAAATGGAACGATATTAAAGTGATTATTGAATACGGTATGCTCTCTGAAGACAAGTTTTTTGACAAAGCCAAAAAGTTTGCTTTATACCCAACTGTAGACGATACTTTTTTCACTTTTGATGAATTTATCGAAAAAACGAAAGACACACAAACAGACAAAGATGGCAACCATGTAATTTTATATGCAGCCAATAAAGATGCACAACACAGCTATATACAAGAAGCCAAAGCAAAAGGTTATGAAGTATTGTTGTTAGACTCGCCAATAATTTCTCATTTAATGCAGAAATTAGAAACTTCTGGGGATGGAAAAATTAAGTTTTCTAGAGTTGATGCAGACCACGCAGATAATTTAATTAAAAAAGATGATAATGTAATTTCTAAATTATCTGACGAGGAAAAAGAAAAACTAAAACCTGTAATTGAAGGGGCTGTAAACAATTCTGCTTACACGGTTCAGTTAGAAGCTATGGATTCTAATTCTTCTCCTTTTATAATTACAGTACCAGAATTTATGCGTAGAATGAAAGAAATGCAAGCTTCTGGCGGAGGTGGAATGATGGGAATGGGCAATATGCCAGATATGTACAACTTGGTGGTAAATACCAACAGCCCATTAGTTTCTGAAATTTTAGCGGCAGATGAAGACAAACAAAAAGGTTTAATTTCTCAAGCTTTTGATTTGGCTAAATTATCTCAAAACTTATTACATGGTGAAGATTTAACAAACTTTATCAAACGTTCTTACGAATTGATTAAATAATTCTTTCTATCATTTCTGCACAGGCAGAAATCTATAAAAACTAAAACCTCTTTGTGTAAGCATTGAGGTTTTGTATTTGACTTTCACAAGAAAAACAACTAAATTAGTTTAATATCTAAAATAAAATATGTGAACGTTTTATATTATTTTAGTTGTAGGCAATTCGAGAAGAATAAAAGTAGGATTCAAAAAAAAAAAATGAGTAGCTAAAAGTTTTATTTAAATGAAGGTTGAATACCATTTTTTAACAGTACATGATAGAAAAATGGTAAAGTAAAATTAAAAAAGAATATGTTTCAAAAAGAAAAAAATCGAAGTAATAATTAAAAGAGATCTTCGCTTAAGGCGCAAATTTATAAAAATTAAAGTTTGACAATATTTACCATAAAAAAAGCCGAGATTAAAGATGTTAAGGCTTTAACAGAAGTTGGCAAAAAAGCTTTTTTTGTTCCTCATAAAGACGCAATTCCAAAAGAAATTATGGATACATATATCCAAACAAATTTTAATGAAGAACAATTATTGAGTGAAATTACAAATCCTCAATTTCAATATCATTTAATTTATCATAACCAATCTTTAGCAGGTTTCTCTAAAGTTATATTCAACCAAAAAAATGAACATATAGCCTCTAACCATGTTACTAAATTAGAGCGTTTTTATTTGCTAGAAGACTTTTATGGTTTGGGTTTAGGGATTGAGCTTTTTAAATTTAACTTAGAACTCTGTAAAAAAAACAATCAAAAAGGTATTTGGCTATACACTTGGATTAAAAATTATAGAGCACTATCGTTTTATAAAAAAGTAGGTTTTCAAAAAATTGCCTTGTACAATTTTCCTATTTCTGAAACAGAAACTAGATTAAACGATTTATTATATCTAAAGTTATAGAATAACTATTCATATTTCTTTAAAAAAAAAATGTAAAATTACTTCACTTTTAAGTTATTAATCGTAATATTACAATAAACAAATTAATATGGGACTTACCAAATCAGAAATATTTACTGCACAACAAAATAATATTGCCAATATTGCTAAAGTTTTAGGGCATCCTGCAAGAATTGCAATATTAGAATATTTACTAAAATTAAAAAGTTGTGTTTGTGGAGATTTGGTAACAAAAATTGGTTTGGCTCAACCTACCATTTCTCAACATTTAAAAGAGCTAAAAAAAATAGGAATTATTAAAGGAAACATAGAAGGCACAAGTGTTTGTTATTGTATAAACGAAGATAATTGGCTAAACATAAAAAATACATTAAACACGTTTATCAATAACATAACAGAAAATACCTGCTGTTAAAAAATTATATATTATGAAATTATTAGACATTAAAAATCACTTAAAAAAATTAGATATAATTGCATTTGAATTACCAAATAGAGAAATAGTTGCTAGCCATTTTCATGTGACTGAAATTGGTAAAATAACTAAGGTATTTATAGATTGTGGAGGCAAAATTAGAGAAGAAAACGTGATTAGTTTTCAACTTTGGGAAGCCAATGATTATGATCATCGACTGCATCCAGAAAAATTAATAAGTATTATTGAGTTATCTGAAAAGCAATTCAACTTAGATAATTTAGAAATTGAAGTAGAATATCAAGGAAAAGAAACTATTGGAAAGTATGGTTTAGATTTTAACGGAACCAATTTTCTATTAACCTCTAAAAAGACCGCTTGTTTGGCTTTAGATGCCTGTAACATTCCAGAAAAACCAAAAGTGAGAATTACAGCCAATGGGGTGGTAAATAGTTGCAAACCAAATTCTGGTTGCTGTTAGAAAAGGGACTTTATTTAAAGTAAAAAGCCTCCAACTTTAAACTAGTTGAAGGCTTTTTTTATTAGTCTAATTTTTTAGCATTGTCTACCTTTTGTTTGGTTAATGCTATTTCTATAACTTGCTTCATATCTGTAACATAATGAAAAGTTAAGCCTTTTAAATAGCTTTCTTTTATTTCTAAAATATCTTTTCGATTATCGTTACAAAGAATTATTTCTTTAATATTAGCTCTTTTAGCAGCTAATATTTTTTCTTTAATACCACCAACTGGCAATACTTTACCACGCAAAGTAATTTCGCCGGTCATGGCTAATTTATTTTTAACTTTACGTTGTGTGTAAGAAGAAACCAAAGAGGTTAACATAGTAATACCTGCACTTGGACCATCTTTTGGTGTAGCACCTTCTGGCACATGAATATGCACGTTGTATTTTTCTATAATTTCTGGTTTTATACCAAACTCTTCTGCGTTCGATTTAATGTATTGCAAAGCAATTGTTGCAGATTCTTTCATAACATTTCCTAAATTACCAGTTATAGAAAGATTTCCTTTTCCTTTAGATAATATAGATTCTATAAATAAAATATCTCCACCAACACTTGTCCAGGCTAAGCCAGTAACTACACCAGCAACTCCATTATTTTCATATTTATCTCTATTTCTTGGAGTTCCTAATATTTTTTCTACATCTTCTTGGGTTGGGCTTATATTATAATCTTCTTCCATAGCAATAGATTTTGCTGCAAAACGCACCACTTTTGCAACTTGTTTTTCTAAGCCTCTAACACCAGATTCTCTTGTATAGCCTTCTACAATAGTTTCTATTTGTTTTTTTCCTAACTTTAAATGTTGGGTTGTTAAACCATGTTCTTTTAATTGTTTTGGTAATAAATGTCTTTTGGCTATTTCTACTTTTTCTTCAATTGTATAACCTGTTACATTAATAATTTCCATTCTATCACGCAAAGCCCAAGGAATTTGGCCTAAGTTATTAGCTGTTGCTATAAAAAGTATTTTAGATAAATCGTAACCAACTTCTAAATAGTTATCATAAAAAGCAGTGTTTTGCTCTGGGTCTAAAACTTCTAACATTGCAGAAGATGGATCTCCTTGATGACTTTGACCTAATTTATCAATTTCATCCAATACAAAAACAGGGTTAGAACTTTCTGCCTTTTTTAAATTCTGGATTAAACGACCAGGCATTGCACCTATATATGTTTTTCTATGTCCTCTAATTTCTGCTTCATCTCTTAAACCTCCTAAAGACATACGAACATATTTACGCCCTAAAGCTTCTGCCACAGATTTTCCTAAAGATGTTTTACCAACTCCTGGAGGCCCATACAAACAGATAATTGGAGATTTCATATCATTTCTCAGTTTTAAAACTGCTAAATGTTCTATAATTCTTTCTTTAACTTTTTCTAAACCAAAATGGTCTCTGTCTAAAATTTTAGTTGCTCTTTTTAAGTCGAAAATATCTTCTGTATATTCTCCCCAAGGCAATTCTAGCAGCAACTCTAGATAACTTCTTTGTACACCATATTCTGCCATTTGTGGATTCATTCTTTTTAAGCGACTCAACTCTTTTGTAAAAGTTTCGTTTACTTCTTTAGTCCACTTTTTGGTTTTGGCTTTTTTGCGCATTTCTTCTAACTCTTGGTCGTTAGATACGCCACCTAACTCTTCTTGTATGGTTTTTAATTGTTGATTTAAGTAATATTCGCGTTGCTGTTGGTCTAAATCTTCTCTAGTTTTAGACTGTATATCGTTGCGTAATTTTAATTTTTGAAGCTCTTTATTTAAGTTTTTTAGAGCTAATAATGCACGTTCTTTTAAGTTATCTTTTTCTAAAATAACTTGTTTCTGAATCACACTTAAATCCATATTAGAAGAAATAAAATTCACTAAAAATGAGTTGGATTTAATGTTTTTAATTGCAAAAGAAGCCTCCGTAGGCAACATAGGGTTTTCTTTAATTACCTCTAAAGCTTGCTCTTTAATCGATTCTATAATCGCTTCAAATTCCTTTTCATCTTCTACAAGTCTGTCTTCAAAAGCCTCTTTTACAGTAGCTTTTAAATACGGTTTTTCTTGCAGAACAGTATCAATTTCAAAACGTTTTTTACCTTGTATAATTACAGTTGTATTCCCATCAGGCATTTTTAAAACACGTAAAATTTGAGCAACCACACCTGTTTGGTGTATATCTTTTAAGGTAGGCTCTTCTACATCTTCATTTTTTTGTGCTACTACTCCAATTACTTTATCGCCTTTATTTGCGTCTTTTATTAACTGAATAGATTTGTCTCTACCGGCTGTAATTGGTATTACAACACCAGGGAATAAAACCGTATTTCTAAGTGGTAAAATTGGTAAAGTTGTAGGTACACTTTCATTATTTATAATTTCTTCATCTTCTGGAGTCATTAAAGGAATTAACTCAGAATCTTCATTCAGCATACTATTTAGCGACAAATTGTCTATATGTATTCTTTTTGGTTTGCTCATCTTCTATATATCTGTCATACTGACATTGATTTTTTTATTCCGAAAAATCAACATCATTTTCATTAAACTTAATGTTTTGATTTTCAATAATTTAAAAACAAAAACAGTTATTATCTATCATTATTAAAACAATTGTTATGCCAAAGGATTTGATGATAGCATGCTAAATATTATTTTTGTATTAATGGAAACAATTAAGCAAACCACAAAAAAATACTAAATGCTGTTGCAAGAGCTGTAGAGCTATTTGGTATGATAGAAAATGGCGATAAAATTATGGTTTGTCTATGCTGGTGGAAAAAATAATTCACCATTGGTAGCAAGATTTTCCAAACGGAAGTACTGTTATGGTGAATGCTTTACAAAACGTTTATCCTTCTCTTTTATTAGGTAGCAACTTATATGGTTTTATAAACCTAGAAAGTAAAATTTTAGAAACTTCAAATCAATAAATTTTAGGATAAATATTACGTTCGTTTACCTTTCTTCTTAAAATAGTTCCTTAAAATAAAAAGTTTATTTTTATTTTTAGAAAAGTGTCACAATTTAAAGATCACTCTGTCTCTAGTATAGAAACGTTTTATTGGAAACAAATCAACCACATATAACCAACCTTATAGTATGCTGCAAAAAAGACGATAAAAATGCGCAGTTAGAATTGTACAAATGCTATTATATGGCAATGTACAATGTTGCTTATCGTATTTTAAAAGACCGTTTTGAAGCAGAAGATATTATGCAAGAAGCTTTTTTAGCCGCTTTTACAAAAATACATATGTACAAAGGTAAAGTTACTTTTGGAGCTTGGTTAAAAAGAATTGTTATTAATAAAAGTTTAACGCAATTAAAGAAAAACAATAGGTACTCTGAAATTAAGATGGAAGTAATTCCTACAGAAAATGAAGAGGAAAAAACCATAGATTACAAAACTTTAAATACAAACAAAGTAAATGATTGCCTACAAAGTTTAAAAGAAAATTACAGAATCATTTTAAATTTACATTTCATAGAAGGCTATGATTATGAGGAGATTGCACAGATTTTAAACTATACCAATGAAAATGTTAGAACAACAGTTTCAAGAGCAAAAAAGAAATTAAAGCAAGTAATACTTGCCAATAACATAATAGAAACAAGAATTAATGAAAGATAAATTACATCAATTTTTTTCTGATAATAATGTTGATTTAGTAAAACCACATTCAGGGCATTTAAAACGCTTCGAAAAAAAGTTAAACGCATCTAAAAAACACCAAAAAACCTCATGGAAATGGCTAAGTATTGCAGCTTCTGTTATTCTTATATTGGGTTTTTGGTTGGGTAGCAATCATCAAAAAAAACAGATAGACTTGGCAGATATTTCTCCAAAAATGGAGGAAGTGCAAGATTATTTTGTATCTACCATCAATCAAGAGTTAAAAACGATAGAGAAAAAAAGAAATTTAGAAACAGAAACCATTATAGAAAATGCTTTAGACGAACTAGAAGAATTAGAAGACAGCTACAAAGTTTTTATTAAAGAACTTACTAAAAATGGCAAGCAAAAAAGAATTATTAGTGCGATGATTAAAAACTATCAAAGACGCTTAAATATTTTAGAAAGAACCCTAAAACAAATAAACCAAATTAAAAATCCAAAATTTTTAGAAGATGAAATTTATATATAAAATTACCATATTAACCTTCTTAATCCCCTTAATAACTTTTGGAAGTATTGATAAAGAAAAGCACGAAAAAACTAAAATTATTTCAAAAGAATATAGCGTAAATGCAAATGCTAAAGTAGCTATTAATAATAAATATGGAGATTTAAATATTACCTCTTGGAACAAAAATCGAGTTGAAATTGAAGTACAAATAACTGTAAAAGGTGACGATTTAGATGAAGTTGAAAGCAAATTAGAAGCGATACAAATCAATTTTAACGCAAACAGCAACTTCGTTGAGGCTGAAACTATTATAGAAAAAAACAGAAGCAATTGGTCTTGGTGGAGCAATAGCAAAAATGTGAATTACAAAATAAATTACATTGTTAAAATGCCAAAAACTAATAGTGTCAGTTTAAATAACGATTACGGTAGTATCTATTTAGGTGATTTAGATGGCGATGCATCAATTAGCTGCGACTATGGTAAAATTTCTGTAGGAGAATTATCTTCAGACAATAATAATATCAATTTAGATTACTGCTCGTCATCTTCTATAAAGAAAATAAAAGAAGGTTCTGTAAATATTGATTATTCTAAATTAACGATAGATAATTCTGAAAGGATTAAGTTAAACGCAGATTATTCTACCATGAAATTCGACAAGGCTGGTTCTATCGATTTTAATCAAGATTATGGTTCTATTTCTATAAATGATGCCGCACAAATTAACGGAAATACAGATTATGTAACCATGCGATTTGGTACTGTAAGAAATCGATTAACTATAGACACCGATTATGGTTCTTTAACTATTAAAGATTTAAAAAGTACTTTTGATAAAGTAGATATTAATGCACAGTACACTGGCATTAGAATTGGGGTAGAAAATGGTATTAATTTTGATTTTGAAATTGATTTACAATACAGCAGTTTTAAAAGAAATGATGATAATATAGAGTTTTACAAGAGTATTTCTAAATCTACTAAAAAATACTACGAAGGTAAATATGGAAAAGGAAATTCGAAGGCAAACCTAAAAATAAACTCGCAATATGGTAGTGTTAGAATTGAAGAAAACTAATTTCAAAAACAATCAAAAAAAACATAAAAAATGATGACAAAAAAAATACTTTTAGCTAGTTTATTTATTGCTTTTTCTTTCTCTGTAAACGCACAAAGTTGGTGGGGAAACAACAAAAAAATAAAAGGAAATGGAACTATAATTATAGAAAAAAGAACAACATCTAATTATGATGCCATTACTGTTGGAGGCTCATTTGATGTTGTTTTGATTAAAGGAACAGAAGGAAATATAACCCTTAAAGGAGAAGAAAATATCATTCCTTTAATTGAAACAGAAATAAGTGGTGGTACTTTAAAAATAAAGTATAAAAAAAACACAAATGTTAAAACTACTAGAAGAATGGTAGTTACTGTAACTGTGTCTGAAATAGAAAGTATTGCATTGGGTGGTTCTGGAAACATTATCAGTAAAACAGAGCTCATATCAGACAATTTTAGTGTAAGTTTAGGTGGTTCTGGAAATATTGAATTAGGTATAAATGCTGATGAAACCAATGTAAATATTGGTGGTTCTGGCAACATTGATTTAAAAGGGATAACTAACAATTTAAAATGTGCTATTGCTGGTTCTGGTAGTATTAGAGCTTACAATTTAACTACGAGCGAAATAAATGCAACTATTGCAGGGTCTGGTAGTGTAAAAGCAACTGTAAAAAATAAAATTAAAGCCAATTTAATTGGATCTGGCAGCATATATTACAAAGGAAATCCGAAACAAATAGATAGCAAATCTATTGGTTCTGGCAGTATTATAGAAAAGAATTAAACCAAACTAAAAATTTCTGTATTGTTTTGTTTCTTCAAAAACGTGGTCTAATATTTTTTTATCTATATCATTAAAAAGTAAATTTCTTCGTTTTAAAACTGCTGTTACAACCTCATAAACTTTATTTGTTTGAAAAACGGTAAAACCAGATGAACCACCCCAACTAAAAGAAGGTATAAAATTTCTTGGAAAACCACTACCAAAAATATTGGCGCTTACACCAACAACTGTTCCTGTATTAAACATGGTATTGATACCACATTTAGAATGATCTCCCATTATTAAACCACAAAACTGCAATCCTGTTTTTGCAAAACGATTGGTTTCGTAACTCCACAATTTTACTTCAGCATAATTATTTTTTAAATTCGAATTGTTGGTGTCTGCACCTAAATTACACCATTCTCCAAGAACAGAGTTTCCTAAATAACCATCATGCCCCTTGCTAGAATAGCCAAAAATAACAGAATTACTAACCTCTCCTCCTATTTTAGAAAAGGGACCAATTGTGGTGTCTTTATATATTTTTGCCCCCATTTTAACAACAGCATTATTACACATGGCAAATGGGCCTCTAATTGCTGATCCATCCATAATTAAAGCATCCTTACCTATGTAAATAGGCCCTTCTGATGCATTTAATGTAGAAAAAACAATTTTTGCTCCTGGCTCTATAAAAACATTTTCTTTATTTAAAACTGCAATTCCCTCTGGTATGGGTTCAGATATTCTACCTTCTGTAAGTAAATTAAAATCTTCTTGAATTGCTTTTCCATTCAAGCTAAAAATATCCCAAGTATTTTTTATTTGTATGATTTCTTCTTCGAATTCTATTTGAGTGTAAGCATCAAAATCTACTTCTTCTTGAGAATCTATTGTGTAAAATGCAATTACATCATCTCCTTTAAAAATTGCCTCATTTTTAGACAAGTTTTTTACTTTTTCTACCAATGATTTAGTTGGGCAAAAAGAAGCGTTTATAAGAATGTTTGTATCCAACTCTACCATTGGATATTTTTCTTCTAAATAAGCCTCTGTAATGGTTGTTGTGGTTAAGCCTAAATATTTTTCCCACTTTTCTCTAATGGTTAAAATACCAATTCTAATATCTGCAACAGGTCGTGTATATGTTAATGGTAATAGAGCTTTCCTAACATCACTATCAAATAAAATATAATTCATTTTTTCTTTTTAGAATAATGACAAATTTACTTAAAAAAGCATAAAAAAACCGATTGTTCTACTTACAATCGGTTTTAAAATATAGAATTAAAAAAAAATTAATTTTTTATAAATGTCTGACTTCCAATTTTAGAATCTGTAATCACTTTTAAAAGATAAACACCTTTGCTAAGACTATTTACATCAATTTTACTATCTAAATTGCTTACTTTTTTAGAAAGTGTTAATCTACCCACGTAATCATAAAATTCTACAGATGCTTTTTCTACACCAGAAGGTAATTGAATGTTTAGATTTTCTGTTGCTGGATTTGGAAACATATCAAAATTTAAACGTTTTGCATCTGAAATCGTTAAAGAAGGGGTAGATACAGAACTTCCTAAATAAACTTTATCTCCAGAATTACCTCCATTTCCATTTCCTGACACAGATGAACCATAAAAAGTAATTCTACCTTGTTCAGTCGATGGAGATTTCCATTTAAAAGTCCATGAACTTTGTGAATTTCCGTTACTTGTATGAATAATTCTTGAATTATCTGCAGCTGTTTGTGTATCTGAACTTGTAGAAATAAAAGTTCCGGTTTTTGAATTGTTTGCGTCTCTTTCTGCTGTTACTTGAAAACCATTTCTAGAACCTCCATCCGTATTGGTTAATGTAACTGTATAATCTGTATTAAATTCGTAACCTGTAGTTGGAATATTTGTAGTTATTGTAATATTACTTGTACTTGCTGTACCTGTATGACATTGTGTACAGTTTGCACCACTGTCTCCTGGAGAGCCTGATAATGAATTTGGATTTCCAGCGGAAAAAGAAAGTAAAATAAATGCAGAAACAGGTATGGCTAATAGTAAAAATTTAAAAAAGTAGTTTTTTTTCATAATTTAAAGTTTAATCAGATTGATATATTAGGTATTGTCGTAAATATTTTAAAATTACTGAATAAATTTCTTTAAATGATAATTTTTTTTTAAAAAAAATATAATTTTATGAAACATGATGTTTTATTAGAAATTAAAAAAATAACAAAAATTTGATACACAAAATAAAATATATCTTAAAGAAAAAACTATTAAAGCGAAAAATAAATGCTAAAAAAATATGCTTCTGCTAATAGTAAGATTTGTATTTTTGAATTATGAAAAAAATTATAGGTGTTTTAGTTAGTACCGCAATTATACTAACTGTTTTATATTACCTTTTTATATATTTTATTACCTATAGTACAGGTGTACGTTCTGGTGAATTAATTAAAATAAGTAGAAAAGGTATTTTGGTAAAAACTTGGGAAGGAGAAATTAGTCAAGGAATTTCTGGTGCTCAAATATTTATTTTTTCTGTGGAAGATAAAAATGAACAAGTGCTAAAAGATTTACAAAAATATCAAGGAAAATATGTAAAACTGAATTATAAAGAACGTTATGCTACTTTCTTTTGGTTAGGAGACACCAAATATTTTATTACCAAAGTAACCCAAGAAGACTCACCACATTTTAGAAGTAAAAACATGACAAATGATTAAAAAATTTAAAAGTATTAAAGAATCTCAACTAACAATTACAGAATTAATGTTGCCTTCTAATTCTAATTTTAGTGGAAAAATTCATGGTGGCTATATTTTAAATTTGATGGATCAAATTGCTTTTGCTTGTGCCTCTAAACATTCGGCTAATTATTGCGTTACAGCTTCTGTAAATAGAGTCGATTTTTTAAATCCTATAGAAGTTGGTGAATTGGTTACTTTAAAAGCTTCTGTAAATTACACTGGTAGAACCTCTATGGTTGTTGGTTTACGTGTAGAGTCTGAAAATATTAGAACTGGCGAAACCAAACATTGTAACTCTTCTTATTTTACAATGGTTGCAAAAGATAGCCATGGCAAAAGTGCTCCAGTACCAGGTCTTATACTAACCAATAAACAAGAAATTAGACGTTTTACCAGATCTATTGTAAGACAAAGTGAAGGAAAAAACAGAACTTCTAGGTTTAGTAGTAAAGCTTTTAAAACTGAGGATTATATAAACTTGTTAAAAGAAAGTAACTCTAAAATAGAACTAAGTAATTAGTATTCTAATCCAATAATTTTTCTAACAGCGTCTAAAGTTTTTATTAATTTTTCAGAAAAATCAAAAGTCATAATATCACTTTCTTTTTTACTATCTCTTATTAATTGATTAAAATGTTCAATCTCGAAATTATAACCAATTGTTTGAGATCCAAAATCTATGATTTCTTTTTTACCATTTTTAATAACGGTTAAAGTTGTTGGCATATGAAACATGGTATTCATAATAACGGTTGCATCCTCAAAAGTAAAAATAGCTTCTGTTTTGGTTTCTTCTAATAAGGTAGATTTTAAATAGGCTTTTGCATCTTGATAATTAAGAATCATATTACATTGAGAATCTGCACCTGTTTCAAAAAAAGTAGCATTTGCTTCAATAGATTTTGGTATTCCTAATGTAGATAAGGCTGCAAAAATTGGATAGATACCAATATCCAATAAAGAACCACCTCCCACTTCTTTTTTTATCAGTCTTTCTTCCGGATTATATTCAGGTTTAAAACCAAAATCTGCTTTTAGCTCTTTTAGTTCTCCAAACTTTTTACTTCTAAAAACATCTAAAACATACTTGTAATGTGGTAAAAAACAGGTCCATAATGCTTCCATTAATAAAACATTTTTTTCTTTAGAAACTGCAATCATTTCTTGTACCTCTTGCCAAGACATTGCAAAAGGTTTTTCGCATAAAACTGCTTTGTTATGATGTAAACAAAGTATAGAATTTTCTTTATGAAAACTGTGTGGAGTTGCAATATACACAGCATCAACCTCTGGGTCTTTTGCTAATTTTTCATAAGAGTCGTATGCATTCTTAGCAGTATACTTTTTTGCAAATTCATCTGCCTTTTCTTGACTTCTAGAAGCAACTGCAACTAATTCTGCATTTTCTATGGTTGCTAGGTCTGTAGCAAATTTATGGGCTATATTACCCAAACCTATAATACCCCATTTAATTTTTTTTTGCATCATAACTTAATCCTTACTCGTACTGTTTATATTTTTAATTTTTCTTTTGTTGGAATAAATATTTGCAAAATTATGGCAATTCCCATTACCAAAGCGCATCCTAACAAATTGAGCCATAAATAAGGTAACCAATCTAAAAGATAAACAGCGATAATGATGGTTTGTGTAATTAAAGCTGCTATAAAAACAGCATTTCCTTTCACAAATTTAATAAAAAATGCCAATAGAAAAATCCCTAAAACATTCCCATAAAAAATAGACCCAATAATATTTACTAACTGTATTAAATTATCGAATAAATTGGCAATACAGGCCACAGAAATGGCTAAAATACCCCAAGCTAACGTAAACCATTTAGAGGCTTTTACAAAGTGTTTTTCTGTCTTATTTTCTATTACATTTCGCTTATACAAATCCATAGCAGTTGTGCTTGCCAAAGCATTTAATTCTGATGCTGTAGAAGACATCGCTGCAGATAAAATTACGGCCAATAAAAGTCCTATTAACCCTCTTGGTAAATTGTTTAAAATGAAGTGAATAAACACATAATCTTTATCATTAGATTCTATTTTTTTTAAAAGATTTTCTTCATCAATCTTATCTATAATTTCTTTAGCTTGTTTTTTTACTTGTAAATCTGCAACATTTAATTGTTGCACCCTTCGTTTTTCGTTTTCTTGAAAACCATTTGCAAAAATTGCCTTTTTTGTTTTTTCTATTTCTCTATGTTTACTTACTAAGTTGCTATATTCTTGCGCATATTTCGATTTTCTAATTTCATCATTGGCATCTGGATTAAAATTTAACGGTGCAGGATTAAATTGATAAAATACAAACACCATAACACCAATCAACAAAATAAAAAACTGCATAGGTACTTTTAGCAAACCGTTAAATATTAGCCCTAACTGACTTTCACGTACAGATTTACCTGATAAATAACGTTGCACCTGACTTTGGTCTGTACCAAAATAAGACAACATTAAAAAAGTTCCTCCTAAAATTCCTGTCCAAACTGTATATCTATTGCTTAAATCGAAAGAAAAATCTAACACTTCCATTTTATTACTAGCGCCAGCAATTTCTAGTGCATTTTTAAAAGTAATGTTTTCTGGCAACTGACTCATAATCATAAAAAACGCTATCAGCATTCCTATAAAAATGATAATCATTTGCTGTTTTTGTGTAACATTTACTGCTTTTGTACCACCAGAAACAGTATAAATAATTACTAAAATTCCTATAATGATATTTAGCATTAGTAAATCCCATCCTAAAACTGCAGATAAAATAATTGCTGGGGCGAAAATGGTAATTCCTGCAGCTAAACCACGTTGAATTAAGAACAAAATAGCTGCTAAACTCCTGGTTTTTAAATCGAATCTACCTTCTAAAAACTCATACGCAGTGTACACTTTTAGTTTGTGATAAATAGGAATAAAAACCACACAAATGATAACCATTGCAATAGGCAAACCAAAGTAGAATTGTACAAACCCCATTCCGCTATGAAACGCTTGCCCAGGTGTAGATAAAAACGTTATGGCACTGGCTTGTGTTGCCATTACAGAAAGTCCAATAGTCCACCATTTAGAATCGCTACCCCCTTTTATGTAATCTGTTACGTTGGTGTTTTTTCTGGTCACATAGGTCCCATAAGCCACTATAAAAATTAAAGTTATAGAGAGTACAATCCAATCTATTGCATGTAATTTACTCTGTACTTCCATAGATTAAATGGTAAAGTAATTCGTTATAAAATAAAAAATAATCAAGTAAATTAGATTGGCTACTAAAACCAAAGTATATGCTTTTTTCCAAGTGTATTTTTGTTGATTCACTTTATTTATTTTTTGAAGCTATTTCCTGCTTTGTTTTATTTTTTTTGATATTTGTTTTTCATATAAACTTATTATAGGTTCCTGCCTTTACAGAGATAACAAATTTTACTAATTCGAAACTTTGCAGCTTTGAAACTTTAAAATTACTCCTTCCCTACAGACAACATATTTGCAAATAATTTATAAGCTCCAGAAACCCCTGCAGGTAATTCTCTAAAAAAACTCAACCCCGTATAAATGTAATTTCCTTTGCCGTATTTTGCAATTAGTAAACTTCCGTTTTTTGGCGTTTCTCCTTTGTCATTCATCGATAAAATTGCTGTGTAATTTTCATCCCAAGAACTTGGAAAATACAAACCTCTTTCTTGCACCCAACCTTTAAAATCGGCTTCTGTAATTTTATTTGGAAAATTTAAAAGAGAATTTGATTTGTCTAAAATTTTAACCTCTGCAAACTCATCTGTAACTCTGTCTCTAGAAAGTTTTAAAGGAAATGGTGGTAAAACATCTACATTTCTATTGGTGTTATATTGCACAATCATGTTACCACCATTTTTTACATATTCTAGTAGATATTTCTGTTTAAATTTTAGTTCTTTTACCACATTGTAAGCTCTGATTCCCAAAACAATGGCATCAAAATCTTGCAAGTTATTAGGGGTTATTTTAGATGGCTTGATTTCTGAAACTGAGTACCCAATCTGTCTTAAATTTTCTGGAATGGCATCTCCTGCACCTTTTATATAACCAATTTTATTACCAACTGTTTTAATATTTAAACGTACAATTTTAGCTTTAGAGGCTAGTAAAACAGATTGCTTTGGTATGTGATTGTAATTAATTTCTACCAATTCTTTCTTATAGACTTTTTCATCAGAAATAGCCACAACTTCTAATTTCCCTTGAGATTGGTTTTTTGGAGGTGTTACCAAAAAGCTAACAGTTTGTTTGTCGTTTTTTTGCTGAATTTTAAAATTTATTTCATTTGGAGAAACATCCCAACTTGTTGGAGCTTTTAAACTTACTTTCCCTGACACATTATTAGCACCAGATCTAACCTCTACAGCAATTTTCTTTGGCTGATCATCAGAAAAAATAAGTACTTTATCTTTTAGTTTCGTGGTTATTTTTGGTAAAATTTCAAAAGGTTCGTAAATTTCTCCTTTGTCACGTTCTGCATATCTCCTTACTACATTTTTAGTTATCGAAATTGGGGTTTCATCAACAATTAAATTGAAATGTATTTTTGAAGGCCTTGCTATCTCTGGTTTTCCAATCAATTTTTGGTTTTCTACAGCATACATGCCTAATGTAGCTTCTTTTCTTAACCAATAAGGATCTGAGTAAAAACTTGTTTTTAGAGTAATATTTTCTGTGAAATTAACTCTTTTGTTTTGCTCTAAATTCAACTCTTTTACAATGGTTCTTTTATCAATTGTAGATGTTATAGATGTTAATTCGATGTTTGTATTACTTCTATTTAATGCTTCAAATCTAAGTTGAACAGTATCATTAGGAGTTGCAGAAGATGTTTCTGCAGACGCTTCTAAATACAAACCTGCACAAGCCTCTATAATTTCTTTAATTTGATTCTCTTTAATCGTTCGCCAATGATTATCTGTTAATTTTTGAATCATTGAATACGCCATTAATAAAGCTGGCAAATGTTTAGACGGATTTACAAAATCGAAATTGTTCTCTACTTCGTATAAAATATCGCCAATTTCACCACCTTTTTCAAGTCGATTCCAAGTGGTATTTATTCCCGAAAAAATATCGTTTTTATGTTTAGGTTTATCACCTTTTAAAAACTCTACATATTCTTTTTGGCTACCTCTTGTAGTTAATCTACCAAAACCTTGACACAAATGCTGGCTGCTTGCTAAAGATGCTAATTCGTTATTAGACAGCCCTTTTAAAGGATAATATACCCCAACATCAAAAGAAGTCAGTTTGCCTTTTGTAGCTTTTTCAAAATCTTCTTGGTTTCTATAAAACCAAGATGAAGTATTAAAAAATAATCTTTTGGGTTGCCATGTATCTATATATTTTAATTGTGCCGAATATTGATTTTTATCGCCAACTTTGTCAAAAGCCTCTACACTTAAAATTGCAGAACTTGTATGATGCCCATGGGTGGTTCCAGGAGTTCTGTGATCAAACCTATTGATAATTACATCTGGTTTAAAATTTCTAATCACCCAGATCATATCACTTAAAACTTCTTCTTTATTCCATATTTTTAGAGTTTCATCTGGATGTTTAGAATAACCAAAATCGTTGGCTCTTGTAAAAAATTGTTCACCTCCATCAATATTTCTTGCTGCTAATAATTCTTGAGTTCTAATAACTCCTAATAACTCTCTAATTTCTGGTCCAATCAAATTCTGTCCTCCATCACCACGTGTTAAAGATAAATAGCCAGTTCTTGCTTTAACATTATTAGCTAAATAGGATATTAAACGTGTATTTTCATCATCTGGATGTGCTGCAATGTACAAAGCTGTTCCTAAAAAATTAAGTTTTTGGATTTTCTCGTAAATTTGATTTGAGTTTAATTTAGGAGGTTTCTGAGCAAGTATTGTTGTAGAAATTAGTAAAAACCCTATAATAAAGCGTACACGTTTTTTCATTGTTTCAAATAAAATGTATTGTAAGGTCGAGCGCAGTCGAGACCTAAGTAAAGCTTCTCGACTGCACTCGAGGAGATATTTATTTTTTTTTAGAGCAAAATGTATGCAAACAAATGTACTTTTTTTATCATCTAAAATAAATGAATTAACATAATTATAACGTTTTGTAATTCATCAACAAAAATGCTCATAACCTGTTAATAAATTAATTTTCAGAATCACATATTAAAGTTATATTTGTAATACTAATTAAGATAAGAAAATCAATGAAATTTATTGTATCAAGTTCACAATTATTAAAACAATTACAAGTTTTAGGTGGCGTTATAAATAGTAATAATACTTTACCAATTTTAGACAACTTTTTGTTTGAATTGTCTGAAAATCAATTAAAAATTTCTGCTTCAGATTTAGAAACCACTATGAGTTCTGTGGTTGATGTAGAAAGTGACAGCAATGGTTCTATAGCTGTTTCTGCACGTTTATTACTAGATACTTTAAAAACGTTTCCAGACCAGCCTTTAACTTTCAAAACAGAAGGTGATAATACGATAGAAATTAGCTCTGACCAAGGTAAATATGACATGGCTTATTTTGGTGGTGATGAATTCCCAAAAGCGGTTTCTTTACCTAGTCCAAGTAAAACAGTTGTGCCTGCGCATATTTTAGGAACGGCTATTTCTAAAACTATTTTTGCAGCGGGTAATGATGATTTGCGCCCAGTAATGAGTGGTGTATTTTTTCAATTTAGCTCACAAAGTTTAACTTTTGTGGCTACAGATGCACATAAATTGGTAAAATATGCTAGAACCGATGTTACTGCAGATCAAACTGCAGAATTTATTATGCCAAAGAAACCTTTAAATCTTTTAAAAGGTATTTTAGGAGGTTCTGAAAGCGATGTAACTATAGAATATAACGATGCCAATGCAAAATTTACATTTGACAATGTAGTTTTAGTTTGCCGTTTAATTGATGGAAAATATCCTAATTACGAGGCTGTTATACCTAAAGAAAATCCAAATAAATTAACCGTAGATAGAGCTTCTTTTTTAAACTCTGTAAGACGTGTGTCTATTTTTTCTAGTAAAACAACACACCAAATTCGTTTAAAAATGGCAGGAACAGAATTAAATATTTCTGCAGAAGATTTAGATTTTGCAAACAAAGCAGATGAGCGTTTAAGTTGCGATTATCAAGGTGATGATATGCAAATTGGTTTTAACTCTCGTTTTTTGAGTGAAATGTTAAACAATTTAAATTCTAACGAAATTTTAATTGAAATGAGCTTACCAAATAGAGCAGGAATTTTAACTCCTATTGATGGTACAGATGAAGGAGAACAAGTTACTATGTTAGTAATGCCTGTAATGTTGAATAATTAACTTTAGATTATAAGAATCTTACATTAATAGATATATCAAAAAACCACAATCAAATGATTGTGGTTTTTTGTTTACTTTTAGCAAATGAATTTCCTAGCACACCTTTACTTATCACAAAACAACACTAATATTTTAATTGGTAACTTTATTGCAGACCATATTAGAGGCAATAATTTTTTAATGTTTTCAAAAGAAATACAACAAGGTATTTTTTTACATAGAGAAATAGATACGTTTACAGATGCACATGAAATTGTTAGAAAAAGCAAACGCAGATTACATAAACGTTACAGACACTATAATGGTGTAATTATAGATATTTTATACGACCATTTTTTAGCTAAAAATTGGACCAATTATTCTGTAATCCCGTTAGATATTTATACACAAGGAATCTATAATCTTTTTACTAAAAAAGCTACTGAATTGCCTGTAAAATCACAGCAATTTATTACCTATATGATAGAGTACGATATTTTATACAACTATCAATTTGAAGATGGAATTGAAAGAGTTTTAAAAGGAATGAATAACAGAACCAAAGGTAAATCTCAAATGGATTTAGCGATTGAAGATTTGAAAAAATTAAGTCCAGAATTAGAAAACGACTTTACTTTATTTTTTGAAGATTTACAAGAATTTACAAATCAGAAATTAAAAAAACTTATTATATAACCCTTAATAAATAATAATGATACAACCCTTCCACCTAGCAATTCCAGTTCAAAACTTAGAAAAATGCAGAATATTTTATAGAGATATTTTAAATTGCAATGAAGGTCGATCTACAGAAGATTGGGTAGATTTTAACTTTTTTGGGCATCAATTAGTAATTCATGTAAAACAAGATTTTAAACCTCAAAGAATTTCAAACGAAGTAGATGGTTATAATGTGCCTGTTCCACATTTTGGTGTGGTTTTAACTTGGAAAGATTGGTATACTTTAGCAGATAGATTAAAAGAAACCAATACAAAATTTGAAATTGAACCTTGTATCCGTTTTAAAGGAAAAGTAGGCGAACAAGCTACAATGTTTTTTATGGATCCAGAAAATAATGCACTAGAGTTTAAAGCTTTTAAAGATATTGGGCAGTTATTTGCAAAATAATGCAACTATTAGAAACTCACATAGCAAAAAAACAAGAAAAATCGATTCGTTTTCAAGAATATGGAGTCGGTATTTTTAATACCGTTTCCACAAAATCTGCTATCAAAAAAGCTATCAAAAAAGAGCTAATTTTTATTGATGGTATTTTGGCAACAACATCGAAATTTATTTCTGGTGGAGAAAAAATTAAATTATATCAATCAGAAAAAAATTCTAGTTTTAAAAGATTAAAATTAGATTTAGAGGTTTTATATGAAGATGATTTTCTAGCAATTATTAACAAACCTGCAGGAGTTTTAGTTAGTGGAAACAAATTTGTAACCATTACAAATGCACTCCCACAAAATTTGCAAAAAAGCACTCAAAAAGATGCTGTTAAGCCACAACCTATTCATAGATTAGATTATCCCACAAGTGGATTGTTATTAGTGGGAAAAACAAGTTCGGCAATTCAGAGATTAAGCCTATTATTTAAAAAGAAACAAATTCAAAAAACCTATTACGCAATTACAATTGGTAGCATGTGTGATGCAGCTATTATTCATTTTAAGGTAAATAATAAAAATGCTTCTACAAAATTTAAGGTTTTACAATCTGTAAAATCAGAACGCTTTAAATATTTGAACTTGGTAGAATTACAACCAAAAACAGGTAGAAAACATCAATTAAGAAAACATTTATCAAGTATTGGTCATCAAATATTAGGTGATACAATTTACGGGAAATCAGATTTAATTTTAAAAGGAAAAGGATTGTATTTACATGCTTCAAAATTAGAATTTGAACATCCAATAACCAGTGAAAACATTATTATTTTTAAGGAGTTTCCTAAAAAGTTTACTCGTATTTTTAAACATATTAAAACAAACTAAAAATTAAATAAGTTTAAAAACTATTAAACCCTAAAAACTCCAAACATGTTTTAGATTATTACCAGCAAAACAAATAATTTCTTTTTAAAAGTAATAAATTAGCTTTATTATTATAAAATATATAAAATGACGCAGTTTTTTAAAGTTTTAGGTGGGGTAATTTTAGTGTTATTTGTTGGTGGAATTATCTATTATTTTGCAAAAAACGAAGCACTCCCAAAAGGTAAAGCAGGAAAAGATGCAGATGCGCTAGCTATTAAAATGATAAATGCTTTAAATAGCGATGCTTTTAAAAATACAGAAGTAATTGAATGGAGTTTTAGAAATGTGCATCATTACAAATGGTACAAACAAGAAAATATTGTTCATGTTTCTTGGGATAATAAAAAAGCAGTTTTGAATACAAAATCACCAGAAAAATCTACTGTTTTTATAGATAACAAAAAAACTAAAAACAGCGAATTAATAACACAAGCAAAAGATTTTTTTAACAATGATTCTTTTTGGTTAGTAGCACCATATAAAGTTTTTGATAAAGGTACAGAAAGACGACTTGTAAAACATCAAGGTAAAGAGGCTTTACTAATAACATATACTTCTGGTGGCTCTACTCCTGGAGATTCTTATTTATGGATTTTAGACAATAATTATTTACCAAAATCTTATAAAATGTGGACAAGCATTTTACCAATTGGAGGTGTTTCCGCAACTTGGCAACCTTTAAAAACTACAGAATCTGGTATAAAATTACCTACAAACCATAAACTTTCTTTGTTTGGATTAGAAATTCCAATAACTAATATAAAGGCCTACAACTCAAAAGCAAATGAGTTAGCCAATAAAGTTTTAAAAGCGATTAAACATAAAGCTTATAAAAATACAAGATATATAGAATGGAGTTTTGTTGGAATAAGAAGTTTTAAATGGGACAAAGAAAAGCATATTGTAGATGTTTCTTGGGATTCAATTCGCGTTCATTTGTTTCCAGAAAAAAAAGAAAAGAGTTCAGTATATTTTAATGATAAACTACAAAAAACAGCAGATTCTACGATTGTAAAAAAAGCTTGGGATATTTTTAATAACGATTCTTTCTGGTTGGTTGCACCTCATAAATTATTTGATAATGGCGTTATTAGAACTCTAGAACAAGTTAATGATAAAACTGCATTAAGAGTAACCTACACAAGTGGAGGAACAACCCCTGGAGATTCGTATATTTGGATTTTAGCCGATAATTATGTGCCAAAAAGCTATAAAATATATCTAAAAAACAAACGAATGAATGGCACATCTGCAACTTGGGAAGATTGGATAACCACAGAAAGTGGTGCGTTGTTGCCAACAAATCATACATTTGGCAATGGTAGAAAATTAAGTATGGGAGAAGTAAAAGGATATAACTAAAATGACATCTAAAACAATAGCAAACGGAATTTTAAGAGCACTAGCCATATTATTGGGGGTTTTTCTATTAGGGTATTTTATTTTAAAAATACAATCTGTAATTATTTACATCATAATTGCAGCAATACTATCTTTAATTGCAAGACCTATCATTATTTTTTTAAGAAGAAAATTAAAGTTTCCAAATACCATAGCAGTGGTAACTACAATGCTTTTATTTTTGGGGATTATTACAGGCGTAATTATTTTATTTATTCCTTTAATTACAGAACAAGGTAAAAGTTTATCGCTTTTACAAGTAGACGAACTGCAACAAAATATACAAAACATTTTTAACCAAATAATAAGCTATTTTTCTACAAGAGGTATCGATGTTTTAAACGAATTAAAAAATATAGATTTTGTCTCTCAATTTGAAGCAATCCCCAATTTATTAAACTATGTTTTAGGTACCGTAGGTTCATTAAGTGTGGGCTTATTTTCTATTCTTTTTATTTCTTTTTTCTTTATGAAAGATAGTCATTTATTAAAAAATGGTGTGATGACAATTATTCCAAATGGAACAGAAACTAGGTTTTCAAAATCGTTAGAAACAATTAATAATTTATTATCAAGATACTTTATTGGATTAATTTTTCAAATTTCAATTCTATTTATACTCTATACAATCGTTCTTTTAATTTTCGGTATTAACAACGCTGTTGTTATTGCATTTTTATGTGCTTTGCTAAACCTTATACCTTATGTTGGACCATTAATTGGGGCAGTTATTATGTTATTTTTATCAATGACAAGTAATATTGGGCAAGATTTTCAAACAGAAATTTTACCTACAACTATTTATGTAATGATTGGTTATTTTATTGCACAATTGGTAGATAATTTTGTGAGTCAGCCCGTTATTTTTTCTAAAACAACCAAATCTCATCCTTTAGAAATATTCTTAATTATCATTATTGGTGGTCTGTTATTTGGTATTGTTGGTATGATAACTGCGGTGCCTCTTTACACAGCTTTAAAAGTTATTTTAAAAGAATTTTTATCAGAAAATAAAATAGTAAAATCTCTAACAAAACATATTTAAAATTTTGAATTTAGCTATTTTAAAAGAAGATATACAAACGTTTATACACAGTAATTTAAAAAAAGATATTACTAAAATAATCTTAAAAGGCAGCCCTTTTTCTGATGTTACTGTGCAGGAATTGGCAAATCAAATTTTAGCAAAGCAAAAATCTAAAACAAAATTACCAACTTGGTTTCAAACGTATCATATCTATTATCCTCAAAAAATTAGTATCGAGCAAACTAGCTCAGAAATTACAGCAAAATACAAAGCAAATATTATTACGGGTGATAAAATTATTGATCTTACAGGTGGTTTTGGTGTAGATTGTTTAAATTTTTCTAAACAATTTAAAGAGGTAATTCACTGTGAAATTAATAAAGAACTTTCAGAAATTGTTACCTACAATTATCGTCAATTAAAAATAAAAAACATAAAAACCATTGCTGGTAATGGCCTTAATTATTTAAAAGAAAACGATACTTTATTTGATTGTATTTATATTGACCCTTCAAGAAGAGATGATGTTAAAGGCAAAGTTTTTTTGTTGAAGGATTGCTTACCTCAAGTGCCGCCAAAAATAGATTTTCTATTTACAAAGGCTACAACTATTTTGATTAAGACCTCCCCTATTTTAGACATTACACAAACTATTAAGGAGTTAAAAAATGTAAAAGAAATACATGTTGTTGCAGTTAATAACGAAGTAAAAGAGCTTCTTTTTCTGCTAGAAAAAAACTATGAAAATACAATTGATATTAAAACCATCAACATTAAAAAAGAAACTGAAGAAAAGTTTAATTTTAAATACTTAGAAGCATCTGAATCAATCTATAATGAACCTTTAAATTATATTTACGAACCCAATGCTGCAATATTAAAAGCTGGGGCTTTTCATGAAATTACTAAATATTTTAGGGTAAATAAACTACAAAAACATACACATCTTTATACTTCTAATAAAATTTTAGATTTCCCTGGAAGGAGTTTTAAAGTAGAACACTACATTTCTTACGATAAAAAGAAGCTTAAAAAATTAATTCGCCATCAAAAAGCCAATATTACAACTAGAAATTTCCCGAAAACGGTTGCTCAAATTAGAAAAGAAACAAAAATAAAAGATGGTGGAGATGTATTTATTTTCTTTACAACAAATATAAAAAACAAACCTATAGTTTTGATTTGTAGTAAATTAATATAGTTTTTAACGATTTTTTAAATAAGTTTATTAATTTGTATTGACAATTAAAAAACAACTATTATAAGTTTAAATTAACAATATTATTTCTTAAAAATTTGGGTGTTTTCATATTAGTGTAAAATACACTTCATAAAAGTCTTAGATTCGTTTCTAAGATTTTTGTTTTTTTTTTCTACACTTGTTTTTGTTAAGTTTGTATATGCCAATCGTATTTTATGCAAACTAACACTTACCAGGGGTTAAAAATAACCAATCAGCTACAACAACTTACAAAAGATAATATTGTTATAGAAGCTGCTTTGCAAATAAGTATCAATAAAAACCCTTACACAGTTGTTATGAGAACACCTGATAATGATATCGACTTAATTAGAGGTTTGTTGTATGCAGAAGATATTTATAAGCATAAAGATTCATTTAAATGGAATATAGAAAAAGAAGAAAACAACATACCTACTATTATAAACATAAACATCCCAAAAGAACAATTGGGTAAAGGATATTTAAATAAAAGAACTTTACTATCTGTTTCTTCTTGCGGTATTTGTGGTAAAAAAGAACTAAAAGACATACAAGTTAGTGGAAAAAAACTATCAACTAAAACAGCAATAGCAATAGCAGAAATTAAAGACATGTTTTGTAAAATGGGTGATTTACAAAATACTTTTAAAGCAACAGGTGGCAGTCACGCTGCTGCTATTTTTAATAAAAACCATAAATTACTTTCTATTAAAGAAGATATTGGACGCCACAATGCAGTAGATAAAACAATAGGAGATTTATTAGAAAACAAGAATTTAAAAGAAGCACGTTATCTTTTAGTAAGTGGTAGGGTTTCTTACGAAATTATATCAAAAGCATTTATAGCAAAAATACCTATAATTATAGCCGTTTCTGCTTGCTCTTCTTTGGCTATCGATTTTGCAAAAGAATTTGGTATTTGCCTAATTGGTTTTACAAGAGACTCTAAAATGACAATTTACGCAAATACAGCATCCTTAAAGAATTAAACTATGACTGAAGAAATAAATGCACAACCACCAGAAAAATTAACAGGTATTAAATTGGTAAAAGTACCTGAAACTTCTGTAGGCATAAAAGCTATAAAATCTGCATTAACACAAATCAAAGATGAAGTTGGCGTTGTAAAAGGAATAAAATTACTAAAAAACTTAAATCAATATGATGGTTTTGATTGCCCAGGTTGTGCATGGCCAGATCCAGATGCAAAACGTGCTTTTTTAGCAGAATATTGCGAAAATGGTGCAAAAGCTGTTGCAGAAGAAGCTACAAAAAATAAAGTATCTCCCCAATTTTTTACCACAAATTCTGTTTCAGAAATGACCAAATGGTCAGATTATGAATTGTGTAAAAGTGGTAGAATTACACACCCAATGTATTTACCTGAAGGGAAAGATTATTATGAGGAAATTTCTTGGGATGATGCTTTCCAACTGATTGGAAAGGAATTAAATAATTTAACTTCTCCAGACGAAGCCATTTTTTATACTTCTGGAAGAACCAGTAACGAAGCTGCATTTTTGTATCAGTTATTCGTTAGACAATTTGGCACAAACAATTTACCAGATTGCTCTAATATGTGTCACGAATCTAGTGGTGCTGCACTTACACAAACCCTAGGCATTGGTAAAGGTTCTGTTACTTTAGATGATTTTAATCATGCTGATTTGGTTATTGTCATTGGGCAAAACCCAGGTACAAATCATCCAAGGATGTTAACAGCTCTTGGAGAAACTAAAAAAAGAGGTGGTAAAATTATCACTGTAAATCCATTACCAGAAGTTGGGTTAATGAACTTTAAAGATCCTCAAAATCCACTAAAATGGATAGGTTCTGGGCAAGAGTTAACAGACTTATTTCTACAAATAAAAATAAATGGTGATGTTGCTTTGCTAAAAATCATCCTAAAACTGATGAAAGAAAAAGAGACCGAAAAACCTGGAACTGTCTTTAATCATCAATTTATAAAAAACAAAACAAAAGGGTTAGAAAACATGCTTCTAGATTTAGACAGATATAAAATAGAAGACTTACTTCCTCAAACTGGGCTCTCTTTAGACACAATACAAAAAGCCACAGATATGATTATCAATAATGATAAAATAATTATTTGTTGGGCAATGGGGTTAACGCAACACAAAAACTCTGTAGACAATATTAGAGAACTTGTAAATATTTTACTTTTAAAAGGTAGTATTGGTAAAAAAGGGGCTGGCACTTGCCCTGTTCGTGGTCATTCTAATGTTCAAGGAGATAGAACTATGGGTATTTGGGAAAAAATGCCTACAAAATTTTTAGACAAATTAGAGGAAACCTTTCAGTTTCAATCTCCAAGAAAACATGGTTTTGATGTGGTGGAAGCTATAGAAGCTATGCATCAGAAAAAAGCAAAAATATTTTTTGGCATGGGCGGTAATTTTGTTTCTGCAACACCAGATACAACATTTACTGCGAAAGCTTTACAAAATTGTGACCTTACAGTTCATGTATCTACAAAGCTAAACAGAAGTCATTTAATACATGGTAAACAAGCCTTAATATTACCATGTTTAGGACGCTCAGAAAAAGACTATCAAGTTTCTGGAGCGCAATTTATTTCTGTAGAAAACTCTATGGGAGTTGTGCATTCATCTCAAGGTCATTTAGAACCTGTTTCTAAAAAACTACTCAGCGAACCTGCAATTGTAGTAGGTTTAGCAAATGCAACACTTAAAAAAACAACCGTAAATTGGACAAAACTTATATCTAATTACGATTTAATTCGTAATAAAATTGAAAAAGTAATTCCTGGTTTTAAAAATTATAACAAGCGTGTGAGACAAAAAGGCGGGTTTTATTTACCCAACAATGCTAGAGATAACAACTTTAAACCCACACATACAGGAAAAGCAAACTTTACATTAAATAAACCCTCTGATATTGAGCTAAAAGAAAATCAATTTATAATGATGACCATAAGAACTCACGACCAATACAACACAACTATTTATGGTTTAAATGATAGATACAGAGGTGTTTTAAATGAAAGAAGAATTATTTTTATGAATGCTAAAGACATGAAAAAACAGCATTTAAAATCTTTAGATTTGGTAGATTTAAAAAGTCATTTTAAGGATAAAGAAAGGTTTGCTAAAGGTTTTTTAGTGGTAGCTTATGACATCCCAGAGCAATGTACAGCAACCTATTTTCCAGAAGCAAATGTTTTAGTACCCATAACAAATGTAGCTCATACAAGCAATACACCTGCTTCTAAAACTGTAATTATTAGTATTGAAAAAAGATAATTTATCTTTGATAAAATAGTTTAAAAATCATTTAATGAAAAAGTTTTCCCTTTTAATTATAACAATTATAACATGTCAAATTTTAGTTTCTCAAAACGAAACAGCGCCTAATAAATTAACACAAAAAGGATTTGCAAAAATAAACTTTCTATCTATCAACATGCCTGAATTTAATATTCCTAATGAACCTAATATGGGTTTTTCTGGGATACATTATAACCTTTTTTTAAATGAATCTTTTTACACTGGTTTAGGTATTTATGGAGCAATTACAGGAGAAAGAGGTGGTTTTTTTACTTTAGGGATTAACGCAGGTTACAAAAAGTATTTAACTGAAAAATTTTATTTAGATACTGGTTTCCACTTTGGTGGTGGTGGTGGTGCTGGAGCACCAGATGGTGGTGGCGCATTTATACTTCCACACTTTAATTTAGGATATAATTTTAAACACTTTTCTTTAAATACAGGTTGGAGTTATGTAAACTTTTTTGATGATGGTTTAATAAAAGGAAATCAATTAAATATAGCCTTAGAAATTCCTTTAAATTATGTTTATACAAATTATAATAAAAGAGAAAATATATATCAGTTAAAAGAATTAAATAAAAGCAACTGGAATCAAAAAACACAAAGAACTTCTTTAATGGTGCATTTAAATAATTTAGATGTCACAAAAGCTTTACCTACTCAAGAACAAGTTATTCAAGGAAAAACTATAAGATTGGCTGGTTTTGAATTTGCCAATTATTTTACTAAAAATTGGTTTGGCTTTATTAAAGTAGATGGCGCATATAGTGGTATTAAAGCTGGTTACATGGATGTATTTTTAGGAGGTGGCTACCATTTTAGTTTCAATAAAAATAACACTCATATTTTAACAAAATTTAGTATTGGTGCTGGTGGTGGTGGTGGTGTTAATTCTGATGGTGGCTTTATGATTGCTCCTGATGTTTCTTTAGAACAAAAACTATTTAAAAATACATTTATAGCTATAAATAAAGGTTATCTATTAACTCCTAGTCAATTATTTTCTACTTCTTCTTATGGTGTTGGTTTAAAATATTATTTAGATAGAAGTGGCACAATAGCAAACAAGAAACATTTTAGCTCAGGAAAATTTAAAGGCGTTGATTTTATTATAAAACATGACTGGTATTTTAATGCTAAAAGAATATCAGAACCCACAGAAGATATGCATCAAATATCTTTACAGATAAATTTAGACTTAAATAAACATTTGTATGTTGCAGGACAAACCTCTTTTGCCAATTTTGGAAATGCTGGTGCATATGCAGAGGGTTTGGTTGGTTTGGGAATAAAATCTAAAAAAATTATGGGTATTCATACCCGTTTTTTCGGTCAAATTTTAACAGGTGCAGCTGGTGGTGGAAATATTAGCACTGGAGAAGGACTCATAATAAAACCAAGTTTTGGTGCCGATTATCAGCTAAATAATACTTTAAACTTAAGAGGATCTCTAGGCTACGTAAAAGCAAAAGGAGGTAATTTAAATAATGCTTTTATAAATTTAGGTCTAAGTTATAATTTTTCTTTTTTAAATATGAAATAATTTTATAATCACTTAGACTAGTCGTATTAATACTAGTTAGTTCTTTATTTATTCAAACACAGTTTAAAGCTCTACTTACTTTATATGTATTTTTTTCCTATTAATTATAGTTTCAAAAAAACTTAAACATAAACCCTCTAAAGTTATATTTGAAATATTAAAATACTTATAAGCTCTGTAACCCCTATAAAACGTAGTTTGTAAACAACAAAAAAGCCTCACATTTCTGTGAAGCTTTAAGTGACCTCCACTGTTGACTCTTCTAACTTTATTGAAGATTTAAATTATGTTTTATACTTGGATTTTTGACTATCTAAAATCTAGTACAAAAAAATATTCCCAAGAATAAAAAATTATTCTTGAGAATAAAAAGTGACCTCCATTGTTGACTCTTCTAACTTTATTGAAGATTTAAATCATGTTTTATACTTCGATTTTTGACTATCTAAAATCTAGTACAAAAAAATATTCCCAAGAATAAAAAATTATTCTTGGGAATAAAAAGTGACCTCCACTGTTGAATCTTCTAACTTTATTGAGGATTTAAAGTGTATTTTATCCTTCGATTTTTGACTATCTAAAATATAGTACAAAAAAATATTCCCAAGAATAAAAAATTATTCTTGAGAATAAAAAGTGACCTCAAATGTTGACTCTTCTAACTTTATTGAAGATTTAAATAATAAGTTTGTTGCACTTATGAGTTGAACTCAGCAAAGATGTAACGAGTTTTAAGTGGTGGTGTCTCCAGGAAGTTTTAGATTTAAAATTGTAGAGTAAAGGAGAAAAAAAAGCCACCCTAAGGTGGCTTAATTGAATTTAAATCTTGTTCTATTTTTTTATAAAACTAATTGTTTTTTTGTTAGATACCTTAAGGTAATATATTCCTTTGGATAGTTGCTCTACATTGATAGTGTTTTTAACTTGATTTAGGTTTCCTTTTAAAACATCTCTTCCTAAAGCATCTACTATAAGATATCGCTGATTGATAAGATTGTAGTCTACATTTATATACAACATACTTGAAGTAGGATTTGGATATATTGCAATTTCATTTTCATTTTCTACATCTGAGACACCCAATACATTTTGTACTACTACAATTCTGATAGCAGGATTAGATTTCCCTCCTTCATTATCTTCTACAGTATAAATTACATAATATATTCCGATGTTTTTAGTATCTAAATTAGAATCATTAATTTCTATATATTGAGAAATATCATTCCCTAAATAATCTGTTGCAGTAGCTCCCAATTCTATATAGTTATCATTAACATTCATATAAATTTTTTGATCACCATTTAGAGTTACCATAGGAATATTATATGAGCCTTCAACTATATTAACAGTGATAGTTCTTCTAATTTCTGATGCTATATTCCCTAGGGTATCAGTTACATTATATTTTACAACGTATGTGCCAGATTTACTTGTGTCTACATTTCCAGTAGTTACAATTAATTCCGAAATATCATTACCATTATAATCTATTGCTTTTGCACCAAACTCTCTATAGTTTTGCCCTACGGATAACGTAATTTGTGTTTCTCCAACTAAAGATAGTGTAGGCTTAAAGTAATTAGTTTCTTTAACAATCACGGTTCTTGTTTCTGTAATAGCATTGTAACCTTCTTGGTCTACTACATCATACTTTACACTATAAGTTCCGATGCTGTTTACAGCTACTGCAGAAGCATCTATTACAATGTCTGAAGAGATGTCATTACCATTATAATCTATTGCTGTTGCGCCTAATTCTTGATAAGAAGTACCTTCTTTTATAACTAAAGACTTAGAGCCCTTTAGTGTTATAATAGGTCTAAATAATTCTATGGAAGTATCTACAACTGTTACCGTTCTAATAATTTGATTTCCAATGTTACCGAAAGAATCTGTAACATTGTAATACAAAGCATAAGTTCCAACTTCAGTAATATCTACAGCCCCAGTGACTTCAACTTTATAAGAAATATCTTGATCTAAATAATTTCTCGCTAATGCTCCTTCATCTACATATGCATCTCCTTTTTCATGAGTTATAGAACTCTGTCCAATAAGGGTTATAACAGGTTTAAAGTATTCCTCAGATCTTACTTTTATATTTCTCAATTGTGTGTTTGCCTTATTGCCTTGACTGTCTGAAACATTATAAAAAACAGAATAATTTCCTTCGGTATTTTTGTCTAGTTTAGAGGAATCCACAATGATTTTGTCTGTAATATCATTTCCTAGGTAATCTGCTGCTATAGCTCCTAATTCTAGATATTCATCTCCTAGAAGCATGTAAATTGATTTAGCACCTATTAGAGAAAGACTTGGCAAGTATAAACTTGCAGTATTAAAATTAAAGTAAGGATACCCATTATTTAAACTAGTATTAATACCCCAAACTGCAGAGGTAGCGTTTGTATCGCTAATACTCCAATTGGCATCAGAATAGATAGCGATCAACTTCATATCAGCAGTTTGTTTACCAATAGCACTAGCGGTTAGGTTAGGGTTTTCAATTTGATGTTGCTTCC